>CBDIHP010000026.1:0-129879 GCA_965279195.1 Isosphaeraceae bacterium
TGCAAGTGGGCCGAACTGGAGGTCCTGCTGCGCCGCGTCGCCGAGCGACGGGACCTCTCGAACAAGGCCACGGCCTACGAGACCCGGCTCAAGGCCGTCGAGGGGACCCCGCTGCTCGTGGGCGACACCCCGCCCATGCAGTCGGTCCGCCGCCTGATCGAGACCATCGCGCCCACGGATGCGAGCGTCCTGATCCTGGGCGAGACGGGCACGGGCAAGGAACTGATCGCCCGGAACCTCCACGACAAGTCCAAGCGGAACGGCCACGCCTTCGTGCCGGTGAACTGCGGCGCCTTGCCGGAGAACCTGGTCGAGAGCGAGCTGTTCGGCCACCGCAAGGGGGCCTTCACCGGGGCCGACACCCACCGCAAGGGGCTGTTCGAGGTCGCCAACGGCGGCACCCTGTTCCTCGACGAAGTCGGCGAGCTCGACAAGTCGGTGCAGGTCAAGCTGCTGCGGTTCCTGGAGTCGGGCGAGATCCGCCGGGTGGGCGAGAACGACCCGTTCCGGGTGGACGTGCGGGTCCTCTGCGCCACCAATCGCGACCTCCGCGAGATGATCATCGCCGACCAGTTCCGCGAGGACCTCTTCTTCCGCGTGAACACGTTCGAGATCCACCTGCCGGCCCTGCGCGAACGCAAGGGGGACATCGCCCAGCTCGCGAAGCACATGCTCAAGCGATACGCCTCGCGCCGCGGGGGCATGGAGCCGCCGATCACGCCAGAGGCGATCGAGACCCTCCAGGCCCACGACTGGCCGGGGAACGTCCGCGAGCTGGCCAACGCGATCGAACGGGCCATGATCCTCGCCGGCGACCAGCCGATCCGCGCCGAGCACCTGCCGACCCAGCCCCCGGTGCGACGCCCCGGCGGGGTCGGTGCCGCCGTCTCGCCCGCCGCCGCCAGCGCCGTCAGCGGCCCGCACTTCGCGATCCCCGACGGCACGCCGACCCTGCGCGACATCGAGATGAAGTACATCCAGGTCGTCCTGGAGAAGCACAGCGGCAACAAGCCCGCCGCCGCCAAGGAGCTGGGGATCGCGCTCAAGACGCTTTATAACAAGATCAATCAACTCGAACAGGCGTAGCCCGAATCGCACGAGTCGGTGGCGATCTTGCAGGGTGCGCCGCGACGCGGCCGAGCGGGCCGCGTCCGCCACACCCGACGGCGACGGCCAGGTCTCAGTCGTCGAGCTTCGCCGCGCCGCTGCGGACGCAGGGGAGTTCGGCGAGGGTCGAGCAGCCTTCGGGGAGGGCGGCCTCCTCGATCAGCATGTTGGGGATCTCGTCCTTGATGGCGAACCGGGTCTGGCAGCTGGTGCAGATCAGGGCGTCGGCCTCCTTGCGGAGCGGGGCCTTGCCCATCGGGCAGACGAGGAGTGCGTAGGGGTCGTCGCTGGCCATCGGCGGGGAATCCTCCTCCTGGGATCGGTTCGGATCGGATCGGGCTGGCGTCGGTTTCGCGGTGCAAGCCGGCTCGCATTATGGCGTTCGGTCGGGCCCGGGGGAAGCCGGTAGCGGGGCGGCAAACTCGTCGCAGCCGGACAAGCCGTCTGGCCTTGCGCGGGCGGTTCGATATAATCCAACGCGATCGAATCCGCACCGCCACGCGCCGATGCCGGCTCTTCGCTCCCCTTCGCCGGAATGCCCGATCTCATGCCCGAAAGCCTTGTCGTCCGATTCGGCCAGATGCGCCACCTGGGCGAGTTCACCGGCCTCCCCGACCGGTCGCACCCGCGCGGGCAGCGGGTCGTCGTCCGGACCGATCGCGGCACCGAACTCGGCGAGGTGCTCTGCCCCGTCACCGACCGCGCGGCGAAGTTCCTCGAAAATCCCGCCCGCGGCAATATCCTCAGGATCGCGACCCCGGACGACCTCGCCGCCGAGCCGAAGCTGGCCACCCGCGCCAGAGAAGGGCTCGACACCTGCCGCGAGTACGCCGCGAAGCGACGCCTGCAGATGGACATGGTCGACGTCGAGACGATCCTCGGCGGCGAGCGGATGGTGTTCTACTACCTCGCCGAGAAGCGGGTCGACTTCCGCGAGCTGGTCAAGGACCTCGCCCGGGCGTTCCAGACCCGGATCGAGATGCGGCAGATCGGCGTGCGGGACGAGGCCAAACTCCTGGCCGACTACGGCGACTGCGGCAAGCCGGTGTGCTGCAACACCCACCTGTCGCGGATGCCGCCGGTCTCCATGCGGATGGCCAAGCTCCAGAAGACCACGCTCGACCCGTCGAAGATCTCCGGCCGCTGCGGCCGATTGAAGTGCTGCCTCCGCTACGAGTTCGACACCTATCAGGAGCTGGAAAAGGGGCTCCCCACGGTCGGGTCGAAGATCGAGACCTCGCAAGGGATCGGCAAGATCCTGGCGCACGAGGTCCTGGCGCAGAAGGCCCTGGTCGAGTACGAGGACCGGCGTCGCATCGTCGTCGGCCGGCCCGAAATCCTCCGCGTGATCGAGTCGCCCCGCTCGAAGCCGAGCAAGGACGAGGACGACGACCGCGACGGCCCCTGAACCGCGAGAGGGTGGTTGGGCCCGGCGCATTCCTCAGGATGAGATCGAACGACGCCCGTCTTCACGAGGATATCCGACGATGAGCCTCCGCGACGACCTGGCCGGTGTCCTGGCGCGTGACCCGCGTTACGACCTGAACGCGTACCTCTTCATCTTCGAAGCCCTGGAATTCACCAAGAACCTCAAGCTGAAGGCCCAGGGCAAGTCCCGCACGCGGGCACGGGCGAAGGCCGCCTCGCGGCACGTGACCGGGCAGGAACTCTGCCAAGGGGCCAGGGAACTCGCCCAGGCCCAGTACGGCCTCCTGGCCCTGACGGTGCTCAACCAGTGGGGCATCCATTCCACGTCCGACCTCGGCGACATCGTGTACAACCTGATCGCCACCGGCGACCTGGACAAGACGCCCACCGACTCGCGTACGGACTTCGACGACGTCTTCGACTTCCAGGCGGCCTTCCGCGACCAGTTCGTCCTGGCCCTCGACGACGTGGCCTGAGCCGGCCAGCCGCGCGGCCCCCGACCGCACGCACGCACCCACACACCCGGACATCGGAATATCCCGAGCCGTACAGATTTTCACGGAGGAATGCCTGATGCTCCGCGACATGCGGGTGCGATTCTACGGGGCCCTGGGGCTGTTCGGCGCCTGGGTCGTGTTCCTGACGGTGCTCGCCTTCACCTCGGGCGAGCCGCCGAAGCCGCGCGGGGGGGCGACGGAGGCGACGCCGTCCCCTTCGGGACCGGCCCCGCAGCCCGGGCCGCTCGCGCCCGGCTGATCGACCGCGCGCCTCCCGGGTGTCCGATTCTCCGCCGACTAACACTCGGGATGCCCGGAGTCATGTCAATGTCGGCTGACATTACCCGGCCTGGACCCGTCGAAAACCGCCGATCCGTGCACCTGCGTTAAGGAAACCAGGCATAATCGTACAGGTTTGTTTGCCGGTTTAAGATCGGCGACGGATCCGGCCGTGTGTCCGGTGCAGGAATGTGCTTGACCCAATTCGTTGCATCCACCTAGAATGAAGACGCTCACCCAGAGCCTGGGTCGAGCATCCCTCTCACGAACCTGACGACGCGACTACGACCGAACATCGAATCGCCAGCGGGGATCAACGCTGCCCCCGCGAGTCGATCGGCGTCCGTATATGGATGCCGGTGGATGTTCTGGTATGACCGTGGCGGAACTGTCGTCGGGGTCACGTGACGAAACAACGAGCGTATGCAATCGCCCAAGAACGGCCAGGGGCGATGTTCGCCGCCCTGGCCGGGGCTCGACCGGAGATTCGGTAATGCGGCTCTTCGCGGAACGTTGGACGTCGGCGCGTCGTGGCGTCGCCAAGGTCATGGCCTGCGTGATCACCACCGGCCTCATCGCCCTGTTCGCGCCCGGCTGCGGCGACGGCGGCCCCACGCCCAAGCCCGGCGAGCCCGGCGGCGGGCCGAAGCTGGAAGACGAAGTCAAGGCGAAGGGCAAGGTCGTCCCCACCAAGCCCGGCGACGAATCGATCGCCGAGAAGCGGGCCAAGCGGGCCGCCGCCGCCGGCAAGGACAACTGAGCCCGGCGTGTTCTCCTCTCGTCGCCCCGCCATCCAGGCCCTCGAATCATCTTCCCCCCCAATCATGCCCCCCACCACAGGGGATTCACCGCGACACCGATCGTCGCGGCATCCGATCCGTCCTTGTTCGGACTCTTTCCAGGGAGTGTGAAGATGACCATGGTCCGTCGTCCGTTCGGCCGTCGGGGTTTCACCCTGATCGAGCTGCTGGTGGTGATCGCCATCATCGCCGTCCTGATCGCCCTCCTCCTCCCCGCCGTGCAGTCGGCCCGCGAAGCCGCCCGTCGCGCCCAGTGCGTGAACAACCTCAAACAGCTCGGCCTGGCCACCCACAACTATGAGAGCGCCGTCGGGACCTTCCCGATGGGCGACCACCGCAGCCGCAACTGGCAGAATCCCGGCAGCACCATCCGCCAGAGCTTCGGCCAGTTCGTCGCGTTGACCCAGTTCTACGAGCAGGGCAACATCTACAACACGCTGAACACCTCCATCATGATCTACATGTACCCGAACAGCACGACCAACGGCTTCGCGTTGCAGATGCTGTGGTGCCCGAGCGACGGTCTCGTCGTCGGCCGCCGCTACCCGGGTCTGCCCACAGATGGCTGGGATGATAGCCCCATCCCCATGACCTACAGCTCGTATGCGGGGAACCTCGGGCCCCTCGTCTACCACACCAACTCCGGCAACAGTCTCGGCAACTCCGGTGCCCTCCTCTCCTCGATGCAGGGGATGTTCTCCTACATCGGCAACGCCTTCGGCGAGACCTGCAACCCCTGCTACAGCGTCCGTCCGGTCAGCATCGCCAGCATCACCGACGGCACCAGCAACACGATCATGTACGGCGAGCACGCCTACGGCAAGAACGTCGGGGCCTCCCCGGATGAGAACGGCGTCAACTGGTGGACCTCCGGCGACTACGGCGACACCACCATCTCGTCGTTCTTCCCGCCGAACTACTTCAAGACCTACGCCCAGGCCGCGGCCCTGACCACCAAGTACTTCACACGCGGCGACAACTACAACATGACCTCGTCGAGCTTCCACCCCGGCGGTGCGAACTTCTGCTTCGCCGACGGCTCGGTCCGGTTCATCAAGGACTCGATCAACTCCTGGAACGGCCTCCGCATCCAGCCGGTCTCCGGTGGTGGCGGCTACAGCCTGAACGGTCAGATCTACGGCGTCTACCAGGCGCTCTCGACCCGCAACGGCGGCGAAGTCATCTCCGCCGACCAGTTCTGATCCGGAACTCGCATCGCGGGGCATCCGCCGGATGCCCCGCATCGAGCGAGACCACCAGACGTCCCCGGTGGGCCTCCCGACGATGCCAGGCCGCCTCGACTCCCCTCGACGGCGGCCCACGCGTCCCTCGGGTCGCCCGGCGGGGACGTCCCACGTCCCGTACCCGCCCCTCCGAACCATCCAGACGTCCCGTATTCACTGATCTTTCATCGAAATAGAAGGTGTCCAGGATCGAATTTCCGCAATTCTCCGACATTTCTCCCCGCCTTCTCTGGCAACGCGGCCCTGGACGCTCCCGCATGAGATCGAAACCATAAACCTACCGTCGGCACGAATCCCGCGGTCCAACCCATCCGAACACCCCGTCCCGGCACCCACATGTCCCCGGCGCGATTGCTCCCCCGGCTAGCCCTCGCACTCCTCGCCGTCGCCGGGGTGGCCGGCGCCTGGTTCTGGCTCGATGCCAGACGCTGGGAATCGGGCCTGGCCGCCGCGAGAGAGACCCAGACCAAGCAGCGTTGGGGCGTCGCGCGTGACCGCTGGCGGGCCCTCGCCGAGATACGCCCGAACTCGGGCGAGCCGCTCTACGAGCTGGGTGTCTGCGAACTCCAGTTGCAACGCGAGAACGAGGCGGACGCCGCCTGGTCGCGGATTACCCCCCCCGACCCCTTCGCCCGACTCGCCCTGGCGCGGCGGGGACGCCTCGCCATGCTCGCAGGCCGATTGAGAGACGCCGAGGACCTCTTGCGGCAAGCCATCGCCCTGCCTCGCACGAAGGACGACGAGGCTCGATGGGATCTCGCGCGGGCGCTTCGCCTCCAGGGCCGGTTCCCCGAGGCCCGTCAGCAGTTCGTCGAGGGGCTCACCGAGGCCCCCCTGCCCGAGCCTGCCCTCCGCGACCTCCGGCGCCTGGACATCGAGCCGTTCCCCATCGAGGGTGTCCGCCAGTACGTCGAACGCGCCGAACGCACGGCCCCCGCCGATGGCCGGGTCAAACTGGCCCGCGCCTACCTCGATTCCCGCCTGAACCGCCACGACGACGCGCGACGGGCTATCGACGATTGCCTCAAGGCCCGCCCGGATGACCCCGGCATCTGGTGGGTCGCCCTCGACATCGCGAAGGCCGCCGATCGTCCCGATGAGGTCGCGAAGGCCGCCGCCCACCTACCCCCCGACCCCGCCCTGGCCCTGGACCTCCGCGCCTGGCTCGCCGCCCGCACCCGCGACCCCAAGGCGGAGCGGGAGGCCCTGACCGAATTGCTCAGGCTCGAACCCGGCCGGATCCCCGCCGTCGATCGGCTCGCGGAACTCGCCCTGGCGTCGGGCGACAGGGCGTCCGCCGAGAAATTGCGGGCCCGCAAGGCCGAACTCGATGCGGCGAACGACGCCTACACCAGGGGCCTGGGCACGCCGGAACCGCCCATCCTCGCGAAGCTCGCCGCCGACCTGGGGCTCCGCGACGAGGCCCGCTGGTGGGCCGCCATCGCCGCCTCCAAACGGCCCGAGCCGGAGACTCCCCCCGCACCGGCCGCCGCGAACCTCGCCGCGCTCGTGCCCGGACTCACCGATCCGAAGACTCGCACGCCCGAATCCGCCGATGCATCGGAACGCAAGCTCGCGTTCTCCGACCGGGCGAAGGAATCCGGCCTGATCTTCCGCCAGGAGAACGGCGACCCCGGCCGTCGGCTCACCCCGCCCGTCACCTCCAGCGGCGGCGTCGCCCTGCTCGACTACGACAACGATGGCTGGCTCGACGTCTACGCCGTGCAAGGCGGCAAGTTCCCGCCCGCACCCCCATCCGGCAAGCCCCGAGGGCCCGGCGAGGGGGATCGCCTCTTCCGCAACAAGGGCGACGGAACCTTCGAGGACGTCACCGAGAAGGCCGGGCTCGCCGCCATGCACGTCGGCTACGGCCACGGCGCGGCGGTCGGCGACGTCGACAACGACGGATTCCCCGACCTCTTCGTCACCCGATGGCGGTCCTACGCCCTCTACCGCAACACCGGCAAGGGCACATTCGAAGACGTGACTGCCCGGTATGGACTCGGCGGCGACCGAGACTGGCCGACCTCCGCCGCCTTCGCCGACCTTGACGCCGACGGCGACCTCGACCTCTACGTCTGCCACTACCTCAGGTGGGACGAGGCCGACCAGCGCCCCTGCATCGACAAGGACAACCCGGCCGTCTACCACTGCTCCCCTCGCGACTTCCCCGCCCTCCCCGACCACGCCTTCCGCAACGACGGCGGCACGTTCGTCGACGTGACGAAGCAGGCCGGCTTCACCGACAGGGACGGCCGGGGCCTCGGCGTGCTCGCCAATGACCTCGACGGCGACGGCAAGGTCGACCTCTACGTCGCCAACGACACGACGGCCAATTATCTGTTCCGGAACCTCGGCAACTTCCGGTTCGAGGAGGTCGCGGCCGAGTCGGGCGCGTCGGCCAACGGCAACGGCGGGTTCCAGGCCGGCATGGGCGTCGCCGCAGGCGACCTCGACGGCGACGGGCTGCCCGACCTGCTCGTCACCAACTTCTACAACGAATCGACCTCATTCTTCCACAACCTCGGATCCGGCCAGTTCTCCGACCAGACCGGCCCCTCCGGCATCGGCGCGGCCAGCCGCTACCTGCTGGGGTTCGGCGTCGCCGCCCTGGACGTCGACAACGACGGCAAGCTCGACATCTGGACCGCCAACGGCCACGTCAACGACGGCCGACCGCAATACCCCTGGATGATGCCCATGCAGCTCCTGCGGAACCGGGGCGACGGGCGTTTCCAGGACGTCTCCGCGCGCTCCGGCCCCGCCTTCGGGCCCGAATTCCTCGGCCGGGCGCTCGCGGCGGGGGACCTCGACAACGACGGCAGGCTCGACGCCGTCATGGTCCCCCAGAACGCGCCCCTGGTCCTGGCGCATAATGAATCCGAATCGGGGCACTTCTTGACGCTCAGGCTCGAAGGCCGGCCGCCCGGCTCCCCGCGCGACGCGGTCGGGGCGGTGGTCACGGTCAAGGCCGGCGGGCGGACCGTCGTGGCCCCCCGCGTGGGCGGTTCGAGCTATCAATCGGCCCCCGACCCCCGGGTGCATGTTGGACTCGGGGACGCGAACATGATCGAATCGATTGACGTCCGCTGGCCCTCGGGCCGGGTCGATCGCTACCCGTCACTCAAGGCCGATGCCGGCTACCTGATCCGAGAGGGCGAGCCGTCGCCCCGACCACTCCCGGGATTCCCCAGCCGATGAGCACACTCGAAGCCAGCACCGCCCCCGCCGCCAGCCCGGCGACGCCGCCGATGGCCAACCGGATCGCGTCGATGGACCAGTTCCGCGGCTACACCGTCGCCGGGATGTTCCTCGTGAACTTCCTCGGCGCCTACAAGGACACAATCTATCCGGTCCTGCTCCACAAGGACAACTTCATCAGCTATGCCGACACGATCATGCCGAGCTTCATGTTCGCGTGCGGCTTCTCCTACCGCTTGAGCACGCTCCGCCGGATCGAGACCAAGGGCTCGGGCGCGGCCTACCGCCACGCGATCGTCCGCAGCCTGGCGCTCATCCTCATCTCGCTGATGGTCTATGGATTCGGTAGCGAGTTCAAGAGCTTCAATGAGATCTCGAAAGAGTCGGTCTACAAATTCATCGCCAAGGTCTTCAAGGCGGACATGTGGGAGACCCTCGCCATCATCGGGGCCGCCCAGTTGCTCATCCTGCCGGTCGTCGCGAAGGGCAAGCTCACCAGGCTCATCACCATCGCGCTCTTCCTCGTGGCGCACGGGGTGATCACGCACTACTTCAATTATGACTTCATGGAAGGCAAGCCGAACCTGCTGACCCCCTACTGGGGCATCCCGACGAGCCGCACGTGGGACGGCGGTTTCTTCGGCGTGATGATGTGGAGCGTGCCGATGCTCGTCGGCTCGCTCGCCTACGACGCTATGCGCGACAGTTCTCCCGGCAAGGCGTCGTTCAAGCTGATGTTCTGGGGCTGCCTCCTCATGATCGTCGGCTACGGCATCTCGTGCCTCACCCGGCTCTACGACGTGACACCCGAAGCCCTCGCCGCCTCCGCCGCCGCGCAGGAGAAGGTGACCGCCGCGAAGAAGACCCTCGACGAGGCGAAGAAGGCCAACGACGAGGCCAAGACCAAGGAGGCCCAAACCGCACTCGACGCCGCCACCGCCGAGGCCGATAAGGCGAAGGTCGGCCCGCACGCCGCGTCGCCCGTGGTCTTCGACCTCGCCAAGCTCCAGGCCAAGGCGAACGCCGAGCACTGGAAGGAGCTGCTCGCCGAGCCCCCGTTCGTCGAGGGCCCCGACACGTCCAAGCGTCAATACAATTACTGGCTGATGCGGAAGCGGATCGTCTCGCCGTCGTTCACGCTCTTCGCCACCGGCTTCGCCCTGTCGCTCCTCTCCGTGTTCGTCATCTTCATGGACGGCGCCGGCCTGCGTGTCCCCCTCTTCCGCACCCTCGGCACCAACGCCCTCGCCGCTTACGTGATCCACGGCAAGATTGAGGAGACCATCCACTCCATCGTGCCCAAGGATTCCCCCCTCTGGTACGTCATGGTCGGCCTCGCCGTCTTCTACGTCATCTCCTACGGCTTTATCCGCTGGCTGGAAGCCCAGAAGGTGTTCATCCGGCTGTGATCTTTGTCGGCGGCGGACGCTCCCCCCACCCGGAGTGCGGAAGCTGACTTCCGCTCCCAGGTAGGGGAGCTTGCTCCCCGTGGCGAACGCTTCTCAGCTAGCCGCCGACAATTGATCAACCGTCATTCCTGCGAACCGAGCACGCGGAGCAAGCTCCGCGACAACCGAGCGGAAGCGAGCTTCCGCACTCCATAGCCGACACAAGACATCCGCCATGCCCTCGCCCTCTCCCCGGATTGAAGCCGAACGCCGACGCTCCGAACGGGGGGAGGCGAAGCGACGACTCGCCGGCCGCGACGGCCTCGTGGGCTATGCCCGCCTGGCGCTGTTCGTCGCGGCCGTCGGCACCATCTGGCCCGCCGCGCAGGGGACCGTCCCCGGCCCCCTGCCCCTCTTCTGCTTCATCGGGTTCATGGTCCTGGTCGTGATCCACGCCAGGGTCGCCCGAGAACTCCGCCGCGTCACCCGAGCCGAAGGCTACTGGGACCGCGCCCTGGCCCGGATCGGCGGCACCTGGGCCGGCCGGCCCGACGGCTCGACGGGGGACCGGTTCCTCGACGAGGACCACCCCTACGCCCCCGACCTCGACCTCTTCGGCCCCGGCTCCATGTTCGAACGCCTCTGCGCCGCCCGGACCTCCTGGGGCCAGGTGCGGCTGGCCGACTGGCTCAAGGTCGCCGCCGACCGCGACGAGATCCTGGCGCGCCAGGCCGCCATCGCCGAGGCCGCCACGAAACTCGACTTCCTCGAGGACCTCGCCGGGCTGGGCGACGACGTCGCGGCCGACGGCGTGCAGGTCCGCGACCTCGCCGCCTGGGGCAAGGGGCCGCGCGTCCTGACCACCTCGCTCCCCCTGCGGATCGCCGCCGCCCTACTCGCCGTGGCGGCCGTCGTCACGCTCATCGGCTGGGGCTGGTTCGGGTTCGGCCGCTGGCCATTCTTCGCCGCCCTGCTCGCCGAGGCCGCCATCGGGGCCCCGTTGTTCCGGAGCGTCCAGAAGTCGCTGGAGACGATCCACGAGCGTTCCGAGGAACTCGACCGCCTGGCCCTGCTGCTCGCCCGGGTCGAGCGCGAGCCGTTCAACTCGCCGCGCTGGCAACGGATCCACACGCAGTTGCATGATCGCCTGAACCCGAAGGCGAATGCCTCGGTGCTGATCGGCCAGCTCGCGCGCCGGGTGCAGTGGCTCGACGCCCGCCGCAACCAGTTCTTCGCCCTGATGGCCCCGTTGATGCTCTGGTCGACGCAGTTCGCCATGGCCATCGAGTCCTGGCGTCTCCGCCACGGCCCGGAGATCTCCGACTGGCTCGACGCCATCGCCGACGCCGAGGCGCTGGCCTCGATGGCGGCCTACGCCTTCGAGAACCCCGACGACGCCTTCGCCGAGATCGTCCCCGTCGAGGACGGCCCGGTCCTGAAGGCCGACCGGCTCGGGCATCCGCTCATCGCGCAGGACAAATGCATCCGCAACGACATCGCGATCACGAAGGATCAGCCGGTGGTGGCGGTCAGCGGCTCGAACATGTCGGGCAAGAGCACCTGGCTTCGAACCGTCGGCCTGAACGCCGCGCTGGCGCTCTGCGGCGCCCCGGTCCGGGCGACGTCCTTCGCGATCTCGCCCGTCAAGATCGGCGGCACCTTGCGCGTGCATGACTCGCTGCAGGACGGCCGGTCGCGGTTCTACGCCGAGATCCTGCGGCTCAAGCAGCTCCTCGACCTGGCCTCGGGCCCGTCGCAGACGCCGCCCCAGCCGCCGCTCTTGTTCCTGGTCGACGAGATCCTCCACGGCACGAACTCGCACGACCGCCGCCAGGGGGCCGAGGGGATCCTCCGGGCCCTCGCCGCGCGGGGGGCCATCGGCCTGTTCACGACCCACGACCTCGCCCTCGCCGGCCTCGACGGCTTCGCCCGCAGCGTCCACTTCGCCGACCACCTCGGCGACGACGGCCAGCTCGTCTTCGACTACATCATGCGCCCCGGGGTCGTCCAGCACTCCAACGCGCTGGCGTTGATGCGATCCGTCGGATTGGACGTCTAACCCGGAGTGCGGAAGCTCGCTTCCGCTGTGTTCTCGCGGAGCTTGCTCCGCGAGCCCGGGCGAAGTTCCAACCTATCGGCCCAACGCGATCCCTCGGGAGCAAGCGTCCGCACTCCGGGGGGTGGTGCCGCGAAGCAATGGCCCTCTGGCGCCGGTCGGACGGGCTCGTCGTTCCGACCGACCGACGCGTCGAGGGTATCCGACCCGCCCGGGGGCATTTGGGCGGGCCGAATTTCAAAGGGCCGCGGGGGCCGGGGGGCACCCCGCGCGGCAAGTCTCGTGCGGGGACGGCGGCCTCTCCCGGCCGGGCTTCGCTCCCCTCTATCACGAAAGTCACCTGAACCACCCCGATCGCGCCGGGAAATCTCGCCGATTCCCCGGATTCGCCCCACCTCGTCTACCCAGAAGAGGTTGTGTCGCCCGCCTTGCCGCTGTGCTACCATCCAACCGGCCAGGAATCGGCTGTCTGACGCTCAATCCTTAGCCCCAACGGGGCACCATGGAATCGCCAGGCGGCGTGAGCCCCTGGGCCGCGAGCCGAACACACGAGGAGTCCCCCCCATGACCATCGCCGCCTTGATCGCACTCGCCATCCTCGCCCAGGCCCCCGCCAAGCCCCTCGACGAGGCTGCGTTCCTCCGCGAGGCGTCCAGAGGGTGGGCCGTGCTGGAGAAGGCGTATGCGGATATCCAGTGGAAGCACCACAGCGAATCGATGCCGGGCGGGACGAGGGATGAGGAATCGTTTGCTCGCCTCGGGAAGCGAGTCCGGGCGGAGCGAGGGGAACGGTTCTTCCCGGGTCGGCCCCCGAAATTCCCGGGGTTTCGGCGTGCCTACGTGACCGACGGCACGGCGTCCTTCGTCGCAGATAAGATGGCGTCCGATTCGCCATTCTTGCTGCGCGAATATCATGCCGATCGGACCGCCGAGGACGACCGGGCCCTCCGGCCTTATGAGGCCGTCACGCGTCTGGCCTGTTTCGCAAATGCGCTTCGTCCCTGGAGCGAACAGGTCAAACGACCGGGCTTTTCCATCATCCTGCTGGAGGGCATCAAGGAAGGCTCTCGCGATCTCATTCGCATGCACTACCGCGAAGATAGCCAGCCGGATGAGGTCGCCTCAATCATCAAGGGTTGGTGTATGTTCGACCCCAAGGAGAACTACCTGCCTGTCGAGTCCGAGGTCGAAATCATCCAGAATGCCACGAAGCGATTCGGCAAGTTGCACATCAAGGTCGAACATAAATCTTCAGATCGATTTTCCGGCCTGCGCCTTGTCCCGGCCAGGATGACCCGAACCACCATTGCCATCAATACGTTCGACGAAACATACGAGTTCGAGGAGTTCGCCCCCTGCAAGCTGAAGGAGGCCGACTTCCGCCCCGAAGCCTTCGGCCTCGAAACGCCCAGATGATCGACTGAAATCAGTCCCGGTTGGGCGTCTGTCAGATTAGCCAGGAGCGGATCCATGTCACCCGTCGCCTTGATTGCCATCGCCGTGCTCGCCCAAGCCCCCGCGAGACCAATCGACGAAGCCACCTTCCTGCGCGAGGCCGCCACGGGTTGGGCCTTGCTGGAGAAGGCTTATGCGAACGTCGAAGTGAGATATCGGACCGAATGGACTCGCGGCGACACGGATGAGCAGTCGTTCTCGCGCCTGGGCAAGAGGCTCCGGGCTGAACAAAGCGAGCGGTTGATCCCGGATCGCCCACGGCAGAACCCCGGATTTACTCGGACCTATGTGACAGATGGTACGGCGTGCTTCATCGCCGACAGGATGTCCCCCAACGCTCCATTCCTGCTACGCCAGTACAACACGACCCGGATTGCCAAAGACTATCTGCCTCTCCTGCTCAATCAAACTCGTCTCGATGAAATGTGCTACGCGAGCAGATTCCGGCCTTGGTCGGAACAGATCAAACGTAAGGGCTTTTCTATCACACGTCTCGACACAATCAAAGTCGATTCACGCGATCTTATCCGCATGGAATACCGCGAGGATGACCAGCCTGCGGAGAAAGTCTCGATTGTCAGCGGTTGGTGCCACTTCGATCCCAAGGAAAACTACGCGCCGGTCGAGTCCGAGGTCGAATTCCTCCAGCGACCATCGAACTATGTGGGCAAGATTTACTTCAAAATCGCGTATAGACCCAGCGACGAATTTTCCGGGCTCCGACTCGTGCCCTCCAGCATGAGTGAAACACTCATCGGCTCCAAGGGGACGGTGACGAGTTCGGCAGCGATCACGGTCGATCGCTTTGCTCCTTGCAAGCTCAAGGAAGCCGACTTCCGCCTCGAAGCCTTCGGCCTCGAAACGCCCAGGTGATCGGCCCTGATCGGCCTCGGAGGGGAGTCCGTCGGTCGCCAGGGGCGTGAGCCCCTGGGACGCCCGAAGAAGGCCCCCGACCACTCGAAAAATCACGCATTCGGCCAATCCGCCGGTTTCCAGGGGCTCACGCCCCTGGCCACTGACGGACGCCCCTCCGGGGCTCGAACAACAACATCGGATCCTCTCCCATGAACATGCTCGCGGCCTCGTTCCTTTTCATACTTGCAAACGCCCCCGCGACGGACGAGGGGCGGCTGGACACGTCGAAGGCGCCGGGGGTGGTGATCGCCCACAGCCCGGCGAAGTCGAGGCAATACATCGGGTCGCCGTCGATCGCGGTGCTGCCGTCCGGGGAGTATGTCGTCTCGCACGACTTCTTCGGGCCAGGGAGCACGCGAGAGGTGACGCGAGTTTATGCGTCGAAGGATCGGGGGCAGACCTGGACCCGGCGCGGGGAGATGAAGGGGCAGTGGTGGTCCACCCTGTTCGCCCACAAGGGGGATCTCTACATCCTCGGGACGAGCAAGGAATACGGATCCACCGTGATCCGCCGCTCGACCGACGGCGGGGCCACCTGGACGGAGCCGAAGGACGCGAAGTCGGGGGTCTTGCACGGCGACGGCAAGTATCACTGCGCCCCGGTCCCGGTGCTGATCCATAACGGCCGCATCTGGCGGGCGATGGAAGACGCGATGGGGCCCGGCGGCTGGGGGACGCATTTCCGGGCGTTCATGATGTCCGCCCCCGTCGACGCCGACCTCCTCGACGCCGCCTCCTGGACCAGCTCCAACCGGCTTGGCCGCGACCCGAAGTGGCTCGACGGCACCTTCCACGGCTGGCTCGAAGGCAACGCCGTGCTCACGCCCGACGGGCAGGTGATCGACCTGCTCCGCGTCGACGGCATGCACTGGCCCGAGCGCGCGGCCATCGTCCGGATCTCGCCCGACGGCAAGACCGCCAGCTTCGACCCCTCCCGTGATTTCATCAACATGCCGGGCGGTGCCAAGAAGTTCACCGTCCGATATGATCCCGAATCCAAACGCTACTGGACCCTCGCCACCGCCGCCGCGAAGCCCTTGCTGCTCAAGAAGCCGGCGTCGATCCGCAACCGATTGATACTGATGTCGTCGCCCGACCTGCGCGAGTGGACCACGCATTCCACCCTGATCGAGCACCCCGAGGTGATCTACCACGGCTTCCAGTACGTCGACTGGCTGTTCGACGGCCCCGACCTGATCGCCGCCGTCCGCACCGCCACCGACGACGGCCTCGGCGGCGCGCATAACAATCACGATGCGAACTTCCTCACGTTCCTGCGCGTGAAGGATTTCCGCAAGTAGGGTGTGGTGACCGCGTCTTCGCGGTCACCGCACCCGTTCCGGCCCCGCCGTCCACCGCCGCCGTGGGTGCGGTGGACGCGGACATTCGTCCGCGTGGCACCACACCCTACTTCACGACCATCCACGGCATCACGTGAGCATAGAGCCACACGATGCCACCAACCAGCAGCGCCAGGGCGATGCTGTGCAGCAGGACGGCGCGGAGGAGGTCGCCCTCGCGACCGCCCTCGCCGGTGGCGGCAGCGGCGACGACGATCGACTGGGCGTCGATCATCTTGCCCATCACGCCGCCTGTGGTGTTGGCCGAGGCCATGAGGATCGGCTCCAGCCCCAGCTTCTCCGCCGTCACGCGCTGGAGGTTCCCGAACAGGACGTTGCTGGACGTGTCCGAGCCCGTCAGCGCCACGCCCAGCCAGCCGAGCAGCGTTCCGAAGACCGGGTAGAGCGTCGGGCCGGTGCGGGTGAAGGCCAGGCCCAGCACCACGTCCATGCCCGAATACTTGGTCACGAACCCGAGCGAGAGCATCCCCAGGATGGCCGCGATCGCCGGGATCAGGCGAACGACCGTCCCCACGAAGATCGAGGCCATCCGCAGGGGCGACACGCCGAGGATGCCGGCGCTCAGCAGGGCGGCGAGGAAGACGGCCGTGCCGGTCGAGGAGATGGGCACGATGTCCAGCTCGGCCTTCTCGGCCGCCGACCCCGGCTTGGCATTGGGCGCGAGGACCTCGGGTCCTTTGTTCACGGCGAGGTGCAGCAGCGGCATCGGCGGCTTGAACGACGTGCGGTCGTCCATCGCCTTCTTCACGCTCGGGACGCCCCAGATCAGCACGGTCGCCGTCAGGAGCAAGAACGGCGACCACGCCCGGACGACCCGGCCGGCGGTGAGCTGGTGTTCTCCCACGATCTCGTCGACCGCCTCGGGCTTCTCGGTCCCTGCCTGGGGCTCGTCCTCGAACCGCCACTCGGTCTTCGGCTTCCAGAAAGAGAGGAGGATCAGCCCCGCGACCAGGCTGGAGATCGCCGAGACGATGTCGACCAGTTCGAACCCGATGAAGTTCGACCAGAGGAACTGGGCCCCGGCGAACGAGGCCCCGACGGCCAGCAAGGCCGGCCAGACCTCGAACGTGGCCTTCCAGGGGACCATCGCCCGGACGATCCAGAAGGGCAGGATCAGCGACAACGGCGGGAGGATCCGGCCGGAGGTGGCGCTGAGGAACTCGACGTTGAGGGAGGTCACGGCGGCCAGGGTCCGGATCGGCGTGCCGATGGCACCCCAGGCGACGGGGGCGGTGTTGGCGATGAGGCAGAGGAGCGCGGCCTGGAACGGCTTGAAGCCCAGGCCGACCAGGAACGCCGCCGAGATGGCCACGGGCGCCCCGAACCCGGCCGCGCCTTCGATGAAGGCCCCGAACGAGAAGGCCACGAGCACGGCCTGGATCCGGCGGTCGCCGGAGAGCCTGGCGATCGACGCCTTCATCACGTCGAACTGCCCGGTGACGACGGCGATGTCATAGAGGAAGACGGCCGCGACGATCAGCCAGATGATCCGGAACGCGGCGAACACCACGCCGAAGCCCGCGCTCGCGACCGCGAGCTGGACGGGCATCTTGAAGACGAGGACGGCGGCGGCCATGGCGGTCCCCAGCCCGGCGAGGGCCGCGCCCCAGGCGCTGGCCTTCTCCGTGATCAGGAGCCCGAGCAGCACCACCACCGGCAGCGCCGCGAGCAGCGTCGAGACCGGCCAGTTGCCGATCGGGTCGTAGTTCTGGGTCCACATGATGGGGTCTCCCGGGTCCTTTCGCCAACAACCTGCGCCGGGCGAGGGGTCCCCCGCGCCGGGCGTGGGTCTCCAGACCCCGCCCCGGCGGAGATCGTAGGGGACCGCATGATCGGGTCTCCAGACCCGAATCTTCGTCGGAATGGGGCGGGCCTGGAGACCCGGTTCACCGGCACGGCGCGGCGGGGAGGGGGCGGGGTCGGGAGACCCTCGCCCGGCGCCCCCGGCGATCCGGGACGGTGATGGCATGGGGATCAGGCAGGATACGCCTCCCCTCGCCCGATCGCCAGTATCCGCCTAGGTTTCCGAAACGGAACCGTCGCGGCCCGGTGGGCAACGGCGATCTCAACGGGCGTCCCGGGAAAGCGACGGGGGGCGGGGACGCCCCTTGACCCCGGGGGCTCGCGGCCGTTAGTCTCTCTGGACGCCCGCGCGGTCCCTTTCCCAAGGGGCCATGACGGGTTGTGTCTGGAAATGGCAAGGAGCGGACGGGTGCATATTGAGATCTCGACCCGCCACGGCGCATTGGATCCGGCTCAGCATCGACACCTTCACGACAAGGCCGAGAAGCTGCAGAAGTACTTCGGCCGCCTGATGGCCATCGAAGTCGCCGTCGATCACAACAAGCACGCCTGGCACGTGGAAATCCTGGTTTCGGCGGAGCACAAGCACGACTTCGTGGCGAAGGAAGAGGCGCCGACGCTCGAGTCGGCGATGGACCTCTGCGTCCACAAGATCGAAGAGCAGCTCCGCCGCTACAAGGATCGGGTCCAGCACCACAAGGGCGACCCCTCCACCCGGGACGCCGTGGACGCCTCCTGAACCATTTCCGTCACGATTCTCCGCGATCGGCCGACATCGCCGACTCGCCCCGGGACGCATCGCGACGCACCGGCCCCCTTCGCCCGACCGATGGCAACCCGACCGTCGCTTAACACGCGACGGCACAAGGTTTTCAGGCCATCTCGCCGGGTCCTGTGGTGCCCGGTGCCCGGCCGGTCCCGGCGGGCAGGTTGACGGCCGATCGTGACGCCGCTCTTTCCCATCCGGGCAATCCCCGACCCGAACGGATGGCCGCGGCGGTACGTGGTCTGGATGGAGGGCTGGATGAAACTTTCGGATTTCGTGGTCCCGGGCGCCATCATCGTCGACCTCGAGGCGACGAAGAAAGAAGACGCGATCCGGGAGATCGTCGCCGGGCTCCGGGACGCCGGCCAGATCGCCGAGGCGGACTACGAGAGCGTCGTCCGCGCGATCCTGAGCCGCGAGGAGCTGGGCTCCACCGGCATCGGCCAGCGGGTCGCCGTGCCGCACACCAGGCACCCGAGCGCCTCGAAGCTCGTGGGCACCGTCGCCCTGTCCCGTGAGGGCGTGGACTTCGCCGCGCTCGACGGCGACCCCGTCGACATCTTCTTCCTGCTGGTCTCGCCCCCCAATCAGCCGGGCGACCACCTGCGGGCCCTGGAGAACATCTCCAGGCATCTGAAGGACGAGAAATTCGTCAACTTCCTCCGCCAGGCCAAGACGCGCCAGAGCGTCATCGACCTGCTCGAGGAAAGCGACCAGGGTGCGTCCTGATCGTCGCGCCCGCCGTTTCGGCCGTCCGATCCTCCCCCGATCGGGCGCCCCAGCGGCCCGCGCCGATTGAACCGCCCCGACCGCTCGTTTCCCCTGCGCGAGGGCCCCGGCCGGCTGGAGCGATCATGCCCCGCCGACCCCTTGCGGCCCTCCCCGGCCGACCGAGTCGCTGATGAACCCCGACCCGCCCATCGCCCGCCGTCAGGTCGTGATCGCGAATGCGTTGGGCCTCCACCTGCGCCCCGCGTCGAAATTCACCCAGCTGGCGAGGCAGTTCCAGGCCGAGGTCCGGGTCTACTGCAACGGCCAGGAGATCAACGGCAAGAGCGTGCTCGACATGACGACGCTGGCGGCCGAATTCGGCACGCCGCTCGAACTCGAGGCCCGGGGCGACGACGCCGAGGCCGCCATCCAGGCGCTCGTCGAACTCGTCCTCGCCAAATTCCACGAGACCGACGAGGGGACGGACGTCGCCGCCGGGCGATGATCGGGGCCCCGGGCGATGGGCGAGGCCGCGACGGCCCCCTCCCCGGATGGATCCGATCCCCGGAACCGCCGACGGCCCCGACCCCAGACCGGCCTCCCACCCCAACCACGATGCAAATCCTCCGCGGGATCGCCGTCAGCCCTGGGATCGCGATCGGCTCGACGCTCGTCGTCGACCCGCGCGGCGCCCGGCTCCCCATGCGCAGGATCGGGGCCGCCGCCGTCGCCCGCGAGCACGCCCGCATCGACGAGGCCCTGGAGCACGCCCGGGCCGAGGCCGAGGCCGCCGAAGCCGAGGCCCGCACCCGGCTCGGCCCCCAGTACGCCGACATCCTCGGCGCCCACGCCCGGATGATCTCCGACCCGACCCTGCGCGACGAGGCCCGCGCCCGGGTCGAGCGCGAGCGGGTCCCCGCCGAGCACGCCCTCGCCGAGGTCCTCGACGGCTACGCCGCCCGGCTCGAACGGCTCTCCGCCTCCCACCTCGCCGCCCGCGCGGCCGACGTCCGCGACATCCAGCAGCGGATCCTCAACCAGCTCATCGAGCCCGGGGCCTCCCGGCCCACCCTCCTGCCCGCCGACCTCGACGAGCCCACCCTGCTCCTGGCCCACGACCTCTCCCCCAGCGAGACGGCCGGGCTCGACACCAAGATGGTCATCGGCTTCGCCACCGAGGCCGGCGGCCGGGCCAGCCACACCGCGATCGTCGCCGAGGCCCTCGAGATCCCCGCCGTGGTCGGGCTCGGGGCCTTCCTCGCCGACATCCCCAGGCGCCGCTCGGTCGCGATCGTCGACGGCGACGAGGGGATCGTGATCCTCGACCCCGACGAGCCCACCCTGGACCGCTACCGCCAGGCCGCCGACGAGCGGGCCGCCCGGTTCCGCGGGCTCGCCGACCTCGCCCCCCTCCCCGCCCGGACCCTCGACGGCTGCGAGGTCGAGCTGTTCGGCAACATCGAGTTCCCCCTGGAGGTCGAGGCCTGCCGCGAACGCGGGGCCCTGGGCGTCGGGCTCTACCGCACCGAGTTCCTCTTCCTCAACGCCGAGGCCCCCCCCTCCGAGGAGGAGCAGTACCGGGCCTACGCCGACGTGATGCGGTCCCTCGGCGGCCGGCCGATCACGATCCGGACCCTCGACCTGGGCGCCGAGAAGCTGCCGACCTACCGCGACTCGAACCTCGCCTCGGCCGCCAACCCCGCGCTCGGGCTCAGGAGCCTGCGGCTGTCTCTCCGCGACGTCGAGATGTTCCGGACCCAGCTCCGGGCCATCCTCCGGGCGTCGGCGCTGGGGGACGTCCGCGTGATGTTCCCGCTGGTCTCGACCCTGTCCGAGTTCCGCCAGGCCCGGTCGATCCTCGACGACGTGGCCGCCGGCCTCACCCGGGCGGGCGTGCCGATCGCGCCCAAGGTCGCCGTCGGGGTCATGATCGAGGTCCCCGCCGCCGCCGTGATGGCCCCCGAGTTCGCCCGGGAGGTCGACTTCTTCGCGATCGGCACCAACGACCTGATCCAGTATGCCCTGGCGGTGGACCGGACCAACGAGACCGTGGCGAACCTCTACAGCGCCAGCGACCCGGCGGTGATCCGCCTGATCAAGATGGTGGTGGACGCCGCGGCGCGCCGGGACCTGCCGGTGAGCATCTGCGGGACGATGGGGAGCGAGCCGCTCTACGCCATGCTCCTGCTCGGCCTGGGCCTCCGCCAGTTGAGCATGCCGCCGCACCAGATCCCCGAGATCAAGCGGGTGATCCGCGCGGTCTCGCTGGCCACGGCCCGGTCGCTCGCGGCCGAGGTCCTTCAACTCGACGACGCCGAGGAGATCGCCGCCCGCCTGCGCGAGGCGCTCCACCAGGCCGTCCCCGACACCCCGGCGAGGACGCCGCATTGATCACGCCCACCGACCCTCCGATCGAGACCCCGGCCGGCGACCCCTCGATCGCCCCGATCGAGCCGCCGCCGGCCGCCGCCCACCCCGCCAAGGCGAAGGGGGACGGGAACCAGCCGCCGGCGGTCAAGCACAAGGTCCGGCTCCGGTTCGCCAAGCGGGGGGACCTCCGCCTCATCAGCCATCATGACCTGATGCGCTGCCTGGAGCGGCTGGTCCGCCGCGCCCGCATCCCCCTGGCCCAGAGCCAGGGGTTCAACCCGCGCCCCAAGATCGTCTTCCCGCTCGCACTGGGGCTGGGGATCGAGGGGCAGCGTGAAGTCGTCGAGATGGAGCTGGCCGAGCCGATGGATCCCTCCGAGCTGCTCGGGCGCGTGGCGGAGCAATCGCCCGCCGGCCTGGACTGGCTGGAGGCCGAGACGCTCGATTCCCGCCGCTCCTCGCAGGCCGAGGCGCTCTCATACGCCCTGGCCGTCCCCTCGGAACGCCGCGACGACCTGAGGGCTGAGCTGGCCAGGGTCCTGGCGGCCGACCGCCTCCCGTACGTCCGCCAGAGGCCGGACCGCACCGTCGAGATCGACCTGCGGCCCTACCTCCTCGGCGCGGAGATCGACGCGGAGGGCCTGCTCCGGTTCCGGCTCAAGATGACCCAGGGTGGATCCGCGAGGCCGGAGGAAGTCGTCGACGTCCTCGGCCTCCGCGACCTCCTCAACCTGGGCGCGGTCCTGTGTCGGACCGACGTCCACCTGGCCACCTGACCGGCCGGTTTCGCTCCCATCGGGCGGACCGGAAGCCTTTCCGCCCGCCCGACGCCCCTTACGTTCCCTGACGCACCACTTCAACCCCCTTTTCGGAACGCCTGGACTCTCCCGCCGGCCCGGATCCATTCGATCTCGCCCGGCGCCCCTCGTCTCTCGCCCGATTCGATTCGATCGAACGCAACCCGAGGCCCAGCCACCCGCCCGGACAGTCTCCGGGCGCGGGCGGGCCCGGTTCCCACGGACGTCCCCGGCCCGAACCCGCCCGGAGCATCGCAATCCGGACCCGGGCGGGCCCGACCGAACACCTTCCCAATCCAATGCTCCGGCAGCTCCCGCCGGCCCCCCGCCGGGAGATCCCGACACACATTCGCAATCGCGACCGCGACAGAAAGATCGACGGCCTATGAAGAAAGAAATGCTCATCAACGTGCTCCAGCCCGAGGAGTGCCGCATCGCCATCATCGAAGATGGCATCCTCGAGGAGCTTTACGTCGAACGGACCAGCCACGAGAGCTACATCGGCAACATCTACAAGGGGAAGGTGGTCAACCTCGAGCCGGCGATCCAGGCCGCGTTCGTGGACTTCTCCGTCGGCCGCAACGGGTTCCTCCACGTCTCCGACGTCGAGCCCCAGTACTACCGCCGGGCCGAGTCGGGCGAGATGACCCCCGCCGCCCCGCCGCCCCCCGCCGGACCCGCACCCTCCCGCGAGCGCGAGCCTCGCCGGGAACGCGACGAGCCTCGCCGGCCTCGCCCCGCGCCCTCGGCGTCCTTCGAGGACCGCGAGCCGCCGCCCCCGCCGCCGCCGACCTTCGGCGAGGATCGCCCGCGCGAGCCGCGCCGGGAGCGCGGCGACCGCGACCGCGACCGGGGCGACCGCTCGGAACGCGGCCGCAAGGACCGCTCGGAGTCCCGCCGTTTCGGCGAGGGCCTCGTGGGCGAGGACGACTGGTTCACCGCGCCCCCGCCTCCCCCCCCTCCTCCGCCGCCGGCCCCGCCGCGTCGCGAGCCCGAGCGGTTCGAGTACGACGAGCCGCGCCGCCGGTCCGAGGCCCCGCCGAGCTGGTCGGACGAGCCCGCCTCGCCTCCCCCGCCTTCGCGCCCGAGCCGCGCCGCGGACCCGATCGAATCCGAGCTGCCCCCGAGCCGGACCCAGCGCCCGGCCCGCGCGACCCCGCCGCCCGCCCCGGCATCGTTCCGGGACGTCGAGGACCAGCCGGCCCCGGCCTACAGCCGCCCCGCTCGCCCGACCCCGCCGCCGCCCCCGGCCGCCCGGGTCGAGCCGGCCGACGAGCCCGACGCCGATGAGCCCGCGCCGGCCCCCCGCGAGCGGTCCGAGCGGGATCGCGGCGACCGCGAGCCTCGCCGCCGTCGCGGAGGTCGCGGCGGACGCCCCGTGCCCCCGCCGCCCCCCGAGCCCGAGCCGGAACCGGACTTCGACCCCGAGTTCGAGCCCGAGGCCGACATCGAGACCCGCTACGACGAGCCCCTCTACGTCGAGCCCAAGGCCCGCACCGGCGGCGGCTTCGGCGACGGGCTCGACGAGCCCGAGGCCGACGTCGACGACCTGCCCCCGGCCCCGCGCCGGCGAGGCGGACGCGACGCCATCCGCTCCCGGGGCGGCGACCGCCCCCGCCCCGCCCAGAGGCCCGAGCCGGTCGCCGAGCCCGAACGCCCCCGCGAACGCGAGCGGGAACGCCCCGCGCCGGCGGCGTCGAGCGAGGTCGAGCGGCCCCGCGAACGGCCCCGCGAGCGTGACCGGGATCGCGACCGCGAGCCCGAGCGTCGCCGCCCGGCCGCCCAGGCCCCCACGCCCGAGGCCCCGGCTCCGGCCCCGGCCCCCCGCGATCGCGACCGCGACCGCGAGCGGACCCGACCGGTCGACCGCGCCGGCGAGGAGGGGTACGTCCCCCGCCGCCAGCGTTCCCGGCCGAACGACCCCATCGAGCCCGAGCCGATCGGCTGGGCCGAGCTGGAAGAGATCGCTTCCGACCTGGAGACCGACGACGTCGCCGGCGACGACCTCGGCGGCGAGTCCGCCGGCGATTCGGCCCGCACGGCCGACGGCCGCAGGCGCCGCCGCAGGCGCGGACGCCGTCGCGACCGCGACGCCGCCTCGCCGGCCGAGGAGGCCGTGGCCGACTTCGGCGACGAGTCCGAAGTCGACGCCGACCTGGAAGCCCCCGCGCCCGCCCCGGCCCGCCCCGCGAGCCGCGACCGGGATCGCGACAAGGACCGCGGTCGCGGACGCAGCCGGGATCGCGACGCCGACTTCGACGACTTCGGGACCGACCTCGACGCGGACCTCGACGCCGACCCCGACGCCGACCTGGATGACGACGACGACGACGACGATTCGCTCGTCTCCTCCTCCGACGAGTTCGACCCCGAGGATCAGATCGATCCCGAGCTCGAGGAGGAGATCCGCAAGGAAATCGAGGAGATCACCGAACTCGAACGCGAGATGGGCCTGAGGGGCACCGTCGAGGCCCGGCCCCGCCGCGGCGACGACCGCGCCGAGGCCGGACCGGGCGGCAAGTTCGTCCGGGGCGGCCGGGGCCAGATCAAGCCGCCGATCCAGGAGATCTTCCGGCGCGGCGACGAGGTGCTCGTGCAGGTCATCAAGGAGAGCATCGGGACCAAGGGCCCGACCCTCTCGACCTACATCAGCATCCCCGGCCGCTACCTCGTGCTCATGCCGGGCCTGAACCGCGTCGGCGTGTCCCGCAAGATCGCCGACGAGGGCCAGCGCCGCAAGCTCCGCCAGATCATGAACGAGCTGAACCCGCCCAAGGGGCTCGGGTTCATCGTCCGGACCGCCGGCCTGGAGCGCTCCAAGCGCGAGCTGGCCCGCGACCTGGCGTACCTGCTCCGCCTGTGGAAGGTCATCCTCAAGCGGATCAAGAAGGCCAAGGGCCCGACTCCGATCTACCAGGAGTCGGACATGATCACGCGGACCATCCGTGATATCTTCACGGGTGAGATCGACACCATCTGGATCGACGAGCCGGCCGCCTTCGAGCGGGCCCAGGAGTTCCTCCGGGTCGTCATGCCCCGGTTCGTCAACCGCCTCAAGCTGTACGAGGAGAAGGTCCCCCTCTTCCACAAGTACGGCATCGAGGACGAGATCGCCAAGATCCAGCGCCGGACGGTCCCGCTGCCGGAAGGCGGCTCGATCGTCATCGACCAGACCGAGGCCCTCGTCGCCATCGACGTGAACTCGGGGAACTTCCGGGTCGAGAACGACGCGGAGCGGACGGCGTACGAGATGAACCTCCGCGCCGCCAAGGAGATCGCCCGTCAGCTCCGGCTCCGCGACCTCGGCGGCGTGATCGTCAACGACTTCATCGACATGCGCGACGAGCGCAATCGTCGAGGCGTCGAGCGGGCCCTCCGCGACGCGATCAAGCGCGACCGGGCGCGGACGAAGGTCCTGCGGATGAGCCAGTTCGGGCTCATCGAGATGACCCGCCAGCGGATCCGGCCGAGCCTCAAGCGGTCGGTCTACGAGGACTGCCCGCACTGCTCGGGAGCCGGCGTCGTCAAGACGGTGGAGAGCATGTCGATCGAGGTGATGCGGCTGATCTCGCTGGCCTCGCACCGCGAGGAGATCCGGCGTGTGAACATCAGCGTCAGCTCGGGCGTGGCGATTTATCTCAACAACCGTAAGCGCCGCGAACTGGCCCGGCTCGAGGCCGAGGCCAACCTGACCATCCACATCCGGTCGGAGGACTCGGCCCCGCCGGAGCACCTCCAGATCGACTGCTTCGACGCCAACAACAGCGAGATCCGCCTGATCCCGCAGGTCCCCGCCGCCCACCCGCGGCGCGGCCGCTGAGTCGGGGCGGGACGCTCGCGCACGGCGCGATACGGGGGGCGACGGGGGAACCCGCCGCCCCCTCCGTCGTTCGAAGGGGGCCGCGAACCCGCCCCGGCGCGTCGCGAGTCCCTCGCAAGTATCCGTAAAGTTGAGTACGTTTGAGAGAGTCGATCTTCGCGATGTGGCGCCCGGACAACCGCGGCGAGGCGTGAACGCCCGCGGCTCGGGAGGGGATCGGCCAAGAGACCCGACCCGTGAAACGACCCGGCGTGCAATGGCGAACCTATGCCCTGGCCGTCCTGGTCTTCGCGGTCGGATACGGGCTCAACAGCGTCGACGCCGTCCGGCGGGCCCCGGGCGTGCAGACCGCCCTGATCTTCTTCACCGTGCTGGTCCCCGCCTGGCGGGGGGGCTTCGGCCCGGCGCTGCTGTCCAGCGTCCTGATCGGATTCGTCACCCTCTACCCCAACTTCGAGCCCCAGGACCTTGCCCGCGTCGCCCTGATGATCCCCATCGGCGCGTCGGTGGGGGTCCTGGCCGAGCGGCAGATCCGGGCCCGGCGGCATGAGGCCGAGAGCCGACGCGCCCTCAGCGCCGTGCTCGACAGCATCGGCGAGGGGGTCATCGCCACCGACGAGGAGGGGCTCGTCACCTTCGCCAACCCCGTCGCCTGCACCCTGACCGGCTGGGACGCCCCGGCCCTGCTCGGCCGCCCGATCCGCGAGGTCGCCCGGCTGGTCGACGCCCCCGGCGGCACGCCCATCCCCTGCCCCATCTCCCAGGTCCTCGGGAGCGGCGAACCCGTCGGATCCGCCGGCTCCCCCTGGCTCGTCGGCCTCCAGGGGCGCGAGAAGCCCGTGCAGGCCGGGGCCCGGCCGATCCGGGACGGCGAGCGGCTCAGGGGGGCCGTCCTGGTCATCCGCGACGACACCCTCCGGCGCGAGGCCGAGCGGCGGCTCCGCGACGACGCCCGCCGCAAGGACGACTTCATCGCCATGCTCGCCCACGAGCTGCGCAACCCCCTTGGCACCATCCGCCTCGCCGTCGAGATGCTCTGCACCGACCATCCGGGCGCCGACCACGACTGGGCGATGACGGTCCTCCAGCGCCAGGTGGGCCAGCTCGGCCGGATCCTCGACGACCTGCTCGACGTCGCCCGGATCGCCCGGGGCCGCGTCGCCCTCAGGAAGGAGCGGCTCGACGCCGACGCCGCCCTCGCCCGGGCGTCCGAATCGGTCCGGCCCCGGTTCAACGAGCGGGGCCACCGCCTCGACGTCCAGTACGGCGACGGCGCCAAGCCGATCCTCGCCGACCCCGTCCGGCTCGAACAGGTGCTCGTCAACCTCCTGGTCAACGCCTGCAAATACACCCCGCCGGGCGGACATATCCGCATCCGTTCCTCGCGCGAGGGTGACCTCGCGGTCATCCGCGTGGAGGACGACGGCATGGGCATCCGCCCCGAGATGCTGCCGACCGTCTTCGAGCCCTTCGCGCAGGCGGATCGCTCGCTGGACCGCTCCGAGGGGGGCCTCGGCATCGGCCTGAGCGTCGTCCGCGGGCTCGTGCGGCACCACGGCGGCGACGTCACCGCCGAGAGCCCCGGCCCGGGGCTCGGCAGCACCTTCACCGTCCGCCTGCCGCTCGCCCCCGACGCCCCGAAAACGACCGACGACGTCGCGCCGACGGCCGCCGCCTCGGCCCCCTCGCCGGGCGATCCCCCATCGCACAGGGGCAAGGTGCTCATCATCGACGACAACGTCGACCTGGCCGCCAGCCTCGCCCGGCTGCTCGCGAGGGCCGGCTACGACACGGCCACCGCCCACGACGGCCCCGAGGGGCTCGACGCCGCCGGCCGGTTCGACCCCGACGCCATCCTGCTCGACATCGGCCTGCCCGGCCTCAGCGGCTACGACGTGGCCAGGAACCTCCGCGCCACCGAGCGGTTCCGCAACACCCGCCTCATCGCCATCTCCGGCTACGGCTCCGAGCGAGACCGGATCGCATCGAAGGACGCCGGATTCAACCACCACCTGCTCAAGCCCATCGAACTGCCCGACGTCCTCGAACTGCTCGATCCGCCGGCCTGACGCGGCAACGCGCCAGGCCGGCGATCATCCGTCTACTTGTTCCGCCTGTGCGCGGCCAGCCGCGCGGCGATCCGCGCCTGGATGGCGGCCTTCCTCGCCGCCAGGGCCTGGGTCTTCGCCAGCCACTTCGCCTTCTGGGCGGCCGCGCGGGCGGCGGCGGGGGTCAGCTTCACCGGGGTCGAGGCCGGGGTCGCCGTCGCCGTCACGGTCGGGTTGGTTGTCGTGGTCGCGACCGTCGTGGGCAGGCTGGGGGTGTCGACCTTCGTCTGGAGCGTGATCGTCGGGGTCGTCGACGCGGCGGTGGTGGATGTCGATGTCGAGGTGCTCGATGTCGAGGTGCTGGACGTCGATGCGGTCGAGGTCGCGTCGGGGGTCGTGACGGCCCCCTGGAGCATCAGGACGCGGCCGTCGGGCAGGAGCGTCACCGAGCTGCCGGGCGCGGTCGAGGTCGGATCCACGCTCGTATATTTGGTCGCATCATAGGGTGCCGTGACCGAGCCCGTGGGCTTGCCGTCGGCGCCGTAGGCCCGCACGACCTGCGTGCCCGTCTTGAGCGGGTCCCCCTGGATGGCCGCCGTGGCGAAGTCGCCCGAGGCGTTGACCTCCAGGCTGGTCGGGACCTCCGTCTTGGTCGGCGCGGCCTTGCCCGTGAGAGGCTTGCCGTTCACCGTCGTGACCACGCCGGAGGCACCCGCCTGCGAAGAGACGACATTCTGACCGATGTTCACGCCCAGGGCATTGTAGCGCCTGGCGACCAGGTCCACGGTCGTGCCAGTCGAATCGACGTATCCGAAGGCGAATGTGCCCGAGGGGTCCACCGCCAGCGAGCTGATCGTAACCGAGCCCACGCCGTCGGGGCCGTTCGAGGTCAGGACCTCGGGGGTCCCCAGCGTCCGGCCGCTGATGTCGAACCGCCCGACCACCACGGCCGCCGGCGTGGCCGTCGCGGAGCCCGTGGTCGTGGCGAGGTCGCCGCCCGTCGTCGTGGTCGTCGTGGTCGTGGTCGTGGTCGTCGCGCCGGGACTTGCTGTCGTGCTGGCATTCGCATCCGTGGTCGCGGGCGCGGGCGAGCGGCTCCAGGCGGCGACGAACCGGCCGGAGTCGTCCAGGCCGACGGCGGACACCTTGTAGGTGGTCGTCGCCTGCGAGGCGTCCAGCGTGATCGGGTCGGAGAGGATGCTCGTGGCGACCCGGTAGCTCCGCGCCACCGGGGACTGCAAGGCCCCGCTGACCTGCGTGTAGGCCACCACGAAGTCGCCCGAGCTGGCCAGCGAGACGGCGGGGACCGCGTCGGCCGTGGTACTGCCCAGGGTCAGGTCGGGCGAGACGGCCAGGCCCGTCGGCGAGAACAGCTGCGCGTGGACCTCGGCCACCGACGACCCGGCCCCGGCCAGCGAACCGGTCGAGGTCTGGACCGTCCAGGCGATGACCGCCATGCCGCCGGCGTTGGTCGCGCCGATGGCGGGGATCGTCGACGAGCCGGTCGTGGCGACCTGGATCTCGTTGCCCAGGGGCACGCCCGAGAGGTCATACCGCCGGGCGATGATCGTCCGCGTCCCGGCCGTCGAGGTCGCGCTCGCGGTCGTCAGCGTCTGGCCGTTGCCGGAGTAGGTCAGGCCGGGCAGGGCGTTCTCGGCGATCGGCGGGCCCGCCGCGCCGAAGGTCGATAGCACGACGCGGGCCTCCATCTCCCACCCCAGCACCGTGGGGCGGACCGCCCTCGACCGCCGCTCGGCATCCCCTCGACCCAACCGCGACCAGGAGGGAAACACTCGCATCGTCGGGCATCCTTCCGCCGGACCTCGGACTCGGGGAGGCCAACGGGCCTCTCCCCATCAACCAGACATCGGCCGCGCCCGCCCGCCTCCTCGACCAAATCCGCAAATTCGGCCCAGGCCGCACAATACGAGCAGGAGGCAGGGTCGGGCGCGGACACGGCCGTCGGGCCCGCGTCAACCCCACCGACGGGGGCGGATGACACGTCTTCCCACTCCGACGGCCGGGCGATCACTTGTGCCACTTATGGGCGGCGTGCCGCGCGGCGTGCCGGGCCTGGGCCGCGGCCTTCTTCGCCGCCTGGGCCTGGGCCTTCGCCAGGGGATTCGCCTTCGGGGCCGCGGCCTTCGCGGGGGCCGTCGTCCTGGCTGGTTTGCTCGGGGTGAGGCTCGGGCTCTCCGCGCGGACGTTGAGCGAGATCGTGCCCTCGTATCCGGTCGTGCCGTCGTAGCCGAGGGCCGGCGACAGCGGCACCGAGCGTTCGCCCTGGAGCAGCAACACGCGGCCGTCGGGCAGCAGCGACATCGACTGGCCGACCTCCAGCGACGACGGGTCGATCGACACCTCCTTGAGGCCGACGTAGGTCGCGGTGAGCGAGCCCTTCGGCGTGCCGTCGACGCCATAGGCCCGGATCACCTGGGTCGCCCCCTTGAGCGGGTCCCCCTGGATCGCCGAGGTCGCGAAGCCGCCCGAGGCGTTCACCTTCAGCGTCACGGGGATTTCGGTCCGCGCCGGTGCCAGCTTGCCGGTGAGCGGCTTGCCGTTCAGCGTCGTGGTCAGCCCCCCGACCCCGACCCGCGAGACGAGGACATTCTGGCCCGCGGGAGCCCCCTGGGCGTCGAAACGCCTCGCCACCAGGGTGGTATCCAGCCCACTCGCGTCCCGGTATCCATAGGCGAAGGCGCCGGAGGGGTCGACCGCCAGCGACGTCAGTTCAACGACGTTCGCCGCATCGACCTTCGAGGTCACCAGTTCGGGCGTCCCCAGCGCGTGACCCGCGGTGTCGAACCGCCCGATGTACAAACCGCCCGGCGTCGCCGACGACGCACCCCCGTCCGGGGACGTCGGGTCGAACGAGCCCGATCGAGTCCAGGCGGCGACGAACCGGCCGGAGTCGTCCAGGCCGACGGCAGACACCTCGTAGGTCACCGTGTTCCGCGCGGCGTCGAACGGGAGCGGGTCCGACAACTGGCTCGTGGCCGCCCGATAACCCCGGGCCACCGGGGCCTGCACATCCCCGGCGATCTGGGTATAGGCCACGACGAAGTCTCCCGAGCCGTCGATCGCGACGACGGGTCCGCCACTCAACGTGGTCTTGCCCAGCGTCAGGTCGGGCGAGAGGGCGAGGCCCGTCGACGAGAAGAGCTGCGCGTGGACCTCGGCGGCGTTCGGCATGGGCATGCCGGGCGTCGCCGAGATCGGCGGCGGGATGATCCAGGCCAGGACGGTCTGCCCGCCCGCGTTGGCCGCGCCCATCACCGGCGTCGTCGAGACGCCTGAGGTGGCGACCTGCATCGCGCCGCCCAGCGGGGTGCCCCCGAGGTCATACCGGCGGGCGGCGATCGTCCGCGTTCCGTCGGCGGAGGTCGTGCTGGTGGTCACCAGGGTCTGGCCCGCCCCGGCATAGGTCAGGGCCGGCATCGACGCCGCCTCGACCGGCGGCCCGTCGGAGACGACGGCCGAGAGGACGACGCGGGATTCCAATTCCCAACCCAGCGAAGTCGGCCGCCATGCCCGCGACCGCCGCGCTACGCCACCGGAAACCGACCGCGAACGGGGGGGAAACTCTCGCATCGTCCGTGCATCCTTCACGCCTGACTTCGTCCCGGGGGAGGCATCCGGGCCTCTCCCCAGCGATCAGACATCGGCCGCCACGATCCCACTCTTCAGCCGAACCTGTGAATCCTGCTCAATCCGCACAATACGAAAACCCAGAATAGCCTTGCATGAGTCCTCGCTGATCCCCACCATGATTTAGACGCAAACCCTTGTGAAACAATCCGTTGACCGCGATTTTCGGCCTCCCCGGCAGGGCCCGGCCAGACGACCTGGATACGCCCCCTGGTCACTCGCGGCCGAGCCTGCAACCCATGGGCGAAGATTACATTTTCACATACCAACCAATACAAACAATGACGTTGAATGAGCCGGCCGATTCATCCGACAGGTCTCCCGATAAGCAGCCTTGCCCGGTCCCCGAGGGTTTCGAGGACCGGACGGGCCGGAGCTTGCGGGGGCCCCGCTCATGCCGGAAGATCGGAGGCGATACGGCCCGCCCCGCCCGGACAGCTTGAGGCGTCGGTGGCCGGGTGCCCCGGGAGGTCTCAGGCGATGATCCGGATCCGGTCGGGCTCCCTTGCGTGGGTGGCCGTCTGCGCCCTGAATGCCTGCGGGGGGCTTGCGGCCGGGGCGCCACCCGAACTTCCTGCGGCCGGCCGCCCGGCCTATCCGATCGTCCCGGGGGTCGTGGACGTGACTCGTCCGCCCTACGGCGCGCGGGGCGACGGCGTCTCGGACGACACGGCGGCACTCCAGCGGGCCTTCGACGAGAACGTCGGCCGGCACCGGGCGATCTACCTCCCGGCCGGCACGTACCTCGTGAGCCGATCGCTCGCCTGGCCCAAGCGGCATGCGGGGCGGGAGAACTGGGGGCACACCCTGTTGCGGGGCCAGGGGGCGTCGCGGACCTCGATCCGGCTCAGGGACGGCACGTTCCCCGACCCCGCGCGGCCCGGGGCGATCCTCCGCTGCGGCGGCTTCGGGTCCGCCGACTGGTTCCACAACTACGTCGAGGACCTGACCTTCGACGCGGGGGCACGGAACCCCGGCGCGGTGGGGCTGGAGTTCTACTCGAACAACTCGGGCGCCGTCCGAGGTTGCCGGTTCACGGCCCGGCCGGGCAGCGGGGCGATCGGCCTCGACCTGGGCCACGCCGACATGAACGGCCCGCTGCTCGTGAGACGCTGCGAGGTCGAGGGCTTCGCGACCGGCATCCGCACCGGGCACGCGGTCAACGGGCAGACCTTCGAGCACATCCACCTGGCCGGGCAGACGCGCAACGGGTTCGAGAACGAAGGCCAGACGGTGAGCATCCGCGGGCTCTCGTTCTCCGGGGAGGTCCCGGCGCTGAAGACCTACGGCACCGCCTGCCTGGTCGAGGCGAGGCTGCGCGGCGGGCCCGGGGCGCGGGAGCTGCCGGCGATCGTCAACTACAACAACGGGCGGGTCTTCCTCCGCGACGTCGACGCGACCGGCTTCGGCCGGGCCCTGGCCGACGTCCGGACGCCCGACTCCTCCGCGGCGTTCCGCGTCCGGGGCCCGGACCGCCCCGGCAGCCTCGGGCCGTCGATCCGCGAGTATGGCTCCGGGCCCGCCACCAGCCCGTTCCCCTCGGCCGGCGGGTCCCCCCGGCTGCCCGTCTCGGAGACGCCCGACCCGCCGGACGACCCGCCCTCCGCCTGGGCCGTTGTCGACGCCTTCGGCGCCGACCCTTCCGCGACGAGGGACTCCTCGACCGCCTTCCAGAAGGCGGTCGATTCCGGGGCGACCACCGTCTTCCTCCCGGGCGAGCACTACCGGCTGGACACCACGGTGATCCTCCGTGGCCAGGTCCGGCGCGTCCTGGGTGTGGGAGGCATGATCAATTATGGGCGCAAGGATCGATCCGATCTGAGGGTCGCGGATGGGGCGTCGCCGGTCCTGACGCTGGAGCACCTGGCGCACGTCGGCGGCGGACTGGAGCTGGACTCGAGCCGGACGGTGGTGCTGCGGAGCTTGGCCGACTGCGACCTCTCGGCGACGCGTCGCGCCGAGGGGGGGGAGCTCTTCCTGGAGGATGTCGTGACGCACGGGCTGTCGCTCCGGGGGCATCGCGTCTGGGCCCGGCAGCTCAACATCGAGAACGAGGGGACGCACCTCCGCAACGACGGCGGCCGGCTCTGGATCCTCGGCTACAAGACGGAGCGCGGCGGCACCCTACTGGAGACGTTGCGGGGGGGCCGCAGCGAGGTCCTCGGCGGCTTCAGCTACACCACGACCGCCGGCAAGCTCGGGCCGATGTTCGTCAACGAGGACTCGGGCATATTCGCCTTCTTCGGCGAGGTTTGCTTCAACGGCGACCCCTTCGCCACGCTGATCCGGGAGACCCGGGCGGGTCAGACACGGCAGGTCGGGCGGGGCCAGGGATCGACCACGCCCTACGCGGGATTCGCGCCCGCGAGATAGGCCGGGGAGACCGCCGACGGCCATGGATCCCCGGTAGCCGTTCACGGCCTGAGTTGCTTGCTCAAGGCTGCCTGATTATAACAGCCGCATGGAACGGCCGGCCTCGATCCCTCGACACATCTGGGACAGCTTCTCGGACGAGGCCCGCGCCGTCGTGGGGGCCATCGTCGCTGGCTTGGAACAGCGGATCGCGGAGCTGAACCAGCAGGTCCAGGACCTGAAGGCCCGCCTCGACCAGAACTCCACCAACAGCTCCAGGCCGCCGTCGACCGACCCGATCGGCGTCAAGCGGAAGCCCCCGGCGCCGCCGTCGAGGAAGGGCCGGGGTGGCCAGAAGGGGCATCCGCGTCGGATGAGGGCCTTGGTGCCGCCCGAGCGCCTCGCCTCGGTCACCGACTGCAAGCCGGCGCGATGCCGGCGCTGTCGGCACCCGCTGAGCGGCGTGGATGTCGAGCCCCGGCGCCACCAGGTGGCCGAACTGCCGCCGATCGAGCCGGAGGTGCATGAGTACCGGCTCCATCGCCTCTGTTGCCCGCACTGCAAGACGATCACCTGCGGGGCACTGCCCGACGGCGTGCCCCGGACGTCGTTCGGCCCCCGCCTGCACGCGGCCCTCGGCGTACTGACCGGGGCATACCGGCTGAGCAAGCGGCAGGTCGCCCAACTCTGCTCCGACCTCCTGGGCCTGACGATTTCCATCGGCATGATCGCCAAGTTGGAGCGGGTCACGGCTGACGTCCTGGAGCAGCCGGTGGCCGAACTGGCCGAGGCGGTGAAGACGACCGAGGCGGCGAACATCGACGAGACCGGCTGGCGTGAGGCCCGGCTCAAAGCCTGGCTGTGGGTCGTGGCGACCTCGGCGGGAGTCGTCTTCCGTATCGCCCGTTCCCGAGCCGGCGCGGTGGCCGCGGAGCTGCTTGGCGAGGGGCCCAAGCCGATCGTCATCAGCGACCGATTCCCCGGGTACGAGTGGATCAAGCTCGGTTCGCGACAGGTTTGCTGGGCCCACCTTCGTCGAGATTTCCAGGCGATGATCGATCGAGACAGCGACGGCGCGGAGGTCGGGCGTCAGTTGCTCTGGCAGTCGAACAAGCTGTTCGAGTACTGGCACAAGGTCCGTGACGGGACCATCCGTCGGGCCACCTTCCTCCAATACATGGCCTGGCTGCGCCCCATGGTTCGGTCGAGCTTGCGGCGCGGGTCGGAGTGCGGCTGCACCAAGACGGCGGCGACGTGCGGCGAGCTGCTGCGCCTGTGGGAGTGCCTGTGGACCTTCACCCGCGTCGAAGGTGTCGAGCCGACCAACAACGCGGCCGAGCGGGCGTTGCGGCACGCGGTAATCTGGCGGCGGATCAGCGGTGGGACCGACAGCGAGGCGGGGAGCCGGTTCGTGGAGCGGATGCTGTCGGTCGTGGCGACGTGCCGGCAGCAGAATCGCAGCGCCCTGGAGTACCTGACGCGGTGCCATCGGGCCCGCATGCTCGGGATCGAATCTCCCGCGCTCATCCAGCCTCAAGGGGCGACGGCTCTCGCCGGATAAGTCGGCCCGGCCCAGGATGGAGGCGGAACTCCGTCGGTGGACGGCATCGCCACGGAGGACGGCCGGGGCCCTTCATCGACGCGGGCGGTCGAGCCGCCTCGCCCAGACACCCTCGAACTCCTGGGGCTCAATTTCGGCGGGCTCGAACTGAAGATCGGACGCGATCTCCTCCAGAGGCGTTGACGGCTCGAACGATAACCGCGTTGTCCCGGCACTTTCGGCTTGGCTTGCGAAGCCCACGGTGCCGTCGGGAAAGACTTCGATCTTGCGAGTCTCCCAGGAGTCGTCGTTCAGCTCGCAGTAGATCCACGCCGGCTCGTCGGGGAAGTCGTGGATCCATTTCACCTTGATGTATTTCATGGGGAGATTCGCTTCAGGGTTTAGGCACAGGCCCGTGGCCGACAATGCGTCCCGAAAGATCAAGGGGCGTGTCGCCCGGGATGACGAAGACGCCGTTTCGCCCCTGTACCGCATTGAGCCCGGTCACATCGACCTCGACGTAATGCGTGAATCGTCGGCCTTGCCAGGGCACCGTCAGGAATTCGCGAGAGAGCTGCGCCGGGGTTTTCGTTCCGGGGACGATGTCGGACACGTATTGCCCGTTGCCGTAGCGGACGTCGCTCGGATTGCTTGCCTTCGTCGAGGCCCTCAACTCGCCTGATCCGACGATACCATTCATGCCCTTCTCGTCGGTGTAGTGATACAGCGTCCGTCGCTGAACTGAGTCAACCCCCGACCCGTGAACGGGTACGATCCCCGGTTGCCCCTCGACATCGACGGCCGCAGGCCTCACAGTTGCGTCGGGCGGGGCCGAGGGAGCCCCCGACGGGGCGATTGGGCCGGGTTGGCCCGGGGGAGGCCGACGATGGGCGGGAAGCGAGTGGGGCTCGGGGAACGGCTGCGCGAGGAGGTGAAGCTGCTGGGATTCCTCTCGCTCTACCTCGGGACGCTGCTGGTGACGTTCACCACGTACAAGCGTCTCCTGATGACGGAGTACGGGATCCCGTTCTTCCAGTACGGCTATTCGATCCTGGAAGCGCTGGTGCTCGCGAAATTCATCCTGCTCGGCCGGATGCTCAGGCTGGGCGAGCGGTTCCGAGACCGGCCGCTGATCGTGGTGACGCTGTACAAGACGTTCTGCTTCGGATTGCTCGTGCTGGCACTGTCGGCGTTGGAGCATTTCCTGACCGGCTGGCTGCACGGGCATTCGCCGGAGGACGTGATCCGGGAGTATTTCGGGTCGGCGCTCTGGGAGGCGTTGGCGAAGATGCTGATCGTGGTGGCGGGGTTCGTGCCGCTGTTCGGGATCTGGGAACTCGGCCGCTACCTCGACCTGGAGCGGGTCCTGCGGCTGTTCGTCGGGCCGGGGTCGCCGGCCGGGACGAAGGGCGAGGATCTGATAAGGCGCGAGGGATCCTGAACCCGGGGCCGTCGGCGAGGGGCCCGGTCGGATCCGGGCCCCGGGGCGGGGACTATTCGGCGATCGCCGCCGACATGCCGCGGCCGTGCGGCGGGCGGGCGGGGGTGGAGGGCCGCGTCGGGGTGCGACGGCGGGTCCGGAAGGGGCGCGAGAGCCCCAGTTCGAGGATGATCGTCAGGGCCCGGACGACCTCGACCTTGTTGATCTTCGAATAGCCCGCGCGGCGGTTCTCGAAGAAGATCGGCGTCTCGGCCATCCGGCAGCCGACCTCGCGGCAGAGGAACAGCACCTCTTCCATGAACGAATACCCGCGCGAGCGGATCTGATCGAGGTCGATCTCGCGGAGCTTCGCCACGCGGTAGCAGCGATACGACCCGCTGTTGTCCTTCGTCGCGAGGCCGAGCAGGGCCCGGGCGTAGGCGTTGATGCCCCAGCTCATGAACCGCCGGACCGCGTTGAAGTCGGAGTCGGACCCGCCGCCGGGGACGTATCGCGAGCCGATCGTCACGTCGTTCGAGGCCATCCCCGAGCGCAGGGCGGGGATGTAGCGGGGCGGGTGGCTGAAGTCGGCGTCGAGGTTGATCATATAATCATAGTCGTGCGAGATGGCGAACTTCATCGCCGCGACGATCGCCGAGCCCAGGCCGAGCTTCCCGCCGCGCTGGAGGACGTGGACGGACGGATTCGAGGCGCGGAGTTCCTCGGCGACGGCCCCGGTGCCGTCGGGCGAGCCGTCGTCGATGACGAGGATGTCGGCGTCGGGGGCGTGGCGGAGGATCTCGGCCACGAGCGGCCGGAGGTTGCCCGCCTCGTTGTAGCAGGCGAGCGAGACCAGCAGCCGGCCCTGCCCGTCCTGGGCCTGTCCGGGGTTGTGACGGTGGTTGTGCGACACGGCGTTCACTCCTTTGTCGGCCCGTGGTCGGGAGGCGAGAGGCTGTCGGCGGGCGGTCGCGGGGTCGGGTCGGAACCCCTCCCTCATCTCGACCCCATCGCCCATCCGTCGGCCTTCGGCCGCGTCAGGACGACCATCCGCGACCATCCCGGTTCGCGGCGATATCCGGCGGCGACGGCGAGGCCCGCGAGGTTGACCTCGGCGGGCTCCAGCACGATCAGGGAATACACCCGGCGCGCGATCATGCCGGGGATCCCCCCCTGCTCCAGCAACCCGCGTTGCTGGGCGCGTTCATGAAAATAGCGGTAATCGTCGAGGAAGGGAACCGGCAAGGACGGATCCCAGGCCAGGCCGGCGAGCGCGGGCTGGCAGAGGATCGGGCCGCCCCGGGCGCGGGCGAATTCGAGCAGGCGTTCGACCTCCGACGCCCGCGACGGGCTGGAGACCAGCAAGGCCGAGCCCAGCCGGGACTCCGGCCCGCCCACCAGTCGCAGGGCATCCACCGCCGAGGTGCCCAGCGACGCCAGGGCCAGCACGCCCAGGGCCGTCCCCTTGGCGAGAGACCGCGAGCCCAGCTCGATCCCCCCCGGGGCCGCCGCGCGGGACGTCAGCCACGCGGCCTCGACCACCACCAGGATCGACGTCGCCGCCCAGAACTCGAAGTAATAGTTGACCTCGCTCCCCGTCCGGCTGCAGGTCGCCAGGGCCCCGCCCAGGGAGACCCACCAGGCGTTGGAGGCGAGTTGCCGCTCGTCGGCCGTCAGCCAGGGGATCCGGTTCAGGTTCGCCAGCGCCAGGGCCGCCGCGAGGATCGGGAACGCCCCCTTGCGCGCGACCTGCACGACCACCGCCAGCAGGTTGGCCGGGTCGAAGGTCGAGAGCGACGGGGCGAACATGGTGTTGTAGCGGTACTCGGGCCCGAGCAGGGTCACGGCCAGGGCCATCGCGGCGAGCACCGGGGCGACCAGGCCGATCAGGAACCCGATCTTCCGCTGCCAGAGGGCCACCAGGAAGATCGAGCCCAGCGTGAACACGCACGACTGCTTGAACAGCCAGGCCCCGGCGAAGCAGAGGCCGACCGGAAGCGCGCCTTTCCAGCCGGAGTCGAGGCCCAGCCGCATGGCGAGGACCAGGCCGATCGTCGCCAGGGCGACCGCGCCCACGTCCGGGCGGGCCGTGAGCAGCCACCAGCCGAGCAAGGGCCCGAGGGTCACCGCCGAGCCCGCCATCACGATCGCCGTCAGGGACGCCGCCCAGGCCTCCGGGGCCAGCCAGCGACGGCTCGCGTGGATGATCACCGCCGCGAGGCCCGCGACGGCCAGCCCCAGCGTCAGGAACCGCATCGCCGCGACCCGCGCGGCGAGGCTCGCGTCGGCCGCGAGCGTGGTCGCCCAGGCGTAGGTGTAGTAGAAGCCCGCGTTGTAGAGCGTGGTCGGGAACAGGGGCGCCCTGCGGGGGTCCTCATAGAGGGTGAGGCCGTTCTGGACCTTCATCACATTGTAGATGGAGACCGGCTCCCCGCCCGAGGTGGCCATCCGGACGGCCTCGGGGCCGACGGTCGCCATCCCCCGGCGCACGACGGTCCCCAGCGACAGCACGCCCGGAAGCCCGAACAGCAAGATCACCGCCACCAGCAGCACACCTCGGCGCATCCGACCTCCACGGAACAAACCCGCTTCGCAGCCCCAAGGATCATCGAAGTCCCGCCCCCCGCCCCGACACGCCGGCCCCCCGGCGGTGGCCCCGTAATCTCGGGTTGATCGATCCCGGGGGAACTGGTCTGATGGCCCTGCAACTCGCCAGGAGGGCGAACCGAATCGGCCTGCGCGCACGCGGGCCACATTGCCAGGGAGCGGCACCGCATGGGCAGGCATCTCGATCGGGCATCGTGGCGTTCACCCGTGCCCTGGCAGATCCTGGGGTTCCTGATCGTCGGCCTCGCGATCGCGTCCAACTACGCGATGCACCACCCGGACGAGCAGTACTACACCGGCGGGGCGATCGCCATGCTCCGCGACGGCGACTACCTCACACCCAAGGACGAGTTCGGCGGCCCGAGGTTCCAGAAGCCCATCCTCGCCTACTGGCTCACCCTCGCCAGCTACAAGGCGTTCGGCGTGAGCGAACTCTCCTCGCGACTCCCCTTCCTCCTCGTCGGCGCCGCGACGCTCGCCGTGACGGCCTCGCTGGCACGCAGGCTCACCCCTTCCACGCTCGACCCGGGCCGCCGCGACGTCGCCGGGCCGATCGCCGTGGCGGCGCTCGTGGCCCAGCCCTTGTACCTGCTCGTGTCGTCGTGGTCGATGACCGACATCCTCCTGACCTTCGGCCTGACATTGAGCGCGCTGGGGTTCGCCCGGCTGATGCTCGGGGGCCGATCCACCTCGGCCGCGTTCCAGGCATACGTCGGCGCGGGCCTGGCGGTGACGAGCAAGGGGATGCTGCCGCTCGTCTTCATCGCCTATGTGTTCATTTTCCACTTGATCGATCGACGGCCGGCGTCCCGCCTGAGAAACCTCATCCACCTGCCGGCGATGCTACTGGGGGCCTTGATCGGCTTCGGCTGGTACGGCTGGGCCATCTGGGCGCACGGCAAGGGATCGATGGGCATCTTCGTGGGCGACCAGGTGGCGCAGAAGGTCGCGATGCAATGGGCCCAGCCGCTCTGGCTGTTCCCGGCCATCCTGGGGACGTATCTGTTCCTGTTCTCCGGCTGGTATGTCCCCGCGTTGAGGCTGAGGGGACAGGAATCGGCCGATGCGCCGGCCCGCCGGGTCCGTCGCATGCTGGGGATCTGGTGCGTGCTGGTGGCGGCGATCTTCAGCATGGCGCGGGAGTTCGAGGTCCACTACGTGCTGCCGGCGTTCCCCTTGATCGCGGCCATCCTCGGCGGCCGGCTGGCCTCGGCCTCGGCGGAGGACCGCAACCGCGTCGCCTGGCCGTTCCGGTTCGCCTCGGTCGGGCTGGTGGTCATCGTCTCCGGCGTCGCCGTGGCGCTCCACGCCCAGTTCGAGGCGAACCTGAAGCTGACCCTCGCCGCCGTGTCCGTGGGGCTCGCCGGCGTGCTGATCGGGCGGATCGCGGTGACGCGGGGCCACATCGAGGCGATCGTCGCGCAAGGGACAACCTGGTCGCTGCTGATGCTGCTGGCCCTCATGCTGATGGCCCCGGTGGCGGTGCCCGACCAGGGGCAGCAGCTCGCGGGGAAGCTCAGGGAGTTCGGCCTGCTGGACAACACGCACGTGCTGTTCGTGGGCAAGTTCGGCACCTCGGGGAAGCTCCGCGTCTGCTCCGAAGGCCACGCGCGGCACCTCCGTCTCGACTGGCCCGACCCCGCCAGGCTCCCCGGCTTCGACGCCGTGATCCTCCCCGCCGAGGACGCCGCGAAGCTCGACCCGGCGAAGTACGAACTCCTCCCGGGCTCCAGCGGGTTCCGGAGCTTCTCCGTCGCCGGCCTGCTCAAGGCCTTCGCGAAGGGCAAGGTCCCCCCCTACCTCGACCAGAACCGGATCCGCTTCGTGGTGGCGAGGTCTCGGGCCTATGCTCTGGCACGGGGAAATGCGGGGAATTGAACCACAGAGACACAGAGAGCACGGAGAGATGAGAACGCGAATAAGATTCGAATTGACTTCCTTATTGTAACTTCTCTCTTCTTCCTCCGTGCTCTCTGTGTCTCTGTGGTTCAATTCTCCTTCTTCACAGCATGCTCAGCGGATCCACGTCGATCGCCAGTTCGATCCCACTGGGCGGGGGCATGGCGGGGGGGACGGTCTGCACGAGGGTCTGAAGGGGCTTCGGGCCCGGGGCGCTGAGGCGGATCTGGAAGCGGTAGAGGTTGCGGATCTTCTCGACCGGCGCGGGGAAGGCGCCGATGACGCGGACCTCGGGCGGCGCGGCCTCGCGCAGGGCCAGGGCCAGCTCGTCGAGATAGCCCTGGGTGGCGCCGGGGTCGGGGCCACGGGCGATGAGCCGGACGAGCCTGCCGAACGGCGGCAAATGCTGCTGCTCGCGCATCCGCAGCTCGCCCTCCACGAAGCCCAGGTAGTCGTGATGCCTGGCGAAATGGATCGCGGGGACGTCGGGTGAGAACGTCTGCACATAAACCTTCCCCGGCCGGTCGCCGCGCCCCGTCCGGCCGGCGACCTGCGCCACGAGCTGGAACGTCCGCTCGGCCGCGCGGAAGTCGGGGACGTGCAGGGCCGTGTCGGCGTTGATGACGCCCACGAGCGTGACGTTGGGGAAGTCGAGGCCCTTGGCGATCATCTGGGTGCCGAGCAGGATGTCGACCTCGCCCGCGCGGAACGAAGCCAGGACCCGCTCGTGGCTGCCGGGGGAGCGCATGGTGTCGGAGTCCATGCGCTTGATGACCCGGTCGGGGAAATAGCTCCGGACCTCGCGTTCGAGCTGCTCGGTGCCGATGCCGCCGTAGAACAGCTTCGACTGGCAGCTCGGGCAGGTGAGGATCTTCTCGCGCTCGGCGTCGCACAGGTGGCACACGAGCTTCCGGCGCGACTGGTGATAGGTCAGGTTGGCGTCGCAATCCTTGCACTTGAGCGTCTGGCCGCACTGGGGGTTCACGCAGACGCCGAAGGTGTGGAATCCCCGGCGGTTGAGCAGGAGGATGACCTGCCCCTTGTCGTCGAGCGCCCGGTTCATCGCGTCGTTGAGGGCGGTGCTGATGGCGATGGTCGGCGGCTTCTCGTGGCGGAGGTCGATGAGCGAGACCTCCGGCATCGGGCGATTGCTCACGCGCTCGGCCAGGGTCAGCTTCTCATAGCGGCCGAGTTCGGCGTTGCGCCAGGTCTCCAGGGCGGGCGTGGCCGAGCCGAGCAGCACCGGCACCCGTTCGAGCTGCGCCCGCTTCACGGCGACGTCCCGCGCGTGGTATCTCGGGGCGGTCTCTTGCTTGAACGAGCTTTCATGCTCCTCATCGATGACGATGAGCCCGAGCTTGCGCGTCGGGGCGAACACGGCCGACCGCGCGCCGACGACCACCTGCACCTCGCCCGCCGCGATCCGTCGCCAGTGGCGGTGACGCTCGGCGTCGCTGAGGTGGCTGTGCAGCACGGCCACGCGCGGGAAACGCCTGCGGAACCGGCGGATCGTCTGCGGCGTCAGGCTGATTTCCGGCACCAGCACGATCGCCTCGCGGCCCCTCGCGACGACCTGCTCGATGGCGCTGAGGTAGACCTCGGTCTTGCCGCTGCCGGTCACGCCGTGGATCAGGAACGTGGCGAACTTGTCCCCCTGGAGGGCCGGCGCGAGCTTCGCCAGGACGGTCGTCTGCTCGGCGGTCAGCGGCGGTGCGGGGCGCGGGGCGGTGTCGGGGTCGTTGCCCGGGTCGGGCGGGTCGTTCGTGTCGGTGTCGAGACGGACCTTCACCGTCTGGACCAGGCCCCTCTGCTTCAGGAGCGTGATCGGCCCGGTGGCGCAGTTGGCCAGCTTGCAGACGTCGGCCACCGTGAGCGGCTCGGCCCGGTCGGCGAGGAGTTTCAGCACCTCCGCCTGCTTGGGGGTGATCTTGGTCTTGCTCCCCAGCAGCTCGGGGAGGTTCTCGCGGATCAACGGGGGGACGGTCAGGCACGTCGCGACGCGGGTGCCGGCCTGCTTCTTGACTCCGGCGGGGACGACGGCATCGAGGGCCTGGCCCCAGGAGCACGAGTAGTAGCCGGCGATCCAGCGGGTCAGTTCGAGCATCTCGGCGTCGATCAGGGGGATGTCGTCGAGGATCTCGATGACGTCCTTGACCCGCTTCGGATCGACCTCCGCGAAGTCGTCGAGCCGGACGCAGTAGCCGGTGGCGACGGTGTTCCCCCGGCCCAGCGGCACCTTCACCCGCTGGCCGGGCCTGAGATGCTCGCGGAGGGAGGGCGGGATCCGGTAGCTGAAGACCTGGTCGAGCGGGCGGTTGAAGACGATCCCGGCGAAGTGGCCGGCCACGGGCGCCCTGGGGGGCTTTGCCGGTTCCGCCGGCTGTTCGGGCTCGATGGCGTCGGCGAAGAGGGCTTCCTGCCGCTGGTCTTTGCCGTTGACAACACGCATCGGTGGACCCTATCGTCGCCAGCCGGGAGGGAGACATCGTCGGATCATTCTAAACGGTTGTCCACACATTCTCCAACGATACGATCGGCCTGCGGGGCCTGGATCTGCAATCCAAGGGCGGTCAGTTGAGGCAAACCGATGCGGCTGGGGCTGTTCGGAGGCACGTTCGACCCGATCCATCTCGGGCATCTGATCCTGGCCGAGTCGTGCCGCGAGGCCGTCGGGCTGGACAGGGTCTGGTTCGTGGTCGCCGGGGCCCCGCCGCACAAGCGGGGCGACCGGACGGACGTCAAGCATCGCCTGGAGATGGCGAGGCTGGCGATCGCGGGGCACCCGAACTTCGAGGTCTCCGAGGTCGAGGCCGAGCGGCCCGGCCCGCACTACAGCGTCGAGACCCTCGGCCGCGTCCGCGAGGCCCGGCCCGATGACGACCTCTTCTTCCTGATCGGCGGCGACAGCCTGGTCGACCTGCCCCAGTGGCGCGAGCCCGCCGCGATCTGCCGCCTGGCCCACCTGGTCGTCGTCAATCGCCCCGGCGCGACGCCCCCGCCGCCGGACGAGATCGCCCGGTCGCTCAGGACCGACGGCGGCCCCGACCTGCTCCCTATCTCCTACGTCACCATCCCCCCCATCGGCATCGCCTCAAGCGATCTGAGGCGCCGCCGGATGGAAGGCCAGAGCATCCGCTACCAGGTCCCCCGCGCCGTCGAGGCGTACATCCACGAGCATCGGCTCTACGCACCGCCGAAGCCGTGACGTGTTGACCTGTTTGGAGCCAGTTCGTGTGCCGCTGGCCGTGCCAGTGCCGAGGTTCGCCCTGGCTCCCGGTTCCGGGCCGGGCTGGTTCTTCACGCACCGTCGCCCTGCTGGCCAGTCCGTCCGTCGCACTGGCACAGCCAGTGGCACACGAACTGGGCCCAAACAGGTCGACACGTGATGAATCCTGCGTTACTTGGGGATCACTTCCCCTGCGCCGCTCTTCGAATCCCGTTCAACGCGGCCTCGACGGCGAGGTTGTAGGCGGTGACGATGTCGGGGTCGGGATCGGCACCGCCGTGCGCGTGGATGGGTCGGGCGAGGAAATCGACGAGCAGGCGGAGGCGTTCGGTTTCCGCGCGGTGGCGTGCGAGTTCGTAGCGGGCCAGCCAGGGGGAAGCCGGCTGCGCGGCGACGGCCTCGTCGGGAACCGCCGGGCTCGCATCGGCGGGAGCGGGGGGGAGTTCGTTGATCGGGGAGCCCGCGGCCTCACCGGCCTGCGGGCGCGTGTCGGACTGGGAGTTCGAAGCGACGTCGCGTTCGAGCACGATGGTCCATCCCTCGGTAAGTCGTCCTGGCGTTCCCTCTTTGGAGCGGGAACGGTCGTCGTTCCGCCGGACATCGTACGCGAACCCAGGAACAATTGCGAGATCACTCACAAGATTGGACGTCGATCGGTCGACCGGCGCGAGGGGTCACTTCGACCGCCACCAACGGGAAGGTTCCAGGCCCAGGGCCTCGCATTCGGGCTCGATGATCTTGCGGAACCGCGCGGCGTCGACGGGGTAGCCGGCGGTGGGGCGGAGGCCGGGGATCCTCGCGAGCCAGAAGGCGTTGAAGGCGTCCATCCAGGCCTCGCGGACGGATTTGCTCGCGATCGAGGCGAGCGCGACGAGCCCGTCGTCGGCGTCGGCGCGGGGGACCAGGCTCAGTTCGAGGCGGCGGTCGCCCGACCGGACCGTGTAGTGGCTCAGCTCCGGCCCCTCGTCGCCCCGGTCGACCCAGGCCTGGGGGAAGAGATCCATCAACAGTTCATGATAAAAGTGCCGACCGCCGTGCTTATCCCCGCGCACAATGGTCGTGCCGCCGGCCGGGGTCGTCTCCCAGGCGTGCCGCAGCAGCGTCGAGAATGCCGAGAAGTGCACGACCGCCTTCGAGCCCGCCGCCCGCAGTTCCCGCTCGAACCGCGCGGGGCCGACCACCTCCATCCGGGCGGACGCGACCATCCAGGCAGGGCACGCAAGGGCGGAACAGGCCGATTCCCCGACCGCCACGCAAGGCCAGGCCGGGTCGGCCTGGGTCCAGACGTCCAGTTCGGCGTCGACCAGCGACCCCGCGCCGAACGCCGCGAGCAGGCCGCCGAGCGTGGTCGGGCAGGATCCGATCACCGACCGGGCCAGGGCGGCGCAGGTGGCTTCGAGGCGGTCGCGGCCCTTGCCCCTGGCCTTGAGGATCTGCTTGGAGTCGTCGACCCAGAGCCGTTTCGAGCGGTCGCCGGCCCGGGCGACGGCCTCGGCGAGGTCGGCCCAGAGGTCGGGACGCCTCGGGTTCGAAACGCCGGGGGGCCCCTCGGCGATGACGGCGGTCATCACCAAAGGGCCCAGGTTGGGGCCGTAGCCGGCCTCGTCGATGCCCACCCAGCGCACGGTCGGCGGCATGCCGGCGATCAGGAGTGGACCGGGGCGGGGGCGGGGGCCGGGATCGGCGCGGGCTGGGGAGCCGGATTCGGCGCGACCGGGCTCGCCTCGTCGACCGTCTCCCAGGTCGAGTTGGGCGTGCCGCCGAGGATCTCGGAGGCGAGCGAGGCGTAGTCTTCCGCGCCTCGGCTGGTGGGGGCGTACTGGAAGATCGACTGCCCGAAGCTGGGGCACTCGGCCAGGCGGATGTTGCGGCGAATGCGGGTCTTGAAGACCCGGGCGTCGGCCCAGGGGGACGAGGCGTGTCGGGTGCCGTCGAAGTAGCTGTCGAGGTCCTCGACGACCTCGCCGCCGAGCCGGGTGCCGGAGTCGTAGAGGCAGAGCACCACGCCGGCCACCCTGAGGTCGCGGTTGACCCGCTTCGAGACGAGGTTGATCGTCTCCAGCAGCTTCGACAGGCCGTGCAGGGCCAGGAAGTGCGCCTGGAGCGGGATCAGGACTTCCCTCGCGGCGCAGAGGGCGTTGAGCGTGAGGATGCCCAGCGACGGCGGGCAGTCCATGAGCACGAAGTCGTACTCCTCGCCGTCGGCGGCGAGCTGGTCGCGGAGGATCATCTCGCGACCGACGGTGCCGATGAGCTCGACCTCGGCGGCGGCGAGGTCGATGTGGCTGCCGCAGATCGAGAGATTAGGCGCGACCTCTTTCTTGACCTCGCTGAGCGAAAGCCCTTGCGTCAGCACGTCATAGAGCGACGGGCCCGACCGGCCCGGCAAGAGGCCGAGGTGCAGGGTGGCGTGGGCCTGGGGGTCGAGGTCGAGCACCAGGACCTTCTTACCCTCGGCCGCGAGCGCGGCGGCGAGGTTCACGGTCGAGGTGGTCTTGCCGACCCCGCCCTTCTGATTGAGCACCGCGATCCGTCGCATGGTGGGACTCCCTCCCCGTACGGCCACTCAAACCCGGCCCGGCTCTCCGCGCGACGTCGCCTCCTGCGACGATGCGCCAAGGTCGGGCATCCTAGTCGAATCGCGCCGGGGCGCGAAGATGAATCCCGGGCGGCGACGGCCGGGATCGCGGCCGAGGTCGGCCCTCAGCCGTTCTCGACGCCGGCGAGCCCGGGGTCGGCCCCGAAGGCCTTCTGGCCGGGGAGGGTCAGGCCGAAGTCGGCGGGGGCGGGGCCGTCGCCCAGCCGGCCGGCGGGGGTCTTGAACTGGATGTCCTCGGACTTGCTGCCGGACTCCTTGGTCCAGGCCGACCAGGCGTCCCAGTCGGAGGGGAGGCCGCCGGCCTTGACCAGGAGCGAGGTGGACATGGCCACCCAGGCGTCCCCCTTGATGTCATACAGGTTGTCGCCGCCGGCCCACTTGATGGCGGCGAAGCCCGGCGGTGCGGCGGCGCCCGGGGCGACCTCGGCGTTGAACGCCAGGATCGCCTCGGCCTGGACCGCCAGGTGCCTGGCCTCGACGGCCAGCGGGGTCTGGTCGGTGAAGCCGGTGAGCTGGAACAGGCCGCGCCCCTGGAAGCTGCAGCGTTCGAGGCGGATCCGCCGCCCCGGGGCCCCCTGGGGCGCCGCCGGGCCGACGGTCGTGGCCCGGAGGTTGGCGGCCCAGCCGGCCTTCACGTCGGCCCCGCTGTGCGCGACGATCGTGTCGGCGAGGGTCAGCTCGGACTGGGGGAAGAGGGCCACGCTGAGCGCCTCGCCGAAGCCGTCGAAGAAGCAATTCTTGATGCGGGTCCGGAGCCCCTCGACCTTGAAGGCGATGGCCGTCGAGGGCGCGTTCGTGGCCACGAACGAGCAGCGTTCCAGGTCGATCTCGCCGCCGACCTCCGCGAGGTGGCCGAACGACCGGGCGGAGGACGAGTACCGGGCCTCGACCCGCAGCCCCTTGAGGGCGAGCCGGCCGGCCCCCCGGGTGCTCAGGAACGGGTTCGGCCCGACGACGTCGAGCATCAGGATCGGCCGGGCCCCCTCGGCGGCGCGGATGGTCACGCCGCCGCTGGCCAGCTCGATGCCCGGGGTGGAGTTGTTCAGGGTCACGGGCGCCTTGCCCGAGAGCACCACCTCGCCCCCCCGGGGGCCCCCGGCCATGGTGACGGCCTCGGCCAGGGAGGTCGCGGTCCGGGTCACGCCGTCGCGGTAGACGACCGTGATCCCCTCGGCCGGCTTGCCGGCGTTGCCGCCGTCCTCGGCGACGGGGGCGGGGTTGCCCGGCTTCGGCTCGACGCCGGGCTTCGCGCCAGTGTTGGCCTTGACCGTCCCCCCCTTGGTGGCGGCCCCGGCCGGGTTGCCGTTGCCGCGGATCAGGAGCAAGAAGGCCGCGAAGCCGAGCACGCCGACCACGCCGGCGACCCCGGCCATCAGGACGAGCTTGCGTCCGCCGGCCTTGCCCGTGGCGGCCTTCGCCTCGTCCGACTTGCTGGCGGATTTCGATCGGCTCATCGACCGCGAGCGGGTGTCGGCGAGCAGCCCGGCGGTGAGGGGGTCGTCCGCCCCCAGGTCGAGCGGCAGGATCCCCATGCCCATACCGTTGCCCAGGTCGAAGGACGACGCCGCGCCCAGGGGGTCGGGCGTCACCGGGGTGACCGGGGGCAGGTCGGCCATCGCCGCCACGGCCGAGACCGGCGAGGCGATCATCGGCGTGGCCGCCGAGATCGGCGAGGGGGATCGGGACGGCGCGTAGGCGGATGCCGGGGCCGGCGACGGCTCGGTGTCGGCCGGCTCCTCGTAAGGCTCGGGGGACGGCGGGGGCGTGGGGCTGGGGGCCGTCGCCGACGCGGCGGCCTCGGACATCGCCTGGAGGCCCAGGCTCGGGTCGGCGAACGGCTCCAGCGCCTGGGCCGCCGCCAGGGGCGTCTGGTAGCGCTCCTCGGGCCGCTTCCGGAGCATCTTCCGGATCACCAGCCAGAGCGACTCGGGCACGTCGTTGACGACCTGGTCCAGCGGCTCCGGCTCGCGCGACTGGTGCGCGAACAGCTTCTCGGGCAGGCTGGAATTCGGGAAAGGCACCCGACCCGAGATCATGTGATAGATCGTGCAGCCGAGCGAATAGATGTCCGACCGGGTCGTGACCGAGCGGGAGTGTCGCGCCTGTTCCGGCGAGATATAATCAAACGTCCCGACCGTCGCGCCGTCGCGGGTGACGTTCTCCTCGTCGGCGAGGTCGATCGCCAGGCCGAGGTCGGTGAGCTTGGCGACGCCGTCGGGGCTGATCAGGATGTTGCAGGGGTTGACGTCGCGGTGGATCAGGCCCTTCTGGTAGGCGTGCTCCAGGCCCAGCGCCACCTGGCGGGCGATGCGGCAGGCCTCGGGCCAGGGCAACGGGCCGGTGTCCTGGATCAGCTGGCCGATGTTCCTCCCCTCGATGTACTCCATCACGAGGTAGCGGATGCCGTTGGATTCCCCCTCGTCGTAGATCCGCACGAGGTTGTCGTGCTGGAGCTGCGCGCCCACCTTCGCCTCGCGGGTGAACCGCGCCAGGGCCCGGGGGTTGTTCATGCGGTCGGGCGAGAGCACCTTGAGCGCCACCCGCCGGTGCAGCCTCGTGTCCTTCGCCAGGTAGACCCGGCCCATCCCCCCCTGGCCGATGCGATCCAGGAGCAGATACTTGTCGATCCGGAACCCGTGCGCCCGGCCGCTCAGGAGCTGCTGCGCCTGCCAGAGCGTGATCTTGTTGGTGGAGATGGCCTGACGCGCCAGGCGACGATCGATGGCGTCGGCCGTCCGCTTCTCGGGCGGGATGGCCTCGAGGCAGGCCTCCAGGGCCGGCCTGTCGAGCAGGCCGCTCTGGAGCGCCACTTGCCAGAATCGTGTCGCCTGAATGTCGAGCATGATCCGTCCTAGGTTCGCCTTCGAACCCGCCCGGGTCCGACACCCCCGGGGGGGCCAAGGGCTTTACTCTAACAGCTTCACGGAACCGCCTTCAAGGAACAAACCACCCCCGAGACGCCCCCGCAACCCCTTGCGCCCGGCGTGTTTCGCCCTTGTACACCTGGCCGCCACAGCCGCACTGTTCAGTTCCGGTCACAGATCAATCATGCCTGCATCCGAAGGTCCCGAACGGAGCATGATTGCATCAATCCGATCCGAATCCCCTGACTTCACGCCCTTCTCACCGAGACTTCTCACGCCCCTGAAGACACGTTGTCTATGCTAACCCCGGACTTACGGCGCGGGCTTCGCCCTGTGCCGCGCATCCCCACGATTCCCGACGCATCCCCGAGCGAGGCCGCCCCATGCCACCAATCGTGCTCGCCATGCTGCTCGCCCTGGGCCAGGAACCGGTGACGGCCGTTGCCGCGAAGCAACCCGCCCTCAGGGTCATCGCCCATCGCGGGGCCAGCGGATATCTCCCCGAACACACGCTCGAAGCCGTCGCCCTGGCCCACGGACTCGGGGCCGACTTCATCGAGCAGGACCTCGTGCTGTCGAAAGACCACGCCCTCGTCGTGCTCCACGACGTCGAGATCGACGCCGTGACCGACGTCGCCCGGGCCTTCCCGGACCGCAAACGACCCGACGGCCGCTACTACGCCATCGACTTCACCCTGGCCGAACTCAAGACCCTGACCGTCCACGAGCGGACCAACCCGAGGACGGGCAAGCCGGCGTTCCCGAAGCGGTTCCCCCAGGGCCGGGGCACCTTCCGGATCCCCACGCTCGACGAGGAGATCGACCTCATCGAGGGCCTCAATGCCTCCACCGGCCGGAAGGTCGGCATCTACCCCGAGATCAAGTCCCCCGCCTGGCACCGCAAGGCGGGCCACGACATCAGCCCGATCGTCTTGCAGGCGTTGAAGAAGCGCGGCTATTCCACCAAGGCCGACAACTTCTACCTCCAGTGCTTCGACTTCGACGAGGTCGCCCGGATCCGGTCGGAACTCAAGTTCCCCGGCAAGCTCGTGCAACTCCTCGGCGGCCGCAGGACCCCGCACGGCGACCTCTTCGAACCGGCCACCCTCGCCGCCCTCGCCCGCCACGTCGACGGCCTCGGGCCCGGCCTGCCGCTCGTCGTCCGCACGACGGACGGAACGATCGAGCCGACGCCCCTGGTCGAACTCGCCCACAAGGCCGGCCTGGAAGTCCACCCTTACACCCTGCGCACCGACGCCCTCCCCAGGGACGTAGCACTCCCCGATCTCCTGAAGACCCTGAATCACCCCAAGCACCCCATCGACGCACTGTTCGCCGATCAGCCCGACCGGGCCAGATGACCTGTAAGGGAAATCTGGAGCGCGTCCGCTTGCTGACGCCCTCGCCCGGCGGGAGCTTGCTCCCGAGAAGAACCCCTTCTTCGACAGCAGATCGCTTCGTCCCGGCGCACGAAGCGAGCGTCGCGACAACAGAGCGTCGGCAAGCGGACGCACTCCAGATCGGCTGGATCGCTGAGGCCGCACGCACAGCCCGACCCACCCTGTCCAATCCCCGCGAACTCCATTAAGATGGGGCCTGTCCGAAGACCGGAAGGGACCCCATGCGCCTGCTGATCGCCTCGACCGACGCCGAATCCCGGGACCACGCCGCCCTGCCGGCCGCGCAGGTGCATGCGCACCAGGCGCATCGGCTCAAGCCGCTCGAAGGGAAGCCGGCCGGGACGCTGATGGTGCACGAGGTCTATCGCAGCATCCAGGGCGAAAGCACGCACGCCGGCTTGCCTTGCGTCTTCGTCCGGCTCTCCGCGTGCCACCTCCGCTGCACCTACTGCGACACCCCCCACTCCTTCGGCAAGGGGCAGGTGCTCGGCCTGGATGAGGTGCTGGCGCAGATCCTCGGGCTGGGGGATCCCCTCGTCGAGGTCACCGGCGGCGAGCCCCTGCTCCAGCCGGAAGTGTACCCCTTGATGACCCGCCTGGCCGACGCCGGCAAGACCGTCCTGCTCGAGACCAGCGGGGCCATCGACACCGCGCACGTCGACGCCCGCGTCCGCGTGATCCTCGACGTCAAGACCCCGGGCTCCGGCGAGTCGGCCTCGCACCTGGAGTCGAACGTCGAACGCCTCCGGCCGACCGACGAGGTCAAGTACATCGTCTGCGACCGCCACGACTTCGACTGGGCGGTCGCCCACGTCCGCAAGCACGACCTGACGAGCCGGGTACCCGTGCTCTTCGGCGTGTCCTTCGGCTCCGTCTCCCCCACCGAACTGGCCGCCTGGATCCTCGAAACCCGCCTGCCGATCCGGCTCCAGATCCAGCTCCACAAGTCGCTCTGGGACCCCTCGGCCCGCGGCGTCTGATCTCCGAAGGGAGATCGGATCCCCGCAGAACCCCCGTCCCCGGGCCGACCGACCCGACGTCGACGAGGGCCGCCCCGCCATGCTCCGCACCCCCGCCACGCTGCTGATGCTGCTCTCCCTCGGACTGGCCGGACGCGCGGGCGCCCAGACGCCCGACCCGAAGGCCGCCGAGCACTTCGAGAAGGTCATCCGGCCGATCCTGGCCGAGCATTGCGTCGGCTGCCACGGCGGCGAGACGGCGAAGTCCGGGCTCCGGCTCGACAACCGAGCGGGGTTCCTCAAGGGGGGCAACGGCGGGCCCGTCGCCCTCCCCGGCGACCCCGAGAACAGCCCGCTCATCGAGGCCGTCGCCAACCCCGACGACGACGCCCGCATGCCCCCGAAGCCGAAACCCCGGCTGTCGAAGGAGTCGGTCAAGGCCCTGACCGACTGGGTCAAATCCGGCGCCCACTGGCCCGCCGAGGCCGTCGCCACCAGGCCCGACCCGCTCCGGACGCACTGGGCCTTCCGGAAGATCGCCGAGCCGAAGCGGCCCGAGGTGAAGCAGCCGGGCTGGATCCGCAATGATATCGATGCCTTCATCCTGGCGAGGCTCGAATCCGCCGGCCTGGCCCCCTCGCCCGACGCCGACCGCCGCACGCTCATCCGCCGCCTCAGCTTCGACATCATCGGTCTGCCGCCGGCCCCCGACGAGGTCGACGCCTTCCTGCTCGACAACCGGCCCGACGCCTACGAGCGGCTGGTCGACCGGCTGCTGGCGTCCCCCCGCTACGGCGAACGATGGGCGCGGCACTGGCTGGATGTCGCCAGATATGCGGATACCAAGGGATACATCTTCTTCGAAGAGTCGAACTTCCCCTGGCCCTACACCTACCGCGATTATGTGGTCAGGTCCTTGAATGAAGACGTGCCGTATGATCGCTTCCTGACCGAGCAGATCGCCGCCGACAAGCTCGACCTCAAGGGGGACAACCGCCCCCTGGCCGCCCTGGGGTTCCTGACCCTCGGCGGCCGGTTCATGAACAACCCGCACGACGTGATCGACGACCGCATCGATGTCGTCACCCGGGGCACGATGGGCCTGACGGTCACCTGCGCACGCTGCCACGACCACAAGTTTGACCCGATCACCCAGGCCGATTACTACGCCCTCTACGGCGTCTTCGCCAGCTCGGTCGAGCCCGCCATCCCACCGCTCCTGGGGCCGCCGCCGAAGACGCCCGAGTACGCCAGGTTCGACGCCGAGCTGAAGGCCCGCGAGGCCAAGCTCGCCGCGTTCGTCCGAGAGAAGCACCAGGCGATGGTCTCGTCCAGCCTCACCCGCGCCTCGGAGTACATGCTCGCCGCCCGCACCGCCGGCATGCAGCCCAACACCGAAGACTTCATGCTCATCGCCGACGGCAACGATTTAAATCCGAAGATGCTCCTGCGCTGGCAAGTCTTCCTCGACCGCACCAGGCGGTCGCGCGACCCCGCCTTCTCCCCCTGGCACGCGCTCTCGGCGCTCTCGGAAGGTGAGTTCTCGGCGAAGGCCGGCGAGACCCTGCAGAAACTCGCGGCCGACGCCGCCCGCCCGTCGAACCCGATCATCCTCCACGCCCTCATGGAACGCCCGCTGGGGTCCATCTCCGAGGCCGCCGCGATCGTCGGCCAGAAGCTCCACGCCGCCAGGGCGCAGTGGGAGGTCGCCGCAGGCCGGGCCCGGCTCGAACGCAAGGAGCCGTCCCCCCTGCCCGACGCCGGCTGGGAGCAACTGCGGCTGGTGATGCTCGACCCCGACGCCCCGCCGAGCGTGCCGATGAGCCCCGTCGGCGACCTCGCGTTGCTCCCCGACCGCCCCTCGCAGGCCCAGTTGCAGGCCCTTCTCAAGGCCGTCGAGACCTGGCGCGCCACCGGCCCCGGGGCCCCGCCGAGGGCGATGAGCCTCGTCGATGCGCAAGAGCTTGTCGAACCGCGGATCTTCCTCCGGGGCAATCCCAACAACAAGGGCAAGGCCGTCCCCCGGCGGTTCCTCGCCTCCCTGGGCGGCGAGGCGAGGCCATTCACCGGCGGTTCCGGCCGGCTCGAACTCGCGCGGGCGATCGCGTCGAAGGACAATCCCCTGACCTCGCGGGTGATGGTGAACCGCGTCTGGATGCAGTATTTCGGCACGCCGCTGGCCAGCACGCCCGGCGACTTCGGCCTCCGGAGCGACCCGCCCTCGAACCCCGCCCTGCTCGACCATCTGGCGCATTCTTTCATGTCCAGCAACTGGTCGCTCAAGCAACTCCACCGGCAAGTCGTCACGTCCAGCACCTACCGCCAGTCCAGCCTCGACCGCGACGACGCGCGGGCCCGCGACCCCGAGAACCAGCTCCACTGGCGGCAGAACCGCCGCCGCCTGGACTTCGAGGCCCTCCGCGACGCCATCCTCTTCACCAGCGGCACCCTCGACCCCACCCCCGGCGGCCCATCCACGCCCCTACTCACCAGCAAGCGTCGGACCCTCTACGGCTTCATCGACCGCCTCAACCTCCCCGGCCTCTACCGCTCGTTCGACTTCCCCAGCCCCGACGCCACAAGCCCCAAACGCGACCAGACCACCGTCGCCCCCCAGGCCCTGTTCCTGATGAACAACCCCCTCCTGCGCGAGAATGCGAAGGCGCTCGCCGCCCGGGTCGAGAAGGCCGCATCCGCCCCGGAGGATCGCCTCCAGCGACTCTACCGCCTCGCCTACCAGCGCCCCCCGACCGCCCGCGAACTCGCCGCCGCGAAGCAATTCCTCGCCCAATCCGCCTGGCCCGACCTCGCCCAGGCGATGCTGCTGTCGAATGAATTTGCGTTCGTGGATTGAATAGGGGATGGAACCGCAAAGACGCAAAGAGCGCAAAACAGAGAAATTGGAACCACAGAGACACAGAGGACACGGAGATAGGAATGAGTTAAATTACTATTTAATTACATGAATGTATTAAAGTCTTCCCGGGTCTCTTTTATCTCCGCGTCTCTGTGGTTCAATTCACTTGTCTTCCTCCGCGCTCTTTGCGTCTTTGCGGTTCAACCCCTCCCCATGAGCAACACCTCGATCGAATGGACCGACGCCACCTGGAATCCCGTGCGGGGCTGCACCAAGATCAGCCCGGGGTGCAAGCACTGCTACGCCGAGACGTTCGCCGAGCGATTCCGGGGCGTGCCGGGGCACCCGTATGAGCAGGGCTTCGACCTCAAGTTCGTGCCGGGGAAGCTGCTGGAGCCGTTGACGCTCTCGAAGTCGCGGATGATCTTCGTCAACTCGATGAGCGACCTCTTCCACAAGGACATCCCCGACGCCTCCATCGAGGCCGTCGCGCGGGTGATGGTCGAGGCCAACTGGCACACGTATCAGGTCCTGACCAAGCGTTCGGAGCGACTCCGCGACCTGCTCTCGACCAGACTCAGATTCGCCGCCGAGGTCCCCTGGATCTGGTGGGGCGTGAGCGTCGAGGACCGGGCCTACGGCCTCCCCCGGGTCGACCACCTCAAGCGGGCCCCCGCCGGCCTGCGGATGCTCTCGGTGGAACCCCTGCTCGAAGACCTCGGGGCCGACCTCGACCTCAGCGGCATCGGCTGGGTCATCCTCGGCGGCGAGAGCGGCCCCGGCGCCCGGCCGCTCGACCCCGACTGGGTCCGACACGTCCGAAACGCCTGCTCACGTCAAAACATCCCCTTCTTCTTCAAGCAATGGGGCGGCACCCGCAAGCACAAGACCGGGCGGACCCTCGACGACCGCACCCACGACGACACGCCCGACCGCCCCGTGCAAATCGTGCCGGACGCCGCGACACGGAAGGGGTTGGTGGACCAACTCACCGGGCTGGTGGGCGGCTTTGGGGAAGCGATCTGAACCACAGAGACACAGAGGACACGGATTTCATGAACGATTAAAAACTTCTCCGTTACCTCTCCGTGATCTCTGCGTCTCAGTGGTTCAATCTCCCGGCTTTCCTTCCCGTCCTTCTCTTTCTTCAATCGCCGCCCGGATGTCATCCGGGATCGGATACGGCGTCGCAGCGTTATAGTCGTACAGGACTAGCGTCGACGTTCCCTCGGCCGCGAGCTTGTCGCCGGCGGATTGGCTCACGACCTTGTGTTCCATGGTGATGCTCGTCCGCCCGACCTTGATCACGCGCGAGCCCACGCGAACCGTGTCGGGGAACACGATCGGTGCGCGGTAGTGGCACGTCACCGACGCCAGGATCGGCCCGATCTTCCGGGTCTCGAGCATCGCCCAGAACCCCAGACCCCGCGTGTAGGCGATGCGCGAGGATTCGAACCAGCGCAGATAGACCGTGTTATTCACATGGTTGAGCGCATCCATATCGCCCCACCACACGGGCACATCGATCACGGCGGGGAATCCTTGCAGCGGGTCGTCGGACATTCTGGGATCCCTGGTAGGGCGGGGTGCGGTCCGTCTCCGGCCACCCCCACCGATCATCGCGCCCCGCCGCGCGGGCGGTCGGGCGCGTCGAACGCCGAAGTCGATGGGGTACCCCGAAGACGGAGCCGCGCCCCACTTTTACTTGTCCGCGCGCCGGGCGAGTTGCCGACGCGTCTCGTCGGTGTGCGGCTGATAGAGGAAGGTGGCCGTGCCGCTGGCGACGAGCACGCCGGCCTGGTTGCGGAGTTCGCCCCGGCCGACGGCGGTCATCCGGCCGGCGTGGAGGATCTCGGCGTCGCCCACCAGTTGCTCGCCCGGCCAGCCGGGGCGGATGAAGTTGACGTTGAGCTGGGCGGTCACGACGTAACGGTCGGGCCCGCAGAGGCTCTCGGCCGCCGCCCCCATGAGGGTGTCCAGCAGCGATGCGATCACGCCGCCGTGGGTGATCCCCAGCGTCCGCGAGTGCTTCTCCTCCAGGTCGATCCGGAGGGTCGCCTTGCCGTCCCGGGCGCTCCCCTCGCGGAGCCCGATCAGTTCCAGGAAATGCCTCGCCCCGGTCGTCGGGACCTCTTGCGGCGGATCGATTTCGGACACCGGCGTGGGTCCTCGGGAGCATTCGTGTTCGGGCCTGTGGCGTGGGTTCAACCCGCCCGGGCAGAATGATAGCAGGTCACGGCAAAATGGGCAGCCGGACTTCTCCCGTCCAGTTCGTCACCTATAATTCCATTGGAGACGCTCCCTGCCCCCATGTTCAGGACCCGGCGAGGCATCCTGATCCACGAGGAGTCGTCCCCGACCCACGTCAGGCTTTTCCCCGACGCCGGCCGCGAGTGGGTTCGTTCCCCGCCCGGCGAGATCCGTCTCCCATCCGAATGTTGACGGATTAGGACATTTTGAGAAAGGCTCGCGGTCCCAAACGCGGCGGCCGACGTAGCAGAGGATAAGGAGAACGGCGAGGCGGCGGGTCGCCGCCCCGTCCGGACGAACCAAAGGGAAGGCCCGGTCGTCTCTCGCTCCTCCCCGAGGAGAAGGACGGTTCCCCATGAAGGCCGACGGCATCCGTCCGCGCCACCGCGAGCGGTCGCGGCTCGCCAACGATCTCGAAAACCCGGCGATCGTCGGCCCCAACGGGTCGCCGACCGTCAGCGGCCCCGGCCGCGCCCGGTCGCCGCAGTCGGACCCGATGTCGCCCGAGGATCTACGCAAGGAGATCCACCACGCCGCCTTCGCCTTCCGGGGGTACGACGCCCAGAATATCGGCCGGAGCCCCGAACTCCTGGCCCACCCGCGCTACGGTCCGATCGTCCGCGACGCTCTCATTGAGGCGGGACGCATCTGCGCCGAGTCCACGAACAAGCCCGTCGACCTCGTCGCCCACGTCGAGGCGGCCGGCGTGTCGACGCCCGCGAGCTTCGCCGAGGACGTCGCGACGATCGTCGCGATGGAACTCGTGCAGTTGAAGCTCCTGGCCGAGTGCCACGGCGTGGTCGTGGACGAGGCCCGGCTGAACTTCGGCTACTCCATCGGCGAGATGGCCGCGCTCGTCGCGGGCGGGTCGTACTCGCTGGAGCAACTGCTCCCCGTGCCGCTGGGCCTGGCGCCGGACTGTGCCGACCTGGCGTCCGACACCCACATGGGCGTCCTGTTCACCAAGGGGCCCGCGCTCAACACCCGGGACGTCGAGGCCGCCTGCCAGGCGATCCGCGGCGAAGGGCGCGGCCTGATCGGTCCGTCGGCCTACCTCTCGCCGAACACGGCCCTGATCCTCGGCCAGCGAGACACGATCGACCGGCTCGACAGGGCCCTGCCCGACCTGATGCCGATGCCCAAGGGCAAGCTGATGCTGCGGAAGAAGCCGCAGCAGTGGCCGCCGCTGCACTCGCCCCTGGTCTGGGAGAAATTGATCCCGAACCGCGCGGCCGTCGCCCTCTACAGGATCGAGGGCGGGCGGCAGGCCCCGAAGCCGACCGTCCTGTCCTGCGTCACCGGAGACGCGGCGTACGACGCGTTCAACAGCCGGGAGGTCCTGATCGACTGGACCGACCACCCCCAGAAGCTCTGGGACGTCCTGACGCAGGCGATGTCCTCGGGCGTGCAGACGGTGATCCACACCGGCCCCTCGCCCAACCTGATCCCCGCGACCTTCGCCCGGATCAGCAACAACGTGAGCCGATACCTCGGCCACCGCTACTTGCACATGCTCGGGCGGGGATTCGTCTCCGGCCTGAATCGCTACGGCTGGCTCGGGCGGGTCTTGCCCTCCCAGACCGCCTGGCTCCGGGCCCCGTACCTCCGGCACGTCATCCTGGAGGACTGGCTGCTCGAACACGAACCGGCCCGGCCGACCGCCGTGGCGATCCCAGAGAATCTCCCGATCGCCGCCGCCGACAACTCGGCGCACGCCGGCCGCTGACGTATGGTGTGGGCAATCCCCAGTAGGGTGGACACCGCCCCCCATCGCAATCGCCACGTCGAGCCGGCCCGGCGCGTCCGCCCGGCCTCGACATAGGATCGTCACGTCCCGAGATGAGCCAACGCAACGGTGGGCGGTGCCCACCCTACCCGTGAGGAGTTCACCATGAGCCTCGGACAACTCCCGCCGGAACTCAAGACCGGTCCCGCGTCGCCGGACGTGAACGGCGGCGACGGCCGTGGGCGACCCGTGGAATCCTCAGGCGCCCACACCGGCACGTTCGTCGAGACGGCCCTGAAGCTCGGCGGCAAGAGCGAGGAGGAAGCCCGCAAGACCGGCACCCTCGACCGGGCCGACGACCAGGTCGAGGCGATGTTCGCCGCCCGCTACAACACGCATGCCAGCCCCGCCCACCGGGCCGTCTGGGACAACACATTCCCGATCGACCTGTTCCTGTCGCAGCCGACGGCCGTCCCGGCCGACTGCGCCCGCGTCATGGACGAATCCCTCGCGGTCGTCCAGCGCCACAAGGACGCGAAGACCCTGCTCGACGGACGCGGCAAGATCGCCGACCCGGTCCTCCGCGACCTCGGCGCCGCCGGCTACTGGGGCCTGCTCGTCGACAAGGAATACGGCGGCACCGGCGCCCCGTTCTCGGCCTTCGCCCCGTTCATCACCCGGATGGCGACCATCGACGCGACGGTCGCCGGCCTGGCGTCGGTCCACGGCTGCATCGGCGCGGTCGACCCGCTGAGGACGTTCGGCAACCCCGAGCAGAAGCGGGCCTACCTGCCGAAGCTCGCCAGCGGCGAGCGGCTCTCCGCGTTCGCGCTGACCGAGCCGGGCGCCGGGTCCGACCTCACCGCCCTCAAGACGACCGCCCGGCTCGAAGGCGACCACTACATCGTCGACGGCGAGAAGCTCTTCATCACCAACGCGATCCCAGGCCGCACCGTCGGGCTCGTCTGCCTCATCAACGGCAAGCCCGCGACCTTGATCGTGGACCTGCCCGAGCACGAGGACGAGACGTTCCAGGTCGTACGCTACGGGCTCTACGCGCTCAAGCATTCCAACAACAACGGGCTCCGATTCAAGAATTTCCGCGTCCCGGCGGAGAACCTACTGAACCCTGGCAAGGGCGACGGCCTGACCATCGCCTACCACGGCCTGAACCTCGGCCGCGTGGCGTTGTGCGCCAACGCGGCGGGCACCATGCGGGTCATGATGGCGAGCATGCTGCCCTGGGCGAAGTTCCGCAAGACCTACGGCGGGGCCATCGCCACGCGGGAGCTGGTCCGACGCCGGCTCGGCCGGCTCGCGGGCCTGATCGTCGGGGCCGACGCTATCACGGCCTGGTGCTCGTGGCTGCTCGACCAGGGCTATCGCGGCGAGATGGAATGCATCGTCGCCAAGATCTTCGGGTCCGAGGCGCAGAAGGAGGCCGCCATCGAGCTGATGATGAAGACCCACGGCGGCCGGGCCTTCCTGCACGGCCACATCCTGGGCGACAACGTCCACGAATATCTCGCCCCCTGCATCTATGAGGGCGAGGGCGAGATGCTCGGCATGGGCTTCTTCAAGTCGCTCATCAAGGAGCACGGCAAGACCTTCTTCGAGCCCATCGGCATGGCCCTGCAGAAGGCCGGAATCCGCAACCCCAACCCGCTCAACCCCGCCCACGCCTGGGCGCTCAAGAACGCCGCGCTGCCCTACGCCACCTGGCGGGCGTCGCAGATGCTCCACCCGTGGTCGAAGGCCGAGATCCCGTCGGACATCCCGCGCGACCTGGCCGAGCACGCCCGGTTCGCCGCGAACGCCTTGCAGAAGTCGCGGGTCGAGGTCAGCTCGGTCATGTCCAAGCACCAGCTCAAGCTGGCCGACCGCCAGTGCCGGATGTCCGAGCTGTCGTCCCGCCTCCAGGACATGATCGTGATGCTGACGACCAGCCTCTGGGCCGGCCGCCAGGACAACGAGATGGTCCGCAAGGCCGCCGACATCCTCGCCCGCGACCTCCGCCGCAAGTACACCGGCGAACGCATCAGCGACAAGGACATCCGCGCCACCACCGAGCTCGGCAAGCAGATCGCCGAGGGCGGCTTCGAAGCCCTGGCCGGGATCACCCCCGAGGCCATCCTGATGCCTTACTCCGAGTAGGGTGGGCATCGCCCACCGCGACACCGGCAATGATCGACGGGCCCTGGCCCTTGCCAACATCCATCGGCATCTCAACGTGAGCCGCCCACCATTGCATCGAAAGATCCCGAGGCAATGGTGGGCGATGCCCACCCTACGGGGGACATCATGGCGAACGCCTTTCAGATCGAGGAACGCGGGGACAAGATCCTCGTGCTCACGCTCGACCTCGCGGACAAGAAGGTCAACACGCTCGGCCGAGCGGTCCTGATGGAACTCGCCGGCGTGATCGGCCAGCTCGAAGGCAGGCACGACCTCAAGGGGCTGCTCTTCCGCAGCGGCAAGCCGGGCCAGTTCATCGCGGGGGCGGATCTGCATGAGATCGGGGCCCTGGCGTTCGCCAACAAGGAGCAGATCCAGCAGGCCGTCGGGTTCGGCCACAAGATCTTCGGCGCGATCGGACGCCTGCCGTTCCCCACGGTCGCCCTGATCGACGGCAATTGCATGGGCGGCGGCACCGAACTCGTCCTGGCGATGGACGAGCGGATCGCCTCGACGAATCCGCAGACGAAGATCGCCCTGCCCGAGGTCAAGATCGGCGTGATCCCCGGCTGGGGCGGCACCCAGCGTCTGCCCCGGCTCATCGGCCTGAACGCCATCGAGGTCATCTGCGGCGGCGAGCCCGTCCCCGCCGACAAGGCCGCCGCGCTCGGCCTGGTGTTCGACGCCGTGCCCGCCGATCGCCTGATCGATGAGGGCGTGAAGAGGATTGAAGACCTGCAAGCCACCGGCGAGTGGAAGTCCAATCGCGAGAAACGTCGCAAGCCCGTCGGCCTGAGCGACGACCAGATGCGGTTCGCCTTCGCCACGGCCGAGGGCTACCTCCTGGGCAAGACCAAGGGGCAGTACCCCGCGCCCCTGGCCGCGCTGAAGGCCATCCGCGACGGCATCAATCTGCCACTGGAAGACGGCATCAAGGTCGAGCTCCAGGCCGCGCTCGACGTCATGGGCTCGCCGATCTCCGCCAATCTCATCGGCATCTTCTTCATGAACAACCGCCTCTCGCGGGATACGGGCGTGGAGACCGATGTGAAACCTCGCCCCATCAAGCGGGCCGGGGTCATCGGCGCCGGCCTGATGGGCGCCGGCATCGCCACCGCCCACGCGCGCTCGGGCATCCCCACGGCGATGATCGACGTCGACGACGAGCGCCTGGGCAAGGGACTCAAGGCCGCGCAGGACGTCATCGCCTCCCGCATCAAGATCGGCCGGGCCAAGCCGCAGGACATGGCGGACATGCTCTCGCACCTGAGCACGTCCACCGACCGCGCGATCCTCGGCGACCGCGACATCGTCATCGAGGCCGTGGTCGAGAACGAGCAGGCCAAGACCGCGTTGTTCCAGCAGATCAAAGGGGTGCTCAAGGACGACGCGATCCTGGCGAGCAACACATCGACCATCTCGATCACGAGGATGGCCGAGTCGGCCCCGCACCCCGAACGGTTCATCGGCATGCACTTCTTCTCGCCGGTCGACCGCATGGAACTGGTCGAGGTGATCCGGGGCGAGAAGACGTCGGACGAGACGGTCGCCTCGGTGGTCGCCCTGGCGAAGTCGCTCCGCAAGACGCCCATCGTGGTCCGCGACTGCGCGGGGTTCCTCGTCAACCGGGTGCTGTTCTCTTATATGACCGAAGCCCTGGTGATGCTGCAGGAGGGGGCCTCGATGGACGCGATCGACGCGGCCGCGACCTCGTTCGGCATGCCGATGGGGCCGATCGCGCTGCACGACATGGTCGGCATCGACGTGGCCTGTTTCGCCGGCGGCGTGATGGCCCAGGCGTACCCCGATCGGTCGCTCCGCATCGACCTGCTGGCCGACATGCTTGAGGCCGGCCGGATGGGGCAGAAGTCGGGCTCGGGCTTCCGCAAGTTCACCGGCAAGAAGGGCAAGGCCGAGTCCGACCCGGCGTTCGACGCGATCCTCGCGAAGCACCGGACGGGTGAAAAGACCTTCACGAAAGAGGAGATCACCGACCGCCTCTTCCTGCCGATGTTCCTCGAATCGACCCGCGTCCTCGAGGAGCACATCGTCCGCGAGGCGTCGGACGTGGACATGGGACTGATCCTGGGCATCGGCTTCCCGCCCTTCAAGGGGGGCATCCTCCGCTGGTGCGACACCGAAGGGGCGTCGAAGGTCCTCGCGAAGGCCGAATCCCTCGCCCACCTCGGCAAGCGGTTCGCCCCCACCGAGACGCTCCTGGATCACGCCCGCAACGGCAAGCTGTTCTACCCGCTGCCGAAGATCGAGGCGAACTGACGGCCCAATCCGGACGCCGAACCTCACATAAAGGACGACCAACATGAAACGCGCTGTCGTCGTCGACGCCGCCAGGACTCCGGTCGGCCGGGCGTCGTCGGAGAACGGATACTACCGCGACGTCCGGGCCGAGGACCTCTCGGCCGGTGTCGTCCGGGCGCTCCTCGAACGCAACAGGCTCGACCCGAAATTGGTCGAGGACCTCCGGTGGGGCTGCGTGCAGCAGCAGGGGGAGCAGGGGTTCAACCTCGGGCGGATCGTCGCGCTCGTGGCCGGGCTGCCGGTCGAGACGGGCGGGATGACGGTCAACCGCAACTGCGCATCGAGCCTGCAGGCGATCAACGACGCGGCCATGAGCATCATGGCGGGCTTCGAAGACGTGCAGATCGCCGGGGGCGTCGAGCACATGGACCACGTGCCGATGACCAAGGACTACAACCCCTGCCCCTCGTTGATCGCCCGCCACGGCGAGGGCATCATGAACATGGGCCTCACGGCCGAATATCTCGCCGCCAAGTACCGCATCTCGCGCGGCAAGCAGGACGAATTCGCCCTCCGCAGCCACACCCTGGCCGCCGCCGCGACCGAGCGGGGCGACTTCTCGGTAGAGATCGTCCCGACCTACGGCCGCGACGCCTCGGGCAGCAAGGTCCGCCTGAGCTCCGACCAGTGCATCCGCCGCGACTCCTCGCTCGACGCCCTCGGCGCCCTGCCCCCGGCGTTCAACCCGGCGGGCGGGTCGGTGACGGCGGGCAACAGCTCACCCATCAACGTCGGCTCGGCCGGTCTCTTGTTGATGAGTGACGAGAAGGCCCGCGAGCTTGGCTATCAGCCGATCGCCTCCGTTAGATCGATGGCCGTTGCGGGCGTGGATCCGTCCGAGATGGGCATCGGACCGGTCCCGGCGGTGCACAAGGCCCTCGCCCGCGCGGGGCTTTCGCTCGCCGACGTCGGCACATGGGAGGTCAACGAGGCGTTCGCCGTCCAGGTGCTCTCGGTGCTCAAGCTCCTCGGCCTGTCGGACGAGAAGGTCAACACCCGCGGCGGCTCCATCGCCATCGGCCACCCGCTCGGCGCCAGCGGCGCGCGGATCGCCACGACGCTGCTCCACCGCATGAAGGCCGAGGGTTCGAAGTACGGCGTCGCCACCATGTGCATCGGCCAGGGGTTGGGTGTGGCGACCGTCTTCGAGGCGTGCGAGAATTAGCCCGTCCCCAGGCATCCGCATCACCAACAATCCGCTGCCGCGCCGGGCGCGGGATGCCTCTCAACGAGCAGAAATGCCAGGGGTCGCGATCGTCCCCACTACCGGAGGCCCCCCGTTGCCCTTCGCCAGCATCTCCGCCATGCAGCGTATCACGGCCGATCGCTACGGGGCGAGGCCGGCGATCCGGGCCAAGCACCTCGGCCGCTACCGCGATTTCTCATGGGAGGAGATCCGACGGAAGGCCGACGGCATCGCGGCGCAGCTCATCGCCCTCGGCGTCGGGCCCGGCGACAAGGTCGGGCTGCTGTCGGAGAACCGCGTCGAGTGGATCCTCGCCGACCTCGGCACGCTCGCCGCAGGCGCAGCCGATGTGACGATCCACGCCCCCTCGACCTCACCCCAGGTCGAATACCAGCTCCGCCACGCCGATTGCGTCGGCCTCTTCCTCAGCGACGACGCCCAGGCCGACAAGATCCGCCCCATCCTCGACCGCCTCCCGCAGATCCGCTTCCTCGTCAGCTTCGATCCGATCCGTACCAACGGCCTCGAACGTCTGCAACTGTTCACGCTCGACGGGTTCGTCTCGCGCGGCCTTCGGGACGCATCCGCTCTCAATCAAGTCGGTCAACGTGAAGCTTGCATCGCCCCCGACGACCTCGCGACCATCATCTACACCAGCGGCACCACCGGCCTGCCCAAGGGGGTGATGCTGTCGCACGGCAACCTGCTCTCGAACGCCGAGGCCACGCTGCAACTCTGCGGGCTGACGCCGGGCGAGACCACGCTGAGCTGGCTGCCGTATAGCCATGTGTACGCGCGCACGGTCGATCACGTGATGGCCATGCTCTGCGGCAACACCACCTGCCTGGCCGAGTCGGCCGACACGCTGGTCCGCAACCTCGCCGAGACCCAGCCGACCCGGATGACGGCCGTCCCGAGGTTCTACGAGAAGGTCTGGGGGAGCGTGGAACATTTGCCCAAGGATCAACGCGCGGCCACCCTCCGGATGATCTTCGGCCCCCGCCTGATCCAGCTCTCCTCCGGCGGCGCCCCCCTGCCTCGGCACGTCAACGAGGGTTTCATCGAGGCCGGGATCCCCCTGCTCGAAGGCTACGGGCTCACCGAAAGCTCGCCCGTCATCGCCTTCAACCGGATGGAAGCCTACCGGCTCGGCACCGTCGGCCAGGCCGCGCCGGGGGTCGAGGTGAGGATCGCCGACGACGGCGAGATCCTCACCAGGGGCCCTCATGTGATGCAGGGCTATTACAAGGACCCCGAGGCCACCTCGCGGGCCGTGGTCGACGGCTGGCTGCACACCGGGGACCTCGGCTCTCTCGACGCCGACGGCTACCTCACCATCACCGGCCGCAAGAAGGAACTCATCGTCACATCCCAGGGAAAGAATATTGCGCCCAATGAACTCGAACGCCTGCTCCTCACCGACCCGGGAATCGACCAGGCCATCGTCCACGGCGACGGCCGGCCGTTCGTCTCGGCCCTGATCGTCCCCAACTACGAATGGCTCCGCGGCCGGGCCCGAGAGCTGGGCGTCGCGTGGACATCCGAGGACGGCCGGATCGCCTGCCCCGAGATCGAGGCCGACTACGCCGGCCGGCTCGCGACGATCATGGAGGCCGTCAGCCAGCCCGAGCGGGTCAAGAAGTTCGTCCTCCTCGCCGAGCCCTTCTCCATCGAACGCGAGGAAGTCACCCCCACCCAGAAGCTCCGCCGCCGCGCCATCGAGTCGCGCTGGCGTCCCATCCTCGACCGCCTCTACTCGTAGGGTCCGCTATCGCGGACCGATTGTATTCCCATCGGCATTAATGGTCCGCGATAGCGGCCCCGACTGTGGTGGGTGGCTCCCATCGGATGAGCTTCAGGTCCTCGACGAAAATCACATAAATGACGGGCACGACCACCTTGGTGACGAGCGTCGCGGCGAGCAGGCCGACGATCTGGACGTAGCACATCGGCTGCCAGAGCGGCCCCCCCTCGATGGCCAGGGGGATCAGGCCGCCGACGGTGGCCAGCACCGTCACCAGCACCGGGCGGAGCCGCACGAGGGCGGCGTCGATGACCGCGCGGTGCAGCGGTTCGCCGTGCTCGCGCATCTCCTCGATGTAGTCGAACAGCACGATGATGTGGCTGACGATCACGCCCGCCAGGGAGGCTACGCCCAGGAACGCCATGAACCCGAACGGGGCACCGAAGGCGATCAGCCCCATCAGCCCGCCCACCAGCCCGAACGGCACCGCGGCGTACACCACCAGCGGCTTCGTCACGCTGTTGAACTGGAGCACGAGCGCGAGGTAGATCGACACGAGTGAGACCACCAATGCGATGGCCACCGAGCGGAACCCCTTCGACTGCTCCTCCTGCTCGCCGCCGAACTCGTAGCGATAACCAGGCGGCCACGAGCGAGACTCTTCCTTGAGCTTCCTGTCGAGTTGCTCGACGACCTGGCTCGCCAGCACGCCGGGGACCGTGTCGCTCTTGACGGTCAGGCAGCGTTCGTGGTTCCGCCTGAGGATCCGGGGCGAGACCATCTCGGGGGCGAACTCGGCCACCTGCGACAACGGCACGCGCGTCGATGAGTTCATCCCGAGCGCGCTGATGCCTTCGAGCCCGCCGAGCTTCGTCCGCTCGTCGTCGCGGAGCCGCAAGGTGATGGGGATCTCCCTGTCCGCCTCCGACATCGTCGTGGGCGACCAGCCCGACAGTCCCATGCCGATCATCGACGCCAGGTCATCATTCGACACGCCGATGAGATTCGCCTTGTCGGCCTTGATCCGCAAGGCGAGCTGGAAGACCTCGGGCTCCCAGTCGTCGTGGATGTTGTCCGCGCCCGGGACCTCGCGCAGGAGGCCCTTCACCCGTTCGCCCAGCTTGCGGAGGGTGTCCCCCTCCATGCCGGTGATCCGGAGCTGCACGGGGACGCCGATCGGCGGCCCGGTTTCGAGCTGCTCGACCGTGATCCGGCCCGGCGTCCGCAGCGGCAGCTCCCGCTTGAGCCTCGCGACGACCTCGGCCGTGGCCTCCTTGCTCGACGTGTGCACGAGGATCTGGGCGTAGTTGTCCGCCCGCTGCTCGGGCACGACCGACAGCCAGAACCGCGGCCCGCCCGCCCCGACGAACGTCGTGTAGCTGGCCACATGCTCGCCCGAGAGCGTGTTGATGGCCTGAATTGTCCGCAGTGTCTCCTCGCGGGTCGCGCGGATGGGCGTGCCCTCGGGCATGGTCAGGTTGACGGTGAACAGGGTGTGCTGATCCTTGGGGAAGAACGCGGTGGGGATCCTCGGCAGGAGGCTCATGCAGCCGATCAGCACGGCCGTGCACGCCGCCAGGCTGGACCACTTGTGGTCGAGGCACCACTCGCTGAAACCGTTGTAGTAGCGAGCGAACGTCGATCCCTTGCCCCCCTCCGCCAGCCCGGCCTCGAAGCCCTTCTGGCCCCTCAGCAGGTAGTAGCCCAGGAGCGGCATGAACGTCATCGAGACCACGCGGCTGCTCACGAGCGAGGCCGTCACCACGATCGGCAGCGAGTACACGAACTCGCCCGACTCCCCCTCGATCAGGAGCAGCGGCAGGAACGCCACGCAGTTGGTGAGCGTCGCATAGAGGATCGCCCGCGCAAGCTTCTGCGGGCCCAGCCACGCCGCGACGTCGCGCGGCGTGCCGTGGGCCAGTTCGCGGTTGATCGCGTCGCCGGCCACGACGGGGTCGTCCACCAGCAACCCCAGCGCGATGATCAGGGCCGCGATCGAGATCTGCTGGACGTCGATGCCGAGCAGGTGGCAGATCCCCAGGGTCATCGCGACGGTCAGCGGGATCGACAGGGCCACGAGCACCGCGCTCCGCCATTCCATGAACAGGAACGCGACCACGATCACGATCGCGATGGCTTCGAGCAGGTTCTGGTTGAACTGCTCGATCTTCTCGACCACGAGTGCCGGCTCGTTGCTGGTCCGCTCGATCTGGAGGTCGTCCGGCAGCACGCCCTTGAGGCCCGCCAGCGCCCCGTCGATGTCGCGACTGAAGTCGGCGATCTGCGTCCCCTTCACCTGCCGGACGGCCAGCGTGAGCGCGGTCGTCGTCTGGAGACCCTTGCTGGTATGTTCGCCCGATCGCTCCTGCGCATGTCCATGCGACTCGACCCCGACGATGGCCTCGTCGCCGGGCATGCGGGCCGTGGGAGGCAACGCCGGATCATATTTAACCGTCCGGAAGTTGAGCATGTCCGGCGGATCCTCGTACGACCGGACGATGTGCACGAGGTCGCGGAGGTAGAGCGGCAAGCCCCCGCGCTGGGCGATGATGACGTCGCCGATCTCGCGCTCGGACCGGAATTCCCCGCTGGGCCGGACGGCGATCTCCTGGTCGAGCAGCTCGACCCGGCCTCCGGGGGTCTTGGTGTTGCGGTCGCGGAGCTTCTGCACGATGTCCATCGGCCGGACGCCGAAGGCCGAGAGGCGACGGTCGGAGTAGTATAGGTAGATCGCCTCATCCTGCTGGCCGAGCGTCTCGACCTTGCCGACGTGCGGCGACTGCTTGAGCCGGTCGCGGATCCGATCGGCAAATGCCTTGAGCTGGCGGTAGCCGTAGCGGTTCAGGGTCCGCGACGGCTCGTGCGGGTGCGACTTGAGGACGTCGGCAAGGTTGTTCAAGTCCTTGATCAGGACCCCCGGCCAGACGTCCGACTGGTCGAGGCCCTGGCCGAGGGTCTCCTTCTGCCAGGCCACGACCTCGGCCTTCAGCTCGTCTTCCGGGTGGCCGCCCCTGAGCCGGAAGTCGACGCAGGCCGCGCCGGGCGCCTCGACGAGGTGTCCGTCCTCGACGAGCCCGCGCTCGGCCAGGCGGCGGAGGAGGGTCTCGCCGACCCATGAGATGTACTCATCCGAGAACGTGCTCGCGTGAACGAGCACGCCGCTGATGCGGTTGTCGCGGAGCCGCTCGGGCCGTTTCTCCCGGAACGTTTGCAAGGCGTCGCGGATGCCCCGGGCCCGCTGCTCGACCTCGAAGTCGGTGACCTGCGGGCTGCTGATGGTGAGCATCACGGCCACGGTGTCGCCGAAATCCTTGTCGAGCCGGGGCACCAGCGGCTGGCCGCCCACGGTGGGCAGGTCGCCGATCTCGCGGAGCTTGTCCTGGATGTCCTGCCAGGTGGCCTCGGCGTCCTTGGTGCGGTCGTGCAGCTCGACGAAGACGATCGACAGACCCTGGCGGCTGATCGAGGTGACCTTCTCGGCGTCGGGGTTCTCGGCGACCTTCTTCTCGACCTTGCGCGTGACCTCCTGCTCGACCTTCTCGGCCTTGGCGCCGGGGTAAGCGGTGAGGATCACGCCGCTGCGGACCGGGATGATCGGGTCCTGGCGCTGGGGCATGAGCGTATAAGCGAACGCCCCCCACGCCAGGGTGGTGATCAGGGCCACCCAGGCGACCGGGCGGCGGTAGACGAAGAATTGGGAGGTGGTCATATGGTTCCTCACCCACCCGGAGTGCGGAAGCTTGCTTCCGCCCTGGCTCCGTGGGAGCTTGCTCCCGAGAAGGACATGGGATCGCCGGTAATCGCTTTGTCCGGGCACGCGGAGCACGCTCCGCGAGAACACAGCGGAAGCGAGCTTCCGCACTCCGGGTGGTTACTTGATCGGCTCGTCGGTCTTGTGGATGTCCGGGTTGTCCAGCACGCGGACGACCTGGCCGTCGTGGAGGCGGCCGGCGCCGACGGTGACGATGCGGTCGCCGGGGGTCAGGTCGGTCGTGCCGCCCGGCGAGATCTGGATGCGGTCGTCGGCGATGCCCGCGATGGCCACGAGGCAGCGCCGGGCGACCTCGTTGCCCCCCTCGGAGGCGACCTTGAAGACGACGTGGTCCCCGGCCGCGTCGCCCCGGCGGATGGCGGTCAGGGGGAGGCGATAGGCCTCGGTCCGCTCGCCCACGGCCAGGGTCACGACCATCCCGGGCCTGAGCAATTCGCGAGGCTGCTCGATGGCGACCTCGACCAGGAACGTCCGCGTCTGCTCGTCGGCGTTGGGGGCGATCTGGCGGATCCGGCCCTTGAAGGTCTCGCCCCGGAAGGCGTCGGACAGGACCGGCACCTCCTGGCCGAGCCGCAGCTTGCCGACCACCCGGTCCGACACGCCGAAGGCGACCTTGAGCATCGACGTATCGAGCAATGTGAACACGGTGCGCCCGGACGTCACTCGCTCGTAGGGCTCGACGAGCTTGGCCGCGACGGTGGCCCGGTCGACCGGGACCTTGAGCCGGCAGTTCGCCAGGTCGTCCTCCGCCTGCCGCAGCCGGACGCGGGCCGACTCGACCTCGCGGGCCGAGGCGAGCACCTCGGCCTGGGCGGCCTTGCTCCGGGCCTGGTTGGTCTCGTATTCCTGCTTCGGCACCATGTTGCGGACGATCAGCCGCTCGGTGCGCTGGAGCTCGCTGGAGGCGTTCTCCGCGCCCGCCTCGGCGGCCATCCGCTTGGCTTCGAGCTGCGCCAGGATCTCGCGCTGGAGGTCGCGCTGCCGGGCGTAGTCGGCTTCATCGAGCCGGGCGATGACGGCGTCCCTGGGCAGGACGTCGCCGGCCTGGACGTCGCGCCCGGCGCCGTCGGCCCCCTTGACCTTGAGCAGGGACTGCACCGTCCCGGCGACCTTGAACGACAGCTCGAACCTCTGCTTCTCGCGGACGGTGCCGCTGTAGGGCACCTCGCTCCGGACGGTGCTCGCCCGGAAGGGCTCGACCCGCACGGCCACCGGCAGCGGCTCGACCGCGACCGGCTCCTTGCAACCCGCGCAGCCGATCACGGCCGCAACGATCAGGGATCGTCGACGCATGGGAATACCCGCCTCGAAGGGACGTCAAGACATGAGAGGGCGGACGTCCGGATCGGGGCGCGGCGGGGAAGGGAGAGCTACCGCAGGAGGCCCCTCAGGACGGTCTCGACCGCGAGCCGGGCCCGGTCGGCGACCGGGCTCCAGGGGATCTTGGGTTCATAGTTATGCGACAGGTGCAGGGCCACCATCCCGTGGACCGAGCCCCAGATCACCTGCGCGATCAGGTCGGCATCCCCCAGGCCGTCGCGGAACCGCCCGGCGGCGAGCGCCTCGGCCACGGTGGCACTGAGAAATGCATACATATCCTCATTAGGATCTCCGGACGTGAACGTGTGATCGGACAGCTCGGGCGGCACCGGCGACATGAACAGCAGCCTGTACTGCGCCGGGTTCTTGAGCCCGAACTCGGCGTAGGCCATGCCCATCTCGCGGAGCCGCTCGACGGGGTCGGCGACCACGGAGAGGCTTTGCATCGACTCGCGGAAGGCGTTGAAGTCGAGCGAGCAGAGTTCGCGCAGGAGGGTGTCCATGTCGGCGAAATGGCCATAGATGGCCATCGGCGAGTAGCCGATCTTCCGGGCGATGCCGCGAGTGCTCACGCCCTCGTAGCCCACCGAGACCATCAGCTCGCGCGCCGCGTCGAGGATCCTCCCCCGCACCAGCTCCTTGTCCTGCTGCCTCCGCGTCTTCGACGCCTTCGGCCGGCCTTGTTCGTCATTCATCGTACACTGTAAAGTTAGTTTACGGCGCATAGTTCGTCAAGGGCGTTTCGGAGGAATCCGCCCGACTGCCCCAGCATGGCACGCGGGCGGGGGTTATGCGAGGGGGGACGGCCGCGAGTGCGGCGAGCGGCGGGCGGGGCAACCCGTCGACTCGGCGGGCTGGCGCGATTACAACGGACGCCTCCGATGAATCCCAACCCCCGCACTCCGACCAGGGACCACCCCATGCGGACGCCTCGCGTCTCTGTCCTGCTCTTGCTCGCCGGGTTCGCCGGCCTTACGCTGGCCTCGCCCCTCCGGGCCCAGGAGCCGAAGCCGCTCCGGATCATCGTCTTCGGGGCGCACCCGGACGACTGCGAACTCAAGGCCGGCGGAACCGCCGCGCGCTGGGCGAAGCTCGGCCACAAGGTCAAGTTCGTCGCGACCACCAACGGCGACATCGGCCACCACAAGATCGCCGGAGCACCGCTCGCCCGGCGCCGGACCGAAGAAGTGAAGCAGTGTGCAAAGATCCTCGGCATCGAGACCGAGGTCCTCGACATCCACGACGGCGAGATCATGCCGACGCTGGAGAACCGGCGGACGATCACCCGGCTCATCCGGGACTGGAAGGCCGACCTCGTCCTCTCGCCCCGCACCAATGACTACCACCCCGACCACCGCTACACGGGCATCCTGGTGCAGGACGCCGCGTTCATGGTGATCGTGCCCAGCTTCTGCCCGGACGTCCCCGCATTGAGGAAGAATCCGGTGTTCATGTACCTCGAAGACGGCTTCCAGAAGCCGAACCCCTTCGAGGCCGACGTGGTGGTCCCCATCGACCCGGTGATGGACCAGAAGGCGGCGATCATCGACGCCCTCGCCTCGCAGTTCTACGAGTGGAACCCGTGGCTCTTCGGCTACGAGGCCCAGGTGCCGAAGGATCCCAAGGAGCGCCTGGAGTGGACCCGCAAGCGGACCCTCGAACGCCACGGGGCCACGGCCAAACGGTTCCGCAAGAAGCTCGTCGAACTCCTCGGCGACGAGGCCGGCAACAAGGTCCAGGCCGCCGAGGCGTTCGAGATCTGCGAGTACGGCAGCCAGCCGAGCAAGGACGAGCTGCTCCGCCTGTTCCCCTTCTTCAAGTGATGATCATCGTTGGGGGCGTCACCTGAGTTGGGTGAGATACTCCAGGAGGTCGGCGGCGTCCTGCGCGGAGAGGTCGCGCAGGAGCTGCTCGGGCATCAGCGAGCGGGGCTGCGGGGCCAGGCGTTCGAGGTCGACGGCGGGGATGCGCCTGGGCTGGTTCTGGGCGTCCTTGAGGACCAGCTCCTTCTCGGTTCGCTCGGCGAGCAGGCCGCTGTGGACCTCGCCGGCCTTGGTCTCGACGACGATCGTGGCGAACTTCGGGTCGATCGTGCGCGAGGGCTCCAGGATCTCGCGCAACAGGTCGGCCCTCGGATATTTGGATCCGATCTTCGCCAGGTCCGGGCCGAGGGGGATGCCCGAGCCTTCGAGCTGGTGGCAGCTCCGGCACTGGGCGGCCGTGCTGCTGCGGAACAGCTCGCGGCCCCGGGCGGCGTCGCCCTTGAGGTTCAGGACGACCTTCGGGTCGAAGCCGTCGCCCAGCCTGGCCACGCGTCGGGATTCGGGGATGAACCGCTCGAAGAGGTCGCGGACCTCCACCGCCGGGTGCGACGCGGCCCTGGCGACGGCCTCGGCCTTGACGGCGGCCGGGACCTTGCCCGAGTCGATCGCCCGCAGCAGGGCCATCGCCCCCCGCGTCGTGCCCAGGAGTGTTTTGATGGACGCCTGAGCATCCTCCGATTTTTCGAGCGACCTCAGCGCCGAAAGCGACTCGGCCGAGCCGGCTCCGAGGGGCTCGCCCGACTTCGGCGCGAGCGAGGCGATCCAGTCGGCGAGCATGGCGACGCCCTTCTCGTCGACGGCGTTCGAGCCGATGCGGGGCATCCGGCCGCCGCCGAGCTTGGACGTGCGATAGAGCAGGACAGACCCCTCGGGGTCGCCCGCGCGGATGAGACGGGCGTCGGCGATGTTGAAGTGCCCCTGGGTCGGCTTCTGGCCGATGGCGTTCATCTTGTCGAGCGTGAGATCCTCGGTGAGCCAGATGGTCGCGGTGCCGCCGGCGTTGAACTGGTGGCAGTGCGAGCAGTTCACATGGAGATACGAACGCGCACGCGATTGCAGATTGGCCGATGTGTCATACGGGTCGGCCAGCTTCGCCAATGCTCCGGGTGAACTGGGCAGCGGCTTGTCGAAGAGGCCGAGTTCCGACAGGGTTTGGAGCTGATTCGCCCCCCGGACATCCCGGTTGAGCTGCCCCGTGGTCAGGCCCAGCGGCGAGGCCGATTGCCGGCCGAAGACGGTGGTCTTCTGCTCGACCCAGGGATTGTGGCAGAGCGTGCACTCCGCGCGGCTGTGCACGCGATGGGTGCGAGTCGAGCCGTCGCGGGCCTTGACGACCTTGTTCAGGCCCGCGGCGTCCGCGAGCGTCGCATCGGTCTGCTCTTCATTCCAGACATAAGAATACGGCCGCCAGGATCCGTCCTCGCGGTGGAGGACCTGGGTCTCGACCTTGACGCCGTCCACGGCGACGGTCCGGGCCAGGACGGTGCCATCGGGACACTTCCAGATTTGCTTGTCCACCGGCTCGACCGTCTTCGGCCCCGGCACGGCCAGGAACCGCCGGGCCGTCGCGCCGTCGGACCAGAGGGGCGAGTTGACCTCGTAGGGGATCACCCCGGGCGCGGGGGATTGCTCGCGGATCGAGGCGAACAGGCCGGTCTCGCTCAGCTTGCGGGGGAAGGCCGGGCCGGCAGCCGAGGCGGCGGGGTTCGGGATCAACTTGTGCAGGGTCTTCGACCGTTCATAGTCGAGAATATACAGCTCGCCCGATCCGTCCTCGCCGAATGCGACGAGTTGCAGCGGCGTCTCGGCCAGGAGGCGGTGGCCGACGACCCTGTCGTTCTCGTGCTTGAAGCCCCAGACCTTGCCGCTCTGGAAGTCCCCATAGATGTACATGCGTCCGAGTTCTGGCAAACGCTTGCCGCGGTAAACATATCCTCCGGTGATCGAGGCCGCCTCGGAGTGCGGGTGCTCGACGACGGGCGGGCGGATGGGCGTGGGGCCCTTCTTGCCGTCGGGATAGACGGGCTGATGGGCCTCGGTCGCGCTCCAGCCGTAGTTGCCGCCGGACTTCACCAGGTGGATCATCTCCCAGAGTTCCCAGCCGACGTCGCCCAGCCAGAGGTTGCCGGTCGAGCGGTCGAAGGTCATCTTCCAGGGGTTGCGGAAGCCGTAAGCCCAGACCTCGGGGCGAGCCCCGGGCAGGGCGACGAAGGGGTTGTCCCTCGGGATCGAATAGGGTTTCTCCCGACCTGGATGGTCCACGTCGACCCGCAGGACCGAAGATAAAAGGTCGCTCACGTCCTGGCCCGTCAGCAGCCCGTCGGGCGGCGACGGCGCGGTCGCGTCGCCGGTGGATATGTACAGGAAACCATCGTTGCCGAATTCGAGGCAGCCGCCGTTGTGCCCGCCCCCCTGGAAGGTGAGGATGACCTGCTCGCTCTTCGGGTCGATCGTGCCCGTCCCCCTGTCGAACCGGAACCGCGAGACCCGGGTGCCGTCGGGGGCGTTGTCGCTGGTCACGTAGCAGAGGAAGACCAGGCCGTTCTCGGCGAACTTCGGGTGGAAGGCCATGCCGTAGAGGGCGTTGCACTTCGGTTGCCTCTTTCCCAGGTCGACGACCACGTCGGCCTTCTCGACCTTGGGGTCGACGGGGAACGACAGGATCCTCCCCCCCTGCTCGCCCACGAACAGCCGGGGGATGGCGGGGGTCGAGGCGATCAGCAGGGGGTGGTCGAACGTCAGCCTCGGGAACGCCGGGGCGATCGCGTAGGGCGGCGGCGGCTCGGGCGTGCCCGCGATTTTCGACGAGGCCCAGGGCGTGCGTCTGTCGGCCGCCTGGCTATTCGAAAGGAGCGCCAGGGACACAAGGAGCCAGGAGATCGGTCGCATGGGCACTCCTTTGGGGAAATCGCACGTCGGGGCGGGATCGCACGAGCGTAGCAGGAGAGGATGGAACCGCCAGGACGCCAAGGACGCGGAGGAGGAAACAGAGGGAATTGAACCACAGGGACACAGAGGGCACGGAGGGAGATCGAATCTTACGATCAATCAATGCATACACAATTTTAACTAACCATCATTCCATTCTCAGTTCCCTCTGTGTCTCTGTGGTTCAATCTCTTCCTCTCTCCCTCTGCGTCCTGGGCGTCCTGGCGGTTCCATCCTCGGCCCTACAGGCTCGCGATCGCCCCGAAGATCAGGGCGATGGCGAACAGCCAGATGAGGACGGTCAGTTGCAGCCCCAGCGCCGGGAGCCGCAGCCGGCCGGGTTCGTTGTGCTCGACTCGGGCCATCACGCGCTCGCAGGCGTGCCAGCGGGCCTTGCGGAAGGAGAGGGTCCGGCCGCAGTCGAGGCACTGGACCTGGACCTGCCAGACCGCGAAGATCGCCACCAGGATGCCTATCGGCAGGAGGAGGTCGGCCGCCTTGCCGTGGGCCCTGCGGAACATCCCCAGCCAGAAGGCGACGCAGGCGAACGCGAGGAACGGGTTGGCGATGAGCCGCTGGTAGCCCCGGGGGTCGATGTCGTCGGGGTGGTGGCGGTGCCGGTGGAATTCCCGGTCCTCGCTCGCCTGGGGACTCCGCGCCCTGGACATGGCCCGCCGTCGCCCTCAACGCCGCGTTCCCGACCCTACCTATCAGGGTGGCCGGAACCCGCGCCGGCGACAAGACCTCGGGCGATTTTCCCGGGCCCGACCTTCATCCAAATCTCACAGACTGCACCCTTTACAATTGTGAAGGCGAATCGGACAATGGCGGTTTCCCACTCAGATTGGGATGCGGGATCGGAGGGGTCGGGCCGTGCATGAGGAAGCGATCCGCAAGGCGGATGTCTTGATCGAGGCGCTGCGGTATTTCCGGCAGTTCCACGGCAAGTTCACGGTCATCAAGCTCGGCGGTTCGGTCATGGAAGACCCCGAGACGCTCCGCGCGTTGCTCGTGGACGTGGTCTTCATGCAGACCGTCGGCCTCCGCCCCGTGGTGGTCCACGGCGGCGGCAAGGCGATCACCGCCGCGATGGAGAAGGCCGGGCTCGAAGCCCGGTTCGTCCAGGGGCGTCGCTACACCGACGACGCCACCCTGAACATCGTGGCGAAGGTCCTCGCCGAGGAGATCAACGAGGACATCGTCCGCCACATCAAGAAGTTCGGCGGCCGGGCGGCGGGCCTGCACCACAAGACCCACCAGTGCCTCTACGGCGGCCGCCTGACGCTCGAAGGCAAGGGCGGCGAGCGGATCGACCTCGGCCGGGTGGGCGAGGTCGACGAGGTCGACGCCCAGCCGATCATCGACCTCTGCCTCGCCGGCGTCGTGCCCGTGCTGCCATCCCTGGCGGAGGACGACGACGGCGGCCTCCTGAACGTCAACGCCGACACCGCCGCCGCGGCCGTGGCGATGGCCCTCGAATCCGACAAGCTCGTGTTCCTGACCGACACGCCGGGCATCCTCCGCGACCGCCGCGAACCCTCCAGCCTGATCACGAGTCTGACGCCCGACGATTGCCATCGGCTGATCGAGGAAGGCGTCATCGACAAGGGGATGATCCCCAAGGTCGAGGCCTGCCTGGACAGCCTCAAGGCCGGGGTCAAGAAGACCCACATCATCGACGGCCGCGTGCGGCACTCGCTGCTCATCGAGATCTTCACCTCCACCGGCATCGGCACCGAGATCGACATCCCCGAGGAGCCCGCCAGGCCCGACGTGAAGAAGCCGGTGAGCATCCGCCAGTGATCATGTTTGCACAGAGTTGCCCCATCACTTCCTCCTGAACGGGAGCCCCTGCCTTGACCCAGCTTGCCCATCAGAGCACGGCCGAAACGATCGCGCAGTTCGATCGCTACGTGATCGGAAACTACCGACGTTACCCGGTGTGCCTGGTCAGGGGCGAGGGCTCCTGGATCTGGGACGCGGAGGGGAAGAAATACCTCGACTTCTTCCCGGGCTGGGGCTGCAACATGATCGGCCACTGCCCGCCCAAGGTGGTCGAGGCCGTCCGCGAGCAGGTCGGCATGCTGATCCACGTGCCGAACACCTGGTACATGGAGGCCCAGGGGGCGTTCGCCGAGGCCCTCTCGAAGCGGGCGTTCGGCGGCAAGTGTTTCTTCTGCAACAGCGGCCGCGGAGGCCAATGAGGCGGCCATCAAGCTCGCCCGGGCCCACGGCCACAAGGGCGGCAAGTCGACCATCATCACCATGGAGCACGGCTTCCACGGCCGGACCTATGGCGCCCTGACCGCCACCGCCCAGCCCAAGTACCACGCCGGCTTCGGGCCGATGGTCCCCGGCTTCGAGTACGTCCCGCACAACGACCTCGCCGCCCTCGAGGCCGCCATGGGCGAGGACACCGCCGCCGTCATGCTCGAGCCCATCCAGGGCGAGGGCGGCGTCAACCTCCCCGGCCCCGGCTACCTCGAAGGCATCCGGGCCCTCTGCGACAAGCACGGCGCCCTGCTGATCTTCGACGAGGTCCAGACCGGCCTCGGCCGGACCGGCGAGTGGTTCGGGTACCAGCACTTCGGCGTCACGCCCGACATCCTCACCGTCGCCAAGGCCCTGGCCGGCGGCGTCGCGGCCGGCGTGATGATGGCGACGAACGAGGTCGCCGCGACGCTCGTCCCCGGCATGCACGCCAGCACCTTCGGCGGCAACCCCATCGCCTGCCGCGCGGGCCTGGCCACGATCGACACCATCGAGGAGGACGGCCTCCTCTTCCGGGCCAAGGCCATCGGCGAGCGGTTCCGGTCGCACTTCGAGGCGGTGAAGGCCGAGCGGCCCGACCTCATCCGCGACATCCGGATCGTCGGCGTCATGATCGGCGTTGAACTCTCCGTCGATGCGACCTCCGTCGTGGCCGAGGCCATGAAGCGCGGGCTTCTGATCAACGCCACCCACGGGACCGTCCTCCGGCTCCTGCCGGCCCTGAACATCGCCGACGACCTGATCGACGAGGGCTGCGCGACCCTCGCCGAGATCCTCCGCAACACCCCGGCCTGAATCATGAGGGATGCGTGATGAATCATGGGTAACGGGTGAAAATGCGGTCGGATTCGAGGATGATCGAGGGAAGCGGGGACTCGTCCCGGCCCCCTCGATCTCTGCGTTCCCCGCCCACCCATGACCCATCCACCATCGCCCATTTCCCCCCCTCTCGCATCTGCCCCTCGCCCCCAAGCTGAGCCCCCGTCGGGAGACTGCCGACTCATGGTGCGTCACTTCACGGACCTCTACTCGCTGACCCCCGCCGAGGCGCGCGGGCTGATCGACCGATCGATCCGGCTCAAGCGCGAGGAGCGCCGGCCGCTGCTCGCCGGGCGGACCCTGGGCCTGATCTTCGAGAAGCCCTCGCTCCGCACCCGGGTCAGCTTCGAGGCCGCCATGACCCAGACCGGCGGCTCGGCCATCTTCCTGAACGGCAAGGACGTCGGCATCGGCGTCCGCGAGACCGTGGCCGACTTCGCCCGGGTCATCAGCCAGTATGTCGATGCGTTGGCCATCCGCACCTTCTCTCAGGAGCTGATCGAGGAGCTCGCCCAGCACGCCACGATCCCGATCATCAACGCCCTGTCCGACGCCTCCCACCCGTGTCAGGCGATGGCCGACCTGCTGACGATGGAGGAGACCTTCGGCTCGCTGGACGGGCTGACCCTGGCCTTCGTGGGCGACGGCAACAACGTCGCCTGCTCGCTGGCCGAGGCCTGCGCGTTGCTGGGCGTGAGGTTCGTCCTCTCCTGCCCCGAGGGCTATACTTACCCCGACGCCTTCGTGAGGCGGTTCGAGTCAGCCTTCCCCGGCTCCCGCCTGATCGTCGAGCCCGACCCGTCGAAGGCCGTGGCCGACGCCGATGCGATCTACACCGACGTCTGGGCCAGCATGGGGCAGGAGTCGGAGGCCCAGCAGCGCAAGGCGGCCTTCGCCCCCTTCCAGGTCAACGGCGAGCTGTTCGGCAAGGCCCCCGGCCGCGCGATCTTCCTCCACTGCCTCCCCGCCCACCGGGGCGAGGAGGTCACCGATGAGGTCGTCGACCACGCCCGCAGCAAGGTCATCCCCCAGGCGCCAACCGCCTGCACTTCCAGAAGGCCCTGCTCGTCTGGCTCCTGAACGATCAGGAGGCGGCGGCCGGCTCGGGCTCGGATTCGAGGTCGTCCTCGACGGCGACCTCCGCGATGGCCCACTCGTCCTGAGCCCCCGGCAGCCCCGACGGCGACAGCACACCGCCGTCGGGGCCCCCGATCCGGCCCACCACCCCCTCCCCTCGCCGCAGACCTAATCCATACTTGTGGATTTTATTATAGAGCGTCATCCGGCTGATGCCCAGGCTGAGCGCGGCCCGGTATCGGTTGTTGCCGTTGGCCTGGAGCGCGGCGATGATCCGGGCCCGCTCGTACTGCGACAGCGACGACGCCAGGTCCTCGCCGGCGGGCGAGGCGGCCGCCGGGCGGGCCATCGACGACACCTTCATCGCGTCGTCCTTGAGCATCGAGTGCGGCAGGGCCATCGGGATCGAGACCGACGCCGGGGCCCCGATGCCCGCCGCGGCCGCCGACCGGACGATGTGCTCGGGCAGCTCCTGTGTCGTGATGATCGGCCCATGGCGCAGCACCAGGGCCCGCTCGACCACGTTGCGGAGCTGCCGGATGTTCCCCGGCCAGTCGTACCGCAGGAGGGTCGCCATCGCCTCGCGGTCGAACTCGACGTAGTCCGACGCCCCCGCGAGGTCGCCCAGGAAGGTCCCCACCAGCTCGGGGATGATCTCCCGGCGCGACCGCAGGGGGGGCAGCTCGAAGCAGATGACCTCCAGGCGATAGAATAGGTCGGCCCGGAACCGCCCGGCCTCGACCTCCTTCTCCAGCATGCGGTTGCTGGCCGCGATCAGGCGGGCCTTGAACTGCAGGGTCTGGTTGGAACCGACCGGCTCGAATCGGCGTTCCTCGATGACCCGCAGGAGCTTGGCCTGGGTGGCCGGGGACAGCGAGTCGACCTCGTCCAGCAGCAAGGTCCCCGACCCGACCTCCAGGAGCTTGCCCACGCGGTCGCGGTCGGCCCCGGTGAAGGCCCCCCGGATGTGGCCGAACAGCTCGCTGTCGATCAGGGTCTCGGACAGCGCCCCGCAGTTGACCGTCAGGAACGGGTGCTCGCTGCGCCCGGAGAACTTGTGGAGGGTCCGGGCCAGGCGGGTCTTGCCCGTCCCGGTCTCGCCACCCAGCAAGATATTGGCATCCTGGAGCGCGACGCGGCGGAGCTGGTCGGCCAGGTGCTGGGGCAGGCCCAGCCGCAGCTCGACCAGGCGTTCCTCGTCGCCGTTGCGGCCCTGGCGGGCGGCGATGTGGTCCCGCAGGACGCCGGCCATCGCGTGGAAGGCCGAGATCGGCAGGTAGTCGCAGGCCCCCAGGGTCTTGAGCAGCTCGGCGTCCCGGGCGTCGTCCTGGTCGGCCAGGATCAGGATCTGCGGCCGGTCGGCGCGGGGCATCTCCTGGAGCAGGCGGCGGATGGCCGTCCGCGAGCCGTCGGAGTGGAGGTGGTAGATCCAGAGCGACTCCGGCCCCGTGGAGTCGGTCGCCCAGGCCGAGGCGATGTCGTCCGCCCGGCAGAGGCGGAGGTCGGTCACCGTGGGCACGAGCTGGCGGAGGGCCCTCGCGATCGGCCCCTCGGCGCCGATGTAGACGATCCCGAACTCGAGCATGGCGAACCCCCAGGTCGGAGCGGAACGTGTCGATTCCAAGGACGGTCGGCGGATCCGCCGGGGATCCGGGCGGCCGTTTTTCGCGGCCCGCCAAGGAATGCATAGGTTCCGGATCGACGCCCGTCCGGCGCCGTTGTTCGCTTTCCACTCGATTCGATCGCCGATGTGCACGGGCGTCAACGGGCGTTGCGGCCGGTCAACGCCGCGCGTGGAATCCCGGAACGCCGCGCCACGGGGGCCGGAACCGGGCCTACGATTCAGAGCGCGTCGCCCATGCCGCTGCGGGGCTTGGCGATGTCGGCCATCAGCCGGCCGTGCCGGAAGATCGTCACCGTCCCCGTCGATTGCGACACGCAGATGGCAATCGCACTCGTGGATGCGGTGATGGATGCCGCCGCCTCGTGCCGGGTGCCCAGGCCCTGGGGCAGCGGCTCCTCGGGCCTGGCCGCCGCCGCCAGATACCGCCCCGCGCTCATCAGGACGCCGTCGCCCCGGATCACGAACGCGCCGTCGATCGCGGAGAATTCCTTGACCGTCTCCTCCAGGGTGGGGTCGAGGATGTTCCGCTCCTCCTCGGGGTAGCCGTGGAACGGGTTGATGACCAGTTGCCGGCTCTGGCCGAAGACCGCCTCGCTGTCGCCGACGACGAAGATCGCCCCGACCGGCCGCCCCTCGCGGCCTTCGAGGCCCAGCTCCCCCGCGAGCGTCAGCAAGCGTTTGAACACCGCCGGCAGGATGTCGGCCGGCAGCGGGTCGGCCGCCGGCGACGAGAACAGCTCCAGCTCCCCCCCGAGGTCCAGGACGATGATCGTATCAATCGTTCCCGATCCGTCGAGGCCCGACATGCAGACGATCCGGTCCCCCGCCGTGATCAGCCCCTCGGCCGAGGCCACGAGCGCGGCCAGCTTGATCTGGCCGGCCCGGGTCAGGGTGATGTTGGGCACGCGGACCACCGCGCAGAGCTCGTCCCACCCCTTGGGGATGGGCACCCCTTGCCGCCTGGTGACCAGGATGACCCGGAAATTGACGTCCTGGATCAGGTCGGCGAGTTCCTGGTCCTCCTCGACCACGTCGGCATACAGGAGCACCGCGCGGGCGGAGACCTCGCGGGCGATCGCGTGGGCGTGGCGGACCATGCTGCGGGTGAGGAGCTTCACGAGGTCAGCGCGCCCCCGGCTTGGGCCCCTCGGGCGGGTCGAATTCCAGGGCGATCCCCAGCACGCCGAGGTCGTCCACGTAGTTGTCCTCGACCCGGATCGCCTGGGTGATCTTCAGGTCGTTGGCCCCCGCCTTGAGCACCCCGGCCGGGATCGGCAGGCGGATCCGCTCGGGGATCTCGTTGCGGTCGCGGATGTGCCGGTTGAGGTAATCGACGGGCTTGCCATTGATGGCGACGTTGGTCCGGAGTTCCCCCTTGGCGATGTCGTCGGCGAACGGCAGGCTGCGGTCCCCGCCGACCACCTGGAGCACGTCCATCGACAGGAACGCGGGCCCTTCGGGCACCCGGTCGAGCCGGAAGGTCATCTCCAGGGTGCTCCCCTCAGGCTGGGGGGGGTCGATGGGGTTGGACTCCCGGGCGATCTCGTCGCCGAGGTGGTGCGGGGTCGGGTCGAGCACCCCCCGGGTCATCCTGCCCAGCAGGTCGACGCGGCGGATCTGGTCGCGGGGGACGGCGAACGTCCCGGCGTAGGGGGTGGCGAGGGTGAGGGACCCGGCGGTCAGGCCCTTGACGACCCCCTCCGCGCGGTCGAGGTCGTGGATATCGTCCCCCGGCGCGGCCCGCCAGGCGACGCGGGCCCAGTGGCCTTCGAGCAAGGGCGACGGCGAGGGCTTCCGGGCCAGGCGGACGGCCGAGACCTCCCGCCAGGCGAAGCCGACCGACTTGCCATCGACCTTGAGGGACAGGCGGTCGGCGTCGGCCGGTTCGAGGGCGCCGAAGATCTGATCCCCCTCGACGAGGCGGACCTCGTCCTGCCCCGGGTCGATCTCGGGGCTGGTGGATGTGCCGGCCTGGCGGACGATCCGGAGGTCGTCGAAGTGGGCGGCCAGGCCCTTGGCGGCCGGCGGGGCCTTGGGCAGGCGTTCGGTGCCCAGGCGGATCTCGACCAGCGGCCCGGTCGCCCCCTTGCCGTGGGCCAGGTCATCGCCGTCGACGGCGACCTCGGTGCGCCCGGGCCCGAAGCGGATATCCAGACGTCGCCAGCCTTTACGCCTCGCCAGCCGCTGGACCACCAGCGCCGGGCCGCCGGGGGACTGCACGGCCAGGCTGTCGTCGGCCCAGCCCAGGACGGCCCGGACCGACTCGGCCCCCGAGGTGCCCCGGAACAGGAGGTCGACGAAATATTGATGCCCTTCGGCCACATTCGTGTCGTCGAGGAACGCCAGCTCGATCCGGCCGGAGGTCACCGGCGAGGCGAGCTTGCGGGTCACGGCCGAGCCGCCGGCGGGGAGTTGCAGCGAGTGCCCGCCGCTCAGTTTGGGGTCGGCCGAGACCTCGGGGGCCCCGACGATCGACCATTTGGCCAGCTCAAGGGTCTCGAATCCGTCCTGGACGTCCACCGCCTCGCCGGGGCGCTGGGAGACCGTCTGGATGCCTGCGCGGTCGATGTTCAGGGTCGCTCCCGAGGGGCCGTCCTCGATGCGGACGGCCTTGTCGTCCATCCGCGTGAGTCGGCCGGAGACCTGCTGCTCCTGGCCGAGGACGATGTGGAACGGCGGCAGCCCGGCGGCCCTGGCGGAGTTGGGCCAGGGGGCCTCGACGGCGAGGGTCGCCCCCCGCCCGATCGCCTCGACGCCGTCGCCGGTCCGGAGCGAGAACCCCTTCGCGGGGTCGAAGGCGAGCGAGCCCTCGACCCGGCCGCCGTCGGGCTTGACCAGGGCCTCGACCCGCCCGGGCCCGTCCTGACCGAGGGCCCGCGCCGTCGCGAGGGGCGACGCGGCCAGGATCAGGCCGATCGTCCAGGTGCGGGTCCGGTTCCAGGCTCGCGGCCCCCGTCGCCCGGGGGCTTTCGGACGGGTGTGGTTGTTCATGAAGGTCGATTGTAAGGGGGCCGTCGACCGATCGGCAAGCGGAACGCGCGACGGGGTCAGGCGTCGTACGACAGGTTCGGGGCCAGCCAGCGCTCGACCTCGGCGACGGACATCCCCTTGCGCGCGGCGTAGGCCACGACCTGATCTCTCGTGATCATGTCGACGCTGAAGTAGCGCGACTCGGGGTGCCCGAAGTAGAGGCCGCTGACGCTGGCGGCGGGGAACATGGCCAGCCCTTCGGTCAGCCAGATGCCGGTGCTGGACTCGACATCGAGGAGCGAGAACAGCGTCCGCTTCTCGGTGTGGTCGGGGCAGGCGGGGTAGCCGGGGGCCGGGCGGATCCCGCGGTACTTCTCGTCGATGAGCTCGTCGTTCGAGAGGGCCTCGGCGGCGCCGAAGCCCCAGTCGCGCCGGGCCTGCTGGTGGAGCATCTCGGCGAAGGCCTCGGCGAGGCGGTCGGCGAGGGCCTTGACCAGGATGGCGTTGTAGTCGTCGTGGTCGGCCTCGAACTGCTTGGCCAGCTCGTCCGCCCCCTGCCCGGCCGTGACGGCGAAGGCCCCGAGGTAATCGGCCCGGCCGGAGCCGACGGGGGCGATGTAATCCGACAGGCTGCGGAAGGTCGTCTGCCCCTCGCGCTTCCACTGCTGCCGAAGCATCGGGAACCGGGCGATCACCTTTTCACGCGAATCGTCCGCATAGATGAGGATATCATCGCCGTCCGAATTGGCCGGGAAGAACCCGTACACGCCCGAGGCGCTCAGGGTCTTGTCCCCGGACACCGTTTCGAGCATGGCCCGGGCGTCGTCGTAGAGCTTGGTGGCCTCCGCGCCGACGGTCGCGTCCTTGAGGATGGCGGGGAACTTGCCCTTCAGCTCCCACGCGTTGAAGAACGGCGACCAGTCGATGAACGGGGCCAGATCCTTGAGCGGGACGTCCTTGAGGACGCGGGTGCCGAGGAACGCCGGCCTGTCGACCTGCGTCGCCGCCCAGTCGACCTGGAAGCGGTTCGCGAACGCATCGGAATACGAGATCAGGTTGCGCTGGGTCTTGCGGTGGAAGGCCGAGCGCTCGGCGTCCTGCTTCGAGCGGTTCTCGCGGTCGAACTCGGCCTTGAGGTCGGTGCGAGACAGGTGCTCGGCCACGCCCACGCAGCGCGAGGCGTCGCGGACGTGGACGACCGGGCCGTGATAGGCCGGGGCGATCTTGACGGCCGTGTGCTTGGTGCTGGTGGTGGCGCCGCCGATCAGGAGCGGGATGTCGAACCCCTGGCGCTCCATCTCCTTGGCGACGTGGACCATCTCATCGAGTGAAGGTGTGATCAGGCCGGAGAGCCCGATGATGTTCACCTTTTCCTTCTTCGCCGCCTCCAGGATCCTCTCGGCCGGGACCATGACGCCGAGGTCGACCACCTCGTAGTCGTTGCAGCCGAGCACGACGCCGACGATGTTCTTGCCGATGTCGTGGACGTCCCCCTTCACCGTCGCCATGAGGATCTTGCCGCGCGTCTGGCGAATCGACTCCTCGCCGCCGCCGGCCTTGCGCTTCTCCTCCTCCATGAAGGGCATGAGATACGCGACGGCCTTCTTCATGACGCGGGCCGACTTGACGACCTGCGGCAGGAACATCTTGCCCACGCCGAAGAGGTCGCCGACGACGTTCATGCCGTCCATGAGCGGCCCCTCGATGATCGAGAGCGGCCGGGGGTACTTCTGGCGGGCCTCCTCGACGTCGACGTCGATGAACTCGACGATCCCGGCGATGAGCGAGTGCTTGAGCCGCTCCTCGACCGTCCCCTCGCGCCAGGAGAGGTCGCGGACCAGCTCCTTCTTGCCCTTCGACTTGACCGTCTCGGAGAACTCCGTGAGCCGGTCGGTGGCGTCCGGGCGGCGGTTCAGGAGCACGTCCTCGACGCGTTCGAGCAGGTCCTTGGGGATCTCGTCGTAGACTTCGAGCTGGCCGGGGTTGACGATCCCCATGTCCAGCCCGGCCTTGATCGCATGATAGAGGAACGCCGCGTTCATGGCCTCGCGGACGGTGTCGTTCCCCCGGTACGAGAACGAGACGTTGCTCACGCCGCCGGAGGTCTTCACCCCGGGCAGGACCTGCTTGATCTTGCGGACGGCCTCGATGAAGTTGACCGCGTAGTTGTTGTGCTCCTCGATGCCCGTGCCGACCGTGAGGATATTGACATCGAAGATGATGTCCGAAGGAGCAAATCCGACTTCCTCCGTCAGCAGCTTGTGAGCACGTTGACAGATGGCGACCTTGTGATCGACCTCGACGGCCTGGCCTTCCTCGTCGAACGCCATCACGACCACGGCCGCGCCGTAGCGGTGGACGGTGCGGGCCTGTTCGAGGAACTTGTCCACGCCTTCCTTGAGGCTGATCGAGTTGACGATCGCCTTGCCCTGGACGCACTTCAATCCGGCTTCAATGACCTTGAAGTCGGAGCTGTCGATCATGATGGGGATCTTGGCGATGTCGGGCTCGGACGCGATCAGGTGGAGGAACCGCGTCATGGCCTTCGGGCCGTCGATGAGGCCCTCGTCCATGTTCACATCAAGGATATTCGCGCCCCCCTCGACCTGCTCGCGGGCGACGGCGAGGGCCTCCTCGTAGTTCTCGGTGCGGATCAGGCGGGCGAACTTCTTGGAGCCGGTGATGTTGGTCCGCTCGCCGACCATGATGAAGTTGGTGTCGGGTCGGAGCGTCAGCGGCTCGAGGCCGGAGTAGCTGGCCAGGGGCGAGCGGGCCGGCCGCTTGCGCGGGGCGATCCCCTCGACGGCCTGGGCGATCTGGCGGATGTAGACCGGCGTGGTGCCGCAGCAGCCGCCGACGATGTCGATCCAGCCGTTGCGGGCGTACTCGGCGATCACCTGCGCCATGTGCTCGGGGGGGTCGTCGAAGTTGCCGAAGCCGTCGGGCATGCCGGCGTTGGGGTGGCAACTGATATAGGCATGGCTGGTTTCCGAGAGCGTCTCGATATAAGGACGCATGTCGGTCGCGCCCAGGGCGCAGTTGATCCCGACGCTGAGCATCGGGAAGTGCGACACCGAGTGCCAGAACGCCTCGATGGTCTGGCCCGAGAGGGTCCGGCCGGACTTGTCGGTGATCGTGCCCGAGATCATGACCGGCACGCGGTGGCCGGTGCGTTCGAAGTAGCGGTCGATGGCGAACAGGCACGCCTTTATGTTGAGCGTGTCGAAGCTGGTCTCGGGGAACAGGAGGTCGACTCCCCCCTCGACGAGCCCCTGCACCGCCTCCTCATAGGCGTCGACGAGCTGGTCGAACGTGACGCCGCGATAGCCGGGGTCGGCGACCTTCGGCGAGATCGACGCCGTCTTGTCGGTCGGCCCGAGCGAGCCGGCGACGAACCGGGGCTTCTCGGGGTTGAGCCTGGTCACCTCGTCGGCGACCTTGCGGGCGAGCTCGGCGGCGGCCCGGTTCAGTTCCACGCAGATATGTTCGAGCCCGTAATTCTCCATCGTGAGCTTGTTGGCCACGAAGGTGTTGGTCTCGATGATGTCGGCGCCGGCGTCGAGGTACTGGCGGTGGATGTTGGCGATCACGTCGGGACGCGTGAGCACCAGTAGATCATTGCAGCCCTTGAGGGGCTTGGGGTGGTCCTTGAAGCGCTCGCCGCGGAAGTCGTCCTCTTCCAGTTTGAACGTCTGGATCATGGTCCCCATCGCGCCGTCCAGGATCATGATCCGCTCGGCGAGGATCGAGTCAAGGAGTTCCTGGGTGTTGCGGTGCGAGATGGTGGACATGATGGGGACGCTCTCGGTCGAGTCAACGGGAGGGTATTCGCGGGCGGGCCTGCGGTCCGAAATTGTGCGCGCAAAGTCGTCCCGGCGTAGGCCGTGGGGCAAATGATTATCGTCCCCGTGGGGAACGCCTGTCAAGCACGCCCCCGGGCGCCGTGGCCCCGCGACGACACCCGGACATTCGAACAAACTGACACGTTCGCGACCGACACCTCCCAGACGCCGGAGGGCGTCCCCAACGCCGGGCGCGGGGCGGAAGCGCTGGGCGTGGGTCTCCAGACCCCGCCCCAGGGGCGATCGAAGGGGACCACCGAACCGGGTCTCCAGACCCGTGCAGGGGTGAAACGGATGGGTCGCCCAGCGCTCGTTGCGGGTCATGTCAGGGCCAGGCAGGCCGGCGGGGCGGTGACTTCCTGGCCGCAAACCGGCTCGGCGAAACGAACCCAATCCGTCGGAACCTCTTCCCTGGCAACGGGTTGACTGCGATCCTCCCGCGCGGGCCTGGCGGGCGACTCATCAACGAAAACTTCCGCGACGGGTTCCTCGACCGCCGGGCGTTGCTCGCGACCCTCGCGGTCGGCCCGCCACTCGGCGAGTTCCCTGAGGACGGCCTTGCGCTCGCGGGCGAGGCCCCTCAGGTGGCGCCGGAGCCTCTCGCCCAGGGGGGAGTTGTCGAACGCGGCGAGGACGTCGGCCAGTTCGAGTTCGACGTCGGGCTCGGCCCGGAAGTCGGCCAGGCGGGCCTCGACGTCGGCGATCCGGTCCTCCAGCAGGGTGCGAAGCTCGGCCGTCCAGGCGGGGCGGTGTTGGTCGAGGATCATTTTCATGCAGCTTTGATAGGCATCGCGTTCCGATTCGGTCGCCTCGGGTCGCGGCGGTTCGAGGCCGGGGAGGTGACGGGGGAGGAGGCCCGAGGGGTCGCCGGCGGCGACGGCCAGGGCGAGGCGCCTGGCGCGCGAGGCGAGGAGCATGCCCGGCTGGTTGGGCCCGCAGAGGGCGTCGACGCGGGCGACGTGGGTGGCGTCGAGGGCACCGCGCTCCAGGAGGTCGAGCAGTTCATGGAGCGCATCGGCGAACCATTCGCAGCCGGGTTCCGACCACAACAGCGCGCGGGCGGACCGGATCGGATCCACGTCGAGTTGCGCCACGAGTTGTTCGAGTTCGACCTGCCTGGATTCGAGCAGGCGGCGGCGTCCCGAGGCCGAACGGACGTGGGCATTGGCGGCCTCCAGGCCCTCGGCCCGCTCGGTCTGCCAGGCGAGCACGGCCGACCGGGCGACGAGCCAGGCCTCGTGCTCGTCCTGCGGCCGTTCGAGCCGGACCTGCTCGGCCACGAACGCATCGATCCGCGCCTGGTCTTCCTCGGGCCAGGCGACCCCCCGCCCCGTCAGCCCGTGCCGGAACGCATTCGCACGCGAGCGAACCTTCCCGGCCTCGGTCTTCGGCCCCGTGCTCTTTTTGGCGTTCTCGCGATTGGCGATCGTGCGGGCGTCGAGCGGCGGCATGGCGGATTCTCCCGGTTCATGAGGATGTGTGTCGGACACCGTTGCATGAACTATGGGAAATCCCGCCGGGTTTGACGGGGGGAATCCGGCTATTTTTTGGGCGAGCCTTGCCGATTGCGCAATACGGCCTCATTCTGCGGCCCCCCGGGTGAAGGCGTCGGCCCAGCGGGAATGGGATCGCGGCGAGCCATGCGCCGTCGTCGGTGCGGTGGGATGCGACCTCCGGCCGCATCGGCACCACACCCTACCCCGATGAAAGGTGTTGTGCGATCGGCACTTATGCCGTCAGATCGTCGTCGGCCAGGCCGGCATCCCGCATGATGCTCCGCTGCGTGCCGGTACGCAGGTCATCATTTCCGTGGACGGGGACGATGACGATCTGACCGGAGGGCGAAACGAGTTTGAAATGACTGCCTTTGGTCGCCACATGGGTCCAGCCTCGCTCTTCGAGGAGCTTCACCATGCGCTTGCCGGAGATGTGCTTCACGGCCGGACCTTCTTCGCACCACCCCCCTTATTCGGCCGGGGCGTCCTGGTGCCGGTGCCTTTCCCGCCCGACCTGGATTCGATCGGGGTCGTCGATCCCGTTTTCCGCTTCGGCTTCGCGGGCAGTGGCTCAAGGTAGAGCTCGACCGCCTCCTCGGCGTTCCTGACGAGTTCCGCGAGCGTCGAGGCTTCGGTGTGACACCCTTTCAGCTCGGGGAAGCTGGCGTAGTAGCCGCCCTCGTCGGCCTCGCGAGCATCCATCGCCACGAGCTGCCCCTGGACCCGGATGAAGAACAGCGCCATCCTCCGCCTCCGCCAGCCTCGACCATCATCCGCGACATTGAGACGTTCGATTCTACGGCGCGACTTCGTGTGAGGCGACATCCGATCGACCGCACCGCGGGCGGCGTCGGGCGGGGCCCGGCCGGAGTCAGGCGGCCAGGGCCCTCGCATCGGGGTTTCGAGGACGAAGCCCGCGGGCACCCCTGGAGTGGGAAGCCGCGATAGGTGCGGGGGCCGCGAGGACGCGGCCACCAGGCCCTACGATGGTTCGGGGACACCCGCCGCGCGGCTGCCCCACAATCGCTCGGGGCCCAGCCGTCGGGCGATCGCGGCGGCGAGGAGGAGGGCGAGGGCGATTTCGAGGATGTCCGAGGCCAGGCCGACCCAGAAGATGGGGCCGTGGGCCCTCGCGTAGATCTTCGTGGCGTTCACGACCTGCAAGCCGGCGAGCCGGGCGAGGGCGAGGGTCAGGATGGCCCACTCGGCCCAGGTCGCCGCGCGACGGCCCGGGGCCGAGAACGCGAGCAGGCCGAGCAATGGCAGCAACCGGGCCGCGACCCCGAACGGCAGGGAGAGCACCTCCTGGAGGATCTGGCCACCCCAGGTCAGCCAGTTCACCTCCCAGAGCCAGGCGTCGCGGGCCAGATTCGCGGCGTGATTCAGGGGGCCCTTCACCTGCCACGCCAGGGCGAGCAGCAGGCCGATCGCCAGGGACGAGAGCCGCGCGCGGGCCAGGACGATCGCCGCCGCCGACGCCATCGCCATCAGGGCCAGGCCGAGCATCCAGAGATTCAGGCCAGCCTCCGACACGTGCAAACTTCCCGACGATCCCGGATCCCGGTAGACGACCCCGAGCGCGGGCCAGCGGTAGAGCATCAGGAGCGCCCAGTCGATCCCCGCGACCACGGCCACGAACTCCGGCGCGCTCGGGCCCCGCCCGTATCGGAACCGCCTGGCCAGCACCACCGGCACCAGGGCCATCAGGACCTTCCACTCCGCCTCGTTCGCCACCGCAAGCCAGCCGACCCACTCCGGCACCCGCTCGCGATTGACGCGGATCTCCGGCCCGAGCGAGAACCACCCCGCCCCCACCGCGACGGCCACCCCCGCCACGAGCACCACCAGATCCGCCAGCGTCATCCCCCGCGGCTCGTCCATGCGCCCCCCGTAGGGTCCGCGATTGCGGACCGTTTTGGATTCGTTATCCATTGACATGACCAATGGTCTGCAATAGCGGACCCTACCCGTGCGTTGGCGTCGTTCGGTTTGCGAGGTTCCTCGCCATCCTCGCGATGGCAGCATCGCCGATCCAGGTGGACGGATCAAGCCATACTTGACGAGACAAGGGGTGGGGGTGCGGACGGCGACCCGGAGGATAAGCTTCACCCCACCGACGGCAAGCCCGGCCGGGCGGGCGGGTCGTGACGTCCGGAACACGCGGATCTGGAGTGCGTCCGCTTGCTGACGCTCTCGCCCGGCGGGAGCTTGCTCCCGAGAGACCACATCCGGTCGGAGCCGGCCGCTTCGATCGGGCACGCGAAGCGAGCTTCGCGAGAACACAGCGTCAGCAAGCGGACGCACTCCAGATCTCGCCTCCCTTTCGATCTCGCGAGTCCGTCGGTGCGGTGACGCCTCCCCGCCGGGGCGGCGTCTTCACCCCACCCGACCCCGCTGGGGGGTTACTTCATCATGGACAGGGCTTTCCGCAAGGGCGCGGGGGTGGCCTGGATCAGGCCTTCGAAGGGGTGGTTCATCTCCAGGATCAGGAACAGGGCCAGGGCCATCGAGAGGGCGCAGATGGACAGGCAGGTGATCGTGGTGGCGTTGCGCGGGGCGAGCAGGCCGAAGGCGAGGAACAGGACGCCCAGCCAGATGATCAGGATGACCAGGAACGGGGTGGGGAGTTCGGTGAGCGAGCGTTCCACCAGCAGCCAGCGCGACTGGAGCAGCTCCGAGCAGATGTCCAGGCACTGCGAGCGCATGGTCCTGTGCAGGTCGTCGGGCGGGTTGAGGGACTGGAGCATCTGCTGGAGTTCGTCGAGGCCCTGCCCGTTCTCGATCGGCTCCAGGCCCGGGCTCGCCCCGGCGTTCGGCCAGATCCTCTCGATGTTCCTGGCCACCAGGTGCTTCAGCTTCTTGCGGATCGGCTCGGCGGGCCCGCCGTAGCGGATGAGAGTCCGGTCGAGCAGGATCATCTTCGCCCCGGCCGTGCTGATGGCGTCGTTGGCCTGGTCGAACGTCGCCTTGGCCGAGGTCACCAAAAGCCCGATCACGAGCGCCACCAGGGTCGCGATCACCCCCGACGCCGCCTGGACGATCTCCTTGGAGTCGTCGCGGATGTGGTGGTCCGGCAGCCGGTACCCTCAGCCACGACCCGGCCCAGCCGCCGAGCCCCAGCATCGCGAGCGTGAAGAGCGAGATCCACATCGCGGACATCCGGCCCCCGTCAGGTCTGCTTTCGCAGCCCCATGTTCCCATTCCCACTCAAAACAGCAACCACTCGACCTGTTTGGGGCCGGTTCGTGTGCCACAGGCCGTGCCAGTGCCGGGGAAGGCCCCGGGGGGTCGATCCACCTCCGGACGTCGGACAACGCGAATCGGTCCGCACGAGCGGCCCTCAACGGCACGCGATCGGCGTCGCAAAGATAGCAAGGGGTCCGCGCCAATGCCAAGGGGCCGGCCGATCGCCCGAGGAAGGCGACCGGCCGGCCCTTGTTGGTTGCGTCGGAGGCGGTCCGTCTCGGCTCAGTACGAGTCGGCCGAGATGACCTCGCCGCCCGCGATGGTGCCGAGGGCGCGATAGGTGGCGGGGTTCAAGGTGTCCTTCATGAACCTGACCGAGCCGTCGCCCATGAGGGCGTTGACGCCGCCGGGGTGGTAGCTGTTGGCCTGGAGCGAGGCGTAGGTCGGGCCGCCGTTGTTCTCGTCGATGCTGACCCAGTCGAACGACTTGGTGAAGCCGGTCGGGATCACCTTGGCGTTGGGGGTGACGGCGGTGGTGATGCCGGTGTAGTAGACGCCGCCGTTGGTCCAGCGGGTGAAGCCGGCGGGGATGCCGTACTTCTTCGAGCCGCTGCACGCCTGGATCAGGGTCTTGAGGGTCGCCAGCGACGAGGAGGGGTCGGGGACGCTGGTCGGCGACATGCCAGGAGGGGCGGTCGGGGTGGTGTAGCAGTCGCGGGCCTGGAGGTGGCCGATGGTGCCTTCCGACATCATGATGCTATTGCTGAGGCCGTCGGTGAAGCCGGCGATCGTCCGCGAGACGTTCGGGCCGAAGGCCGAGCGGTTCACGGGGCCGATCGACGAGCCGTTGATCGACCAAACGTACCAGTCGCCCACCAGCGCGCCATAGCTCGCGGTGGCGTAGCCGGTGCCGTTGGGGTCGAGCGTCGGGCCGGGGTCGCTGGGGCAGATCAGCGTCTTCACCGGCAGGTTGCTGACGGTGAGGTTCGCCGGGGCGCTGTAGGTCAGGGTGAAGTTGGTCGAGGCGTAGAGCGGGCCCATTTCCATGAAGGGCGCGATGCGGGCCGGGACGCTCCAGGCCGACTCGAAGACCCAGTTCTTGCTGGCGTAGGGCGGCACGAGGATGGTGGTCGGCGGGAAGGCCCCGTTGGTGCTCTCGTAATTGTGCAGGCCGAGTCCGAGCTGCTTGAGGTTGTTCGTGCACTGGATCCGCCGGGCCGCCTCGCGGGCGGACTGGACGGCGGGCAGCAGAAGGGCGATCAAAACGGCGATGATCGCGATGACGACCAGCAGCTCGATCAGGGTGAAGCCGCGACGACGGGGCGAGGACGGGACCACAGGGGGCTCCTTCGTGAACGATGCAATGCGTCTTCCGACGAGATGAGAGAATTCTAACCATGAAGATGAAGGATAGATGAACGGTTCGTGTGAAACGCGGGATCCTTCGTTGATGAATGTGAGAAGACGAGATGAAGCCCGGTCCGGGGTCGGACGGTGGAACCCCGGCCGGCGAGCGGCTAAGATCGAGGCCGGGATCCGCACCCCCTGGACAATCCCGCACCCGCGCCCCGACCGCCCACCCGGAACCGCTCCGACGGCACGCGCCGAGGACACCCGCCATGAATCACCCCACGCCCCGCGGCCGGGCCCTCCGGCTCGCCCTGACCCTGAGCGCCGGACTCGGCCTGATGCCCGCCGGCCGGGCCCTCGCCGACGAGCCGAACAGGCCGACGGCCTCGCCGTCCGAGAAGAACCCGGCGGTCCCCGCCGCGGGGCACTCGGTCCACGGCGAGGCGTTCGACGACGGACCCCGCCAGAAGGCCTACCTGATGCCCGGCATGGGCCAGGTCGACTTCCCCGTGACCGTGTCGGAGAAGCTCGACGCGAAGAAGAAGGCCGACGCGCTGGCGTTCGTCACCCAGGGGGTCGCCCAGCTCCACACCTTCTACTATTTCGAGTCCGAGCGCTCGTTCCGCCAGGCCGCCCTGTCCGACCCCGACTGCCCCATGGGCTACTGGGGCATGGCCATGTCGAACGTCAATAACGCCCGGCGGGCCAAGGGGTTCCTCAAGGAAGCCAACGCCAAGGCGGCGAAGACCAAGATCACGCGCCGCGAGCAGCTTTATCTGGACGCCCTCAACGCCCGCTACAAGACCGAGGGCGACGACAAGTCGCGCCGGCAGGGCGAGATCCTCGGGCTGGAGACGCTGGTGCAGGAGTTCCCCGGCGACCTCAACGCCCGCGCCTGGCTGGCGATGGTCACCTGGCAGGCGGCGTCGCAGGACGGAATCGGCAGCCGGCAGGCGGTCGACACCATCATCGACACGATCCTGGAGAAGGCGTCGCTGCACCCCGGCGGGCACCACTACCGGATCCATCTGTGGGACGGCGTCAAGCCCGCCCGCGCGGAGAAGTCGGCCGGGCTCTACGCCAAGGCCGCGCCCGGGATCGCCCACGCCTGGCACATGCCCGGCCACACCTACACCGGCCTCCAGCGCTACGCCGACGCCTCCTACCAGCAGGAAGGCTCGGCCCGGGTCGACCACGCCTACATGATGCGCGACCGGGTCATGCCGTTCGAGATCCACAACTACTTCCACAACAACCAGTGGCTCTGCACCAGCCTGAGCCACATCGGCCGGGCCCGTGACGCCATCGTCGTGGCCAGGAACCTCGTCGAGCAGCCCCGCGACCCGCAGAAGAACGGCCCCAACGACGGCGGGTCCGCCCAGCGCGTCGGGCGGCTGCGGTGGTCGGAGGTCCTCACCCGGTTCGAACTCTGGGACGACCTGATCGCCGCCACGACCTCGGGCGCGCTCGACTGGACCGACATCCCCGCCGAGAAGAAGGAAAAGGCCTACACCCTGGGCCTCGCGTACGCCGCCAGGGGGGACGCCGCGAAGCTCGCCGAGCAGGTCGCCATCCTCAAAGGCATGGCCCCGGCGTCCACCGCGACGTCCACGACGTCCACCAGCACCTCTGGACGTCCGTCTACGCCCGGTTCGACGTCCACGACCACTCCATCCGCACCCCGCCCCCGGCCGGCGATGGGGGGCGCCAACGCGGCCCCCGCCCTGGCGGAACTCGAAGGCTATCAGCTCCTGGCGAAGGGGGATGACCTCGGGGCGATCGACAAGTTCAAGCAGGCCACGGGGATGCGGCCGGAGGCTCTGGCCCGGGCGTACCTCTCGCGCAAGAACTTCGGCCTGGCCGAGTCGACCGCGAAGGACGCCGTGGCGAAGAACCCCAACCAGGCCCCGCCGCTCGTCGCCCTGGTCGAGGCCCTCTCGGCGTCCGGGAAGGCCAAGGAGGCGCAGGAGGCTTACGCGAAGCTGGAACCGTTGATGAAGTCGGCCGACCGCGACCTGCCGATGTTCCGGCGGCTGGCGGCGATCGCGGACGGCTGGAAGTCCAGGGATGGCTGGAAGCCGGCCGGCGACACCCCGACGGACGAGACGACCGCCGGGCGGGTCGACCTGACCACCCTCGGCCCCCTCGGCTGGGCCCCCCTGCCCGCCGAGCCGCTCAAGCTCACCGACACCGCGGGCAAGCCCTTCGACCTCGCCGACCACAAGGGCAAGAACGTGGTCGTCCTGTTCTTCCTGGGCAACAAGTGCGCCCACTGCCTCCAGCAGTTGCAGGACTTCGGCAAGGAGATGGCCGCCCTCAAGGCGCTCAACACCGACCTCGTCGCCGTCTCGACCGACGACATGGAGAAGGCGAAGGAGATCAAGGACAACAAGGAGGGGGTGAAGTTCCCGATGCGGATCCTCCCGAACCCCGGCCTGGAGGCCTTCAAGTCCTACCGCGCCCACGACGATTTCGAGGGCGTCCCGATGCACGGGATCTTCCTGATCGACGCCCAGGGCCGCGTCCGCTGGCGCCGGATCTCCGCCGAGCCGTTCCTGGATGTGGATTTCATCAAGAAAGAGACCGCTCGCGTGAGCAAGGTCAAGATGTGAGCCGGCACTCGCCTCGCGGTACACAGGGCAAGGCTCGGGAGCGCTGGGCGAGGGTCTCCCGACCCCGCCCTTGCCCTGAGTTGCGGTACCACAGGATCGGGTCTCCTGACCCGAATATCCAAGGCTCCGACGCGCGGCCTTCCGTTATGGGTCTGGAGACCCGATCCGGCTGTGCCGCGCGGCGGATGTAGGGGCGGGGTCTGGAGACCCGCGCCCGGCGCCACGGTTCCATGTCTTCTACTCAGACTTCAACGCCTGGATCTGGCTCGAGTACGCCGCCACGAGGTCGCGGCGGTTCAACAGCCCGAGGAGTTGGCCGGGGTCGTCGGTCGAGACGACCGGGATCTCGTCGAGGTTCAGTTCGGTCAGGCGCCTGAGGGCGGTGTGCAGGTCGTCGCCGGGGGTGACGGTCAAGACAGGCCGGCTGGCCAGGTCGTCGGCCACGACGAGGTGGTCGATGGTGGTGCCCAGCAGGGCACTCCGGACGTCGCCGCAGGGAGAGGATGCCCGTCATCCTGCCCTCGGCGTTCACGACCGGATACAGGATCGCCTGCGAGTTCGCCACCAGGCGGAGCAGCTCGTCGAACGGCGTCGATTCGGGCACCAGCTCGATGCCGGCGGTGCGCATGGGGATCTCGCGCACGCGGAGCCGTTCGAGCACGTCGATCACGAAATCCCCCTGGTGCGCGCCGCTGTCGACCAGGCTGGGCACCTGCTCCTCGTAGAGCGTCCATCGCCTGGAGAACCCGATGCTCAGCCCGCAGGCCAGCATCAGCGGGACGAGCAACGAATAATTCCCCGTCATCTCGCAGACCATGACGATCGACGTCAGCGGCGTCTTCGAGACCCCCGCGAAGAACCCGCCCATGCCCACGAGCGCGAAGGCGCCGGGGTCGATCGATTCGGCCCCCGGGAAGAACACGCGCAAGGTCTCGCCGACCGCCCCGCCGAGCAGCCCGCCGATCACGACCGACGGCCCGAAGATCCCGCCCGATCCGCCCGAGCTGACCGTGAGGCCCGTCGCGATGATCTTGAGGATCGCCAGCGCGAACAGCAGCCCCGCCCCCATGCCGGGCCGGAATGGCGCCTGATCCGGCAAGCATAATGAGGGCGGCAGGCCGATCGCCCCCCATTGCATCCAGCCGTAGCCGCCGCCGAGCACCTGGGGGAAGGCCAGCGCGATCAGACCCAGCATCAGCCCGCCGATCGCCGGCTTGACGTGCCGCGGGACGGGCAACGGGTTGAAGAGGTAGTCGCGCACGCCATAGAAAAACTTGACGTAGAACCAGCCCACCCCCGCGCAGACGACCGCCAGGATGGCGAAGGCCGGCAGCTCCTTGAACCCGTGGAACGCCTGCGGCCCGACGGCGAACACCGGCTCGGGGTGGAGGAACAGCGCGAAGGTCGAGTACGCGACGATCGAGCTGGCCAGGCAAGGCAGGAGCGCCGACGACTCGGTCGCCGAGGACGAATACAGGATCTCGCAGGCGAACAGCGCCCCGCCCAGCGGCGACCGGAAGATCGACCCGATGCCCCCCGCCGCCCCCGCGAGCATCAAGAGCCGCCGCTCGCTCACGGTCAGCCTTAATAACCTGGCGAGCAGCGATCCGAACCCCGCGCCGATCTGCCCGATGGGCCCTTCGAGCCCGGCCGAGCCGCCGGTGCCGATGGTGATGAGCGAGGTGATCCCCTTGATGATCGGCACCCGCCCCCGGATCATGCCCCCGCCTTTGTGGAAGGCCTTGATCATCGAGTCGGTGCCGTGCCCCTCGGCCTCGGGCGCGAGCGTGAAGACGATCAGCCCGCACACCAGGCCCCCGAGCGTCGGGATGAGCAGCACGAGCCACCACGGGTACGGCGACGTGATCGCCCGGGGGTGCCCCCCGACGGCCGGCGGCGTCTGGAAGTGCAGCCACTCGCCGAAGACGTAATCCGAGATCCCGTCCAGGGAAACGAGCAGCACCACCGAGAGGGCCCCGGCCACGAACCCGACGATGGGGCTGCAGACCACCACCCGCCCGGCCCCCGGCGTGGCCCACCTCGTGGCCAGCCCATTCAGGACCCGGCTCACCCTCGCCCCCCAACGCCCGCGCCCCGCCGTGGTCATATCCCTGGAATCTCCCCGACCGCGTCCTGTGCCGAACCCCGGTCGCAAGAGATTCCCCCACAACGCGATCGGAAACAAGTCCAGTCCGTAGGGTCCGCCGTCGCCGGCCGCCGTAGGGTCCGCTATTGCGGACCAATCTTTTGATCCGATCACATGAAGATTGGTCCGCAATAGCGGACCCTACGGGGAGGTTACAGGGAATTCACGAACGCCAGGAGCGCGGCCTGGTCGGCGGCGGAGAGCTTGCTGAAGCGGTCGCGGGCGATGCGGCCCTGGCCGTCGTGGGCGAGGATGGCGGCGGCGGGGGTGCGGGCGCGGCCGTCGTGCAGGAGGGTGGGCTGGAACCGCAGGCCCCACAAGGGGGCGGTCTTCATCTCGCGGCGGCCGGCACCGGCCTGTTCCATGCCGTCGGCGATGGTGCCCATGTCGTGCAGCAGGAAGTCGCTGTAGGGGGCGAACGTCTTCTGGCTCAGGGCGGCCACGGGGCTCGGGCCGGTCTGGAGCGTCGGGGTGTGGCACTCGGCGCACCCGATCGCGGCGAACACCCTCGCGCCGGCCTGCTCGGCCTTCCCCACGGGCCCGGCGGGGGGCGGGGGCCAGCAGCGTCATGAAGTCGTTGAGCTGCTGGAGGTTCGCGACCGTCGGGTCGTTCGGGTTCGTCGCCGCCGGGTTGGCCAGGAGCAGGTTGCAGTTCCCCTGGGGGCAGCTCTCGTTCGGATCGACGGGGTTCGTCACGCCCATCTCGTTCGCCAGGGCGTCGGCGGCGAACGCGAACAGGGTCGGCTGCTGCGCCTTCCAGCCGAACTTGCCCACGCGGGCGTGGCCGGAGACCGGGTCGAGGACCTCGCTCGGCCGGCCGGCGATGGTGGGGTTGAACATCGCCTGGGCGTGGGCGATGTCGAGGAACACCTGATCGGGCACGGCGTCCACCAGGCCGAGTCCGTAGAGAGGCGTGGTCCGGCGCTGGGCGACGATGGTGGCCTGCGGCGGCACGACCTCGCCGACGAAGTTGACGTTATTGAACCGGCCGATGCCCCGGTTCTGGATCAAGGGGCCGCCGAACTCGACCATGGGGTCGAAGATCCCGCTCACCAGCCGGCCGATCCGGGTGACCGTGCGGGGGCTGGCCCCGGCCTGGGCGTGGCATCGGACGCAGGAGCTGTCGGTGAAGACCGGCCCCAGCCCGCCCCGGACCGTCGCCTCCCGCCCGAAGGCCCCCTGCCCGGCCTGGAACCTCGAAAGCTGGGCCGCCGTCAGCCCCGACAGCGGCTGCCCCGGCGCCGGGCGGGGAGGCGGAGGGGGCGGGACCTGTGCCAGGACTCCCCCCGCCGCCGCGAGGATCGCCAGCCCACTCAGGACCGTCCGGCGTGCGCGCACCGTCATCGTCATCGCTCTCCCCCCCAAGTCGCGAGCGTACTCGATTCGCCCCGGACTCCCCGGGGCCGCCGTCGGCCTCGACGGCTGGGATGGAGAAACGGCAACGAGCGTCAATCGGAGACTGCATGCACCCAAAAATGCTGGCTGTTTCCGGATTTCAACATTTCCGCCGGGGGAGGGTGTAACCTGGCGGATCGGGCTGACCTTGACGGCCCGGGGCATCCGGGGAACATTCCGGGCATCACGGGTGCATCCAAATTTGAACGAGGGCGATCCGATGGCGACGAAGCGAACGGCGGCGGTCCTGGTCGCGGCGACGATCCTGGGGACGGCGTGGGCCTCCGGCACGATGGCGCAGCAGGGGCAGGAAAAGGCCAAGGCGCAGGCGAAGGACGCCTTCAACAAGTTCGAGCCCCGCTCGGCCCCGGGGGCGGGCCAGGCCTATTTGAAGCGTTACGTGGGTACCTGGGCGGTGAAGAAGACGTTCCACCCGCGCAACGGCCAGCCGACGACCATCGAGGGGGACTGCCGCCAGACGATGGTCCACGACGGCCGGTTCCTCCAGTCCGACTTCACCTTCCGCCCCCCCGGCTCCCCCCCCACCGAAGGCCGAGGCCTCATCGGCTGGGAGCCCGACTCCGGCCTCTTCACCAGCATCTGGACCGACTCCCGCCAGACCCGCATGTCGTTGAGGCGCTCGAAGGAGAAATTTGACGGCCAGAAGATCGTCCTCTTCAGCGCCACCCTCGACGCCGCCGAGAAAGACCCGCGCCGCAGCAAGACCATCAGCACCATCGACGACAAGAACCTCCAGATCATCCACCGCCAGTACAGCCTCGGCGCCAACAACGAGGAACGCCTGGTGATGGAGCTAGTGATGACCAAAAAGTAAACGCATCATTTTACATAACCTCTCTCCTCACACTAACAGGTAGGGTGGGGTGAAGACGACGACCCGACGGGGAGTCGTCACCCCACCGACACCGAGCCCCGCCGATCGGCACTCCCGCCGTCCGTCCCCCTACCTCGTGCAGACCGACTCAGGCATCGCGATGCATCCATTCCTCGGCCATCTTCCACCTGTCCACCCGCAAGATCCTCAACCCTCCCGGCGACGCCTCCTCGTGGCCCGGGAGTCCCGCATCGACAATCGCTGTCACAATCACACGCCTTGACGAAAGTGATCGTAGATCTTCCAGCGACATCAGTCGTGCGGCCGCGTAAACGTCCGCCCGCAAGGAAGACGCCCCCTCACGATATTCCGCCGTGGGGATGTGGACCAGTTGATTGCCCTCGAACTCGAGTGAAAGCAGGCCCTTGATCAGGATTTCCTGGCCATGGAGCGATTCCAGGGCGTCGACGACCTCATTTACGGTATAGATCCGTCGCGACATCGGGCTCGGCGCTCCTGGATGAGTTCAATAAGCAGCCGGTCGCCGACGCGAGAACGTGAGCCATCGCCACGGAGCCGGCCCGCGCATCGCCCGCCCGCGCCGGTGGTCTGACGACCCCCTTTGGGTCGTCGTCGGCACCCCACTCGACGAATCTCCCTGCGTCCTTGTATGGTTCCATCGATACCACACCTCCCCTTGTCAACTCCACTGAACACTCCCGTAGGACGAGCGGAATTCGACTCACCGCCCCCTGGCGAACCGGCCTCGTTTCGCGTACAAAATAAGGCCGTTGTCGACATTCGCTCCGATGTTCTCGGATGGATGTCGGCGGCACGCGTTCCGCGAGCGGTCGCGCGCGATCCTCCCCCGACGAGGGTCGCGTCCCCCTGCCCGAGTCGTTTGTGGGAATGGCGAGGATCGTCATGGCGAAGGCATCCCCCGGCGCCGCACGCGCGGCGACCTGGAAGGAGATCGCGTCTCGGCTCGAGGCCAGCCGCGGCGAGGACGGAGCCGCAGTCCCACTGGGCGTGGCCGAGCTGGCCCTCTCCACCGGCATCGACCCGCCGGACCTCCTCGACGCCATCAACACCAAGGCGAACCTGAGCAAGCTCGTCGTCGAGCACGCGTCCGACGGCAAGGCCACGGCCGAATCGAGCCTCTCGCTCAAGCCGCCGAAGGCGAAAGCCACCAGGGCCCCGAAACCGCCCAAGGTCGACCAGGCCGCCGAACTGGCCGCGCGGCTGCTCGCCGTGCTCGACTCCCAGCGGCTCCTGGGCGACGAGGCCTACCCGCCCTCGCTCCGCACGCTCGCCGAGCTGTGCGGCAAGAACGCGTCCGACAGCCTCGTCGGCAAGGCGGCGGGCCATAAGCAGTTCACCGAACGAGCAATCGTCACCGCCAAGTCCGGCCCGAGGCCCGCGCTCGACGCCCCCGTGATCGTCAAGCCCGACGCCGATCCACTCCCCACGTGCGTCCGCGACGCTATGCTGGTCTACGCGCTCAACGTCCCCCCCTCCGCCAAGACGAAGGCCGTCACCAACGCGTTCACCCGCGAAGACTTGAAAGCGCGAGTGATCCCCCCCCTCCGACCCGCCTTCGCCTCCGCCCTGACCGAGGGCGCGGAGGGCGAGGCCCTGCCCGACGGCATCGGCTGGGTTCTCGTCAAGGGCAAGCCGCTGTTCTTCCTCGCCGGGAACATCAAGGGCCGGACCCCGTCTCCTCGGGAATTGCCGTCGACCGGATCCAGGACGCGCGGCGAGTCTCTGCCCTTCGCCGACGCCTTCCTGGCCGCGTTCGAGACGCACGACCGCCGCAACGGCGGCACGAATTTCGTAAGACTGTACGAGCTGCGCCAGGCCCTGCCCGACCTGCCTCGCGAGTCCTTCGACGCGGGCCTGCGCGACCTCCGCGTCCGGGGCATCATCTCCCTGGACAGCTACGAGGGGGTGACCGGCCCCCTGCCCCCCGAGGACCGCGACGCCGGCATCCGCGAGGCCGGATCCCTGCTCGTCTACGCATCCAGGAGATGACGGATATGTCCCCCCCGATCCAGCGCACCCCGGCCGCGTCCGCCAGGCCCGCCGCGCCCCAGGCGCCCGGCCTCGAGGAGTTCCTCCACGCCTTCCGCGACACCAATCCATTCTCGGCCAACCGCGTGAACGAGCCGTCGTCGTACGACGTCGACGTGGAGGAGATCAACTCGAAGCAGTTCGACCGCCTCGTCAAGCTCTCGGCCGAGGCGATCCGGACCAACTCCGGCATCGGCGTCGTCGTCTACGGCGGGGCGGGCGTGGGCAAGAGCCACCTGCTCTCGCGGCTCTATCGCTGGGCCCAGGGGCCACCCAACGGATCGCAGCGCGCCTGCTATATTTACTTGCACAACGTCCTGGCCGAGCCCGAACGCCTCGCCCGCTACCTGCTGAAATGCGTCGTCAGCCGGCTCTCCGAGGGGGGCCGCGACCCGCTCCACACGACCCCGCTGTTCAGGTTCGTCGACCGCGCGATCCGCTACGCGCTCGACGGCGCGGGCATCCAGGTGGACAACGTCAGCGCCCACCTCAAGGAGGCCGTCGAGGCCTATCGCAAACGGTTCTTCACGTCGAATGTCGAGAGCCGATACATCTTCGAGGTGCTCTTCCACTTCTGGCGGTACGCCCGGCCCGAGAAGGCCGCCGATCCCAGCCGCCGGCACATGGCCTCGCAGGCGCTCACGTGGCTCTCCGGCGACGAGATCGACGCCCAGGACGCGATGAAGTTCAACCTGAGGGTCGAGGGCGACCGGGCGGTCATGCTCCAGGACGACCAGGACGTCGAGCACGTCTTCGCGGCCCTGTCCACCTTCGCAAAGGTCTCCGGCCAGCCGCTGATCCTCTGCATCGACCAGGCCGACAACCTCGACCCCGAGAAGCTCACGCGGCTCGTCCGGTTCCTCCACGTCCTCAATGACCACACGCCGAACCTGCTCTCGATCGTCTGCGGCGTCAAGAGCACGCTCCTCCGCTACGCCGAGGACGGCGTGATCCCCGAAGCCGCCTGGGACCGCCTGGCCCAGTACCAGATCGACCTCAAACGCCTGCCGGTCGTTGACGCCCGCAAGATCATCGAGGCGCGCCTCCAGAGGTTCCTCGAACCGTTCGAGGGCCTCGAAGCGGTCAACCGGCGGTTCAAGGAGGACCGGCTGTTCCCCCTCGGCGAGGAATGGCTCAAGGCCCAGGTCGGCGACGCGCTGGAGATCCGCCCCCGCGATATCCTCACCTGGGCGCGAGACGCCTGGGAGGACGAGCAGGCCGGGATGGAACGCGTCGGGGTCCTCAACTGGATCCGGGGCCGAAATGCGGCCGGGCCGGCCGTCTCCGACCCGAAGCCCGCCCCGAACGCCACGGTCAAGCCCGCCGCCGAGCTGATCGATGCGGCCATCGACAAGAAAATGGAGGAGCATAGCAGCGAGCTCAAGCTCCACCAGGGCTCGCTCCCCCCGGACGCTGGGAACCTCTCGGGCCTGGTCGAGGCCCTGCTCTCGCACTGCCTCGACGATAAGTTGACCTACACGCTCCGGGCCGTCGCACGCACGAAGAAGAAGGGCGGCAAGCTGCCGCCGTACGATTTACTCATCCACGAACAACGCGATCAGGATGGGATCAAGGTCTCCACCGGGCTCTGCATCGTCACGAACGGGGGCATCTCGGCCACGGCCGCTCTGAGACGCCTGCTCGAAGACGAGAACCCGCCCGAGCACCGTCTCCTGGTCACCGACGCCCGCAAGAAGCTGAGCAAGACCGGCCAGGCCGCCGAGTATTACCGCGACCTCCAGAAGCTCGGCGTCGACCGGTTCCAGCACATCGAGATCTCCGCCGCCCAGTACGCCCAGCTCGACGCCCTCCGGGCGACCATCGACATGGCAAAGTCGGGCGACCTGGAGATCGAGGAGCGGCCGAGGTCGCCGAGGGCGGTGCTGGAGTCGGAGGTGATCGCGTCGCACCACAGGAAGGACCGGTTCCGGGCGCATCCGCTGCTCCGGCCGCTGCTGACGGAGGACCCGCCGGCGCCGGTCGCCCCGCCGGCCGCCAAGGATCCGGGGGTGAAGCTGAAAGAACTCCGGCAATTCATCATGGGTCAGCTCGCCTGGCAGATGGGGACGACCGCCAAGGCGCTGGCGAAGTCGTACGCGGCCGCGATGCCCGTACCCCGCGCGACGCCCGAGGTGCTCTGGCCGGTGGTCAAGGCGGCGGCCGAGAACCTGCACCGCGAGGGCAAGGTCCACGCCACGCCCCAGGACGATGACCTCTTCCTGCTGCTCGGGAAGTAGGCCCGATGGCGATCCCGACGTTCACCGTCACCGAGGTCCGCGTGGCCGCCACCTGCCCGCGGATCTCGTACTTCGACGCCGAGCATACCCGGCGCAACCGGCTGGCCACGCCCGTCGTCACCCGGCTCTGGAAGGCCGGCGACGCCGCCGAGACCGCCTGCGGCACCCTGTTCCACCACGCCGTCGAGTCCTTCAACCGACGCGCCCGCGACGCCGCCCCCATACGCGAGGCCCTGGAGTCGCACAGGGAGCCGGAGCCGCTCGAACAGGCCCTGCGCACCTATCTGAACATCCATTGCATCGACCGCGAGACGCTGGCGAAGCGGCCCGTGCCGCAGCAGCAGGCGTTCATCCGCGCGACCGGCGTCTACATGCGCGAGCTGGCCGACATCCTCGCCGACGCCCTCGGCCGGGGCCGCGAGCCCGACGCGCTCCTCGAAGAACTCTTCGGCGACCGCCGCCGCAAGGTCGACGTCAGCTTCCCCGTCGGCCCCAAGGGCGAGCCGGTGCGCGTGACGGGCATCCTCGACTACGTCTTCCACGACGCCCGACACGGCCGCGATCGCATCATCGACTATAAACTCACCCCAGCGAGTGAGCCCGCTAACGACCTCTTCCAGGTCGCGCTCTACGCGCTCATGCACCACACGCAGCACCGCACCCAGCCGGATGTCGCCGTGCTGTACCTCCACCCCGAGCGCCGGGTCGTCAGCATGACCTGGGAGCAGGTCGAATCCCAGCGCCACAAGCTCTACGACCTCCTCGCCTCGATGGCCACCTGGCGGGAATTCGACGAGCGGACGGGCCGGGGCCTGCGCCCGCCGGGCGAGCCGTCGCAGTGCGCCTCCTGCCGGTGGGACCGACAGGACGCCTGCCTCACCCGCCTCGGCCCCAAGCACGAGGGCCGACGCCTCACCCACTGGACCGACGCCCGCAACCCATCCAACGATCCATCCCCGACACCCGATCCCGCCCCGACACCGGTTTCAACGCCCAGTCCCCCGCTTCCTCCAGGTCCCCGTCCCCCATCAAGCATTACCCATCAATCATCTCTTCAATCCCTCCGCATCGGCACGTCCACGCGCGGGAATGCCCCGGTGGATCTGCCCGCGGACGTGCTCACGACCCACGTCGCCGTCGTGGGCGCGGCGGGCAGCGGCAAGACGTGGATGGCCAAGGTGGTCGCCGAGGAGGCCATCCGGATCGGCGTGCCTGTGCTGGCGATCGACCCGCAAGGCGACATCGCCCAGTTCCTCCGGCCCGCCACATTGACGGACGCCGGCCCTTTCGAGGAGCAGCGCCAGGAATTCCGCTCGCGGGCCGAGCCGCGAGTCTGGACCCCGGGCTCGTCGCACGCCAGGCGGCTCAGCCTGGCCCCGTTCCGGCTCTGCTCGCGCGAGGAACTCGCCGGGGTCGGGGACGCCGCGCGTCGCGAGGAAGAATGGCGAGGGATGCTCTCCTCCGCCGCGTCGCAGGTCGTCTCGCTGGCCAAACTCGGCGGCGAGGTCGACTCCCAGAAGGCGTTCCTGTTCCGGATCCTCGAACGACTCGTCGAGACCGTGCCGGCGGGGGACCTCGGCCTCGACGCGGTGATGGCCGCCACGCTTTCGCCCGAGTCAGCCGGCATCGACGATCCGGATCGATTCATCAAGAAATCCGAGCGCGAGAAGCTCGGCCGCAAGCTGAACGCCCTGCTCGAAGGGCCGGCCGCCGACCTCTATTCCGGCGGCGAGCCGCTCGACCTGGACCAGTTCTGCCGGCCGACCTCGCCCGGCAAGACCCCTTTGAACGTGATCTATCTCAACGCCCTGCCCGACGACGGCGGCAAGCAGGGGTTCCTGGCCTCGCTCGCGGCCGAGGTCTACCGCTGGATGATCACCTCCCCCGCCCCCGAGCCCGGCCGGCCCCGGCTGCTCTTCTACATCGACGAGGCCCGCGACTTCATCCCCGCCGGCGGGTCCAAGCCCCCCGCCAAGGACCCCTTGATCCGACTCTTCACGCAGGGCCGCAAGTACGGCGTCGCCTGCCTCCTCTGCACCCAGAGCCCCCGGTCGGTCGACTACGGCGTCTTCGGCAATTGCAGCACCAAGCTCATCGGGCGAATCGAGGCCGCGCAGGACATGGAACGCGTCGCCGAGTGGTTCGCCCGCCAGGGGGCCGTCCCGCCGTGGGTCTCCGCCCGCAAGGGGGCCGAGGCCGGCACGTTCGTCGGCCGGTGGCCGGGCATGCCACTCGTCCTCGACGGCCAGCCGTTCCGCAGCCGGCCGCTGTTCTCGCTCCACGAAGGAGCCTGGTCGCCCGAGCAGCTTGAAGCGGAGCATATGAGGATTCGGTGAATACCTTGACGATGGCGACGCCCCCGCCTAGAACTCATCCCCAGCGTCGGTCGGGAGATCGGCGACGGATCCGGGGCATTCGATGGTGGGCCACTGTCCATGAAACTCTTCGAGCCGCTGACGATCGGCCGCCTGACGCTCAAGAACCGGGTCGTGATGCCGCCGATGACGCGGTCGCGGGCGCATCCGGATGGGGTCCAGCCGGAGATCGCCGAGACGTACTATGCCCAGAGGGCCGGCGCGGGGCTGATCGTCAGCGAGGGGACGCAGCCGAGCGCCCAGGGTCAGGGCTACTGCCGGACCCCGGGCATCCACACGGACGAGCAGATCCGGGCGTGGCGTAAAGTCACGGACGCCGTGCACGCGGCCGGCGGCCTGATCTTCCTCCAGCTCATGCACATCGGCCGCATCGGGCACTCGCTCAACCGCACGGTGGCCTCGCCGCTCGTCTCCGCCTCGGCCATCCCCGCCGGCGCGAAGATCTACACCGACCAGCAGGGCATGCTCGACATGGAGACGCCCGAGGCCCTCACGATCGAGGGCATCGGCGTGGTGGTCGACCAGTACGCCCGGGCGACACGGAACGCGTTCGAGGCCGGGTTCGACGGGGCCGAGTTGCACGGCGCCAGCGGCTACCTGCCGATGCAGTTCCTCTCGCCCAACTCGAACGTCCGCACCGACATCTACGGCGGCCCCGTCGAGAATCGGGCGAGGTTCCTGCTGGAGGCCCTCGACGCGATGATCGTCGCGGCCGGCGACGCGAAACTCGTAGGCGTCCGGCTCAGCCCGGGGGTCAAATTCAACGGCATGAATGAGCCCGACCCGGCGTCGGACTACCCCTACGTCCTCGGCGAGATCGAGCGCAGGGACATCGGCTACGTCAACGTCCATCTCGAACCGACGTTCCTGGCCGACCGCGGCCCGACCGGCGAGGTGGAGTGGCTCCGCACCCACTACAAGGGCACGCTCATGGCCGCCGGGCGGTTCACGAAGGACTCGGCCGAGCAGGCGCTCGAGCGCGGCTGGCTCGACGCCGTGGGCTTCGGCTCGCTGTTCACCTCAAACCCCGACCTGCCGGAGCGGCTCCGGCGCGACCTGCCCCTGACCCCGCCGAACCCCGCCCTCTTCTACTCGCCCGGCCCCGAGGGATACATCGACTTCCCGGCCGCCACCGCCTGAACCTATGGGGCAAATCTGCGGTTGCCGGATCGAAGCGACGCGGAGACAATGCCCCCGCAACTCACAACGCGCCGGCCGGTCCCTCACCACACGATTCGGATGATCGCGAGGCCGGCGCGGGGTCACGGAGGTCCCGCTCGCATGTCGCTCGCCCTCTTCGGCTTCGGTTCGCGTTCGAATGCGGTCCAACAACGAACCCGCCTCGCCTTCCGGCCGTCGCTGTCGATGGCGGAGGCCCGGCTGGAATCGCGCGAGGTGCTCTCCGTCGCGCCGACGACGGCGATCGTCTCGGCCCGGGCGGTGAACAAGGCGGTCTCGGTCTCGACCTGGAACAACCAGGCGGCCTGGTCGTTCATCAACGGGACCTGGAAATCGACGATCGGCTCGCCGACCCTCAAGGGGTTCCTCGGCCGGAACGTCTCGATCAAGAGCGTCGACACCTGGGCCGCGTCCAGCACCGGCGTGTCGCTCACGGGCGGGTCGAAGTTTCAGGTCGGCCAGCTCAGGGTCCAGTTCAACTCCAACGGCGTGCCGACCCTGACGCTCCAGACCACCTCGAACGACACGCCCGTGACGCTGACTGCCGTCTCGGCCACGAAGAACGGCGTGACCTTCCAGGGCCAGGCCCCCGAGACCGTGAGCGTCGGCGGCCAGCCCATTAGCACCAATCAGACGACGCTGACCGCGACGTTCACGAAGGTGTCGGCGAAGAACATGCAGATCCGCTTCTCGATCGGCGACGGCTCGAAGCCCGTCACCATCCTGTCGTACAACGCCACTAAACGCCCATGAATCACACCCGGACCGGAAGAATGCTGTTCAGCTCCGACCGTCACTTCCGGATTTGGGATTACAACATCAGCTTCGATCAGATGCTATTGCGTAGTCCAGCGTCTCCCGAGATTGCGATGAACGTCGACGTCGTGCTTTGGGGCGTTGAATATCTTGACATGGTCACGTCCCTCCAGGGGCTGACGATCGTCTCGCCGTCCGACGAGGATGTCACACGTGCTCGCGAGGCGATCGGACGCGAAATCGACACGTCTCACGTCCGCCGCTTTGAGTCACAAGGTCGACGCTTCGTTGTGGTTGCCTCCGGATTCAAAGTCATCAGGAACAATCTTGATATCTTTGAATCGAGCCTGACATATTTCGGGGCGACCGATCCTCCGAGGGATCTTGGTGAAGTCCTCGCTCGATCATGAATGCTCACGCCGTCCCGGGGCGGGTCCCTTCGGGGATGATGCGGTTGGCCAGCTCGGCGAGGGGGCCGGCGATGTCGCGGCCCTGGACGGGCTCGGCGAACCGGGCCCCGGGGCCGGGCTGAGGCAGGGCGCGGTTGACCAGGCCGAGGAGTTCGGCCATCCAGCCGGGCGCGAGGTTGTGCAGCGCGATCCCCAGGTGGGCGTTCCAGCCGAAGACCACCTCGGGGTCGCCGACGCAGAGGCAGTCGACGATGGCCTTCGCCGCCCCGTGGGCCGAGGCCGACAGCCCCGGGATCGTGTCGGAGAGCGCGAACCAGGAGTACTCGGCCTGCGGGTCCCCCTTGAACCATGCGTGCCGGTGGCCGCCGGTGCGGATGGTGGTGGGATACACGCTCGTCACGAGGATGTTGTCCTTCGCGAGTTCCGCACGCAGGCCCTCGCTGAAGCCCGTGAGCGCGAATTTGCTCGAAGTGTAGGGCAGCATGTGCGGCACCGGGACCTTGCCGCCGATTGAGATCACGTTCGCGATCCGGCCCCCCCCGCGCATCTTCATCGAGGGGATCGCCGCCAGGGTCGGGTAGACCGTCCCCCAGAAATTCGTGGCCATCGCCCGCTCGAAGTCGTCGCGGGTCATCGTCTCGACCGGGCCGACGATCATGATGCCCGCGCAGTTGATCAGCACATCGATCTGCCCGAACCGCTCGATGACCTGCCGGACGACCTCATTCGCCTGGACCTCGTCCGAGAGGTCCGCCGCCACGTGAATGACCTCGGCCGCCCCCGCACGCCGGAGATCCTCGGCGGCGTCTTCGAGTTCGTCCTCCCGCCGGGCCGCGATGGCCACGGCCGCCCCTCGCCTGGCCGCCTCCCTCGCCACGAGCAGCCCCAGCCCGCTGCTGGCCCCGTTGACGAGCACGACGCGGCCCCGCAGGTCGATCCGGCGGATCGACCTGAGCCACGCGCGGGCCCCCCACAAGGCCCCGGCGCCGAGCGCCGCACCGACGAACCAGCGATTCTTGAGCAACGACATGACGGTCCGGCTCCTCCTGGGCGGTTTTCCCTTCGCTAAGTGCAGACGGCGTGCCAGGTCTTGCCGCCGGATCGCGGAGAGCGGACAATGGGCGAGGATCACCCCGACCTCGCCCCCCGCGCATTCCTCCCTCACCCATAAACCATCGCCCATGAACCATCCTCTCCTGCTCCTGTGCCTCTGCATGGCCGCCGACGCGCCGGGGGCGGTGGACTTCGCCAAGGACGTCCAGCCGATCCTGTCCGACAAGTGCATCGCCTGCCACGGGCCCGACGACGCCACGCGCAAGGCGAAGCTGAGGCTCGACCGCAAGGCCGACGCCCTCGCCGCGGGGGCCTTCGTGCCGGGCAAGCCGGAGGAGAGCGAGGCCTTCCAGCGGGTCACGGCCGACGACGATTCGAAGATGCCGCCGGCGAAGTCGGGCAAGTCATTATCGGCGAAAGACGTTGATGTGCTCAAACGTTGGATCGACCAGGGGGCCGTCTGGAAGGAGCACTGGGCGTTCGCGCCGCCGGTCAAGGCCAGGGCACCGGAGGGGCTGGCGAAGACGCCGTTGGGGGCGACCTGGCCCCGCAGTCCGATCGACGCATTCGTGCTCGACCGACTGGTCCGGGACGGATTGAATCCCTCGCCCGAGGCGTCGAAGGCGACGCTCATCCGCCGGCTGTCGCTCGACCTGAACGGCGTGCCGCCCACCCCGGCGGAGGTCGATGCGTTCCTGCTCGACAACCGGCCGGACGCCTACGAGCGGCTGGTGGACCGGCTGCTCGCCTCGCCGAGGTTCGGCGAACGCATGGCGATGGATTGGCTCGACGCCGCGCGGTACTCCGACACCGACGGCTTCCAGGGCGACGACACCCGCACCAACTGGCCCTGGCGCGACTGGGTGATCGACGCCTTCAACAAGAACATGCGCTTCGACCGGTTCACGCTCGAACAGTTCGCCGGCGACCTGATGCCGGGGAAGGATCCCGCCCGCGCGTTGCCCACGACCTTCCACCGCAACCACATGACCAACGGCGAGGGGGGTCGCGACCCGGAGGAATCCCGGATCGACTACGTGCTCGACCGCGTGAACACCGTCGGCACCGTCTGGCTCGGACTGACGCTCGGGTGCGCCCAGTGTCACACCCACAAATATGATCCAATCTCCCAGGCCGACTACTACAAGCTCTCGGCCTTCTTCGACAGCATCGACGAGGACGGCAAGGCCAGCAAGGGGGCCAGGCCGTATCTCAAGGTGCAGTCGCCCGCCGTCGAGCGGAGCCTGTCGCTGGCGAAGTCCCTCGTGGGCCGGCGCAAGCGAGAGGAGGCCGAACTCCGGAAGTCGGCCGGGCCGGCATTCGAGACGTGGTTGGTCGCGAGACGCGGCGAGGTCAAGGACGGATTCAGGGCCTGGCAACCGTTCATGGCGGCCTCGCTCGAAACCCGGGAGGGGACGACGCTGAACGCCGAGCCCGATGGCACCGTGATGGCTAGCGGGTCGGACCCGAGGCACGAGGATTACCGCCTGATCGGCAAGCCCCGGACGAAGTCGGGCCGGATCACCGGTTTGCGCATCGATGTGTTGCCGCATGCGGGCTTCACGAACGGCGGCTACTCGCGGTCGAAGTCGGGCCACTTCATCCTGACCGACATCAAGGTGCAGGTCCGCCCGCGCGACGGGTCGCAGGTGAAGGAGCCGCCGATCGCCGGGGCCGTCGCCGACGTGGAGGCCGACACCGCGAAATTCGGCGGCTACGGCAAGGTGATCCACACGCTCGACGACGACCCGCGGAACGGGTGGTCGACGCTCGGCCGCGACCTCAAGTCGCCGCACTCCGCCGTGTACGCCTTCGCCGAGCCCCTGGTGCTCGACCCGACGGACGACCTGATCGTCGAACTCCGCCACCGATCGACGGAGGGTCACCTGAACATCGGCCGGTTCCGCGTCCTCCTGACCGACCAGCCCGGAGAGACGCCCCGGGGCCTGGAACCTTCGCCCCTCGAACGCCTGGCCGAGCGGGTCGACGCGGGTGCGGCCATCGAGCCGAAACTGCGCGAGCGATTGTTCAACCAGTACCTCGAAGACGACCCCGCGCACACGCTCGCCAGGGCGAACCTCAAGCGGGCGGAGTCGCAACTCGCCGACCTGAGCAAGTTCGCGAAGGGCGTCGACGTCATGGTCCTGGCCGAGAAGGACAAACCGCGCGACACGCACGTTTTGATCCGAGGCGTCTGGGACCGGAAGGGCGACAAGGTCGACCGCGACGTGCCCGGGGCCGTCGCCGGCTGGCCGAAGGACGAGCCCCGGACCCGGGCGGGACTGGCGAAGTGGCTGGTTTCGCGGTCGAATCCGCTGACGGCCCGGGTGGTGGTGAACCGGTTCTGGCAGATGCACTTCGGCGCGGGGATCGTCCGCACGCCCGAGGATTTCGGCCGCCAGGGCGAGCCGCCCACTCACCCCGAGGTGCTCGACTGGCTGGCCGTCGAATTCATGGACAGCGGCTGGGATGTCAAGCACATCATCAAGACGATCGTTTGCAGCTCGACCTATCGGCAGTCATCCGGCACGAGCGAATCGCTGCGGCTCCGCGACCCCGAGAACCGCCTGCTGGCCCGGGCGTCGCGGTTCCGCCTGCCGAGCTGGATGATCCGCGACGCCGCCCTGGGCGCGAGCGGCCTGCTGAACCCCGCGATCGGCGGGCCGCCGGTGCGGCCCTATCAGCCGCCGGGGGTCTGGGAAGAAATGTTCATGGGCCGGTTCGTCTACGAGCCCACCGAAGGGCCCGACCAGTACCGCCGGACCATCTACGCCTTCTGGCGACGCTCGGCCGCCCCCACCTTCCTCTTCGACAGCGCCCAGCGCCGCGTGTGCGAGGTCCGCACCCCTCGGACCAACACGCCGCTCCAGGCGCTCACGTTGTTGAACGACACGACGTTCCTCGAATCCGCCCGGGCCCTGGCCGCGGACGCCGTATCGAAGGGCGGAGACGCCCGGTTCCACGCGATCCTCAAGTCGGTCCTGGCCCGCCCGGCCGATGCACGCGAGTTGAGCATCTTCCAACGCGAGTTCAAGCGAGCACGCGAACACTTCCAGGCACATCCCGACGACGCGACGAGATGGCTGTCGCACGGGCAATCGCGGCCCGATCCGAAGCTCGATCGCACCGAACTCGCCGCGCTGGCGGTGGTGGCGGACATGGTCCTGAACCTCGACGAAGCCATCACGCGGGAGTGATCCTCATGCGACCGATTCCGGATGAGTTGATGGATTCGACCCGCCGCTATTTCCTCGGCCGCTGCACCGGCGTCAGCCTCGGGGCCGCCGCGCTGTCGGGATTGCTGGCGTCGCAGACGGCCCGGGCATCCGAAGGCGGGTTGCCCGGCGTGCCGCATTTCGCGCCGAAGGCGAAGCGGGTGATCTTCCTCACGCAGTCGGGCGGGCCGTCGCAACTGGAGCTGTTCGACCACAAGCCGGGGCTGGAGAAGTGGGCGGGGAAGGAACTGCCCGACTCGGTCCGTCGCGGCCAGCGGCTCACGACGATGACGGCATCGCAGAAACAGCTCGTCATGCCTTCTCGCGTCAAGTTCTCGAAGTGCGGCCAGTCCGGCGCGACGGTGGGCGAGTGGCTGCCGCACCTGGCGAAGGTCGCGGACGAACTCTGCTTCATCAAGTCGATGACGACCGAACATATCAATCATGCCCCCGCCATGACCTTCATGCTCACCGGCCACCAGCTCCCCGGCCGCCCGAGCATCGGCGGCTGGGTGGGCTACGGCCTGGGCTCCGAGAACCGCGACCTGCCCGATTACATCGTCCTCGTCTCCAAGATGCAGCGCCCCAGCGACCAACCGTTATATGACTACTACTGGGGATCCGGATTCCTCCCCTCGCGTCACCAGGGGGTCCGCTTCCGCAACTCCAGCGAGCCCGTCCTGTATCTCAAGGACCCCGCCGGGCTGCCCCGCAACCTGCGCCGGGGGATGCTCGACGGCATGGCCGAGCTGAACGGCCACCACCTCGAAGCGACGGGCGACCCGGAAATCGGCACGCGTATCCGTCAATATGAGATGGCCTATCGGATGCAAACATCCGTCCCCGACCTGGCCGACCTCTCCGACGAGCCCGCCTCGACCTTCGAACTCTACGGGCCCGACTCGCGGCGGCCCGGTTCCTACGCGGCCAACTGCATCCTCGCGCGGCGGCTGGCCGAGCGTGGCGTGCGATTCGTGCAGCTCTTCCACCCGGACTGGGACCATCACAGCCGGCTGTCGTCGTGGTGCGTCGCGCGTTGCAGGGACACCGACCAGGCCACGGCAGGGCTCATCACCGACCTCAAGCGTCGCGGGCTGCTGGACGACACGCTGGTCGTCTGGGGCGGCGAGTTCGGCCGCGGCGTGGCCGGCCAGGGCGACTGGCAGAGCATCGAGGCGGGCCGCGATCACCACCCCCGCTGCTTCACGATGTGGCTCGCCGGCGCGGGCGTCAAGGCGGGCCACACCCACGGCCAGACCGACGACTTCAGCTACAACGTCGCCAGCGACCCCGTCGCCGTGCATGACCTCCAGGCCACCATCCTCCACCTCCTCGGCATCGACCACACCCGCCTCACCTACCGCTTCCAGGGCCGCGACTTCCGCCTCACGGACGTGCATGGGCGGGTCGTTCAACAGATACTGAATTGAACCGCAGAGACGCGGAGATCACGGGGACAGGCCTGAGAAAACTTCGCTCCTCTGTGCCCCCCGCGTCTCTGTGGTTCAATTTTCCCGATTTGCCGGCCGATACAGGGATGTGATGATCAAGTTCCTCCACGCCGCCGATATTCACCTGGATAGTCCCCTGCGCGGGCTGGAGGCGTATGAGGGCGCGCCGGCGCAGCGGATCCGCGACGCGACGCGGCGGGCATTCGAGAATCTGGTGGACCTCGCCATCCGCGAGAAGGTCGCGTTCCTGCTGCTGGCGGGCGACCTCTACGACGGAGACTGGCAGGATTACAACACCGGCTTGTATCTGGTCCGCCAGATGGGTCGCCTGCGCGAGGCGGGCATCCCCGTGTTCGCGATCGCGGGCAACCACGACGCGCAGAGCAAGATGACCCGGCGCCTGCCCTTGCCGGAGAACGTCCGGATGCTCGCGACTGACGAGCCGCAGTCGCACGTGCTGGGCGACCTGGGCATCGCCATCCACGGCCAGGGGTTCGCCACGCAGGCGGTGACGGACGACCTGTCGAAGCGGTATCCCCGGGCGGTCAAGGATGTTTATAACATCGGATTGTTGCATACCTGCGCGACGGGTGCCGACGGTCACGACCGCTACGCGCCTTGCACGCCCCAGGGCTTGATCAGCAAGGAATATGACTACTGGGCGCTGGGTCATGTGCACCAGCGGCAGACGCTGGCCGAGGCGCCGTTCATCGCCTTCTCGGGGAATTTGCAGGGTCGGCACGCCCGCGAGACGGGGCCGAAGGGGGCGCTCCTGGTCACCCTCGGCGACGACCGCAAGGCCAGGGTCGAGTTCCGGCGGCTGGACGTGGTCCGCTGGGAATCGATCGAGATCGCGTCGCCCGATTGTGCGCATGAAGATGAGATCGCCGACCTCGCCGCGTCGGCCATCGACCCGATCCTCGCGTCCGAGGATGGCGAGCGGCTGGTGGTGGCCCGGGTGGTCGTGCGTGGCCCGAGCAAGGCCCACGAGCGGCTGCTGGCCGGCCCGGAGCGGCTGGCGGCGGCGGTGCGGGCGAGGGCGAACGACCTGGGCGGCGACCGTCTCTGGATCGAGCAGGTGAAGGTCAAGACCCTGCCGATGCGACAGGCCCAGGCGATCGGCGACGGCCCGATCGAGGAGCTGTTCGCCCTGCTCGATGAGTATCGCAGCGACGCCGCGAGGCTCGAATCGGCCGGTCACGCGCTGGCGGATCTGAAGCAGAAATTGCCCGCCGAGGCGTCCGACGGGCCGGACGCCCCGCAGCTCGACGATCCCGAGTGGCTCAGGGGCGTGCTCGACGCGGCCGAGGCCATCTTGCGGGAACGCCTGCACGTCTGAGAACGCGACACATTTGCCCATGAAAATCCTCCGCCTCCAGCTCGACGCCTTCGGCCCGTTCACCGGGGTCGCGCTCGACCTCTCGGCCGGCAACCTCGGCCTGCACCTGATCCACGGGCCGAACGAGGCGGGGAAGACGTCGGCCTTGCGGGCGATCCGGAACCTGTTCTACGGCATCCCCCTCCAATCGCCCGACCGTTTCCTTCATGAATACAACAAGATGCGTCTCGGCGCCACGCTGGAGTTGGCCGACGGCGAGCGGCTGGCGTTCACGCGATGGAAGCGGAACAAGGACCCGCTCTGCGACGAGGCGGGGACATCGCCGATCGAGCCGTCGGAGCTGACGCGGTTCCTGGGCGGGGTGGACGAACCGCTGTTCTCGGCGATGTTCGGGATCGATCATGATTCGCTCATCGAGGGCGGGAAGGAGATCATCCGGGGCGGCGGGCGGCTGGGGGAGACGCTGTTCTCGGCCAGCTCGGGGATTGCCGGCCTGCGGACGATCCACGAGACGCTCAAGAACGACCTTCAAGATCTGTTCATACCCCGAGGCGTGAAGCAGAGCATCCCCGTCGCGATCCGGCAGATCCGCGACGCCCAGACGGAGATCCGCCAGTGCCAGGTCACCACCGAGGAATGGTCGCGGCAGGACCAGGCGCTCAAGGATGCCCAGGCCGAGAGTGCGCGGCTGGATGAACAGATTCGCAGGAAACAGGGCGAGGCCGGGCGGCTGCGGCGGGTCAAGGACGCGTTGCCGCTGGTCTCGGAACGGGCGGAATTGCTCGATTCCCTGGCGAAGTCGTCGGACGCCGTGATCCTCCCCGACGACTTCCCCGAGCGCCGTCGCAAGGCGGAATCGAACGAGGCGGTGGCCCGGCGCGAGGCGGCGAGGGCGACGGAGACGCTTGAGGAATTGCGTGGACGCTTGGCGTCGTTGCCGTCGCACGAGTCGATCCTGGAGGCCGAGGCGGAGATCGAGCGGCTGTATGAGGAACGCGGGAAATACCGGGCCGCGCAGCTCGATCGGCCCCGCGTGCAGTCGTTCGTCAACGAGGACACGCACGCCGCGCGGGTGATCCTCCGGGAGCTTGGCAAGCCGAACGACCTCGATCAGATCGACGGCCTGGCCCTCCGCGTCGACGAGCCGATCCGCATCCAGACGCTGGCCATCGAAGCCCAGAAGCTGGCGACCCAGCGGGAGGAGACGCGCGAGGCCCTGGCGAAGCATCAACGCGCGATCACGAAATTCACGGTCGATCTCGACCAGATCGGCCAGCCGGGGGACCTCGCGGGGCTCAAGGCGCTGGTCAAGGAGATCACGCGATTGGGGGCGATCGAGGAGCGTCGCGACGACGCGGCGCGGCAGCTCGGGCCGCTGGAAAAGTCGATCCAGGCGGCCTTGCGGAAGCTGCCGGGCTGGTCTGGCGACGCCGGGGGACTCGAAGCCCTGGCCGTCCCGCTGCCCGAGACCATCGCGAAGTTCGAGGCCCGCTGGCAGGACTCGCAGGAGCTGACGAAGCAACTGGACGCGGCGAGGAAGCGGGAGACGCAGGCCATCGAGCAGCAGGAGGCGAGGCTCCAGGCCGGCGACCTGGCACGCGACCTGCCGACGCTGGCGAACCTGCAACTGTCTCGCGAGAGGCGCGACCGGGGCTGGTCGATCATCCGCAGGTCATGGCTTGAGCATGCGAAGGATCCGGCATCCGAGGACGTGTTCATCCAGGAAGTCGCCCCCGGCAAGTCGCTGGCGGATGCCTACGAGGCAGGCGTATCCCGGACGGACAGGCTGGCCGATCGCCTGCATCGCGAGGCCACGGACGTCGCGCGTCGGGATGAGATCCTCGCGGCCATCCAGTCGCACCGGGTCAAGCTCGACGCCATCGACGCGGAGGAAGCGCGGTCCAAGGACGTATCGCAGTCGATCGAGCGGGACTGGAGGCGGCAGATCGAGCCGATCGGGCTGGCCGGATTGAGCCCGGCGGAACTGCGATCGTGGCTGGAGCGGCGGCAGGCGGTGCTGGGGCCCATCGAGGGGTTGCGATCGAAGCGTGAAGAGGTGGAGGCGCTCTCGGATCAGATTGCCAGGGAGAAGGCACGTTTGCATATGGCCTTGCAGCTCCCCGACGGCGGCGAGTCGCTGGCAATCCTGCTCGATCGCGCGGGCGAGTTGTTGAAGGCGAACGACGACCGGGCCAAGCGGCGGGACAGGCTGGAAACGGGCCTGGAGGCCGAGCGGGCCGGGGCGTCGCAGGCGGAGTCCAAGCTCACGGCGATCGACGAGAAGCTGGCGACCCATCGCGAGTCGTGGGGGTCGATCATGGAGCGGATCGGCCTCGATCGGACGGCCTCGCAGGAGCAGGCGACGGTGTTCGTCGAGCACCTGCGGAAGCTCCAGGAGCTGTCGCAGCGGATCCGCAGCCAGTCCAGCCGGCTCAAGGGGATCGACCGAGACGCCGAGCTTTTCGCCGGGCAGGTCCGCGACCTCTCCGAGCGGATCGCCCCGGGACTGGCCGAGCAGGCCCCCGAGGTCGCCACCGAGAACCTGTTCCAGAGGCTCCGCGAGGCCCGCGAGGACCGGCAGGCGAGCGAGTCGCTGTCCAAGCAAATCGCCCAGGAAACGAAGCGGTTGCAGGATGCCGAGGCGGCGATCGACGATGCCCGGGTCGCGTTCGATTCGCTGCTTCGCGAGTCGCGCTGCGGGTCGATCGAGGAGTTGCCGGAGTGCGAGCGGCGGTCGCGGGAGCGTTCGAAGCTCGACGCCGGACTGAGGCGGGTCGAGGACGAGATCCGGCGGTTCAGCGCGGGCCTGTCGGTGCCCGACTTCGTGGCCGAGGCGGGCCGGCACGACCCGGACACGCTGGAACATTTGATCGCGAAGCTCGATGAAGAGATCTCCGCGCTCAACGCTCAGATCAAGGACGTGAATCAGCAGATCGGCTCGTCGCGCACGACGCTGGCGACGATGGACGGCAGCGGCAAGGCGGCCGAGGCCAACGGCCGCGCGGCGATGGCGATGGCGAAGTTGCAGTCGGACGTCGAGCGTTACGCGGCCCTGCGTCTGGCGGAAGAGGTTCTCCGGAAGGGGATCGAGCGGTATCGCGAGCGGAACCAGGCGCCGGTGCTGAACCGGGCGAGCGAGCTATTCTCCAGGCTCTCGGCGCGGTCGTTCTCGGGCCTGAGGATCGAGTACAACGACAAGGGCGAGGCGTTCATCGCGGCCGTGCGATCGGGCACCGAAGCCACGCTGACGGTTGACTGCATGAGCGAAGGATCATGCGATCAACTTTATCTCGCCCTGCGTGTGGCGAGCCTGGAGCACTGGCTCGACGCCCACGAGCCGATCCCCTTGATCCTCGATGATGTGCTGCTGCAGTTCGACGACCAGCGGTCGGCCGCGGCGCTGGAGGTGTTCGCGGAGCTGTCGAAGCGGACGCAGGTTTTGTTCTTCACGCACCATGCGCACCTGCGGGACCTGGCTGAGGCGAGGTTGCCGGCGGATGTGCTGTATTGCCATGAGCTGCGCAGGAATTGAAGCCTACGCCCTACCCCGCGGCCGGTCCGGTCCGGTTCGTCATCGGCCCTCGTCGGTGCGGTGGACGCGGGCCCGGGAGGCCGCGTCGCAGCGCACCCCACGCTCGAAGGTGGGGAAGGATGCCCGGCGCTGGGCGAGCCTTCGGTGGGGCCCGGTCACGTTGGCAAGGGGTCGTGTAGATTCGATGATGATTGATCACGTATCAGGTGCGATTCTTCCGAAAATCTGAGGGGTGAGTGCTTTCGAGGCCCCGGCGCGCCTGGTAGGATCGCCCGCCGGGGTTTCATTGTCGAGGCCCGATTGATCGGACCGGTTCGTTCGTTTCCCGAAGACGGGGAGATTCACGAGATGTCGAAGCGGATCGCCTGGGTGGCGCTGTCGATGGTGGCTTTCGCGGGGATCGCGGTCGCCGCCGAGGGGCTGACGGCCAAGGACATCATGGGCAAGATGAACAAGGGCCCCAACTCGGCCCTGGCCCGGCTCAAGGCGGAATTCAAGGGCGCCCCCGACTGGGACAAGGTGACCGCGACCTCGAAGGAGGTCGTCGAACTGACCGAGGCCCTCGGCAAGGCCAGCCCGAAGAAGGGCGACGCCGACTCGTGGGCGAAGCTCACCGGCGCGTGGGTGGCCGACGCCAAGGCCCTCGAAACCGCCGCGAAGGATCACAACACCAAGGCCGCCAAGGCCGCCTTCGGCAAGCTCGGCGCCGCCTGCAAGTCCTGCCACACCTCCCACAAGTGAGCCGACCGGCCGCTTGATCGGAACACTCCCGGCCCGGATCCTCGACCTTCGAGGGCCGGGCCGGTTCGATTTCGAAGCCATGCGCCGGGCGCGAGGCGCAGGCGCTGGGCGCGGGTCTCCAGACCCCGCCCTGGCCTGAGATGCGGTACAGCAGGAGCGGGTCTCCAGACCCAGCAATTTATGGCCTTGAGTCGCGCTGGCTTTCCGACACGGGTCTGGAGACCCGGTTCGGCGGTCCGGCGTGGCGGATGTTGGGGCGGGGTCGGGAGACCCGCGCCCAGCGCTTCGGTGTTGCTCGCGAGATACAATGAGGATGAACAATCCAATCTCCCCGGAGCCCGACTGCCATGCCGGACTGGTCCTACCGCACGGTCTTCCGGCCGATCCTGTTCGGGCTGCCGGCGGGGGTGGCGAGGGATCTCACGCTGGGGGTGATGGGCACGCTCGCGCGGACGCCAATCGGGCCGTTCGTGATCGACTTCATGGGCCACATGCGGGCCGACCCGAGACTGGCGACCTCGCCGACCGCTCTCGGCTTGACGTTCGAGACGCCCGTGGGGCTCGGGTGCGGGATCGACACGAGGGGGCTGGCCATCGGGGCGATCGCCCGGTTCGGCGTGGGGTTCCTCGAAGTCGGTCCGGTGACCGCGCCGGGGCGTCTGGCCACGGGGGACGCGGGGGAGGTCGAACGCCGGGTCGGGGATGAGACCATCGGGTCCCCCTGGCCGCCGGGCAATCCCGGGGTCGAGTCGCTGGCCCGCCAGCTGGCGGTCGCGAAACGCGGCAGTGTGAAGATCCTGGCGCGGCTGGCCGTGGCCGTCGGCACGAGTCCGAGCGACGCGGCCGGGGACCTGCGGGCCCTGGCGACCCGGCTCGGCGGGCTGGCGGATGCGTTCGTGATCGACGCGGTCGACGCCGGGGCCGGCTGGGACGACAACGCCTGGGACCTCTTCCTGCCGCTGGCCGCCGAGGCCCTGGGTCTGGAGGCCGACACGGCCCCGGCGCTGGTCGTGGTCTCGCCCCAGTGGGAGGCGCGACGGGCGGCCGTCCGGGTCAAGGTGGCGACGCGGGTCGGGTTCCGGGGGGTGTTGATCGACGGGGCCGTGCGCGACGAGCCGGGGTTCCGCGGGATGGGTCCGCCGGCGCGCGAGCCCTCGCTGGCGATGGCCAGACACCTGAGGCAGGCGTTCGGGCCGGGGCTGGCGATCGTGGCGGGCGGGGGCGTGCGCGAGCCGATCGATGCGTTGATGTTCAAGGATGCCGGGGCGGACCTGGTGACGCTCGACGCCGGCCTGGTGTACTCGGGCCCGGGGCTGCCGAAGCGGATCAACGAGGCCTTGATTCATGACATGGATCGGCCTTCAACCGTCCCGCCCCCCGAGAGGGCGTCCGAGCTGGCCTGGCCCTGGCTGCTGCTGATGGGCCTGAGCATGGTCGCGGGCAGCGTGATGGCGCTGGCAATCGCGGCGACGCGGGTGGTGTTGCCCTATGATGAGCAGTTCGTGAACATGAGTCGGGACGCCATCGCGGAGGTCAACCCGAACCTCCTGGCGTTCATGACGCACGACCGCGTGACGCTGGCCGGGACGATGAGCGCGGTGGGTGTGCTGTATGTCGGCCTGGCGTGGTCGGCGATCCGCCGGGGGACGCACTGGGCGTGGGTCTCGGTGCTGTGCTCGGCCTATGCGGGGTTCGCCAGCTTCTTCTTGTTCCTGGGATTTGGATATTTCGACCCGTTCCACGCGTTCGTGACGCTCGCCCTGCTGCAACTGCTGCTACTGGGCAGGCACGGGCGATTGGGGACGCCCCGCCCGGGTCCGCCGCCCGACCTCTGGAACACGCCGCGGTGGCGGCGGGCGTTGTGGGGTCAGCTCATCCTGGTGGCGCAGGCGGGCGCGTTCCTGGTGGCCGGGGCGACGATCTGCGTGGTGGGGATGACCAGCGTGTTCGTGCCCGAGGACCTGGAATTCCTGCAGACGACGGGCGAGGCGATCGCGGCGGCGAACCCCCGGCTGCCGGCCCTCGTGGCGCACGACCGGGCGAGCTTCGGCGGGATGCTGATCGCCTCGGGCCTGGTGTTCCTGACCTCGGCCCTGTGGGGGATCCGCCGGGGCGAGCGATGGCTGTGGTGGTCGACGCTGTTCGCCGGACTCTGCGGCTATCTGCCGGCGGTTGTCGTGCATTACCACGTCGGATACAGGAACACGTGGCACCTGCTGCCGGCGTTCCTGGGGTTCTTCGGCTTCCTGCTGGCGATGGGACTTTTATACGCGTATTTATGTCGGGATGATTCAGAGTTGATCGCGGCGTGGGGCGTGAGGAAGGTGCGGGTGCGGGGGAATTGAACCGCCAAGACGCCAGGAGCGCGGAGACGCTTCGAAGCCTAGGCGCTGGGCGAGGGTCTCCAGACCCCGCCCCCGCGGAGATCGAAGGGGACCACCGAACCGGGTCTCCAGACCCGTCGACCGTTAGAGCGATTTCCCTATGAGTCTGGCGGTTGACTCTGTGGCGGTGTAGCCGCTATGGCGGAACCAGCCGGCGATGTCCTGCGGGGTGATCCGGCGGAGGGCGTCGCCCATGGCGCCGAAGAGATCGGGGACCGTCCGGACCGCCAGCTCGCGGAGGATCGCCTTGAACTTCGAGAACAGCGGCTCGATCGGGTTGAGGTCGGGGCTGTAGGGGGGCAGGTAGCGGACCTGGGCGCCGGCCGCTTCGATCAGGCGACGCACCTCGGGCGACTTGTGGCAGGAGAGGTTGTCCATCACCACGATGTCGCCCGTCCGCAGGGTCGGGGCCAGGCAGTCGCCGATGTAGGTCTCGAAGCAGGCCGAGTTGGTGGCGCCGTCTGTGGCCAGGCAGGCGGGCTGGGGGACGCCCCCCAGCCTCACGGCGGCGGTGAGGGTGATGACCTTCCAGTGTCCGTGCGGCACCGGGCCGTCCACCCGCACGCCGCTGGGGGCCCGGCCGTGGGTCCGGTCCATGGCGGTGGTGCAGCCGGTCTCGTCGAGGAAGACCAGCCGCGACGGGTCGACCCCGGCGAACTCCTCGCGCCAGGCCCGCCGCTGCTCCTTCAGCTCGGGACGGTCCTGCTCGGCCGCCCGCCGCGACTTTTTTTACGCGTGATGCCCAGGCGTTTCAGGGCCCGGAACACGACCGTGGGGCCGCAGGCGACGCCGGCGGCCGCGGCGAGTTGCTCGAGGGTGGCGTCGGAGTCGTCTCGGACGGCCTGGCGGAGCCGAGCGTCGGCCTCGGCGTCGAAGGCACGCACCCTGCCCCCGCCCCGGGGCCTGGGCTCGATCGTGCCGACCTCGCGCCACCGCTTCATCAGCGCGCGGATCCAGGAGACGCTCACCGAGAACCGCCCGGCGATCTCCTCCCTGGTCAATTCGCCCGCCTCGCAGGCGGCGACCACGCGCTCCCTCAGGTCCATCGAATAGGCCTTCATCCCCGGTGTCCTCCTGACACCCAGGGATATCCCAGTCAACCGCCAAAATCAAAAGGAAATCGCTCTAGAATGGTCAACGGGTCTGGAGACCCGGTTTGATCGTGCCTCGCGGCAGGGGTTGGGGTGGGGTCGGAGCCCCGCGCCCAGCGCTTCCGCCCCACGCCCGCGATCCTATCAGCACCCAGCGCTTGTCGGTGCGGCGCCTCACGTCCCGATGGGACGTGAGGCACCACACCCTGGAAAGCCGGCTACTTCACGTCTTTCGCCTTCGCCGCCGTTTGGGTGTTGTGGACGCGGGAGTCGTAGATGGTTTCCAGCATGGGACACGACCAGATGCCATGGCGGTCGTTGCCCGGGAAGAAGACTTCCTGGTCGAGCGTCAGGCTGGTCAGGCTGGTGAAGCCCAGGACGGGGAGCGGGAACCGCTGGATGTTCTCCATGTCGGCGAGCTTCACCGGCTGCGAGAGGGTCAGGCCGCCGGCGCGGAAGGCCTTCTCGGCGAGCTCCACGCAGTAGAACGCGCGGTCGTCGCCGGAGAGTTCATAGTCGAAGGGGACCTGCTTCTGGTAGGCGTTCTGGAGGTAGGCGATGACCTTGGGGATCTGCTGGCGGTGCTCGGGCTTGAGCCGCTTCACGCCGAACGCGCCGACGTTATCGAGCACGAAGATGGAGAGCGGTTGCTTGCGGCAGCCGGACTGGGTCATGTCGTAGACCATGACCTGGCCGTCCTCGATGACGACCGTCCCGACGTGCGAGAACGCGCTGCCGCTGATGTTGGCGATGAACCGGCTGAACTTGAACCAGCCGCGGAGGATGCGGGCGTCGCCCAGCCGGAAGATCAGGTCGCCGGTCTGGAGGTTCTTCTTGCCCCACTCATCCCACTGCTTCATCGACGGCGTGAACTCGACGGCCGGCCAGGCGCCCGACGCGCGATTGGCGGCGGCGACCGGGCCCCAGGGATTGCCCTCCCAGCCCGCCGGGACCAGGCGGTCGGTCGCTTCCTTGCCGTCGTGTTGGTTGGTGAACAGGACCAGCCAGAGCAGGAACCGCATGAGCGTGGACCTCGTGTCGCGCCGTTGGGATTACGAAACGGGCGGATGGAACGGGACGATCGCGGGCAGGTTGCCACCTTTGCACTCGAAAGGAGGCGGAGGCGACCCTTCAAACTGGCCCGGAGCCAGGACCTCCCTGTCACGCGGCGACGCCAACCCCAGGCGAGACCGACGGCCTCAGTGCCGTCGTCCCACGCAAGAGCAACATCGATGCCATCGGCGTCGGCGCGATCCTGCCCCGGGGAGCAGGCCCGACGCCCAGGGATATCCTCGACCCCGTCCTCCGTTTTATCGGATTCCGGACGCAGTCGCCTTGGGCCGCCCGTCACTTTCGTCCCGCAGCGCGCTGGCACGTCCCGCAGCGCGGGAAGAATCGCCCGAGAACCTGAGGCCGGGCCGATGACTTCGCCAGGAATCCCTTTTGACGGAACGAACCCAATTCGCCCCAGGATCCTGGCGGGGTGTGAGTTCCCTCGTGCTGGTCAGCAAAACCGAGCCAGATTGCCAAAGAGCCCTGAAGGTTGGACGTCACCGGGGCATCTGTATTCGAGACATTTTTCCCATTTACCCCAAAATTCCATCCTGCCATGTTTGCTCGGTCCCAGTCTCTGCCCCTGGAAGGGTGCAAACAACAGGGCGATCGGACTTCCCGACGGAATCCCAAAAATCCGCTCAAGTCCCCCGCATGGACCAACCGAATCAAAGCGAATAGCGTTCATGCGCGCCGGGTTGGGGTCGGGAATCATCGCCAGGGACGGCGGTGGACGGCCGGGCTCGGGGATGGGGATGAGGAGTCGGCGCCCGGATGATCCAGGTGCGATGGCGAGTCGCGGTCGCCCTGACGGTCGCCCTGGGAGGGATGGGCTGGGGGATGATCCGTGGGGCGGGGGCTTCGGCCCCGGGCGCCCCGATGACCTCGCCCCTGGTCCGGCTCACGCTGGATCTGGACTGGAACGTCCCCCTTCCGGCGGCCGACCCGAATGCCGAACCCAAGGCGCCGGCGAAGGTTGAGCCGGATGACTCGGTGACCCTCGCCCTCAACGGCGGGCAGATCCTCGACGCCGTCGAGTGGCCCGCGAGGTCGGGCGAGCCGCCGAGGAAGCGGGCGGACGGGACCTGGCAGGTCGGCTCGGGGCGTTCGGGCAGGGTCCGGGTGAGGGTCGAGGTCCCGCTCCACGGCGAGGTCTCGGTCCGACTGTCCGGACAGGTGGTACCGTTCGCGGTCGTCGGGCTGCTCGATGGCCCGCAGCGGACCGATCCCGTGGCCCCGGTGGATGTTGGGGTCGAGCGGGTCCCCTGGGACGTCATCCAGGCCGACTGGCACGACGCGGGCCCCGACTCGACCACGGGGGCCGTCGCGCCGGGTGCCAAGCTCGGGCTGACGCTGGCCTACAACATCCTCGCCCCCGAGACGAGCGACGTCACCCTCCGCACGCACGCTGAGGTCCGGCCGCTGCACGGCGGCGAGCCCCTCTGGCGCGACGATCGCCAGGAAGTCGCCCAGACCAACCGCATCGAGCCCGCCGCCCGCGTATTGGAAGTCGTTGCGCCCGAGAAGGAAGGGACGTACGTCGTCGAGGTCCGCTCGTCCTGGGAGCCGATCGCCAGCCCGTCGGGTTCGAAGCTCCTCCGCTGGCTCCGGCGCCGGCGGGCCGGCGGCACGACCAGCGTCGCGACCCGCAAGATGAGCCTCGTGGTCGTCGGCCCGAAGCCGCCCGAGCCGCCGAAGGGGGGGCCGGAGGGGGTCGAGGTCGATGCCATCGAGCCGTCGAAGGTCAAGGCCGCCAGGCTCCTCGGGTCGGGCCGGGCTCCCCTGCGAGACCCGGTGCGGCCGAGCTGGCTCGTCCCCGAACCGGCTCTGATCGACCAGGCCAGGCGGGACCGCCTGCTGTCGGTCTCGCTGCCCGTCGGCGGGCGGCCCAACGCGGACACGGGCGTGCTCGGCCCGGCGGACGGAAACGGTCTCGCCTGGTCGGGTTACGCCCTGCGGTCGTTGCACCCGGGGCGTCCGCATCGGCTGGTGGTCACGGTCAACGGCGGGCACCCCTCGGCGCTCGGGGTGGGCGTGATGGGCCCCCGGGGTCGCGGCCCCGACGAGTCTCGCGGGCGAGTCCTGCTCGACGCCTGCGCCTCCGGACCGCCGATCCTCGAAGGGGGCCAGCCGGCGACGTTCTCCTGGATCGTCTGGCCCGAATCGGTCGAGTCGGCCCTGGTGCTGGTGAACCGCAACCCGACGTCGCCGGTGCGGGTCGGATCAATCAAGCTCGTCGAACTCCGCGACCTGGCCCCAAATCCGATCGCCCGGCCGGGCAAGGCGATCGACGGAAGATCCCTGGGCCTCGTGGTTTCCGGCCCCTCGGCCCTGGAGCGTTTCGGCCCGCCGGCCGAGCCCCTGACGCAGGCGGAGAACCTGTCGGCCTACCTCGCGCACCTGGGCTCCGATGAGGTCGTGCTGCCCGAGTCGCTGGCCGACCGCGACCGCCGCCGGGGGCTCTCGGGCCAGGCGTCGGAGGATCCGCTCGGGCCCGATCGCCGCGACCTGGCCTTGAAGGTCCTCGGCCGTCGGAATCTCTCAGCCTGGGTCGCGCTCGACCTCGACGGGCCGCTCGGCGACCTGCCGCATCCCACGAGTCCGGAAGCCATTGCGGAGGGTTTGATCCGGCTCGACCGACACGGCCGCCCCGACGGTCCGGCCTATCACCCGCTGCACCCGAAGGTGCGCCGGGCCCTTGTCGAGCGGG
>CBDIHP010000027.1:0-133456 GCA_965279195.1 Isosphaeraceae bacterium
CACCTCCCCGACCAACTCAAACGCAGGTACATGTCCCAGGTGTGGGACGGGACCACGCCCCGCTACAAGGTCGCCGACGACATCCGGCGGCGGGTCCGCTTCGCCCACCTCAACCTGGCCGGGCCCGGCGAGTATCCGGTCCTCAACCAGGACGTGATCTTCTGCCAGAACGTCCTCATCTACTTCGACGCCGACGACCGTCGCCGCGTCGTCGAGCGGCTCTGCCGGAGGCTCAAGCCCGGCGGCAGCCTCTTCCTCGGGCCCGCCGAATACGTCGGCGTCGACATCCCCGGACTACGCCCCGTCGCCCTCGACGGCATCTTCATCCTCCAGCGCAGCTCGTGACGTCCTCCACACTCACGACCAACACGGCCATCCCCGGAGCGGATTTATGAGCAGGAATGTGGATCGCGAGGACGTCCTGAGCTTCGTCACCGAGGCCAAGGGCTACCTCCCCGAGATCGAGATGGGCATCCTCAACTTCGCGACCGACCCGTCGCGCGGGGATGACATCTTCGAGGCCTTCCGCCTGACCCACACCATCAAGGGCGGCTCGTCGATGGTGGGGCTCTCCTGCCTCAGCCACATCGCCTACTACCAGGAGGAGGTCCTGGAGGACCTCGCCACCGGCCGGGCGACCATCAGCCGCGAGGTCGAGGACCTTCTCTCCGCCCTCATGGCGATCCTCGACCTCTACCTCGACTCCCTGCTCCGCGGCAACAGCGAGGGCCCCGGGCTGCTCTCCGAGGCCACCGTCGTCTACCGCCGCTACCGAGGCCTCCCCGAGCACGAGGACGAGTCCGCCATCGCCCAGGTCCTGAGCGAGGCCGAGGCCGCCGACCGCGAGGTCGTCCTCGTCGACTCCCAGGCCGAGGCCTACGGCGAGCCCGACGGATTCGACGACGACGAGGACGACGCCCCGGCCATCATCGACGCCTCCGCCGCCTTCGACGACACGCTCACCGAATACCAGGAGCCCCTCGACGCCGAGGCCACCATCCTCGACGCCCGCCCCTGGCTCAGCCAGGACGACATCGAGGCCGACGCCGAACCCTCCCTCCGCGACGAGGCCGACGCCGACGAGCCCGACGTCCTCCGCGCCCCGGTCGCCGAGAACGATTCCGACCACGAGTTCGTCACCTGCGCCAATGACCACGAGCCCGAGGCCGAATCCGGATCCCTGATCGAGGCCCTCGCGACCCCCGAGGCCGAGCCTGAGGCCGTCGAAGCCGTCGCCGAGGCCGAGGTCGAGCCCGCGTCGGTGCGGCTCGAGGCCGTCGCCCCGCAGGAGGCCGAGCCCACCTCCGCCGACGAGTTCTTCGCCCTCAGCGGAGCGCCCGCGCCCCAGGCCTCGTACGACCCGTCGCACTCCTACTCCTACGAATTCGTCTCGGCCCACGCCGCCGATCCGTCGGCCGACGGCCTGCCCTCCGACGCCACGCCCGAGGCCGTCGCCGAGGCGCCCGCCGACTCCCAGGCCGACGAGGCCCAGGTCGGCCTGTTCGCCGGATTCGACGCCGAGGCCGCCCCGGTCGCGGAGGCCCCCGCCGAGGTCGTCGCCGAGGAATTCGCCTCCGAGGTCGCCTCCGAGGAATTCGCCTCCGAGGTCGTCGCCGAGGCGCCGGTCGAGCTGTCGGCCGAGGCCGCCCCGGTCGAGCCCGAGGTCGGGTCCGCCTTCGATGATGAGCTGAAGGCCGCCGAGGCCGGATCCGAGGCGCACGAGGTCGAGCGGTTCGAGACGCCCTGGGAGGCGTTCCGCAGCCAGTCCGACGCGTTCATCGCCTCCGCCTCGCCCGACCCCGACGCCAACGCCGAGGTCGTGGAGATGATCCAGTACGCCGACGAGTCCGACCCGATCGTCGGCCACGTCAACGAGACCGTGGTCTTCGTCGAGCCCGGCCATTCGTCCGACGGCATCGCCTCGCCCGCGTTCCAGCCCGAGTCGGTCTCCAGCGTGGACTTCGCGGCCGCGCAGGTGCCCGACGAGCCCGAGGTCGTGGCCGCGTCCGAATCCATCGCCGCCGTCCACCCGCTGTTCGACGACGACATGGTCGGCGAGGGGTTCGCGTTCGACGACTGCGACGTCTCGGCCGAGATCCTCGAACTCGCCCTGCCCGACGGGATCTCCGCCTCCGGCCTGCTCTCGGGCCTCGACGATCCGTCCGCCGCATTCGAGGAGCCGCTCGCCCAGCTCGGCGAGCCCCCGGCCGCGGAGGAGATCCACGCCGAAGCCGGGGCCGAAGTCGTCGCGGAGGCCGCCGAGGTCGCCGCGACGATCGAGCCCGACGCGCCGGAGATCACGCTCAACGCCGCCGAACTCCAGGCCGAGCACGACGCCGCCGAACTCCAGGCCGAGCACGAGGTCGTCGCCGAGGGGCACGGCATCATCGAGCAGGTCGCCGACCACTACCTCGACGAGCTCGACGCCATCCTCGGCGAGTCCGTCAAGACCGAGAACAACGTCCTGCTGTCCGAGGCGCCGGCCGACGCCGCGCTGCTCGCCTCGCTCCACACGTCGGACGCCGACGACTTCGGCAGCGACCTCCTCGACCTCGTCGAGAGCATGGACTCCAACGCCATCTCCCGGCTGCTCGACGACGACCTGAAGATCCACACCGGGTCGGTCGACGGCGAGCACGTCGAGGTCTTCCAGCTGGAGGCCCGCGACCACATCCAGAAGATCGTGGCCCGGCTCTCCGACTTCCGCCACAACCCCGACGACATCGCCGGCCTGAGCGACGCCCGCGCCACCTTGCACACCCTCAAGGGGGGCGCCGGCGCGGTCGGCATGGTCGCGGTCGCGGTCTCCGCGCACCGGATCGAGGACCTGCTGGAGAGCCTGATCAAGGGCAGCTCGGCCCCGAGCGAGGGCGACCTCGCCCGGCTCTTCTCTTCCATCGACATCCTCGAAGACCTCCTCGAAGGCCGACTCAGCGACGAGGACGCCTACCAGACGCTCGAAGTCCTCCTGGAGGACAACGACCCGTCGATGAGCGACCCGTCCTTCGGCGCCTCGGCCCCGCCGTCGAAGCCGGCCCACGTCTCGGCCTTCGCCCCGGGCTCGTCGGTCCCGGCCATCGACCTCGACGACATGGGCTCGGTCCCGACCGAGGTCCTGGAGATCTTCGCCCAGGAGGCGGAAGATCACATCAAGAACATCTACGCCACCCTCGGCGACCTCGAACGCGAGCCGGCGAATCAGTCGATGCTCCAGTCGGTCCGCCGCTCGGCCCACACCCTCAAGGGTGCCGCCGGCGCGGTCAAGCTCCGGGCGGTCACGCAGCTCGCCCACCGCATGGAGGACCTGCTCGACCACCTCTACGACAACGACCAGCCGCTCACCGAGGAGGTCCGGGCCCTGCTCTTCGAGACGACCGACGTCCTCGACGACCTGACCGAGAACAACTACGACCGCGAGTCGATGCGGGCCACGATCCTCGGGCTGTTCGGGCGCTACGATGGGTACTTCACCCACTCCGCCTCGCAGAGCCAGGCGGGCGAGCCGGCCCATCCGCACGCCGCCGCCCCGCTCGTCTCGGCCCCGACGTATGCCCCGGCGTCGATCCCCATGCCGAGCCTCGCGCCGGCCGCCCACGCGGTCCCGGCCGAGCCCGTCGGGCCGGCGTTCACGCTCACCCCGCTGGCCGCCTCCGCCCGGCCGACCAACGAGATCGAGGCCGAGGGCCTCAAGGTCCCCGCCGCCCCGGCGTATCGCCCCACCGGCACCCGGCGGAAGGCCGCGCAGGCGCCCAAGCGCACTGGCGAGGTGCTCCGCGTCCCCATCGAACGCATCGACGAACTCGTCCGCCTCGTCAGCGAGCTGGTCATCAACCGCACGGGGTTCGAGCAGCGCATGCTCGAGATGGCGAAGACCCTCGACGAGCACCGCCGGACCATCGCCCGCCTCAAGCAGGTGTCGTCCGACCTCGAGACCCAGTACGAGACCCGCGCCCTGGCCGGCCGCCGCTTCGGCGAGCTGCTCGGCGGCGGCAACGGGGCCCACAACGGCGACGGCGCCAGCGCGGGCAACAACGTCCCCCACAACCGGCTCCAGCAGTTCTTCCTCAACCCCGCCCGCGACGAGTTCGACGACCTCGAATTTGACCGCTACACCAAGTTCCACCTGCTCTCGCGCTCGCTCGCCGAGACCACCAGCGACCTCCAGACGCTCGACTCCGAGCTTCATAACCTCACGGGCGACTATGACACCCTGCTGACCCGACAGGGCCGCCTCTCCCGCGAGATCCAGGACAAGCTGATGCGGGTCCGGATGGTCCCGCTGGCCACGCTCACCACCAGCCTCCATCGCGCCGTCCGCGTCGTCGCCCAGCAGCAGAACAAGCTGGTCGACCTGGTGCTCGAAGGCGAGCACACGGAACTCGACAAGACCGTGCTGGAGGAGATGTCCGACGCCTTCCTGCACCTGCTCCGCAACGCGGTCGACCACGGCGTCGAGCCCAGCTCGGTCCGCCTGGTGCGAGGCAAGCCCGAGCGGGCCACCATCAAGGTCCGGGCGTCCTACCAGGGCACCCAGGTCGTGATCCAGGTCGAGGACGACGGCGGCGGCATCGACCCCGAGAACCTCCGGGCCTCGGCCGTCCGCGGCGGCTACCTCTCGCCCGAGGACGCCGCGCGGCTCAGCCCGCAGGACCTCTTCCAGCTCATCTTCCTGCCCGGCTTCTCCACCGCCAGCGAGATCAGCGAGATCTCCGGGCGCGGGGTCGGCATGGAGATCGTCAAGGTCAAGGTCCACAAGCTCAAGGGCACCGTGGAGGTCGACTCGACCGTGGGCCAGGGCACGATCTTCACGATCCGCCTGCCGATGACCCTGGCGATCACCCGGGCGCTCATGGTCCGCTGCAACAACGAGTCGTTCGCGATCCCCGCGCAGTCGGTCTCGCAGATCCTCCGAGTCGATCGCCGCGAGATCGAGAAGATCGGCCACGAGCCGGTGATCCGGCTCGGCGGCAAGGTCTACCCGCTGGTGCGCCTGGGCGACGTCCTGGCCCTCCGCCAGCCGCCGGACGAGTCCCGCAACATGCTGCCGGTCCTCGTGGTCGACGCCGGCCCGAGGCAGGTCACGGTGGTCGTCGATCAGATCGAGGCCAGCCGCGAAGTCGTCGTCAAGACGCTCGGCTCGCACCTGCGGCGGGTCAAGGGGATGATCGGCGCCACCCTCCTGGGCGACGGCACGGTGATCCCGATCCTCAACATCGTCGAGCTGGTCGCCGAGACCAAGTTCGACGCCCGGGGGGCCGCCGTGCTGCCCGCCCGCCCGGCCGCTGGGGCCGCCCCCGCCAAGCCCGACGACCCCTGGTCGATCCTCATCGTGGACGACTCCGTGTCCGTCCGCCGCGTCGTCGCCAACATGGTCAAGGGCGAGGGCTGGACCCCGGTCGTCGCCAAGGACGGCCTCGACGCCGTCGAGGTGCTCCAAGGGCTCGAACGCGCACCGGACCTCGTCCTCCTCGACATCGAGATGCCCCGCATGGACGGCTACGAGCTGCTCGGCCGGCTCCGCTCGCAGCCCGCCTACCGCGACCTCCCGGTCGTGATGGTGACCTCCCGCGCCGGCGACAAGCACCGCAAGAAGGCCATGGAGCTGGGCGCGACCGACTACGTGGTCAAGCCCTACCAGGACGAGGCCATGATCGCCCTGATCCACCTCCTCGTCAGCCGCCGCCGCGGCCTGGTGATGGTGTGACCTCGGAGCGCGGAAACGCGGCTCCCGCTTCCCCAATGCCTCGCCGCCGGGGGCTCGCCCCGAGCCCCCGGCGACGCGGGCGAACCACCTTGAAGGCCCCTATGCTGCCATGACCGAACCTCTCCGCGTCGTCGTGGCCGACGACTCGCCCTTCATCCGCCGGCTCCTCACGTCGTACCTCCAGTCGGACCCCGGGGTCCTCGTGGTGGGCGCGGCGGGCGACGGCGCGCGGGCGGTGGAGATGGTCCGGAACCTCAGGCCCGACGCGGTCACCCTCGACGTCGAGATGCCCGGCAAGAACGGGGTCCAGGCGCTCGAGGAGATCATGAGCGACTGCCCCACCCCCACCATCATGCTCAGCGGGGTGAGCCGCGCCTCGGCCGAGGTCACGCTCCAGGCCCTCAACGCCGGCGCGGTCGACTTCATCCTCAAGTACACCCCCGGCGTCGACACCAACCCCGACGCCCTCCGCCGCGAGATCATCGCCAAGGTCCGCGCGGCGGCCAAGGTCAAGGTCATCCGCTCGCTCAAGTCGCGCAAGACGATCAACGGCAACGGCTCGGGATCGGGCTCCGCCGTGGTCAGCGGCGTCGCGCACCCGCCGGCGTCGGCCGTGCCGGCGCGGAACGGCTCGGCCATCGACAACCTCCGCCGCGGCGTGGCGCTCGACCCGCCGCTCTCGGGCGAGTCCCCGCCGGCGGCCCCGGGCCATACCCCCTCGGCGGCCCCCGCGCCCCCGGCCCCCGCGCAGGGGTGGCCCGACAAGGTCGTCGTGATCGGGGCGTCGACCGGCGGGCCCACGGCCGTCCGCGAGCTGCTCAAGGCGCTCCCATCGAAGTTCCCCGCCCCGATCGTGGTCGTCCAGCACATGCCGGCGTCGTTCACGACCGTCCTCGCCGCCCAGCTCGACCGGACCGTCGGGCTGCCGGTGAAGGAGGCCCAGGCCGGCGACATGCTGCTGCCCGGCCACGTCCTGATCGCGCCGGGGGATCATCACCTGCTGATCGGACAGAACGGCCGGGTCGAGCTGAGCCAGGGGCCGAAGATCGGCGGCTATCGCCCCTCGATCAACGTCGCCATGCAGTCGATCGCCCAGGTCCTCGGCCGTCGCGTGATCGGCGTCGTCCTGACCGGGATGGGCGACGACGGCGCCGAAGGGCTGGCGTTCATCCGGGCCAAGGGGGGCCGCACCCTCGCCCAGGACGCCGACACCTGCGTCGTCAACGGCATGCCCCAGGCGGCGGTGGACAAGGGCGTGGTCGACCTCATCGGCCCGCCGACCCGGCTCGCCAGCGCCCTGATCAAGATGACTCAACGCTCGTCGATCTTCTCCTTCGAGGTGGGAACGCCATGAATACCCGAACCCTCGCCCCGGAATCGATCCGGGTCATCCGCAGCCGCGTCGGCGAGGACCGCTTCGCGATCGAGATGTCCGAGGTCCTCGTCGTCCAGGGGATCGAGGACCTCCGATACAACTGGGACGGCGTCGGCCCCGTCGGCTGGATCGACACCGTCCACGGCGAGATCGAGGTCTACAGCCTCGGCCAGCTCCTCGGCGTCTCCAGCCTGGTCGAGGAGCCGAGGTACCAGGTCGTCATCCTCCACGGCAACGGCCGCCGCTGGGGACTGATGGTCGACGACGTCTCGCGCGTGCTGCACGTCACCCGCGACAAGCTCCAGGCCCTGCCCCCGTCGGTCACCCGCTGGTCGGGCGTCCCCTTCCACGCCCTGCTCGACTTCACCCCCGAGTCGACCGAGGACGAGCCGGACCCGATAACCGACGTCTCGCTACTGATCGACGTCGCACGCATCGACCCGCGCGAGACGGCGGCCGAGGCGGCCAAGCCCGTCACCGCCGAGTTCCCCGCGTTCAACCCCCGCACACCCCGGGCGCAGAAGCCCGCCGTGGACCTCGGCGACGCCGAGCCCCACGCCGCCGCCGGGCGGCGCAGGATGCTGGCGCTGGGCGTCTCCGGCGGCGACCACGACGCGGCGGCCGACGCCTTCCCCGCCATCGGCGTCACGCTCGGCCAGGTGCTGGAGATCTTCGAGCCGAGGGAACTCGTCGCGATCCCCCGCACGCCGACCTCGGTCCGCGGCCTGACCCGCTGGCGCGGCCAGCTCCTGCCGGTCATCGACCTGGGCGCCCGGCTCGGCCTGCCGCCGCACCGCTCGGGCGGCAAGCTCCGTGTGGTCGTCGCCCGGGGGGCCGACGGCGACGCCTTCGCCTTCCCGATCCGCCCCGACATCCGCTCGATCACCTTCCCGAGCGAGGCCATCCCCTGCGAGCCCCCGCCGCTGGTGGACCGCGACCTGATCCGGGGCGCCTTCTCCGTCCGCGACCGCACCATCCTCGTCCCCGACCTCGCCGCCGCGTCGAGCTGAGTCGGGCAGCGGATGGAACCACGGAGACGCGGAGGACGCGGAGAATATCCAAGATCCCAACGATCTTGAATCTCTCCGCCTCCTCCGCGTCTCCGTGGTTCCATGCCCTTTTGGGGGATCGACAAATGAAAACGGGTCGAAGGGTCCGGCCGTCGCCGGGGCCCCTCGACCCGTTCTCCATTGCCCATCAACCATCCCTCATTGAACTCACCAGCGGCCGGCGAGCTCGTCGAGGAAGGTCTGGAAGGTGCGGACCCAGTCGGCCTGGGTGCCGACGTCGTCCACGCGGGAGACGAACAGGGCGAACAGGGCGCCCTGGCCGCGCTTCACGAGGATCTTGGCCCGGTGGTAGTCGAGCTTGACGCCGGCGTGGATGTGCTCCTCGACCTTGAGGAACTCCCGGGCCTCCGACCACGACATCATGTTCATCCGCTGCTCCAGGATGGAGAGCGAGTTGTAGGCGTGGCGGATCATGTAGAAGGCGTTGAGGAAGTCGGGCGCGCCGCTGAGGTTCGGGGCCTTCGAGGGGCCGCGCAGGCACTTCGGGAACGGCATCGCCGCCTCGTTCATGCGCTTGATGTATTCGCGCATGGCGATCATCTTGTTCGTGTACTCGTCGATCGACTTGCGCGACGGCAGGTTCGGCAGGTCGTCGGTGAGCTTGTGATCGAACCGCATGAGGTCGATCGAGGCCTCGACGTCGGTGATGGGGTCGGTCAGGATCTCCTGCCAGCACGTGGCGAACGTCCAGGTGTAGTGGAGCGTCCGGCGGGCGACCCGCAGGTGATTCTGGGCGCGGGAGAGGCCCCGACCCTTGCCCATCATCTCGATCATCTCATGCAGGGCACTCATCATCACGACCATGTCGTCGTCGTAGAACTGCTGCAGCTCGGCCAGGCGGGCCGACTTGGCCGGCGAGCTGGCCATCGTGCTGCCCAGCAGCCCATCGAACTGGGTCCCCGACAGGGCGGCGGCGGGCGAGAGCGTGGCTTGCATGGTTCGACTCATGAAGAAGAGTTGTCCCTTCCCGACGATTGAATTATTCCATGCATCAACTCGGCCGGTCAATGACTGTCGCCACCGTTTCGAGACAACGAACAGGTCTCGTTGCCCGGAAAACACCGCGAACTGTCCACAGTGTGAACCGGAATGGGCGCGCCTCGGCCGGGGTCGATGGGCAACAACATCCAGGGATCTTTACGGTCCGGATCGCCATTCCGGACACACATTTTCCCCAACCAGCAGGATCCCCCGCGCCCTCCCGATCCGGGGGAGTCGGCCCCTCCGGGCCCCGGGGTGGGCCGCGCGGGAGGGGGAAACCACGGGGACACGGAGGGCACCGAGAAATCCCAGAGAGATCAAAATCTCTGGAATTCTCCGTGCCCTCCGTGTCCCCGTGGTTCAATCCCTCGTCATCGGAACACCCAATTCGTTAGTGCGCGCCCACCGGGGCCGGCAGGTACTCGCGGACCTTCTGGAGCACGTGCATCGGCTCGAAGGGCTTCGACAGGTAGTCGTTGCAGCCGGCCAGGCGGCCGATCGTCTTCTCGAAGAACCCATCCTTGCTCGAAAGCATGATGATGGGTATGTGCTTCGTCGCCGCGTGGTTCTTGAGCAGCTTGCAGAGCTTGTGGCCGTCCAGGAGCGGCATCACGGACGTCGAGCAGGATCAGGTCGGGCTTGACCCGCTTGAGCGCCTGCAGGGCCTTCACGCCGTCCTCGGCCGTGTGGACCTGGAAGCCGTTCTGGAGCAGCGTCAGCGACAGCAGGCGGCAGACCGTCGGGCTGTCGTCCACCACCATCACCATCGGCCGGGTGTCGCCCGAGCGGCTGACCGTGCCGCTGTTCGACCCGCCCGCGCCGTTGAGCTCGAACCGGGGCCGCTCGCCCGACCGCATCGAGGGGTCGAGGCGGTCGCCGGGGAGCACGGCGGCGAGGAAGTCCTGGGTGTTCTCGAAGTCCCCGAGCGCCGGCGTCGAGGCCTGGCTCCGGCTGCCCGTCGAATGCTCGCCCGAGCGCCCGGCCGAGGCCACCGACGGGGTCGACCAGTCCGAGTCCCCCGGGCCCGGCTGCGCGGCGGCGCCGGCGGCCTTGAGCGTGCTGTCGTCCGCCCTGGGCCGCGACCCTCCACCGAGCCGTCCGAGGGGTCGTCGCCGTCGAAGAGGGCCTTCACCGCCTGGTCGGTCGGCGGCGGCGGCGGCGGCAGGTCGTCCATGCGGCCGGCCCTGCGCGGCCCTGGATCGGCCGGATCGGGGGCCCGTCGTCGGGGATCCGACCCGGGGTCAGGGCGCCCAGGGACCAGGTGCTCCCCTTGCCATTCCCATTGCCCGCACCATTGCCTCCGCCGGCCGCGACGGGGATCCCGTCCGAGCTGGCCGGCCGGCCGCCGAGGAAGTCGTGGTCCTCGGGCCTGGGCCGGTTCGCCGCGGGCGTCGGGGTCGGCGCGGGGCCGGGGATGTCCGCCGGCAGGGCCGGCGTCGGGGCTTTGGCGACTGCGCTCCCGTTGCCGTTGGCCGCGGCCACCGGCTTGAGCGTCGCCGGGTTGATCGCGGGCATCGACGGCCGGCTGGCGCCGAAGAAATCCTCCTGGCCGATCGACGAGGCCGCCGCCGGCGCCATGATCGGCGCCTCCCATCGTCGGCAACGCGGCCTTGGCCGGCGCGACGAACGGGTCGGCGATCGGGGCCGGTTTGGCCGCGACGGGCGGGGCCGCCGCGACCGCGACCGCGACCGGGGTCGGTGCCGGCGCCGGGGGGGCTGCGGCCGCCGCCGGCGCGACGGCGGCGGGGATGACCGGGGCCGGGCCGGCGATGATGGAACCCTTGGCCAGCCGGGCCGAGCTGGCCACCCGCCTGCGACCATCTCAGGCCGGCCCAGGCGGCGTCGTTCTCGGGGTCGAGCGCGACCGCCTTCTGCAGGTATCCGACCGCCTCGGCCGGGGAGTCGGCGACCCAGGCCTGCCAGACCCAGGCGAGGGGGTCCTCGGGGGGCCGCCGCCGCGTAGTCGCGGAGCAGGATCCGGGCGTTGATCCGATGCCCGGCCCGAACGGCCTGGATCCCTCGTTCCAGCAAACTCGTCTCGGCTGATTTCGCCCATGGGCTAGGTCTCGGGTCGTATCGTGGTGGAGCGGGCCCGGCCGGTTCGCGACCCATCTCGGGGCGCCACGGTCGTCGCCCCGCCGGCGTCGGGTCGGAACCCGGCGGGCGAGGCGGAATCAAGTTCGGGTCTGCGTCGTCGTCGTCGGTCCGCCCGGGGCTTGGCGGATTTGGGCCGGCCGGATCTTCTCCAACCCGGCGCGGCCCTGCGGGGTGGCTCCGACATCCAGGTGCGGCGATCGCTCTGGGTTGTCCGGGAACCTTCCCCGGGGACGCCGCCGATGTCGTGGCCAACCCTTACATCACGCAAGGCCCGTGCCGCCCGCGTCATGCCCCCTGCGGCTCGACGCAACCCCCTATGGAATCGGCGGCGAGCGCCCGGATTGTCCCCGGACCGTCCCGCAACCGATCGCATCGATTCGCCTTCTGTCATCCCGGCGAGACACTGATCTGTACAGCGAGGGCCGGTTCTGTCCAGCTCGCCGAACACCGGCGCGGTCACCCCGACCCGCACGCCTTCTCAAATTGAGGGAACAAAGCCAATTCGGGAGCGATCCCCCAGCCTGCCTACTTTGAACCAGGATCCCAGATCGTCGCGACGATCTTCCGCTCGGGGCCGGTGGCCTTGTCCCAGAAGTAGTAGATGGTCGCGACCTTGCCGTCCGGGCGCTGGACGCTCCGGGGATAGCCGAGGTCCCGCCCGCCGCCGTCGTCGCGGAGGACCAGGATCGGGCCCCAGGACTTGCCGCCGTCGGGGCTGAGCCTCGCCCGCATCGAGAACGGGGCCTTGCGGTGCCCGTAGGTGAGGCAGAGGCGGCCGTCCCGGAGCCGGATCAGGCTCGCCGGATTCCCCTCGCCGCAATCGGGCACGGGGACGTTGTCGAGGGACCAGGTCTTCCCATCGTCTTTCGAGCGATAGACTTCGATCGAATGACCGGTCGACTCCTTGCGCCGGATGGCCGAGACGAGGTCCCCCTTGCCGGGCGTGTCGCCGACCCGGACCGTCGCCGGCATGATCGCGAAGCCGGCCGGCTCGGGGCCGATGTCCCCCTGGTGGGTCCAGGTCTTGCCGCCGTCGCTGGTGCGGACGCAGATCACCCGCCCTTCCTTCTTGTTGGCCTTGCCGGCCGTCAAAAAGACGAGGCAGTCGTCCTTACTGTTGACCACGTAATCGGTTCGAGCGGCGACGCCCGGCGTGCCGAAATCGGGCACACTGAACGGCCCGAGCCAGTCGTGCCCGCGGTTGTTGGAGTAGTAGAACCGCGACGGGCCGATGTTGGAGTCGGTCATCCGGAACGTCAGCGCCAGATCCGGATGCGTGAAATCGATCCCCCCCGGGCAGTCCGCCCAGGGTTTCTCGACCAGCCCCGGCGGCGTCACGCCGTGCAGCGATTTCCCGACCGGGATCAGGGCCCCCTTCTCCGACGGGTCCTCGATCGTCCAGGTCTCGCCGCCGTCCATGCTCCGCGCCAGGAGGTGACGCTCGGGCTTCTCGCGGTCGATGTTGTGCCGCTCGCCGCCGAGGTCCTTGTGGATCCCGGCCGAGAACCCGACGAGGATCTCATCCCCCCAGTTCCAGATCCCGTGGTTCGCCGGCCAGCCGCCGAACTTCCCCTTCTCCCCGAACACCGTGACGTGCCGGGCCCCCTCCACTTTCTCCAGATCCCCGGCCATGAGGGTCGAAAGCAAGACGGCCCCGACGATGCTGTGCATGGTAGGCGTGTCCATTTCCGTGGGGTTGGGGAGGTTTCGGATCAGGTTGCCCGAGGCCGCCGGCCAAGTCAACCGCCGCACGCGGTTTCGACGGAACGAAGCCAATCTGTGTTTAACGTGTTGATGGGACTGGGCTTAACCTCGGGTATTCCGTGGTCTTCTGTAGGGTGTGGTGCCACGCGGGCCGAAGGTCCGCGTCCACCGCACCCACATGACGCCTGGCCGCGCGGGTGGGAGTCAAGCTGACGTTCGCCCCCGTCGGTGCGGTGGACGCGACCCTGCGGGATCGCGTGGCACCACACCCTACAATTGACGGAACGAACCCAATTTCGCGTTCTGCCCGAACGAAGCCAGATTGCCAAAGGGCCGAGATCCGCACGCGCGGGCCACTACCCTCCTTACGCTGGGGGTGGTGCCGATATTCAGGGGAAATGGCCGAGAAACCTCCGTGCTGCCTTGTGTGATCCGCGAAATCGTCGCAATCATCGAGACCGGCTTAATAGGTGTGGCCGTCCGGACGGTTCTGAAGGACAACCCCGTGCTGCTCGCTCCCCCCCTGCTCGCCCTCGCCCTCGCGATCCTGCCCCAGGCCGAGGCCCCGGCGCCTTCGAAGGAGGCGAGGGAGAAGGTCGAGCGGCTGATCGAACGGGCGAGGCGTGTGATCGACGCCGACAAGGATGTGCAGTCGCGGATCTTCAGCCTCAACCGGCTGGCATCGCTCCGGGCCAGGCTGGGCGAGCGCGATGCCGCGCGGCGGACGTATGCGGAGGCGGTCGCGCTGGGGGAAGGCGTCGCGATGGACGATTCGCGATACAGTCCCCATGTCCTGATGCTGACCGCCTTCTCGCAGAGGAACGCGGGCTTGCGCGAGGATGCGATCGCGACGCTGAATCGGCTGCTCGCGGTCGCCGACGGGCCGGTCAAAATGGAGGCCGTTCGCGACTCGATCTATCGCTCGATCCTGCGGACCCTGGCGGAGCTGGGCGACAAAGCGGGGGTCGCCCGCGTCACGGACAGGCTCACGAAGTACTACGAACAGACCAGGGATTTTGACGTCATGGGCTCCCGGACGCAGAGCCTCGTCGAGGCCAGGGCGCTGTCGGGCGACCTGGAAGGGGCGTTCGAGTCTCTGGATGATATTCGCACGTATGGAGGTGCGGGGCCCGTCGAGGTCGCGAGCCAGCGGCAGTCGTTGATCTTCACGATCGTCCGGGCGATCTCCTCCGGGAATCGCCAGGGGGCCGAGGCGGTCATCCGGGGGGCGGTCGAGAACCTGGAGAAGGGCGAGGACCGAGGGTCGATCGAATACCGGATCCAGCACCGAGGCGAGATCGCCGAGGCCCAGGCCCGGATCGGAAAGTTCGACGACGCGATGGCGACGGCCTCCGCGATGCAGGCCGAACCGCTCGGCGAAGGTGCCCCCGCCGACCTGGTCGCCACGCGGGTCTTCCGCACGGGCATGGCCTACGCCGCGATCGCCGAGGAGGCCCTCAAGGCCGGCGACCGCGCGCACGCCCTGGCGGCCGCGAAGCGGGTCGGGGGGGCCCTGGAGATGGAGGGGCCGGAGAGCCACAAGGGGGTCGCCCGCGAGCGGGCGGTGGAAATTCTCGCGAAGCTCGGGGACATCGACGGTGCCATCGCCCTCTCCGGCCGCGCCGATCCCTTGATGCGGGCTCGCGCTCCATGTTTCGGTGGCCCGGGCGCAGCGGGACGCGAAGGAAGAGGCGGCCGCGACGGCGACGCTGCGGGCGGGCATCGCCCTGGCCGACGAGGTCCTGAAATCGACGGATCGGAAAGCGTATCCCCTGATCCATCGCGCCCAGTTCCAGGCGATGCTGGGCGACGTGGAGGGGGCGAAGGCCACGGCCCGGGAGATCCAGGGCGATTCGGACCGCAGCGACGCCTACCGCCGCATCGCCGCCGCGCGGGCGTCGCTCGGCGACCTCGACGGGGCCCTCGCGTTCTTCGACGCCATGTCCTCGAAGCTGTCCGAGCCCGAGCTGGTGCAAGCCCTGCTCGCCTCCATCAAGGCCCCCTGACTCTTTGGGAGTGCGGCCGTTCGGCTGCCGCTTTCTGCCCGAACGATTGACGGTTCGACGGTTGCCCTCTCCCGGGCCCGGAGGGGGACCCAGTCGCGATTGGGAGTAGACATCGCTCTGGGAAAGCAGCAGCCAGACGGCCGCACTCCAAAGTTTTCCCTTGTCGATACGTTCTATTTCTGTAGAATACTCGCCGGTGGGGGTTGGGATCGTCGAAACCGTGGGGAGGCGGGGCATGGCGAGGCGGGGGAGCGGGCATCCGACGGATGCGGAGCTGGAGATCCTCAAGGTGCTCTGGGACGCGGGCCCTTGCGAGCTGGGGCGGGGTGGTCTCGGCGCTGGGGGCGAACCGCGAGGCGGGGGTGGCGACCACGACGGTGGCGACCACGCTCAAGGTGATGCTCCAGAAGGGGCTGGTGGCGCGCGACCAGGGGCCGAAGGGGTATCTGTGGGCCGCGGCCGTGGATCGCAAGGAGACCAGCGCGGGGATGCTGAAGAAGCTGGTCGACCGCGTGTTCGACGGCTCGGCCGGTCGACTGGTGGCGCGACTGGTCGAGGACGGTTCGATGAGCCAGGCCGATCGCGACGAGATCCGCCGGCTCCTCGACGGGGCGGAGGCGGGGGCACCTTCGAAGAAGAAAGGGGGCAAGGCATGAGCCTGGAGACGCTGACGGGTTCGCGGGCCTGGATCCTGGCGGGATGGACCATGCTCCACTTCCTCTGGGTCGGGGCGGTCCTGGGCGTCGTCGGGGCGGTCCTGCGGCGGCTCAGTCGCCGGGCCTCGCCGGAGCGGCGGTATGCCCTGGCGCTGGCCTGCCTCGGGACGCTCGCCCTGGCACCGGTCGGGATCGCGGTCATTCTGAGCCGCCAGGTTGAGCCGACATCCGGTATATTGGAAGTGGCGGTTGTCGGTGCGGCCGGATCCGATTTGGCTGCGCAGACGCCCCGGCCTCTCGACCTTGCGGCGCTCCCGACGCCTCCGGGGATCCCCTCCCTTCCCGCGAGCCGCTGGGACGGCCGCCGGCTGGCGGGCTGGGCGGCGGCGGGGTTGCCCTGGGTCTGGGTGCTGGGGGCGCCGGCGACGTTCGCGCTGCTGGCGACTGGGCTCGCGGGGGCGGAGCGGCTCCGGAGGGCGTCGCGGCCGTTGTCGGAAACCGTCTGGAACGAGAAGGTTCGGGAGATGTCCTGTGCTCTGGGGATTGCCCGAGAGGTGGCCCTGGCGGCGTGCGACCGGGTGGCGTCGCCGATGCTGGTGGGGGTGATCCGGCCCTTGATCCTGCTGCCGGCCTCGGCCCTGTCGGGCTGGACGCCGGAGGAGCTGGAGATGGCCCTGCTGCACGAACTGGCCCACGTCCGACGCCGGGACAATCTGGTGAACCTGGTCCAGCGGCTGATCGAATCGGCCTTGTTTTTCCACCCGGCGGTCTGGGCGGCGTCGCGCTGGGTGCGTCTGGAGCGGGAGCACTGCTGCGACCGCCTGGTCGTTTCGCGGACCGGCCGTGCCCGCCCCTACGCCGAACTCCTGGCCTCGCTCGCCTCCCAGCACGCCCCGGCGCGGATGTCCCCCGCCGCCGCGATGGCCGAGGCCCCCGTCGTCGACCGGATCCGTCAGATCCTCTCCCCCAATCCATTCGAGGACCGTCCCATGCCCGTGGCTCCCCCCCTGCTCGCGGTCTGTGCTGCGCTGATCTTGACCCCGGCGGCGCTGGTGGTGGCGCAGGCGGTCGTGAAGGCTCCGGCGGCGGATGCGAAGTCGGACCCTCCGAAGGTCGATCGGGCGTTGCTGGATCGGATGATCTTGCAAGTCCGGCGCGGGGCCGAGGTATTCGACGGCCTGGAACAGCGGGCGTACGCGCTGTCGAAGGTCGCGAAGGCCCAGGCCCGCGTGGGGGATCGCGCGGCCGCCGAGGCGACGTTCCGCGAGGCGGTCGGTCTGGCGGAGAAGGTCCGGCTCGATGAATCTCGCTATGCCGGCCACATCCTCCAATGGATCGTGCGGGACGAGCGCGACGCCGGCTTCCGCGACCGGGCGATCGCCGACCTGGGCCGCCTGTTCCCGATCCTGGAGGGGGATGTCGTCAGTGATGCGTTCTTGAAAGCATCGGTATGTGAGGAAATCAAGACCCTCTACGAGGCGATGGGGGATCCGGTCGGGGTCGCGAAGGCCGAGGCCGCGTTGAAGAAAATCCGGCCGAGTGTGCCGGGCGATGCGATCGATCGCGCGTTGGATCGCGCCTTCGAGCCGATCCAGGCCCGCATCGACGCCGGGGATCTGGCCGGGGCGCTGGAGTATGTCCGGACGCATGACTTCGAGAAGATCGTGCCGTTCGAGCGGTACCCGAGCGTCCGCAGTCAGTTCCTGATGCAGATCGCGGGACAGGTCCGTGCCGGACGCGGGAAGGGCGACGAGGCTGTCCTGGCCGGGATCCGGAGCGACATCGCCGCACCGATTCCCGGGGAGAATCTGGGGAGCCTCATGCCCCGGAGCGATCACCTGTCCGCGATCGCCGATGCGTTCGTGCGCCTCGGGGCGATCGAGGAGGCGATGAAGACGGCGGGGATGATTGTGTCGGACGCATCGGGCGCCGGGATGCCCCCGCAGACGATCGAGATGCTGACGGACGGTCGGATTCTCAAGGGGGCCTCCGCGTACGGCAACATCGGCAAGGCCCGGCTCGCCGCGGGCGACCGCAAGGGGGCGGTCGCGGGGGCGAGGGCGGCGGTGGCGGTGACGGATCGGCCGGGACGCGAGGGTTACAAGAGCAGTCCGCGCGGCGAGGCGATCGAGTTGCTCGCGAAGGCCGGCGAGGTCGAGGAGGCGCTGGAGATGCTCTCCCGGTGCACGCCGGAAAGTCGGGTTGGCCTGTGCCACTCGATCGCGGAGATCCAGCGCTCCGCCGGCGACGATGCGGGGGCCCGCAAGACCCTCATGCTGGGCATCGCGGAGATCTGGAAGATCCTCAGGGCGGCCGCGAAGCCGGACTCCAAACCGGGGACGGTCTTCATGAACCCGGATCAACTCCGCTCCACCATGGCGTACTTCCAGGCCCTCCTGGGCGATGTGGCGGCGGGCAAGGAGACGATCTCGCAGATCCAGGACCAGGGCATGCGGCACGACGCCTACGGCAGGATGGCCGAGGCGCTGGCGTCGTCGGGCGACTATGCCGGCGCGGTGGCCCTGGCGGGGGAGATCGGCGACACGAAAAAGAAGGCTGATGCGTTCCAGGTGATCCTGGCGATCCTCGGGGAGGCTTCGAAGCGGCGTTGAGGCGGTAGGGTGGGGTTCGCCCGGCGCGGATCTGCCGATTTTACGATCCGCGCTGGGCGAGCCTCTCCCGATGCCGTCCCACCATCGGCCGAAGGGGATCACAGAGCCGGGTCTCCTGATCGTTGACGGGGGCGAATGCGTCATGCGTCCTGGTGGCGTGTGGGGATGGATGGCGGCGGGTTTGAGGTTTGGGGGCAACGCACGGGGGGGATTCCGGGGTTTTTGCGTTAGGTGTTGGCAGGTCGCGGGCATGTTTCGCATACAGTCTCCATGGGGGGTAGAATTGGGCGAGGGTTGGGCGTTCCGGGTCCGGGTGAGGCGGTCATGGCCGAACGTGATGCCGAGCAGGCGATGCGGCTGGTGCTCCTGGCGTATCAGGAGGGCCTGATCGACCGCGCGGGGTTCCTGGGGGTCGTGGGGGCGTGGAAGAGCAGCCCGGCCGGGTCGGTCGACGGCGAGAGGTTGCTGATCGAACGGGGCTTGCTGTCGCCGCATGACGTCATGAAGCTCCGGCGGCGGCTGCTGAACCGGGAGGTCGAGGCGACCGGGCTGGAGGCCGACGCGACGATCGCGGCGTCCCTGTCGTTGAACCTGGCCGCGGACCCGACGGGGACGTTCCCGGGCTCGGACTCGACGATCGCGGTGCCGGCGGGGCCGTCGTCGGGCGAGGCGGCGGCCATCCAGGGGGCGGCCGCCCTGCTCCGCTACCGGCCGATCCGGCTCCACGCCAAGGGAGGCCTCGGCCGCGTGTTCGTCGCCGAGGACCGCGAGCTGAACCGCCAGGTCGCCCTCAAGGAGATCAAGGACGAGTTCGCCTGCGAGCAGTCCGCCCGCACGCGGTTCCTGCTCGAGGCCGAGATCACCGGCAAGCTCGAACACCCCGGCATCGTGCCGGTCTACGGCCTGGGGACCTACCCCGACGGCCGGCCGTTCTACGCGATGCGGTTCATCCAGGGGGAGAGCTTCGAGACGTCCTGCAAGGCGTTCCACGCGACCGCCTGGGCCGACGTCACGGCCAAGTCGGTCGCGCTCCGGGGGCTCCTGGGCCGGTTCCTCGACGTCTGCAACGCCGTCGATTACGCCCACTCGCGCGGGGTGCTCCACCGCGACATCAAGCCCGGCAACATCATGGTGGGCGCCTACGGCGAGACCCTGGTGGTCGACTGGGGCGCGGCCCGCGTGCTGGACCGGACGATCCTCGACTCGACGGATGACAAGGGCGAGCCGACGCCGTCGAGCGTCCTGGGCGACTCCGAGCAGACCGTGGTGGGCTCGGTGATCGGCACGCCGACGTACATGAGCCCCGAGCAGGCCGAGGGGCGCGTGGACGAACTCGGGCCGCCGAGCGACATCTACTCGCTGGGCGCGACGCTGTTCTTCCTGCTCGCCGGCCGGGGGCCGTTCGCGGGGTTCAACTCGCGGCCGGCGGTGCTCCTGGCGGTGTCGCAGGGTCGGTTCCCGACGCCCCGGTCGATCAAGCCGGAGGTCCCCAAGGGGCTGGAGGCGATCTGCCTGAAGGCGATGTCGCTGCGCGCGGCGGACCGCTACCCGACCGCCCGGGCGCTGGCGGATGACCTGGAGCACTGGCTGGCCGACGAGCCGGTCGAGGCCCGGCCGGACAACGTGATCGACCGCGTGGCGCGCTCGGCCCGGCGGCACCGGCACGCGACGGTCTCGGCGGCCGTGACCCTGCTGATGGTCTCGCTCGTCACGACGGTCGCGTCCCTGGTGGTCGACGTCGCCCGCCGCTCCGAACGCCAGGAGAAGGAGAACGCGCGGCTGGCCTTGAACGAGTCGCAGCGGTCGAACGACCGCGCGAACGCCTCGCTGGAGGCCGAGAAGAAGGCGACGGCCACCGCGCAGGCGGCCTTGAAGAAGGCGGAGGACGCCGAGCACGTCGCCCGGTCGGCGCTCGAGGCCGAGACGAAGGCCAAGGCCGACGCCGAGGCCGCCCTGGGGCAGACCCGCGAGGCCAACGTCCGGGCCGAGGCGGCGCTGGCCGACACCCGGCGTGCCCAGGCCGAGGCCGAGGAGAACTTCAAGAAGGCCCGCCGCGCCGTCGACGACTTCCTCACCGCCGTCAGCGAGAGCCAGGAGTTGCAGCTCCTGCCCGACACCCAGGCGTTCCGGAAGAAGCTGCTGGAGAAAGCACGCGAATATTATCAGGACTTCCTCAAGCAACGATCGTCCGACCGCACGCTCCAGTTCGAGTCGGGCCTGGCGACCGCCCGGCTCGCGGGGATCGTCTCGACCATCGGGTCCAAGCAGGAGGCGATCGATCACGACGCCAGGGCGCTGGGGCTGCTGGACGCGCTCGCGAAGGCGAATCCCAAGGATCAGCCCGCACGTGCCGCGGTGGCGCGGGTGCTCTGCGACCTCGGGGCGCTCCAGAAGGAGACCGGTGCGTCGAAGGACGCGGAGGCGTCGTTCACCAGGGCGCTCGGCCTGTTCGAATCGCTCGTGAAGGAGGACCCGAAGGCGACCGAGTACCGGGCAGGCCTGGCGCGTCTGCTCACGAGCCTGGGGTTCCTCCAGCGCTCGACCGGCCGCCTGGCCGAGGCGAGGGCCACCTACGACCGCGCCATCGCCATCGACGAGCAACTGGTGAAGGAGGACCCGAAGTCGGTCATCCACTGGTCGAACCTGAACCAGGCCCTCGGCTACCTCGCCGAGCTCCAGGCGGCGACCAAGCAGACCGCGGAGGCCGAGAAGACCTACACGCGCGCGATCGAGGTCTGCGACGCCTGGTCGAAGCTCGCGCCCGGATTGAACGAGCACCGGGAGTCGCTCGCGAGCGTGCTGGGTGACCTCGGCACGCTCCACCGCGCCGGGGGCCGCGTGGCGGATGCCGGGCGTTCGTACGCGAGGGCGGTGGAGATCGCCGAGTCGCTGGCACGGGATAATCCACGCGTGCTGACCTATCGCGAACGCCTGGCGCGGCTGCTGGACGTGCTCGCGGGCCTGGAGTTCGAGACGGGGCGGGTGTCGGAGGCCGAGCGGGTCTCGGCCCGCGCGATCGAGTCGTACGAGGCGCTGCTCCGCGAGGACCCGAAGGTGGTCGCCTACCGCAACGGCCTGGCCGGCGCCCTGACGAACCTGGGCCGGTTCCAGGCGGAGGTCGGCCGGCTGGAGGAGTCCGAGAAGGCCATGCGTCGGGCGATCGAGATCGAGGAGGGGCTGGCCTCGGAGAACCCGACCACGCCCGTCTACCGGCACCGCCTGGCGCGGTCGCTCGCCAACCTCGGGTTCCTCCGCAACGCCACGGGGCGGGTCAAGGAGGCCGAGTCGCTGCTGTCGCGGAGCATCGGCCTCTCGGAGGCGCTGACCGCGGAGAGCCGCAACGTCGCCGAGTACGCCGCCGGCCTGGCGCGGTCGCTCGGCCTGATGGGCCTGGTCCAGCTCGGGCAGGGTCAGGACGCCGAGGCGGAGCGGTCGTACCGGCGGGCGATCGGCGTGTACGAGGGGCTCGTCCGCGAGAATCCCCGCGCATCGGAATATCTGGATCAACTCGGGCTGACGTTCTCAAGGCTCGGCGACCTGCGGAAGGCCGCGAGGCAGGCGACGGAGGCGGAGGCGTCCTACGGGCGCTCGATCGAGATCTTCGAGTCGCTCGCGAAGGACAACCCGCGCTCGGCCGACTCGCTCGACAAGCTGGCCAACGCGTACTCGAATCTGGGGATCCTCCAGAGCGACGCGGGCCGGAAGGACCAGGCGCGGGCGACCTACCTCCGGGGGATCGAGCGGGCGAAGCGGGCCCTGTCCATCAACGACCGCCTCGTCCGGGCCCACAGCACGTATGGACAACTGCTCAACAACCTCGGGAACGTCTCGCCGCCGGAGGAGCGTCGGGAGCTCTACCGCAAGGCCGTCGAGGAGCAGACGATCGCCCTGGCCGGCGAGCCGAGGAACGCCCGATACCGGCGGTTCCTGGCCGCGCATTACGGCAACCTCGTCCGCATGATGCGGGAGGAGCGCCGGCCGGCCGAGGCGGTGGAGGCCAACCGCAACCGGGCGAAGCTGGGCCTCGACGACGGGCCCGAACTGGCCGCGATCGCCCGCGAGTTCGCCCTCTGCCTGCCCGACCTCGACGCGGCGGCCGCCGCGCCGGTCGCCGACGAGGCGCTGCGGGCCCTCAAGGCCGCCGTCGCCGCCGGCTACCGCGACCTCGAATCGCTCCGCAACGACCCCGCCTGGGCCCCGCTCCGCGACCGGCCGGAGTTCCAGGCGATCCTGGGGGGGCAGGCGTCCGCGCCGTAGTCGACGTCCCAGGGCGGATGCGCCCCTCCGCGCCCGGTGCGGTGATGTCTTCACCCCGCCCTACCGGGACGACTGCTCGATCAGCCACTTCGCGGCGTTCGTGAGGAACTGCAGCGGCTCGGCCTGGCGGAACACGGGGTAGGTCTCGTGGCCGGGTCGGAAGTAGAGGACGTGGCCCTTGCCGAGGGTCCAGAGCATCCCGGCGCGGAACCATTCGCCGGGCTCCCAGCGCTCTTCGAGCAGGACGACGTCCGGCTCGGGGACGTGGAAGGGCTCGTTGTACATCTCGGTCTGGGGGATCTGGAAGCTGGCGGGCAGGCCCTTGTTGATGGGATGCTCGGGGGCGGTGACGCGGACGAAGCTGGGCTTGCCATCGGCCCGGACGCTGGGGAAGACGCACATCGGCAGGTGCAGGTCGACCTTCACGCCGCCCCCCTCGGGGTAGCGGTGCTCGACCGAGTAGGGCGTCAGGCGGCTGTCATAGCGGGGGAGCCCGCCGGGCGCGGGGAATTCCTTGATCTCGACCGTCTCGCCCGCGAATTTCTTCGCCACATCCAGGCGAGAGCGTTCGTTCATCGCCTCGACGAACGGCCGCGACCAGTGGCCCGAGTGGACCGAGATCAAGGAGAGCTTGCCGGCCTTGATCCTCTCGATGAGCTTCTTCGCGGTCTCGACCTTGACCTCGCCGTGCCGGACGTGGCCCCACCAGATGAGCACGCGGGCGGAGTCGAGCAGCTCGTCGGTCAGCCCTTGCTGGGGTTCGTCGAGGGCGACGGAGGCGACGTCGAGGCCGGCCTTGTCGCGGAGGTGGTCGGCGATGGCGTTGCCGAGGAAGTTCGGGTACGCGGCCTTCTGCGCCGGCTGGCGTTCGTCCCAGACCACAACTTTCGGCGTGTTGCCCTGGGCCTCCGCGACGAGGGGGCTGAGCGAGGCGAGGCCGGCGGCCTTGAGGAAGGTTCGACGGGTGTTCATGGTGATAAGAGTTGGTTCGAAGGTGAGTCGTTCGGAAGAGGAACGCACTCGGCGCTGGGCGCGGGTCTCCCGACCCCGCCCTTGCCGTCAGAATCCGTACCACAGGGGCGGGTCTCCTGACCCTGGAATCCGATGCCCTGACGCGCCGGGTCTTTCGAGGAGGGGTCGGGAGACCCCGGTCTTGTGGTACAGCGTGGCGACGGTCGGGGCGGGGTCGGGAGACCCGCGCCCAGCGCCTTCGACCGCGGCCGTGTGGTGATGTCGGGCTTTGCTCTCCCCGATCCTACAGCAATGCGGCGAAAACGAAACAGCCCGGGGGGTGAGCCCGGGCTGTTTCGAAGGGTCGGGTCCGGCCGCGGGGGGCCGGTCGTTGACTCAGTAGCTGTCGGCGGAGACGACTTCTTCGCCGTCGCGGGTGCCGAGCGACATGAAGGTGTTCTGGTTGACCGAGTCCTTGACGAAGCGGACGGAGCCGTCGCCGAAGAGGACGTTCACGCCGCCCGGGTGGGAGCTGGACGGGGCGAAGAAGTGGCCGAAGTCGACGCCGCAGCCGGCACCGCAGTCGAGGCGGCAGCCGGAGAACTGGTGGCGGTTCGAGTTCGGGGTGATGATGATGTTGGTCAGCGAGAGGCCGGGGGAGCCGGTCTGCCAGCGGTAGCCGCGGTTGGAGTTGCTGCCGGGGCTGGCGGCGATGGCGGTGACGCACTGGTCGGCGGCCTGCAGGATCGCCTGGAGGTTCACGCGGGCATCCGGCTTGTTGAGGTTGTCGGGCAGGCTGCCGAGGACGCCCGAGACCATCTTGCGGTGCCGCTTCTGGAGGTTGCCGAAGTCGCCGGTGAGGGCCTCGATGTAGGCGATGGTGTTCGAGGAGCCGTCGGGGATGTCCTGGAGGCCGTAGGAGACGAACCGCGGGGCGAAGACGCCGTTGGTCCGGGTGGCCCAGGGGTCGGTGCCGGTGCCGAACGAGCCGTGGTAGCTATTGAAGTGGTCCTTGCCCGCGTTCGAGTCGGACGGGCAGAGGAACGACGCGACCTTGAGGTTCCAGACGGTGGCGTTGATCGCCGCGCCGGTGTCGTACCAGATGTTCCAGGAGAAGTTGCAGGAGTTGAAGACCTGCGTCTGTTCGATGTAGGGCAGGAGCATGGCCTGGGCGCTGAAGGTGCCCCAGTCGGTGACCGAGCCGGGGTTGTCGAAGGCCCGGGCGTTGCCCATCGGGAAGGTCCCGACGGACGAGTGGTAGTTGTGCATCCCCAAGCCCATCTGCTTGAGGTTGTTGGTGCACTGGGCCCGGCGGGCGGCCTCGCGGGCCGACTGCACGGCGGGCAGCAGCAGGGCGATCAGCACCGCGATGATGGCGATGACGACCAGCAACTCGATCAGCGTGAAACCGCGTCGCGTACGAGACATTCGTTCTCTCCTGGCGTTCGGATCGGATGAAGGCGGAGGTCGGAGTCCGTTGCGGACTCCCCTGCGGACGAGACGGGGAGCGACAGGGGCGCGGCGCGGCAAGAGTCCGGGAAAGCCATCCAGCTTCGTGATACGCGGAGGAGAGATTCGCGTCGAATGGAGAGCAATGGGGGCGGAGCGAGTGGACGACCCCTCAGACTGATGCGTTGCGGCACGACCCGACGGAGCGAGCGGGCAGGGAGGCGATTCGCGGCACCGGCGCCGATGCCATGGGCGGTTCGGGGCCGGCTCCCAATGATGACGGTTGAGCCGAGGCGGGCCGGGTGAGCCCCGGCGACGGGCTCATTTCTTCTTGACCTGGCCCTTGTTCTTCATGAAGTCGCGCATGTTCCCCATGCCGTTGTTGTTGGCGTTCTTGGCCTCGGGGGATTCCTGGATGTCGCTCACCGAGTTATCGCCGCCGCAACCGACCAGGGACAGACTGAAGACCAGCGCAAGCACGGTCAAGCCGATGCGTCGCATCAACGATGCACTCCGTTCTAATCAAGCAATCGCAGTCAAGGGATGTGGTCACGCACGACCGGACCGTCGTCAAGAATACGTGAAGCGCCGCGGCGGGTCAAATCACCTCCCGTTCGAAATTCCTGAATAATCCACGCATGTGCTCAGAAGGAATTCGGAGTCGGTCCCCTCCCATCTGGTGGTGGGAGGGGCGATTTTCGGCCTCACCCCGCGCGACGTCCGACCTTGCGACGGATGGCCGGCCAGGCCAGCAGGCCCGCCGCGACGAGGGCCCACGAGCCGGGCTCGGGCACGGCGGCCACGCCGGCGATCAGCCGATCGGCGGCGAAATAGGCCGGCGTGTTCATCCCGAAGTTGACGTCATTGTCCGACGACCTCAGGCCGAACCGGAGGCTCCGCGAGCCGCCCAGGGAGGTCAGGTCGACGGTCGCCCAGGTGTCCACGATCAGGCTCTTGCCGTCCCGGAAGTCGGCCAGGTCGAAGTCCACCTCGCCGACCGCCGAGCCCGCCCCATCGAGTCCGTCGTAGCCCGCGATGGTGAGCGTGAAGAAATCCCCCGCCGCGAACTTGCGCGAGAACTGGTTGCCGTCCTTGATCGTGAAGTAGGTGTAGGTCGTGTTCGTGACGTCGATCGAGATGGGCGTCGCGCCGGCGACGAGGTTGACGAGCGAGCCGTCGGGGTGGAACGGGTCGACGCTGCCGCCGAACGTGAAACCGACGCCATACGTGGCCGATCCGCCCGAGCCCGATCCGGCGATCGCGCTGTACTGGTTGGTGAAGGAGGCCGTGGTGGCGTCGGTCTTCGACGAGACCGCCCAGCCCGACCAGATGCCGCCGAAGCTCGACGAGTACCGATTGTTGAACGCGAACCCGCCGCTGACGAACTGCCGCGACGCCCCGGCGTCGTTCTGGAACGCATTCGCCCCGAGGCCGACGTCCTCGAACGTCGCCGAGAAGTCCGCCGAGGCCGTCGTCGCGCAGAGGAGGATGACCGAGAAGACTGTCAAACGCATGATAACCCCTTTGGAGTGCGGAGGCTGTGCTTCCGCGTTGTGTCGGATCCGAAAGCGATGCCGCGCCGTCTCGCGGTCGAAATCATTGGGAGCCGGTTCGGGTGCCACTGGCTCGGCCAGTGCGACGGATGGCCTGGCCGATGCGGCGCCGGCGTCCCGAGAGGGGCCCACGGGATCCACTCCCATTGCTCCGGTTCGGTGGGGGCACTGGCCGAGCCAGTGGCACCCGAACCGGCTCCCAATGGGAGCGGAGATTTGCCCGGGTCATGCTGTTGTCAACGAATGCTGGTGAATCAATACCCGGCCGCGTCGACGACCTCGCCCAGGTTGCGGGTGCAGAGGGCGGCGAGGACCTTCCGGTCGGTGGATTCCTTGAGGAACCGCACCGAGCCGTCGGCGAGGAGGGTGTTCACGCCGCCCGGGTGCTTGCTGTGGAGTTCCTGGCCGAACTCGAACGGGGGGCGGGCGTTGATGGGTGCGGACTGGTCGAAGATGTTCCGCCCGCTGGCCCAGATGGCGTGGATCGCCTCGGGCGCCTCGCCGACCTGGATGGTCGAGGAGGTCCCGTCGGTGAATTCGGGGATGGCGATCGGTTGATTGAAGATCATCGCCCCGCGCGGCGGGTTGTTGTTGAACGTCGGGCTCGAAAGCCCCCGCTCGCCGTACATCCCGCCGTAATCGGAATCCCCGGACTCATGAACATCGCCCGGCCCCTTGTTCCAGGGGCGATCCTTCGCCGCGCTGGGGCACAGGAAGATCTGCAGGACGGTGTGGGCGGCCGTGGAGTTCTGGTCGGAGTTGTAGGGGAATCCGAAGTTGAGGCCCGCCTGCAGGGCGGCCTGCTCCAGCCAGGGCAGGATGGCGGCGCCCCAACCGGTGTTCATGTTCCTGGTCGCCGGGATCGACGCCAGGGGGATCCAGCCGCCGCTGGGGAACGTCAGGTTGACGTCGTGGTAGCCGTGGAGGGCGAGGCCCATCTGCTTGAGGTTCGAGACGCAATGGATGCGTCGGGCCGCCTCGCGTGCGGCCTGGACGGCCGGCAACAAGAGCGCGATCAGGACGGCGATGATCGCGATGACGACGAGCAGTTCGATCAGGGTGAAGCCCCGCCGGGATCGCGATGGGTCGGGCGGAGGGCGATGCAGGGTCGAGTGGCTGGGCGGTGTGCGCAAGGCTGCGGACCTTTCCGTGGAGGGAAGTTCCGCCTCACAAGGGAAAGGAGCTGGGACGCTGCGAGGGTGTGATCGCCGGGTGGCTTGCGGTTCCGGAACCCGCTGGAGCCTTGGCGAAAACGAGGCGCAGGGCGGCCTGTCTCCCCGAGTGCCTGAGGCCGAAGCACTCTCTGGGCATCCGGAAGGCCGTATTCTGGCTCGCGAGTCAAACGGTCAAGCCCGGACGCCTTCCCGACGGAGCATGAATTCTCATGCTCATGTCAGTGGCATTTGCCCGGGGACCTCCTCGCTCACAGCGGCGGTCCCGCGCCGGAATTTCACCGGCTTCCTGTCCGACCCGGGGGTCGGACGCCTTCTGGATGTGCGAGGGAGTATAAGTGAACGCCGGGCCAGGATGCAAGGGCGTACTGGTTGCGAGGGGCGATGGAACCGCCGAGCGGCCGGGCGCAAAAGCGCCGGGCGCGGGTCTCCAGACCCCGCCCTCACGCTTGCCGCGCCCTGCCACCGAACCGGGGCTCCGGACCCGTTCTCTGGCGCCTGGAAGTCGGGTCTGGAGACCCGGTCTGGCTCTCCTTATTGTGGCGGAGGGAAGGGCGGGGTCAGGAGACCCTCGCCCAGCGCATCCACGCCCCTCGCCCGGCGCATCGACGCCCCTCACCCAGGGTATGCTCAGTTGATCATGGTCGAGCGGAGTCCTTCAATTCTTCGTCGGAAGCCCGCCCAGGGTGTCGCCGTTGGGCTTGAACCCGCCGCCGTCGACGTCCACGAAGATCGGGTTCGATACGGCCACCGGCAGGTCGGCCTTGTGCTCGGGGCCCATGACGTCGCCGAGCTTCGAGCCCTCCCCGATCGCCGCGACGATGATGTGAGCATCCTTCGGCAGGGTGAGCGGGATCGCCCGATCGAACTTGACTGTCGCGTTCGAGAACATCTCGCGGTTGGCCTTGCGGGTGAAGTTGAGTGCCTCGTCGGCCTTGCCGTTGACGAAGACCTGCACGCGGTCCACGTCGAACCAGTTCGGGCACTGGACATTCACCTTGAGCGAGAGCATGCCGCCCGGGGCCTTGAGATCCTCGCCCGGGCCGGCCTTGGAGGTGCCCGAAGCCAGCTCGACCGTCATGAACGGGCCGGTGCTCATGACGATGTTGCCCTTCTCGCAGGCGTGCACGACGTCGAGGGTCTTGATCTTCGAAGGATCATCGGTCGGGCTCTTCACATAATTGCGCAGCCAGCCCGAGCCGTGGAAGTTGTAGTGCGCGTCGGTGTTGACCACGCCGGGGATCCGCTTGCCCTGGTTCAGGAGCTGGAGCCACGCGCGGATCGTGTTGGGATACTGGCGGCCCTCCCACTGGATCCTGGGGCCCTGGAAGATGCCGTGCGGCGGGTGGACCTCGATCACGTCCATCTTGCCGTGCATGCCCGCGTAACCCTTGTCGGCGACGCCGTTGCCGTCGCGGTCGCGGAACATCCAGCCGATATCGGGGTGGTTGACCTGCACGAGCTTCTCGGCATTGCCGTCCCAGAGCGCGAGGCGTTCGATCTGGGTCTCGGGGTCGAGGTCATTGGTCGGCCCGCCGTTGTCCTGAGTGCGCGGGCGCATGACGAGCGGGAAGGCATTCTGGTGGTTCAGCGGCAAGGGCGTGCCGGTCAATTCCATCCCGACGCACGTCCCCATCAACGATTCCACGCCCAGGTGTTTGAGGTGCGGGTCGTAGGTCGAGAGGCGGTTGTGCTCGGTGCATGGGGCGAACTCGACGTGCTCGCAGAGCAGGTTCAGCACGCGCCCGAGCTGGCTCGACGTGTTGTCTCCCGAGGGGGTCGAGTGGCTGTGGAAGTCGGTGCTGATCCAGCCGTCGGACCTGACCGAGCGGACGAGCCTGGCGTCCAGCGGCGTCTCCTTGCCGCGCTCGACCTGGATCGATGTGAACACCGCGTCATATTCGGGCCCGTAGCTGACGATGACGTCATATGAGCCCGGTTCGAGCGTCCGAGTGAACTGGCCGTTCTGGCTGTAGTAGACGTTCTTGATCGCGTGCTCGCCGGTCTCGTGGCCGAAGTCGGGCGACTTCGTGCCGCCCTTGCCCAGGAACTGGACCTTGCAGGGGATCGGCCCCCCCTGCTCTCCCGTCACCTTCGCCACCACCGCGCCGGCCTTCGGCAACTCGACGCTGAGCGACCCGGGCGGGTTGTCGGCGATGGGGATCTCCCTGGAACCGTTGCCGATGGCCGAGACGTTGAGCGTGCCCGGCTGGCCGAGGTTCGTGACATCGACGTGCCCGTGCGCGTCGGTCTTGCCCGCGAGCTTGACGCCGCCCTGCGAGGCGAAGGCCACGGTGGCGCCGGCGATCGGGTGGCCCGTGGCCTCCTTGACGGTCAGGCTCGTCTTCGTGGCCGGCTTGCCCAGGATCTCGCACCTCGTGAGCTGGAGGTCGAACGGGCTGCGGCCGGGGAAGACCCGACGCGTGAGCGTGTGAGATTCGCCCGGCGCGAGGCCGACGGCGACCTTCCGGTCGTTGGTGCGATATCGGATGAGGGCGGCCCGCGCGGGGGCGGCGGCGACGTCGTGGCCGTCGGGGACGATCCCGTAGCCCTGGCCCCAGTGGGGGTCGTTGGCCCAGAACAGGTCGGAGGGCGTGTTGGGGCTGAACTCGAAGGTCCGGTCGGCCCGGATCGAGTCGAGCAGGTCGGCGTCGACGGCCTTGGTGCCCCGGTTCGTGAAGCGGGTGGTCACCTCGACGAACGGCTTGCCGTCTTCGAGGGTGTAGGACAGCTCGACGTCGGGTGTGGCTTCCTTCGGCGCGGCGACCAGCCGGAGGGTGACCTTCCTCGCGCGGACGAAGACGTGTTCGAGGTCGGCTGCGTCGTAGGTCTCGGGGGCCTCGACCGAGATCCCGGCGAAGCGATACTCGCGCTGCTGGGCGCCGGGATAGTAGGCGGAGAGCTGGTCGTTCTGGTGGTGGGCCGTGGTCAGGTCGATGAGGCAGCCGCCGACGGAGCGGACGGTCATGTTGGCGTGGCGGGTCGGCTTCGGTTGGGCGATGACGGCGAGGATCCTGCCGTTGGACAGGGCGAAGTCGCCGTAGATGGCGTCGGCCTCCTTGCCGGCGGGGGCGTAGCGGTCCCAGGTGGAGGGCGAGAGCGCGACGAGGTCGGCCGACCGGGCGGCCTGGGCCATCGCCAGGCCTATGAGTGCAAATGTCCAGGTGTGTCGGCGCATGGGGCGGGGCCCTCGGGGTGGCGGGTCGGCGGGAGTGGATGTCGGAGATTCGACGTTTTACTGCACCGAACGCGACCGGGCCAGTGAAGAGGCGGAGAAATTCGCGAGTAGGTCTTTCGCGCGTAAGTCCCTTCACGCCAGGAGATTTGGGTTCCCGAATGGCTTGATGGTCCGTCGATGGTGAACTTTTGCATGAACGTTGTTCAAGCGCAATCCATTGACAGTGCCCCTCCGTTGCGATAGCTAGGAAGGGCCGTCTGCGCCTGGGGGCATGCATTTCTCGATGGGGCCTCCCTGCCCCCATGCGACCGGGTCCTGCGGCTGACAATCTTTCGAGCACGGTTGTCTCGTTTTTCCGATCGAACTCGTCGGTCCAATGCAGCGTCTGCCGGTCGTCAGGGAATGATCGTCGGCGGTTGAACTTTCACATCGGTGCCCGTTTCTCCGCGGGCGGCCGTCGCGGCGTCGCGCTCATTTCCAAACGACTCCCATTCTCATCGGGCCCGATCGGGCCGGATCATCCCCCAGGATTGAGGAGCGTTCTCATGCGGATGCGTCTGCGTAAAGGGTCATTCGCTCGCGGCTTCACGCTGATCGAGCTTCTGGTCGTGATCGCCATCATCGCGGTCCTGATCGCGCTGCTGCTCCCGGCCGTGCAGTCGGCCCGGGAGGCCGCCCGCCGGGCCCAGTGCACCAACAACCTCAAGCAGATCGGCCTGGCGCTCCACAATTACGAGAGCTCGTTCGGCTCGTTCCCCTGGGGCGAGGGGGCCACGCTCGACAACTACTGGGGCCCGCTGGCTCTCATGCTCCCCTACATGGAGCAAGGGACGGTCTATAACACCATCAACTTCGCCTTCGGCGGGGCGAACCCCGGCGGGCCGCGGTTCCCGTCGTATCCCTCGGGCTCGCGGGTGCCGGTGAACCAGACGGCCCTGACGAACAAGCTGAACATCGCGCTCTGCCCCTCCGACGGCCGCGACGCGCTGGCGACGGCGGTGGGCCACACCAACTACGCGGGGTCGGGCGGCACGGTCCCGATCGCGGCGACGCCCGACGCCTGCGACGGCATGTTCTGCAAGGTCGAGGGCTCGCTCGACCCGGCCTACGTCCCCCTCTCGGGCCCGGCCAGCGGCATCATCGTCAAGATCGCCAACATCACCGACGGCACCAGCAACACCGCCGCCTTCTCCGAGCGGATCAAGGGGATGGGCACGGCCAACAACGACGTGATCGACGGCACCAGGCCCTCCAGCGCCTACTACCTGATGCAGTCCGCCACCAACGGCGCCGCCGCCCCGCCCTCGGGCTCGAACTGGCCGCAGATGGTCGCCGCGACCTACCAGAACTGCAGGGCGTCGACCACGCTCTACAGCGGCACCCCCGCCTCGGGCGTGACCGCCACGTCGATGACCGCCATGGGCACCTACTGGTGGATCGGGCGCTGGAACTCCGGCCGATACAACCACGTGATGCCGCCGAACTCCAACTTCTGCACCACCGGCGGCATCAACTACGGCGAGATGGCCTTCGGCACCTCCAGCTATCACCCCGGCGGCACCAACCACACGTTCGCCGACGGCAGCGTCCGGTTCATCAAGAACAGCGTCAGCCCCGCCACCTACTGGGCCCTCGGCACCCGGGCCGGCGGCGAGGTGATCTCGGCGGACTCGTACTGATGATGATTGGGTGATGGGTGATGGGTGATGGTTGAGGAGGGACTCGGAGTCGATCCGATCGTCTCTCATCCATGGCCCATCACCCATCATTCATCACCCATGACTCACTTCGGCGCAATCCCCCATGCACAAGCGATTGGTGATGATCCTGGGCCTGACCCTGGCACCCCTGGCCTTCTCCGGCTGCTCGGACGCCCCGGCGGTGACCGGCTCGATGGAGGAAGCGACGGTCAAGGGAGTGGTCAAGATCCGGGGCAAGGCCGCGACGGGCGGCAAGGTGACGTTCCGGGGCTCGAACATCAACCGCCCCAACGCCAAGGTCGTCGAGGCCGACATCGGCAAGGACGGCACCTTCACCGCCAAGCCCCTCATCGGCAAGAACTTCGTCGAGATCTCCTCCAAGGACCTCATGACCGCCAGGAACCGCGAACTGACCGAGAACGAGCAGCTCGTCGACATCCCCTCCGGCGAGGCAACCCTGAACATCGAACTCCCCGCCACGGGGCCCTTGAAGGTGCAGTGATTGCCGAAGGATTGAACCGCCAGGACGCAAAGATCGCAGAGGGAATGAGGACAATGAACCTCTCGTCCTCCGCGTCCTTGACGTCTCGGCGGTTCAACCACTCTTCTGTGATTCCTCGAATCCAGCCAACTCGCCTGGTAAAATGGAGCCTCCGCGAGGGGAATGACCCCGTTCGTGCCGGAGGGCCGCCATGCCGATTCATGACTGGACCCGGGTGGATGCCGGGCTCTTCCACGCGTTCCACCAGCGCTGGATCTCGGCCCTCAGCGACGCCCTCAACACCGGCGGGCTCCCGTCCGACTATTTCGCCCTGGCCGAGCAGTCGATCCGCAGGCCGATCCCCGATGTGCTCACCCTGGCGGCCGGATCGGATGAGTATGTGTCGCCCCAGATCGGTTCCCCCGCCGTGGACGTGGCCGTGGTCCCGCCGAAGGCGAAGCTGATCCAGGAGAGCGACCTGAGCCTGTACGCCCGCAAGGCCGACCGGCTCACTGTCCGACACCGGCACGGCCGGGTCGTGGCCGTCATCGAGATCGTCTCCCCCGGAAACAAGGCGAGCCGCAGCGAGTTCCGGGCCTTCGTGGAGAAAACCGCCGACCTCATCCAGCAGGGTGTGCATGTGGTGGTGGTAGATATGTTCTCGCCGGGCAAGCGAGACCCGGGGGGGATCCATACGGCGATCTGGTCCGAGTTCGGGGATGAGGCCGGGGAGGATCCCATCGACAAAGCCTTGACCGTGGTGTCCTATCGCGCGGGTGCGGTCTGCACGGCGTATGTGGAACCGGTCGCGGTCGGCGAGGAACTGCCGGACATCCCGCTATTCCTGGAGGAATCTCTCTACATCCCCTTGCCGCTGGAGCGCTCGTATCAGGCGAGTTGGGCGATGTTCCCGGAGGCCCTCAAGGGCCTGCTGGCGGGCTGAGCCGCCGCGGAGGTTCCCGGACTGATCCGTCGCCTCGGCCTGACCGGCGTTGTAGGATAGCCGCTCGCGGGCGGCCCGAGACGAGGTCGCCCGGCCAGGTTCCAGACAGCCGGGGAGACGCGGGATGAACTTCGGGATGATGCGGGCCGGGCGGGCTCTCGCCTGCGCGATGGTGGCGGCCACGGCGGTGATGCTCGCCGGGGCGGACGAGGCGAAGGACAAGGACAAAGGAGATGCCGAGGGCTGGGTCCAGCTCTTCAACGGCAAGGACCTCACCGGCTGGACCCCGAAGATCCGGGGGTATCCGCTCGGGGAGAATTATGCGAACACGTTCCGGGTCGAGGACGGCGTGATCAAGGTCGGGTACGACGGCTACCCGAAGTTCGACGAGAAGTTCGGCCACCTCTTCTACAAGGCCCCGTTCTCGAAGTATCGCCTGCGGATCGAGTACCGGTTCGTCGGCGACCAGTGCAAGGGCGGGCCGGGCTGGGCCACCCGCAACAGCGGCGTGATGGTCCACGGCCAGCCGCCCGAGACCATGAAGCTCGACCAGGACTTCCCCGTCTCGGTCGAGGTCCAGTTCCTCGGCGGGCTCGGCAAGGGCAAGCGGTCCACCGGCAACGTCTGCTCGCCAGGCACCAACATCGTCATGGGCGGAAAGCTCATCACCCAGCACTGCAACAACTCCAGCTCCGACACCCTCGACGGCGACCAGTGGGTCACGGCCGAGGTCGAGGCCCATGGCGCGGGCAAGATCCTCCACAAGATCAACGGCAAGGTCGTCCTCGAATATGAGCAACCCCAGCTCGATCCCAAGGACGCCAACGCCAAGTCCCTCATCAAGGACGGCAAGCTCCTGATCGACGGCGGCTCCATCTCCCTCCAGGCCGAGAGCCACCCGATCGAGTTCCGCAAGGTCGAGATCCTGGAGCTGAAAGACTGATTCGTGATGGGTGATCGGTGATGGGTGATCGGTGATGCGATTGGAGGCGAAGGTCTCCGATGCGCTGGGCGCGGGTCTCCAGACCCCGCCCCCAGCGTGATCGAAGGAGACCACGGAAAACCAGGTCTCCAGACCCGTTCCCATCCGCTCCCAAAGAACGGGTCTGGAGACCCGGTTTCGCAGTACGGCGCGACGAAGGCAAGGGCGGGGTCTGGAGACCCTCGCCCAGCGATTTTGCCCTCGCCCGCCCCGCGAAATTGCCTCATCCACCTCCGACCTCCGATCACCCATCATCCATTCTATTCCAAGGGGGTTGGCGATGAGTGCCGATCAGGGCGACGTGCCGGAGGATCTCCGGCCGATCATGAACATCGGGCCGTTCGTGACGCGCCTGCATGTGATCGCGATGACCTTGCTGATCGTCGTGCTCGGGGTCCACCTGATGCAGGTGTTCGCCACGACGCTCCAGCAATTGCTCGTCGCGGCCCTGCTGGGCTACCTGATCGTCCCGGCCTATGCGTGGCTGGTGCGCCGGGGGCTCTCGCCCTGGCTCGCGGGGGTGACGCTCCTGGTGGCATTCTTCGTCGTGTCGAGCGTGCTCGGCTGGGTGATCTATAACAGTTTCGAAGATTTGTACAGGCGATTGCCCGCTTATCAGAAGAACCTCGATGACATCACCCGGCGCCTGGCGGTCCAGTTCCACCTCGACCCCGAGCCGATCCTCGAGCAGATCCACAGCGAGGATCGGCTGACCATCTCGAACTCGATCCAGACGCTCCGCTCGGTCCTCGGCTCGTTCCTCAGCTTCGCCGAGCAACTCATCGTCGTGGTGATGTACCTCGTCTTCCTCATGGCCGAGCAGGCGAGCTTCGTCCGCCGGGTGCGCGAGGGATTCCAGGACGAGAAGGCCGCCCGGATCTTCGGGATCATGCGACGCATCAACGAGTCGATCACTCAGTATCTGGTCGTCAAGACGATCGTCAGCGCGATGACCGGCGTGGGCACCGCGATCGTGCTCTGGCTCTTCAAGGTCGACTACGCGATCCTGTGGGGCGTGGTGGCTTTCCTGGCGAACTACATCCCCTACATCGGCAGCCTCGTCGCCGTGGCCCTGCCGGTCGGCCTCTGCCTGCTCCAGACCGGCGAGATCGGCCGCACGCTCCTCGTGCTGGGGTTGCTGGAGGTCATCCACAACGGCATCGGCTTCGGCATCGAACCCCGGATGACCGGACACCGGCTCGACCTCAGCCCGCTGGTCATCCTGGTCGTCCTCGCCCTCGGCGCCACCATCTGGGGGACCATCGGCATGATCCTGGCGATCCCCGTCGCCGTGGTCATCAAGATCGTCCTCGAAAACGTCGCCGAGACCCGGCCGATCGCGGTGCTGCTCTCGAATGGATGAGCCCCTTGAGTGCGGAGCTTCCGCACTCCAGGGGGTGTCACCAGGGGAACTGGAACACACGCCCGCCGAAGGCCACCAGCCAGGTCCGCCGCGTGCGGGGGCGCTGATTGGGAAGGGATTCCCAACTCAACAGATCACGCAGGCGGAACGAGAGGCTCAGGACATTCCAGCGCGACTCGCCCCGGTGGATCACCAGGGGGAACGCTTCCAGCCGGGCCAGGTCGGAGATCCATCGGGAAACGCCCGCCGATGTGAGGAATTCGGCGAAGGCGATGGCGTCGTCGCGGTGCCGCTTGGTGCCCTCGGTCGGGGCCTGCGCGGCGTGTTCGCGGAAGAGGTCGAGGAAGCGAGGGCGGCCCAGGGCCTTCGCGGTCCTCGGGAGCAGCTTGGCGACTTCGCCCCGGCGCTTGGACAGGAGCGACGCGGCGAAGCGGGAGACGGCCGAGGGGTCGAGCCCTTCGAACCCCGCGTGGGAGCCGGTGCCGGACTCCACCGCGAGGAAGCGGTCGAGTTCGGCGGGGTCGGTGAGCAGGCGGACCATCAGCCCCTGGGCGTCGGCGAGTTCCATCGGCCGTGCCTCCGGCCCAGCTCTCGGGCCCTCTGGAGTTCCCGGGTCAGCTCCGAATACGGCGGCAGGTGTTCATCCCGTTCCAGAATCATGCCCTTGATCGTCGATCGGGCGAGCACGCGGTCTAGCAGATCCCAGACCTCCTCCGGCGTGCCGGCGGAGTGGCTGTCGATGAGCTGGTCGCCCTCCCAGTGGCCGCCGACGAAGTGGAGCTGGACCACCGCGTCGGCGGGCAGCCGATCGATGAGCGCGGCCGCGTCGCCGCCGAGGTTCACGGCATTGGTATGCAGGTTCGTCACGTCCAGCAGGAGCCCGCAGCCCGTGCGGACGACCAGCTCGGCGAGGAAGTCGGCCTCGTCGATCGTCGAGCCGGGGAAGTCGAACGGCCGGGTGATATTCTCCAGGATCAACGGCACACTTGTCAGACGCTTCACCTCTTCGATGTTGCGGACCAGGACGTCGAGCGCCTCTTCGGAGAACGGCACCGGGGCCAGGTGCCCGATCTCGCGCCCGCCGGCCTTCGTGAACGCGATGTGCTCGCTCCACCAGGGCGGGTCGAGGCGGTTGACCAGCCCGATCAGTTGATCGCGATAGGCCGGGTCGAGCCCCTCGGCCGAGCCGAGCGACAGGTTCAGGCCGTGGGGGATGAGCGTGTAGCGTTCGGCGAGCCGGTCCAGCTCGCGGGCCTTGAAGGGCGTGGCGTCGAGGTAGTGGTCGGCGATGATTTCGAGGAAGTCGACCTTGTCGTCTCCCTCCGCCATCAGCACCTCCGCGCGATAGGCGTCGCGGTAGCCCAGGCCGACGCCGAGGACGGGGAGCCCGGCGAATGTGCCATTTCGCGAGGACACGGGAGTGGTCGTGGTCATGTTCATGGGATCAACCTCCGCCGCAACCGCCGCAACCGCCGCCGCCCCCGCATCCGCCACCCCCGCCGCAACCGCCGCCCCCGCCCCCGCCGCAGCCCCCGGCGCCGCAGCCGGCCATGCCCCCGCAGCCCCCGGCGGTCGCCGGCAGGAGGAACGGCTGCCAGACGGGTTCGAAGGGGGAGCCGGCGAGCGCCGGGAACCCGAGCACGGCCACGGCGGAGACCGCCACCGCGTCGGGCCGGAGGTTCGCCGCACCCCCGAGTTCATCTTCCCTGGCGGTCCAGCCGGCGAACATCTCCTTGAGGGAGTTGATGGCCTCCTTGCCGCGCCGGGTGGCCCGGGGCAGGATGGCCGCGATGATCGAGAACATCACGCCGAGGAACGCGAACATGATCAGGAACCCGACGTTCTTCTTGCCGCGGTCCATGGCCACGACGAACTTGTAGGCCCCGAGCAGGAGCACCCACGCGGCCGATTCCAGGGCGATCCGGATCGCGTTGGATTTCGCCTCCTTCGGCATGATCAGGAGCTCTTCCTGCAAGACATCCTTGATCGGTTCGCAGTAGGGCCGGATCGCCGCCTTGTGGCAGGCCTTCCTCCGCACGGCGGCGAGGGTCGTGGGCGCCTTGACCGCGCGGTAGACCGCGTGCTCCAACTCGTCGAGCGGCTCGGCGTCGTCGTCGAGGTCGTTGTAGGTGATGTCCCGGTCGTTGGCCTTCGCCCCGGGCTCCAGGTTGAGGTATCCCCTGCGGACGAGGTCGAACAGGACGACCCCGAACACGGCCGCCTCGCCGCCGCGGAGGTAGGCGATCTCGACCGGGTTGAGTTTCCTGCCCAGGCTGGGGCCGGGCGGGTCGAGGTGCCTGGTCGGGTCGAGCCGCATCACGCGGACCCGGACGAGGACGATGGTCAGGGCGATCACGGTGACGTAGACCGCCAGGAAGGTCGGCCCGGGCAGGTCCGCCAGCGGGTTGTGGAAGGGCCAGTTTCCCATCTCTTGAAATCCTCCGTCGATCCCGGTTTCGTTCCGCTCTCACGTGTGTCTGGGATCAGGACGGACGGGCCCGGCGGATCGGGCGCACGCGAACGTCACTTCCAGAGCTTGGCGAAGCGACAGCTCAGGATCCTCGCGGAGAGGGCCAGCAGGGCGAGGCTCAGGATCAGGAGCAGCCAGTTGCGGCTGGTCTGGGCGAGGATCAATCGCAGTTGCCAGCGCGGGGTGCGCGAGACGACGGCGACCATCGGGGTCTCGCCCACGCGGTGATAGGCCAGGATCGACCCCTCGGGCGTGATGGCGGAGGATTCCTGGAACCCGGGCTGGTCGGAGAAGGTGGCCAGGGCGAGGTAATCGTCGGGGTCGGGCCAGAGCATCGAGGAGTCGGCCCGGGGGTACGAGCGTTCCAGCACGGCGAGGAACTTCGGGTGCTCGTCGGACGCGGTCGACGTGGTGGTCTCGGCGTAGTTCCAGTCGATGGGGGCGGAGATGAACGAGTCGGGCGGCGCGTCGTGCATGTCGAGGGCGACCAGGTGCGAGCCGGTGGCGATGTTGGCCACGAGCACGCCCAGGCACGTCTTGCCGTCGGAGGCCCAGATCCGCGTCGAGACCGGAACCTTCCACAGGCCGTCCTTGATCGAGCGGAACGTCCGCGAGACCGCCACCTCGTCGGGCGGGAGGTCGTCCGGGCCCATGAGCGACTCGAAGTAATCCCGGCGCGCGAAGTCCCGCCCGACGGCCGTGCTGCGGGCGTAGGTGTCGGCCAGGAGGACGCCCTTCTCGTTCATGATGAACACGTTGAAGAGCGGGTTGCCGCCGACGATGTTGAAGAGCGTGTTGAACTCGCGCGAGGATTTCGAGAGGAACTGGTCCAGCGCGTTCCGCTGCTGCTCCGAGCCGTCCGGCAGCTTCCCGAGCAGGTCCTTGAGCTCGGGCTCGCGGGCGACGAGGCCGACCGCGTTCTTGACCATCTTGAGCTGCGAGGCGACTTGACGCGCCAGGATATCGGCATCCTTGCCGGTCGCGCGGCGCACCTCGCCGAGCGAGCCGAGCACGCCGGCGAGCCAGATGGCGAAGCAGAACAACGCGACCGCGATGTGGCGGTAGGGGTGCCGCTTCAGGGCGTAGAGCACCTGCTTGCCGACCGTCGCGCCGCCGGCCACCGTGGGCTCGCTGCGGAGCCAGCGTCCGAGGTCGTTCGCCAGGCCGTCGGCCGACCCGTAGCGCTTCGACGGGTCCTTGCACAGGCACTTCAGGCAGACCGCCTGGAGTTCCCGGCTGACCTTCGGGTTCAGGGCGCGGGGGGGGATCGGCGGCTCGTGCACGACCAGGTGGAGCGTGTCGGCGATCGACTTCCCCTGGAACGGCGGCCGGCCCGTGAGCATCGAGTAGAGCAACGCCCCGAGCCCGTAAACATCGGCCGCCGTGGTCAGGACGGTGCCACCCGTGGTCGCCATCTCGGGCGACATGTAAGGCGCGGTGCCGCGGATCTGCCGGCGGCTCCAGGTCTGCCCGCTCCGGGTGTCGGATGGGTCGTCCCCGGCGGGCGGGGTGGGAGCCTGGGGCGTCGCGACGGGGGCCCGCGGCGGTTCCCCCGCCCGGTCGCCCCCCGCCCGGGCCTTGAGCCGCTGAGCCAGGCCGAAGTCGGACACCCTCGGCTCGTTCTGGTCGTCCAGCAGGATGTTCGCGGGCTTGAGGTCGAGGTGGAGGATCCCACGCGAGTGGGCGTAGTGGATGGCGCGGGCGACCTTCTGGAGCAGGTCGATGGCGGCCCTGCGGTCGGTCCTGTAGAGGTCGATGTGGTCCTGGAGGCTGCCGCCCTCCATGTAGACCATGGTGAAGTAGCGGATGCCCTCGTGCTCGCCGTAGAAGTGCGGCTGGACGATGTTCGGGTGGCGGAGCGTGGAGAGGACGCGGGTCTCTTCCTGGATGCGTTCGCCGGCGTCGGCCCCCGCCCGGACGAGCTTGAGCGCCACGATGTGGTCGGTGAGCCGGTGCCGGGCGCGGAAGACGGTCCCCTCGCCGCCGCGCCCGAGGCGGTCGATGAGGATGTAATCGCCGAGCTGGTCGCCGGCCCTGGGAGTCCACTGGCCGTCGGGCTCGGTGAAGGCGAGTCGGGACTCGAGGTACTCGCGGAGTTCCTGCTCGAACTCGGGGTGCTCGGCGAGCCAGTCGTCGGGCTTGGGGCCCTCGCCCTTGTCGTGCGCGAGTTCGTACTCGTAGATGATCTCGTTGAGGCGGACCTCGCGGTCGGAGGGCTCCCAGACGACCGTGCTGTTCATCTCAGGCCAGCTCCTCGGTGGTCAGCTCGCGGAGCCGCTTCATGCCATGGCGGAGCAGCCCGCCGACGGCGTCGGGCGTCTTGCCCATGTGCTCGCAGATACGGTCGATCGCCCAGCCCTCGCAGTGGCGGAGCACGATGGCTTCGGCCTGGGACGGGCTGAGCCTGGCGAGCAATTTGGCGACTTCCACCGCACGCTCCTCGCCCCGGAGCCTGGCGCTGGGGGCCGAGTCGTCGCCGGGGAGCAGGTCCGCCAGCCGCCGCGACGACTCCTCCATGTCCTGATTGATCGAGACCCTCGGGGCGTGGTCGAGCCGCCTCAGCTCGTCGATGAGCCGGAAGGTGAGGATCTGCCGCAGCCAGGCGGCCCGCTCCCCCTCGGTCTCCCCCCGGAACTGGTCGCGCGCCTGGTGGGCGCGGAGGATGGTCTCATGGACCAGATCGGACGGATCGAGCCGGGCCTTGAGGTCGTTGGGGATTTTCCGCTGCGCCAGCAGGAGCAGATACTCCCGGAACGGCTCCAGCCCCCAGTCCCGCTGCGGATCTCGCCCTTGCGCCGGCGGCATGGCCCGGTCCTCCCCGCAACTCTCGCGGCACGACGATCTTCGTATCGTAACCGCCCCGCCCCCGCGCGCCTGCCTTCCAGGTTGTCGGGAACGTCGGCGGTCCCACGATGCCAGACGGACGGGGGCCGGAAATCGGGCGCGGGATTCGTATCCGTATTCATTCCGACGCCCGGACTTCCCATCTGGGCAAACGCCCGAAAGCGCTGGGCGCGACCCGCCTCGCTCTCGCGGGGATCGGGAGGGATCACCGCCTCACTTCGCCTCTTTCGCCTTCGCGATCACGCTCTCGATCGTCACCGGCTTGCCCCCCTGCCGCTTGCTCTCGTCGGCGGCCTCCATGAAGGCGAAGACCTCGATGGTCTCCCTGGCCGACACCGGGGGCTTGCCCGACCGGAAGAAGACGGCGATTTCCTTGAGCATGGGTTCATACGAGCCGGCGGCGTCGACGAAGGCGTTGCCCTTGCTGCCGAAGGCGAGCACGCCGTACCCCGGCTTCCCGCCCCGGAGCCCCCGGAAGACGCCCACGCGGCCGTCGGCCCAGGTGCCCACGACGACCTCGGTGTCCTTCGTCTGGGTCCGCGACACCGTCTTGCAACCGGGGCCCATCACCGTGAAGAGCGCCTCGACGCCGTGCACGCCGTACCAGAACAGGTCCGGGTGGTGCTCCTCCAGCGAGCACGGGCTGAACGCCTCGGCCCCGAGGATCGTCCCGACCTTCGGATCCTTCGCGATCGCCATGACGTTCGGGCTGTACCGCAGCGACGAGCTGGAGAACACCGGCGTGCCCGTCTTCTCGGCGAGTTCGAAGATCTTGATCGCATCGGCCAGCGAACCCGCCACCGGCTTGTCGATGAACACCGGCTTCTTCGCCTTCAGCACCGGTTCCACCTGCGCCAGGTGCGGACGGCCGTCGACGCTCTCCAGCAGCACGACATCGACCTTGTCGAGCAGGGCGTCGATCGAGTCGACGATCTCGACCTTGTACGTGTCGCGCAAGGTCTTGGTGAACCCCTCGACCCGGGTCCGGCTCGACTCGACATCCGGGCTGCCGCCGGGGAACGCCGCGACGACCTTGAGCCCCGCGAGCGGCGGCTTGGCCTTGGGGTCGTTCAAAACCTTGGTGAACGCCGTGACGTGCGAGGTATCCAGGCCGATGATCCCCACGCGCAGGGGCTTGTCGTCCTCAGCATGAATTTGCGGCAAGGCCGTGAACACGACGGCGAGCGTCAGCAGTCGGGCGAGTGTGCGGACCACGGTGGGACCCTTCTGTCTCGGGATCGTGAGGCGGGACGTTCCGGCGGCGCAACGGGAGGAACCTCACGATAGACCCCGCCCGCCCCCCGGGCAAGGGCCCGGAAGTTCCTGATTGCCGACCGGCCATATGGTCGATATGTTAAACAATGGCGAAACCCCAGCGAAAGAACCTGCGGGCGCCGGTAGCGCTGGGCGAGGGTCTCCGCACCCCACCCTTACCGATGCCGCGCTGTACCGCAAAACCGGGTCTCCAGACCCGTTCCTGAGGGGTATTGTCGACGGGTCTGGAGACCCGGTTCGGTGGTCCCCTTCGATCCAGACAGGGGCGGGGTCTGGAGACCCTCGCCCAGCGCTTCCGGCCCTTGCTCAGCGCCTCCAGCCCTCCCCCTGCATTTTCCGCCTCGTCCAGCGTCACGAAGCCTCGCCCGTCGGACCCCCTGCCCTCCGCCTGCCAGCCAGCAACCCCAACCCATCGGAGCCCCGCGATGCCGCATCGGATCGCCACACTCGCCGCGACGATGGTTCTGTTCATCTGTTCCCATGCGAACGCCGCAGAGCCGAAAGCACTGACGTTCGAGGCCCGCGTGCGGCCGATCCTCAAGACGCACTGCTTCCACTGCCACGGCGAGGAGGACAAGCCGAAGGCCGGGCTCGACCTCCGTCTGGTCAAGGCGATGGTCAAGGGCGGGGTCTCGGGCGCGGCGGTGGAGCCGGGGTCGCATGACGGGTCCTTGATCTGGGAGAGGATCGAGGCGGACCAGATGCCGCCGGGTCCGAAGAAGCTCTCGCCGGCCGAGAAGGCCGCGATCTCCGAGTGGATCGACTCGGGAGCCCGCGTGGCCCGGCCCGAGCCGTCGACCCTGCCGCCGGGCCCGGTGTTTACCGACGAGGAACGCGCGTGGTGGGCCTTCCGGCCGATCAGGCGGCCCGATCCGCCCAGGGTCAAGCACGCCGGACAGGTGCGGAACCCGATCGACGCCTTCCTGCTCGAAAAGCTCGAAGCGAAGGGCCTGGCCTTCTCGCCCGAGGCCGACCGCCGTACCCTGATCCGCCGCCTGAGCTTCGACCTGACCGGCCTGCCGCCGACGCCCGACGAGGTCTCGTCGTTCGTCGCGGACGAGTCCAGGGATGCATATGAGAAACTGGTCGATCGCCTGCTCGCCTCCCCCCGCTACGGCGAGCGCTGGGCACGGCACTGGATGGACGTGGCCGGCTACGCCGACAGCGACGGCAACCCCAGCAGCGACGTCGTCCGCCCCTATGCCTACAAATATCGCGACTACCTCATCCGTTCGCTCAACGCCGATCGACCCTGGGACGCCATGCTCCGCGAGCAGCTCGCGGGCGACGAACTGATCACCTCGCCGCTCGACAATCTCTCGCCCGCAGACCGCGAGACCCTCGCCGCCACCGGCTTCCTGCGCAACGCCCCCGACCTCTCGGCCGACGCCGGGGCCGACATCGTGCAGGCCCGCAACGACGTGGTGGCGGAGACGATCAAGATCGTGTCGTCGTCGCTTCTCGGGCTGACGGTGGGTTGTGCCCAGTGCCATGCTCACCGGTATGATCCGATCGCGCAAGAGGATTATTTCCGGTTGCGGGCCGTCCTCGAACCGGCATTGGACCCCTCAAGCTGGAAGACGTCCGCCCAGCGTCAAATCTCCACATGGACACCGGACGATCGCAAGAAGGCGGCGGAGGTCGACAAGAAGATCAAGGCCGTCGAGGCTGAGCGTCGCAAGAAGATGGAGGAACTCGTCGCACAGGTGCTGGAGAAAGAACTCGCCCAGACACCCGAGAACCTCCGTGCCAAGCTGAAGGCCGCGCGCGACGTCCCCGCCGGCAAGCGCACGGATGAACAGAAAGCACTCTTCAAGACCTATCCGCGCATCCTCGTGACCACCGGCAACGTCAGCCTCTACGACGGCGCCGCCCACGGGAAGATCACCAGTCAATTCGACGCGAAGGCCGCCGAGGTCCGCAAGGAACGCCCCAAGGACGACTACATTCACGCCCTGACCGAGCCCGCCGGGGCGAAGCCGGCCGTCACGAAGCTCGCCTACCGGGGCGACCCGAAGCAGCCCCGCCAGGTCATCGAGCCCGGCGAGCTGAGCATCCTGAGGGGGACGACCGGCGAGGACCGCATCCCGTCGGATGATCCGAAATTGCCCACGTCCGGCCGACGTCTCGCTTATGCGAAGCACCTCACCAGCGGCAAGCATCCGCTCGTCACGCGCGTGCTAATCAACCGGCTCTGGCTCAATCACTTCGGCCGGGGCATCGTCGGCACCCCCGCCGATTTCGGCCGCCTCGGCGAGCTTCCCACTCATCCCGAGCTGCTCGACTGGCTGGCCGATGACGTCTCGCGCAACGGCTGGACCCTCAAGCGTGTTCACAGGCTGATGGTCACCTCGGCCGCCTATCGCCAGTCATCGCGTCGCGACCCGGAGGCCGAGCGGGTCGATCCCGAGAATCGCCTGCTGGCCCGGATGTCGGTGCGCCGGCTCGATGCCGAGACGATCCGGGACGCGGTCCTCGCGGTCAGCGGGAAGCTCAACACGACGATGTTCGGGCCGCCCTTGCCGGTGGCGCTCGACGAGTCGGGCCAGGTCCTGATCGGCATCGACACCCGCGACTCCGCCGGCCGCCAGACCGGCCCGCCGGGCTCGATCGGGGCGGAGGAGTTCCGCAGGACGGTTTATGTGCAGATGCGGCGATCGCTGCCGCTGAGCTTCACCGAGCCGTTCGACGTGCCGACCCTGACGCCGAACTGCGACCGCCGGGGCAGCTCGACGGTCGCGCCCCAGTCGCTCACGCTGATGAACAGCGAGTTCATGAATCTGCGGAGCCTCGACTTCGCCGACCGGCTCATCAAGGAGGCCGGGGCCGATCCGACCGCGCGAATCCGCCGGGCCTGGACGCTCGCGCTGGGCGTCGAGCCGGGGCCGGAGCAGGTCTCGTCGGCCCTGCGGTTCCTGGCCGAGCAGACGGCCGATTACGAGGCGAACCCGCCGGCCGCCCCCGCCCCTCCGCCCGCCCGACGCGGCAAGCCCAAGGCCGCCGCGAAGCCGCAACCGCCCGCGAAGCCCGACGCCGACCGCCTGGCGCTGGCCACGCTCGGCCTGGCGCTCGTGGGTTCGAATGGTTTCCTCTACATCGATTGACGAGACGGGGTTTCGCATGGACATGCAATTCGACTCGCGATCGATCTCGAATCGTCGGCACTTCCTGGCGGCGCAGGGGATGAACCTCGGCACGCTCGCCCTCGCCTGGATGCTCCAGCGCGACGGCCACGCCCAGGCCGCCGACCCCCGCAAGCCGACGCTCGAACGACCGGTCTACGACCTCAAGCCCAAGGCCCCGCCGCAGCCCCCGCGCGCCCGGGCGATGATCCAGCTCTTCATGCAGGGCGGGCCGAGCCACGTCGACCTCTTCGACCCCAAGCCGGAACTCACGCGCCGGCACATGAAGACGTTCACGGGCGACATCCAGTACGACAACGCCGGGCAGGCGTCGTCCAAGCTCTACGGCTCGCCCTGGAAGTTCGAGAAGGCCGGCCGGTCCGGCATCGAGCTTTCGGAACTCGTCCCCGGGCTGAAGTCGGTCGCCGACGACATCACGCTCGTCCGATCGATGAAGACCGGCGTGAACAACCATGGCCAGTCGATCTCGGCCCTGGGCACCGGCCGCATCACCCCGGGCCGACCCGTGCTCGGTTCGTGGCTGACCTACGCCCTCGGCTCCGAGTCCGACGAACTCCCCGCCTACTGCGTCCTCTCCGATCCCGGCGGCGTGCCCGTGCTGGGCGTCGACAACTGGTCGGCCGGCTGGCTGCCGGCGTTGTATCAAGGCACCGTCATCCGCCCGCGAGAGCCGAGGATCCCGAACCTCGATCCCCCGCCCAGCCTGCGCGGGAAGGTCCAGGAGCGGTACCTCGGATTCTTGCAGGAACTCAACCGCGAACACATGTCCGCGCGGGCGGGCGAATCCGACCTCTCGGCCCGCATCGCCTCCTACGAACTCGCCGCGCGGATGCAAACCGCCGCGCGCGAGGCCCTGGACATCGCGAAGGAGAGCGAGTCCACCCTGCAGCTCTATGGCATCACCGACCCCGAGAGCCGCGAGTTCGGGACGCGTTGCCTGATCGCCCGGCGCCTCATCGAGCGGGGCGTGAGATTTGTTCAGATCTGCACCGGAAACCAGGACTGGGACCACCACGGCGGCATCATCACGGCCCTGCCGAAGATGTGCAAGCGAGTGGATCGTCCATCGGCCGCGCTCGTCGCCGACCTCAAGCGTCGCGGCCTCCTGGACAGCACGGTGGTCGCCTGGGGCGGCGAGATGGGCCGCTTGCCGGTGATCCAGAACGAGGCCAACGTGGGCCGCGACCACAACACCCACGGGTTCTCGATGTGGTTCGCCGGCGGCGGCTTCAAGGGGGGCCACGTCCACGGCCGGACCGACGAACTCGGCCACAAGGCCGTCGAGGACGTCGTCAATCACAGCGATTACCACGCCACCCTGCTCTCCCTCTTCGGCCTCGATCACCAGGCCCTCGCCTTCACCCGGCCCAATGGCAACGGCTCGCTGGTGGACGGGCAGCCGGCGCGGATCGTGAAAGAACTGCTCGCGTGACCAGATCTTCCATTGAACCGCCGCCCAGCGCCTTCGCTCCTGACTCCGGTTTCAGGATCAGGCTCATCGGCGTCCTGACGGTTCAATTCCCCGCCGTGAATTTGGCTGATCTGGGCAGATAAACTCGATCGCGGAAGCTCGGCTTGACAGGACTGGCCGAAGATTTAACATCCCGAGGAATTCCTCAAGTCCGGCGCGGGGATGATGGCCTCCCCGCGTCCGCCGGCGCCTCATGGATCGAGGCGTGTTGAGGAGCGTCGTGCCGCGCGGCGAAGGTCGCGGGCGAGACTCGAAGGAATGGATTCCGTATTCGAGGGCCTCGAAAACATGCTCTTTTCCTATCTCGGACCCGAGACGACCCTGCCGCTCGCGTCGTTCCTCGCCGGAGCCGTCGGCTTCGTCCTGATGTTCTGGCGGCAGATGAAGCGGGTCGCCGTGGCGTGGCTGTGCAAGGTGTTGCCGGGCATGAAGAAGGATGCCCGCCCCGTCATCGCCAGGTCGAGCCGCCAGGCTGCGCCCAAGCCGCACTTCGGCCACGTCGCCGAGACGCCGGCGAACGCGGAGCAGGAATGAGCCACGGCTGATGGTTGAGGGGCGATGATCGAATCCCTCGACGGTCGTCGCCCTTCCCCATGAACCATCCACAATCCGTACGGACGAGGTAAGGGTTCGTGAACCGAGTGATCGTGATTGGCCTGGACGGGCTGGAGCCCAGCCTGGTCGAGCCACTCCTGAAGGCGGGGCGGCTGCCGAACCTGGCCGCTCTCGCCGAGCGCGGCGGGTTCGGCCGCGTGCGCACCACCACGCCCGCCCAGACCCCGGTCGCCTGGTCCACGTTCGCCACCGGCGTGAATCCCGGCGGCCACGGGATCTTCGACTTCCTCCGGAGAAATCCGGCCAACTACCAGCTCGATATCGCTCTCAATCGGTACGAGCGCAAGAATGCGTTCGTGCCGCCGAGGGCGGTGAACCTGCGGCGAGGGGTCCCCGTGTGGGACCTCCTGGCGGCGAAGTCGCTGGAATCGACCATCTTGCGCTGCCCTTGCACGTACCCTCCGGAGATGGGCCGGGGCCGGATGCTCTCGGGCATGGGCGTCCCCGACGTCCGCGGCGGGTTCGGCACGCCCACGTTCTACACCACCCGCGCCGACGCCTCGCCCCAGGAGAGCGAACTCCTGGTGACGTTGGATCGGTCAGCGAATTCTTCCTCATACAAGTCGCACCTGATCGGTCCCCGCAACCCCAAGGATGGCTCCGACCTCAAGTTGCCCCTGGAGGTGCGGGTCGGCGGCGAGTCGGCCACGATCGCGATCGAGGGTTCGGGCCCGCTCGCCATCAGGCCCGGGGTGTGGAGCGACTGGTTGCCGGTGAAGTTCAAGACGGGCGCGTTCCAGTCGATGCGGGGGATCGTGCGGTTCTACCTCGTGAGCACCTCGCCCGAGTTCGAACTCTACGCCTCTCCGGTGAATTTCGACCCGGCCTCGTCGCCGTTCCCCATCAGCGCACCGCCCGAATTCGCCGAGGAGCTGGCCGGGGCGATCGGGCCGTTCGCGACCACAGGCATGGTCGAGGATCACGGCGGCCTGAACAACGATCGCTTCGATGAGGATGCGTTCCTGGCCCAGTGCGACCACGCCTGGCGCGAGCGCGAGGCGATGATGGTCTACGAGCTGGAACGCTTCCAGTCGGGCCTCTTCTACTGCCTCTTCGACACGCCCGACCGCGTCCAGCACATGTTCTGGCGGTTCCGCGAGCCCGACCACCCCGCCCTGCTCGGCCGGCCGTTCGACCCGAAGCACGCGGCGGTGATCGAGGACCAGTACCGCCGCTGCGACGCCATCGTCGGCCATGCGCTCGAGTTCGCCGACGACGAGACGCTGGTGATCGCGCTGAGCGACCACGGCTTCGGCACGTTCCGGCGCGGGGTCGATCTGAACGCCTGGTTGCATCAGAATGGCTTGCTCGCGCTCAAGCCCGGCATCGAGCCCGGGCATGATGCGGGCGACCTGCTCCGCTCGATCGACTGGGGACGCACGAAGGCGTACGCGGTCGGCCTGGGCGGGATTTATCTGAACAGGAAAGGCCGCGAGCGAGAAGGGATCGTCTCGCTCGACGAGGCCGAGGGGCTCAAGTCGCAGATCGCCGGGGCCCTCGGCGGCCTGAGGGACGAGGCCCACGGCGTCACGGCCGTGCGCAAGGTCGTCACCCGCGAGGAGGCCTACTCGGGGCCATATGTCTCCGAGGCCCCCGACCTGATCGCCCTGCTCGAGAAGGGCTACCGGGCCGACTGGCTCTGCTCGATGGGCGGGGTGGGCCGCGATGTCCTGCTGGATAACGTCAAGAAGTGGAGCGGCGATCACATCATCGATCCCGCACTCGTCCCGGGCGTGCTGTTCATGAACCGGCCGTTCAAGGGGGAGGGAGCCGGTCTCGTGGACCTGGCCCCGACGATCCTCGACGCGCTCGGCGTGGACGCGAGCCCGACCATGGAAGGGAGGACGCTGCTCTCATGAAGATCCTCGTCATCGGACTCGACTGCGCGGCGCCCGAGCTGCTCTTCACCGACGAGAAGCTCACGAACATCCGCGCGCTCATGGATGCCGGCTGCCACGGCCGGCTGGAGAGCGTCAACCCGCCGATCACCGTGCCGGCGTGGATGTGCATGTCCACCAGCCGCGACCCCGGCTCGCTCGGGATCTACGGCTTCCGCAACCGCTCCGATCACTCGTACGACGGGCTCAAGATCGTCGATTCGCGGTCGATCCACGAGTTCGCCATCTGGGACCAGGTCGCCCGCGAGGGGGGCCGCTCGGTCCTCGTCGGCGTGCCGCCGGGGTTCCCCACCCGCAAGATCCACGGCGTGTCGGTGGGGTGCTTCCTCACCCCCGACACGGTCAAGAATGATTATACGCACCCGATGAACGTGAAGGCGGACATCGCCAGACTGGTCGGGGAGTATCCGGTCGACGTCAAGGGCTTCCGCACCGACAACAAGGCATGGCTCCATGAGGAAATCCTCACGATGAGCCGCAAGCAGTTCAAGGTGGTGCGGCACCTGATGGCGAACACGGAGTGGTCGTACTTCCACTTCGTCGAGATCGGGCTCGACCGCATGCACCACGGGTTCTGGTCGCACCACGACCCCTTGCATGTCCAGCATGTGCCCAATTCACCCTATCAGCATGCGATCCGCGACTACTACCGGCACCTCGACGACGAGATCGGGCAGATGCTCGAGCTCATCGACGACGAGACGGTCGTGCTCGTGGTCTCCGACCACGGCGCGCGGCGGCTCGACGGCGGCTTCTGCGTGAACGAGTGGCTGGTCCGCGAGGGCCTGCTGTCGCTCAACCAGTACCCCGACAAGGTCACGCCGTTCAGCAAGCTCGACGTCGACTGGTCGAAGACCAAGGTGTGGAGCGAGGGCGGCTACTACGCCCGCGTCTTCTTCAACGTCGAGGGCCGCGAGGCCAACGGGACGATCCCGAAGGCCGATTACGAGCGGTTCCGCGACGAGGTGAAGGCCATGCTGGAGGCCACCACCGACGAGCACGGCAAGCCGCTTGGCACGCTCGTGTTCAAGCCGGAAGAGATCTACAAGGAAGTGCGCAACGTCGCCCCGGACCTGATCGTCCACTTCGGCGCCCTGGCCTGGCGGTCGATCGGCGGCGTCGGCTACGGACGTTTGCACGTGCAGGAGAATGACACGGGCCCGGACGACTGCAATCACGCGCAGTTCGGCTCGTTCCTGCTGGCGAGCCCGAACAACCCGCTCCGCGGCGAGATCGAGGGCGCCCGCCTGCTCGACATCGCGCCGACTCTCCTGGAACTCGCGGGGCACGACGTGCCGCCGAGCATGCAGGGGCGTTCGCTCGTCTCGGGCCTGGAACTGGTCGCCTCCGGCTACTCGGCCGACGACGAGTCCATCGTCCGCGACCGCCTCAGCGGCCTGGGCTACCTCGCCTGAGCAGGGTACGCCATTGCGGACCAATCTCCCGGGGTTAGGGATTGGCCCGCATGTTTTTCGATTCGTAACGTGTTTTCGGTGGAAGATGGTCCGCGAGAGCGGATCCTACGGGGGCGCCATGCAACTGACTCGCCGACCGCGGAAGCGACCGTCGCAGACGTACGTGGCCGACACGCCGGCGGCCGTCGCGCCCGTGTCGCCGCTGGCGGCGGGGGTGTGGATGGGGTTCCTCGTCGGGTATGTCGAGCTGGGGATCATCTTCGCCAAGATCGCGATGAATCACACGTCCACCGTCGCGGGGATGCGGCTCAACAGCCACTATCCCTGGATGACGCCGATGGGAGATGTGATGCTCTTCGGCGCGGTCGGCCTTGGGCTTGAGATCGCCAGTCGCGTGCGCAAACGGGCGATGCCGCGTCTGGAATCGGCGACCATCTGGTCGCTGGCGATCTTCGCGGGGCTGCTCACGATCAGGGGCCTGCACGCGGCGGCGGCGGCGATGCTGGCCGCGGGCCTCGCGTCGAAGCTCGGCGCCCTCGTGGGCCGGAAGCCGCAGTGGACCCGGCCCCTGATCCGATGGACGCTGCCGGTGTTCGTCGTGCTGTGGGTCGGGCTCTTCGGCGTGCGGGTCTCGCAGTTGGCCCTGGAGGAGAAGAAGGCCCTGGCCGTGCCGCCGGCGGCGAAGGGCTCGCCGAACGTGCTGCTCCTGGTGCTCGACACCGTACGGGCCCGCAGCCTCAGCCTGCACGGGAATTCGCGGCCCACCACGCCGAACCTCGACGCCCTGGCGAAGAACGGCGTGTGGTTCGAACACGCCCGCTCGACCGCCCCCTGGACATTGCCGTCGCATTCCAGTATGTTCACGGGACGCTGGCCGCACGAGCTGTTCAAGCGGGCCGAATTGCCGCTGGGGACCGAGTTCCCGACACTGGCCGAGTACCTCGGCCGGAACGGCTACGCCACCGGCGGGTTCGTCGCCAACACGTATTATTGCTCGTCCGGTTATGGGCTGGCCCGAGGGTTCGCGCATTACGAGGATTTCTATGAAGATCTCGACATAAATCCCGTCGAGGTCGTTCGCAACTGCGAGCTCGGCCGGCGACTGATGATGGTGCTTGGCGGCCACAACCCCGACGACACCGCCAAGCATGCCGACATGATCAGCCGCGACGCGATGTCGTGGATCAGGAAGCACAAGGACCGGCCGTTCTTCGCGTTCCTGAACTACTTCGACGCCCACGTGCCGTATCTGGTGCCCGACGACCACCAGAGCCGGTTCGCCACGGTCGAGCTCAGCCCCGAGAAGCGGAAGCTGATGATCGCCTGGCAGAAGCTCGGCAACCATCCGCATCCGCCCGAGGATCGCGAGCTGGGCAGGACCTGCTATGAGGATTGCCTCTGCTACCTCGACGACGCGGTCGGCCGGCTCCTCGACGACCTCCGGGCCGAAGGTCTGCTCGAGAACACCCTGCTCATCGTCACCTCGGACCACGGCGAGAACCACGGCGAGCACAGCCTCTACTGCCACGGCCAGGGTCTCTATCGCACGGAGACGCATGTCCCCCTGATCGTCTCGTGGCCGGGCAAGATCCCGGCGGCGGGCATGGTCGCGAATCCGGCCAGCCTCCGCGACCTTCCCGCGACGATCGTCGACCTCATCGGCCGGCGCCAGGGTTCCCCCTTCCCGGGGCTCACCCTGGCCCGCCACTGGACCGGCGTGCCGGCGAGGGCGGACGTGGAGGATCCCAGCAACGGATTCGTTCTCTCCGAATTGATGCTCGACGAGGCGAAGCAACGGTCGGCGATCGCCCCCGTGTCGCGCGGGGCGATGCAGTCGCTGATCGACGAGGGCAAGGTCTACATCCGCAACGGCGACGGCGTCGAGGAGCTGTATGACCTGGCCAACGACCCCGAGGACGCGCATGACCTGGCGAAGGACCCCGCCTCGGCGGAGATCTTGGAGCGGTTCCGGGCCAAAGTCGGGGCCGCCCTTGCGGATCAAAAGATGAACACAAAAACACGTGGTCCGCAATAGCGGGCCCTACAGGCGGAGGTCCAGGATGGCGGCCTTGAGCTCGTCGGGGCGGATGGGCTTGGCGATGTAGCCGTCGAATCCGGCCTCCAGGCAGCGCTCGCGGTCGCCCTTCATGGCGTGGGCGGTGAGCGCGAGCATGGGGAAGTGGCGGCCGACGCCGCCGGCGGCGTCGGCCTCGCGGACGTGCTTCACGACCTCGAACCCGCTCATCTCGGGCATCTGGACGTCGATCAGCCCGAGGTCGTGGGCATGTCGGGCGATGGCCTCGACGGCCTCGCGGCCGTTGCTCACGATCGTGACCTCGTGCCCCTGACGCCGGAGCATGTGCGCCGCCACGCGCTGATTCACCTCGTGGTCCTCGGCGAGGAGGATCCTCAGCCTCGTCGGCTCGGGCCCGGCGGGCTCGACCTGGGGGATGGCGTCGATGGTGTCGGTGCTGTCCTCGGCCTCGTCGTCGGGCACGAGGATGAATCCGGCCTCCCCGGGCGCGAGGCCCGATCCGGCGGCGTCGGAACCCGGCCGCAGGAGGCGAACCAGCGACTCGAACAGCTCGACCTGCCGCACGGGCTTGGTGAGGTAGCCGGCGATCCCCAGCTCGCGCGAGGTGGCGGAATCCCGCGTCTCGTCGCTGGTCGTCAGCACGATCCGGGGCAACTCGATGCCGAGGGCGTCGTCGGGGAGCTTGCCCGAGAGGGAGACGCCGTCGACGTCGGGCAGGCGGCCGTCGACGAGCGCGGCGACGGGCCGGCTGCGGCTGGCCCGCAGGAACGCGAGCGCCTCCGCCGCCGAAGCCGCCTCGATCGGCCGCCCGCCCCACTGGCCAATCCACTCCGACAGGCTGCGCCTCAGCGACGCGTTGTCGTCGACGATCAGGACGGGCCGCCCCTCCAGCTCGGCGATCGGCCGGAGCCAGAGGTCGACCTTCGCGCCCCTCCTGGCGACGAGCCGGACGTGGAAGCGGAAGATGGTGCCCCGGCCGTCGTCGGCGTTGGGCCCGACGTCGATCGAGCCCCCCATCATCTCGGCGAGCCGGTTCGAGATGGCCAGGCCCAGGCCCGAGCCGCCGTGGCGTCGGGTGATGTCGCCGTCGGCCTGGACGAACGGGTCGAAGATCCGCGACCGCTTCTCCGGCGTCACGCCCACGCCGGTGTCCTTCACCGAGACGAGCAGCTCGAACTCCGGCCCGCCGCCGCCGTTGGGGCCGGGCGCCTCGCGCGACTCGACCTCGACCACGATCTCGCCGCGGTCGGTGAACTTCACCGCGTTGCCCACGAGGTTGATGAGCACCTGTCGCAGCCGATGCGGGTCGCCGATCACGTGCTCGGGCACGCCCGCGGCGATGCGGTGGACGAGCTCCAGCCCCTTGGTGTGGGCCCGCAGCGCGAAGGTGCGCTGGACCTCCTCGACGAGGTTCCGCAGCTCGAACGGGACCCGCACCAGGTCGAGCTTGCCGGCCTCGATCTTGGAGAAGTCGAGGATGTCGCCGATCACCGCCGTGAGGGCGTCGGCCGAGGTCCGCACCGTGTTCAGGAACTCCCGCTGCTGCGCGTTGAGCGGGGTCTCCAGGGTCAGCAGGGTCATCCCGATGATGCCGTTGAGCGGCGTCCGGATCTCGTGGCTCATGTTGGCCAGGAAGAGGCTCTTGGCGTGGTTGGCCTCCTCCGCCGCGCGCTTGGCCGCGACGAGGTGGCCCTCCAGCTCCTTCCTCGCGGTGATATTCGTATCCACCGAGACGAAGTTGGCGAGCAGGCCGCGGTCGTCGTGCACCGGCTGGATCGACCGGGTGACCCAGAAGGGCTTGCCGGACCGGGCATGGAGCAGGATCTCCACCTCGGCGTCGAGCCCGTCGGCCAGCCGCTCGCGGAGGTGCGCCAGGGTGGCGGCGTCGGTGTCGGGGCCGGCGAGCAGGTCCAGCGGCGACTGCCCGAGCGCCTCCTCGGCGCTGTATTCGGTGAGGAGGGTGAAGCCCGGGTTGACCCACTCGATCCGGCCCCGGGCGTCGGTGATCATCACCGCGTTGGTGGTCCGGCTGGCGACCATCGCGAGCTTGCGGTTCTCGGCCGCGGACTGCCGGAGTTGCTCCTCCGCGTGCTTGCGTTCGGTGATATCACGCTGGACGGAAACCCAGTGGGTGTAACGGCCTTGCGCGTCGGCCACGGGCCGGATGTTGAGCTCGACCCAGAACTCCGAGCCGTCCTTGCGGTAGTTGATCAGCTCCGCGCGGACCGGCTCCCACGAGACGAGCTTCTCGCGGATCCTTGCGACCGTCACCGGGTCGGTCCTGGGCCCCTGGAGGACGCGAGGGGTCTTGCCGACGATCTCCTCGAAGCTATATCCGGTGTTCCTGGTGAACGCCTTGTTGACGTAGACGACCCGGGGGCCCGGGTGGAGGATCGGGGTGCCTTCGGAGATCAGGAAGGCGTCGTTGGCTTCCTCGACCGCGCTCGAGAGCAGCCGCAGACGCTGCTCGGCGGCGTTGCGGCGGCAGATGTCCTGCCTCAGCTCGATCTCGGTGATGACCGAGGCCGCGAGGTCGATCAGGTTCTCCAGGTCCTCGGCCGACCACGCCCGGGGGGTGCCGTCGATGACGCAGAACGCCCCCAGGCACTGGCCGTCGGACAGGATCAGGGGCACACCGAGGTAGGCGATCACCCCCAGGTCGGCCACCGCCCCGTTGTGCGCGACCAGGGGGGCCTCCCGGGCATCGTCCACCTGCAAGGGGGCCCGGCTGGCGACGACGTGCTTGCAGAACGAGTGCGACAGCGGCGTCTGCCGGCACGACGCCCAGGGGTCGGGCAGGCCGACACAACTCTTGAAAAATTGACGGTTTGCGTCGACGAGCGAGACCAGGGCCACGGGCGTGCCGACGAGCCGGCCGGCGAGCCTGGTGAGGCGATCGAAATTGAGTTCCGGCGCGGTGTCGAGCAGCCCGGTCTCCCGGAGCGCCCGCAGCCGGCTCGGATCCAGGATGGCATCCTGGACGGGATCGCTCATCGCAACGAGCCCCTCGTCTTCTTAGTAGATCGGGCGACACCCTCGTCTCCCGCAACGGCCATAGGCCGGGCACCCCCGCACAGACCCGGCGCGGCCACTGCCAACACCATCTTATGCCCGATCGCCCCGGTTGTGCGGCAGAAACCCGCGAATCTGCCCGAGTTTCTCAAGCGGACAACCCGCGACCCGCCACTGTTCACTCCAGGCGACCCGCCCCGTTGATAAAAGGGATGTCCAACCCCCTGGCGCCCGTCATCGAAATCGACGGAACAAACCCAATCCCTCGAACCCCCTCCGGAGTGCGGCCGTCCTGGCGCTTTCCCACGCCAACCTCCCAGCCCCAAATCACAGGAACGAACCCAATTCCCCCGGACTCCCCGCAAAACTCCACTTCCGAAACGAACCCAATTCGCCCCAAACCCAGCCGCCCCAATCTCTTAACGGTTGAAATTCCGTAAGAACCCCAAGCCACCCGCATTTTCAAAGAGCCGATGAAGTCCGTATCTTCCGGATCTTCATTCTATTGGACGCAAATCCTGCCGGCCGCATTCGACGGAAATCCGGAGCATTCGCAAACTCGATTCGAGCCGGGACGAAGCGACTCGCTTCGTCCCGACGCGTCATCTCGGGAGCGAGTTCCCGCCGGCCGAGGGCGTCGGCAAACGGACGCACTCCGAATTCTCCCGGGGAGGACATCCGTCCCGACGTCGCCTGTCAAGGCGTCGTGGTCGCGACGTTGTTCGGAGAGTTGCGGGACTCCCCGTCAGTCACGGGCGAGGGGTTGACGGCCGCGAAGGCGGGCGAGGCCGACCGTGAGGGCGGCGGCGAGCGTGAGGGCCAGGGTGGAAGGCTCGGGGACGGCGCTGGGCTGGATCGTCTCATACTGGACGCCGGCGAAGAACAGCCGATCCTGGCTGGCCACGGATCCCGAGAAGTTGATCGAGGTGTCCCCGACACTCACGAACGGCCGGAGGTCGTAGAGCTCGTCGTCCGGGTCGGACGTCGACAGCGGGTTGGCCGGGTTCGCCAGGCTATCGCCGGTCCCCCCGAACGTGACCAGGGCATTGTTTGCTGCCTGCCCGTCGTCATTCCCGCCCGCGTTGCTGGTCAGGCGAGTGCCGTTGATGTTGAACGTCGAACGCTGGTCGGGACTGGCGGGGCTCTGGAAGCTGAAATCGATCCCGACCGCCAATTTCACCGCGCCCGTCGGACCGATGGGGCTGGGGAGGGCCAGGTTTTGGTTGAAATTGACGTTCGCATTGAGATCAACGATGCCTCCGGCATAAAGGACGACCCCGCCTTCGGCGAGCGAGGCGTTCGAGTAGACGATCGCCAGGCCCGACCCTTGGAGGTCGGTGTTCTCGACCATGCTCCAGGTCTGGGTCGCCTGCGCCGGATTGAGCTGGGCCTGGACGATGGACGTCACATCGAAGACGGCCGTGTTGCCGCCGTCGAGCAGGACCGCGTTGGAAAGGGCCACCCCCGCGAAGGTGATCGTGGGGGACGTCGCCCAGGTCGCCAGCGAGAGCCTCTGGGCATAGATGTAGGCGCCCTGGACCTGCGAACCTGCGGCGACCTCGGTCTGGAAGCTGCCCGAGCCCGATGAGGTGCCGAGCCCGTCGGTCGTCAGGCCGACGCGGCCCTGGAAGCTGTTCTGGAGGACCAGCGACGCCTCGGCTCGCCCCGCGAGCCCGCCCACGGCCGCCAGGGCGGCGACCAGGACGCCCATCCCCCTCATCCTCATCGCGGAACGGTTCATGGAGTCAGGATCCCGGAGATGGGCGGCCCCGCCATCTAAGCCGTCCCGCCCGACATTGGGCGCGAGGCCGCGGCTTCGCCCTATCGCGAGCGACATTACAGGATGTCAATTTGGTGAAACAATTGGAGATGATTGACTGTGTGGGATTTTAGACGCTTGCAGACTGTTGTGTTGACTTCGGTCAACTTTACAGCCCCTCCCCGGGCGAGGACGTCACCCCGCTCGCGGTCGCCCCTTGCAATGAGTCGCCGCGCGCCCTAGGGCCGGGCACGATCCGAGAACAACGCGGGAACAACGCGGGAACAACGCGGGAACAACGCGAACAACGCGAGGACAGGCACCGCATCAGAGGTCAAATGGGGAAAATGCGTAGCCTGGGGCGTCGGGCCCAAGCCCTCATGCATTGCATGTCCCCGCTTTGCCCCCTTTGCTTCCGCTAAGATCGAAAGTGATTTCCTCGCCCATCAAACAGATAGAGGACCATGACTGCGCCGCCCACGCGACGCCTTTCCTGATCCGTTTTCTTGGCCGTCTCACCCTAACTTCGAATAGGGGCATCGATCAGATTCAGTGCCTCCTCAGCCCACATGCGGATCCATGGATTGGGATGCTTGCGATATCGGATCAGTCGTGGGATGGCCGCTGATCCCGCCTTCCGGAATTGGCCGAGTTTCTCGAACCACCACTCAAGGGAATCCATCGTGTCAGGGTCCCTTGGATCGGCGACCGCGAGCATCGAATCCAACCGTTCCAGTTCGTATCGGACCAGCCAATCGGTCTCGAAGCTCGTCCGCCCCATGACGCCGAGGACGGTGGCCCGATCCTCCAAGCCTCTGATAAGCTCCGACCGTACTTGGCCCCTAACAGGCTTCGCAATCCAACTCTCGGCGAGTTCCTTTCCATCCGGGGCCAACCGATAAAGCGAGATGATCACCTGGGGCAGAAATTGGGAATCGCCGCCGGTCTCCTTCGCCAGGCTACGAAGCGCGGGGATCGCCGCCTTGGCTTCGGGGCCGATCTGCCCAAGGGCCTGAATCGCGGATCGGCGGACCTCCCAGTTCACGTCGTCCTTCTCGCGGATCCGAATGGCCTCAATCAAGGCCGGGACAGCGGCCTTCGCCTCCGCCCCGAACGATCCCAGGAGTTCGGCAGCCGCTGCGGCGGCCGTGCTGTTACGAGACTCATCCTCGCCATCCAAGCCACGGCGCACGACGTGACGATATCCCAGGGCCGTAATCAGGGCGGGGATCGCTGGCTTCGCCCCCGGGCCGATTCGACGGAGGGCCCTGGCGGCGCTCACCTGCGGGTCGTGGCCGTTATAGAACACCGTCTGAAAATCCCGTGTCATCGCCACCGTCAGGGCCGGGACGGCGTCTTTAGCCCGTGGACCTAGCAACCCAAGGCAGCGGGCAGTGACGTCGGCAACCTCGTAGTCGTCGTGGCCGAGGGCGGACACCAGCGAGGCCACACACTCCCGGCCATCCGGGTCGATCTGCACCAATGTCTTGAGCAGGTCAGGGTCCCCTGGCCCCTTCATAATGCGGGCTGTTAGCTTCGGTAAAGCCGCCCTGGCCCCGGGGCCGAATCGGGCCAACGCCACTGGGACACCCCCGACATCGAGCGACTCGTCGTCCAGGTGGTCAAGTGCCTCGATCAGCACCGGGATCACTCCGGGGGAATCTGGGTCGATGTGCGCGAGGGCTACCGCCGAGGAATACCGGACCTGTAGTCTCTTGTCGGCCAAGGCAGCCCGTAGCAGGGGGGCCGACTCGCGGGCCTTTGGGCCGAGCCAGGTCAGTTGGGACGCAACTGACGGATCGCCCTCCCGAAGGAAATTGTCGAGAAGCCACCTCGTCGGAGGGGCACCGATCCCAGCCAGGGCCATGACGACATCGAAGTCATCGACCCCTTCCTTGCCGAGCAAGGCCGTCAGGATCGGGATCGCGGCCTCCGCCTGCGCACCGATTCGGCCCACGGCCCTGACGGCATGGTGGCCGAGGATCTCGTCCTGGGGATCATCCTTGAGATGCTCGATCGAACGGATTAGCGCCGGCACCGCAGCCGACGCAGTTGGCCCGATCTCCCCGAGGGCCTCCGCCGCGCAGACCCTCATGTCCCGGTCTTGCCCTTCCAGGACGCCCAGCAACGCCGGCACGGCCGGGCCCCCGATCCTGACAAGACTGTTCTTAACCGTGTCATCGAACCCGATCGCACCTGCCCCGGTGAGCCGAAGACAGCCCTCCTTCCGGAATCTCTCGATCAAGGACGGGATCGTGATCTCCGTCCCTGCCCCGATCCGGACCAAGGCCTCGACGGCGTCGTCAGCGTGTTGCCCTTGCCGGGTAGCATCAATCAGGGCCGGGACCATCGCCTCGGCGTTAGGGCCGAGGCACCCGAGCGCCCAGATGGCGTGGAGCCGATCGACTTTTGGCCTCGATGGATCGCGAAGGATCCGGCCCCAACCTTCGGGTGTGCGGCCCCAAAATACCGGTGCTTCGTCGGCCCCGCCCGAAGGAGGGGCCCAGCAGATCGCGGCCAGAATGGCCGCCGAGAGGGTGCGCATCGGATTCACCTCGTGGGCAGGGATCCAACGTCACGCCACCAGGGGCAACGCGGAAAAGAAAAGGGGGGGACATTCCGACTATCGACAATTGTCGGACCCTCGTGCGGCCTCGATCGTCAAGTGTCGGGCAAGCCGAGCGAATTTCTTCGATGGCTTGGCGTACGATAATTGTCATATTCAGAATGTCCCTTTTGTGTCTTCTTCCCGTGAGATTACCGGGGTGCCCGCACTCAACTGCAAGGCTGCTTTCCGCGAAAAGGAGATGCGAGGGTGAATCATCGAACAGTTTGGATTAGGTACGCAATAAATTGTCTTGACATCCTGGAACAGTGGGGCGAAGCTAAAAAATCGAGGCTCAAGATGGATTCCGGGGTGATGCCACCAGTTGAGTGATGAGTGCCCCGAGCAAGGCCCTCCCGCGGGCTCGGACGTTGTGGACGAACTGGAAGAACGCCAGGTACAGCGGCAGCGATTCCTGGGAGATTCCGCGGTGGGGGCGGAGCCAGCTCCGCAACAGCGACCAGAAGCCTTCCATGGTGTTGACGTGGACCTCGTGGAACCCGTCGCCGTCCTCGTCGCGGGCGTACTCGCCCTTCCCGTGGCAGACCGTCTTGTGCCGATATCCCCACTCCTCCAGCCGACTGTAGATGTCGTACTCGTCGGTGTGGACGAGCGAACCCGGGGCGATCGTCGCCTCGATCAGGGGGCGGATCGTCGCCTGCCTGACGTCCGCCAGCATCCGGATCACGACCCGGCCGCCGCGCTGGAGCATGCCGAAGATCGGCGGCTTCTCCTTCTCGAGCGTCCCACGGCCCGGGGCCCCTTTCAGGCGCCGTCGCCGCCCGGGCCGGCCTTTTTTTCGACGGCCTCGGGATGGCCCTTATGTCCCGCCACGACATAGACTTCGTCGCATTCGACCTCGCCCGAGAGGCGCTCCGGCGGGCTGCGGTCGACGATGCCCCGGCGGAGGGCCGCGATCATGTCGCGGGCGTCGGACTTGTCGATGCCGAGTTCGCGGGCGATCTGCAGCCCCGAGAGGTTCAGCCCCATGAAATACAGGCAGGCGATCCAGGTGCGCAGCGGCCGATGATGGCCGGCGAAGACCGTGTCGGTCAGGTCGTCGAAGCGCCTGCGGCAGGCCTTGCACTCGTACCGCTGGCGGTCGGGCTGGGTGTCGTCGCGCCCGTTCCGGACGACCGAGGTCGAACCGCACGCGGGGCAGGCGACGCCGTCCGGCCACCGCAGATCGCGGACGGTCTGGAAGCACTTGGCGTCGTCGAAGAGGTCCTGGATGTTCACCATGGTGCCCGGCTCGCGTGCCCGTTCGCGAAGGAGGTCAAGGTCGTCCGAGACCGCCGATCCTACCGCATCCGGCGACCCAACGCCCCATCACCCCGGAATCCACCTTGAGCCAAAATCGATACCAAGGAGCAATCGCATGCCCGCTTTAAGACGAACCGCGTTGGTTCTATATTGCTTACTGTTGAGCCCCAACGCATTCGTCAGGGCTCAGAGCCAAGACCTAATAAGCATAAACGCACAGATATCTGCCGCGTGGAAGTCCGTGCAAACCCTGGACTTTGAATGCGTGGAATCCATGGCGAAACAAGATGGAACCGCTGATTTTTCGAAGGCGATCGTGAGGCACAGGATTTCGTATAACGGACCCGGATTTTGGTATTCACGATTCCGGGCACAAAAATCGACTGGCGGCCAGATCGACGAGCACACACTGCAAGACAACAGAAAGCTCTACATTTATGAGCTAAATGAAGAAAACAAAATATCAGACCATGTTCGCGTCAAAAAGATAGGCGATAATCCTCATTCTTATCATGGGGCTCCTTGTTTGGTCATGATGTTGTTGATGCCTGGAGAGAAGCCGCTGCCAGACTATCTGAAAGATCCCGCCATGGAAAGAAGGTTGTTTATGAATCGGACATTGGAGTCCACGTACCGGGGTAACCCTATCACAGCTAGCCTGGACCCCAGGCATGACTGGTTGTGTCATCGGGTGAGCTTCGGGGCGAGGGACAATCCGCTTTCCGTAGAGGTGACGAAATTCGGTGCGCACAACGGACGCTGGTTCCCGGTCGAGGGGGTTTCAAAGCGAAGGGTAAATGCACTCGAGCCTGCTAGGACAAGAGCCTTTTCTGTCACAAATTTGCAAATCAATAAGCCTGTTGATCCGGACTTGTTTTCTGTGCCGAAACTCTCGGAGAGGGCAATTCTTGAGGACGAGAGCGGCTCCAAGAGATAAGGCGGGAACGCGGGGATATGTATTGCATTGGGCTATGATCTGATGTCCCAATCTACGGATCCTCCCTGTTTGCCGCCGATGCGACGCCTGTCCCTTCGTTGACTGCGGCATGTTCGGGACCCCGGGGGAGGTTGGGAGATCGGGGTGCCTCGCGCGCGGATCGACCGGGATGTCGTGGTAGGGTTATCCGATCACTCGGCCCGCGTGAAGGCCGCTCTGCGGTTGTCGCACAAGGGGATGGACTCCTCGTCGCGAATCCGGTCCCATGTGGGGCGGCCCTTTGTCGGTTTGGGCGTCTCTGATGGGGACGCTCTTGCTCGGGGGGGGCGATCGGTCCGGATTCGCTTCGCGGGTCCGTGATGGATCGATGCGAGATACCCTTGTGAGGCCGCCGAAATGCCCGATGCGCCGCTCTTGCCGTCTCGCAGCCTCTGGCGGCCGCAGGCCTCCGCGATGGATGAGACGAACCTCGGCCGCCTGATGCGACGGATCGGGGTAAACACGCCCGGCGAGGCCCATGCGTGGTCGGTGGCCAACAGGGAGGAGTTCTGGGCGGCGACGGCCGAGGCGCTGAATGTCAGGTTCAGTCGCCCTTACGGGCGGGTCCTCGACGATTCGGCGGGTCCGGCGCATGCGCGTTGGTTCGTGGGCGGCGGGCTCAACATCGCCGCGTGCGGCCTCGACCGGCCGCCGGGGGAGACGGCGGTGGTCACCCGCCGGGCGGGCGGGCGGATGGAGTCGCTGACGGTGGGGGAGCTGGCGTCCCTGGCCCGACGCGCGGCGAATGGGTTCCGGGCGGCGGGTGTCGGGCCGGGTGACGGGGTCGGGTTCGTGGCGCCGATGACGGTGGAGGTCGTGGCCGCCTACCTCGGCGTGCTGATGCTCGGGGCCTACGCCGTGTCGGTCCCCGAGAGCCTGCCGGCCGAGGAGATCCGGTCCCGGCTCGTGCTCGGCCGCGCGAGGCTGGTGCTCACGCAGGACCGGGTCGTCCGGGGGGGCAAGTCGATCCCCCTGCTGGAGCGGGTGCAGCAGGCGGACGCCGCGCCGGCGGTGGTGATCTCGACCGCGACGGGCGGCGTGGCCGGGCTGCGCGCAGGCGACCGCGAATGGGCGGACGTGCTGTCCGAGGACGATCGGTTCGAGCCGGTCGAGAGGGAGCCCGGGGACCTGATCAACGTGCTGTTCTCGTCGGGCACCACGGGCGAGCCGAAGGCGATCCCCTGGGAGCAGGCGACGCCGATCAAGGCGGCGGGCGATGCGCACTGGCACCAGGACGTGCGGCCCGGCGACGTGCTCTGCTGGCCGACCAGCATGGGCTGGATGATGGGCCCCTGGCTGATCTTCTCGGGTCTCCTCAACCGCGCCACGATCGCGCTCTACGAAGGGGGCCCGATCGAGCGGGGGTTCTGCGAGTTCGTCGCGGAGGCCGGCGTGACCGTGCTGGGCGTCGTGCCGACGATCGTGCGCGGCTGGCGACAGTCGGGGCTGGCCGATGGGCTGGACTGGTCGGCGATCCGGACCTTCAGCTCGACCGGCGAGGCCTCCGACCCCGACGACTACGCGTACCTGATGGGCCTCGGCGGCCCGCCCGGCAAGACCCGGCCGGTGATCGAGTACTGCGGCGGCAGCGAGCTGGCCGGCGGCTACATCGCCAGCACCCTCCTCGCGCCCAACGAACCCTCGGTGTTCACCCTGCCGACGTTGGGGACGGACTTCGTCGTCCTGGACGCGTCGGGGGACGATTGCCCGCCCGGTTCGGTGGGCGAGGTCTTCCTCGTGCCCCCGGCGGTCGGGATGACCACGCGGCTGCTGAACCGCGACAACGACGCGGTCTATTATGACGGTTGCCCCTGCCGCGACGGCCGGATCTTGCGGCGGCACGGCGACCTGATGATGGCGCTGGGGGGCTCGCGTTATCGCTCGTTCGGGCGGGCCGACGACACCATGAACCTCGGCGGCATCAAGACCAGCTCGGCCGAGATCGAGCAGGCCCTCGCCGGGTCGGAGGGGGTGAGCGAGGTGGCCGCGGTCGGCATCCCGCCGCGATCAGGGGGCCCCGACCGCCTGGTGCTGTTCGCCGTCTCCGGGCGCCCCCGGGCCGAGCTGCTGCCGGAACTCCAGAAGGCCATCCGGACCCGCCTCAACCCGCTGTTCCACATCAACGACCTGGTCGTCGTCCCCGACCTCCCCCGCACCGCCTCCAACAAGCTGCTCCGCCGCTCGCTCCGCGACGCGTACCGCGCCCGCGAGCGAGACGCGGCGGGCGTCGCGGAGTGAGCCCGGGGCGACTCGGACGAGATTACAGGACCCGCCCGGGGAAGAGGGACCTGATGCTGGCGTGGAAGACGCCGGCGATGGAATCGAAGCCCACGCCGGAGGGGTGGAGTTCGTTGTGCCAGGACGCGGTCACGGGGGCCAGCGTCCCCTGGGTCTCGATGTAGGTCACCTTGGGATTGGCACTGGCCAGCGTGCGGAGCATCGCGGCGAACTGGGTGAGCATCGCCTTGACCACCCGCTCGGCCGGAGGGCGGGTTCGGAAGTTGCGGGTGTCGAACGTGGGCTTGAGCCAGGGGCCCATCCTGCAGATGCCCCGCCCGTCCGGGATGGCGAAGTCATAGCCGTGGAAGAAGAGGTGCGTCCCGGGGCTGAACTTGTCCCGCAGGCCGATGAGGTCCTCGTAGCCGGCCCGCACGAGGTCGAGCGCGGTCTGGAACCTCGGGGCGTTGATGAGCGTCTCGGGGGCGACCGTCTGGTTGAAGTCGTTGACCCAGAGCACCATCGGGTTGCCGACGATGTCGTTGCCGCCGCCCGAGAAGAGCATGGCGTCCCAGCGGCCCCCGGCCGGCGAGCCGTCGTGGAGCTGCTTCTGGATGATCGCCCGCTCCTCGACGCCGAGCATGTTCCGCACTTCATCGCCGGCCTTGGCGAGGTTCAGGATCGGGATCCCCAGGCGTCTCGCGAGCCGGGGGACCACGCCGCCGCCGAAGAGCGGGACGGGGTAGTCGAACCAGGAATCGCCCTCGGCGAAGATCTGGAGGGGCTGCCCTGCCCCGGCTGCGGCAAGGGCGGCCCGCTTCGGGCCCTTGGGCGCGGCGGCCGGCGCGGCGAGCGCCTGGAGCCCCTCGACCCCCCGGGTCTTCATGATCGTCATCATGGTCGCATATTCTTCGATGCGACGCTGATGCTCCTTCGCGACCTCCTCGTCGACCTTTATCTGCTCATCGGCGATCGGCGCGGGCGACGGCCCGTTCTCGTCGGTGACCACCCCGGCGGCCATCGCGGCCGCCAGGGCCCGCCCCGCCCTGGGCGCGGGCCGCTTGACCATCGCGCGCACCTGCTCCAGCGTCACCGGCCCCCCGGTCAGGGCGGACGCCGGGAGTTCGACCGCGCCCGACGGCTTGCCGGACGCCTTCACGGCGGCAGCCTTCTTCGGTGGCTTGCCGGACGCCTTCGCGGCGGCGGCCTTCTTCGGGGGCTTGCCCGCCGGCGTCCTGGGGCCGGCGCTCTTCTTGGATCTGGCCACGGCGTCGCTCCGGGTCCTGGGGGTTGGGATTCCTCAGTGCGGATCTGGCTTTGATCCCACCGATGCATCATCCCACGGCCCGGGCCGTTTCCCCAGAGAAAAACGGCCGGCTCAGCGGGCGCCCGGGGTCCCGCCCGGGGGAGTCCTCTCCCGGCCGAAGGGGCAGAGGTCCAGGACGGGACAGCGGCCGCAGGCCGGGTTGCGCGGGAAGCAGGTCTTCTGGCCGTGGAGCATGAGGACCTCGTGGTTGTCGTAGACCTTCTGCGCCGGCCAGTCCGGGGGAAGCTGGGCCTCGAGCACCGCGTGGCTGGGGCCGACGGCCAATCCCGGCGGGATCAGGCCGAGCCGCCCGGCGACGCGGTGGTGGTGGCTGTCGACCGGCAAGGCGGGGCGGCGGAGCCGGCTGAACAGCAGGACCGCCGCGCTGGTCTTCGGGCCGATCCCCGGGATCGATTCGAGCCAGGCGCGGGCCTCGGGGACCGGCAATTCGCCCAGGAAGTCGAGCGACAGGTCGCCGTCGCGACGCTCGGAGATCGCGCGCAGGACCGCCTGGATCCGCGGCCCTTTCTGCTCCGGCCAGGTGCAAGCCGAGACCGCCTCCTCGACCTCCGCCCCCGGCGCATCGCGCACGGCCGCCCATTCGGGGAAGCGCTGCCTCAACGCCCGGAAGGCCCGGCCCGAGTCGCTGTTCCGCGTCCGGTGCGAGAGCAGCGAGCTGATCAGCTCGCTCAGCGGGTCGAGGTCGTGGAAGTACGGGATCGGGCAGCCGTAGACCTCGCACAGGCGATCGTGAATCTCAAGGACCCGCGCGCGGACCGGCTCGCTCGGCTCGCTCACGGTCGTGATCATTCGTCGCGGCATGTCCGGGGCTCCCCATTCCCGAGGGCGGCGCCGGAACCTGGTGCAGCTCAGATGCCACCTTCGGGGGGTGGAAGCGAAGGATCCCGCTTCCCGCCGCGTCCCCTGCCCGGCGTTCCGCGGCGGCCGGCTTCAGCGTCTCCGGCGCGTGCTGGCCGTCAGTAGAGCCTGGTGGAGTAGGACTCCTCGATCTGCTGCCGCAAACCCTCGACCGTCTGGCCGGGGAGCCTGGTCTGGTCGTGGAGGATCTCGGCGAGCCCGGGGAGGCTGGAGGCCCGATCCTCGCCGACGGGCTCCCAGAGCCCGGAGCGGATCACCGCCTTGGCGCACTGGAGGAAGGCCTCCTCGACCCGGATCGCAATCCCCAGGTCCGGGGCCCGCCCGTCCACGGCCATCGCGGCGAGGACCTCCCGATCCTTGAAGACCCGGGCGAGGCCGTTCACGCGGAGCGTCTCCCCCCGGCCGGGGATCAGGAAGAGCAACCCGGCCCGGCCGGTCTCCACGATGTTGTTCAGGCTGTCGGCCCGACGATTCCCCCTGCGATCGGGGAGGATGAGCGTCCTGTCGTCGAGCACCCTGGCCAGCCCGTGCGCATCGCCCCTCGGCGACACGTCGCAGAGCCCCGAGCGGCTCACGGTCCCCAGGACCAGGAACGGGGATTCCTCGATGAATGTCCTCATGTGACGGTCGAGGTGGTCGAGTTGCTTCCTGAGGACCAGCTCCCCCGGGGCCCCCAACACCTCGGTGACCTGCTCCGTCGCGTCGACGATCTCCCGGATCCATTGCGAGAACATGCCGAGCCCCAACCTGTTTGTCGAACCCCCGGACGCCGTCCCCATCGTACCCGGCCAGGGGCCTACCGCGTGAAGGTCCGTCTGAGGAATCGATCCCCCGCGTGGTCCTGCGAGAGCAAGGAATAACCGCTCCAGTTGTCCCATCCCGACTTCAGGCGAATCTCCGCGCCCACGAGATCCGGCAAGATGAGGTCACCGGCCGAGTCCACCCCCACCCCGCCCCGACGGAGGCCGTGCCTGAGCCGGAGCCAGACGAGCCGCATGGTGAAAAACCAATGACCCGCGTCCGGCCAGTTCACCATGACATGCCCATTCGCCGCGACTTCGACATACCGCGACGGCATGAGTCTCATGGGCCACCTGCCGAGGATCGCTCGAACGAGTGAGGGCCCGTCCCGGATGAGGGGATCGCCGACGTATATTCTACCGAGCCCGTGTCGGCGTTTCCTGACGACGTTTGGAACGCGGCGAGTGTGCAAGCCCCCCTGGCGATTTTGCCCCGGAGATCTGGGCCTTCACAACGTCCTCTCGCGGTCGGTAACTTGTCGGATCAACTCGGATCCATGCGGGCTGCCACGTTTCCGCCGAGGGAGGGCGTCACCGATGCCGCTATCGGAACTCATCGCCGTCGCACCCCCGCCGCGCGAACCCGTCGCGGGCCGGGGCAATTGGAAGGCGGTGGAGGAGCGGCTCGGACTGGGTTTGCCCGGGGACTTCAAGGCTCTGATCGAGACCTATGGCTCCGGGTCGTTCTCCGACTTCCTCAACCCCATCAATCCTTTCCGGGGCGACGGGGCCGGCTTCGATTGGGCGGACCGGGACATCCTCGAGTTCGACAGGGAGACGCGGGACGAATACCCCGACGCGTTGCCCTATCCGATCCACCCGGAGCCGGGAGGCATCCTCCCCTGGGCGGAGACGGACAACGGCGACATCCTCTACTGGCTGACCGAGGGCGACCCCGACTCATGGCCCATCCTGATCCGGGAGTCGCGCGGCCCCGACCGCGTGGTCTATCCGTTCGGGGCCGTCGAGTTCCTCCATCGCTGGCTCTCGGGGGAACTCACCTGCCCCATCTTCCCGAACTGGGACGTCCGTTCCGACCCCGGCTTCCTGCCCGATCGGGAATTCCGCGCGGTCACGATCCACTTCCAGCACGCGGACGGCACCTTCGACGAACGCCTGCAACGCTTGATGGATCACTTCGGGTCGACTTGCATCCGGCGGCGCCTCGAATCCACCCAGGCCATCTTCGAGGTCGAACCGTCGCAGACCCGGGTGACCTACACCGACCTCGGCGGAGGATCCGGCGCCCGGATGGAACTGGCCTTCCCGCCGGCAGACGAGCCGCATTACAAATCGCTCGTGCAGAGGATCCGAACCCAACTCGGCTGGCCGATCCGTCGAATCCGGGGCCCGGAAGAATTCTCGTGGGCCGATGTCGCGATCGATCCGGAGCCCGAAGGCATCCGGTGAGTTCATGGGCGTTCAGGTGGCGACGAACGCGTTGCGTGCACCGGAGTCCGCTTGATGAGGGCGGAACCTCTACCGATCTCTACGAGATGATTCTATCGCACGAGCTTGATGATAAATCGGTTGACATGCCAGTGAAGTTTGCGATGTTCAGAACCAGGCTGGCATCCAGGTCCAGCTTCTCCTCCATTCCGATCGCATTCTTGGCCGCACGTGCCGTCAGCTTGATGCACGGCTCGATGCTCTTCTTGACCAGCGTCTTGTCGCCTGCCGAGATTCCTCGGATCGCGTCCAGGAGGAGTCGGGGCTTCCTGGCTCGACACCGTCGGATGAGGTCCTCGAAATCGGCCGCGCAAGGTGAAGACGACCGAGCACAATCGACCCGGCGAGGACACGCCACGCCATGTCCGGGGGGCCGAAGTCGATCTCTCGCTGGGGGAGATCGTCGTCGGGATATGCGGCAATCCGTCGCATCGAGTCACGGTCGTCCAGGATCAGGGCCCAGAGGAGGCCGTCGCGGAAGTACTGCATCCACTGGAAGTTCTTCCGGCACCAGTCGCGATTCACGACGAAGGATCGCTTGTAACCCCCTTCGGATTGAGAACGATCGTCGACCCAGCGGGTCACGAGATACGAATCCACCCAATCCCCGAAGAGGTAGTCGTTGATGGAACGGATCAGTTCCCTGGCGTGTTCGAGTGATTCCCGCCTCGACTCGAGAATGTGGTAGCCGATCACGACCTGCGTGATCAGCATGATGCGGATTTCCTTGTGGAGCTTGATTTCGACTCCCTCCTCCACCTCGTGGTGCTTCGAAAGCGAAGTGAGCCGCTTGTCGAGAGCGATGTCGGAGTCGAGATCCAATCCCAGGCGTTGGTAGAGCGGTATGTTCGTCATCGGATAGGGACGGGAGTCGTTGTCGAATGGCGGCTCGGGAGGCAGTCGCATCGGAGCTCAATCGATTTGGGAATCGAGTCCATGTGCGTCCATGCAGGGACATACAACGCATCCGGGTCGTCTGGCCCCCTCTCCGAGAGAATCCTAGGTCCGCTTCGGCCGGGCGTCAAATCCCGGCCCGGCCGACCCGGATGCGTTGCATGTCCCTGCGTTGCCCCCCGTTATACCATCTCTCCCGAGCGCCCACGAATCGTGGGGAAGTTCACACGAGCCTCGGTATGCCGTCGCACCCGGTGAGGTTGCAGGGGAGGCTGAAGCCGTTCCCGATGTGACGCTATTTCGGCGGTCCGGCGGCGGGACAATAGGTAGCCTTTTTGTGTTTCTCGCACCGCGGCGTGGACTCAGTAGAGAAGTTGTCGTAAAAAAGAGGCCACTAGAGACGAGACCGATCCGAATCGCGGTCTTGTGGGTCGAAGTCTTATGAGTCAATGGCGTTTAAGCATGATACCTTTTCAAAAATTTAATACAAGAAAGATTGGTGGAATCATGGCATCGTTGGCTTCGCTACAAGTGCAATCGATCACGCTCATTCTGCTTCGCCTTGTTTTTCTCACAAGTCTGTTAATTGTGATTATATGGTCAATTCGGGGAATCGTTTGGCTTGTCTGGTCTCCTTCTAAACAAGAGAACACGATCCAAGTCCAGGCCTTCGACCTGGTCAAAGGTACCGAGGTCCGCAAGGGCCAAGGCGATGTCGTGGCGAAAATACTGTCCGCAAAGATGCGCCGAGTTATAGGAATTCTCAGTACCGATCTGAGCCGGTACGCGCCAACTCAACCCGTCCTTCTCGAAAGCGCCACCCCCAAAGTCGTTCAGCTCGCCCCCGACGTTTCAACTCGTTTCGACGTTGAAATCAAAGCCTTCGATTTCGATGTCGCTGGCGTCGTGAACTACCTTTCTGACCGGCTCAGTACCGGACCAGTTATCCACGGGGAGGCGACCATTACCGACAAAGGAATCGAGGTCATAGCCGTCTTCCGGGACGAATCCGCCAACTCCAATGTGGTGTCCTCCTGGACAGGTCGGTCGAGCGGTAGCCTTGACGAAGCACTCGAAGACCTCGCTCATCAGATCGTTTCGGGCCTTCACCGTGATACTGATCCCCAGATCTCCGTACTTTCCACTTCACAATTCAAGAGGTATGTCTCGGCCCTCGAAGCTTACCAAGTCTATATCCGGAATAAGGGGTCTGAACGTTCCGGCGCGCTCGACCAGCGATTACGCGAGGCTGCCGAATTGCTTCGTCCGATCGCAGACGAATCGCCCTCCGGTCGAGTGTGCTCCTATCTCGCCAGTATATACACCCTCCTCAACCAGCCTGTCGAGGCAAAGAAGTTCCTGGTGAAGGCGGTCGGTTTGAATCCAAACGATCGATACGCTTCAGGAGCATTGGTCAGGATCATGGGAGTACTCGTCGCGCAGCCTAAACCGGCCGTCGAGTTCACTGATGTAAAATCGTTGACTAATCAGCCTGCCTTTGCGATCACTCACATTAAGGAAGCGATCGCCAATGCCGGCAAGATGCAATCGATCAAAGTTGCTGTGATATCCACAGGGGTTTCATTACCAGAACCCTATCGTGACCGCGTTCTACCAGGCTACAACTTCGTTCAAGACGATCGCGACACTCAGGACGAGAACGGTCATGGCACGTCAGTTTCGATACTCGTCGCGTTAATTGCCCCAAAAGCTCAAATTCTGCCAGTCAAGGTTCTCGACGCCGGGGGTACTGGAGATGTGATAAACATAATCAAAGGCATTGATTATGCGATCGAACAAGGAGCTCGGATTGTCATTCTGCCTCTTCGGTGGCCTGAAAACGATCCCGATCTTGACGAGACTCTAAGAAGAGCGCGTCAGGCGAGAGTTCTCCCTGTGGTCGCCGCGGGTAATGATCCCGAAATTCGCAGCGGACTCACCTATTCTGCAGACTCCCTCGTGGTCGCGGCAACCAACGACCTTGATGAATTAACCACTTACACCAGTCGCGGGAACTGGGTTTCTCTGGCCGCACCAGGTGACGAAATCTTAGTTATTGATCAGCATAACTATCCCAATAAACAATCCGGAACAAGCTTCTCGTGTACGATTGTAGCCGGAATCGCCGCTTTGGTCTGGTCTAGCCGCCCCGAGCTCACTGACCGTGAATTGGAAACCATCCTCAAGAGCACCGCGCGGGATATCTCGGGCGAACACCCCAATACCAAGGGTAATGTTGGTGCTGGCGTCATCGACGCACTTGCCGCCGTCAAAAAAGCTAGGGAGTTCCGTCGGATGGATCGAAAGACCCAAGTCCGTGCCAAGGACGGTTCCTGAAAGTGAGCGGCATGTGAGGTGGTCCACGACCGCCGCCAATGCACGGCTTGGGCAACGCGGGGACATGCAACGCATCCGGGGCAACGCGGGGACATGCAACGCATCCGGGGGGGAGCAACGCGGGGACATGCAACGTATCCGGGTCGTTCGGGATTTGACGCCCGGCCGAACCTGACCTAGGGTTCTCCCGGAGAGGGGGACCCGACGATGACGATGCCGCGATCGAAGCTGGTGGATCCCGAACTCACGCGAGTCTATCACTGCGTCTCGCGGTGCGTCCGCAAGGCCTTCCTCATCCGAGGCGAGGACGGTCAGGAGGTCGACTACGCGCGCTGGCTTGAGGGGCGGCTCCGGGAGCTGAGCGAGGCCTTCGCGATCTCGGTGATCGGCTACGCGGTGATGAGCAATCACCTCCACGTCCTCGTGCGCCTTGACCCAGACCGGGCGAGGGCCTGGTCGGCCGAGGAGGTCGCCAAGCGCTGGGCCCGCTTCTACCCGCCGCGAGATGCCCGACGCAATGCCTTGGCGGTCACGCCCGAGTGGCTCTCCGAACGCGCCAGCGATCCGGCATGGATCGAACATATGCGCGGCCGGCTGCAAAGCCTGTCGTGGTTCATGAAGCTGCTCAAGGAACCCCTGGCGCGGATGGCCAACGCCGTTGATGACGTCAAGGGCCACTTCTTCGAGGGCCGATTCCGCTCGGTGGCGGTGCTGGACGAGGCCGCCATGCTGGGCGTCGCCGCCTACGTCGACCTCAACCCGCTGGCCGCCGGGCTGGCCGAGACGCCCGAGACGAGCGAACATGCGTCGATCAAGGAACGCGTCGACCACGTCGCCACCTCCGGCCTGGCTGCCGACCTGCCGGCCTCGCAGCGCGGGGACGCCGCCGCCATCGCCCGCCTCGGCCGCGCCGAGCAGTCGCACTGGCTCTGCCCGATCGACGACCGTCGCGACCGCGGCGAGCCGCGCGAGGGCCTCTTCCCGGGCGTGCCGATGTCGAGCTACCTCCTCTTCGTCGACCACGCCGCGCGCCGGCTACGCCCCGGCAAGTCCAGCCTGCCCGCAACGCTCGCCGACATCTTCACCCGCCTCAACGTCGATCCCGACCGCCTCACCGGCCTGATCGAGACCCTCCGCACCGGCCGCCCGATCGGCCGCGTCCTCGCCACCACCCGCGAACGCCTCCGCGAAGCCGCCCGCCACCTCGCCCGCCGCCACCTCGTCAACCTCACCGCCCGCCTGGCCTGATCCTTCCTCCATCGCTTCCGGTCGCTCACGCCCGCCAGGAATCCAGCCCGACCGCGATGCTTCGCCTCCGGATCGATTGCTGGAACGGACACATCGTCTTCTATCTGATTTGGTGGACCGGAAATTCACTTTCGATCCAGGTGTGGCATCGTAAACCAATGGCTTCTATTCGGTTGGAGAATTCGGGGCTGCTCGCATCGGTGTCACTGAATGGTAAATTCTGGGGGCCTGGGTAGATTGTGTCGAATTTTATGGGTTCGACCGACGTCTAGTTTACGGAGATCCCGTTGCCTCGACGAGGCTGTGGCTCTTTGGCAATTTGGGCTGGTTTAGGGTGGTTTGGGATTTTTGTTCTGTAAGTAGAATTGGGTAAGAGGTTTGCGGTGAATTGGGTTCGTTTCGCAGAATGGTTTTTCGCGGTTTTTGGGATGAGGTTGGGCTTGGGAGGGGGCGGGCGCGTCGCGGTTATGAGGGGGATTGCGATTGGGAGGGGGGAGGACCGTGCGCGGGGGATGGGGATGCGTCCGTCCGCGCGATCTGTTCCGGGCCCCCGGCGGACGGATTTGAAGCCACTCGAAGTTGCACCACGGAAGGTCTCGCCATGCGTCATTCTCGCCCCGAAACGGGTCGTCGTGTTTCGATTTCCCAGCGTCGCCGCAGCCGGGCGGTTTCGCCCAGGGCGGAGATGCTGGAGGCGAAGCAGCTCCTGACCGTCTCGGCCGACTGGTTCGGGATCGATAATGTGGACGTCGTCGGTTCCTCGACGACCCAGGTCGCGCCCGATGGTCAGAGGGATTTGCACGTCAAGCTGGTGGGGCTGCCGAACCTCCGGATCGCGACGATCGATTACTACGACACGTTCGACCCGGGCAACTCGGCCTTCCAGTTCCGCGAGCCGGGGGCGGGGGCGGTCGCGACCGTCCGGTCCAACCTGCCGAACATCGCGCTGGGGCGGGCGGGCAACGGCGGGGCGTCGGGGCCGTATTCGGACACGGCGGATCTGTATATTCCGTATCAGAAGGACGTCCGGAACTCCTGGTCGGGCGTGACGTTGACGTTCTGGGACGGGTCGAAGGCGAGCGTGTCGCTCGCGGGGCTGACGTTCCAGCCGAACGGGCCGGCGGATCAGGCGACCTACACCCAGATCGCCCCCGACGGCAGCGACCTGGTGTCGTTCGCCGGCGGCGGGGCGTCGGGCACGGACGGGGCGCAGGATGTCCACCTGAAGCTCGACAACCTGCCGAACGACCGGATCGGCCAGGTCGAGGTGATCTATGACCGGGGCGACGGGGCGCCGGCGGGCAAGTTCGACCGGTATGTCTACACGAAGTCGGGGTTCTCGGGCGACGCCTCGGGTCCGGCGGGTTCGCTGGCGTTCATGCGTGCGGGGAATGACGTGTCGGGGGCGGCGCTCTCCAGCACGGCCGACCTCTATCTGCCCGCCCCCAGCAAGGCGAACCAGAACATCACCGTCCGGATCAGCTACACGAGCGGGGTGAAGACCACCCGTTCGTTCTACCGCGACGGCCTGATCGCCTCGGCCGCCCCGATCGCGGCGACCTCCAAGGGCCAGGTGCTCTACGACGTGGCGACCGTCGGGGCGTCGCAGAAGGCCGACGGGTTGCAGGACAACCGGTTCACGGTCGACAACCTCGGCAACAAGGCGGTCGCCAAGATCGACCTGTTCGACGACCGCTCGGCGACGATCCCGGCGTATGAGTATGTGAACACTGCCTCGATCGGGAGCCTGCCGACCTACCCGCTGGCCAACGGCATCGTCGGCCGGGTGTTCGGCCTCCAGACGACCACGCCGGGCGTCAGCACGATCACGGCCGACGCCTACTTCCAGCTCGACGGCGCCATCGCCTCGGGCAGCACCCGGACCTACCGGGCGGTCGTGACCTACGCCGACGGGACGACGGCCTCGACCCTGATGCCGGTCGCGCCGACGGAGTTCGGCAAGCGGATGTCGACCGAGACCGCGGCCTCGCTGGGCCAGGACGGGAGCGACTCCGCCAACGGCACCACGAAGACCGGGGCCGACGGCATCCGCGACCAGCACGTCAAGCTCTCGGGCCTGCTGGGGCTGTCGATCTCGAAGATCGACGTTTACGTGGGCAACGCGGCCTCGCCGTCGGCACAGTTCCTGGAGCCCGGCTTCAACCAGGGGACGACCGCCACCCTGCCCGCCGTGGCCCTGGGGCGGACCGGGAATTCGGGCTCGGGGACGCTCTCGACGACGGCCGACCTGTACTTCCAGCTCAACGCGGCGCTCCAGAACGGCAGCGTGAAGGTGGTGGTGACGTACGTCGGCGGACTGTCCTCGACGCTGAGTCTCTCGGGCGTGACCAACGACCCGACCTATCCGACGGTCCCCGTCACGGTCACCAGCCTCGGCCAGGACGGCTCCGACCAGGCGCAGTTCGACGACAAGCTCGGGTCGGACGGCTACGCGGACCTTCACCTGAAGCTCGGCAAGCTGCCGAACAAGGCGATCGCCAACGCGGTGATCTACGACGCGACCGCGCTGGCGTCGGCGGGCAACGAGACGGACGCCTACCTGTATCAGTACACGCCGAAGCTGATGACGACGGACGTCTCGGGCGCGCTGACCGGTCCTAACGCCGCGGCGATGGTGCTGCGGCGGTCGGCCGACGGGGGCTCGGCGGACGTCTACGTCCAGTGGGCCTATCCGGCGTCCACCAACTACAAGCTCCGGCTTGACTTCGTTGACGGCACGAAGGTCGTGACCGACCTGCCCTCGGTGACGGTCAGCTACATCGCCCGCGCGGTCCAGGGGGACTACAACGGCGACGGCAAGGCGGAGCTGGCGGCGTTCCTGCCGGCCAATGCCGGGTTCATCCGGCTCAACCTGACGAACAACAAGGGCGACATCACCAACTTCGGCCAGGCGGGACGCGACGTGCCGCTGTCGGTGGACTTCGACGGCGACGGCAAGACCGACATCGCGGTCTTCCGGCGCGACACGGCGCAGTGGTTCATCATGCAGTCGAGCCAGGGCCCCAGGGCCTTCGCGTTCGGCCAGGCGGGCCTGGACCAGCCGGTCGCGGCCGACTACGACGGCGACGGACTGGTCGACATCGCGGTCTTCCGGCCGAACTCGGCCCAGTGGTTCATCCAGGGGACCAAGGGCCAGGCGTTCGTCCCCTTCTTCGGCACCGGGACCTGGGACGTGCCCGTGCCGGGCGACTACGACGGGCGCGGGATCACCCAGATCGCCACGTTCCGGACGACCACGGGCGAGTTCTTCATCAAGGCCCCGCTGGTCTCGGGCTCGAACTACTCGACCGAGAACCGGGTGGTGGACCTCCGCCAGTACAACCAGGTGCACGAGGCCACCGACATCCCGATCCCGGCCGACTACGACGGCGACACGGCCACGGACGTCGCGATCTACCGGCCGAGCACCGGGACGTTCGTGGTCCTGCCCAGTTCGACGAACATCCCGGTCGAGATCAAGATCCCCGGGCTGGCGACCAACCGCAACGACGTGCCGGTGGTCCGCGACTACGACGGCGACGGCCGGGCGGACCTCGCCCTGTTCCGCCCCAGCACGGCGACGTTCACCATCCTCAATAGCACGACCTCGAAGGTCACGACCCAGGCGTTCGGGCCGGGCGGCCAGACGGTGGCGCTGGCGACCCGTTATGGGTATCGCCTGACGGCCCTCAACGGCCAGTACGCGGTCAAGAACGCGAGCGGGGCGGCGTACTCGGCGGCGGCGAAGCTGCAGTCGCCCGACGTGGTGATTGTGCCGCCGACATCGGCGGACCTGCAGCCGGCGCTCACCCCCAGGCGCCACCCCCGCCCGGTGCTCGCCTTCCACTATTGATCCCATCCATGTCGTTTTCAGGCAGGGCGGCGGCGGCCGGGACCGCCGCCCGGGTTGAACCGGGATGGGCCGCTGGCGTAGGATCATGGGCGATCGTGACGGATTGATGCGGCACACCCGGGAGTTTCGGACATGACGGCCAGGATCGGTCGGTTGCTGGGGATGGCGTTCCTGGCCTGCGCGTTGCTTTCGCTGGGCGGGTCGCGGGCCCAGGCCCAGTGGGGCTGGGGCGGCTGGGGCGGGTACGGCGGCTTCGGCCTCTTCAACAGCCCGGGGGATCCCAGCGCGTTCCTCGATTCTCGGGCGCTCCAGATGGGGGCCCAGGCGGCGACCAACCGGCCGGTCAACGACCCGAACTTCCAGTACAACGCCTATTACATGCACGTGCGGGACACCGACTTCTTCACGAAGTACGACGCCAGGACCCGGACCGAGATGTACAACCGGGTCTCCCGCAACCCGATCCCGCTGCCGCCGTCGAACAACACCCGGACGCCGCAGCCGGCGACGAACGTCGCGACCGCCCCCGCGCCCCAGCCGCCGGTGCAGACTGTCGTCCGGCTGGCGAACTTCTTCGATCGGTACAGCAAGCTGGTCTGGCCCGCCGACGCGCCGAAGACCCCGGAACTCCAGCCCAAGCGGGACCTCGCCGACGCCGCCGCGCTCGACGTGCTGACCGAGTACAACCAGCGCGGGATCGCGACGGTCTCGCTCACGACCGACGCCCGCCAGAAGCTGGTGGCCTACGGCCAGCCCGCCCTGGCCTACATCCGCGAGAACGCCTCGCCCGCCATCTCGGACGCCTTCCACGTCTTCCTGCTGTCGCTCTACAACGAGCTGGGCCAGGCGGCGAAGATCCGGAAGCAGTGAGCGGGACGTCCGGCCCGCCCCAACGTTGATCGAAGGGGCCCCGCCCCGCGCCGGGCGAGCCTCTCCCGATGCCGCCCGACCGTCGATCGAAGGGGACCACCCGGCGCTGGGCGAGCATCTCCTGATGCCGCCCGACGCCCGACCGAAGGGGATCAGCGGACCGGATCTCCCGATCCGTCGACATTCGCCCCCGTCGACGGATCGGGAGATCCGGTTTCGCGGTACGGCGCATCATCCGTTGAAGCGGCATCGGGAGATGCTCGCCCAGCGCAATGGGGCGGCATCGGGAGAGGCTCGCCCCGGCGCGGGTGGGGAAAGCGGCAGCCGAACTGCCGCACTCCAGATTACTTCGCCAGCGCTTTCTCGAGGGCGGTGGTCAGGCTGCCGCGGGTGACGTCGATCTGGACGACTGTGCCGTCCTTGCCCACGAGGGCGCTCGACGGCAGGTCGGAGACGGCGTAGGGGCGGGTCAGGTCGCCGGCGCCGGGGAGGTTGACCAGGACCGGCCAGCGGACGTCGTGGTCGACCAGGAACCGGCGGATGTTCGGCAGGGCGGCGGTCACGTCGACGCCTTCCTGCAATGCGTCGACGTTGATGCCGACGATCCGGAAGCCCTTGTCGCGGTAGCGCTCGTAGAAGGCGTCGAGCCGGCGGGCCTCGTCGCTGCTGGGGACGCACCAGGTCGCCCAGAAGACGACCAGCGTGACCTTGCCCGTGTTGGCGGCGAGGTCGAACGGCTTGCCGTCGATGTCCTTGCCGACGATCGCGGGCGCGGGCTTGCCGATCAGGCTCAGGCGCTGGAGGCGATTGGCGACGACCTCCTTGATCAACGGATTCGTCGCCCGGGCGTCGAGCTTCTGGAAGGCCCGGGCGGCGATCTCGAACTGGCCGGCCTGGACGAGCTTCTGGTAGTAGAGGTCGATGATCGACAGCCGGGTCGGGACCGGCAGGGCGGCGCGGGTGGCCTCCTTGGATTCGTTGCTGGCGGCCTCGAGGCTCTTCAGCGAGTCCTCATACGCCCCGCGCGAGGCCTCGGCGATCATGTTGACGACCTCGGCCAGGAAGCGGACTTCCATGGCGCTGGCGTTCTTGGCGATCACGGCCTCGGCGGTCGGCTCGACGTCGACGTAGAGCCCGGTGGCGACGGTGAGCCGGAAGAGTTCCTCGTAGGTCTTGTCGGCCTCGGCCCTCGGCTGGGCGGCGGCGAGCCCGGCGAGCCGCTTGAGCCGGGTCCGCTCGATGGCCTTCAGGTCCTTCTCGAAGTCGGCCGCGATCGTCTCGCGGGACGCGCCCCCGGGCGCCGGCGCGGGGGCCTGGGCCCCTGCCCGCCCGGCCGTCCCGCCCGTCAGCGAAACCAGAACCACACCCGCGAGGATCCCCGTCAGCCCCTGGCGTCTCATCGGCGTCTCACTCCTGGAACATCGCCCGTGCAATCGGTCCGACGCCCGCGCCTCGTCCCGGCGCGGGCCGATGGGCCCATGATGACAGGTCGGGGCCGTTCCGAGTAGGCCCGGCCGCCTCGCGGCTTCGAGGTCGATTCCGTGTCAACGAATTCATGCGGGCGTGCGTGATGGGCTGCACGCTTTGCGCCAGCCCGTTCTTCTGAGTCTGAGAAGGCTGCGGATTTTGGTGGTTCTGGGGGAAACTTTTTGACTTGACTGATCGACTTGGTAGATTCTACATCGGGTGATTTTGTTTCCTGAATTACCCAGTTTAACATAGATCCGCTCGCGACGGGGCAATGTGGCCCTCGCGGGGGCGTGCTCCGCAGCCAGGGGAAGCTCGATGAAGTCCCGCCCTTCCGATCGCCGCCGTGTGACGTCGCCGAACCGCAAGCTGGTCACGCGGCCCATGCTGGAGCGCCTGGAAGAGCGCATGGTGCTGGCCACGTTCACCGTTTCGAATGTGAACGATTCGGGCGGGGGTTCGCTGCGCCAGGCGATCCTGGATGTGAACACCAGCGCCGACCCGACCAACATCATCGACTTCTCGATCGGCTCCGGGCCGCAGACGATCACCCTGACGTCCAACCCCCTGGACATCCTCGTCCAGCCGGTGGACATCCGGGGTGAGACGCAGCCGGGCTTCGCCGGAGCCCCCCTGATCTTCGTCACCGGGACGGGGACGGCCAACGCGATCGACGGCTTCAACTTCTCGGCCGGCAGCGACGGGTCGAGCCTCTCCTCGCTGGCGATCGGCGGGTTCCAGAACGCCGGCGTGGCGGTCCTCGCTGGCGACATCCTGATCGTCGGCTGTTACATCGGGACCGACGCGTCGGGCACCAACCCGGTCCCCAACGGCACCGGGATCGACGTCGGAGATGGCAACGCCACGATCGGCGGGACGACCGCCGCGGAACGTAACATCATCTCGGGCAACCGCTTCAACGGCGTCGACGTCAGCAGCTCCGACACCCTGATCTCGGGCAACTGGATCGGCCTGGACGCGAACGGGGCGAAGCTCGGCAACTCGCTCTCGGGCGTCCTCAGCTCGGGCGTGCTCAACACCATCGGCGGCAACGTCGCCGGCTCGGGCAACGTCATCTCGGGCAACGGCGTGTTCGGCGTCGAACTCTCCGGGGCCGACTCCAACCTGGTCCAGGGCAACTTCATCGGGACCAACGTCGCGGGCAACGCGGCGATCGGCAACGCCTTCAGCGGCCTCCAGCTCGCCACGTTCGCGGTCAACAACACGATCGGCGGCGCGGGGGCGGGCAACGTCATCGGCGGCAACGGCGACCAGGGCATCAAGGTCCTGAACGCCGGAGCGGGCAACCTGATCCAGGGCAACCGGGTCGGGATCGGCACCAACGACGCGGCGGTCGCGAACCAGGCCAACGGCATCCTGATCCAGGCGACCACCGGGGTGACCGTCGGCGGCCTCAACTCGGGCGAGGGGAACGTCCTCTCGGGCAACGCGCTGTCCGGCCTGTCGATCTCGGGCATCGGCGCGGACAACAACCTCGCGATCGGCAACCGCATCGGCACCAACCCGGCCGGCACCGCCGCCGTCCCCAACCAGGGCGGCGTCAGCATCAACCGGGGGGCCGGGAACTCGATCGGCGGCGTCCTGGCCGGCAGCCGGAACGTCATCTCCGGCAACAGCTCGTACGGCGTCTCGATCATCGGATCCGTCTCGACCGGCACCTCGCTGCGCGGCAACTACATCGGGACCACCGCCAACGGCCTGGGCGCGATCGGCAACGGCACCGGCGTGATCGTGAACGCCCCCGCCGAGACCATCGGCGGCCCGGCCATCATCGCCGCGGGCAACGTGATCTCCGGCAACGCCAACGCCGGCATCTCGCTGACGGGGACCGCGGCCGGGGCCACGATCACCGGCAACATCATCGGCCCCGACTCCAACGGCGACAACCCGCTCGGCAACGGCACGGGCATCCTCGTCGACAACGTCGCCAACGCCCAGATCTTCCAGAACCAGCTCTCCGGCAACGGCGGGACCGGCCTCCTGATCCAGGGGGCGGCCGCCTCGACCACCGTCGTCGTCGCCAACCGGATCGGCACCAACTCGGCCGGCACCAGCGCCATCGGCTCGCAGTCGGTGGGCGTCGACGTCCAGTCCGCCGGCACGACGATCGGCGGCGTCGGGCTGCTCGGCGGCAACCTGATCTCGGGCAACTCCGGCAACGGCGTCCGGGTCGCCGCCGGCAGCGTCGTCCTCGCCCGCAACATCATCGGCCTGAACCAGGCCGGCACCGCCGCCGTCCCCAACGCCGGCAACGGCGTCTTCGTGTTCATCAGCAACGGCGCCACGATCGGCGGCCCGGCCGCGGCCGCCAACACCATCTCGGGCAACGCCGGCCACGGCATCGTCTTCACCGGCGGTTCGCTCAACGTCGTCGCCTCGAACCTGATCGGGACCAACGGCGCCGGCACCGCGGCCATCGCCAACGGCCTCTCGGGCGTCCTGATCAACGGCTCGTCGCGCAACACCGTCGGCCTCGGCAACGTCATCAGCGGCAATACCGGCGCGGGCGTGTCGATCACGGGCGCGGCATCGACCCAGAACCTCATCGCCGGCAACGTCATCGGCCTGAACGCGACCGGCACCGCCGCCCTGCCCAACAGCATCGGCGCGGCGATCTCCGGAGGCGCGACCACCAACGTCGTCGGCGGCACGACGGCGGCCCTCGCCAACACCATCGCCGGCAATGCGGCCATCGGCGTCCAGCTCGCCGGATCCGGAACCTCGACCAACGCCGTGGTCGGCAACTTCCTGGGCAACCGCAACGGCACCGCCTTCTCGAACTCGATCGGCGTCCAGATCGATTCGGGCGCGTCGGGCAACTTCGTCGGCGGTCTGGCCGCCGGCTCGGCCAACGTGATCTCGGGCAACGCCGGCGCCGGCGTCCAGCTCACCGGCAGCGGCACCTCGGGCAACGTCGTCCTCGGGAACCTCGTCGGCACGACGGCCGCCGGCACCGGCTCGCTGCCCAACGGCACGGGCGTCGCGATCGCCTCGGGCGCCTCGGCCAACACCCTCGGCGGCACCACGGCCCCCGCCCGCAACATCCTCTCGGGCAACACCGGCAGCGGCGTCTCGCTGAACGCCGCCGGCCTCGGCAACGTGATCCTCGGCAACTCGATCGGCGTGGACGCCGGCGGCGCGGCCGACCCCAACGCCCAGAACGGCGTGACCCTCGTCGGAACCTCGGGCACGACGATCGGCGGCACCGCGGCCGGCTCGGCGAACGTGATCTCGGGCAACACCGGCTTCGGCGTGTCGGTGAGCACCGGCGGCAGCAACGTGATCGCCGGCAACCTCGTCGGCACCAACGCCGCCGGCACCGCCGCGATCCCGAACACCAGCCAGGGCGTCCTGATCGCCAACTCCGGCGGCAACACGATCGGCGGCTCGACCGCCTCGGCCCGCAACATCCTCTCGGGCAACGCCCGCTGGGGCGTCTCGATCACGGGCGCGGCCTCGGCCGGCAACCTCGTCGCCGGCAATTTCATCGGCACCGACGTCAACGGCTCGGCCGCGATCCCCAACGCCCTCGGCGGCGTGATCATCGCCGGAGGGGCCAATGGCAACGGCGTCGGCGGCAGCTCGGCCGCCTTCCGCAACGTCATCAGCGGCAACAGCGCGGCGAACGAAGGCGTCCGGATCACCGGCGCGGGCACGTCCGGCAACCTCGTCGCCGGCAACTACATCGGCCTCAACGCCGCCGGCACAGCCGCCCTGCCCAACGCCACCGACGGCGTGAACATCACCACCGGGGCCACCGGCAACACGATCGGCGGCGCGGGCGGCTCTGGCAACGTCATCTCCGGCAACACCCAGAACGGCGTCCGGATCACCGGATCGGGCACCTCGAACAACGTCGTCGCCGGCAACGTCATCGGCCGAAACGCCGCCAACACGGCGAACGTCCCCAACGGCACCAACGGCGTCCTGATCACGAACAGCGCGTCGGGCAACACGGTCGGCGGCGGCAACCTGATCCGGGGCAACGCCAACGACGGCGTCCTGATCAGCGTCGGGGCCACCGGCAACGTCGTCAACGGCGGCAACACGATCACCGCCAACGCCCGCAACGGCGTCGAGATCTCCTCCGACGCCAACACCGTCGCCGCCAGCTCGATCACGAACAACACCCTCGACGGCGTGCTCGTCTCGGGCAACGCCAACACGATCGGCGCGGGCAACTCGATCACCGGCAACGGCGCCAGCGGCGTCGAGGTCACCGGCTCCGGCAACCTGATTCTCTCGAACACGGTCACCGGCAACGGCGTCGACGGCGTGCTCCTCGCCGGCCCGGGCAACAGGGTCTCGGCCAACCTCCTGAGTCTGAACACCGCCAACGGCCTGGAGATCAACGGCGCCGCCGCCACGGGCAACCTCGCCACGAGCAACCTGATCGGCACGACCGCCAACGGGCTCGGCGGGCTGGCCAACAACCTCAACGGCGTCCTGATCACCAACGGGGCCACCGGCAACACGATCGGCCAGGACAACCTCATCTCGGCCAACTCGATCGTCGGCGTCCAGATCGACTCCACGGGCAACACGGTCACCGGCAGCATCATCGGCCTGGACGCGAACGGCTCGGCCGACCTCGGCAACGCCTTCGACGGCATCCTGCTGTCGGTCGGTGCGAACGGCAATTCGATCCTCAACAACATCATCTCCGGCAACGACGCCAACGGCGTCCGGATCCTCTCGAACGGCAACACGATCCGGGCGAACCGGATCGGGACCAACGCCGCCGGCACGGCCGACCTCGGCAACGGCGCGGTCGGCGTGCTCGTGACCGGCGGCTCGGGCAACACGATCAACGTCGGCAACCTGATCTCGGGCAACGGGCTCTCGGGGATCTCGCTCTCGGGCAACAACGCCAAGAATAACCTGGTCGACTCCAACTCGATCGGCACCGACATCTCCGGCGTCAACCCGATCGGCAACGACGCGGCCGGCGTGCTCATCAGCGCCTCGTCGCTCAACACCGTCTCCGGCAACGTCATCTCCGCCAACGGCGGGGCGGGCGTGTCGATCACGGGCGCGGCGGCCGTGAGCAACAAGATCATCGGCAACCGGATCGGCACCGACGCCAACGGCGCGATCGACCTCGGGAACGTCCAGGCCGGCGTCGTCGTGGCGAACGGGGCCGACCTGAACTCGATCGGCGGCTCGGTCGCCAACACCCGGAACCTCATCTCCGGCAACGACCAGGGGGGCGTCTCGCTCCTCAACGCCGGGTCCGGCAACCGGGTCACCGGCAACGCGATCGGCACCGACTTCTTCGGCCAGAAGTCCATCCCCAATAACACCGCGGGCGTGTTCGTCTCGGGCACGCCCGGCGCCACCATCGGCGGCGTGGCCGGCGACGGCAACCTGATCTCGGGCAACATCGGCGACGGCGTCGCGATCGTCGCCGGCTCGAACAACGCCCTGGTCGTCGGCAACCTGATCGGCGTGAACCTGCTCAACGCCGCCCTGCCGAACTCGGGCGCGGGCGTGCTGGTCAACGGCGCCACCGGGGTGACCGTCGGCGGCCTGACCGCCGGCGCGGCCAACACGATCTCGGGCAACCTGTCCGACGGCGTCCGCCTGATCCAGGGCGCCAATAACGCCGTGGTCGCCGGCAACTTCATCGGGGTCGGCAACGGCGGCGCGATCCCCAACTCGCCCAGCGGCGTCTCGATCGACGCCAGCACCACCGGCGTCACGGTCGGCGGCTCGGTCGCCGGCAGCACGAACACGATCCAGGGCAACACCGGCGACGGCGTCAAGATCCAGGGCGCCGGCAACACCGTCTCGTTCAACCTCATCAGCGACAACACCGGCGACGGCGTCGAGATTTCCAGCAGCAACAACCTCGTCGTCTCGAACCAGATCGTGTTCAACGGCGGCAGCGGCGTGGTCCTCTTCAACGCCGGCAAGTCGAACACCATCGGCGGGACCGGCGGCCTGGGGAACGTCATCTCGGGCAACGCGGCCGACGGCATCCTGATCAACGAGGCCGGCACCGACAACAACCTCGTCCAGGGCAACTTCATCGGCACCAACCCGATCGGCACCTTCCCGCAGGCCAACGGGCTCCAGGGGGTCGAGATCGCGCAAGGGGCCTCCGGCAACACGATCGGCGGCGGCGTCGGGCTCGGCAACGTGATCTCGGGCAACGTCGGCGACGGCGTCCGGATCGGCGACGCCAGCGGCAACCTCGTCCTCGGCAACTTCATCGGCACCGACGCCTTCGGCCAGACCGCCATCGGCAACAACGGCAACGGCGTCGTGATCTTCAACACGGGCGCCAACGCCGCGACCGGCAACACCATCGGCCTGGGCAACGTCATCTCCGGCAACCTCGGCGACGGCGTCGGCATCTCGGGCCCGAAGGCCACCGGCAACCTGATCGTCGGCAACCTGATCGGCGTCAACGCCAACGGCGACGGCGCCCTCGGCAACGGCCAGGAAGGCGTCGAGATCAGCAACCAGGCCGCCAACAACACCGTCGGCGGCACCACGGTCCAGGCCCGCAACATCATCAGCGGCAACGTCCTGAGCGGCGTCGCCATCCAGGGGATCGCGACCGCCAACCTCGTCGCCGGGAACTTCATCGGCACCGACATCCTCGGCAACGCCGCCATCCCCAACACCCAGAACGGCGTCCTGATCAACGGCGCCTCGGGCAACACGATCGGCGGCAGCGTTTCCGGCGCCGAGAACCTGATCTCGGGCAACACCGGGGCGGGCGTCTCGATCACCGGCGCGTCCGTCGGCAACCTCGTCGCCGGCAACACCGTCGGCCTGAACGCCTCCGACGCCGCCCTGCCCAACCAGCAGGGGGGCGTGATCGTCTCCGGCGGTGCCAGCTCGAACACGATCGGCGGCCCCACGGCGGCCTCCGCCAACACCATCGCCGGCAACGCCCTGAGCGGCGTCCGGATCACCGGCGCGGGCACCTCGACCAACGTCGTGGCCGGCGACATCATCCGCAATAACGCCCAGAACGGCGTCCAGATCGACACCGGGGCCTCGCTCAACACCGTCGGCGCGGGCAACGCCATCACCGGCAACGGCCAGAACGGCGTCCTGATCTCGGCCGCCTCCTCGAACGTCGTCTCCGCCAACATCCTCAACCAGAACACGCTCGACGGCGTGCGGATCGACTCCGGCTCCAAGAACAACACCGTCACCGGCAACACGATCGACGCCAACAAGGCCAACGGCGTCGAGATCACCGGCACGGGCACCACCGGCAACGTCGTGATCGGCAACACCATCGGCGAGTCCGGCCTGGGCAATACCCTCGACGGCGTCCTGATCTCCGCCGGCGCGTCCGCCAACACCATCGGCGGCCCGGGCGTCGGATTCGGCAACGCCATCGGCTCCAACGGCGGCAACGGCCTGGTGATCACCGGCTCGGGCACCTCGGACAACGTCGCCGAATCCAACACGATCACCGGCAATACTCTCAACGGCGTCCGGATCTCCGACTCGGCCTCGAAGAACGCCATCGGCCAACTCATCGGCAACCGGATCAACGGCAACCTCCAGAGCGGCGTGCGGATCGACTCGAACGCCTCCAGCAACCTCGTCACCCTGGGCCAGATCCTCAACAACGCCCTCGACGGCGTGCGGATCGACTCGGGCGCGTCGTCCAACAACCTCGACTTCAACACGATCGACGGCAACGGCGGCAACGGCGTCCTGATCACCGACCCGACCACCACGAAGAACCTCGTCACCCGAAGCTCGATCGGCCTGAACGCCCCCAACGCCCTCGACGGCGTGCGGATCACCAACGGCGCCAACGCCAACACCCTCGGCGGCACCAACGCCCTCGTCCGCAACTTCATCTCAGGCAACACCGGCAACGGGGTCCAGATCAGCGCCAGCGCCGACAACAATGTCGTCGCCGGCAACTACATCGGCACCAACCTCGCCGGCACCGCCGCCCTCCCGAACGGGATCAGCGGTGTCCTGATCACCGGCTCCGGCACGACCGGCAACACCGTTGGCGCGGGCAATGTGATCTCGGGCAACACCGGCAACGGCGTCGTGATCGAGCAACAGGCGTCGGCCAACCTCGTGACCGGCAACTTCATCGGCACCGACGCCACTGGCTTCACCGCGGTCGCCAACGGGGGCAGCGGCGTCGCGATCCAGACGAGTGCCTTCAACAACACGGTCAGCGGCAATGTGATCTCGGGCAACTCGGCCAACGGCGTCCAGATCCTCGGGACCCTCTCCGGCAGCGGCACGACGGGCAACCTCATCGCCGGCAACAAGATCGGCACCGACGTCAACGGCGCGAAGGCCGTCCCGAATACCTTCAACGGCGTCTTTGTCCAATCCACACGGAGCGTCGAGGCCAACACCATCGGCGGGGGCAATCTGATCTCGGGCAATCTGGCGGCCGGCATCGGCCTGAGTGATGGTTCGAGCACCACGGTCGTCCAGAACACCATCGGCCTGAGTGCCACCTCGGCCGTCCTGCCCAACGGCCAGTCCGGGATCAACGTCAGCGGCGGTACGGGCAATACGATCGGCGCGGGCAATGTCATCGCCGGCAACAACGAGTTCGATGTCGTGCTCATCGGGGACGCCGACGCCAACCTCGTGACGAATAACCTGATCGGCACCGCGCCGGACGGCGTCACGATCCCGGCTGGCGTGACGGCCAGGGTCGGCATCTTCGTCGCCGCCAGCGCCGCGAACACGCTCTCGGGCAACACCGTCCGCGGGGCCTACCCGATCGCCGGGGTCCGGATCCTCGGATCGGGCAGCGACGCCAATCTCGTCAGCGGCAACCTGATCAACGGGAACCTGGGCAACGGCGTCCAGATCGACTTCGCGGCGGCCAACAACCGGGTCGTCGGCAATATCATCGGTCTGAACGCCGCAGCGACCGCCGCCGCCCCCAACGGCGGCCAGGGCGTCTTCATCTTCGCGGCCGCGACCGGAAACTCCATCGGCGGCTTCACCGACGCCGAGAGCAACATCATCGCGGGCAACGGCACCACCGGCATCGCCATCGACGCATCCAACAGCAACTTTGTCTATCGCAACTACATCGGCCAGAACAAGTCGGGCACCATCTTCCCCAATCCGTTCGGCATCTACCTCAACAACGCGACCAACAACGTCATCGGCGCGGCCAACGGCGGCGGCAACCTCATCGCCGGGAACTCCGTCAATAACGTCGTCGTCCAGAACGGCTCGTCGGCCAACCGGATCGCCTTTAACCTGATCGGCCTCTCCCCCGACGGCGCCACGATCCCGAGCGGCGTGACCACCCGCGACAACATCTACGTGGTCGACTCCGCCGGCAACACCATCGACAGCAACACCATCAGCGGGGCCACGTTCCAGGGCGTCGAGATCACCGGGGCCGCCTCCCAGGGCAACCTCATCACCTCGAACCTGATCTCGCGCAACACCCGCAACGGCATCGTCCTCAACGGCGGTGCGTCGCTGACGCGGATTACCCAGAACCTGATCGGCACCGACGCCGCCGGGACCGCCGCGCAGGGCAACGGCGACCACGGCATCCTCATCGCCGGCTCGACCGGGAACACCATCACCGGCAACCGGATCTCCGGCAATGCCCTCACCGGGATCGCCCTCGACACCGGCGCGAATGCGAACTCGGTCACCGGGAACACCATCGGCCTGGGTTCCAACGGCCAGCCGCTGCCCAATGGCGTGGCCGGGGTGTTCATCCAGGAGGCGTCGTCGAACACGATCGGGGCCGGCAACCTGATCTCTGGCAACGGCGTGGCCAATATCATCGTCCAGGGCACCACGGCGGCCAACAACCTCATCACCGGCAACGTCATCGGCCTCAACGCCAGCGGCACGGCCGGGGTCGGCTCGGTCACGACCGTGGACGGCATCAAGATCCTGGCGGCGTCCGGCACGACGATCTCCGGCAACGTCATCAGCAAGCACGTCAACCACGGCATCTTCATCGCCGGCGGCTCGGGCGGCAGCAACCTCATCGCCGGCAACGTCATCGGCACCAACGCCACGGGCAACGCCCCGCTCGGCAACGGGCTGAACGGCATCCTCGTCGCCAGCGGCACCGGCAACACGCTCTCCGGCAACGTGATCTCCGGCAACCTCGTCCGGAACGTCCAGATCGACGGCTCCTCCGGCAACCTCCTGGTCGGCAACAAGATCGGCACCAACGCCGACGGCAACGCCCCGCTCCGCAGCGGCACCGAGGTCGGACTCGTGCTCGCCGGGCCGAGGAACACCGTCGGCGGCACGACGCCCGGCACCGCGAACGTCATCTCCGGCAACGGCGGCGACGGGATCCAGTTCCTCGGGGGCGGGGTCGAGAACCTCGTCGTCGGCAACTTCATCGGCACCGACGCCGCCGGGACCGCCGCCGTGCCGAACCTCGGCAACGGCGTCCTGATCGGCCAGGGCACCACCGCCAACACCCTCGGCGGCACCACGTCCGCCGCCCGGAACATCATCTCCGGCAACGGCAAGGACGGCGTCCTCATCAGCTTCGCCAACCGCAACGTCGTCGCCGGCAACTTCATCGGGACCAACGCCGCCGGTCAGGCCCCGCTCGGGAACAAGTCCTACGGCGTTGAGCTGGTCTCCTCGAACGCCAACACGATCGGCGGGACCGTCGCGGGGGCGGGCAACCTGATCGCCGGGAACGGCCTCGGCAACCTCATCCTCCGCGACTCGGAGAACAACCGGGTCGTCGGCAACACCATCGGCGGCCTCGCGGGCGTCCTCAACAACAACCCGGTCGACGGCATCATCCTCGACGGGTCGTCCGGCAACGCCATCGACGGCAACACGATCAGCAACGCCCGCAACGGCGTGGTGCTCCGCGCTTTCAGCGACTTCAACTCACTCGGCGGCAACAGCATCACCGGCAACGCGGTCCACGGCGTCCTGATCCGCAACGGCAGCATCAACTCGGTGGGGCCGATGAATATCCTCTCGGGTAACGGCTCGGCCGGCGTGGCCCTCGACAACGCATCGAACACGTCCGTCACCGGCAACCGCATCGGCACCAACCTGAACGGCACCGCCGCCGTCCCCAACGGGGCGTTCGGCGTCTACATCACCGGCGGCGGGGGCAACTTCGTCCGCGACCGCAACGTGATTTCGGGCAACGCGGGCGCGGGTATCCGGTTGGTCAATGCGACCATCAACAACTTCGTCGCCGACAACATCGTGGGGCTCAAGGCCGACGGCACCTCCGCCCTGGGGAACGCCGACTACGGCATCTCGATCGGCCAGGCGAGCAACAACAGCATCAGCGGCAACGTCGTCTCGGCCAACGCCATCGGCGGGATCCTGGTCGCGGGCAACTTGGCCACCGGCAACGTCCTGACCAACAACCTCGTCGGCACCGCCGCCGACGGCACCGTCCCGGCGAAGGTCAACGGCAAGTACCCGCTGAGCAACGGCGACCCGAACCTCCAGGTCAACCTCGACGGCCTCCGCACCCGCGACGTCCTGCCGGGCGAGGCCCCCGCGTCGTTCGTCACCCGCGACCGCGGCAACGGCATCGTGATCAACGGCGCCCCGGGCAACTTCATCGGCGGGACCGCCGCCGACTCCGGCAACCGGATCGCCGGCAACAACCTCGTCGGCATCCTGATCGAGAACGGCCAGGATCTCGTCACCGCCCCGACGGCCCTCAACAACGTCGTCCAGGGCAACCTGATCGGCACCGCGTCCGACGGCAAGGCCGCCGGGAACTTCCTCGGCATCTACCTGCTCGGCACCGGCGGCAACCTGATCGGCGGCACCGCCGCCGGGGCCCGCAACGTCATCGCGAACAGCGTCCAGGACGGCGTGCGGATCAGCTTCAACGGCACCACGGGCAACGTCGTCGCCGGCAACTTCCTGGGCACCGACGCCTCGGGCCTCAACGCCGCCGGCAACACGACCGGCATCCTGATCGTCGGCGGCTCGAACAACGTCATCGGAGGCAGCTCGGCCGCGGCCCGGAACGTCATCAGCGGCAACCTGGTGACGAACGTCAACGTCCTCACCGGCCTCTCCCCGGTCAACCTCGACCAGCCCGGCGTCGAGCCCCGCCTCTTCGACGGCAACGCGAGCACCCCGGGGGCCGACACCTCGGGCAACGTGATCGCCAACAATTACATCGGCGTGGATGCGACGGGCGTCGCCACCCAGGCCATCGCCCCGATCGGCTCGTTCCGCAAGAATCCGGCGAACCAGTCGGTCAACCCCGCGCTGATCGACCCCGAGCTGCTCGACAAGGACCTCGGCATCTTCATCGACTCGGGCGCGGCCACGACGATCAGCGGCAACGTCGTCAGCGGCGGCTTCGGCGGCGGCATCGAGGTCGACGGCCGCCCGGCGGCCACGACCGTCCTCACCGGCAACACCGTCGGCCGCAACGCCGACGGGTCCGAGCCGTCGAAGAAGGTCTTCCTGAACAACACCGGGATCTTCTTCAACAGCGTCGCCTTCAGCCCGACCTCGAAGCAGCCCGGCACCTCGGGCAACTCGGTCCTCGCCGCCGGCCAGGGGGTCAAGACCCGCTTCGGCAACGCCGGCCCGGTCGTCACGACGGTCGCCGCCAACGTCAACCCCGCTGACGCCGATCCAGGACGTCTCGACGACCCAGAACCCCAGCCTCACCGGGCCGTTCCGGAGCATCTCGGTCTACTTCTCCGACTACCTCAACGCCGCCCGCGCGGGCAACGCCTCGAACTACACGCTGATCGACCTCGGCACCGGCCAGGGCATCGCGATCAGCAAGGCGACCTACGACCCGATCCAGCGCCGGGTGGTGCTCGACTTCGCCGCCGGTACCCTGCTCGCCAGCACCAGCCGGTTCCGCCTGACGGTCAAGTCGGGCGGTGCCAATGGGATCGTCACGGCGATCGGCAACACCCCGCTGGACGGCGACTACAACGGCCTGGCGGGCGGCAACTTCGCGGGGACGTACACCTACAACGACAACGCCCACCGCTACATCAACGACAAGGTCAAGCTCCCCTCCGACCCGGGCATCCGCCTCAAGTCCGTCAAGGCCCTCAAGAGCGGCCTGGACTTCGCGGGGGGCAACTGAGGCCAGGCCGAGTCTGCCGCCTTGGATCTCCGAATCTGGAGTGCGTCCGCTTGCTGACGCTCTGTGGTCGCGAAGCTCGCTTCGCGTGCCATATCGGAGCGTCCGCCCTCGACCCGATGCCCCCTCTCGGGAGCAAGCTCCCGCCGGGCGAGAGCGTCAGCAAGCGGACGCACTCCAGATTCCCGGGACACGTCGGTCGGGGAGGTCAGGGCGAACGGAGTCCGCCCCGCCCCGCATCTCCCATCAATAGAACACGTTCAGCAGCACGCCCGCTTCGAGGGCGAACGGCCGGGGGCCGGTGACGGGGTTCGTGAGGCCGAAGGTCAGCAGCGACCGCTTGCCCAGGAAGAAGCTGGTGCCGTAGGACATGTTCAACACGTCGGCCGAGCCGGCGATGTCCTGCGAGTTGAACACGTCGCGGTGGTTGAGCGGCGTGTTGACGTGCGCCTCGACGAACGGGGCGATCCGGCGCAGGAAGGCGGTCTCATCGGGGTTGGTGTAGAGGAAGTACCCGATGCTGAGGTCGTTGAAGTACTGCGTGACGTCCTTGCTGTTGCCGGGGACGTTGATGGACGTGAAGCCGATGACGTAGAGCTTGTTCCAGTTGTAGGCGAAGCCGAGGTAGGGCTGGAACTGGATGTAGTGCAGGCTGTTGAGCCACTGGGCGTTGCCGAAGTTCTGCGGGCCGGTCGGGAAGCTGATCGACAGGCCGGCGGTGACGATGTTGCCCTTCTCCCGGTTCTCCCAGAGGGCGACCTTGGTGTAGAGGTTCAGGTCGCCGAGCGCCGTGCTGGTCTTGCCGATGCCGGTGGTCGCCTGGGTCGCGCTGTTGCCGGTGATGGTGTTCAAGGGCAGCCGGAGCCCGACGGACATGTTCGAGTCGAAGAAGGCCTTCTCGAACCCGAAGATGTGGCGGTAGGCGTTGACGCCGTTGACGTTGTTGCCGAACCGGAAGTTGACGTCGCGGTTGACGTTGTAGAAATAGTTGAAGGTGTAGAAGACGCGGTCGATCGGCTTGGGCGTCTGGTTCTCGGTGAACTTGAGGCCTCGGATCAGGCCGGAGATCCCGCCGGGGGCCGTGTTGGACCCGCCGCCGCCGCCGTTGGGGGGCCGGACGGCGAACGTCCGGGTGGGGAAGCTGCCCATGTCGCCGAACATGACCGGGATGTTGCCGGCCAGGCCGCCGGCCGTCGTCCCGCCCGTGTTGGCGCCGAAGGCCCCGGCGGTGTTCGGGGTGTAGGCCGGATTCGCCGTCATCACCGGCACCTGGGCCGGGGCGTTGGGATCGGCGGGCGCGGCCGGGGCGTTGGGATCGGCGGGCGCGGCCTCGGCCGGGGCCGGGGCATACACCGGGGCGGGCGGGCAGTTGCGATGGGCCCCCATGAGGCCCTCGATCGCACCGCCGCCGGCGAGCGACTGGCCGCACTTTTTACAGGCGCTATGCTTGAGGTGGCCGGCCTGGCTCACCGAGCCGTCTTCCGGGTGGTACGGCGAGGGCCCGTGATCCTGGGCGAACGCGAGCGCGGGCGTGCCGCTGAGCAGCAACAGGGTCCCCAGCAGGGCCCCCTTGAGACGGTCATCGTGCCTGGTCATCCTGACGGCTCCTTCGCCCGTGGCCCACATCCTGTGGGCTGTCTTGACTGGCCCCCCGAACACCTTGACCTGACTCACGCTGGAGGGTGATCCCGGGCCCTTCTTCGATCCAGGAGGGGAAACCCGAACCCCCGGGAGGATTCTCCCGGGGAGCACAGAACTGCCCATTTTATCGGTCGCCCTCCCGGGCGAATTGCCCTTTTTCTCGGGGTTTTGACCATCCGAACCCCTCCGATGTCGTCGCCTTGCGCGGTCCGGCGGGCTTTTCGGATTCTCCCGAATGTCGGATCCGGGGGACGTGGCCTTGTCTCGTGAGTCGCCGGTCTGATGTAATGAAGCATGGATCCCCCTGCGCGGGGGGCGTGCTGTCCGCCCGACCGGACGCGGTCGTCGCCGACACACCCGTGACGTTGCAATCGCCCCGCGAACTCGGGCGAAGGACGACGCCGATGCCGGCCGGACCCAGGCGAAATGCCGCTCGCAGCCGCCCGATCGCGGGCCCCAGGCCGATCCCCGCCCTCTGCTTCGCGCTGGGGCTCCTCTGGCCCGTCGCCCACGCCGCCGCGCAGGACGGGGCGCGCGACCCCTCGCAGCCGTTCCCGGTGTTCCAGACCGGCGGCCATTCCGGCGTCGTCCGGTCGATCGTCTTCGCCGGGCCGCAGGAGCTCCTCTCCGGCGGGCTCGACAAGGTCCTGAACGCCTGGGACCTCGACCGGCCCGGGGAACTCCGCCTCCGCCGGACGACCCGGCTCCCCGCCTGGAAGGGGCCCCGGGGCTCGGTCTACGCCATGGCGCTTTCCAACCCCGCACGGGGCCCGAGGATCCTCGCCGTCGCCGGCCAGGGCACGAGCGCCCAGGGGGGCGAGATCCTCCTCTTCACCTATCCGGAGACCGGCCCCGGCCAGGACCGCTCGCCGACGTTCGTCGGCATGCTCGGGATGAGCGGGCTCGACGCCAACATGAAGCCCGCCCCGCCCGGGCGCGACGGCCACGACGGCGTCGTCTCCGCCCTGGCCTTCCGGCCCGGCACCAACCGGCTCATCTCCGCCGGCGAGGACGGCATCCTCCGCCTCTGGGACCTCGACGACCTCGCCGACCGTAAGCTCGTCGCCACCGCCTCGATCCGCGATGGCCAGCCCCACGACCCGAACCGGCACATCCTCAACGCCCTCGCCCTCACCCCCGACGGCAGGCGCGTGGTCACCGGCGGCGTCGACTCCACCCTCCGGGTCTGGGACGCCGAGACCGGCCGGCGGCTCCTCGAACCGCTGACCCTGCCCGCCCCCGGCCTCGCGGGTGGGCTGGCCAACTCGGGCGACGACATCAACAGCCTCGACATCAGCCCCGACGGCCGCTGGATCGTGGCCGGGCGCGAGGACGGCGAACTGTTCCGGGTCGACCTGGAGGCGTTCCGCGACCCCCAGCCCCTGCCCGAGGTCAAGAATGACGGGTCGGCGGCGGTGGACGTCGTCCGCATCTCCCCCGACCGCAACGCCCCCGTCCTCGCCGTGGGCGTGGTCGAGAACGGGCTCCCGCTCGACGGCCGCGCGCGGCGGCCCTCGATGGCGAGCTGGGTCGAACTCCGGAGCCTGCCCGACGGCAAGGTCCTGCACCGCTTCCCCCGGCTCGACAACGTCATCCGCGCCTGCGAGTTCAGCCCCGACGGCCGCCGCCTGGCCTACTCCGGCGGCGACGACCGTGCGATTCACGTCGTCCCGCTCGACCCCAAGGGCCTCCCCCTGCCCGCCGCCGCCGAGGCCGTCGGGGTCGGCCGGGGTCGCTCGATCTGGGACGTCCGCTTCGCAAAGGGTGCGGGGAACAACCTCCGACTCGCCTTCACTCGCACCCGCGCCGACGACCTCGCCGGGCGACCCGCCTCCTACGACCTGTTCGAGCCCCTGGAGAACCGGCCGGGACGCATATCCGCCGCCGAGCTGGACTTCGACCTCCCCGAGCCCGGCTTCGAGGTCGTCGGCGACGACCGCGCCGCCGACACCCTGCACCTCCGCTCCGGCGGCGAGCGCAAGGCCACGATCCTCCTGAACGCCCCGTCCGACAAGCGCTGGTGGTCCAAGCTCGCCCTCCCCTTGAAGGACGAGTTCGGCTGGCCGCTCGTGGCCGTGGCGATGGAGAACGGCGTCGGGATCTTCGGGATCGACCCCGCGCCCCCGGCCCATCCCGATCGGCCCGAACTCGCCCCGCCGCTCTACCGGATGATCCGCAAGCTCGTCGGGCACTCCGGCTCGGTCTACGCCCTGGCGGTGTCGCCCGACCGCAGGTGGCTGCTCACCGGCGGGGCCGACCAGACCGTCCGGCTCTACGCGACCGAGGGCCTCGGCAAGGTCCCACCGCTCGGCGCGACCCTGGAGAAGGTCGAGGGCCAGCCCTGGCCTCGCGTCGCCGGCGTGACCCCGTTCGGCTTCGCGTCGCAGGCGGGCCTGGAGCCCGGCGACCAGATCCGTGGCGTCCAGGTCGCCGGCAAGCCGCTCGCCGGGCTCGACGATTCGACCCCGCTCGACGCCAGCCTCGCCGACCTGCCCATCAACATCGTGGTCGAGCGGCCGGATCCGAAGGGCGGTGCCCCCGAGGTCAAACGCATCTCGATCCGCAAGAATCAGAACCCGGTCGTCTCCCTGCTCGCCCTGCCGCCGACCTCCGCCGGCAGCAAGGGGCCGATGGGCTCGGCGGACTATGTCCTGTGGATGCCGTCGGGCTACTACCTGACCTCGATCCGGGGCGACGCGAAGTACCTCGGCTGGCACCAGAACCGCCCTACCGAGGCGAACCCATTTCTCTTCAACGCACCACCGGTCGAATTCCTGCCGGCCGGGGCGTTCGAGGCGAGGTTCCACCGCAAGGACGTCATCGACCGCGTACTGCTCTCCGGCGGCGACCTGACGAAGCTCGTCGCCCCCGGGCCGAAGCCGGCCGCGCCCGTGGTGGCAACCCCGAGCGTCCCGAAGCAACTGGTCGCCCGGCCGAAACTGGCCGACGTCGAGTGGCCGCAGGTCCCCTTGCCGACCATGCGGCTGACGTTCGAGCGCCCTGCGGGGATCCCCGGGGCGCTCCGGTATCGGATCCGGCCGAAGGTCGCCGGCGCACCGGCGGGCGGCGTCGAATTGACGTTCCCGAAGGAGAGCCAGCCCGGCGACAAGTTGCTGTCGCCGCCGATCCCGTACCCCAGGGGCGCCAGGCCCTCGCGGGTCTGGCTGGACATCGAGGCGATCGAGCCCGAGGCCCACGCGATGGAGCCCCTGTCGATCGTCGTCCCGGCCGCGCCCGCTCCCGCACCGACGCTCGCCGGCGTAGAACCGCCCGCCGCGCCGCCGGAGCCGAGCGTCCACATCCTCTCCGTCGCCGCCTCGGGCCCGAAGCCCCACTTCGCGATCCGGGGCGCAACCTATGGTGCCCAGAACTGGGCCGAGGCCGCCGCCGGGTTCCACCGCGGCGCCTCCGAGGACGTCGGGCTCCGCTACCGGCTCGACGACGCCCGCCGCAAGCTGTTCACCTCGCCGGAGGGCTCCGAGCCCGTCGCGCTGCTTGCCGCGCACCTGAAGACCCTGGTCGATCGGGCCCGCGACGGATACACGCGGCGTCACCCGTCCGACCTCGTGGTGCTCTACCTCGAAGCCCCCGTGCTGGAGACCCCCGACCCCGCGCAGGGGAGCCGGATCCTGCTCAAGCCCAGGCCCCGGTCGGCGGCCGCCCGGCTCGATGACATCAGCCTCTCGGCCTCCGAATTCGCCGCGCCCCTGGTCGAGCTGGCCGACCAGTACGGCTGGCAGGTCGTGGTCTTCCTCGACGGCTACCACCCGTTCGCCGACGAGATGCGCTCCGGCACCTTCAAGCCCTGGCGGCCGGGCGTGGACCACCTGACGAGGCTCCTGGTGAAGGGCAACGTCACGGTCGTGAACGCCTCCGAGCAGGCCCCCAGCCGCCGCGTCCCCCGGGACACCGGCCACGGCGCGATGGGCCAGGCCTGGATCGACGCCCTCGACCCCGCCCGCGCCGCCGAGGGCCGCATCTCGCTCCGGCTCGGCGTCTCGACCCTCGACGACTACCGCGAGGCCCACGAGGCCGCCTTCGACCCCTTCCGCCGGGCCGACGGCACGCTCGAAGTCGACCCCATCACCTGGAACCCCGGCCGCCGCACCTTCGGCAACGACTCCCTCTTCACCCCCCCCGCCCCCGCCTCCTCCGGCCGACTCGCCAACGCCCGCGTCGGCAACCAGAAGGCGAATTGAGGATGGCTGAATCTGGAGTGCGGAAGCTCGCTTCCGCTCTGTTATCGCGAAACTTGCTTCGCGCGCCGGATCGCAGCAAACCGCTGTCGAGTTGAGGTCGTTTCTCGGGAGCAAGCTCCCGCTCTCCGGGTCGATTGACAGGCCATCACTTCAGCCGGGCCACGGCGAAGCCTCCGCCCTGCGCGGGGGCGGAGACGGAGAGTTTCTGATCGGGCACGGGTTCGGGCGTGCCGGCGCGGGAGGGGGAGCCGTCGGCGTTGCCGCGCTGGACGAGGTTGGGGTAGCTCGCCGACAGGATCGGCAGGGCGGCGGCGGTGTAGTCGCGGAGTTCCTCGGCCGTGATGAACGTGTCGCGGTCGGCGTCGGCGTGCGCGAATCGGTCGGGGTCGAGCAGGCCCGCCGGCGTGGCCCGCAGGCCGTCGGCCTTCAGGCCGCGCAGGAGCGCGTAGGTCAGCAGGCCGTGGCGGAGTTCGGACGACTCATTCGCCGGCTCGCCCCGGCGCGCGGCCATGAGGTTGACCGTCCGGGCCCGGATCGACGTCCGCGACAGGTCGCGCCGGATCGCCTTCACCCCCGGGTCGTCCTCGATCCGCTCGGCCTCGCACGCATCGACGACCACCAGGCGGTTGAGCGCCGACAGGTTCGAGAGCCAGGCGTAGACCCGGTAATACTCCAGCACGTTCCGGCGCGGGGTGCCCGTCAGCTCGCGTGCCGGCCCCGTCCGCGAGGCCGGTTGCCCCGGCGCGGGGAACGGGAAGCCCGAGAGCAACAGGGCGTAGCGTCGCTGATCCACCCGGTCGGCGTGCCCGGCGAGGAAGACGACAACGGTGTCCTCGGGGTGCCCGGCCGTCGCCGCCTGGACCTCCCGCATCGCCTTCTCGACCTCGGCCGTGTTGACGTGCTCATCGGTCAGGACGTGGACGGAATCCCGCGCGTGCGACCTGGCCCGGTCGAAGTACGCCGAGACGGCCTTCGCGTCGTCGGCGGCGTACGCCAAGCGGCGGTGCTCCGCCTTGTAGTTGCCGACCCCGATCGCCACGACGTGCGTCGCCCCCGGCGTCTCGGGCCCGTCGAAGACCAGCTCCACGGGCGCCGAGCTGCCGTCCAGCCCGGGGCGTCGGGCCGAAGGCTCGGGCAGCGTGTCCGCCTTCCATTCGTTGCGATACGCCAGGGCGTGGAACGTGTTCTTGCCCGACCGCAGCGCCACCGGCACCTCGACCGCCAGGCGGCCCCCGGCGGGCGCGGCCTTGAGCCGTCCGAGCAGGCCGTCGTCGATCGGCGTGCCGTTGTGATAGAGCCGGACGCCCGCCAGGCCGTCGCGGTCGGCGCGTCGCAGGGAGATCCGCAAGGTGGTCTGCGGCATCGGGCCGACCTTCGGCCGGGCGTGCTCGACCCGGATCTCGGGGGCCCGCCCGGAGAGGTCGGGGCCGATTGGCTTTGTTCCCGCGTTTTCGTCCCGGAGCAGCGCGGCCAGCAGGCCGGGCTCGCGGGCGTCGTCGGACCAGTCGCCGAGCGACTCGACCCGATCGCCGAGCGCCAGGGTGACCTGCCCCAGCCCTCGCTCGCTGCCGTCGATGAGCCCGCTGGGGGCGTAGGCGACCCAGTCGTCGGGGGCGTTGCCGCCGGGTCCGGGCGTGGCCATCGCGGTGGCGTCCAGCGAGGCGCCGCGTTCGTTCACGGTCCAGAAACGGACGGTCGTGTCGCTGCCGCCGGTGAGGAACCGGGCCTGGTCGGGCGTCGCGCCGGGGGCCGAGACCACCGCGCGGACGGCCTCGGCGTGGCGCTGGCCTCGGACCGTCGGGGCGGCGATCGGCCGGAGTTCCTTGCGGGCTGCATCCCCCTGCACCGACCAGAACCGGACCTCGGCATTGTCCCCGCCTGCCGCCAGGAACGCCCGGCCCGCCGGGCCGCCGAACGCCAGGTCGAGCACGTCCACGCTGTCCCGCAACGGCGACGAGGCCGTGCGGCGATCCGGGGCCCGGCTGTCGACCAGCTCGACCCGGCCGAGGCTCGTGCCGATCGCCACCCAGCGTGGGTCGTCCGGCAGCAGCCTCGCGGACGTGATCCGGCTGGCCACCCGGGGGCCGTTCGTCACGCCCTGGTCGTCGCCGCGATGCTCCGACGGCCGGACCTCGGCCAGCTTCGACGCCCGGGCGAACCCGTCCGCCTGCGGGGCCTTCGGGTCGAGCGACCAGAGCGTCGCCGCGTTCCCCTTGCCGTCCTTGCCGCGCCCGGAGGCGACGGTCAGCAGGATGTCGCCCGACGGAGACAGGTCGATCCGATCGACCGTCGTCCGCTCGGACCCCGGCGGCAGGTCGTCCGGCCGGAGCACGAATCGGGGCGTGCCGGGGCGGTCGACGTCCCAGACGAATGCCCAGAAACCCGAGGTCGGATCATTCGGGCCCGACGCCGCCAGGAACCGGCCGTCGACCGAGACCTTCAGCTCGCCGAACCCGCGCGGCAGTCGGAGCCTGCCGTCCTTGCCCGCCACCGAAGCGGGGACCGTGAATCGCCCCGCGACCTGATCCGGCTGATCCGCCCGACGGAGCTCGATCTCGTTGGCCCGCCTGGGCACGAGGGCGAGGTAGCCGATCTCCGACCCCTTCTCGACCCGCGTCCAGGCCACGCCCGACTGGAACCCGGTCCGGCCGGCGATGTTCCGGAAAGTCGGCTCCTTCTCATCCAGCGACCAGAGACCCGCGCGGCCCTCGGCGGTGATCTGGAGCACATGCGGGCCGATCTTCGGGACCACCTTGCCCGGGGCGTCGGCCGCCGGGGTCATCGACCGCGACGCCGAGAGCCCGACGATCCGGCCGGTCCTGGCGTCGAGCCGGTCGATGCGGGGGACTTCGGCCGTCAGGTTGTCCCAGCGGGTCAGCCCGCCGCCGGCCCCGAGCGTGACGAGGGCCGTCGTGTGGCCGGTCGCCAGGAAGGCCAATCCGGTCGCCGATTCCCCCTTGGTTGACGTGTACGTCCTCGGCCGGGGGCTCGGGCCTGTGAGATCCCAGCACGACACGCTCGCCCCGTCGGTCGTCGCCGCCAGGAACCGGCCGTCGGGCGAGAACGCCAGTTTCCGGGACGAGCGTCCGGGCGCGGGGGGGCGGAAGCTCGGGTCGAGGACCACCATCGGGTCCTCGGTCTTCTTCAGGGCGTCGAGGAGCAGCAGTTGCCCGGTCAGCCCGTTGCCGGCGACGGCCACGGCCAGGCGATTCTGTGGCCCCGCCTGGATCGCCCGCACGACCCCCGACAGGCCGATGGACCGGGGCTTGATGTCATCGTTGACCCGGATCGTGATGGTCCGCGAGCGGTCGTCGGTGACCGCCAGCCAGGAGCCGTCCTGGGGGTCGGCGACGAGCAGCGGCGCGGCCTCCCGGCCGAACTCCTTCGCGGGGATCGTGGGCCCGGCGGTCTCGCCGGTCTCGCGGAGCAACTCGACATCGCCCCCCTTGCGCCAGAGGGCGAAATCCCAGCGATTGGCGTCGGCGTCCGGGCGGGCCGGCGCGGCGATCAGGGCCTGGGCGGGCCTGCCGGGGACCGGCTCGACGCGGGCGTCGCCGTCGGCCTGCGGACGGACCGACCAGACGGCCCCGGCCTGATCGAGCACCCAGGCCAGTCGGCCGCTCGGCGCCACGACGACGTCGAGGATGTCGGCCCCGTCGTAGGGCACGACGCGCGGCGAGGCGGGCCGGCCGGGGTCGAGGTTCTGGAGGATCAGGCGGCGCCGGGCGTCGGCCGAGAGCAATCGGGCGGGCGTGCCGACCTCCCCCGCGCGGAGGACGCCGAGCCCCCGGATCCCGACGGCGTGGCCGCCGTTGTACTCCTGCACCACCCGGAGCGAGTCGCGGGCCCAGACCTTCACGACCGAGTCGTGGTTGCCGCCGCCGGTGATGAGTTCGCCCGAGGGGCTGACGGCCAGGGCCGAGACCTCCGCCAGGTGCCCGCGCTGGAGGACCGGCTCGCGAGACCGGGCGTTCACGACCTTCGGCATCGGCCAGAGGAACAGGTCGCGCGGGAAGCCGCCGGCCTGGACGAACCCCCGGGGGGCGAGCCGGGCCCGGACCCCTTGCAGGCACTCCTCCACCGCCCGGGGCGAGCGGTCGTGGCCGAGCCCCTGCGCCAGGGCCAGCACGAACGGGCCGGGGCCGGTCCCCGACCCGGGGCCGTCCGCCGCCGGGCCGTCGGACGAAGCCAGCCAGGCGGAGACCCCCTGCCAGCGCCGGAGGCCGTCGAGATAGTCGCGGGCCGCCGGGCGGTCCGACGGCAAGGCCCAGGCCCCGACCCGCTTCCCGCGCCCGGCGGGCGAGGTGTCGAGCCAGCAGACCACGGCGTTGCGGCTGGGCACGGGCAGGTCGTCGATGGCCTTCGCCAGGTCCCAGCCGTTTTGGAGCGTCTCGGGCCGATCGGGGTTGCTGAGGGCCGCATCGATCGGGAGCAGGAGCGTCGAGGGCCTGACCTGGCCGTCGCCCGGCGGGAGGGTCGCGGCCTGGCCGGCGAAGTAGAAGACCACCACGTCGTCGCCGTCGCGGTCGTCGTCGAGCCGGGCCTTGAGCCAGGAGTCGAAGGCCCAGGTCAGGGCGTCGCGGGTCGCCCTGATGGGCTTCGTCACCGCGAGCTTGGGATCGGCGGGGATCTCGGACCCCTTGTCATTCAGGACGAGGACGTTGTCCTGCCGCCAGCCGGCCGTCTTGCGGAACCAGCCCGCGATGGCCGAGGCATCCTCGCCGGCGTGGGCGCAGGCGGGGATGTTGCCCGGATAGCCGTCGATGCCCACAACGATCGCCCAGACCTGGAACGGCCGGGTGGGGAGCACCTGCTTCGCGTCGGCCGGATCGGACGGGGGCGCGGGCTCCGGCGTCGCGGCGACCTCGGCCTTGGGCGGCGCGGCTGGCTCGGGCGTCTTACCCGTGACCTCGGCCGCGGGCGGCGCCGGTGCCGGCGTGGGGCGCAGGAGCAGCCCGGCGGCGACCAGGGCGAGGCCGCCGAGGGCGAGGATCACGACGCTCCGCGACCAGTCCCGACCTTGCATGACGTCGTCCTTTCTCGTCTCCGGAAGCGGCCCGGAGTCAGCGGGCCTGGGCCGTCGTCTCCGACGGCAGTTCGATCACCAGCCGGAATCCGAGGTCCGACGCGGCCTGATACGTCTTGATCTCGCCCAGCGTCTTCTCGTCGTACCCGACCTGGAGGTAGCGCGGGCCGAACGTCGTGAACCGCTCGCGCTTCGAGCGGTACGAGCCGCCCCGGATGACGTGCCGGATCGGCCGCAGCACGTCGCGGGAATTCTCCTCGGTCGCGCACGGGTCGTCGCGGGTCGAGTCGGTGGCCGGGTAGCTGCAGAGGATGTCGCGGCACCACTCGCGGACGTTGCCCGTGAGGTCGAGCACGCCGTCCTGGGTCCTGTCCTTCGGGAAGTAGCCGACGGGCTTCGTCGGCTGGCGGCCGTCGAGCCCCTCGGCGTCGATGTTCACCGACTGCGCGTTTGGCTCGCCGAGCCCCACGAAGACCTGCCCGGGATCCCCCTTCGAGCGCGCGGCGTATTCCCACTGGGCCTCGGTCGGCAGGTCGCCCCGGTCCGAGACCCACTTCGCGAACGCGCGGCACTGCTCCCAGGGCAGGCCGACGGCCGGGTGGTCGTCGAGATTGACCCCGTCGGCCTTCAGCTCGCTCCAGAGGGTCCGGTCGTCGTCGAGCTGCTTGCCGGCCTTCGACCGGTAGAACTCGAATTGCGCGTTGGTGACCTCGGTCTCCTGGAGGTAGAACGGCGAGAGCCGGACGTTCTGGACCGGCGTCGGGTCCTCCTTCGCGGAGTCCTTGAGCTGGATCCGCTTCAGCACCTTGTCCTGGTCGGTGCCCATCGTGAAGTTCCCCCCTTCGACGAGCACGAAGGTGAGCGCCACCTCGGGTGCCGACGACTGTTCCGGTCGGAGGACCTTCTTGATCTTCCTCGGCAGCTTCTTCTCGCCGAAGACGTCGGTCCCCACCGCCTCGAATCCGGCGGGCAGAAAGGCGACGGCGGGCGGCGCCTCGCCCTTCGACTTCGGCCCGACCTCCTCGGGTTTCGCGGTGTCGGCTTTGCCCGGGGGCCGCATCGCCACGAACGCCGCCACTCCGCCGATCGCGACCAGGCCGACGACCGAGGCCAGGATGAGGCCGAGCCCCTTGCGCGGCCGGGGCCCCACCGGGTCGAGCACCATCGCGGACGCGGCGGTCGAGCTCGAGACCTGCGAGGGGCTGGCCGCGCCGGTGGCGCCGAACGCCTCGAAGTCGCCGGACTCCCGGCGAGGGATCCGCGACCGGGTCAGCGACGAGATCGGCGTCGGTTCCGGGGCGAGCGAGTCATTCTCGTGCTCGCCGGAGAGGACCTTCGGGTCGATCTCGGGCGGGGCGTCGACGAACTCGATGACCCCTTCCGAGGCCGGGCCTGCCGGCGAGGCGGGAACTCCGGTCATCGCGCGGACGTTCGTGGCGTTCTCATTCCCGGCGGGGCGAGGCGCGACCGATTGCGACTGCGACCGCGCGGCCTCGGTCGTGCGTCCCCCGCGCGAGGGTTCGGCCGGGGTGGGCGGCTCGGGCAGGTCGGCGACGGCCGCGAACTCGGTCGTCACGTTGGCGACCTGCACGGCGTCGCGGAACGCCTGCCCCAGCTCCCGGGCGCTCGCATATCGCCCTTCGGGCTCCTTGGCCAGGCAGCGCCTCACGACCTGCTCGATCTCGGCCGAGACCCGGCAGCCGGGGGCCCGGTCGGCGAACCGGGGGATCGGCTCGTTGAGGTGCTTGACCCGCACGTCCAGGGTCGAGCCGGTGTAGGGACGCTGGCCGGTCAGCAGCTCGAAGAGGATGACGCCGACCGAGTAGAGGTCGCTCCTCGGGTCGACCTTGTGCCCCCGGATCTGCTCGGGCGAGGCATACTGCGCGGTGCCGAGGAAGGCCCCGAAGCTGGTCTGGACCTCATCCTCGCCCTCGACCCCCGAATCCGGCTGGTCGAGCTTGGCGATGCCGAAGTCGAGGACCTTCAAGAACTCCCGGCCGGCCTCGCGCTCCAGGAGGAAGAGGTTCGCGGGCTTGAGGTCGCGGTGGACGATCCCCAGGTCGTGCGCGGCCTGGAGCACCGCACAGAGCTGGTCGACCAGCCGGGCCACGAGGGCGACGGCCATCGGCTGGCCGGGCGTAAACGCCTTGTTCAGCGGCAGGCCGCGCAGCAGCTCCATCTCGATGTAGGCGAGGTCGCGGCTGACCTTGAAGCTGTGGACGGTCACGGCGTGCTCGTGCTGGAGCTTCGCCATGACCTTCGCCTCGCGGCGGAACCGGGCCCGCACCTGCGGGTCGGACACGTACCGCGTGACGATCAGCTTCAACGCCCGGGGCGAGTCGAAGCCGAGGTGCGTGACCTCCCAGACCGAGCCCATGCCGCCCCGGCCGATGGCCTTCTCGAACCGGAAGATGTTGTCGAACACCTGCCCCGGCTCGGGGTCGGCCACGAACTCGATCGAGTCGTCCCCGGTGTCGCTGCGCGAGGGCTTCGAGGCCGAGGAGCGTTGGAGGTTCGAGTTCGACCCGGGATGGTTGCCGCGCGAGGAGGGGAGCGGGGCCGATGCGGGAGGGATCGGCGTGGTCTCGTCCACGGAGCCGTGGGCCGGCGGCGGCGAGGTGACCGGCCGCTGGACGGGCGGGGGTGCGGGCTCCGGCTCAGCCTCGGGCAAGTCGGACGGCGGCGACCACTCGAAGGAACTGGTGCCGTCGTAGGGGTAGAGGGTCGGCTCGGCGCTGGAGAAGGCGTCGAACTCGGACGGGCTCGGCGAGGGCTCGACGCCCCGGCGCGGCGGGGCCCCTGGCTGCACGGGGCGGCCGGTGGCACGATCGGACCGATTCTGATCCCAACCTGCGTTCATCGCGAAGGCCCGCCCCGGCCGCGTCGATCCGCGCAATTCCCCGAGTCTCACGAGTTTATCCCGACCCGGACGGGCTGTCACGCACCAAGAGACGGGTCGCGCGGGCTCCGTTGCCGATTTCCGACGCCCCGGCCGGTGCCGCCGGTGCCTTGAGTCCCGCCCGCGTAGGGGCTACAGTGCCCGGATCCCGCCGACCGGGCCCGGGATCGCCCGGACGAACCCAATCCGACCCGCCGCCCGACCCCCGCCGACGCGAGGCGCACCGCCCACACCGGAGATTGCGTCCGATGCCCCGATTCGTCAGGCCCCTCGCCGCCCTCCACACCTGCGCGGTCGCCCTCGCCCTGGTCGCCGCCGCCGCGTTCGCCGACGGCCCGTCCGACAACGTCGCCGTGAACGTCCGGCGCGTCCCCAAGAAGGGCATCGAACTCCCGCCGGAGGACCGCAAGGCCCTCGATGCCGGCCTGGAGGAGTTGAACAAGGCCGTCTCCGCCCTCGAACGCCGCCGCGACGCCCGCACGCCGAGGTTCCTGCCCGACGTCCTCATCTTCCGCAATGCCGTCCGCGACGCCCTCAAATATGACGAGATCTTCGACAAGCCCGACATCCCCCGCGCCAGGGCCATCCTCAAGGAAGGCCAGTCGCGGGCGAACGCTCTGCTCGAAGGCAAGACCCCCTGGGCCACCCAGAAGGGCCTGACCGTCCGGGGATACGTCTCGAAGATCGACGGATCGGTGCAGCCTTACGGATTGGTGATCCCCGAGTCCTACGCCTTCGACGGCCCGACGAAGTTCCGGCTCGACGTCTGGTTCCACGGGCGCGGCGAGGTCCTGAGCGAGGTCAATTTCCTGGCCGATCGCCTCCGCAACCCCGGCACCTTCACCCCCGCCGACACCATCGTCCTCCACCCTTACGGGCGCTACTGCAACGCCAACAAGTTCGCCGGCGAGGTGGACACGCTGGAGGCGCTGGAGAGCGTGAAGTCGCACTACAAGGTCGACGACGACCGCGTCTCGGTGCGGGGGTTCTCGATGGGGGGCGCGGCCTGCTGGCAGTTCGCCGTGCACTACGCCGACCGCTGGTTCGCCGCCAACCCCGGCGCGGGGTTCTCGGAGACCAAGCGGTTCCTCAACGTCTTCCAGAAGGAGGCCGTCAGCCCGCCCGCGTGGGAGCAGAAGCTCTGGGCCTGGTATGACTGCGACCTCTGGGCCGCGAACCTGATCCACTGCCCGACCGTCGCCTACAGCGGCGAGCTCGACAGCCAGAAGCAGGCCGCCGACGTCATGGCCGAGGCCCTCAAAGGGCTGAACATCGAGCTGGCCCACGTCATCGGGCCCAAGACCAAGCACGCGTACCACCCGGTCTCGCGGCAGGTCGTCGACGACAAGATGGCCGACCTCGCCCGGACCGGCCGCGACCGCGTGCCGCTGGAGCTGGCGTTCGTCACCTACACGCTCAAATATAATCGCATGCACTGGCTCACGGTCGACGCCCTCGCCCAGCACTGGGAGAAGGCCGCCGTGCAGGGGACGGTCATCAGCGGGTCCGAGGTCTCGCTTCGGCTCATGAACGTGAACGCCGTGACCCTCGACTTCCCCGCCGGGTCGTCCCCCTTCGCGTTGGGCCGGGTGGTGACCGTCCGCCTCAACGACCAGCCGATCATCGTCCCGGGGCCGCGCTCCGACCGCTCGTTCTCGGCCTCGTTCCGCAAGGAGAAGGACAAGTGGGTCCTGGGCCCCCTGCCCTCGGATTCGCTCATCAAGCGCCACGACCTCCAGGGCCCGGTCGATGACGCGTTCATGGATTCGTTCCTGATCGTCAAGCCGACCGGCAAGTCCAAGCACCCGAAGGTCCAGACCTGGGTCGAATCCGAACTCGCCCGCGCGATCGAGCACTGGCGGCGGCACTTCCGGGGCGAGGCCCGCGTGAAGGACGACACCGCCGTCGCCGACGCCGACATCGCCGCCCACAACCTCATCCTCTGGGGCGACCCCGAGAGCAACGCGGTTCTCAAGAAGATCGCCGACAAGCTCCCGATCGCCTGGAAGGCCGATGCCATCCAGGTCGGCGGCAAGTCCTACCCCTCGGCCGACCGGGCCCCGATCCTGATCTACCCGAACCCGCTGAACCCGAAGAAATATGTCGTGCTGAACAGCGGATTCACCTTCCGCGACTACGACTACCTCAACAACGCGCGCCAGGTCGCCAAGCTCCCCGACTGGGCCGTGATCGACCTCAACACCCCGCCGAACGCCCGGTACGCCGGCAAGGTCGAGGACGCGGGCTTCTTCGACGAGAACTGGAAACTGAAGTAACTCAATTGAACCACAGAGACACAGAGAACACGGAGTTTGCAAGAATTGAAAAACTGAACATCTCAGTGATCTCTGTGTCTCTGTGGTTCAATGTCCCATGATCCTCACCCACGAAGTTCACGTCCACCTGCTTGTCCGGGATGAGTCGCTCGCCGGACGCTACTGGGGCGTGCTGAGCGAGTCCGAGCGGGCGCGGGCGGATCGGATCCGGATTGGCCGCGAGCGGGGACGGTTCATCGTCGGGCGGGGATTGCTGCGGGGATTGCTCGGGGAGTATCTGGGCGAGGACCCCGCGCGGCTGGTCTTCGAGGTCAACGCGCACGGCAAGCCGTCGCTCTCGGGCGAGCACGCCTGGCTGTCGTTCAACGTCGCGCACTCACGCGACCGGATCGCGATCGCCTTCGCCCGCGAGCGCGACCTGGGCATCGACATCGAGCCCATCGCCGTGGACCGCGAACTCGACCGCCTCGCCGAGCGGTTCTTCGCGGCGGGCGAGGTCGCCGTCTATCTGGCATTGCCCCCGGATCGCCGCCCCTCCGGCTTCTTCCGCGCCTGGACGTTGAAGGAGGCCTACATCAAGCTCAAGGGCAAAGGCCTGGCCATCCCCCTGGACCGCTTCGAAGTCGCCCTCGACCCCGCTTCGCCCCCCGCCCTGCTCTCCTCGATGGATTCTCCCGAAGACTCCACGCACATCGTCGCCCACTCGCTCAACGACCATCTCCCCAACGGCTGGGCCGGCTCGATCATGGTCGCGAGGGGCGCCGGGGTTTCCGTCAAAATCATGGAGAAGAATTGAACCGCGGAGACACAGAGATCGCAGGGATGAGGATCCTTGAACTCATTCTTCTGTCTCCGTGCCCTCTGTGTCTCCGTGGTTCAATCTCCCTCAGGGACCCTTGGCGGGCAGCTCCACGTCGATGGTGTTGTCGCCCGAGTTGACCATCACCGAGACCTGCGACTCGGCCAGGACCCGGTTCTTGGCGGTGTGGAGTTCCTTGGCGTCGACCTCGACGTAGTTCTGGCCGACGAGCGCCTTGAGTTCGTAGGAACCGCCCTTGCCGATCTTCGCCTGGACGGGCTTGGCGTCGGGCCTTCGGATGTTGGTGCCGTTGAAGGTGACCGTGCCGTTCTCCACCGCCTTGCCGTGGATCCGCACCACTCCCTTCACCGGCGCATTCTCCGCCGAGCCCGACACCGAAGGCGCGCCTGCGTGCTCGTCGCAGCCGGCGCAGAGGGTGACCATCAGGGCCGCCGAGGCGCAGGCGGCCAGGACACTTCGAAACATGGAGCGATCTCCGAGCCGATTCGGAACGGGGGGAAGGCCGCCGGGGCCGATCAGAACTGGTCCGCCGAGATGACCTCGCCGCCCGAGCCGGAGCCGAGGGACCACCAGGTCGGGGCGTTGATGGTCTCCTTCACGAACCGGACGGATCCGTCGGCCATGGCGACGTTCACGCCGCCGGGATGCCGGCTGCGGGGGCCGTAGGCGACGGTCGAGAAGTTGTCGTTGCCGGCCGAGCAGAGCTTGCCGTTCGGCGGCATGGTGGTGTTGAAGCCGCAGGCCCAGTAGTTGCCGTACCACCATTGCTGGCCCGTCACGCGCACGCCGCCGGCGGATCCCTGGGTGAACAGGGGCGTCGTGGAGGCCATGCAGTTCTGATAGACGATCGGCACGTCGGCCAGGTTGGTTCCGCCGGAGACCGGGACCTGGTCGGGGATGAAGTAGATCGTCGTGGACGGCTTGAGGCCGTCGATGTTCGGGCCGCCGGCGTCGTTGGTGCGGAAGCCGATGCCCTTGAGCTGCTCGCTCCAGGCGATCGTGTTCGAGAGGCCGTCGCTGATCTCGGCGATCGATTTGACCTTGCCGCGCGGGGCGCCGGCCCGGGTGTCATACGGGGGCGGGCCGCCGTCGACCCGGCAGAAGACGCCGTCGCAGGGGTTGGCGTTGCGGTAGGGGATCGAGCCCGAGGACGCGACGTAGTTCGTCCGGGCCCAGATCTGGGTCAGGCGGTCGATACCGTCCGAGGGGCAGAGGGCGATGTTGAGCTTGTTGGTGAAGACCGTCGAGTTCACCGGCGCGCGGCCGGCCGAGCCGTCGAGGCTGAGGTTCATGCCGCTGGGATTGCCGCCGCTCCAGCCGAAATTGATCGAGTTGAAGACCGTCCCCTGCTCCAGGAATTGCAGCACCAGCGCCAGGGCGCTCCAGTCGTTATTGTCCACCGGCCCCTCGCCCCAGGGGAACGCGCCGATGTTGTTGACATAATTGTGCGTCGCCAGCCCGATCTGCTTCAGGTTGTTGATGCACTGCGACCGCCTCGCCGCCTCGCGTGCCGACTGCACCGCCGGCAGGAGGAGAGCGATCAGCACCGCGATGATCGCGATGACCACCAGGAGTTCGATCAGAGTGAATCCGCCACGCGTCCTTCGCATGAGCGCACCTCTGGCGCAGAGCGCCGATTGGGGGAGCCGGCGAGGTGAAGATATGCGGAATGTTCGCCGGTACCTGACACGCTAGACGGGCCGGCGGGGGCGGTCAAGCAAGAAATCTCGATGGGAATCCAAGAGAATTGAACCACAGAGACGCAGAAATCGCAGAGAGGATTGATGATTTCACACCGCGTCTTCTCCGCGCTCCCTGTGCCTCTGTGGTTCAATTCCCCCCTCTTCCATCCTCCCTCCCATTGCGGTTCAATGATCGCGACCGCCAAACACCCCGCCGGAGCCCGCCTGAGATGCCCAGCCGCGCCGCGACCGAACACCGCTACGAGAAGCTCACCTGGCCCGAGATCAACGACGCGGTCGACATGGGCAAGGTCTGCATCGTGCCCTGCGGCGCCGTCGAGCAGCACGGGCACCACCTGCCGCTCGACGTGGACCTCGTCTGCCCGCTGGGCATCGCCCACGGCGCGGGTCGGGAGATCCCCGACAAGATGCTCGTCCTGCCGATCCTCGCGTATGGCTACACCGGGCACGTCATGGACTTCCCCGGCACGATCAACACCGACTTCGAACACTTCATGCACCAGGTGCTCGACGTCACCAAGAGCCTGGCCTACCACGGATTCAAGAAGATCATCCTGCTGAACGGCCACGGCTCGAACATGCCGAACCTCGACCTCGCCGCGCGGCGGACGAACCTCGAGACCGACGCCGAGTGCATGGTCACGGCCTGGTGGAACCTGCTCACGGTGGACAAGACCTTCCTGCCCAAGTGGCGGGAGAGCAAGTTCCCCGGCGGCTGCTCGCACGCCTGTGAACTCGAAACGTCCCTGTATATGTACCTCGACGGCGACAACGTGCGCAAGGACCTGATCAAGTCGGGGACGATCAGCTTCAACGAGGAGGAGAGCCCGTTCCAGTGGGTCGACCTCTTCGCCGCCGGCCCGTCGACGGTGATCTCCTGGACCAGCAGCTACAGCGACACCGGCACCCTCGGCGAGGCCGAACTCGCCACCCCGGAGAAGGGCCAGCAGGCCTACGAGGAGGCCGTCAAGCAGCTCGTCCGCCTCGTCTCCTGGTTCAAGGACCGCCCCAAGGACGTCCGCCGCGACCCCCACCGCACGCCCCCGACCATGCCCCTCCCCTGGGGCCAGCGGCCGTTCGGATCATGAGGTAGGGTGTGGTGGCCGCGTCTTCGCGGCCTCCGCACCTGTCCACGAGGTCGGTCTCGACAGCGATCGCATCCGTCGGTGCGGAGCCTCGCGTCCCGCTGGTCCGCGAGTCACCACACCCTACCGGGCAATTGTCCCGGCCATCCCGCCGGCATTCGCGGTCGCGGGTGCGGTGGACGCGGACGGACGTCCGCGTGGCACCACACCCTACCGGGTCAGGCCAGGTACTCGTCCGCCTCCGGCAGCAGCCGGGCGAAGTCGAGCTTGTTGGGGCAGGCCTGGCGGGCGGCTTCGAGGTCGGCGCCGGTCCAGTCGCGGGCCTCGGGGGTGAGGGCGGCGTACTGGGCGCGGGCGTCGGCGCGGTGGCCGTGGTGCTGGTGGTAGGTCAGGTAGCGGGTCAGGTTGCCCAGCTCGGCCTTGGTGCCGGCGGCCACCGAGCAGCGGCCGTCGCAGTCGGCGCACAGGGTCGGGTTCGAGGCCAGCACGGCGTCGCGGAGCTGCTCGATCTCGGTCACCTTCAGCGGGGCGTAGCGGAAGGCGGCGTCGATGTTCTCCTGGATCTGCTCGCGGTTCCGCATCGAGATGCAGACCGAGGCGATCCGCTCGTCGGTCCAGATGGCCTGGAGAAGGCCCTGGTAGGGGGTGAGCTTGCGCTCGGCGAGCATCGGGACGTTCTTCTCGATGTCCTTGATCACCTGCCCGCGCGGGGTGCGGTCGCCGAGGAACTTGCCGGCGGTCTGCTTCATCGAGATCAGGCCGACGCCGGCCTTGGCGCAGGCGTCGAGGGCCCGGTTCATGGCGTCGTCGGCCGCGATCCAGGGGTTGTACATCAGCATGATCGCGTCGACCACGCCCGACTCGGCCGCCGCGGTGAGCATGGCCGCGCGGTCCTTGTGGTGGGTCGAGAAGCCGATGAACTTCGCCTTGCCCGACTTGCGGATCTTCTCGGCCGCCTCCTTGAACTCGGGGCTCTTGACGATCCGCACGGCCTCGTCGGTCGTGTGGTTATCGCCCAGGCCGTGGACGAAGAACAGGTCGATGTAGTCGGTCGAGAGGGCTTCGAGCCGCTCGTCGACCGAGGCGATCATCTGCTTGACCGTCCCGACCTTGTCCGCCTCCTTGCCCATGGTCCGGAACTCGTCCTTGGTGACGAGGAAGATCTGCTTGCGGACCTCGGGGCTGGCCTCGAACCACTGCTTGAAGTTCGGCTCGGAGCCGTACGCCTTGGCGGTGTCGAACATCCGGACGCCCGAGGCGAACGAGAGGCGAAGGAGGGCGTTGGTATTGCCGCCCCGGACCGCCCCCTGGTTCAGCATGGTGACCTTGACGCCGGTGCGCCCCAGGACGCGGGTCGGCAGCGGCTTGGCCTCGTCCTTCTTCTCGGCGGGCTTGTCCTGCGGCATGGCCTCGATGCGGCCGGCCATCCCGAGCCCGACGCCGAGCGCGGCGGAGGCCTGGAGGAAGGTGCGGCGGTCGTCGCGGGTCGTCTCGTCGCGTTCGAATTCCATGCGATCGGCTCCGTTCGGTCCGTGCGGGTGGGATGAGGGCGCAGAGGGACCTCGATCGTAGCCAACCCCCGGCCGCGAGACGAGGGGCTGGCCCGGCCGGGGTCGGCCCGATCGATGGCCCGCGTCAGTCCTTCTTGCCCGGCTCGTAGTCCTTGTCGAGCCCCGGGACCTTGAGCCCCTTGGGCGCGAAGGTGCCGTTGACGGCCGCACCGCCGGGGATGGGCTGATAGAGCTCGATCGAGATCTGCGAGATCGGGAACGGCACGCCCTCGATGCCGGGCTTCTCCGAGGGGGTGATGGTGGCGATGGTGAGGATGGGCTTGTCGGGGTCGGTGATGCCCTTCATCGGGTCCTTCTTCGGCTCGGCGCCCATCATGCCCATGAGGCGCCGGTGGGCGTTGCCCTGGTACCAGGCGGTCGCGGCCTTCTTGTTCTCGAACCAGGCGAAGATCACGTTCTTGCCCGAACTCGTGCGGGCCGTCTCGACGCCGAGGCAGCCGGGGGACTTCTTGAGCGCCTCGACCATGTTGCCGAACATCCCGCCCCCGCCTTTCTTCGTGGCGGGGGCCTTCTCCGTCTTGGGAGGCGCGGGATCCTGTGCCACGGCGGGGGCGGGCAAGGCGGTCGCGCCCAGGCCCAGGGCGGCCAGGGCGGGGAAGAGCCAGCGTTGAGTCGTCATCGTCTCAAAATCCTCAGGGTCGCGGTTGCCCCGGCCCCGCGGTCATCCGGGAGGCCGATCCGGGAGCCAGTTCGCCCCCGGCCGCCGATTATTTTGGGGGGCGAGCGGGTCGCGTGGGAACCCTCGCCGGGCATCTACTCGGAATCTTTCGCGCAACTTCATCGTTGTGACTTGACGCGGGAATATTCTAAAATGTCACCCGCACCGGGCTGCGACGCCCGGCGGGGCAGCGTCGCCCCGATTCCGCAGGACGCCCCCGCCTTGCGGCCATCTATCAGCGAGGAGTTTATGATCTCTCGTCCCAATGTCCGTCGTGGCTTCACCCTCATCGAATTGCTCGTCGTCATCGCGATCATCGCCGTCCTCATCGCCCTCCTGCTCCCGGCCGTGCAGTCCGCCCGCGAGGCGGCCCGGCGCGCCCAGTGCGTCAACAACATCAAGCAGCTCGGCCTGGCGATCGCCAACTACGGCGACGTCTTCGGCACCACGCCGATCCACATGTACCGCTACACCCAGGAGTTCGGCGCCAACGCCAGCGGCAACTCCGGCTGCAAGTCCTGGCTCGCCATGCTCCTGCCGTTCATCGAGCAGAGCACGCTCTACAACGCGATGAACTTCAACTACACGCAGGAGTGGGCCTACAGCGGACCGGTCACCGGCCCGAGCCCGACCGACATGACGGTCTATCGCGCCAGCGTGTCGAGTTTCCTCTGCCCCTCCGACGGCATCCTCAACACCTGCTCGGGCGACACCTCGGCGTCGTACCCCTGCGGCAACTTCAACTACGTCGGCAACACCGGCCAGCCGCGCAACATCCTCCTGCCCGGCGACAGCCCGACCGGCGGCAACGTCGGCCAGCTCCGCGGCGTGATCTCCATGGCCCGGATGTACAAGGGCACCGGCTCCTGCCGCAACGCCGCCTTCGCCGCCACCACCGACGTCAACGTCTCGCTCGCCAGCATCACCGACGGCACCTCAAACACCGCCGCCGTGAGCGAGTCGCTCGTCAATGACGGATCGGGCAACAGCAACGACAAGCGCCGGAACCTCAACTACACCAACTCGGCCCTGATCGAGAAGATCGACGTCCCCGCCGCCCTGGTCGTCCGCGACGGCCTCGCCGGCGCCATCAACTGGCAGCCCTGGAGCATCTACAAGGGGCACACCTGGGGCTACACCGACGCCTGGCAGAAGCACGTCTACGCGCACCTGCTGCCCCCCAACGCCGCGCCCATCATCACCTACGCCACCAACACCTTCCGCTGCTCCGAGGGCGACGGCGGCATGAACCCCACCAGCAACCACCCCGGCGGCGTCAACGTCGGCTTCATGGACGGCTCGGTCCGGTTCATCAAGAATTCGATCAACCTCGAAGCCTGGTGGGCCATCGGCACCCGCGGCCGCGGCGAGATCGTCTCCGCCGACGCCCTTTGATGGATGACGAATGGGTGATGGGTGATGGATGTTCGGATCGCGTCTCGACCCTGACTCATCGTCCATCACCCATGCCCCATCATCCCTGTCCATCCCGCACGCTGACCGAGGCCTCCGAATGCATCCGAACCGCAAATCCTCCTGGACGTGGACGGCCCTCGTGACGCTGGCGGTCGCCGTCGCGTCGCCCTGGGTCGGCTGCGCCCCGAAGGCGGAATTCGCCGCCGAGGCGAAGTACACCCCCGAATCCCTCGCCGATGAGCTCGCGTTCCGGCTCAAGGAAGCCGGTGCCGACGCCAAGGCGCTCAAGAAACGCGGCGTCCTCAAGGCCGACAAGTCGCCCGCCAAGGAGACGGTCGAGGAGCAGAAGAAGGGCGAGGCCAACAAGAAGCAGGCCGCCCCCGCCTCCACCGCCGACCAGATCCTCGATGAGACGGCCGAGAAGATCAAGGAACTCCCCGGCATCGCCCCGGCCGAGGCCTGCACCCGCATGGCCGCCGCCCTCCGCAAGTCGACCCTCCTCCCCGACGCCGACCGCGAGGCCGTCGCCAAGAAGCTGGAGCAGATGGCCGGCAAGTGACGCCCCTGGTCATTTCCGGGCCCTTTCTTCACAATGAACGGCCGCGCCGGGTCGCACCCCGCGATCCGGCCCGGCCGATGCCTTTGCCTCCCAGCCAGGACCGCCCATGTCCACCGAAGACGACGATCTGCCCGAGGTCGAGATCCACATCGAGCCGATCGCCGAGCGACTCGAAGCCCACGGCATCACCGAGGACGACTTCGCCGAGGCCCTCAGCGAGGCCCTCGACGAGTACCACGACCTCCTCGACGACTCCGACGAGGACGACACCGTCCCCCCCGTCGACCAGCTCGTCCTCAAGATCAAGGGCAAGGACGTCCCCATCCTCGAACTCGCCGAGATCCGGATCGAGGACGAGGCGCCGGAATAACCCGCCGCCCGGAGGGCTGCCATTCTGGCAGATGGGTTCGTTTGGCCGACCCCGATCTCCCCAGCAACCCCGACGGCCCGGAGTGCGGAAGCTCGCTTCCGCTCCGTTCTCGCGGAGCTTGCTCCGCGCGTGAGGTCGAAGTGATCACCTTCGATTGAACGTCCCTTCTCGGGAGCGAGCTCCCGCCGGGCCAGAGCGTCAGCGAGCGGACGCACTCCAGATTCGATTCACGCGAAGTCGTCGCCCAGCCCAGCGGCCTCGGGCTTGACCAGGGCCTTCGTGCCCTCGAAGTTCTTGACCAGCGTCGCCTTCTGCTCGCCGCCGTGTTGCTTGACGACCTTTTGAAAGAGCACCTCGGACGCGCGGAACGCCTCCGTCGCCTCTTGCACTCGCCCGAGCTTCGCCAGGCAGCGAGCCCGGCCGTCGAGGTTCAGGTAATCGACCAGGGAATTGACGAAGGTCGATGGATCCGCATTGAGCGCATTGAGCGAGCTCTGTGCCGCGTTGTGGGCCTCCAGACCTTCTTCAAACCTGTCGAGCTTGACGAGCGCGGCCCCTCGGTTGTTCTGGAGCATGCAGACCGAGAAATGATCGACCTTCGGGCCCGACACTTTTTCTCGCACCATCGCGAGCGCTTCGTCGAATGCCTCCAACGCCTCGGCGTGGCGGTCTTTCTTGAGCAGGAGCGTCCCCAGCGAGTTGAGCCGGGGGAACGTAGGCGGCTCGGTCGCAAGGGAGGCTTGGAGTTCGGCGATGGCCCCGTCGACATCACCCGCCTGTGCCTTGCGGTTCGCAGCCGAAATGACCCGATCGTGATTTTGCCAGATCATCCAGGCGATCCGGGCCACGATGACCGACAGGATGACGCCGGGCAGGATCAGGCTGACAATCGACAGAGGCTGCCCTGGGACCGCCGGGGCGGGCGGTGGTTTCCGGTAAATAAGGAAGATCAGAGGGCCGCCAATCAACGCCCACACGATGACAATGAGTATGACTTTCCGCCGCGACGGGGCCTTGCTCGAAGCCGCTATCACACGCCAGACCCGAAGATAAAAGAATACGAGGACGACGAGCATAATGATGGGCGGGATAAACATCAGGATCCACGGCCACAGGTCTTGAGTCTGATTCATAGTCAGATGCTCTCCTCTCTCCATTTTTCGCGTGCACATTACCATCAGCCCGGCTGCGGGCCGGTTCGATTGTCATTCCCCTGCGTCGGTGGGGTGACGCCGCCTGCGGCCCGCGTCTTCACCCCACCCTACGAGGACTCGTCACGCCGAGGTGTGGTCGTGCACGATCTTCCAGCCCGTCTTGCCGGGGAATTTGCGGAGGATCAGCGTGAACAGGCCGCCCGGCGTCTTGCCGTCGGGGAACTTCGTCAGGCCCCAGCGACCGCGCGCCATCGCGACGTCGGGGGCGAGGATCTGGATATCCACATCCGTGAAGGCCAGCGTCCCCATCGCCTTGCCTTCGGATTTGTAGGACTTCTGATACCGGTCGTGCATCGCCTGCCAGCCGGCGCTCCGGGATGAGCCCGACTGGAAGACCAGCTCGGGCGACTTCCAGTAGCCCTCGCAGAAGGCGTCGAGGTCGCCCTTGTTCCAGTCGACCACCTGGCGGTCGAGGAGGTCGCGGACGAGCCTGGCGTCGTCGGCGGGGGCCTGGCCGAACGAGGTCAGGACGAGAAGCATGGCGAAGCGGGACATGCGGGGCCTCGTCAAGTGGCACGCGGCGGCCAGACGGCCGCACCCCGACATCAGAGGAGGCGTTCGACCGGCCGGGCCGTCGGCGGGAGGATCGAGATCGGGCGGGCGGACTGGTCCTCGACGAACTCGTGGGGGTCGATGCCGAGGTTATGATAGACGGTCGCCAGCACGTCCTGGTAGTGGGTCGGGTAGCTCGCGGCGTAGGCCCCGGCCTTGTCGGTCGAGCCGATGATCTGGCCGACGGGCATGCCGCCGCCGGCCAGGATCGCGCTATTCACCGGCGCCCAGTGGTCGCGTCCGGCATCCTTGTTAATCTTCGGCGTCCGACCGAACTCGCCCCAGACCACGACGGTGATGTCCTGGTCGAGCCCGCGGGCGTAGATATCCTCGATCAGGGCCGAGATCCCCTGGTCGAACAGCGGCAGGTGCTGGCGGAGGTGGCTGAAGTTGCCGCCGTGGGTGTCCCAGAACCCATACGCCACCGTGATGCAACGGGCCCCGGCCTCGGCCAGGCGCCGGGCGATCAGGAGCTGGTCGTTCCACATCGGGGCGCCGTCGCCCAGGTGCTTGTTCGACCCCTTGCCGTAACGCTCGCGGGTGCGGGGGTCTTCCTTCGAGACGTCCAGCGCCTCGGCGACTTTCGACGACGCCAAAACCTCGAACGCCCGGCGGTAGACCGAATCCATGCCGTCCAGCGACTTGCTCTCGACCGACCGGCGGAACTGGTCGAACTCCGAGAGCATCCGCTTGCGGCCGTCGAATCGGTCGGACGTGACGGCGGTCTGGCGCATCAGCGGCAGGCTGTCGGCGTCCATCTTGGCCGCGCGGTGGGCCGTGCCGAGGTAGCCGCTGCTGGCGCTGTTATAGGGCTTGTGCTGCATCGTCGGGAACAGGTCCACGAACGGCGGCACGACGGGATCCACCGGGCCCTGCACCTTCGAGATGACCGAGCCGAAGTGCGGCTTGTTCTGCGCCTGGGCCAATCCCATCTGGTAGCCGGTGACGTTCTGCCAGCTCGAATGCTCGTCGCGGAGCCCGACGATCGAGCGGATGATCGCCATCTTGTCGGCCACGCCGGCGAGCCTCGGCAGCAGCTCGCCGAACTGGACGCCGGGGAGCTTGGTGGCGATCGGCCTGAACTCGCCGCGGATCTCCTGGGGCGCGCTCATCTTGAGGTCGAAGGTGTCCTGATGGGCCAGGCCGCCCGAGAGGTACACCATGATGACCGACTTGTGCCCGAGCCGGCCGGAGCCCTCGCCCCGGGCCTTCGCCTTGGCCTCGGCCTGGAAGAGCTGCGGCAGCGCCAGCCCGCCCATAGCCAGCGAGCCGACCTTCAGGAACGACCGCCTCGAAACGCCGTCGCAGTACCGGCCGCCTCGTCCGTTGAGCCTGAGCGTCAGCATCGGACCTACCCCCGTCGCGTCCCGGCCTGATCCGTGTCGTCTCGCGGCGACCGCCTCTTTGTTCAACAAGAGTCTAACTCCGGATGCTTGCCCCGGCAAGCCACGCTCGCATGCGCGGGCTTTGCTCGCCTTCGGCCTCCGCAGGCAAGGAACTGGAGGATCCAAGAATGCCGCACCTTCGCACCCTTCCAGGGGGCGAGGAGACGAGTCGAGGTTCCTACCTCAAATGGTCCACACGACGACCATCCAGCCATCCGTGCGCCGTTCCGCTACAATCCGGCGACCCTAACCAGTCATCCGCCACCGCACCCCGGGAGCCGCACCGCCATGCGCAACGGGTTCGCCATCGCCACCTGGATCGCCCTCGGCCCGATCGCGCAAGGCGCCGTGGATGTGGATCTGTCGAAGTACAAGGCCGACTGCGGCGTCGGGGCGAGGGTCGTCGACGGCGGCAACGCCCTGGAAATCACCTGGCCGCGCGACCGCTCCGAGGCCCCGGGCCGCCTCGTCGTCGACCTCCGCCCCGACCACCCCCGGTTCCGTTCCATCGGGACGGTCCGAAGCGGATCGCACGCCGAGGTCGCCGTCGGGGTCGAGCCGGCGGTCTGGGTCACCGTCGGCAGCCGCGAGAACCCGCCGGGCCGGCCGCCGGGGATGTCGGTCTTCAACGTGTTCTTTGATAACCCCGCGAGCAGGCCGCATCGGTCGTTCGCCTCGAAGCTGGACCTGACATCGGCCTCGGTCCGGAGCGACGGCAAGAGGGCCACGGTCGCGCTCGGGACGATGACCGCCGGGCCGTTCCGCGGCGAGCTGGAGGTCACCGTCTACGCTGGGTCGAAGCTGCTCCACGTCGAGGCCGTCCTCGCCACCGACGAGGACCGACGCGCCTACCTCTACGACGCCGGCCTGCTCGCCGCAGATGGCTCGCTCCCCTCCCGGTTCGCCTGGATCGACACCGAGGGTCGGCCGCAGTCCCGCGAGGTCGCGGCCGATGCGCAGGATACCCCGCTGATGGTCCGCCACCGCGTGCTGGCGGCCGGAGGCGCCGGCGGCTCGATCGCCGCCTTCCCGCCGCCGCATCAATATTTCTTCCCGCGAGACTATACCGACAACCTCCGCAACCTCTGGTACGGCCGCGATCATCGCGGGCTGAGCAAGGCGTTCGGGTTCGGCATCCGCCAGTCCGAGACCGGCGGCGGCAACTGGGTCCCCTGGGTCAACGCCCCGCCGCGATCCCGCCAGCGCATGGGTATCTTCTACCTGGTCGGGGACGGCTCGCCGGAGTCCGCCATCGAGGACGCCCTGGCCTACACCCGCCGCGACCAGTTCGCGGACCTCCCCGGCCGCAAGACGTTCGCGACCCACTGGCACATGGCCATCACCATGGCCGCCATGCAGCAGAAGGCGAAGGGCGTGGACCCCCTGCCCGTCCCCGACCTCGTCAGGATCTTCAAGGACATGAACGTGGACCTCGTCCACCTGGGCGAGTTCCACGGCGACGGCCACCCCGACGACCCCGGCCCGAAACGCCTGCCCGAGATGGCCGCGATGTTCGAGGAGTGCAAGCGGCTCTCCGACGAGGATCTGCTCCTGATCCCCGGCGAGGAGGCCAACGCCCACCTCGGGCTCCCCGGGCCCGGCCGGCATCCCGGCCACTGGATGCTCCTGTTCCCCAAGCCCATCATCTGGGTCATGAAGCCCGAAAAGGGGGCACCCTTCGTCCAGCAGCATCCGACCCACGGCACCGTCTACAACGTGGCCGACCGCCATCAGATGCTCGAACTCCTCCGGCGCGAGGGGGGCCTGGCCTGGACCGCCCATCCCCGGATCAAGGCCTCGAACTGGACCCCCGACGTCTTCAAGGACGAAGACTTCTACAAGGATCCCACCTGGCTGGGCGCGGCCTGGAAGGCCATGCCCGCCGACAACAGCAGCCCCCGGCTCGGCGACCGCGTCCTCGACCTCATGAGCGACATGGCCAACTGGGGCCCCCGAAAGGCCGTCCCCGGCGAGGTCGACGTCTTCAAGATCGACCATACGCACGAGCTGTATGGTCACATGAATATTAACTACCTCAAACTGGAGGCGATTCCCCGATTCGACGGCGGTTGGAAACCGGTCCTGGATGCGCTGCGGTCCGGCGATTTTTTCACCACGACCGGCGAGATTTTGATCGAGGATTTCCGGGTCGGCGGCGTCGAAAGCGGCCGGGAGGCCGTCATTTCGCCATCGGGAGGGGGCGGCACGCCGATTGCATTCAAGGTTGCGTGGACTTTCCCGCTCCGGTTCGCGGAGATCGTCACGGGCGACGGCGTCCGGGAGTACCGGGACCGGGTCGACCTCTCGGATACGACCGCGTTCGGGTCGCGGACGATCACCCTGAGCCCCCGGCTCGCCGGCCGGCGTTGGGCCCGCCTGGAGGCCTGGGACGTCGCGGCCAATGGCGCCTACACGCAGCCGGTCTGGCTGACGGGCGTTGCCCCCGGGCTGCGTTGAGACGGACGCCGGGTTGAGTTTCCCGCCTTCTCCGATCAGAATAGGGCCTATGAAACCTCAGATCCCGGACGAATTCCTCGACCTGATGGCGGACAAGTTCCGCCTCCTCGGCGACGCCAGCCGCCTGGCGATCCTGCGGTCGCTCATGGCGGGCGAGATGTCGGTCACCCAGATCGTCGACGAGACCGGCCGGGGCCAGGCGAACGTCTCGAAGCACCTGAAGCTCCTGCACGAGTCGGGCATGCTCGCCCGCCGCAAGCAGGGGCTGCAGGTCTACTACAAGATCGCCGACCCGATCGTCGAGCAACTCTGCACCACAGTCTGCAGCGCCGTCGCCCGCGACGCCGCCGCCCAGGTCGAGGCCCACACCCGTCGCCTCCAGACCTTCCAGGCCATCTCCCAAACGCTCTCCCCCCCCGACGAGTGAACCCCCCACCCGCGCGGCGGTCGTCGCGCCCGAGTCCCCACCAGGGTCCGCCACCGCGGACCCTTTTTTGTTTCGAACCGCCCCCCACCCATCAACCCGGTCGAATGGTCGGCTTGGCCCGCTTCGCCTCGATCCGCCCACACGCAGCGGCCATGCATGTGCCGTTTCCCCCTTAACTGCCATCGCCCCCAAATTCATTCTGACGAAACGAACCCAACCCGCCCTAACCTCAATGGATTCTTGGACTTGGACGCAAAAACTCCGAATCCACACAGGGGCACCCAAATTGCCAAACAGCAGCGAAGCCCGCCATGTTGCGTATCCCTCCCAGTTTGACACCAGGCCCAGCCTGGAATTTCAGCATTTCCGACGGAATCACTGAATGTTGTCCAGCGATGGAAGGCCATAGTGATCGGTTAGAATTTCTGTAAGTCATTGTTAAATAGGAGTTTGTGTCCAGATTCCTGCAAAGAAACTGAACCTGTGGTCTCCTCAGGGGTAGCGGTTCGATTTGCATCTCATGCATTGCATGTCCCCGCGTTGGCCCCCCGCGTTGGCCCCCGCGTTGGCCCCCCGCGTTGGCCCCGCGTTGGCCCCCGCGTTGGCCCTGCATTGCATGTCCCCGCGTTGGCCTCCACGGAATCATAGAGATTTTCCAGCGACGGAAGACCAAAGTGAGCGGTCGAAATTTCCCCAAGTTGATTTGTGATAGAAGTTTGTGTCTTGGGCTTTGCGGAGAAACAGAACCTCTTGCCCGCTCTAAGGAAGGAAGTCCGCGTCGAACCCTATGCGTTGCCTGTCCCCGCGTCGCCCCTGTCCCCGCGTCGCCCCAAGGGGAATCGCCGGGGTTTGCAGCCGACGCTCTTCTCGAAATCGGCATCAGTCGAGGTTGGAGCGCATCTTCGCGCCACGGCCAACGGCTATCTGCGGTCGAACTCTGACTTACGAGAGTGATCTGATATTCATTCCCAGATCGTGCCGGCGGCGAGCTCCTTCATCAGCGATTCGAACTCTTCGGCTCCCTCGACGATGATCTGGAACGGCTGTCCGCCAGGCATGTGCGCTGCAAGCTCTGGGCCGAGCCGCTCCGCACGCGGCACGGGGACGATGGCACGCTTCAATGTGTAGCCAGGGCGAAGGTTCTCGGCAGAAGGTCCGAAGAATGCTTCGTAGAGTTCGCCCTGCTGGTGGAAGACGAACACCAGATGCCCGTATTTCGTATCAAGCCCGAACGGCTGACTGAATTCCCCTGGCCCTTCCAACCACGGCACGAAATACACCAAGTCGCCGATCGGATCGTGGGAGATCGGCTTGCTCGGATCGGCCGCCAATCCCTTAAGGGCCTTGAGCAACTTGCCGCCGACGCCGAGGATATCCGCCAATCGGATGAATCGCTCTATCTCCATCCGCACGAGGGGAATGGCGCTGTCGTAGATCTCTTGGCGGAGGGTATCCAGTAGCTTCCACTCATTTTCCCTGCGTTCTGGGAAAAGGGAGAATTCCATCGCCTTGCCCAAACTGGAGTCGATCTTGTCGATCGTCTCCCGCAATTCCGCCGCTACGCCGTTTATGCCCTTCACGACCGATTCGAACTGCTCTTCCGTATATTTTTCTCCGTAGAGATAGATGGCGACCGACGAATCCAAGTACTGACGCTGGATGAGCCCCCTGACCGTCACGGCCACTGGGTGAAAGAGATTCTCGAGCAGAGCATCCCGGTCAGGCTCTGTGAGAGAGGCGATCGTGGCGACCCGTTTACACCGGTCCAGGAGCGCAATAATATTTAAAAATATGAGCATTTCATAAATATGCAACATAATATCAAACTTTTTATCGTTAATCTCCTTCATGATATCGAAGGTCGTTCGGAAGAGCACGCTTGCGGCGAAGATATCCGCCAGGCCCTCCTTGCGGAGTGTGTCGATGGCGAGCACGGATTTTGAATTGAGTTGCGTCGCCCGTGCCATCGCCTCCTGCCTGACAGGATTGTCGTAGTGTTTGAAATTGTCGAGCGCGATTCCGATTACGCCAGCGATCACACTATCCGACAGGAAATGCCCTTCGGGAAAATGCTCTTGCTGATTCGGATGGAGGTGGCCTAATTCGTGCACAAGGCCATAGAACCAAGTCGCCATGTAGTTTTCGTGGATCGGCTCGTGCTCAAGGCTCATGATGTCTTCGTAATCATCGAGCCATATACCCTTTCCGACTAACGATTTTGTGAACGCCAGGACAGCGAAATCCGGGTCGCCGTGGCGGAGAGCCATCTCCGCGATAACCTTCAACACAGTCCGCTTGGCAACATCTTCGAGGACGTTTTCAAGATGCGAATCCACTAGGAGATGGCGCACGAACGCAGTAAGCGATAGGTAGCGCTTGCTAAAGGCGACCGGGCTGGGCGTAAGTCCAGGCAAGCAGAACACTTCTGGAGGACCGCCCTCTACCCAGTAGACCGAAAATATAGGACCAATTTGTCGCTCGACCTCATCGAGGACGAACGTCATAGGCGTGCGGCGTTCACGACCGTATTTCGAGAACTCGGCCAACTTGCCAAGCTCAACCCTCAGCGCCTCCTCGGCGGCCAATTCATGAAAATTCATCGCTGAGGACCCTTGGAAATATAGCGGGCCTGTAGGGCGGCGCGAAATTTCTTGAGGTCGGCTTCGGACGGATTTTGAATTTCCATATCGCCGACCTTAAAGCTCTTGACTTTATGCAATTCCAGCAATTTTTCGATAAAATCTAGTAACCTTGGCACGGTTTTCAGTACCAATGATGCAACCACGATCGCGGCACTCACCCCTCCGTCGAGGTTCCTTCGCTCTGTGACCTGGCTTTGAGAGGCGGGATAAGTATCAATCTCCCGGCGGATCAAATCGACCACATCCCTGTCAGCGCTGGCAACGAGCGTGATCGTCTCTTCCATGGCTCACTTCCTCCACTGGGCGACAACCAAGGCTTTGGAACGGTGTGTTCCTCAAACACCGATTGCAGCCGCTCGGGTTTCCAAAATCAAAGAAATTCCCGATGTTCGGTGCGCTCCGGGTGAGCGTCTCGAAAGTAGGTGGGAGGGCAACGCGGAGGGCAACGCGGGGACATGCAATGCATCAAAGAGTAAAGGGTGGCTGCCCAGTTTGCGCATCCTCCGTACCTTCCGTATGTCCTACGCCTGGGGCAACGCGGGGACATGCAATGCATTAGGCCTTGGATCTTACGCCCCAGGCTACGCATCTTCCCCATTTGTCCGCTGATGCAACACCTGCCCCGGCATTGCCCGCCGGCATTGCCCGGGCATCGCCCGAATGCGTAGGGTCCGCCATTGCGGACCAATTTTTCTATAATGAATTGGTCCGCAATGGTGGACCCTACGCATCATCTCGCCCGATCCAGCTCGGCCTTCAGCTTGCCGAGGAACTCGTCCGACAGCCCCGGCGCCGTGGACTTGAGCATCCCCAGGAAGTGGGCGACGGCCGGTTTGGACGAGGGGAAGCCGATGTTGGTCGAGGCGGCGCCTTCATAGGGAGACGCCTTGGCGTTCGAGGTCGCCAGGGTCGTTCCGCCGGCGTCGAGGATGGCGAACCAGGGGACGCCGTTGCTCGCGTCCTTGCCCTGATAACGTTCGACCACCCGCGAGGTGTCGGTGTCGCGGCTGATGTCGAGCTTCACGAAGACGTAGTGCTTCGACAGCTCCGCCTTGTGCGACTCCAGGAACCTCGCCAGCAACCGGCAGGGGCCGCACCACGACGCCGAGCAGATGAGGAAGAGCGTCTTGTTCTCCTCCCTCGCCTTCGCGAGCCCGGCCTTCACCATCTCCTCCGCGTCGCGAGTCGGGGGCTTGAGCGGCGATAGGAAGGCAGCAAGGGCCTTCGGGTTGAGTTTGCCGTCCTTCAGCAGTTCCAGTGGATAGACGGCGCTCAGCTTGCCGTCGTCCCCGAGCACCGCCAGCCGGGGCGATTCGTTGCCGGGGTCCGGCAGGCCGAGCCGCTTCGCCAGGGCCTTCACGCTCGCCTGGGACACATCCAGGCTCGCCAGTTCGAACTCCCAGCGCAGGTCGGCCGGGGTCTTCGGTCGCGATTTGTCTTCGCTGGTATCCTGATCGTTGAACAGCTGGAACAGCTCGACGGACGCGGGATCCTTCGGCTTGCCGAACAGCAAAAGCGGCCGGGTGTACTCGCGCTTGGCCTCGATCAGGGTGTACGACAGCTTCTCCTCGGGCGTCTTCTCGCCACGCGCGGCGAAGGCGTCGCGCGTGCGGTCGGCGGCCGTGGGGGGCTGGTATGGCTTGGGCGGGGACAGGTCGGCCGTCACGTCGCCCAGATCCTGCAGTGCGGCCGAGGTCGGTGTTACCTGGGCCACGACCCTGGAATGGCCCTCACTCCCCTTGAGATAGGCCGACATCTGGTACGTTTCGCCGGGCACAAGTCCAACCATCTCCCAGCGGCCGTCCTTGTCGATGGCCGCGTTGTTGCCGAAGGCATACGTGAACGGGCTGGACTGCGGCGGCCCGAGCGACACGCGGAGGCCGTAGTTGAACTTGTACTCCGCTATCGGCCGGCCCTCGGGATCGAGCAGCCTCCCGCGAGCCTTCGCCAGCGGCTTGAGCACGAACTTCGCCTCGGCCGCGTCCGCATCGATCCGCTGGATGGCGCCGAGGGTTCGATCTCGCGAGAACACCCCGAGCACGAGCGGGTCGATCCGGCGTCGCTGCTCGACGCGGCCGTTCTCGTCGGTCGTCGCCCTCGGGAAGGAACTGCCCGCCTGGGACTCATAGACGCCCTCCACCGCGGCGTCCGCGACCGGCTTGCCTTTCTTATCGACTACGGTCAATGCGAATGGCCCGAATTCCCGCTTCGGCAGGGTGATGTCGCGGACCAGTTCGGCCGGGGGATTTTCGGCCGGTATCGTGATCTGGATCGGCTCGACCTTGTCCGAAGCCTGGAGGGTGTACTCGCCCGGTCCGATCAGGAAGTCGAATCGGCCGTCCTTGTCCGCCTGCCTGGACTCGTAGGAGAAGACGGGGAGCTTGTTGCGGTTGCCCTTCTCGCGGATCTCGTCGGGGACCTGCCCCTTCTCGATGCGATAGTGGACGTAGGTGCCCGGGGCGGGCTTGCGATCGCTGCCGGCGACGACCTGCCCCTTGAGGCGCGTCCCCGGTCCGAGCACGAAGTCCACGCCGGTGGTGGGCTTGCCCGCGACGACAACAATCCCCGCGCGATAGGGCGCGGCCATGTCGCCCCGCGTGGCGGTCAGGACGTACGCATGCTGGCTGTAGGCCCTGATCGCGTATCGCCCCTCGTCATCGGTGACCGCCTCGCCGCTGAAGAGATTTCCCCCGCCGTAGCCCGCCTGGCCGGTCAGCCGGATCTTCACATCGGGTGCGGGGCGTCCGTCCGCCGTCGTGACCCGGCCCGAGAGCCGTTCGCGCGGCTGGAGCGTGTGCGAGACCTCGTTCCGCGAGGCGATCCCATCGATATATGACGGGGAAATCGAGTACCAGTCGTCCGAGTCGGGAAATGACATCAACCCGCCTTCAACATCCGCCGGAAGCCAGTCGAAGACGACCGAGCCCGTCGCATCGGTCTTGCGTGTCGTGCCCGGCAAGGTCCCCGATGTCGTACCACGGCCGTTCCTTTTGAAGTACGAAGCGCCGACATTCACCCCCTCGATGGGTTTGCCGTCGCGGGTGACGGTCTTGATCCGCAGCGGCGGCCTTGCCCCGTCGAGCTTGAGCGTAACCTTGTCAGGAACCGGCGCCGGGCGGTCGGGAGAGGACGAGCGTTCGCCTGTTGCGTAATCGAAGCCGACCTTGGGGCGGAGGGCGTAGACCGACCATTGTTTCGCATCCGCCGGGAATGCGGCCGACCAGCGACCCCGTGCGTCGGTCTGCCCGGCGGCGAGTTCGGAATAGTACAGGCTTGTGTGGACCTCGGCCCCTTCGATCGGCTTGCCCCTGCCTTCGACGACCTGCACCTCGCAGACCTTGGGTGCCTTGAGGATCAGCTTTTCGCGGATCCCGCCCGCCGGCTCGTCCCAGACATGAACGAACGCCAGCTTCCCGTCGTCCGCACGCGCCATGACGGACAGGGTGGCATGTCCATAACTATTCAACGGCACGTCGAGCCGGAACGAACCGTCCGCCGCCGACCGCACGGGTTTGGCCTTCAACATCCCCAGGCTCGCGACCTCGACCCCGGCCACCGGTTTGCCAGACTCGTCCACGACCGTCCCCGAGAACGGGATGGTGTGCCGACCGGCGTCGGCGTATGCCTTGGTTGAGATCAGGACGTAGGCGACCAGAAAGGCGCAGGTGGGCAAGCGTCCGAGCATGATCCGCTCCGCCGCGAAGGGGGGAAATGAGGGCCGGCGCCGGCCCCTGATGGATCATGCTAAACAAATGGTCGGCGAGATGGGGTAGCAAAAAGTTGCTGGATTCTCGATCGCCTGCGTCAAGGCGGCAGCCGGACGGCCGCACTCCAAAGTTAGCGTTTGAGGCTCGGTTCCTCTGGGAATGGGCGGGAGCGGGCGTCGTTGAGGAAGAGGAGGAAGGCGGAGAGGAACAGGCAGCTTGCCAGTCCGGCGAGGAGGCCCCAGATGGCGACGTCCTGGGAGCGCTGGCCGGAGGTGTCGCGGGGGGCGAACAGGAGGGCGGCGCCGCCGAGGAGGACGGCGAGCAGGCCGGTCGGCAGGACGAACCCGATCATCTTCAGGGGCCAGGGCGGCGGGAGCAAGAAGCCAATCAATCCCGCGCCGACCGAGAGGCCGCCGACGACCAGGCTTGAGATCGTCAGCCACGTCAGGCGGGCCGGCGGGGCGTCGTCCAGGGGCGGCAGATTCGGGTCGTCCGGCATCGCGGTCACTCGCCTGTCATTCGTCAGGATCGGGAGAATCGTCGGTCTTGGCCCCGGCCCCTGGAATCCGTCCGGAATTCCCCAACTGCCGGCGGGCCTCGCCTCATCGTAACCTCGGGGCCCGATCAAGGCGATGCTCTCCCTCGCCCGGCGCCAAACCTGGGAGGCTCCGAGATGATCGAGGTTAAGGTGTTGTGAGTAAAGAGTCTGCGTCGAAATGGCTTCGTTTCGCCGGAATGGGGTTTCGGTTTTTTCAAGCCCCGGACACCCGGCGCGGATTCCGCCGCGTCGTCTCGGCTGGGGTTGACCCCCGGGGGGCGGTCGATAGTCTGGGCGGGATCGCGAGGAGGTTCACGGATGGCGGCCGATTCGGGCGGTGCGAACACAACACGACGCAGGTGGCCGAGGCGGGCGCTCGTCGCCGGGGCCCTGGCGGCGGTCGCCTTCAACCTGGCGTTCTTCAACTTCCTCTATCGCGGCAACTTCGCCGTGGTCGTCGAGGGCCAGCTCTACCGCAGCGCCCAGCCGCGCGGGGGGCTCGACGGCTGGATCGGCACGCATCGCATCGCGTCGATCCTCAACCTGCGAGGCGTGTCGAAGGACTACCCCGCCGAGATCGAGACCGCACAGAAGCGGGGCGTGGACGTCTACGACCTCCCGATGCGGGCCACCCAGCGGCCGACCCGCAACGACCTGCTAACGATCCTCGACTTCTTCGAGGCCTGCCGCTACCCCCTGCTCATCCATTGCAAATCCGGCTCGGACCGGACGGGCATGGCCGTGGGGCTGTACTTGTTGATGAAAGGCGGGAAGTCGCCCGAGGCGGCCGAGGAGGCGTTCACGGCTTACCACGGGCACGTGGCCCTCGGCGGGACCGAACACCTGCATGCGCCGTTCCGGGAGTATGCGGCCTGGTTGCGTTCCCAGCACCTCACCCACGACCCGGAGCGGTTCCGGTCGTGGGTCGCGACCCAGTACGACGCCGAGGATCTGGCCGACGCGACGCCGAAGCCGTTGAGGCCCGTGCATCGCGGCGAGGCCCCCGCTCCGGCGGTGGCGAACGGGGCGTCGGAGCCCGCCGGCAAGAAATAAGGCCGGCGTCCGAAAACGGCCAGACACTCCTCCGGACGGGTGATAATCTCGGGGCCATGAGAACCCTCGACCCCGACGCCTGCTATCGCGCCCTCCTCGCCCGCGACGCGAGGTTCGACGGCCTCTTCTTCGTGGGGGTGCTGTCGACCCGGATCTACTGCCGGCCGGTCTGCCCGGTCCGGCCGCCGCTGGCGAAGAACTGCACGTTCCACCCCAACGCCGCCGCCGCCGAGCAGGCGGGGTTCCGCCCCTGCCTGCGGTGCCGGCCGGAACTCGCCCCCGGCCACGCCCCGATGGACGCCGTCGGCCGGCTCGCCCGCGCGGCCGCGACCCGCATCGAGGCCGGCGCCCTCGGGCTCGACGGCCGGCTCGAGGACCTCGCGGCCGAGTTCGGCGTCTGCACGAGGCAACTCCGCCGGGCCATCCGCCAGGAGTACGGCGTCTCGCCGATCCAGCTCGCCCAGACGCACCGTTTGCTGCTCGCCAAACGGTTGCTCACGGAAACGCATCTCAAATTGATCGACGTCGCATTCGCCAGCGGCTTCGGCAGCGTCCGGCGCTTCAATCACGCGTTCTCGGCCCGCTACGGCATGCCCCCCTCGCGGATCCGCAAGGGGCAGGAACCGGCGACCCCCGCCGAGACGCTGACCCTGAACCTCGCCTACCGCCCCCCGCTCGACTGGCCCGCCCTGCTCGACTTCATCGGCGGCCGGGCGACCCTGGGCGTGGAACGCATCGACGGGAATGCGTATCTCCGGACCGTCGCCATCGGCGACGCCCGGGGCTGGCTCCGCATCCGGCCGGGTTCCCGACCCAACTCGCTGACGGTCGAGATGGATGCGTCCCTGGCCCCGGTCCTGCCCGCCGTGCTGGGGCGATTGAAGTCGCTGCTCGACCTCGACGCCCGGCCCGACGCGATCGCCGAGGTCCTGCGCCGGGACGATCATCTCCGGCCGCTGGTCGACGCCCGTCCCGGCCTGCGACTTCCCGGGGCGTTCGACCCGTTCGAGGTGCTCATCCGGGCGATCCTCGGCCAGCAGGTTTCCGTGCGTGCCGCGACGACCCTGGCGGGCCGGGTGGCTGGGCGTTACGGCCGGCCGGTGGCAACGCCGATCGACGGCCTCGACCGGGCCTTCCCCGATGCCACGACGCTTGCCGATGCGAGCATCGATGACCTGCGGGCCCTCGGGCTGATGCAGGCCCGGGCCGCCTGCGTTCTCGCGGTGTCCGAAGCCGTCCGCGACGGGTCGGTGACGCTCGGCCCGTCGGCCGACCCCGAGGCGACGATGGCCCGGCTCCGGGCGTTGCCAGGCATCGGCGAGTGGACATCGCATTACGCGGCGATGCGGATCCTGGGCTGGACGGACGCCTTCCCCCACGGCGACCTCGGCCTCAAGCAGGCCCTGCCGTCGGAGACGCCCCGTTCCCTGCTCGCCCGCGCCGAGGCCTGGCGACCCTGGCGGGCCTACGCCGCGATGCACGTGTGGCGCGGCCTGGCGGACCGTGCCATGACCCCGGCGATTGCGTCTGCGCCGGCCGACAGGAGCGCTGGGCGAGGGTCTCCAGACCCCGCCCTCCCGGTGGACGCGCTCTACCACTCAACCGGGTCTCCAGACCCGTGAGTTGGTGCCGCTATCCAATGGGTCCGGAGACCCGGTTCGGTGGCCTTCTTCGATCACGGTAGGGGCGGGGTCTGGAGACCCTCGCCCGGCGCTTTCGACCTTTGCCTGGCGATCCTGGTATGAGAGGTCGAGAATGTTTATGGGAATGGGGTTTGCTTATGTCTGCGATGGCTGTCGGAACCTACTGGATGCACCTCCCCAGCCCGATCGGCCCGCTCTTGCT
>CBDIHP010000028.1:0-124462 GCA_965279195.1 Isosphaeraceae bacterium
CTGCGGGCCCCGACCTGATTCATGCGCTCGCCCAGCCGCCTGGCGAGGAAGATGGCGCGATTCTCGGGGAAATCCAGCCCGTAGTGGCGCCTCAGGAGGTCGCGCCAGAGGTCGTACTCGCTCCGGGTCATTCCGCCGATGGTCGTAACCGCCATGTCAGGTCGTCTCGTTGCGTTCGCGATGGGCGTGGTGACCGGGCTCCGGCCCGCGTCTCCGTTCGGCGAGGGTGTCTTCGACGTCGCGGGCCCCGGATCCGCTCAGCGTTCCGGCCTGGGCCGGCCCTCCGTGGCCGGCCGGTCCGTCCGGCTCCGATCGAATCGGGAGGGGTGCTCGGCCTCAGTTCGAGGTCGGCACGGGGCGGCGGGTCGCCTTGCGGGCGCCCGAGCCGACGGCGGGGAAGGTCCCGCTGCCGTTGCCGTAGTTGTGGCCGTTGCCGTTGCCGTTGCCGTTGCCGTTGCCGGCGTGGGAGTTCGGCAGGCGGAAGGTCGAGACCGACATGCGGAGGTCGTCGGCGAGCTGGGCGAGGCTGGAGACCGACTGGGCGGCCTGCCGGTTGCCGATCGCCGTCTGCTGGGTGACCTCGGAGATCTCGCTCATGGCCTTGGCGACCGCCTCCGAGCCGCGGGCCTGCTGCTTCACCGAGAAGGTGATCGACTGGATGATCTCCGCCAGGCGGACGGACACCGCGTCGATTTCCGCCAGCGACTGGCCGGCCTGGAGGGCGATCTTCGAGCCGCTGACGACCTCCCGGGTCGACTCTTCCATGGCCGTGATGGCCTCGCTCGTCTCGCTCTGGATCGACTTGATCAGCGCGGAGATCTGCTTGGTCGCGTCGTTGCAGCGGCCGGCCAGCCGCTCGACTTCCTCGGCGACGACCGCGAAGCCGAGGCCCGCGTCGCCGGCCATGGCCGCCTGGATCGACGCGTTGAGGGCGAGGATCGAGGTACGGTCGGCGATGTCGCCGATGAGCTGCACGATCTCGCCGATCGACTGCGAGGATTCGCCGAGACGCTTGATGCGCTTCGAGGTCTCCTGCACCTGCTCGCGGATGCGTTCCATGCCCGCGATGGTGTCGCGCACGGCCTCGGTGCCGGCCTTGGCACGCTCGCGGGCCTGCTCGGCGACGAGCAGCGACTGGGTGGTGTTCTCGGCCACCTGGTTGATCGAGGTGGCGATCTCATCGATGGCGGCCGAGGTGTCGACGATCTGCGACGCCTGGGCCTCCGAGCCGCGGGAGAGGTGCTCGGTGGTCGCCTGGATCTCGTTCGCGGAGGTGGACACGTGCAGCGTGGCGTCCTGCACGTTGCCGACGATCGTCCGGAGCTGGCCGATCATGTAGTTGATCGAGTCGGCGATCGAGCCGGTGAAGCTGTCCTTCACCTCGGCCTGGACCGTCAGGTCGCCCGAGGCGACCGTGGCCACCTGGCTCATGAGGGTCTGGATCGACTGCTGGATGCGGTCCCGCTCGTCCTGCGACTGGATCAGGCTGAGGGTGTTGTCGAGCATCGAGTTCAGCGACATGGCCACGGTGCCGATCTCGTCCTGGGTGACGAGCCGGGCGCGGGCGTCGAAGTTGCCGATGCCGACCTCGCCGAACAGGTTCATGAGCTCAACGGTCTGGTTCGTGAGGCCGCGGGCGATGCCGTAGGTCACGCCCACCGAGGCGACCAGGCCCAGCAGGGCGGCCGCGAGGCCGCCGTAGATGCGGGCGAAGATCTCGCCGGTGCGGCCGCCGAGGTTCTGGGCCAGCTCGGGGCTGACCTTGTCGAAGATCGAGAAGCCCAGCGAGACGATCTGGTTGGCCGACGACCCGACCTTGCCCGGCTCGATCGTGATCTTCTCGGGATTGACCAGCTCGCCGGCGACCAGCGTCGAGAACCGGACCGCGCTGTTGTTCAGGTCGGTGCCCTGGGCGTCGAGCAGCGTCCGGAACCGCTCATCGGTCGCCGAGAGGCCGTCGAGGCTGTTCTCGATGCCGGTGATCAGGGTGCTGAGCCGGGCGGTGCGGAGCAGGAGGTTGTTGCGGTCGGCCTGGGAGGCCGCCTTGGCCGCCGCCACGCGGGTCGAGAGCAGGCGGGAGTACGCCGCCTGGTCGGACACGTCGAGCAGGCCGAGGAGGATGTCCTGCATGTAGTAGCCCGCCCGGTCGTCGTCGAGCACCAGGGTCGACGCGTCGGCGACCTGGCGGGAGAGCTTGAGGACCTGGGCCACGACCGTGTCGAGCCTGGCGGCCGTCCCGGCCGCCGGGGTCGAGACCTCGCGGGAGACCTTCTGGAAGCTGTCCTTCACGACCGCCCACGCCCGAGTCGTGCCGAAGACGCCGCCGTAGGCGAGGTCGTCGGCGTCGATCCGGGTGATGTCGGCCGAGACCGCGCTCTTCCGGGACTCGATCCCGCCGAGGGCGTTCGGGTCGCCCTCCGCCAGCGCGACCTGGTCGCGGAGGTCGAGGATGTGCTGGGTCAGGGTCCGCAGGCCGTCGATCGACTTGAGCCCGTTGGCCTTCAACGCCAGCGCCTCGACCTTCGACTTGTCGCCGAGGTAGAGCAGGCCGAGCAGCACCGTGGCGGGGACGAGCAGCGTGGCCGTGATCAGGAACAGCTTCCGGCGCACCGTGGTGAGCGCAGGAAGCGACTTGAAGAGACTCGACAGATTCATGGTGACTCTCCCGTGGACGATCGACCGGAGGGACGACGACTCGATTTCGGAACGGACCGGACTGGACTCGGACGGACGGACTGGGAAGGCCGGGGGAGGCCGGCCCACCCCGGCATGTGTCGATAGCTTGGTCGGCTCAGCCGCCGATGAACTGCCGCATGTCGCGCGACTGGAGGAATGCCTCCAGGTCCATCATGGCGACCACGCGGCCCTTCTCCTCGGCGGCCCCCCGCAGGTACGGGGCGAGGCCGCTGGTGTCCTGAGACGTGTAGGAGGCGACCCGATGGGCATGGATCCCCGTGATCCCGACCACGCGGTCGACGATCAGGCCGGCGACCAGCTCCTGGTCCTCCGACCGCACGACCACGATCCGGCTGGATTCGTCGTGGGCCGCGGCCGGCAGGCCGAAGTACCGCCTCAGCTCGATCACCGAGATGATCTCGCCGCGGAGGTTGGCCACGCCCAGGACCCAGTCGGGCAGGTTGGGGATCCACGTGGTCGCCGGCGGCCTCTGGATCTCCAGCACGCCCGAGAGCGGCACCGCGCAGGTGGTCCCGCCCAGGACGAAGATCACGTAGCTGTCGGGCGAGGCGGGCTCGGCGTGGTGGACGGCCGCGGCGGCGGCCCGCGCGGCGGAGGAGGCGAACGACTGGCCCGGGCCCTGCTCGCGCTCGATCATCGAGACCAGCGCCTCAAGCGGGTCGACCGCGGCGACCTCGGCGCGGGAGCCGGAGGCCGAGGCCGACGACCTCGACGACGAGAGCGAGCCCGATGACGCGGAGGCCGACGCCGAAGCCGAGCCCGACGAGGCCGCCGCGGCCAGGGCCTCATCCCCGTCGTCCAGGATCGACAGCGAGTCGGCCCCGAATGCCCGCTCGACGGCGAGGCGGACCGCGTCGTCCGCGTCCCCCCCCGCCTCGGGGGGCGGCGCGCCCCCGTTGTCTTCAGGATGGATGCTCATGGAACGGCTCCCGGCTGGTTCTCCGCGATCGGGGCCGGGGCCGCGCCAGCCGGCGCCCCGTCACCCGTCCCGAGCAGGCCGACGATCTTCGCCAGCAGCTCGTCATTCCCGAATGGTTTCGTAATATATTGATCCGCGCCCTGCTGGATGCCCCAGGACCGGTCGCTGCTCTGGTTCTTGCTCGTCAGCAGCACGATCTTGATGTCCTTCGTGCCGGGGTCGGCACGGAGCTGACGGCAGACCTGGAAGCCGTTCTTCTTGGGCAGGATCACGTCCAGGACGATCAGGTCCGGGTGCTGCGCGGTGGCGACCTGGATCGCCTGCTCTCCGTCGACGGCCGTGAGGATGCGATACCCCTGGGCGCGCAGCGGGCCGGCCGCCATCTTCAGTGCCGTCGGGCTGTCGTCCACGATCAGGATCGTTTCCTTCGACATCGTCCCCCCCTCACCTCACGCCGTCCGTTCGGACGCTCGCATCTTCACATCAACGATGATACGGCGTCCCGTCCCCACGCCGCCCGGCCGGCCGGCGCCCGTTGCGCCGGGGCGGGGTCAGCGGCCGGCGCCGGCCATCGACGCGGAAAGCTGCTTCTCGACCTCTTTGATCAGGTCGTCCGGCTCGAACGGCTTGCTCAGGAACGACGTGCAGCCGGCGAACTTGCCGCGGGCCTGGTCGAAGAAGCCGTCGTTGCCCGAGAGCATGACGATCGGCACCTCGCGGGTCTCCTTGCGGCCGCGGATCAGCTTGCAGACCTTGTAGCCGTCCAGCTTCGGCATCGTGATGTCGAGCAGGACCAGGTCCGGCCTGCGCTGGGAGACCATCGTGATCGCCTCGACGCCGTCGCCGGCCGAGGTCACCTCGAAGCCGCGATTGGACAGGGCGATGGTCACGACGCGGCAGACCGTCGGCGAGTCGTCCACGACCAGGACGTGCGGCTTGCGCTCGCCATCGGGCGAGGAGGCGACCGCGGGGATGCCGTCGCTGGAGCGGGCCGGGCCCTCGATCTTCGGGGCGGCGGGGCGGGGCGAGGGCGCGACCGCGGTGACGCTGGTCGGGCCGAATCCGCTGGAGGGCGCCACGGCGCTGCGGGCCCAGTCGGCCGGCTTGTCGGCGCGGTCGCGGAACTCCGGCAGGCGCTCGCGGGGAGTCGAGTCGTCCCAGGGGATGACCCGCTCCTGCAGCGGCGAGGCCGGGCGATCCTCGACCTTGGCGATGGCGTCGGTCGAGCGCGGCGGCGCGGCGAACACGCTCGCCGGGGTCGGCGACGCCAGCACGGGCACCGGGGTCAGCGTCGGCACCGGGCGCTGGTTCAGGGCCGGCGGCGGCGGGGAGGCCGCGGCCGGGGCGGCGGGCGGCGGGGGCGGGGCGGACGACGAGGGCGACGGCTCGGCGGCGCGGGCCGTCGGGCGGGTGCGGCCCTTGGTACGCGTGCGGCCCGCGCGGCCCCGGCCCAGCGAGCGGTCGAGCTTCGGCGAGCTGGCCAGCACCTGGGCGAATTCCAGGCCCTTCCAGACGATCCCCGAGTCGGGAGACAGCGACGCCGCCTTCTGGAGGTCGAACACCGCATCGGCCGGCGTCGGCGCCGTCCAGGCCAGCCAGACCCAGCACACCGGGTCGCCGGGGCGTTCCTCGGCCGCCGCTTCGAAGTGGACACGGGCCCCCGCGCGATCGCCGGCCTTCGCCGCCGCGATCCCCTGGGCCAACCGATCGTTCGTCAAGCGATTCGACATGCTGTATTTCCTGGATAGATCTCGTGTGCCTGGGGGGACGACGCGGTCGGTCCCGCCTCTTCAAACGCCCTCGTCCGAACCGGACTGCGACCGCGGACCTGGCCTCATCGCCGGCGGCACCCGCTCGGCCCCGGCTTCGCGTGGCCGCGACCAGCACCAGACGCGACCACGACGAATGCCTCAGTCCCTTATCTCTTCACGAACTTGTCGATCCCCTCCTCCTTCCAGACCTTCAGCGTTCGCTCGTCCTTGCTGTCGATCTTGACGCCGATCGCGTTGACCGGGACGTCGTACTTCTTCTGAATCTCGACCCAGTTCTTCTTCACGCTTTCGTTGAGCGCCATCGGCAAGCCCTCCACGAAGGAAAAACGGACACATCGACAATCACGGCGATCATCGATGGTTCTTTGCGGGCCGGGGGACCCCCTCAAGCACGCCCCGGCCCTTCATGCCCCGCGGGCACGGTCACACCTCGGAAGTCGTCGACAAGGTCGCGCACCGCCGACTCGTCGCAGTCGTCCGGCCCCACGACCGCCACCGCCAGCCCGCCCAGCGACGCCGCCACCGGCCCCGTCGCCAGGCGCTCCAGCGCGCCGATCCCGATGCCCTCGATCGCGTCCAGCACCTCGCCCTCCGGCACCAGCCGGCCGAAGTAGTGCTCCTGGGTCGCCAGGCGACTCATCCGCGTATGGCTATTCTCCGACGCCAGGAGGTGCTGGCCGCGGAGCTGCATCTTCGCCTTGCACAGCTCCTCCTCGTCGATCGGGTCGTCCCACGTCGCCAGCCGGCAGACCTCGACCAGCGTGCAGCCCAGCACCGCCATCAGGTGCTCGGGCGCCGCACACCCCTCGATCAGCAGCACGCCGCCGTCGCGATACGCCAGGTAATCCGACCGGATGTCGTACACCAGGCCCCGCTCCTCGCGGATCCGCCGGAACAGGCGCGAGCTCATCCCGCCGCCGAGGAGCACGTTGAACAGGTGCGTCTCATATCGAGACGCATCCGCATACGCCGGGGCGTTCAATCCGAGGCAGAAGTACGCCTGGCTCGAACCCGAGGTCTCCACCACCACGCCGGGCGACACCCGCGCGGGGCGGTCCACCGGGGTGTGCGGCCGGCCGTCGAGCCGCCAGAACGCGTCGTTCACCTGCGCCACGAAGTCGTCGTGGTCCACGTTCCCGGCGGCCGTGACGATCAGCCGGCCCGCGTGGTACTGGGTGCCGACGAACTCCAGGACGTCCCGGTGGGTCAGGCCCATCAGCGAATCGGCGAACCCTTCGACGCCCCGGCCGAGCGCGTGGTCGGGCCAGGCGATGGCACGCATCAGCATGTCGGCCCGTCGTGCGGGCGAGTCGCGGTTCAGGCCCATCTCGCGGACGATCGTCTGCTTCTCCCGCTCGATCGCGTCGGGCTCGAACGCCGAGTTGAGGATCAGGTCGCCCAGCAGGTCGAGGATGAAGGTGACGTAGTCGTCGAGCACGCCGGCGGTGAGGCAGGTGTAGTCGCGGGCGGTGAAGGCCCCCATCTGGCCGCCGGCGCCGTCGATGAGCTGGGCGATCTTCAATGCGTCGCGGCCCGCGGTGCCCTGGAAGAGCAGGTGCTCGACCAGGTGCGCGATCCCCTCGCGGCCCCGGGCCTCGTCGCGGGCCCCGGCCTCCACAAGCACGCCGACGGCCGCCGAGCGCGTCCCCGAGATCGACTCGGTGACCACGCGGATGCCGTTCTGGAGCAGCGTCTTGCGATACAACGGTGTACCATCCGGCCGGCTTCGGCCGCGCGAGGGTGTCGGGCAACGGTGCGGATCGGATCGGACCTCGTCGGATCGATCGGGCCGGGCGGAGCGGACGACGCTCCCGCGCCCCTCGTTCTGAGGGTCCCCGGTCCGCATCGCCCTTAATGCAAAGGCCGTGCCCACGGGCTGACACCGGCCCGCGCCGATTCCCGGCGACATCACCCGGCGCGCCCCGCCCCCCCACGCATGCGGCCTCGCATCCCGCGCGACCACGCGGGTTTACCCGACCGCGCCCCGCGACGATCGCCGCGGCCCCGCCCGCCCGGCGACCTTGACGGCCGGGCAAACTTCGACGCCGATGTTGCCGAACGCCCACGCGACGATCGGCCGCGATTTTCCCCGCCGCTTCCACTTCGAGACACCTCGATGTCCAACCTGCTTAGCGCTCGCGCTCTCGGAACCTTTACACGTGAGAGACACAACGATCACAGCCGGGCCGCCGCAAACCCTTGGAATCCCGCGGGATCCCCGCGCGCGACGGCGGCGGGCCGGGGCCACCGAGGCCACGCCCGCCGCAAAGAACGCATCATCATGAAAGTCAAATCACCGCCCGGGGCGGTCCGCCGCGACGGCCTCGGCCCAGGGCATGTCCACCGCCTGATACACCGCGCCCGTCTTCCTGTCCTGCGCGAACACCACCAGCCGCAGCCTCGACGCGTCCGAGCCCGGCTCGGCCTTGAACGCGAAACTCGACGCCGCCGGCACCTTCCGATCCAGCTTCACAAATTCATATTTGGTCGATCTCGCAGGGAACCGGTTCGCGAGGGTCTTGCCGCCGTTCTCGCCCGAGGGGACCTTGGTGGAGACCCCGTCCTCGGTCAGCACGGCGCAGAGGAGGACCTCACGCCCATCCACCTCCGCCGCCTTCGCCGTCGCCTCGACCTTCAAGGTCCGCGACGCGTCCGACCCCGCGGTCTTCTCCGAGGGATCCTTCAGGGTCAACTTGAGCGACACGCCGGGTGGCTTCGCCAGGGCGCGCCGGACGGCCTCGTCGGCGGCCTTGGGGTCGCGCCCGTTGACCGACTGCTCGCCGTCGACCATCAGCATCGGGGTGTAGTAGAGCCCGTACTCGGCCGGCTTGGGCTTGGTGTACAGGTTGTTGTAGGCCATCTGCCGCTGGCTGTGGAGGGGGTCCGAGAACGGGTCCTTCCACGGCGTGTTGAAGTAATCCACATGAAAGGCGATCGGCACCATCTTGGGGTGCTTCGCCGCCAGCGCACCGAGGTACTTCTCGGCGTCCGGGCACATGTTGCAGCCCTGCGACGTATAAAGCTCGACCAGGACGACCCGCCTCGGCGACGACGCCGCCTCGCGGTCGGCCGCGCCCGCCGTGACGGCGGAGACCAGGACCACCGCCACAAGCACGATCCCTCGCATGCGAACGACTCCGAGCCCCTCGTGAAACGCCCCCCATCTCGGGGGGCCCACATCAGGAGACGCCGGCCGCGACCGCGATATTCAACCCGACCCGGCGGATCGGCCCAAATGGGTCAGCGTTTCGCGGCCTTGCCGGCCGCCCTGGGCTCGGCCACGGGCTGCCAGTCGAGCGTCCGCAGGAGCAGGCGGGCGGTGCGCCTGAGGTCGTCGCCGGGCTCGATCACGAGCATCTCCACCAGCGACCGCTGCTGCCCGGACCGCTCCTTCACGAACGGGCCGACCTCGATCAATCGGTCGGGCCTGTAGGGTTGAATCGACAGGACCTCATCGAACCGCCGGGCCAACCCCTCGCAGAACGCCGGCGCGGGCGCGACGCCGGCCTCGGCCGCGAGTTCCTTCAGCACATTCCGGACGGCTTCCGCCGCCAGCACGACCGCCACCTCGCGGCCTCGATTCGTCGTGACCACAACCGGCCTCGCCCCTCGCCGCCACACATGCGGGACGCCTCCACCATCGAGGCACCCCCTCATCTCCCTGATTGCCTTGCGTGCCGGGAACGAACAACGCCCGCAAACCAATCCTCGCAGGGTGGGTGCGGGCCGTCTTCGGCCAACCCCGGCGCAGGTCGAAGGAGACCACAGGCCCGGATCTCCCGATCCGTCGACGGGGGCGGATGTCGACGGGTCGAGAGACCCGATTTCGCGGTACGGCGCGTCATCCGTCAGGACGGCATCGGGAGATGCTCGCCCGGCGCGGCCTGCATATCACCCTAAATTCTCACGTCAAATTGTGAACACTTTAAATATCCGAGAGAACTCGAATGGCGTCTGCGACAAGCTGCTGGAGGTGCTCTCGACGTAGGTGATGGCCCCCTTGGCGTTGGCGCGGTCGCGGTTGAGGGACCAGAACGATACGAGGCCCAGCTTCTTCTGCTGGGCGAAGGCCAGGAGTTCCCGCGCCTCGGTCTGGTCGAAGACCTCGGTCTGGACGTCGTTCATGCCGATCATGGGCGTGACGCCGATCAGGGACCACATCTGGGTGTCGGTCTTGGATGTCCCGTACGCGGACTTCACCTGATTGAAGGTGCTGGTGGCGGCCTGGATGGCGTAGTCGCCCATCTTGCCCGAAGGCGAGGGCGCGGCGTTGTCGCCGTAGTCCATCGCCATGATGTTCACGCCCGAGACGGTCACGCCCGCCTTGATGGCCGACTGCACCACGTACACGCCGTCGGCCGTCAGGCCCGTGGGCAGGACGGGGAGCGTGAACCGGATCGCCAGGGGCTTGCCGGCCGCGGCGCGGTCCCGCTGGAGCGAGGCCAGGGCCTGCGAGCGGCGATCCACGGCCGTGCGATTGGCGATCGCGCCCCCTTCGATGTCGAAGTCGATGTTCGTCAGGCCGTAGGCGTCGACCACCTTCGCATAGGCGGCCTTGAGCGCGTTCCCATCCGTGATCACCTCGGCGAGTTCCTGATTGGCCGCGCCGCCGAACGAGACCATCACGTCGCCGCCGAGTTTCCGCACGGCCGCGATCTGACTCTTGAGCCCGACCTCGTAGTCCGACCCGCCGCCCACCGAGTAGGCCGAATATCCGCCCCACGCCGGGGCCTTGTTGCCGTCGGCGACGATGAACCCGAGCGTGAAGAACCGCAGCCCTTCGCTCTGCGCGGCCGAGGCGAAGTCGAACGTCGGATAAAGGGTCGCGTCGATGTAAGGCGCGAACACCTGTTGCGGCCAGACGATCCCCGGCGCCAGGGGCGTGCCCGGGTCCGTCGTCCCACCGCCGCCTCCCGAGCCGGTTCCGGTCCCCGCCAGCACGAAGTTCGTGGCCGTGGCCGAGGTGCCGCCGGGGCTGGCAGTGAAGCCGAACGACACGCTCGCGCCGGGGGCGATCGAGTCGTTCCAGCCGTTGCTCTTGACCTTGTAATGCCCCGGCGACTGGCTGACGATCTGCGCGTCCCAGATCGAGTTGATCTTGGCCGGCAGGTCGAAGGCGAGCGTCCAGCCGGTGAGCGTGGTGGTGCCGGTGTTCTTGATCGTCACCTGGCCCTGGAACCCGCTGCCCCAGTCGCTCGTGATCGCATAAGAGACGGCAGATCCCGATGACGGCGGCTGCGACGGGAACAGGTCGTCGTTGCGGATGGTCCCGGTGGCCGTCGCCCGCGAGAGGGTGGCGTTCGTCGCGCCGGAGAGCTTGAGCGTGAACGCCTCATCCGACTCCACACTCGTGTCGCCGTTGATGTTGACGGTGACGGTCTTGGAGGTCTGGCCGGGGCTGAAGGTGAGGGTGCCCGAGGCGGCCTGGTAGTCGGACCCGGCGACGGTGGCGGTGCCGTCGGCGGTGGCGTAGCCGACGGTGATCGTCTGGGTCGAGGGGGCCGAGAGGCTGACGGTGAACGTGGCCGGCGTGGTGCCGGCGTTCCCCTCGGCGACGCTCACGTCGGCGACCGACAGGCCGGGCAGGGGGGGCGGCGGCGGCGTGGTGGGCCCGACGAGCGAGACGCCGTTGAGCCGCCAGTTTCCCGGGGTCACGCCCGACGAGCCCGCCCCGGCGTTGAAGCCGAAGGTCACGGTGCCGTTCGCCGGGATGTCCTTGTTCCAGTTCGCCCCGGAGACCGAGTAGTGCGACCCGGCGTGGCTCACGATCGACGCGTTCCAGATCGGGCTGATGGCCGCGCCGTAGTCGAATTCGAGGTTCCAGTTGGCGATGGGCGACGCGGCGGTGTTCTGGATCTGGATCTCGCCCGTGAGCCCGGAGCCCCAATCCTGGACCACCTTGAACGACGCCGCGGTCAGGAGCTGTCGGGTCTCCAGCGTGGCGTTGGTGAGGTGGGGCCACCAGCGTCGGGCGTCTCGGCGTGCGCGTCGGAACATGGCGTGTCTCCCTGGCAACATCCCTGCGCAATCGGCATGCGGGCCCGTGCGGGCCACTCGGAGGTTGAATCGCAATGACCGATCGAAAGCGCGCATCGGGTGTCCAGGAACTTGCCGAGGTGTCGAACGGTTCTTACAGCTCGGGGCGGATTCCGGCAGAGTTCGCCCGACAACCGGCGGGGCCGGGTCTCGGGCACCTCACTCCCTCTTGACCCGCACCACCCGGAACCCCTTGTTCGCCGACCGGTCGTATTGCTCGGCGCTGATGCGACTGGCGGAGCCCTGGACCATGAGCGGCTGGGACCAGGCCCCGCCGCGGAGCACCCTCCGGGGCTCGCCGGGGATGCTGTCGGGGCCCCGGGGGTCCTTCGCCGGGGAGACCTGGTAATACGTCGCGTCGAACAGATCCGAACACCATTCCATGACATTGCCGTGCATATCATAGAGCCCCCATGCGTTGGGGCGGAGGCTGCCCACGGGGGCCGTGTAGAGGAAGCCGTCGAACCCCAGCCCGCTCGCCTTCTTCGACACCTTCGTCCGGCCGGCGTCTTCCATCTTCTGGAGGGCGTAGTTGCCGTACTTCGACAGGTCGCGCGGGGCGTTGCCGAACGAGTAGAATTGCTCCTCTTTCTCCCCCGCGCGACAGGCGTATTCCCACTCGGCCTCGGTGGGCAGGCGGTAGACGACGCCCTCGCCCCGGGACTTCCTCGTGAGCCACCGACAGAAGGCCGTCGCGTCGTTCCAGCTCACGATGCAGACGGGATACTTCTCGCCCACGGGGAAGCCGGGCCGCTTCCAGGTGTAGCGGGGGGACTGGGCCATCGTCTTCTTCGCCTGGTCGACGCCCCATCCCCCCTCGGCGCTCCGCTCGCCCTCGGTCCGGTAGTTCGCGTCGTCGACGAACGCCTGGAACTGGCCGACGGTGGTCTCATAGGCCGAGATCGCGAACGGCCGGGTGATCTCGACCTTGTGCCTCGGCTGGACGCTGTCGAATCGCGGGTGGTCGGCCTGATCGAACTTGCGGATGACCTCGCCCAGCGTGGCGTCGGAGGCCCCCATCCAGAACGACCCGGCGGGGACGTCGACCATCACCAGGCCGATCGAGTCGGCGAAGGTCTTGCTCTTGCCCGGCGGGACCGGGTCGGGCTTCTTGACGGCGACGGGTCCGGGATCGGGTCCGGGGTCGTGTTGCGATGGCCCCCGGCGCAGGGCGTAGATCCCGACCATCGCGACCAGGATGACGGCGACCGCCGCCACGGCGAGGAGCCTCCTCGGGAACGTCCGACCGGCCGGCGGCCCCGGATCGACCTCGATGGGGATGCTCGACCAGGTGCTCGGGTCCACCGGCGCGGCCTTGGCGGGCGGCCCGAGGATCGCGCCGAGGGCGTCGGCGAACTCGCGCATCGTGGCGTAACGCTTGCCGATCTCCTTGTCCATCGCCCGGGCGCAGATGGCGTCGAACCGGGGGTCGAGGCCCGGCCGGACTTTGCTCGGCGGCTCCGGGTCGAACATCATGATCTGCGACAGGATCCCGACGTGGCTGTCGGCCTGGAAGGGCAGCTCGCCGGTGAGGAGCTGCTGGAGGATGATCCCCAGGCTGAAGATGTCCGACGCCGGGCCGACCCCGGCGTTGTCCCCCCGCGCCTGCTCGGGCGACATGTACTGGATCGTGCCCCGGAGCGCCCCGGTGTTCGCCACCGAGCGGTCGTCGAGGTCGAGGGCCAGGCCGAAGTCGATCAGGATCGGCCGGCCGTCGACCATCAGGATGTTCGAGGGCTTGAGGTCGCGGTGGACCACCTGCTTGTCGTGGGTGTCCGCGAGGGCCAGGGCGACGGCGCGGACGAGTTCGGCCGCCTCGGCCGGGGGCAGGGCACCCCGGCGGTCGAGCACCTGGTCGAGCGACTCGCCTTCGAGATACTCCATCGTGAAGAAGATGGGGTCGTGGGCGACGTTCACGTCCAGGACGTGGCAGACGTTGGGGTTGCGCACCTTGACCAGCGTCTGGACCTCGCGGAGGAACCGCTGGCGGGCCCGGGGCTTCACCACCGCGCGGGCGTTGGGGACCTTGAGCGCGACCTTGCGGTTCATCCAGGTGTCGAGGTGCAGCTCGACCCGCCCCATCCCCCCTTCGCCCAGGAGCTTGAGGAACCGGTACCGCCCGGCGAACAGCCCCGAGGCCGGCGGCTCGGCCTGGCCCATCGCCCGGATCGGCCGGGTGGGGTCATCGGGGAGGGTCGTGAGCAGCTCGGGCGAGGGCCGGTCGATCGCCGCCCCGCACGACGGGCAGGGGACCGCCCCGCGCCCCGGCTCGACCGGGACGTTCGCCTCGCACTTCGGACACCGGATCTCGACGCTCATGGGGATTTCCGAAACGAAGCCAATTCGTCGCAAGCCCTGGTCCAGACGAGGCTTGAAGTCAAGAATCCCGGAAGGCCGGCCGGGCCCCGCGGGTCCGGCGATGGCCCTCGTCCCGGGTCGCGGTGGTCGTCACCCCGAATCGACGAAACAAAGCCAATTCGGCGGACGGGATCCCGGCGGAACGAAGCCAATCCGTCGCAAGCCCCTTCAAGACAAGGACTTACTCCAGGACAACCTCGGACGGTGCGTGGAGGACGCCGCATCGGCTCGCTGTGACGAGATCCGCCGAACGAACCCAATCGCGGGTCACGCCTGCCCGGGGCGCGGAGAAGGCCAACCTCAAATGTATCCGGCCTCCGATGGATCCGCCGGATGTTTCTCCGGTGATTTTCCTGCCATCGCGTCACGACCGGCCCCCTCTCAGGAGAGGACGAAGCCGATTGACGCGGGGCCATGCCGATCGAAACCGGCCACGGCGGGGCGTCGCGTTCGCATCGGTTCCGTTGGATCCGATGAGATCCAGGCCGACGCGGTAAAATCGGCAGGATCGCGCGGGGATCGTCACAGCAGCGGGCAAGGAGAACCCGCAGGCTTTTGACCCAATTGGGAGCCGGTTTGGGTGCCACTGGCTGTGCCAGTGCGACGGTGGCCCCGGCTCGGTCCGGGAGATCGTGCTCAGCGCCTCGGATGTTCGGAGTGTCCCGTTTCGTCCGTTTCGTCGCGGGCCTTCCCCGGCACTGGCACAGCCAGTGGCACACGAACTGGCTCCAGATCGGAGCCGAGGCCTGCCCAATCGCGGCGCCCGTTTTCAACAGTTTGAGGTCCGCATTCGGCCGATCCGGTTCGAGGCCAGGCCGACCAGGATCGCGCCGCAGAGCGCGCCCGTCACGGCGCCCAGGGCGGAGGCCATCTCGTCGGGGCGGACGGCGGCGACTCTCCAGTGGCCGCCGTCGAGCCTGAGATGGATGACGAGGTCGGTGAGCGTGGCCGAGAGCACGCCGAACCCCGCGCCGAAGGCCAGCACGAGGCCCAGGGCCAGGGCGGTGGAGAGGGCCGGACTCTTCAGGCGCAGGATGAGCCCGACGACGATCCCGATCGCCGCCCCCGCGGCCACGCCGAAGGCCGTCACGGGGCTCGCCGCGAGCGGCCAGATCAGCTCGCTCAGGAACTGCTGCCGGAACTGGTGGAGGTACAGCAGGCGGATCCGGAACAGGCCGCTGATCGCGGTCGCGCCGGGCCAGAGCAGCAGAGACCCGACAATCCCCATCGCGACCAGGAACACGGCGATCGCGGTCAGGATCTCCCTCGCCAGCCACCGCCGTCCCGATGCGACCGCCAGCGCCAGGGCGCAGACCAGGGACGACACCGCGAACTGGAAGGCGAACGGGAGGATGTCCTGCTCCCACCGCGTCGAGCCCGCCTGCATCCCCCCGGCCGCGATGCCCGTCGCCGTGAGCCAGGTCGACACGATCCCCAGGCCGCGTGCGGTTCGACTCATCGGGGGAGATCCATTTCGGAGGGAGGGGCAGGAAAGTCTGACAGTTGTAGGATAACAAGCGTTGTCGGGGCGGGCAATCGGTCAGGACCAGCGTGACCGAGGGCGTGGAGTGCGGCAGCGAGCGTCCGCTGGGTTGTCGCGAAGCTCGCTTCGCGTGCCCGGATCGTAGGAATTGCTGGCGCCCGGATCTGGTCTCTCGGGAGCAAGCTCCCCCAGGGACAGAGCGGAAGCGACCTTCCGCACTCCGGGCGGGCGGATGATCGAAGGTTGGGGCTTCGCGGTTCAATGTTCGTCCGGCGCTTTGCATAATGAGGGGCGTTCGGGGGTCCTCTCTCCAGGGGTACGTCTCATGCTGATTGTTCATGTGCACATCCAGGTCAAGCCGGACCGGGTCGAGGCGTTCAAGGCGGCGTCGGCCGAGAATTCGAGGAACAGCCTGCGGGAGCCCGGGGTGGCGCGGTTCGACGTGTTGCAGCAGCAGGATGACCCGACGAAGTTCGTCCTGATCGAGATCTACCGCGACGCCGAGGCGCCGGCGGCGCACAAGCAGACGGCGCATTACAAGGCCTGGGCCGAGGCGGTCGCCGACATGATGGCGGTGCCCCGGTTCAGCGTGAAGTTCGACAAGGTGTCCCCCGAGAACGGCCAGCCATGACCTTCGAGTTCGCCAGCGCCGGTCGGATCCACTTCGGAGGCGGGCAGGCGAAGGCGCTGCCGGGGCTCGTTTCCGGTTTCGGCCGCAAGGCCCTGCTCGTGCTCGGCGGGTCCGGCCGGGGCCGGGCGGGATGGGTCGACGCGCTCGCCGGCGAAGGGGTCGAGTCGGTCGTGTTCCTGGTCCCGCACGAGCCGACCACGCACCTGGTGGATGAGGCCACGCGGGTCGTCCGGGACGAGCGTTGTGATGTGGTCGTGGGGATCGGCGGCGGCAGCGTGCTCGACGCGGCCAAGGCGGTCGCGGGCCTGGCGACGAATCCGGGCGCGATCCTCGATTACCTGGAAGTCGTCGGCAAGGGTCGGCCGCTGGCGAACCCCGGCCTGCCGTTCGTGGCGGTGCCGACCACGGCCGGGACGGGGACGGAGGTCACCCGCAACGCCGTGCTGGACGTGCCCGAGCACAGGGTGAAGGTCAGCCTCCGGAGCCCGCACCTGCTGGCGAGGGTCGCGGTCGTCGACCCCGAACTGACCGCCTCGATGACGCCGGAGGTCACCGCGTACACGGGGATGGATGCCCTGACGCAGCTCATCGAGCCGTTCGTGAGCAAGTCGGCCAACCCGCTCACCGACGGCGTCTGCCGCGAAGGATTGCCACGCGCGGCCCGGTCGCTACGCCGGGCGTTTCATCGGGGCGATGACATCGAGGCGCGCGAGGACATGGCGTTCGCCTCGCTCTGCGGCGGCCTGGCGCTGGCGAACGCGAAGCTGGGGGCGGTGCATGGCTTCGCGGGGGTGCTCGGCGGCCTGACCGGCTCGCCCCACGGGGCCCTCTGCGCGCGGCTGTTGCCGTTCGTCATGGCGGCGAACATCCGGGCGATCGGGGAGCGGGGGAATCCCGCGACGCGGGCCCGGTTCGAGGAGGTCGCCCGCATCCTGACCGGCGACCCGTCGGCGAAGGCCGAGGACGGCGTGGCGTTCGTCGAGGACCTCGGCCGCGCGCTGCGGATCCCCGGCCTCGCCGCCCTGAACCTGACGTCCGGCGACATCCCCGGCGTGATCCCCCAGGCCCAGCGGGCCAGCAGCATGCAGGGGAACCCGTTGCCGCTGACCGACGACGAGCTGCGGGGGATCCTCGACGCGGCGCTGTAGCCCCTCGCTCGGCGGACAGCCCCCTCCGGGCCCCCGGCGCCGGGCGAGCCTCTGACCATGCCGCCCCACCGCATTCGCAGCCCCCCTTCGGCCGAGGGTCGGGCGGGATCGGGAGATCCGCGCCCGGCGCGGCGAAGATGGCCCGACCCACCCGACTTGCGGTTCATCGCCCCGATTCCCCAGGGTGATTTATCGTATTGATACCCTCAAAATGAGAATCGATAATTCATCACAAACCAAAGAAACATAGAGATTTAGAGAAAAACGCTCCATCGTCGCCGGTTTCGGTCGTTCAAAACTCAGACGTCTTTCACCCCAAACGATGAACACATCGAAAGAAAATCCATCGGGACTGGGTGTGCGCCGTAAGGTTCGATTCGCGCGTCGTCAATCCTCGGCAACGGCCCGGACATTGCGCCTCGTAGGACGATGGCGCAACACCTCTCAGGAACGTCGCGGGCCGGAGGAACCATTGCCGAAGGATGAAATCGGGATGATCTCGCCGTTCCGGTATGGCGACGCCGCCGCTCGTGAAGCCGCCGTCTACGCCCGCGAGGCGCTCTGGCTCCTGGCCGCCGAATCGTCCGACCATGTGAAGCGGACCTTCCTGGAGGCCGCGGCCCGCCACCTGGATTTCTTGCTCTCCGACCACGCGACGGCGGCCGAGGAATTCCGCCGGAGCGGGCCGTTCCTGAAGGGGCGGTCGCTGGTCGAACTCTTGCTCATCGACCCGTTCGCCGAGGACCACGTGAAGCTGGCCAAGGCCCTCCTGCGCACGCTGCCCTGGGACGGGCTCTGAGCGCGGAGGGGCCCGGGCAAATACGCCAACCCGGCCGGGCTCAGCGGCGGGCGACGGGCGTGGGGGCCCTGGGGACGTCGCCGCCGGCCGAGTGCAGCTCCTCGTAGAGCTGGGCCAGGATCAGGCCCCCGACGCGGACGACCGACTCGCCCGGGCGCAGGCCGTACTCGACGATCACCTCGTCGTCCTTCTCGTGCGCGACGGTGAGGGCCCTGCGCTCGAACCGGGCCTTGCCGCCGACCTCGCTGCGGAGGAAGACGAAGTAGTGGCCGTCGTCGGTGATGAGCGCGGTGCGGGGGATGACGGTGCGCGAGGGCAGGGGGGGGATCTCCAGCATCCCCCGGACCAGCATGTTCGACTTGAGCTTGCCGTCGAGGTTGGGGACCGAGGTGCGGATCCGGACCGAGTGGGTCACGGGGTCGACGCGATTGGAGATGTACTCGACCTGGCCGCGGAGGACCTGATTGAGGAAGGGGAAGCGGATCTCCCACGCCTGGCCGAGCGAGATCAGGTCGAGGTCGCTCTCGAAGACGTTGCCCCAGACCCAGAGGTGGTCGAGGGGGGCGATGACCAGCAGGGTGTCGTTCTCGTCGTAGAGGTTGCCGGGGACGACGTTGCGCTCGATGACGATGCCGTCGGCGGGGGCGCGGAGGGTCATCCGGGCCTTCTGGGCGCCCGACTCCTTGTGGAGGTCCTGGATCTCCTCGTCGGTGAGCCCGTAGACCAGGAGCTTGTCGCGGGCGACCTCGGCCTCGCGCTTGGACTTCATCTCGCTGTTGCGGGTCTCCAGCAGGAGGCGTTCGGAGACGGCCTTGGTCTTGAAGAGTTCCTCGCGGTTCTTGACGAGGTTCTCGTCGTAGACCCACTGGATGTGCTCGATCTCGTAGGCGTTCTTGGCCTCGGCGAGGACGGTGCTGTAGAGGTCGACGAGGGGCTCGCCCTTCTTGACCGTGCGGCCGACCTCGGTGCGGACGCTGTCGACGCGGCCCTTGAACAGGGGGCGGACCTGGCTGCGGGTGTGCTCGTCGTAGTTGGTGGTGCCGAGCAGCTCCAGGTGCATGGGCTTCGTCTGCGCGAGGACCTGGGCGGTCTGGACGCCGATGGCCTCGACGGCCTTGTCGTCCAGCTCGATCAGGCCGTCGACGAGCTTCGCCAGGGGCGGCGGGGCCTCGGCGTGGGCGGCGGGCTCGTGGCCGGACCTGGCGCCCGTGGCCGACGCCCAGAGCTTCGCGGCCTGCTCGGGGTAGGCCTTCGCGAGGTACCAGCCGCCGGCGCCGATCGCGGCGAACAGCCCGAGGCTGGCGAGCGTGCCGAGCCGCGAGCCCTTGTGCGCGGCGGCCCGATGGCCGGCGGGGGCGGGGTTCGGGGCGGCGGCGGGCTCGGCGGTCCCGCGGGTCTCCGGGTGACTCATGGGATCACAGCTCCACTTCGCGGGACGGGCCCTTGGCCGGGAAGAACGTGTAGAGCACGGGGATCAGGAACTGCGGCAGGATCATGGCCACGGCCATCCCCCCCACCACCACGATCGCCAGGGGCTTCTGCGCCTGGGAGCCGACCGTGTCCGCCAGGGCCGCCGGCAGCAGCCCCAGGATCGCCGTCAGCGAGATCATCACCACAGGGCGGAGCAGGGTCTCCGAGCCGATCAGGACGGTGTCGCGGACGGGGACGTCCTGCGCCCGCATGCGGTTGAAGTCGTTGACCAGGAGCACGCCGTTCTGGACGACGACGCCGAAGATCGAGATGAAGCCGACGGCCGCCGAGATGCTGAAGTTGGTCCCGGTGAGCAAGAGGGCCCAGACGCCCCCCATCATCGCGGTGAGCACGCCGGCCATGACCAGGAGCGCGTCCTTGAACGAGCCGAACATCGTGTAGAGCAGGACCATGATGAGCACGATCGACAGCGGCACCATCACGGCGAGGCGGGCGTTGGCCTCCTGCATCTGGGCGAACTCGCCCGACCACTCGATCCGGTAGCCCTTGGGGAGCTGGGCCCCGGTCTTCGGGTCCTCGACGGTGCGCCTGGCCTCGTCGATGGCCGAGGCGAGGTCGCGCCCCCGGACGCTGAACTTGATGGGGATGAACCGGCGGTTGTTCTCGCGGTAGATGTACGAGGCCCCGGCCTTGTGGGGGGTGATCTTGGCCAGGTGGGAGAGGGGGATGCGGGTCGCGGGGTTGCCCCCGGAGCCGGGGATGTCGATGGGGACGCGGGCGATGTCGTTGGGGTCGTCGCGGAGGTCCGCCGGCAGCCGCAGGACCACGTCGTAGAGCTTCTCCCCCTCGACCATCTGCGTGAACGCCCGGCCGCCGATCGCCACCTGCACCGCCGCCTCGACGTCGTCCACGTTCACGCGATACCGGGCGCAGGCGCGGCGGTCGATCTCGATCTCCAGGTTCGGCTGCCCCAGGATGTGGAACAGGCCGACGTTCTCGACCCCCGGGACCTTCTTGAGCACGTTCACCACGCGCTGGCCGACCTCCTCCAGGCGGGCGAGGTCGCTGCCGAAGAGCTTGACCGAGTTGGCCCCCTTGATGCCCGAGAGGGCCTCGTCGATGTTGTCGCGGATGAGCTGGGAGAAGCTGAAGCTGATCCCGGCGAACTCGCGGAACCGGGCCGACAGCTCGTCCTCGATCTTCTGCCGGGTCATCCCCGGGCGCCACTCCTCCATCGGCTTGAGCGGCACGTTGAACTCGACGTTGAAGAAGCTGGTGACGTCGGTGCCGTCGTCCGGCCGGCCGACCTGCGACATCACGCCCCGGACCTCGGGGATCTCGGCGATCACCGCGCGGATCTTGGGGGCCATCCGCGCCGACTCCTCCAGCGAGGTCGTGCGCGGCATGAGGGCCCGGATCCAGAGGTTGCCCTCCTCCAGCTCGGGCATGAACTCGGCCCCGAGCCTCGGCAGTTGCAGGAGCGTGAACCCGAACAGGGCGGCGCAGATCAGGAGCGTCAGCCAGCGCAGCCGCAGGGCCATCCGCAGGGTCGCCCGGTAGAAGAACTTGAGCAGGCGGTCGACGATCGTCTCCTTCTCCTCGGTCTTGTTCTTGAAGAAGACCGAGCAGAGCACCGGGGCGAGCGTGACCGAGACGAGCAACGCCCCCAGGATCGAGTACGCGTACGTCGCGGCCATCGGCCCGAACAGCGCGCCGGCGGGGCCCGTCATCGTGAACAGGGGCACGAACGCGCAGACGATGATCATGGTCGAGAAGAAGATCGGCCGCTCGACCCCCTGCGCGGCCGAGGCGATCCGGTCGATCAGCGGGCGCGAGCGGTCGGTGTTGTGGTCGGTGACGTGCCGGAAGATCGTCTCGACGATGATCACCGAGCTGTCCACGATGATCCCGAAGTCCACCGCCCCCAGCGACAGCAGGTTGGCCGACTGCCCCCGCAGCGACAGCACCGTGACGGCGAACAGGAGGGCCATCGGGATCACCAGCGCCACGATCCCCGCGCTCGCCAGGTCGCCCAGGAAGATGAGCAGGACCGCGATCACCAGGCCGACGCCCACGAGCAGGTTGTGCAGGACGTTGTGGGTGGTGACGTGCACCAGGTCGGTCCGGCGGTTGAAGGCGATGACCCGCATCCCCCTGGGCAGGACCCCGCCCTCGTTGATCTCCGCGATCTTCGCCTGGACGGCCTCGGCGGTGGGGAGCGACTTCTCGTACTTCCGCATCATCACGATGCCCTCGACCACGTCGTCCTGGTTCCCCAGGCCGATCTTGCCGAGCCTCGGCCGGTGGCCGACGATGACGCGGGCGATCTGGCGGACATAAATCGGCGCGCCCCCTTCGGGCGTGGCCACGATCACGTCGCGGATGTCGTCGAGCTTCTCGGCCTCGAGCGAGGGGTACTTCTCGACGCTCTCGGGGTCGAGGGGGTCGATCCCACGGCCGAGCAGGCCGATCGCCCGGACGTTGTGGGCCTGGGTGCCCATCGCCAGGATGTCGCCGCCGACGTTGGCGTTCGACCGGGCGACGGCGTCCTCGACCTCGCGCATGGTCAGGCCGTACTGGAGCATCAGCCGGGTGTCGAGCAGGATCTGGTACTGCTTGATCGTCCCGCCGAAGCCGACGACGTCGATCACGCCGGGCACCTGCTTGAAGATGCGGTTGAGGACCCAGTCCTGCACGCTCTTGAGCTGATTCGTCGTGTAAGAGGGGCCTTCGAGCACGTAACGGACGATCTCGCCCGTGGGGCTCCAGGGGGACAGCTCGGGCCGGACCTTCTCCGGGAGGTCGACCGAGGCGATCCGGTTCAGGACCTCCTGGCGGGCGGTCCAGTAGTCGGTGCCGTAGGCGAACTGGCACTTGATGTCATTGAGGCCGGCGATCGACGTGCTGCGGAGGTCTTCGAGCCCCGGCATGCCGTTGAGCGCGGTCTCCAGGGGGATCCCGACGAGCCGCTCCATCTCCTCGGGGCTGGCGCCGGGGTTCTGGGTGATGACCTCGACCAGCGGCGGGGTCGGGTCGGGGTAGGCCTCCACGTTCAGGTTCATCGCCGAGACGCCGCCCACGCCGATCAGCGCGAGGGCCCCCAGGACGACGATGAACCGGTTGTGGAGACTCCAATGAATGATCGCCTGGACCATTGCGTCCCTCGATCGAGCCGCCGGATTGGGGAAACATGCTGGAGTGCGTGCAGGGGATCCTTTCGATTCTAACGAATTTATCGATGCTGGCCTAGTGAAGAGTCGCGGGCCGGGCAGGCTGGGGAACCGTGAAGCCGTGTGCCGGATCGACCCCGCTGGATGCCACCCGGGCCGCCGACGTCGACGGCCCGGACCATCGGTTGTTGCAGGGATCCGCCGGGATACGCTCTCCTTTCGGGAGCAACGATCAGGCACGGCGGCCACATCGGGCGTCGCAAACGCTTTCAGGGCCGGCCGCTACGCGCCCCGACGGGGGCGTCAATCGGGCGCAAAAAATCGCGAAGGCGGGGCCGAATGGGGACATCCGGCTTGACTGGACCGGGCGACGAACTAGGATACACGTAATGAATGTCGTGCATTCGGGGGGTTCCCCATGGCGCGACGTTCCGGGTTGGGGCACTGCGACGGATGTCAGACAGGCCAGCTCTTCCCACTTCCGGTGCGGTTGAGAATCGACGCAAGCCGTCGAGCGGCGCCTTCGCCGCCTGCGTCCTGGGCCTGCTCCTCGCCTGCCTGGCCACCTCGGCCGAGGCGCTGCCCGCCAACCAGCCCGCCGAGACGGACAGCCGTCTCGCAGGCCTTCGCGGCGACAATCCGGCGAACACCTTCGCCTTCACGTCGCCCGAACACTCCGGGATCCCGCGCGAGCCGGCGATCCTGACGAATGACGCCCTGGACTGCGTCGAGTCGGAGGACGTCGATTCCTTCGGCGAAGAGATCGCGCTGTTGCAGACGTTCCAGGGCGTGCTCCTTCTCTCGCTCTCCGACTTCTCTTGCCCGACCTCTCCCCGGGCGCCTCACCTCCCCATCCTCTCCATCTCGGGTCTGATGAGCCGGCGGTTCTGAGAATCGTCGCGCCTCCGCCTGACCTCCTCTCCGTCGCGGACCTCGTCGCGTCGAGCCCCCGCGTCCCTGCGTGATCAGCCGTCTCAAGGTCGAGCCAATCGCCCTTCGGGTCTCGCTGCGCGTCCATCCTCCGCATCATCTCCGTTCTTCGCGTGATCGCCCTCGGGAGGGGCCCCGTCCCATGAAGCGCGTCTTCCATCTCGCACGCCGTGTCGTGAAGTTCCTCGTCCTGGTCATTGTCGTGGCGGGCGGCGTCGTCTTCGGCGCCCCGAAGCTGGGCATCCATGTGCTGCCGCCGCACATCGACAAGGAGGTCCACGATCGCGTCGATCCGCTGGTCGGCCGGGCGATGCAGTGGAAGGACTACGCGGTCGCCCAGTACCAGGCGAAGATGCACCCGCCGCACGCGGAGGAGCATCACGAGCCGCACAAGATCGTGGCGACCACCCCCGAGTCGCAGGACGTGACCATCACCGAGCAGTACGTCTGCCAGATCCACTCCCAGCGGCACATCGAGGTCAAGGCGCTGGAGGGGGGCTATCTCGAAGAGATCCTGGTCAAGGAAGGCCAGGCGGTGAAGAAGGGGGATCTGATCTTCAAGATCGTCCCCACCCTCTACCAGGCCAAGCTGGACGCCGAACTCGCCGAGGCCCAGCTCGCGCAGCTCGAATACAACAACACCAAGAAGCTCTCCGAGGACAAAGTCGTCTCGGCGAACGCGGTGATGCTCTTGCAGGCGAAGCTCGCCAAGGCGAACGCCAAGGCCCAGCTCGCGCAGGCGGAGCTGAACTTCACCTACGTCAAGGCCCCGTTCGACGGCATCGTCGACCGGCTCAAGGAGCAGCTCGGCAGCCTGATCAAGGAAGGGGACGTGCTCACGACCCTCTCCGACAACAGCACGATGTGGGTCTACTTCAACGTGCCCGAGGCCCGCTACCTCGAATACATGAACGGCCTGGACAACCACAAGGATGGCCAGGAGATCGAGCTGGTCCTGGCCAACGGCGACACGTTCAAGCACCCGGGCAAGATCGGCGCGATCGAGGCCAAGTTCAACAACGAGACCGGCAACATCCCGTTCCGGGCCGACTTCCCCAACCCCGAGCGGCTCCTGCGGCACGGCCAGACCGGCAACGTCCTGATCCGCCGCCCGATCCACCGCGCGGTGGTGATCCCCCAGCGGGCCACCTTCGAGATCCTCGACAAGCGCTACGCGTTCGTCATCGACAAGGACGGCGTGGTGCACCAGCGCGAGGTGGTGATCCAGCACGAGCTGGACGACATCTTCGTCCTGAAGAAGGGCCTGAACGTGAACGAGCGGATCGTCCTGGAAGGGATCCGCGAGGTGCACGACGGCGAGAAGGTGGCCTACGAGTTCCACCGGCCGCAGGAAATCATCGCGCAGCTCAAGAACAAGGCGGAATAACCGCCACCGCATCCCGGACGGGGAGCCCGGGGCCCCTCATCCCACCATCATGGCGGCGCCCCGCGAGGGGCGTCGCCGCGGCCCGTTTACGGCCCCAGGAAGGCCCGGACGCAGGGCGCCTTCCAGGACAGAACCCCCGGTTCGGGCATCCGACCCGGCCGCCGGGGGCCCCGCGCGGCCATCGCCGCCCGGCGGGGAGGGTCCGGCCGCCTCGGATCGGTCCTTACAACGGGATACCCCAGAGCCATGTTCGCGAAGATCCTCCACAGGCCGGCGCTGGCCATCGTGATCTCGATCCTGATCCTGTTCCTGGGCGCGCTGGCGATCAACACGCTGCCGATCTCCCAGTTCCCCTCGGTGGCGCCCCCGAGCGTGGTCGTCACCGTCGCCTACCCCGGCGCCAGCGCCAACGTGCTGGTCGACTCGGTGCTGATCCCCCTGGAGCAGGCCATCAACGGCGTGCAGGACATGCGCTACATGGCCTCCGCCGCCACCAGCGCCGGCGAGGCCACGATCCAGATCATCTTCGAGCCGGGCACCGACCCCAACGTCGCGGTCCTGAACGTCAACAACCGGATCGCGACCGTCAAGAACCGCCTCCCGCCGCTGGTCGAGCGCGAGGGCATCATCGTCATGCAGGCCATGACGAGCATGCTCATGTACGTGAACGTCTTCAGCACCCAGAAGGGCGTCGACCAGAACTTCCTCTACAACTTCGTCAACGTCAACGTCCTGCCCGAGATCAAGCGGATCCGCGGCGTCGGCAGCGCCACCATCCTCGGCAGCCGCCAGTACGCCATGCGCGTCTGGCTCAACATGGACCGCATGCGGGCCTACCGGATCTCCGCCGACGACGTCATGAAGGCCCTCGGCCAGCAGAGCATGATCGGCTCCCCCCGGCCGCCTCGGGCAGGCCACCGGCCGCACCTCGCAGACCGTCGAGTACGTCCTCACCTACGTCGGCCGCTACAACAAGGCCGACCAGTACAAGGACATCATCCTCCGGGCCAACCCCGACGGCGAGATCCTCCGGCTCAAGGACATCGCCGAGGTCGAGCTGGGCGCGGCCTACTATAACCTCTACTCCGACATGGACGGCTACCCCTCAGCGGCCATCGTGCTCAAGCAGAGCCCCGGCTCCAACGCCGCCACCGTCATCGAGGAGGTCAAGCACAAGCTGGAGAAGATCAAGGAGGAGCAGTTCCCCTCGGGCATGGACTTCCAGGTCAGCTACGACGTCTCCAGCTTCCTCGAGGCGTCCATCGAGAAGGTGCTCCACACCCTCTTCGAGGCCTTCGTGCTGGTCGCCCTCGTGGTGTTCCTGTTCCTCGGCGACTGGCGGTCGACGCTCATCCCGACGCTCGCCGTGCCCGTGTCGCTCATCGGCACATTCTTCTTCATGCTCCTGATGGGACTCTCGATCAACCTGATCACGCTGTTCGCCCTCGTGCTGGCGATCGGCGTCGTGGTCGACGACGCCATCGTGGTGGTCGAGGCCGTGCACGCGAAGATGCATGAGAAACATCTTTCCCCTTACCGCGCAACGATGGAGGTCGTGCAGGAAATCAGCGGCGCGATCATCGCGATCACGCTCGTGATGACGGCGGTGTTCGTGCCGGTGACCTTCATGACGGGCCCGGTGGGCACGTTCTACCGGCAATTCGGCATCACGATGGCCACATCCATCGTGCTCTCCGGCGTCGTTGCGTTGACGCTGACGCCCGTCCTGTGCGCGATGATCCTCAAGCCGCATCAAGGACACATCAAAAAACGCGGGCCCCTGGCCCTTCTCCTCCACCTTTTCGATCGGGGGGGTCGATAAGGTTACTAACGGTTATGCGGGCGTCCTGCGAGGGATCGTCGACCGCCGACTCCTGACGATGGTGGTGATCACCGGCTTCGGCGTCGCCATCTACCTCGTCAACGCCGAGCTGCCGACGGGCTTCATCCCCCTGGAGGACCAGGGCATGATCTACGGGATCCTCCAGACGCCCCCGGGATCGACCCTCGAGTACACCAACGCCAAGTCGCACGAGCTCCAGGCCATCGCCAAGGAGATCGACGGCGTCAGCTCCGTGTCCTCGCTCGCCGGATACGAGGTGCTCACCGAGGGCCGCGGCTCGAACGCGGGCACCTGCCTCATCAACCTCAAGACCTGGGCCGACCGCAAGATGACGTCCCGGCAGATCATCGCGGAACTTGAGGAAAAGTGCCGCAAGATGTCGAACGTCAAGCTCGAATTCTTCGAGCCCCCGGCGGTCCCCGGCTTCGGCGCGGCGGGCGGCTTCTCGGTCCGGCTCCTCGACAAGACCAACGCGGGCAACTACCAGCAGCTCGGCGAGGTCACCGAGAAGTTCATGGCCGCCCTGGCCAAGCGCAAGGAACTCAAGGGCCTGTTCACGTTCTTCGCGAGCAACTACCCGCAGTATGAGCTGGTCATCAACAACGACCAGGCCATGCAGAAGGGGGTCTCGATCCAGGACGCGATGGACAACCTCTCGATCCTGGTCGGATCCACCTGGGAGCAGGGGTTCATCCTCTTCGGCCAGTTCTTCAAGGTGTATGTCCAGGCGTCGCCGGAGTTCCGGCGCTACCCCGAGGACCTCGAGAACATGTTCGTCAAGAACGACAAGGGGGACATGGTGCCCTACTCGTCGTTCATGAAGATCAAGAAGCAGCAAGGGCTGAACGAGATCAACCGCTACAACCTCTACCCGTCGGCCGCCATCCAGGGCGCGCCCTCGGCCGGGTTCAGCAGCGGCCAGGCCATCCAGGCGATCCAGGAGGTCGCCGCCGAGGTCCTGCCGCGCGGCTATGACATCGGCTGGGAAGGCCTGTCCTACGACGAGGCGAACAAGGGGAACCTGGCGGTCTTCATCTTCGGGATCGTCGTCGTGTTCGTCTACCTCGTGCTCGTCGGCCAGTACGAGAGCTTCCTGCTGCCCCTGGCGGTCATCTTCTCGCTGCCGGTCGGGATCTTCGGCGCGTTCTTCCTGCTCCAGGTGATGGGGCTGTCGAACGACGTCTACGCCCAGATCGGCCTGGTCATGCTGGTCGGCCTGCTCGGCAAGAACGCGATCCTCATCGTGGAGTTCGCGGTGCAGCGGCACCACGAGGGCCTGAGCATCCCCGAGGCGGCCATCGAGGGGGGCAAGCTGCGGTTCCGGCCGATCCTCATGACCTCCTTCGCATTCATCGCCGGCCTCCTGCCGCTGGTCTACGCCACCGGCCCGGGCGCCATCGGCAACCGCACCATCGGGACCGCGGCCGTCGGCGGCATGCTCATCGGTACGTTGATCGGTGTCCTGGTGATCCCGGGGCTCTATTACTTGTTCGGCAGGATGGCCGACAACCGGAAACTTCTCAAGGACGAGACGGATGAACCAGTCACGGAAGCCATCGTGCACGGTGCATAGGACGCCCGCGATCAAGCTCGCGCTCGTCTCATGCATGCTGCTCATCCTGCCGTCCTGCGGGATCCCCGGCTTGCGGTCCGCGCAGCCGGGGCCGACGACCCCCGAGAGCTTCAACGGGCTCGCGACCCCGGACAACTCGGCGGACCTCCGCGTCGAGGAGTTCTTCGACGACCCGATCCTCCTGAACCTGATCGAGCAGGGGCTCAACGGCAACCAGGAGCTGAAGATCCTGGCCCAGGACATCTGGATGGCCAGCAACCGCGTCCTCGCCCGACGCGGTGCCTACCTGCCGTTCCTCTCCATCGGCGCCGGGGCCGGCATCGACAAGCCGAGCCTCTACACCCGACAGGGGGCGGGTCGACAACCAGCTCAACATCGTGCCGTTCCAGCCGTTCCCCAGCCCCTTGCCCGACTTCCTGTTCGCCGCCAACCTCTCCTGGCAGATCGACATCTGGAGGCAGTTGCGCAACCTCCGCGACGCCGCCTCCTTGCGATTCCTCGCCACCGGCGAGGGCCGGAACTACGTCGTCACCCGGCTGGTCGCCGAGATCGCCGAGAACTACTACCGCCTGATCGCGCTCGACAAGCGGATCGAGAACCTCGACCGCACCATCGCGCTCCAGCAGGCGAGCCTCCAGGTCGCCAGGGCCAAGAAGGAGGCCGCCCAGGGCACCGAGCTGGCCGTGCAGAGGTTCATCGCCGAGGTGGCGCGGAACCAGTCCGAGAAGCTGATCATCAACCAGCAGATCATCGAGACCGAGAACCGGATCAACTTCCTCGTCGGCCGCTACCCGATGCCCGTCGAGCCGGAACTCGCAGGGCGACTTCATCGAGCTGAACCTCCACGCGTTGAGCGTCGGCGTGCCCTCGCAGCTGCTCCAGAACCGCCCGGACATCCGCCAGGCCGAGCGGCAGATCCAGGCCGCCGGCCTCGACATCGCCGCCACCCGCGCCCGCTTCTACCCGGCGCTCACGCTCACCGGCACCGTCGGCTACGAGGCGTTCAACCCGAGATACCTCGTCATCACCCCCGAGGCCCTCGTCGGCAACATCGCCGGCCAGCTCGTCGCGCCCTTGATCAACAAGCGGCTCATCCAGGCCGACTACCGCGACGCCAACGCCCAGCAGCTCCAGGCGATCTACAACTACCAGCGCACCGTGCTGAACGCCTTCATCGAGGTCATCAACCGGCTGGCGATGGAGCAGAACTACCGGATCAGCATCCAGATCAAGAAGGAGCAGCTCCGGGCCCTCGAAGCCTCGGTCGCGAACGCCAGCAGCCTGTTCCAGGCCGCCCAGGCCGAGTACCTCGACGTGCCTGTTCGCCCAGCGCGACCTGATGCAGGCGAGGATGGAGATCATCGAATCCAAGCGCGAGCAGCTCTCGGCGATCATCAACGCCTACCCAGGCCCTCGGCGGCGGCGGCTACCTGCTCCCCATCCTCGACCCCAACGCCCAGACCCCCACCCAGGGCCCCGCCCCTCGGCCTCTTCCACCACGAGAAGCAATAGAGTCCCTGCACAATAGCCGGCGAACCGCTAAGGTGGCGGCATCAGCCACACCGCGCGACTCCGCCGATCCCCGAAGAACTTCCGCCAGCGGACGGGGGTAATGCAACGGGCTTTCTGTAAATTCCGCCTCGGAGGGCGGGGTCATTCCGGTTCCATCGTCACATACTTTCGTCCGGTCTCCCACTCCTCGCTGATCTCCATCAGCACGGCCGCTGACGAGCCCTCAGGGCCGAGGCCTCGTTGGGGAACATCGTCGCCCACGCGGGTGCGACGCTTGATCTCCCGGTTGACCCGCTCCAGAATGTTCGTCGTCCTCAGGCGCCGGCGGTGGCTCGCCGGCAAGGCGAAGGCCGTCAGCGACTGCGGCACGTTCGACTCCAGCCACTCGGCCAGCTTCGGGGCCGTCGCGCGGTACTTCTTCACCGCCAGGTCGAGCTGACGCTCGGCCTCGGGGCGATCCGGGGCGTCGAAGACCGCCCGGAGGCTGGCCCCCACCTGCTTGCGCATCGACTCCTTCGGCACGTAGGCCATGGCGTTCTGGGCCAGGTGGAACTGGCAGCGCTGCCAGGGCACGGCCGGGAACCGGGCGTTCAGGGCCTCCCTGAGCCGGCGTGGGCGTCGCTGGCGATCATCTTGACCCCGTGCAGTCCTCGGGCCTGGAGCGAGGCCAGGAAGTCGCGCCAGTGGGGCTCGGCCTCGGAGAGCGAGACGCTGGTGCCGAGGATCGAGCGGCGGCCCGCGTCGTCGATGCCGATGGCGACCAGGACGGCGCAGGGGAGACGACCGAGCCGCCGTGCCGGACCTTCTCGTAGCGGGCGTCGAGGATCAGGTAGGGCATGGCGCCGAGCGGCCTCTCTCGCCAGGTCTTGAGGTCGGCGTCGAGGAGTGCGGCGACGCGGCTGACCTGGGCGGAGCTGATCTCGACGCCGCAGAGCTGCTCGGCGATGGCGGCGACCTTGCGGGTGGAGACGCCCTGGACGTACATCTCCGCGACGGCGAGCTTGAGGGCCCGCTCGGAGCGGATGCCCTTCTCGACCGAGGAGGGGTAGAAGTCGACGCCCCGGGCCTGGGGTACGGCCAGGGTGACGGGCCCCATGCGGGTCAGGATGGTCCTGGGCTTGAATCCGTTGGCATATCCGGTGCGGCCCTCGGCCCGCTCGTAGGGCCCGGCGCCGGAGGGCCTTGGCCCGCTCGACCTTCATGACCTCGTTGAGCAGCAGGGCCGAGGACCCGGGCCATGCCGTCGAACCCGTGCTCGGCCAGGAGTTCCCCGATCAGGTCGAGCGCGTTGGTCTGCGATTGGTGGGTCATCGTCGGTCGTCCTCCTCGGTTCGGTTGGCACCCTCCAAGGAACCGGCGATGACCCGCCGCTTCAAGGCAAATCGCCCGGGAGGCCGTCAGCGGCCGGCTCCGCCCGCCGCCGTCGGCCCGCCGACGACCGGGAATTTACAGAAGCCATGATGCACTACCCGTCTACAAGAAAGAACGCGATCGGAAACGCAAAGGTTCATCGTGGTCCATCGTCTACGTCGATGCCGACGGCAAGCGTCAGGTCGCCAGGGGATGCCCCGACAAGGCCGCGACCGAGGCGATGGCCCGGCAGTTGGAAGCGGACGTGGCGATGCGTCGCCTCGGGGTGATCGACTCCTCGCTCGATGAACAGTTGGCCCAACAGGCCCGCCCCGTCCGTGACCACCTGGCCGACTGGCAACGGGACATGGAGGCGAAGGGGAAAACGCAACGCCACGCCGATCAGTACGTCGAGCGGGCAGGGCGGATGGTCGCCCTGGTGATGGGTGTCCCCCTCGCGGATCTGGATGCGGGCCGATCGGCCGAGGCCCTGGAGAGGAGTCAGCTCATCCTGGAGAAGGCGCTCAAGGACGCCCGACTCTCCGACCTGATGCCGGAGAAGATCCAGGCCGCCCTCGCGACTCTTCGCGACGGTGGGCGATCCCATCAGACCCTCAACCACTACCGGGCCGCCCTGAGGGCGTTCGTGAGGTGGCTCGGGGATAAGAACCGCCTACGCGACAACCCCATGCGAGGGGTCACGGGCTACAACGCCGAAGAAGATCAGCGGTACGTGCGCCGGAGCCTGACGAGCGAGGAGGTCTCCAGGCTCATCGCGGCGGCGGCGGTGGGGCCGGTCGTTTATGGCATGACGGGCCAGTTGAGGGCGCTGGCGTATCGGATCGCAGCCTCGACGGGATTCCGAGTCGCCGAACTTCGCAGCCTGACCCCGGAGAACTTCCGGCTCAAGGGCGAGACGCCGACGATCTACCTCGGGGCCAGCAGCACGAAGAACCGCCGGGCCGCCGAGCAGCCGATCCCCCAGGCCCTCGCGGACGACCTCGCCGGGTGGTTGCACGACAAGCCAGCGGGGAAGCCCGTCCTGCCTCTCCACCACGAGACGGCGAAGGCGATCCGTCGCGACCTGGAGGCCGCCGGGATCCCTTACCAGACCGAGCAGGGCGTCTTCGACTTCCACGCCCTCCGGGCCTACTACATCACGACCCTGGTGGGCTCGGGGGCCAACATCAAGACGGTCCAGACCCTGGCCCGGCACGCCAAGCCCCAGACCACGCTCGACCATTACACGAAGGTCAGCGGGACCGACCTCAGGGCCGCCGTCGAAAATCTTCCCCAGAACTCCTGGCCAACGCAGTCCCCCGAAGCCCCGAGTCACGGCCCTGGGCATTCATCAGCGGATTCCTCCGCGATTCGGGTAGCGCATGGGAAGCGCGCAGGAGACGGAACGGGGCGGGAACTGGCGGAAACGGTCGGAGCGGGAGCTAACGGGGAGGGCAGGGATGGCAAAGAAGAAACGCCCGAAACCCAGTCAGATGACGGGCTTGGGCGTTTTCTGTCGGCTACAGACGGGCTTGAAGCGGAGAGGGGGGGATTCGAACCCCCGATAGGCTTTGACACCTATAACGGTTTAGCAAACCCCAATCCATTTTCCGTAAGCTCCAATTCGGAAAACAATTTACAGCATGACACCGAAGCCCTGGCAGCACATTGGCAGCACCCCAAGCAGATGCCTTCTTCCGACCTCATCGAAGTGGTCTCCGCCTGGCCCGAACTGCCACTGGCAATCCGGTTCGGTATCCTCGCGATGGTCAGAGCTGCGAAGGGAGAAAGGCAATGAACCGACTCCTTCAAAGGGCGATCGTCCGTCGAAGTTGAACGCCGATGCGGCCCTCTCGATGCCCGCATAGTGGTGCGATGGGATTCGCCCGGCAGTATCCGCGTCACGCTCACGCCGATCGGTGCACGACGGTTCCAACTCAAGTGCGATCGGGACAGTCGATGGATCTTGGCCGGCGAGTTGGAAGCCAAGCAAATTCAGTTCGCGGAACGTAATGGTTAGGTGCACGATACCGAGACGGACGAATCGGGGCCGGGCTTCTCGCTCGACTCAATACCAGACCATTCGATGCTGGACGCCATCACAAGTGCGATCCGGTTCGACCAGGCCGTTAGCAGGATGCGAACCCGATTCCCGGAACGGGCCGAATATCTGCCGGCTTGCGGTTAGCCTCGACAATTGCTCACTCGCAGAGGTTGCCGGGTGCCGTGAAGCGAATTCAAGGGCCGCGCTCTCCGAGCGTTTCCAGCAATCCGATCGTGGCCCAGGCCGTGCCCCAGTAGTGGTAGATCTCGTCCCGGATTTTCATGCGTCCGGGATCGACAGGGCTCGTGAAGCTCTTGGCCGGCGTCAACCACGAGCCGTCGGATTGCTGCGACGCGATCAGCCATTTGCTAGCATCCCGCAAAGCGGACGAGTCACCTTCGCCACGGACCTTCGCAAGCACATAGATCGATAGGCCGGTCGTAAGGGCGTCACTCGGAAGACCTTTTCCCCATCCCCAAGCACCGTCACCGTTCCTGGCATCGAGCAACAGTTGACGCAGTTTCGCGACTTCCGCGTCCGACCCGAACCGATGTTCGAGCAGTATCCGCATCGCCAACCATTCGCGACTCTCAGGATTCGGGGTCTGGTTCCGCAGATACGCAAGGGCTTTCGCGATCGACGCAGATCGTTTCGTATCCGGCGTGTCGTAAGCGGCGAGTGCGAGCGTCGACCACATCGTGGTCACTTGATACGCCGTCGGAAGCGTCCAGAGGAGTGCGGTCAGCTGAACGCCCGGCGTCCACGAGCCGTCCGCCAACTGAATCTGGCTCATCAGGTCGATCACGCCGTCACGAAATTCAGGCTGGGCCAGGACACTCGCAGTCCCTTGGCTTGCGATGAGCAAGGGGCCGAGGGCCTCAAGGCCTCCTCCGACACGATCACCCATGTCGAGCGTCCGCTCGGAAATCTTCAGCACGGTCGTCAGATGTACCTTCATTTCGTCTTCAGTCAGCAGATGCTTCAGCTCCGCCAGGTACTCAGCTTTGGTTTGGAACGGACGTGCGATCAGCGGCCTGAGCTTGTCCTTCACGGGTTGCGGCAACTTAGCGGCTTCAGGCCTGCCGAGGTCGTAATTCCGCAACCAGAACTGACGGCGATTCGAGAGCGAATCCTTCCGAGTCCAATCGTCCCACTCCGCCAACTTCCGCGAATCGACCGCGAAGCCGTGAGACTGAGCCGAGCGATGCGACCACAGGAGGAACGGGACATGGTGGCACGACATGCAGCGGCGATCTTTCATCCAGGCCACTCCCTCCTCTTCCAGGTAGGGAAGGCTTCGTGAGACGGCCTCACGAACCGCAGTGTCCTTGACATGAGCCGGATCGTCGGCCCAGACCAAGGCGTCGCGGGTGCCGAGGCAAATCAGGGCCGCGAAGATCAGGCGGGTCATGCTGGACCTCTCTCGTTCGCCGGTGGTTCTGCCGACCCTTGAGCTGGGATGTCCCCTGTGAGTGTTGACCTCGTTGTGAGGGAACTCGTCCGGCCCTTCTCAAATGACATTGGACACGGACCGCATCCCTGAGTACAACGCCGCAGAGAAAGGGTATCGAAATCATGCCGCCACGGTTCGGCTCCGCTCTTGAGGGGCCTCGGTCCGCTCGCACTTGGCCATGACCTTCGCCACCGACTTGGTGCTCCACTTGAACGGATGAGCGACTTGATTCCATTCCGTAATGAACGCTTGCAACCGCTCCGCCAACGCCGCCTTGTCGGCGAAATCGGCGATCCGCAGCCGCTTCCTTTGCAGGATGCTGAACCACTGCTCGATCTGATTCATCCACGAGCAATGCACCGGCGGGTGATGGAACACGAACCGCGGGTGCTTCGCCAGCCACGCCTGCACCTGCTTCCCCTTGTGCATCCGCAGGTTGTCCAGGACGACATGGACCGTCTTGACTGTCGCGGGGATCTCCCGGTCCAGTTGCTCCAGGAACGCGATGAACTCGGCCTGCCGCTTCCGCTCGGCGGTCATCCCGTAGACCTTGCCGATCCGCGTGTCGAACGCCGCGAACAGGTTCAAGGCGCCGCACCGCCCGTACTCGTGCTCGACGCGGACCGGCCGCTTGGGCTGGGCGGCCAGGGTCGGTGACTTGCGGGGCCGCGGTTGCAAGCTGGTCTTCTCATCGGCGCAGAACACGACCTCGTCGTCGCCCAGTGGCCGGGTGTAGAGGTCGGAGATCTCCTGGACGGCGGTCGCGAACGCCTCGTCCCTGGGGACCTTGGGGGAGAGCCAGAGGTGATGCCGCCAGGGCTTGAGGTGGTGGTGTTCCAGGACCCGCCGGACGGTGTCCGAGGAGATGCTCGATACGACGCCCTCGGCGACCAGTTGGCGGGCCATCTCCCGGCAGTCCCAGGAGGACAGGGAGCGGCCGCGGTCATCGGGCCGCTCGCAGGCCATCTTGACCAGGTGCAGCGCGACCTCGGGGGGAAAAGACCGGCTTGCGGCCGGGGCGGGGCTTATCGTGAAGTCCGGCGAGCCCGTCGTTCCGGAACCGTTCGGCCCACTTGCGGACGTGCCGCACGTTCATGCCGCAGAGTCGACCGGCCTCCTTCAAGGTCTCGCCCCGTTCGAGCAGGAGCAGGACACGGCCCCGGCGTGCTAACCCAGCCTGGCAAGTCGTCGCGCGCTGCCAGTGCTCGATCTCAGTTCGGTCTTCCGGGGTCAGGGCGATGGTCAGGGAGGATTTGCGGCCCCGCATGGCGATCCCGAAGCTTCTGGGTGTGTGACGACGAAAAAAGGCCCACCGGCCGACATGATCGACAGAACCGGCGAGGCCTGTCAATTCGTTACCCTTTTTCTGCGGCGTTGTACTGAGTCCAAGGAAAACGATGGGCAGGGAACTGTATCGCCTTGGGGTGCTCTGGACAGGGTCTTGATGGTACTCACGCCGCCGTCGACCTGCTACTGACGAAGCCTCTTCGTACCTGGCTCAGCGACCGGTGCCCGTGGCGTCCGATCAGCCAATCCTCGTTGTAGGTCGTCTTGAATTCCCGCAACGCCTCGACCAGCTCGGCCCCGACGCGAACCCCCGGAGACTAGGTAATTTCCCCTGTCAGGCGAACGAGGCCGAGATGCTCCGCCTGTTGCCTGTCGACGGAGCGGGGCTCAGTCGTCGCCCCGGTCCACGATGCGGTACTGATCGAGTCCGCCTCCGAGGATGCCGCCCTGGCCGTGGCGGAGATGGAGCGGGCGATGGCGGAGGCGTCGGAGGTCGTACTGGAGGGGTTCCGTCTGCGGACGGAGGCGCAGGTGGTCGAGTGGCCCGATCGGTATATGGACAAGCGGGGGGAGGAGTTTTAGGAACGGGTTAATGCGTCAGAGGCCTCAGCGCGCGATCTTGGACCAGATGCCCGGCTCGGGGATGAGGGTCCAGTTGCCCCCGCTGTACTTGAAGACCGCATTGCGGTCGTTGAGGACGCACAGCCCGCCGAGCGCGGATGTGATGGCCCGGACGTCGGCCTGGGAGATCTTGGTCCAGGCACCGGTGGACTCGTTGAACGTGTAGACCTCGTTCCGGTCGTTGAGCAGGTAGAGCGTCCCCTGCACGGCGACGAGGTCGCGGCCGTCGGGCTGGGAGACCCGCTGCCAGTTGCCGCCGCGGTACCGGAAGACTTCGGCCTGGTCGTTCAGGACGTAGAGCGTCTCGCCGACGGTGGCGATGGCCCGGCCGTCGGGCTTGGTGAGCTTCGCCCAGGCCCCCCCCCGATAGGTATAGATCTCTTTCCGGGTATTCAGCACGTAGAGCGTTTCGCGAGTCCCGGCGATGGCCCGACAGTCGGCCGCGGAGATGCGGGTGAGTGCGCCGTTCCTGCGGGTGTAGACCTCGTTCCGGTCGTTGAGCAGGTAGAGTGCATCGCCGACGGCGGCGATGGCGAGGACGTCGGCATTAGTGACCTGGGCCAGCGGCTTGCCGTTCTCGTCCAGTGATCGGACGGTACGGTCGCCGTAGAGCCCGTAACGGGTTCCCTCCGAGGTCACGGCGAATCCGATGAATTGGCCATTCACTATCGATGGGCATAGCGATGCCGCGATGAATCCGCAGACCAGGACGGAGGCTTTCAGAACGGACATGGAAGTCTCTCCAGGGGTGACCGAGGACCTCTTGCAGGCTACTACGCTCGGGACATGGGGGCTCGGGCGGAAGCACCGTCATCTCTTGACCACTTCCCGTGCCGCGACTGCACTTTCCCCGTGGCAGCGGTCATCGGACGCTGCCTTGAGGGACCCCCGGCCTTCAGATGGGCCATGGCGCAGTTAGTGGCCGAGGGTATGGCGACGAAGTAAGGGCAGAACACCATCGGAACCAGCGAGGCGGAGGCTGTGCGATCCAGATCCTCTAGTTGTGCAAAATTGCGGAGAAAGGTGAGCAATTTTGCGTACTCTGTCCCCTATACTCTTCTCTGTCTCTTTAGATAATAGATCTAGGGGGATATAGAGGGAGGAGAGTACGGGTAATCCATAGGGGGCCGAAATGGGCTCTCCGGAGACCGACGGGGAAGACGTATTCACCTCGGATCGTCTCCAACTCTCCTCAGCGGATCCTGCGGGAGAGGGTGCCGAAGCCCCATCCCCAGACATTCCTCCGGGGAGGCATTCCTGGGAGGCCCGATCCCCTTCGCCTGGATCAGTCGAGCCTCCCGACTCCCCGGGAGCGGTCTCCCCGTGGCCCTGGCCTATTGCTTCCTCGCGGGGAGGTTCCGGGTGGGCGGACTCCCTGGCCCTCGCAGATTTGTCGCATTATCATCCTATCGGAGTGCTCGCCTCGCCCGTCTGACGCACGGAATGGACCCCCCCGATGTCGCAGCCCGACACGAACCGCAACCTCCTCTTCGCGATCATCGCCGTGCAGATGGACTTCGTCCCCCGGGACGCGATGTTCTCGGCCATGGTCGCCTGGACCGAGCGGAAGGAGACCCCTCTCGCCCAGATCCTCGTCGACTGCGGCGAACTATCCCCCGGGCGACGCTCGGCGCTGGATGTCCTGATCGACGAGCACATCAAGGCCCACTCCGGCGATCCCGCCCGCAGCCTCCAGGCCCTCAGCTCCACCGACGGCGTCGCCGACCTCCTCACACGCGTCCCCGACGTCCAGCTCCAGGCCAGCCTCGGGCACCTCCGCGACCTTGGTCGGACCCCTGCAGCCTCGGATGAGCCTGGAGGCATCCCGACGAGCGTCCCCGCGACCGGCGAAGCTCCGACTCGGTCCCCCGCCGCTGTCGGACCCGATGCGGCCTGGACAACGCCCCTGGCCCCCTGGGGCAACCGGTTCCGCGTCGTGAGGAAGCATGCGGAAGGCGGGCTGGGTGTCGTGTCGGTGGCGATTGATGATGAGCTTGACCGCGAGGTAGCCTATAAGGAGATCAAGCCCAGGCACGCTGATCACCGCACGAGTCAGGCCCGGTTCGTGATGGAGGCCGAGATTACCGGGAAGCTCGAACACCCCGGAATCGTCCCTATCTACGGCCTCGGCCACGACCCCCTGGGCCGTCCGTATTACGCCATGCGGTTCATCCAGGGTGACTCGCTTGCCGAGGCGATCAACCGTTTCCACGACCCCGACGGACCATACCGCGACCCCGGCCGGCGAACGCTCCAGCTCCGCGAACTGCTCGGCCGGTTCCTGGACGTCTGCGACGCGCTGGCCTACGCCCACAGCCGGGGCGTCCTCCACCGCGACCTCAAGCCCGGCAATGTGATGCTCGGGCCGTTCGGCGAGACCCTCGTCGTCGACTGGGGCCTCGCCCTGAACCTCAAGGAAATCCCCGGCGACCTCGAATCGACCCATGCCCCTCTGAAAACATCCAAGGCCGACACCGATTCGCTCCCCAGCGAGCAGGGCTCAATCGTCGGCACCCTCCAGTACATGCCCCCCGAGCAAGCCGAAGGCGCCATCGACCAGCTCGGCCCCCGAAGCGACGTCTACGGCCTCGGTGCCATCCTCTACGACCTCCTCACCGGCCGTCATCCCGTCACGGGAACAACCCAGCAAGAATTGATCGAAGCCGTCCGTCAGGGCAATCTCATACCGCTGCGTCAGATCCGCGTAGACATCCCCCGTCCCCTCGAAGCCATCTGCCTCAAGGCGCTCTCCCTCCGCCCCGAGGACCGCTACGCCACCCCCCGCGCCCTCGCCTCCGACATCAAATCCTTCCTCGCCGACGAGCCCGTCACCGCCTACCGCGAACCCCTCCCCGACCGCTTCCGCCGCTGGTCCCGCCGCCATCGTGTGCTCGTCTCCACCCTGGCCGCTACGCTGATCGTCGGCGTCCTCGGCCTGGGCTCTACACTTGCCGTGCAGAGGCAGAAAAATCAGGAGCTCTCCGAGAAGAATGGTGAACTCACCCAGGCTAACGAGGCCAAGGACCTCCAGACCCAACGGGCGGAGGAGCGGGAGAAGGACGCGATCGACGCCATTAAGAAGTTCCGCGATGTCGTCGTCAACCAACCTGTGCTCAAGAACTCAAAGGAGCTTGAAGCCCTCCGGAAACGCCTCCTCCAGGAACCCCTCGCCTTCTTCAAATCCCTCCGCCAACGCCTCCTGGCCGACAACGACAGCCGCCAAAAATCCCTTGCCAGCCTGGCCGCAGCCGCGTTTGACCTCGGGGCTCTCTCGGATGAGATAGGTGACAAGCACGATGCTCTCACCGCTTATCGGGAGGCCCTGGGGATCTATCGGGATCTCGTCACACAGGACGCCACCGTCACCAGCTATCAGAGCGAGCTGGCAGCCAGCTACAACAGCACCGGCAAGCTACTGGGTGCTACGGGCAGGACCGACGAAGCGATCAAGGCCCTCGAGCAAGCCCGATTGATTCGCAAGATGCTAGCCGCAGGTAACCCCTCCGTCTCCGCGTATCAGAACGAACTGGCGGCAAGCCTCAATAACCTCGGAGTTGTGTTGCGTGCCACGGGCAAGCCCGACGACGCCCTCAATGCGTCCAAGCAAGCCTTGGAGATCCGCAAGACGCTTGCGACTCAGTATCCCGCTGTCACCGCATATCAGAACGCCCTGGCAGGCAGCTACAACGATGTAGGCGTCCTCCTGAATGACGCGGGCAGGCCCAACGAAGCGCTCGGTGCGTTCGAGCAGGCCCGGGACATCCAGAAGACGTTGGCCGCACAGAACCCCACCATCACCTCTTATCAGCACCGATTGGCACTCAACGGCAACAGCATCGGCAGCCTCCTGCGTGAGATGGGTAAGCCCGGCGAAGCGCTCGGTGCGTTCGAGCAGGCCCGGGACATCCTGAGGACGCTTGCGACGCAGTACCCTACGGTCTCCGCGTATCAGAACGACCTGGCCCGCATTTACTACTGCTTAGGCCTCTCGCTGAGCGCTACGGGCAAGCCCGACGACGCGCTTAGTGCGTTCGAGCAGGCCGTGGAGATCCGTAGGACGCTTGTCACGCAGAACCCGACCGTCACGGCGTATCAGAGCGACCTGGCTCGCATCTACAACCACATCGGCATCCTGCTACTTGCCGCGGGCAAGCCCGACGACGCGGTCAAGTCGTATGGTCAGGCTAGGGAGATGCAGAGCAGGTTGGTTGCAGACCACCCAGAGATTCCGGAGCATTTCAGTGAACTCGGAATAACACTGAATAACCTGGCGGTTATCGACTTGAATGGCGGTCGCCTCGTCAAAGCCCGGGAGCAATTTCGCGAGGCGATGCTCTTGCAGAAGAGGGCAGTGGCTGCGGCCCCTGCGAATTCCAAATACCGGCAGCTCTTGAAGAACCATCTCGCAAAACTGCAAGAGGTTTGCCAGAAACTCGAAGACAGGGATGGTGGGGCCGAGGCTGAGCGGGAACTCAAAGCGCTCGCAGATTCGGATCCGGCGATAATCGCCCTGGATGCCAGGCTCGCGGCGATCCTCAAAGGGGCGGGGAAACCGAGGAGCGCGGCCGAGGGGCTCCCGCTGGCGCAGCGAGCTTACGACAGGTCACTCCACGTGCTGGCGGCTCGGCTCTGGGACGAAGTGTTGACGGCGGAGCCGAAACTCGCGGTGGATCGTCAGGCCCAGGTTCCCTACAACGCCGCCTGTGCGGCTGCATTGGCGGGGACGGGGCAGGGGAAGGATGATCCGGCTCCGAGAGAGGCGGAGCAGGCCCGGCTCCGAGGGAAGGCGTCAGGCTGGCTCCGGGGTGAGTTGAGGGTGTGGGAGAAGGTGCTGGATTCAGGCCAGGCCCAGGCCAGGGAGACGGTGAGCCAGACGCTCCTGCACTGGACCCAGGACACCGATCTCGCCGGCGTCCGCGAGTCCGCCGCACTGGCGAAGCTGCCCGAGGTGGAGCGGAAGGCGTGGGAATCGCTCTGGAAGGATGTCGAGAGGCTGCGGGCGAAGGCCCGGTAGGCTGTGGTGCAACGCGATCTCGGAAGGTTTCGCCCGCAGTGTCACCCCAGTTTATTGAGGACGCCTTTGCACCGAGGCATCGCGTTTCCGCGACGGGGCGGCGTCCGTCGCCGGCGACGTCGGCACTCGGCTCGGTAGTCGTCTGACAGGCGGGGGTCACAACCGACGGGGCACGTCACACCACCCCGAATCCGTGGACGCACGAGCCGGACATGGTTAGCGTGCAAAATTGCGGACAAGGCCGAGCGATTTTGCGTACCCTGTCCCCTATACTCTTCTCTGACTCTCTAGATAATAGATCAGGGGGATATAGGGGGAGGAGACTACGGGTAAACCATCGGGGTCCCAAATGGGTTCTCTGGAGACTGATGGGGGAGACGTATTCGCCTCGGAACGTCTCCAGCTTCCTGCGGGGAGTCTGGTGGCGCAGGGGAGCGTTACCCCCATCCCCAGACATTCCTCCGGGGAGGCATTCCTGGGAGGCCCGATCCCCTTCGCCTGGATCGGTCGAGCCTCCCGACTCCCCGGGAGCGGTCTCCCCGTGGCCCTGACCTATCGGTTCCTCGCCGGGAGGTTCCGCAAGCGGAGGGATCGGCGGTGGGATCTCGAAACGGTCGCCCAGGGGCTCAACCTCTCCGACGATTCGGTCCGGCGGGGCTTGAAGGCGGCGGAGGGGGCGGGGCTCCTGGCGGTCTCCCGCTCCCCAGGATCCAAGATCCTCGCCACGGACGTCTCCATCCTCGAAATGTCCGACGAGAAAGCCCGGCTCCCGCTCCGGGGCCCGATCCCGTGGAGCTGGCTCCGGCCCGCCCTGGTGCTTCCCGTGGCGGGGCTCCGGGTCGGGCTGGCGTGCTGGTGCCTGGCGGGCTGGGAACGCTCGGGGCGGTTCGAGCTGGCCCTGGGGGAGTGGTCGGAGCTGGGGATGTCGAGATTCGCGGCGGGGCGGGGCCTGGAGGCCCTGGAGGGGGCCGGGCTGGTGTCGGTCGAGCGAAGGCCCGGGGATACGCCGGTCGTCGTCCTGCGGGCCCCTGGAGGCTCCCAGAGCGGGGAACCGCCGGAGGGGTAGGTTAGCGATGGGCTGGAAACGGATCGGGAACCACTCCTACTACTACCGGAGCAGACGGGTCGGGCGGCGGGTCGTCACCGAATACGTCGGGGCGGGGGATGCCGCCGCATTCCTGGCGGGGCTGGACGCTGAACACCGTCGGGATCGGGAGACGGAACGCCTGGCCCGGAAGGATGAGCGGGATGAGGCCCGGCGGGAGGACTCCGAGCTGGCGGAGTGGTTCGACCGGACGGAGCGGGTTGCGGAGCTGGCCCTGGTGGTCAGCGGCTACCACAAACACCGTGGCCAATGGCGGAGGCGGAGAGATGGCGGAAATCGAGGTGTCGAAGGCGAAATCCCGGGACGGGTTTCAGGAGCTGATGAGCCGGGCGGAGAAGGGGGATAAGACCTGCCTCCCCCAGCTCCGGGAAGTGCTCCGGGACCAATCCAGCGGATCCGACGGCCGTTGGCTGGTCGAGAACTACGGGAGCCCCCCGAACTGGCTCCGGAACGTCCTGGTCGCCGGGCTCTCCCAGAAAGATCTCGCCATCCGGGAATCCGCCGAGGCGAAGCTCCGCCAGCTCCGGGCCGAGCTGGAGGGTCCGAATCCCACCGCCCTGGAGAAGCTCCTGGTCGAGCGGGCGGTCTATTGCTGGTTCCTGGTGTACCAGTACGAACTCCGCCACGCCTCTGCGGATAGCCTGTCGATCACCCAAGCGGATTTCCAACAGCGGCGGATCGACGGGGCCCACAAGCGGTTCCTGTCGGCCCTGGCGACGTTGGCCAAGGTGCGTAAGCTGGCGGTGCCGACCCTCCTGGTGGCGGTCGCCGGAGAACAACGCATTAGCGTACAGCGATGATTCTCCTCCGTCCCCATTTCGAGGATCCGATCGCTCGCACCGAGTCCACCAGCGGCCCGGTTAATTTGAGACTCACCCATCTCAGTCCTGACTGGTCCATCGCGTCACTTAGCAGGGTGGTTCTGCGTTCCATGAAAGTCTGCACCTCCACCCTTAATCGCTACATTCTGCGACACTTTCGGTAAATCCGGAGGGCTGGAAGATGGGCGGATACGGAAGCGGACGTTGGCCCTCGGGCAAGTGGGACCGCAAGCGGACGGTCGAGGAATCGCAAACTCTCGCTCTCGACCGCTTCCTCCAGGCCGGGGTCTTCTCCCCTAACACGCGAGTCACTGGCTCCTACAACTGGCCCGACGGAGCGAGCATCGGATTCCAGGCGAGGACGACCGAGGGTGAAGCGAAGCTCAAGATCGGATACACGCTCAGCAACACCGGCGAGCGGTTCGAGGAGTGGATCGACCTGATGCCTTCACCCCAACCGAACGGCGGGCATCGCTGGTGGTTTGCCTGCCCTGGATATAGGACACTCTGCCATCGCCTTGCCGGCTGCCTCTACAGCCCCGGAGGGGGCCGAGCCTTCGCCTGCCGCCAATGTCATCGACTCAGCTATCGGGCCCGTCAGGAAACCCGCCCCGCGAAGTCAGTTTATGCAATCATGGGAACGAAAGGAGTTAAAGCTTTCTGCCGTGGCTACTGGGCTTCTAACGCATGTAGACAGAAAGAACAGCACAAAATCTTTGTTTCACATACCGTGAGTATCAACTAGCTGAAGTCACGGTAAAGCAGGGTTCTAAGTCGCTATCAAATAGGGATTTAGACTATTCATTCGATCATCTTGAACTGGGAAGGCCGCTTGCCCCTTCCCGTGTTCCAGTGTAGCTTTTAACATTACTCTCGGAACGCTACTCTTTTCTATGGAGATTGTAGTAGCAGTCGGGAGTTGTGGCGAAAGCCCTCTAGTCATCGGAATGGGGAGATCCGGTCGATGGTAGACAAAGAAAAAAGCAGGCCGGATAGCAGGATCGAAATTCTCACGATCGTGCAAACTCCTTTAGGATTTTTCGTGCTCGTGGTGCTGATCGTCGAAGTAATGTTCGGTGGTATGTCGCTATTGAGCACAGACCAAAACCGAGTCCTCCTTGTTTTCATAATGGCATTCATTGTAATACTACTCGTTCTCATCGTCGCATTTACCAGCTACTTCAGGCCTTGGGTCCTGAATGGGGCTCACCCACCCGAGACTGCAAGTGAGAAATTAGCAAATTTGCTCAGTAGTACGGAAGGCCGCGAGCTACTACGTGCGCTCTTCCGGGATTGTGTCGAGGAATACGCCACAGGACTCTCGTCGATAACGGATATCGAGAAAAAATATGGATTAAGGGATGGTACTGTGGTCGAATTGGCCAAGATTACCGCTTTCATCGCCGCGAGTGCGCATGCAGGTCGGCCTCAGAGGAGGAGGCCATGAGCGGCTGGCCACCGGTCGATCCGGCCGCCCATTTCGCATCGCCCGACTTTGCCGACAAGATGCGATTGATGACGAAGAAGCTGGTTCGCCTTTTCCCCTCGCATCGCACACTTGCAGAGGAGGTCGTCTACGATACTCTCGCTAATATCTTTCTCGGAGAGGCCAAGGCAGCTAGAGCAGGTGCAAAGCGGTGGCGGTCCGAGGAAGTATCAATATGGCTCAGTAAATTCTCGACTGAAGGCCATTTTGATGCGTATCTCTTCCGGGCGGCCTACCGAGGGGTCGTTCGGGGTATGCGCAAGAAACTAGGCCTCCACGAGCAACCTTTCCTCAAAGATCCCCAGGATGTTCGACCCCAGTTATTATTGCAAAACGAAGAAGAAATCGAGGAAGTCAACGCCCTAATTGAGCGAGTCGCGACAGCGATTCCCGGCGATGAACGCGAAATCTTGTACCTGCTGGTTGAAGGCATTCCAGTCGCGGAGATCGCCGAGTGTCTCGAAGTGTCTGAGCGGGCCGTCTATCGGGTTCGGAGCGATCTCCGTGAGATCTTGTGGAAAATAAAGTTGGAGCGGGAAGAATCATAGGAACTTCCCGCCCCGCCCCTGCCTACGGAGTGAGCGCCGGGTCGAGGTGAGCGGCCCCTTGCGCCGCTACACCACTGCTGACCGCCGATTTCAATTCATCAACGGCACGGGCGAACTCCTGGAATAGTTGCCCCCACTCCGGATCAGCGCTGAACCGCTCGTAGACGGAACGAGCCACTTCGGTTTGTGGCCCATGTTGGAACGCGGCGTCCATGTAGGCCTCTGCCATGTGATTTGGAAGGTCCAGATAGGTCCTTCCAGCGTGAGGCGGCGTCCCGGAATTGGACTGTTCGATGGTTTCAGGCATGATCGCTCTCCTTGGGAAAGTACATTGGAAAAAGAATCCGCATGCCGGCTGACGCCGAATGCGGCTCTTGTAGGTTTCTCGGTGTACGACCGAAGCCACAGGCAGCGGAAACCTAAATTACTGGCGACCTCAATTGCAATATCTCCTGCAGAGATCGTGGGAACACGAAACCTTGGTACATTACCGACATTCTGTTGCTCCTATAGCTGAGTAAACGTACATGGTGGTATGCCGATCATCGACCGGATGAGGAATCCGTCATCGGCTGAACCTCTTCGGCCATCACCGTCCGCCGATCGCAAAATCGGCCGAGGCTAGTGGTGTTTCGATGATTAGTCAAAAAGGATAGTAGCCACCAAAAGTTAGGCCAAACTGCAAACCGGGGCATTGATCTCATCCTGCATTACACCACTAAAGATACCCAAAGAACTTCACTACCGAGCCGAAGCACGCTCTTCTCGCGAACCTGCATCGGGGAGAGTGAGACGGCTCATTAGCACTCCACAAATAATGGATATGTAGACCAAATCGTTCAACTCTAGCAGAAGAGACCAACGGCATTCCTTGTTGAAGAATGGCGCATAGAGCTTGGTGTAGGCCAGAGCAAGAAACTTTTGATGAATGTCTGCCGGGGCGTACGTAGCGAACCCAGGGCCGGCGGTCCCAGTGCATTCAGCCCAAGGTCTGTTACACCCATTATTGATAAACTCCTAGTGCTCTGCCATCCTCCGTATCCTTCTCCGCGAGTAACGCCGCTCCGCCCATCTGACGCAGGCCCTCGCTCTGAAACTCCGAGTCGTTGCCCTGGTCCGCCATCAACGACTCGGACTTCTGACCCAGCTTGCTGCCCACCGCCGATACCCAATCGCACAGCGGAGCCGACTCTTTGACGTCCGGCACGCTCGCCCTGGTGAGACACGAGGCCAGCGGGATCCCATGGGCCTCGCCAGTCGCAAGGTAATTGCTGCCCGGGTTGGCGCAGTCTACCAGGCTGGTGCCGGTCGCCTCTCGCTCGTAGACGGCCCGGACCGAATTGCTGTCGCTCACAATCAGGCCATAAGCGGGCCGTTCGTGGGCTCAGAGTTAGTCGAGAAGGGCCTTGTGCATCTTGTCCCAGATCCCGTTGGTCTGCCAGTCGCAGAGCTATCGCCTGCAACTCATCGTACAGCTCTGATAGGCCAGATCCTGCCGGGGGATCTCGGTCTTCAGTAAGAAGCGGATGCCGGTGAGGGCTTTGCAATTGTCGAACCGGAGAAGTCCACCCTTGAGGCTCGTGGTCCACCTCGGGAGGATCGTCTCGATGATCGCCTAGAATTCGCCAGGAAGCAATTGCTTCGCCACAAGAGAAATCTCCAGGGTTAAGCAAGGATGTGGAGCGGCGATCGGTCCGCCAAAATCGCCTTTCTAGCCACATGCCGTTACAAGCTCTCAAAGCGTGGGACTCTACCCTCGTCAGAGGCTTAGTAATCTCTGAATATGGACCGACAGCCCGAGTAAAATTGATGGGCTTGAGAATAGAATGCGAACACCGGTACCAGTCCTTCCTGCTTCTCCCCTTGACTTTGTGCGGAGAACTGAGGCCCCTCACGTTTGCAACTGAGCCGACCTGAATCCCCCAATTTCGGAGAAAAAATCGTTCCAGGCGGGGTATAGATTGGCACCATACCCTGGGAAAACATACCCGACTACGATCTTGAAAGCCTGTTAGTGAGTTCCCAGTCATCCTGATATTCTCAGTATGGTTGACAAAGAGCAACGGGTCTTGTGGCAGCCCACGATGGGCACAGAGAAACTCACGGTCCACCAAGCCTTCCGGACTACCAAGAAGCCGGGAATCGGAATAGGGGCTTCTCAACCCCGTTTGGCGCTTTAAAATCATAAGCGTCTGAACAAGGGAAACGTAGGACTCGTGCCCCATGGTGACGATGATCTGTCCACACAGCCTCTTCAGGTCACGTCGGTGTGACACAGAAAAATACTTCCCTCTTGTTCGGCCCGCCAAGTAAGACAACGCACCAGAGTCGCAAGGCGCATCGGCGGAAATTCCGAGGCAATTGATCACAACTCCTTGGTCGCGGGCACGGAGTGCGACCTCGGCGAGTGTCGGATCGGTTGATTCGTCCGAGTATCCCGCATGCGACAGACTAAAAAATGAAGGCCAAAGCCTTGTATATGCCCAGGAGGAGTCACCTCCATCAGAGAGGCAGATGATCGTCCCGCCATCGGACAAAAGGTCCAATGCCAGGCCAATCCCCGATGCGATCCGAGTGCAGCCCTGAGTCTCTTCCCCCATCCCAGCTCGGAGTAGGAAAACGCGGGAACGACTGTCGAGCCTTGTCCAGGTTTCGATAAGATGGGCCTCGCTGTGAAAGCCAACCAAGGAGACCTCTACCCCATCCGGGAGGGCATAGAGCAGATTTGATAGGGCGGCTCTCAACAGCAACCGTTCGGACGCTCCCGACATGGAACCGGAAAGATCCAAGACGACGACAAATCGCAGGGGATTCATGCTTGAAGGCTGCTCCAACCACGCGTGCGGAGCAGGGTGTCCGACCATGTAATCGGTTTCCATGCAGTTCCAGTAAAACATGGTTCTATACCCCTGGAAAATGCGGATATCCGCCTCGTATTTCCGAGCATGTTGGTGGTAAGACGAATCCAACCGTTTTCGGCTCTCCAGGAGTATAAGGGCTACCAGTCAGCGAGTTTTGACAGCAATTTGACAGCAATTTGCTCGAATTTCCGAGGTAGAGTGTGCTAGGTCTACTGAGAGGGCTTATCGGTGGCGAAATTTGAGAGCAAGAAACACGTTCGCCGGGTTCTCACAGTCGAGGGCACAGCGATCCGAAAACATCGAATGGGTCGAGGTTGGAGCCAAGCAGACCTTAGTCGGCGAGCCGGACTTTCTATCCGGACGGTTTCGATGGCCGAGGCCGGCAGGCCTGTTTTCGCTGCAACTCTCGCAAGCCTGGCGAGTGCGTTGCAAGTTGATCCCTCATTACTGATGCAGCCTGAAGCCCATCGGCCACGTCCTGTAGAGAATGCGATCAAACTCAGAGGACCCTCTCTCGAAATAACTCCAAAATCCGTTCGGCTGTTGGTGACAATACCGATAGGTGACGAGAGGCCCCCCCTGAAGCACATCGTGTCTGTGTTGAGAGGCCTAGGATGCCACGTTGCGAAGGTTCGCAGCCGAGCGGACAACTGTGAAAACCTGCCCGATAAGTGAAACTGTCTCAATGTTCCTAGAACAATGCAACGACTTGCACAGTACCCGCCTGAACACTACCTACTGGAATACTTCTTATTTTAAGTCCCCGAGTGAATCCAGATGTCGCTGAACGAAAGGCCTAGAGTGTCGGTCCGCCAGAGAGAAAACCGATCACAAATAATGGAGGTGAAATAACGAGAGATTTTCAGATTCATCCGGAGGCCAAACAGAATTGACCGGGGGGAGTCCTCACTTGCAGCTGCAGGGGCGAGTTGTGTTTGGCACACCTAGCCTGGATAATCGGCTCCGCCAGGTTTTCCTTCGTTGAGCAGTTATGGATTTATTGTTAGATTTAGGCCGACTCGGGTAATGCCTCTACCGAGAGCCGAGCAAACTGATGGCTGATCCAATATTTTCGCCCTCATCTGAGCAGCAGAAGGTAATCTTTTTCCGAGGCGGCCACCTACAAGTTATTGCTTGCGCTGGTGCGGGCAAGACGGAGGCCATTGCACGACGTGTCGCAGCACTTATCGAAGATGGTGCTGAACCTGCACATATCGTCGCTTTCACGTTCACCGAACGAGCGGCCGAAGGACTCAAGAACCGAATCAGCCGAAGGGTCGCACAGGTTAAGGGAGACCCATTCCTTGACAAATTGGGTCCTATGTTTGTTGGGACAATCCATTCGTACTGCTTGCGTCTGCTCCAAGATCACGTTCCAGAATTTGGCAATTTCGACGTACTGGACGAGAATCGGTTGGCCGGACTGCTGAGTAGAGAGCACAAGCGTCTGGGACTGAGCACACTGGGCAGTCAGCACTGGCGACCTATTCATGACTTCCTCCGCAATGCGGATGTCGTGGAGAACGAGCTTCTCGATGCTCAGAAGATCAAGGGCACCCCGTTCGGCGACTGCTATCTGAGGTTCAAGGAGACGCTCTACCGCTACCACTTCCTGACCTTTGGGCTATTGATCTCGGCAGCGGTCAAAGCACTCAGGCGGCCTGAGGTGTACGAGCGAGTCCACGAGAGGCTACGACACCTCATCGTGGACGAGTACCAGGACATCAACCCGGCCCAAGAGACGCTCATCAGCCTGCTGGCCAATGCCCCGGTCCACCTCTGCGTCGTCGCTGACGACGATCAGGCCATCTACCAGTGGCGGGGATCGGACGTCTCCAATATGCTGGAGTTTGCAGGGAAGTATGGGGCCACGCCGTTGCACCTGACGGTCAACCGCCGCTGCCGTCCATCTATCATCGCCAAGGCCAACGCTTTCGCCGAGACGATCGGCCCCAGGCTTCCTAAGGCGATGAAACCGCATAGGCCGGCAAGCGAGGCCGAGGTGGTTTGCTGGGCTGCCGAGACTACCGACACCGAAGCCAAGACGATCGCCGAAACGATCGAGCGACTCCGGGAGCGGGGTTACCGCTACAAGGACATCGCCGTCCTGTACCGCTCGGTGCGTACATCGTCATCTCCGCTGATCGAGGCCCTTAAAGAGAGGGGCATACCATTCCGCTGTGCGGGCCGGACGGGCTTGTTCATGCAGCCGGAGGCGTCGGCCCTAGGCAAGTTCTACGCCTGGCTGATCGACAACGATTGGAAGGAGGAGCGGTATGCCCGGAGCACGCCGGTCCAGCTTGCACCCCTAGTGACGGAGTTCGAAGCCGTCTTCAGCGACGGGGAGCCAATCGAGAGCCTAGCCGAATACTTCGGGGACTGGAAACGGCTGGTCAAGGACAATGCCGCCCAGATCAATCTCGTCCGGGACTATTACAAGTTGCTGCGGTTTCTTGGCCTGCAAACCCTCAACTTGGACGAACCCGGCAACTCGGCCCGCATGGGTTGCCTGGCTCGGTTCTCGCAGATCCTCGCCGACTTCGAGCACGTCACCCGGCGTGCCCGCTACGTCGAGGAGAACGGAGAGCAAGTCTTTCGGGGCGGCCAGGACCGTGGTGTCTATTTCTATCAGCGACTCTACAACTACCTGCAGTATTACGCCTTGGACGCCTATGAGGACTTTGAGGGCGAAGACACGTTCGACCTCGACACGGTGGACATCCTAACAATCCACCAGGCCAAGGGGTTGGAGTGGCCGGTTGTCTTCGTGCCCAGCCTTGTCGAGGGGCGGTTCCCATCGAAGTACTCAGGGCAGCCGCAGGACTGGCTCATCCCCGATGACGTTTTCACCACCGAGGCCCGCCGACGCTACGAGGGCGGCGAGATGGAGGAACGGCGACTCTTCTACGTCGCCTTGACCCGAGCCAAGGACATTGTGTATCTGTCTCGGTTTCGCCGCAAGATGAACCAGTTCAAGCCTTCGCCTTTCCTCGGGGAGGTCGCTGGCGGCGACCCTCCCGTAGCGGATTTGCTGCCGCTGCCGGGGCCGTTCGCCCCTCCTGCTGACGAAGCTGAGGAACTGCCGACAGTCTCATTCTCGGACCTGGCGCTCTACGAAGGCTGCCCGCTACGTTATCGCTTCAGCACATCGCTAGGATTTCAGCCACAACTGGTGACGGAACTGGGGTACGGGCGGGCAATCCACCACATCCTGCGACACTTGGCCGAGAAGGCGATGAAGCAGCACAGGCTCCCAACACCAGAGGAGGTCGAGTATGTCTTCCGGGATGCCTTCTACCTGCCGTTTGCCAACAACGCCGCCTTCCACAGTCTGCTCGACCGGGCCAAGGCGCTGGTGCGTAAATACCTCACAGATTACAGCGACGACCTGATGCGGGTCTGGGAAACGGAGCGGGCCTTCGAGCTTCACATCGAAAAGGGGATCATACAAGGCAGAGCCGACGTGATCCTGGACCGTGAGGGTGGTAGAATAGGGAACCTGTCGATCGTCGATTATAAGACGGCGAACGATCCGAAGACGGACGACATCTTCGGCTTCCAGCTTGCCATCTATGCGGCGGCGGGACGGGGCGAAGGGCTGGGCGTCAAGGCGGCCTACCTGCACGCCCTGAAGGAGGGCGAGCGGCGGAACGTCCCGGTGGACAATGTGGCCGTCCGGGTCGCCCGCAAGCGGGCGGACGTCCTGATCGAGGGGATCGTGGCCGGCGAGTTCCCGGCCCGGCCCGAGGCGGCCAAGTGCCGGCGGTGCGACGTGCGGGCCATCTGCGGGCACGCACAGTGCGGCAAGTACGATTTCTGAACCAGCGGCGAGCGGGTGGGCACGATGGCGAGGAAGAAGTCGGTGGGGATCAACGGCGGCGAGGGTATCGAGGACTACCGCCACGGCGGGGCCAAGAGGAAGAACAACCCGCCCGCCAAGATCGCCGCCGAGGGCGTCGTGCCGCCCGTGCCGCCGATCCAGTACGCCTACAGCCCCCGCCGCCCCCCTACGCTGCGGTTCGACCCGAATGGCAGCCCGGACAAACTGCCCGAACTCTTAGAGAAGGCAACCAAGGGACCACTGTCGAGAGACGAGGCACGGATTCTAGCCGAAGCCCTGCGGACGCAGGAGCCGTGGCTGGAGTGGGCGGGCAAGCGGGAATCCCAGGCGATGGGCCTGACCGTCGATCCGGTGGCCCTGAACATCCACGAACGGATCTCGGCCCAGGCAATCCTGAAGATCGCCGCCCGTCAGGACGTCGAGAGGACCCTGTTCGGCGATCCCGAGCAGGAGTACCACGAGGCGGTCCAGTTCTACAAGCACGACATCGACTGGACGAACCGCATCATCCTGGGTGATAGCTTGCAAGTGATGGCAAGCCTGGCCAAGCGAGAGGATCTAGCCGGCAAGTTCCAGATGATCTACATCGACCCGCCGTACGGGATTCGGTATGGAAGCAATTTCCAGCCTTTGATCGGCAATGCCGATGTAGGAGAGAGAGAAACCGATCTCACTAGGGAAGCCGAAACGGTAAAAGCATTTCGTGACACTTGGCACCTCGGGATTCATTCCTATCTCGCCTACCTAAGAGACAGACTGTGTATTGCGAAAGAACTGCTAACACCAACCGGCTGCATCTTCGTCCAGATCGGCGAAGACAACGTGCATGTAGTGCGAAAACTCTTGGATGAGATCTTTGGCTCGGATAATTTCTGTTCAGAAATAACCTTTACAAAGACAAGTGGTAGAACACCTACACTGCTACCCTCCGTCTGCGACTACCTCCTTTGGTATGCAGTTGACAAAAGCAAGGTAAAATACAGAGATGTTTATCAAAGAACAGCGCCAATCCCTAATCCTCAGGAGAGGTATGTCTGCGTTGAGACCGATCCGGGTGAGGTGATCGACCTCTCGGTCGCCCAAAAATTGAATGCCGAGGCACGGCCTGAAGGCTCTATTCTTCGGCTGCAACAAACAAGCTCCGAGGGCGTGAGGGAAGACTCCAAAAACCCCGTGTACTGCAACGGGAGACCTTTTTATCCTCCTAAGAATCGTCATTGGTCAATTCACTCGTCGGAACTGCAACGTGTCGTTGACGCAGGCATGGCCTATGCCGTTGGCAATACACTTACGTGGAAATCCTACCGGGGCGAGAGTATTCACAGCCCGATCAACAACTCTTGGACGGATATCTCTTCGTCTGGGTTTGGACAGAAAAAGCAGTATGCAACTCAAACCTTACAGCTCGTGGTTGAGCGTTGCATGCTCATGACGACAGACCCAGGCGATCTTGTTCTTGACCCAACTTGTGGGAGTGGGACAACTGCACTCGTGGCCGAGGGGTGGGGGCGTCGTTGGGTTACGATCGACACCAGCAGAGTAGCCGTATCCATCGCAAGACAGAGGCTCCTTACGTCAAGGTTTACCCACTACAAGTTGAAGGACGAGCATGTTGGTCCGGGGGCCGGGTTCGTATATGAGAAAATTCCTTACATCACCTTAGGACGGATTGGCAGGAATTCGACTCTCGATTCAATCAACCTAAAACACCGGATCATTCTGGATTCGGCCCTACTGCGGTGCAACGAGCATCTGCCCAATGTTTCCGAAGAAGTACATATCAAACTCATTGGCAAATTTGCCCGCAAACAATCCAAGGAAGGTGTGCGTTCCATCACGGACGCAGATCGTCGGAGATGGGAACTGCCCCAGAAGGGTCAAAAGTGGGAGCACTGGACCGTTCCGTTCGACACCGACCCTGACTGGCCTCAATCCCTCATCAAGGCCGTGGACGCCTATCGCAAGGCGTGGCGGGCCAAGATGGATGAGGTCAAGGCTTGCATCGCCGCCAACGCCGAGCAGGAGGAACTCGTTGATCAGCCGGAGGTGGTCAGAAGCGTGGTTCGGGTCAGCGGCCCGTTCACCGTCGAGGCGGTCCAACCGCCCGAAATCTCGCTGGGAACCATGGCCGAAGGCGATGGCCTGTTCGGCGGCGAACCGGAAGAACTGGTAGAGTCGTTTGCACTCCGGCCGAGAGTCTCGGGGAACGTAGAGGCCAAGAACGCCGAGGCCTACCTCGACCACATGCTCCGGCTGCTTCGCCTCGACGGTGTGAGGTTCCCCGACAACAAGCACATGACCTTCTCCCGCCTGGAGAAGGTCGTCGGCACGGAGGTCGGCATCCAGGCCGAGGGCCGCTGGGTGGCTGTTGGGGATGTTGACCCCGAGCCCGAAGGGCGGGCGACCGTCGCCGTCGCCTTCGGCCCGCAGTACGGCCCCGTGACTGCCAAGCAGGTCGAGGACGTGATTCGCTCGACCAACCGCCGGGGCTACGACGCCCTCGTGGTGGCCGGGTTCAGCTTCGACGGCCCGGCCCAGGCGATTATCCAGGAGGCCCAGCACCCCCGGCTCCGCATCCACATGGCCAACATCCGCCCGGACGTGAACCCCGGCATGAACGGCCTCCTGAAGGAGCAGCCGGGCAGCCAGTTGTTCACCGTCTTCGGGCAGCCACGCATTCGAGTTGAAGGGCCAACAAAAAGAGGTGAATATCTTGTAACAATGGAAGGTGTTGACATTTACAATCCTCTTGACAACAGCATCCGTTCCACGGGAGCCGAGAAGGTCGCTTCGTGGTTCCTCGATTCTGACTACGACGGACGCACTTTCTGCATCACCCAAGCATTCTTTCCCGACAAATCGTCATGGGAGAAGCTGGCGAATGCATTGGGAGGGCTCGTTCCTCAACAGGCGTTTGAAACGCTCTCTGGAACAGTTTCCTTGCCCTTTCCGGTTGGTAAGCACAGGAGGGTGGCCGCAAAGGTCATTGATCCTCGGGGCAACGAAGTGATGACGATAATCGCCATTTCTTGAAAATGATGGGAATGAGCATGCCGTCATCAACCCCCAGCCCCTCGATTGAGGAGCTAACGACGATCCTGCAATCTACGCTCGTGCCATTATTGTCGGGATCGAAGGTAGGGCTGTGCGCGTATCGAATAGCACCACCGAGATCGCACGTCGCTCACAATAATGGGAATAGGCTCATCGTCAGGCCCTTTCTTGATCGCAGTGAGTGCTTTAGCATCGAACGTGCGCACGCATTCTCCAATCCCGAAGTTGAATTGGCGAGGATCGGACTGGCGATGCTGGCCGAAGTTCTTCCTCATTTCGGCTCACGGCTGTTCAACGACCTGCTACAGGCGTCCATTCGGCGAATCATTGTCCAATCACTGAAGTATCCAAACGAGAGCCTGCTTTTACAGATTCTTGACGCCCTAGAAGGCTTGTCAGCCCAAACCTATGAGGGCAACAGAATAGCCGCCGCCATTGGATTAGATATCGTCTCTTTTGACGAGGGCGTGCGATTAGAGGGCATCTGGCAAGAGGATTTTATCAAAGTTTTGACGAGCGGTATCGATACGATGCTGACGGTTTCCCCCGAAGGTCACATATTCAACTATCGTACATTTGACACAGGCGACAGACTACCATTTGCCCCTTATCACGCTCGCCTCATGGCAGACTACGCAACTGGCAAGCGGATATCCATCGTGTTGAACCGCAACGGCGAGATTTTAGTGTTTCGAGAGAAGCGATTGATCTATGCACGCCGGAGAGGCCGTTGGCACCATTTCGTCCATGAACCGATCATGGCCCAGATGGGGCGGATTGGAAGCGCCGAATTGCGTAGGTGCGTATACGAGACCTGCCTGGATGTATCATTCGCAAGATCGGGCGGGTGTGTCGCCATCGTTAAATCAAAGAACAAGGGCCGATTAAAGGATATTGTCAACGCCGCCGACCGCTTGCATAGCGGAACGTCGCCAAAAAGCCAGGTGATTACCCGGCTCATCAAGGATCAAGCCCGGCATCGTCCATTTCATGAACTGCACCGCCGCTTCCGCCAAGCTATTGCGGCAATCGATGGGGCGACAGTCCTTGGCCATGACGGAGAAATCCTGGCTGTAGGAGCCATCGTCAGAGTGCCCGGCGGCAGCGAAAGCGGCGCACGACGGGCAGCGGCGAAAGCCCTCGCACAACTCGGCCTGGGCATCAAGGTGTCTGCCGACGGCGGCATCGCTGGTTTCGTGCAGGACGATGACGAAACATCGCCCCGCCTCGTATTCGAGATGGGCTAGTGCAGCGAGGGAAGCATGGGCGAAGACAAGAGACAAATCCCGATCCAACCCGTCGACAAGCCGGTCATCTGCTCGCCCTACGACGAGCCGCACGACCACTGGATCTACGACTCGCAGACCGGCGATGCGTCCCGTGCCGGCTTCCGACGCCCGGCGAGCTACTGGTACAAGACCGAGAAGACTGGCTCGGCCCAGCAGTCGCTCTTCGCCGAGGAGGAGCGGGACGACCTGCCGCTGGTCAATGTCCTGCGGCAGGACGTCAAGCGGTGGCGGGAGGCCGACTACCGGGGCGCCTCCCACGTGACGAAGGAGCTGCTCCGCTGGTGGGCCAACCCCATGCGGGGCCGACGCCTCTTCTTCTGCCAGCGAGAGGCCGTCGAGACGGTCATCTACCTGGCCGAGATGCGGATGCCGAAGAAGTCGGGCCGCACCGGCTTTAAGAATTTTGCCCTGAGCGACGAGAACCTCGCCCGGATGCAGCGGGGCGAGCGACCCACGGGCGAGGGCTTCGACCTCGCCTCGAAGGATTTCTTCCCCAGGCTCCTCGATGTCCCGATCGACGCCGGCCTCATGCCGCTGCTGCGGCTCGGTTGCAAGATGGCGACCGGCAGCGGCAAGACGGTCGTCATGGCCATGCTGATCTCCTGGGCCTTCTGCAACCGGGGCGTCAACCCGTCGAGCAAGGAGTACCCGAACGCCGTCCTCGTGTGCTGCCCAAACCTGACGGTTAAGGAGCGGCTCCAGGTGCTCCGGCCCGACTGCCCGGAGAACTACTACGCCGCCTTCGACCTCGTGCCGGTAAACCTGAGGCCGCACCTCCAGTCCGGCAAAGTGCTCGTCGAGAACTGGCACCGATTCTCCCCCGAGTCCGAGCACAAGGAGGGCGACAAGAGCTATGCCGTCGTCAACAAGGGGCCGGAGACGCCCGAGACGCTGGCGAGGCGGGTCCTGGGCGACCTATACGACCGGCTGCCGATCATGGTCCTCAACGACGAGGGCCACCACTGCTGGAGGCCGGCGCCGTCCCCAATCGAGGAGGACGCCGAGGTTCCAAAGCGGGGGCGCAAGAAGGACGGGATCACCGCCGAGGAGAAGGCCGCCCTGGAAGACGAAGCCGCCGAGGCCCGTGTCTGGCTCCAGGGCCTCGACTGGATCAACAACTGCCTCGGCAAGGACCGGCCCGGCATCTCGATGGCGGTGGACATGTCGGCCACGCCCTTCTCGATCAAGGGGAGCGGCTACCCCGAGGGCCAGCCCTTCCCGTGGCTCGTCTCTGACTTCGGCTTGGTGGACGCCATCGAGAGCGGCATCGTCAAGATCCCCCGTCTTCCAGTGAGTGATACAGCGGGCAAGAAGGACGACGCCGGGAGGCCCGACCCGAAATACTTCCGGCTCTGGGCTAACATCTCGAACACACTCCAGCCCAGCGAGAAGTATGGCAGCGGCAAGCCCAAGCCGGACGCCTGCTACAGGGAAGCCGAGGGCGCGCTGAAACAGATCGCCGGCCAATGGCTGGAACGCTTCAAGTACATCCAGCAGGCGACGCCCGACCAGGATCGGGTCCCCCCGGTGCTCATCATCGTCTGCGACAATACAGAGATCGCCGACTACTTTTATCGTAAGATCAGCGGTGAGTCGGAGAATGAGTCCGTTACGCTCCAAGACATCGAGGAGGTTCTGGAGGGTAGCGAGGAAGGCACCGATGAGGAAGAGGAAGCCCCAAAGGGCAAAAAGAGCAAACCGAAGAAGCAGATCATCTACGGGGCCAGCGTAATCCTCCCCGAGTTCGCAAACACGCCGACCCGTCGATATGCGCTCCGCATCGACAACAAGGTCCTAGCCGAAGCTGAGAGCCAGGACCCGGCCAAGAACAAACAGAAGGCCGCCGAGGAACTGCGGCGGGTCGTGGCGACAGTCGGTAGGATCGGGGAACCGGGCGAGCACGTCCGCTGCGTCGTGTCAGTCGCTATGCTCACCGAAGGCTGGGACGCTAACAACGTCACGCACATCCTGGGCATCCGTGCCTTCGGTAGCCAACTGCTCTGCGAGCAGGTAGTCGGTCGTGGCCTGCGGCGGATGAACTACGAGCCGGAGTGGGACGAGCAGGAGAAGCGGGAACTGCTCAAACCCGAGTATGTGGATGTCTACGGCATCCCGTTCTCGGTGATCCCCTTCAAGGGCAGGCCGACCAACCAGGCGGCCCCCGAGGACAAGCCGAAGTACCGGGTCTGGGCCGTGCCCGAACGTGAGGAGATGGCCATCCGCTTCCCGATCGTCGAGGGCTACGTATTCCAGACCACCAAGGGCCTGCTCCGCTGCAACGTGGACGCAGTCGAGCCGCTAGCGATCGACCCCGTGAATCTGGAGCCAACTGCGACATTCTTACGTCCGACGGCGGGCTATCTCGATGCCCAGCGGATGGCCGTGACGCCCTTCGAGTACGTGAAGCAGGACCGGACCGCCTACTACGGGGCGACCCACCTCCAGACGATCCTATTCCAGATCACCCAGAAGATCATCGACGACCTGCTCGCCCCCTCGATGGCTAACACCGACAAGAAGAGCCGGGTGCTGCGGCTACAGTCCCGGCACCTGCTCTTCCCGCAGGTCTTCTCTTACGTCCAATCCTACGTACGGCGGAAAGTCACGCTGAACGGCGTCGATCCGAGGGAATTGGGCCTGGAGAAGTACAGCAAGCTGATCGTAGAGCGGCTCCGGGACGCCATCTATCCCGACGACTCGGCGGGCGAACCGCCGCTGCTGCCGATCCTGAACCGTTACCGCCCGTACGGCAGCACCTCGGGCGTGGACTTCGTGACAACACGGCCGACGTCGCCGACGACAAAGAGTCACATCAACTCGGTCGTCCAGCACTCGACGTGGGAGGCTGACGCCGCCAAGTTGCTCGATGCCTGCGACTTCGTGACCTTCTTCGCCCGGAACGACCACCTTGGCCTGATGGTCAAGTACGAATATATGGGCGTTGACCACGATTACGAGCCAGACTTCCTTGTGCGGCTGTCCAACGGTGTGACGGTTGTCCTGGAGATCAAAGGCTACGAGATCCATAACCCTGAGCAGGTCAACTCGAAGCACAACGCCGCCAAGAAGTGGGTCCGAGCCGTCAACAACCTGGCCGACTTCGGCAGATGGGATTTTCTCGTCTGCCGCAATCTGGACGATCTCATTCCTTGCCTGCAGAGTATCCTGACCAGCGCGGGCAGGACAGAGATGCCGTCGCCGATGCCATTTGAATTGAGAGCGTAATAAGTTTGCCTGACGTAGCAGGCTTCAAGTGGCGACGAACGCTGGATGTAAAGCCCACCAGTGAAAATAGCACAGGGGCGATCAGTATGCCGGATGAACCGGACTCTATCTCGGCCCTACGAGTCGGTGTTGCGTCAAACGTCATCCCGATCGCCCGCGATCTTCTGGAGGAGATCGATCGCGAGTTCACAGTCGGTCCGGAAGGAGTGGCAACTCATGACCTACCAGGATATCCGGCCGAGTTCGTGATAGGTCACTTGCTAGGCTTACAATTCCTCCTCGCGTGGGCTTTGTGCCAGTTGGACATCGTGGGACATTCTCGCGATCCCGACTATGATTGCAGCCGGCCGGGCGATCTCTCGATCGGGCTTGCTTGGCTTAGGAATCTCAACCGGCAGTTCGCTTCCAAATGGTCGCATCCGGAGGATGAGCCTGGTCCTTGCACTTTCGCTCTCGGCCTACTCTCGATACGAGACAATGACGTGCTTTCCGAAGAAGGAGGGTACACCTCCATGAACGTGTTCGTAGTGGATCCATCAACTGTCAAAGACTTACCGACTTCATTCGAACGTGCGGCCAGACGGCTCATAGAGACTTGGAATTCCTCAGGGCCGGGCTACCACCTCGGGTTCGTCGTCGCATCCGCAGCAGAGGATGACATGGAACCCCTCCTTGAAGTCGCGAGGAAGATTCAGGACCAAGGGATAGCCGTCGGCCTGGAGAATTACTGGAGCACGAAAGTACATTTGCTGCGGCATCGACTGTCCTTGGACAAGCTCGAACGGGAAGCTCTAGCCAGATCGATCGAGATGCTCGAATCATGCTTCATGGAGACTGACATGACGTCTAGCTCCGTGAGCGATGGTGCGGTATCGAACTCAGTCCAGATGACGAGCCCTGACCCGAAAGCGGCCCCCAGGGCTTCGAAGAAAGCCCTGATCGTTGGCACCTTCTATCAGTACCAGGGGGCCGCGACGAACGCCCAGATCGCTCAAGCGACGGGAACGAACGAAGGTTACGTCTCCCGAGTCCTCAGAGGGATCCGGGACCGCTCCAAGGCCATGAATCGTGGGGATTCACCTCGGGGCTACAAGTCGTCGGATGGCGAATTCGATGCCTGGGAGGCCTGATACCGCTATTCAGCCTCCGCTCCCTGCCGGATCGGGGTGTTCGCCCCTTCCAGCCACTTGCGCGACCTGGACTCCCTCCCCATGTCCCAGCCCGAAACGAACCGCAACCTGCTGTTTGCGATCATGGCCGTGCAGATGGACTTTGTCCCACGGGACGCCATGTTCTCGGCTATGTTCGCCTGGACCGAGCGCAAGGAGCTTCCACTAGGCCAGATCCTGGTCGACCGCGGCGAACTCTCCCACGCTCGGCGGGCCCTCCTCGATCAGCTCTTGGACGAGCACATCAAGGCCCACGCCAACGACCCCGCCCGCAGCCTCCAGGCCCTCAGTTCCACCGACGGCGTCGCTGAGGTACTTACCCGCATCCCCGACGTTGAACTTCAGACCAGTCTCGGCCACCTCCGCGAGCTAGGCCAGACCCGCGTCGGGCCCGACACCCTCGCCGATTTCGCGACTGTCGTTCCTTCCACCCCGGGCCCCCTCGCCCCCTGGACCGGCCGGTTCCGCGTCGTCCGCAGGCACGCCGAGGGCGGCCTGGGCGTCGTGTCGGTGGCCATCGACGACGAGCTCGACCGCGAGGTCGCCTTCAAGGAGATCAAGCCGAGGCACGCCGACCACCCGACCAGCCAGGCCCGGTTCATCCTCGAAGCCGAGATCACCGGCAAGCTCGAACACCCCGGCATCGTCCCGATCTACGGCCTCGGACACGACTCAACGGGCCGCCCCTACTACGCCATGCGGTTCATCCGCGGCGACTCCCTGGCCGACGCGATCAATCGCTTCCACGACCCCGACGGCCCTTACGCCGACCCGGACAAACGCCCCCTCCAGCTTCGCGAACTCCTCGCCCGGTTCCTCGACATCTGCGACGCGCTAGCCTACGCCCACAGCCGCGGCGTCCTCCACCGCGACCTCAAACCCGGCAACGTCATGCTCGGGCCATTCGGCGAGACTCTCGTCGTCGACTGGGGCCTTGCCTTGCCGCTGGAAGAGATCCCTCACGGCCTCGAGTCCACGCATGGCCCCCTGAAGACATCCAAGACCGACAGCGGCTCCCTCCCCAGCGAGAACGGCACCGTCGTCGGCACGCCGCAGTACATGCCCCCAGAGCAGGCGGAGGGGGCTATCGACCAGCTCGGACCCCGGAGCGACGTCTATGGCCTCGGAGCCATCCTTTACGACCTCCTCACCGGCTGCCACCCCGTCGAGGGCGAGACCCGGGACGCCATCCTCGCTGCCGTCCGCCAGGGCCGGATACGCCCCCCACGCCAGGTTCGCTCCGACGTTCCCCTCGCTCTCGAAGCCATCTGCCTCAAGGCCCTCTCCCTCCGCCCCACCGACCGCTACCCCGCCCCCCACGCCCTCGCCGCTGACCTCAAGTCTTGGCTCGCCGATGAGGAGGTCGGTGCTTACAAGACCCCGCTGATGGAGAAGATACGACGGACGTTGCGGAAGCGCCCTGAGCTATTGCCCACCCTAATTGCATCGTTCGTCGTGAATGCGATTCTCCTGCCATTCTGGGTGGTTGGCGAATCCACCATCCTCGCGATGCGGAGGGCGGCGAGCGATCTAGGAGTCAGCTCGGGCGCGCCGGTTGGCGTCATCAGTTCACTACCGCAGAACTGGCAGGATTTCGTCGTCTCCTTCACTGGAGTGGTCGGTATCGTCCTGTCCGGATTGGCCCTCGCCCTTATCCCGGCACAGGCCCTTAGATTCGTCTTTTTGGGTCTCAACAGCCTCACGCGATGGAGGACAGGGCAGGAGAACCCACTATTCAAATGGGCCGCCCGGGCCGGCTTCCTCGCCGGCTTAGGGTTCGGACTATACGAGGGCTGTCGGCTGCTCGTTTTCCTTAATCAGATCGGTACGGGGTTGTTTGGATAGCTTTGTAGGTCCTAGATTCGATCGTCTAGAGTGTTGGCAATGAGAGCTGGGAACGTATTTGGATGCCCCTCAATTACTCCCCGAGGCGACGGATTGGGAAGCGAGTCGTCCCCGAATACGTTCTAGCGGGAGAGTTCACTGTTTTCCTGGAGGAGTTGGACGCGGTACACCGTCGAGGGCGGGGTACGGAACGACCGGAAGCCTGCCCTTCTCCTCATCCCGCCTCCACTCCTTGCTGCGCAATATAAGCGCAAGCCTGGGAAGTATTTTCGGGGCATCTGACTAGCTTCCGGTGAACTTCTATTCACTTGCTGCGCAAGTTCGCCCTACCTGCGGAGGTTCGATCAACCTTCGGAGCAAGGCGGATGAGACGAGCTACCTTGAGCGACAGCGACAAGCCGAGTGAGACCGACACGACTCCCGTTGCCTGGTTCGTGGAGATGATCCACGCCCTGAACCGAGGTGACCTGATTCGTGCCCTGGAGGCCCAACGGCAATTGAAGCAAGAAGGCTTCTCGGTCTCCTTCCATCGCACCCCCGAGTGCGAGAGGGGGCAGCGATGAGTTGCGAGCCAAACGAATCGCCAACCCCCTCGGTCGAACGCCTGACCTGGCGTCTCGAAGACGTTGCCACGTCTCTCGGGGTGAGCCGCAGGGCCATCGAGCGGTTGAGGAGTGCGGGGCAGTTCCCCAGGCCCGATGCGATCATCGGCCGGATGCCTCTCTGGCGTCCCCAGACGATCCGTAGCTGGATCGAGGGAGGTCGCGGTTGAGCATCCAACCGAATCACGCGAACGTGCTACGTCGCCTCATCACCGGAGATTCGCTCGACGCCGAACTGCAGACCCTGGCGGAGCCCTGGAAGTCGATGGCGGGTTGCCTGATGCAAGTCGTCGTCGATGAGACCGTCCAGAGGCAGGACCGTTCCGAGGCGTTGGCCCGAGCCCGGGCCCCGCTCTGGGACGCCATGCTCTCGGCGAGGACCGACCGGGATTCGCTCATCCTGGCCCTCGCCAATGCCCCCGGCACGGGGCAGGGGAGCGACCTGGCCGGCAGCCCGGCCCCTAGGGCGGCCCACCTCGGCGACCTCTCCACGGCCAACCTGTCCGGGCGATTCATCTGGCCACAATGGATCGTCAGGGGACACTTCACGCTCCTGACCTCGGAACCCAAGGTCGGGAAGACCCGATTGGGACTGGAGATTGCCAAGCGGCTCTGGCACGGATCGCCCTGGCCCGATGGCCAGGCCCCGACCTTCCCCCCGGGGACGAAGACGCTCTGGATCCCCGGAGACCGGCAACAGGACGAGTTGCGTGAGTTGGCCCCAGCTTATGGGCTCCCCCTCGAAGCCGTGCTGCTCAATGCGAGCCCCGCCGAGCCCTATGGGGGCGTCTCCCTCGACGAGCCCGAGAACGTCGAGGCCCTCCGCCAGCATGTCGTCAACGAGCGCCCGGGGCTCATCTTCATCGACACCGTGTGGCGAGCGACCCGGCGGAAGCTCTCGAAGGAGGATGAGGTCAATCTGGTGATGGATCCCCTGATCGAGATCGCCCAACAGGCCGAGATCGCGATCATCGGGATGATGCACGCCAGCAAGGACGGCGAGACGCTGGGGAGGCGTCTCGAAGGCCTGGCCCGTGCCGTCATCAAGTTGTCGAAGCCCGACCCGGAGAATCAGCCGGCAAGGAGGAAGTTCTGGGTCGATCGTGCCAACTTCCTCGAACCCCCGCCGTTGGGGGTGACCGTCCACGACGGGGGATGCGACTTCGATTCATCGCCCCCAGCCGATGCAATCCCATCCAGAGGGGGACGCCCACCGGAGAAGCTGAAGCAGGCCAAGGAGTTCCTGATCGAGAGGCTGTCGTCGGGGGACATGAAGCAAGTCGATCTGATCAACGAATGGATCGATCGCAACGAAAGCAAGGGGACCATATTCAACGCGATGCGAGACCTTCATGATGAAGGGACCATCATCGTTGATGATACGAGGAAGCCCAGGGTCTGCCATCTGGTCAGGAATGACACCGACGGCCGAGAACTACTTTCTGAAGCTTCCTGACCAGACCGGCGACCCCATGAACCAAGGTCAAGAATCCCCGTCCCCCAGGGTTCTGGGGTTCTTGACCTGACCACTTCGACCCTTCGATACCAACCCCGCTCCAATCAAGAATTGGTGTTGGGGGTAGGGGACGACCCACGCCGCCCTTGGTCCACCACTTCCTCGGAGCATGCCCTTTGATGGCGGAACCACCACGAGTTCCGGGCCCCCGATCGCCGCTGCGATCCGATCGGCGTCCGATCGATTGGAAGGTCGAACGCGAACGGCTCGACCTGATCATGATCGTCACAGGCTTCCTCGGGCCGCCCCAGAGGCGTCGTGGCGAGTCCGGCAAAAGATGTTGGTGGCGTTGCCCTCTGGGGAAACACACCGACGAGAATCCGTCGTTTGCCATCGACGTAGGGAGCCACTATTGGCGTTGCTACGGCTGCGGAGAGCGGGGAGACGCGGCTTCGCTGCTGATGAAACTCGAAGGGCTGTCGTTCCGGGAAGCGGTGGTCGCCCTGGTCGAGGGAGGGACTCTGGCGGTCACCCCTCGCCCCGTTCGGGAAGGATCGGCATCTCCCAGGCCCCAACCCGCACCATCTCAATGGAGCGAGGAGGAGGCACAGGCTCAGCTCCGAGAATCATCGGCTCGACTTTGGACCTCGGAAGGGGACTCGGCCCTCCGATACCTGACCGGCCCCGAGCGTTGCCTCTCTCCGGAAACCATCAAGCGAGCCCGTCTGGGGTGGACCCCGAAGGCCAAAGGCGTTGCCTGGACCCCTCCGGGCATCCTGATCCCCTGGTTCTCGGGTGCGACGCTCTGCCTGTTGAAGATCCGCTGCCTGGACTCCTGGCGAACGACCTTCCCCGAACGGCGACGACCTCCGAAGTACCTTGAGGCATTCAGGAATTCAGACCTGCTCGTTTGCTACCCGGAACCGGGGGCCATCCGCCCGGGACGGGCCCTCATCGTCGTCGAGGGCGAGTTCGATGCAATGCTAATGTCCGAATGCCTCGGGAACCTGGCGGCGGTTGTGACGCTCGGGGCTGCCTCGAATCGGCCGACAACCTCGACCCTGCAGAGGATGCTCTCCGCCTCGCCCTGGTTCGTCGCGACCGACATGGACGGAGCCGGCGAAAGCGCCGCCTCCGCCTGGCCGTCGCAAGCGATCCGGGTCCGGCCGCCGTCTCCCTTCAAGGATTGGACGGACGCGAAGGCGGGGGGAGTGGACCTCAAGCGTTGGTGGTCGAGCAGGCTCGCCGGCTGTGAGAATCCCAGCCTGTTCGATTGGACCGAACTGGCAGCGAAACGCTGGGGGACGGAGACCGATGATTCGCCCCCCGGACTTATCAATGAAGGCAGCCCGATCGATGACCTCGCCGCAGGGTTCGAAGACGCCTTGAAACAAGACGATCCATACACGATCGAGGAACGGAGGGCGATCCGCGAAGAATCCGGGATGAACTGAGCCGCCAGGATCCTCGGCTCACCGCTTCGGCGGGGGGCGGAACCCCTTGTGTTCGGCGAAATGCTGGAGAGACATGCCGATGGTGTCCGCCAGGCTCAGTCCCACGAAATCGGAGAAGTCATCGAGCCACGCCTTGAATTCGGGAACCCCTTTGAGGTTCACGATCGAATCACGCTTCACCGAGGCTTTCGGGCGCCCCGGACCTTTCTTCTTCGGCGTCATGAGGTCTCCAGGCCATGCGAAAAGGATCACCAACCGTCTCGGCCTAATTTTAGGCTACACCAAACTATCGCCATTCAATCACTATGAATCAAGGCCTCCAACAAATTACGGGGTAATTTTGGGATACCTATTGAACCCCAATAATTTTGGGCTACACTTTTATTGTCAGCCGGGGGTTGGCCCCGGAAAACAAAAGAGGGCTGGCGAGTGCTGAAGACACCCGCCAGCCCGAAGGCCCCGGTTAATCAGGAACCGAAGCCATGTTCATCCTGTTCGACTCCGCCGCGATCGTCAAGCCGACCACCTTCGCCGCCGACCTCTTCCCGCCCGCCGCCTCTGCCCCCCAGCATCCCGGCAAGAAGACGCCGATCGGGCCCCGCGAAGCCGTCCGGACCCGGGACGACATCCCCTCAGAGGCTGATCAGCGGTGGTGGGCGATCGCCTCGAATCCCGAGCGTCAATGGGAGTGGGAGGCGATCGAAGTGCAAGCGAGGGACGCCGAAGCCCAAGAACTGTTGTGCCGTGGAAGAGTCTGGATGTGAAACAACCCGAGCCCCGAGGAGAGATCCTCGGGGCTGTCTCTTTGCAGCATCCCCAGCGTTACAATCATCTCACAGGCCATCACATCGGGAGGGTTCAGCATGGCGAGCATCTTCAAGAGAAGCCGCGACCGGAACAAGAAGGGGGCCCCCTGGTACATCAACTATTTCGATGCGAACGGCAAGCGGCTTCTGGTCAAAGGATGCCCGGACAAGGCCGCGACCGAAGCGATGGCCCGCAAGCTGGAATCCGAGGCGGCCCTGAGGCGCTGCGGGGTGATCGACGCGAAGCAGGATGAGAGAACAGCCCATCAGGCTCGCCCCGTCGAGGAGCATCTTGCCGATTGGCATCGTGACATGCTGGCGAAGCGGAAGACCCAGCGTCACGCCGATCAATACATCGAGCGTGCGGGGAAGATGGTCGCCTTGGTCGCGGGGGTCAAGCTGGAGGAGTTTGAATTGGGGCGATCAGCCCAGGCTGTCGCTCAGGGTCAGGCGGTCCTCAGCAACGCCCTCCGGAACGCTCGACTCACGCATCTCAGGCCCGAGAGGATCCAAGCCGCTCTCGCCCATTTGAAGGACGCCGGCAAGTCTCTCCAGACCGCGAACCATTACAGGGCCGCCCTCCGTGCCTTCGTCCGCTGGCTGGGGGACAAGAACCGGCTCCAGGATAATCCGATGCGTGGGGTCTCGGGCTACAACGTCGAAGAGGATCATCGGCACATTCGCCGTTCCCTGACCCACGAGGAGTTGGCCAGGTTGGTCGAGGCTGCAAAGCGGGGCCCGGTCATCTATGGGATGCCGGGAACACTCCGTGCCCTCGCGTACCGCCTCGCCGCCGGCACCGGATTCCGGGTCTCCGAGCTACGCAGCCTGACGCCCGAGAATTTCCGACTTGAAGGCGGAATGCCGACGATCAGCCTCGGGGCGAGCGCAACGAAGAATCGGCGATCGGCGGAGCAGCCCATCGCGAAGTCCCTCGCCGAGGAACTGATCGAGTGGCTGGCGGACAAGCCCGCAGGGAAGCCCGTGCTCCCCTTGCACCACGAAACGGCCAAGGCGATCAGACGCGACCTTGAGGCCGCAGGGATCCCCTACGAGACAGATGAGGGAGTCTTCGACTTCCACGCCCTCAGGGCCTTCTACATCACGACGCTCGTCAATTCCGGGGCCGACATCAAGACGGTTCAGACACTCGCCCGTCATGCGAAGCCGCAGACGACCTTGACCCATTACGCGAAGGTCAGCCCGCACGACCTCCGCAACGCGGTCGAGAGCCTGCCCCAGGCGAAGGCTCCCTCCAAGTCTACTGGACAGACGACGACTTCCGAGGGCGTTCCATCAGAGATCACCAGCCCGAAGTTGGCAGCACATTGGCAGCAGTCAGGAGACGGAACGGGGCGGGAACTGGCGGGAACGGTCGGGGCGGGGACTAACGGGGAGGGCTCGGAGGGGAAAGAAGAAACGCCCGAAACCCAGTCGGATGACGGGTTTGGGCGTTCTCTGTCGGCTGCTGGCGGGAGCCAAGCGGAGAGGGGGGGATTCGAACCCCCGATAGGCTTTGACACCTATAACGGTTTAGCAAACCGCCGCTTTCGACCACTCAGCCACCTCTCCGTGATGGTGCAGGAGGCCGATCGGGCGGGGCGCGATCGGCCGAGGGTCGGATGAATATAGTAACAAGGGGGAGGGGGGGAGTCAATCGGGTTGGCCGTTTTCCCCTGGCTCATCCACACAAGTTGTGTTCAAGCCAGGAGTTCGGGGATGACGCGGCCGTGGACGTCGGTGAGGCGGAAGTCGCGGCCGGCGAAGCGGTAGGTGAAGGTCTCGTGGTTGAAGCCCAGCAGGTGCAGGATCGTGGCGTGGAGGTCGTGGACGTGGACGGGTTTCTCCACGGCCTTGAAGCCGAACTCGTCGGTGGCGCCGTGGATGTGGCCGCCCTTCACGCCGCCGCCGGCCATCCACATGGTGAAGCCGTAGTGGTTGTGGTCGCGGCCGTTCATCTTGCCCTGGTTCGAGCCGGGGGTCGGCAGCTCAACCGTCGGGGTGCGGCCGAACTCGCCGCCCCAGATGACCAGGGTGTCTTCCAGCATCCCGCGCTGCTTGAGGTCGGTCAGCAGGCCCGCGATGGGCTTGTCGCACTCGGTCGCCAGCCGCTTGTGCTCGGTGGCGAGGTCGTCGTGGCTGTCCCAGGGCTGGCCCTGGCCGTGCCAGACCTGGACGTAGCGCACGCCACGCTCAAGTAGGCGTCGAGCAGTGAGCATCTGACGGGCCTGGAGGCCATCGCCATACAAGGCCCGAACGTGGGCAGGTTCGCGGGTGATGTCGAAGGCGTCGGCGGCGTCGGACTGCATCCGGTAGGCCAGCTCGAACGACTGGATCCGCGCCTCCAGATCGGCCTCGCTGTGGCGGCGTTCGAGGTGGGCGCGGTTCAGCTCCTGGAGCAGGTCGAGCTGGACGCGCTGGGCCTTCGGCGGGACGGTACGGTTCTTGATATTCTGGATCAGCTTCTCGATCGCGGTGAACTGCGTGTCAATATGCGTGCCCTGGTAGATGCCGGGCAGGAAGGCCGACTGCCAGTTCTGCGACTCGGCGATGGGCATGCCGTTGGGGCAGAGCACGATGAAGCCGGGGAGGTTCTGGTTCTCGGTGCCCAGCCCGTAGAGGACCCAGGAGCCCATGCAGGGGCGGGCCTGGCGCGACTCGCCGCAGTTCATGAGCATCAGGCTCGGCTCATGGTTGGGCACGTCGGCCTGCATCGAGCGGATGATGCACATATCGTCCACGTGCTGCGCGACGTTCGGGAAGAGGTCGCTGACGGGGATGCCGCTCTTGCCGTACTGCTTGAACTTGAACGGCGATTCGAACGCCGCGCCCGTGCGACGTTCGGTCGGCAAGCTGCTCGGGATCGGCTTGCCGTGGTACTTGCTGAGCGACGGCTTGGGGTCGAAGGTGTCGACCTGCGACGGGCCGCCGTTCATGAACAGGTGAATGATCCGCTTCGCCTTGGGGGCGAACTGGGGCACGCGCGAGGCGAGCGACGAGGCCGCGCTGGTGCCGGCCCCCAGCGTGTCCTGCTCGGCCAGGAGCCCGCCCAGGGCCAGGGCGCCGAAGCCCATGCCGGTCCGGCGGAGCCACTCGCGACGGGTCGCGGGGAGGTTGTGATGCTCGGACATGGGGATGGCTCCAAGGAAAATTCGGATTGAACCACAGAGACACAGAGAGTGGAGGAGAGGTCGAGAGAAAGATCACGGCATCTCGACTCATTCCGTCTTCCTGTGTCCTCTGTGTCCCTGTGGTTCAATTTCTTAATTCAATCTACGAACAGGAATTCATTCGAGAGCAAAAGCACCTGCGCGTATTCGTCCCAGGGGGAGGGGGCGGCGGGGGCGGGACCCTGGAAGTCGGCGCGGTGGTTGTGGGTCAGGGTGAGGGATTTCGGGGCGTTGGGGTCGCTCGGGGTGAGCTGGACCGCCGGGGCGAAGCTGTACGAGTCGAACGCGTCGGTGGCACGGGGGGAGACGACGAAGTCCAGCGGATCGCCCTTCTTGACGCGGACGTTGTCGAGCGACAGCCCGGCCTCGCCGCCGTGGGCGGTCAGATGGGCGAGTTCGCCGGCGCGGCCCTTCGCGAGCACGATGAGTTCGACGCCGTCGCCCTGCTTCTCCTTGTGGCCGAGCATGCCCCGGATCGACACGGTGCCGTCGGCGGGCGGGGTCCAACGCAGGACGGTGGAGTACGCCGCGGTGGGGCCGGGATGGCCACCGGTCGGGAGGATCGAGGCGAAATTATATCGGGGCGCGGGCAGCTTCTGATCCATCTGCCAGGCGGTTCCGATGAACGTCGAGAAAGGCTTGAATGTGCCGATCTTCTTCTGCTTGGCGTCGTAGGGGGCGATGCCGTATTGCCAGCCGGTCGGGCGGTCGGAGGCGTTGGCGCCGGACAGGGCCGCGAGGTAGCGGCGGCCGAGGTCGCGCTCGGGCTGGGTCGCCCCTCGGCCGTAGGCCAGGCGGTAGAGCCGGTCGATCTTGGCCTCGGGGTTGGCTTCGAGGGCGACCACGTCCGTCCGCCGGGCGAAGGCGCGGGACTGTTCGAGCAGGAACGGGCTGTTCATCAGGAAGAGGGACTGCTGAGGCACCGTGGTCGACGGCCGGGCCGGCGCGCTGGCGTCGGGGCTGGCGAAGTCGAAAGCGCGGAAGGTGCCTTCGAGGTTCTGGCGGTCGATGAACGCATAGACCGCGCGTCGGGCCGGGAAGGGTTCGTCCCACAGGGGGACGCCGGGGCCGCCCATCGCGGGGTCGAGCCGGCCGGCGACGGCCAGGACGCCGTCGTGGAGCGATTCGAGGTCCAGCCTGCGGCGGTTCTGGCGCCAGAGCAGGCGGTTCTCGGGGTCGGCGTTGAGGCACTCGGGGCGGAGCGTGCTGGTCTGTCGATACGTGCTGGAGAGCAGGATGGCGCGGTGGAGCGACTTGACCGACCAGCCGTTCTTCATGAATTGATCGGCGAGGTGGTCGAGCAATTCGGGGTGGCTGGGGTGATCGCCGCGGGCGCCGAAGTCGCTGGGTGTGGCGACGATGCCTCGCCCGAAGTGGTGCTGCCAGACGCGGTTCACGAACACGCGGGCCGTGAGAGGGTTGTCGCGCGAGGCGATGGCGCGGGCGAGGTCGAGGCGGCCGCTGCCGGCGCCGAAGGGCTTGCGGGAGGGGCCCGAGACGGCCGCGAGGAACTGCCGGGGCACGGGCTTGCCGCGACGGCCGGGGTTCCCTCGCAGGAACACCACCGGATCGACAGGTTTGGGTGCGTCGCTGACGACCATCGCCCGGACGGGGGCGCCGGGGTGCCTGGAATCGAGCTCGGTGACCTTCGCCTTGAGGTCGTTGAATTTGCCGCGGGCCGCGCGGGGGAGTGTGCGGGCGGGGTCGCCGCTGGCGAAGTCGAGCACGGCGTTGGCGGCGGTCAGCCGCTTGTGGATGGGATCGAGAGCGGGGTCGGGCGCGGGCAGCCTGGCGGCGTGGGGCGGGCCGACCTTCGGATCGGGCAATCCAATCCTGGCGGCGCGAGCATAGACTTGACCGTAAATCTTCGCGACCTCGGCCATGTTCCTGGGCGCGGGGCCGGCGAACGCCTTCGCGAGGACCGGGTCGACGGGCTTCGACTTGTCGGCATTGGCGGCGATCGACTTCGCCAGGGCGGGGGCCTTGCTGGCGAATTCCTCGGATTTCAACGCCGCGAACGCCCGATAGGGGGCGAGCCAGGGGTCGTGGGCCTTGGCGTCCATCCCCTTGCCGACGAGCGGCCCACCGCGCTGGACGATCCAGCGGAGGACCTCGACGCGGAGGTTTCGGGCGACCGACGCCGCCACCAGCGGCCCGCCGAGCCCGCCGCCTCGGGCATCCCAGTTCACCGACTGGGCGGCGTCGAAATAGGCGGCGAACCGGGTGCGGAGGTCCTGCTCCATCGCGGCCTTCTGGCCGACCACGAACGAATCCAGGGCCCCTTGCGCCTGGGCGCGTTTCTGCTCGTAATCCTTGCGGGATTTCGAGGCCGAGGGCGTCTCCAGGATCGGCAGCTCGGCCGGCTCGACGGAGCTGGCGAACACCCCGTAGAGGGAGTAGTAATCCTCCTGCGGGATCGGGTCGAACTTGTGATCGTGGCAGCGGGCGCAACTGATCGTGAGCCCCTGCAAGCCCCGGCCGACCACGTCGATTCGGTCGTCGAGGATCTCGTTCTGGTCGTTCAGGAACCGCCGGCCGACGGTCAAGAATCCCAGCGCGGCCAGGTGGCGATTGTCGCCGGCGCTCGTGGTCGAGGGGACCTGGTCGGCGGCGAGCTGCTCGGTGAGGAAGCGGTCGTAGGGGAGGTCATCGTTGAAGGCGCGGATGACGTAGTCGCGGTAGGTCCAGGCGAACGGATACTTGCGCTCTTCCTGGAACACATAACCCTTCGTGTCGGCATACCGGGCCACGTCGAGCCAGTGACGCGCCCAGCGCTCGCCGTACCGGGGGCTGGCGAGCAGGCGGTCGACGACCTTCGCGAAGGCGTCGCGGTCGGGCAGGGGGTCCTTGAGGAAGGCGTCCACCTCGTCGGGCGTGGGCGGCAGGCCGGTGAGGTCGATCGTCACGCGCCTCAGGAGCGTGCGGCGGTCGGCGACGGGCGACGGGGTCAGGCCCTTCGACTGGAGCGATTTCGCGACGAAGCCGTCGATGGGCGAGCTGACCCAGGCGGCGAGTTCGGGCGTGGCGATCTTAGGCGGGACCACGCTCTTCACCGGCTGGAGCGACCAGTGCGTGGCGGCCTGGATGGCCTTCGCCGGCGTCTTGCCGACGGGCCAGTGGGCGCCTTGTTTGACCCAGGCGGCGAGGGCCTGGGTGTCGGAATCGGGCAGCTTCGGCTTGGGCTCGGGGGGCATCTTGATGTCCCCCTGGTGCCGGGCGGCCTGGACGAGCAGCGATTTATCGGGGTCGCCGGGGATGATCGCGGGCCCGCTCTCGCCGCCCTTCAGAATCGCCTCGCGCGAGTCGAGCCGGAGTCCGGACCACTGCTTGGTCGGCCCGTGGCAGCCGACGCACTTCTCGGCCAGGACGGGCCGGACCCGCGTCTCGAAGAACGCCTCGGCCTCGGGGCTCGGCTTATCATCGGCCTGGGCAACAGGTTGCGTCAGGACCAGGCCCCCCAGGACGGCGAACCAGAGTCGGCCCGTGCGGTCGCCCTTCGACAACCTCGTGCGCATCGTGTCCAAGGGTCGGCTCCGTTTGGCGTTCCGGGCGCCGCATCGCTCGCAACGACGCGGCACCAGGCTGGCAGGTCCGGCAGGGGATGCCGTCGGGCGGGTCTGGGGGGTGAGGAGGCACGGATGGGCCCTCGGGGGCCGACCACGCCTTCAACCTTAATTATTGGGTCGGCCGCGCGCCAGAGCAACCCCAGAGTGGTTGCATGGACCGGGTCGCCATCAGCCCCCTTGACTCATCGCCGATTCATGGGAATCGCTCTCGCCAGTGATCTGGCTCACGATGGAGGTGGGCAATGGCCAGGATGAGGATGTCACTGGCCGTCACCGCATAGATCAGTCCGTACGGGAACCGACGCGTCCGGCAGCGCCTGATGTTGTCGCCGAGGGATTGCCACCCTTCGGGCAACGCCTGGATCTGTGCGACTGTGGAGCGAACTCCCGTATGAAATTCCGCCCCAAGCCCTCTACGTTGCTGTTCGAAGTAGGCGATGGCAGCCTTGAGATCACCGCGTGCCGCCGCAAGAAATCGGACCTTCACGACGGGTCACATTCAGCAAAGACATCGTCGGCATCGATCGCGTCCATCTCCCCGCGATCATGGGCAGCCAGTCGGTCTTGCGCTTCCTTGAACCAGAGTCGATCGATCGCCGGGTCGGGGCGGTCCAGGCTGGATAGGAGCGACTCCGCCACCTGGGCACGCTCGGCCGGTGTGAGGGCCAGGGCATCGTGGAGGACCTGATCGAACCGCGATGAGATGGGCCCACTCATGATCCCGTTGGCTCCTCTTCGATGAAGATCCCGCCGGCCTCTTCCCCCCGATCCGTCAGGGCCGCTTCCAGGCTCCAGGGGCATTGCCCGGGGAATGGCTCGCGAGGTAGGCCGGCCTCGGCGGCGGCCTGCTTGATGGCGTCAAGGTAAGCGGCGTCGCGGGTCGCCTCGGCATGGTTCCGCAGCGTGCGGCTTTGAAGCAACTGCCGGAGTTCCCGCTGCTGTTCGAGGATCGTCGCCTGCCGCGACCGCGACCGGCGTTCGGGCTGATGATCCCATTTGAGGAGATGGGCGAGCAGGACGACGAGCCGGCTGACGACCTCGCGGCGATCGCGTCCGGCCATGTCGTTCAGGTACTCCGCCAGGGCGTCGGCGTCGAAGCGCTCGAAATGCCCGAGCCGCAGGGCCTCCGCCGTCTGTTCGAGCCAGGCGGTCTCGTCCAACTTGTGCGAGGTCGGCAGTGGAGGCGGCTGCGCGCTCATGTCGGAGATGCCCCGAGATGGTCAGGCGAGGGGACGGCCCTCCCCGTCTAGCATACGACATGAGCTTCGCGGCGAGAACTCGGTCAGGAGGGGCTGATTGCGGGGCCCCGCGCGTTATTTCGCGAGGCCCCGCCTACGCCAGGTCACCGCACGGGGTAGTAGAAGTACTGGCCCGAGCTGGGGTTGTAGTAGAGGGGATACGAGTAGCCGTCGCCGGGGGCGTAGGTCTGGGTGGTCTGGTAGCTCCCGGTCGTGTCGATGGCCGGGGCGGTCGAGGTGACGGTCGTGGTGGTCGGCGGGACGCTGTAGCCGCTCGAGTAGGTCACGCCCGAGGAGTACGGGTAGCCGTAGCCGCCGGACGAGCCGTAGCCGTATCCCCCGTAGGGATAGCCAGATCCGTAGCCGCCGTAGCCGCCGTAGCCCCCGTAACTGCCCAGGCCGTAGCCCAGAACGGAGCCGAGGGCGAATCCGCCGAGGCCGCCGTAATAGCCGCCGCCGCGATAGTAGCCACCGCCGCCGTAGGAACCGCCGCCGCCCGGATGATAGCCGCCGCCCCCACCGGGATGGTGGTAGCCGCCGCCCCCCGGATGATAGCCGCCCCCGACGTGCCCGCCGCCCACGTGGCCGCCGCCCACGTGGCCACCGCCCATGTGGCCGCCGCCGCCATGACCGCCGCCGCCGCCGCCGTGGTGCTGGGCCATCGCGGGCGAGGCCGCCATCGTCAAGGCCACCGCCGCGAACCCGAACGCACGGACCCAACCGCTCGACGCGCCAAGTTGACCAGCCATCGTTGTCCTCTCCATTTTCTCGCGAATCCATCCCGGAGGGCCGAATCTCGCCCCTCCGAATCATCCTACGACGCAGGGAAACATCTGGATCGTTTTGGGGGCTTACGATTTTCCTACGACGCTCCGACGACGGGACTGCACCTCGCGCCCCGGAATCTGGATTCCACAAATCGGACAGGCCGATCCTGGCAACCAACCTGGACGTGCCAGCCCTCGCGATTTGAGGTATGCTGGGGCTTCCTTGAAACGGTCCAGAGAAGCTGCGCAAGGGAGGAAATGGAACATGCCCAGGGCATGGGTGCTGATGCTCGGACTGGCTTGCGTGCTTGCGTGGGATGGGCCGCTGCGGGCCGACGACGCGGCGATCATCCCCGCGCGCGAGGCCGCGAAGCACATCGGCGAGACGGGCATCGTCCGGCTCACGGTGAAGTCGAGCGTCGACGAGAAGCCGCGGCAGCTCTACTTCCTCGACTCCGAGGCCGACTACAAGGATCCTGCCAACATGGCCATCGTGATCCTGTACAAGGACATGGCCGGCTTCAAGAAACTCGGAATCGACGACCCCGCCAAATATTACAAGGGGAAGACAATTCGGGTCCGGGGCAGGCTCCGGAAGATCGCCGACGGCCCGGACAAGGGTCAGATCCAGGTTCATGTGAGCACCCCTACGGCCATCGAGGTCGAGCCCGGGGCGTGAGCGACGGCGGCGATCCCTTCGATCCCTCTCAGCAAACGGATGATCGGGCGATGACGACCTTTCGATCCTGGGTGATCGGCCGAGCGCGAGGCTGCGACATCGTCGTCGACGGCCCCGACGTGCACGACCGCCACTGCCAGATCATCCGGACGGGGCATGCTGATATCCTCAGCCCCATCGGCCTGGATGCGAGCCTGTCCGTCAACGGCGAGCCCGTCGCCGCCGCGCGGGCCGTGCTGCCGGGGGACGTGCTGCGGATCGGCGGCGTCGCGTTCCGCGTGGTCGAGACGGACGAGATCCTCGCGCGCGAGTCGCCCGCGTCGGCCGTCGAGGCGTTCCCCGAGACCCAGGAGTTCCGCGCGTCCGAGCCGGCCACCGCCGCCGACACCTGGGCGGGCCTGACGCCGCCGCCCCACCCGGAAACGACGCCCTCCCAGCCGCCGACGGCCGCGTTCGTGCCCACGATCTCCCCACGCCCGGCGGACCCGTTCCTGACCCGGTTCTCCGAGCCCCCTCCCGACTCCAGGCCCAGCGGCTACGACGCCGTCACCCCGGGGGACGCGGGGACGGGTCAACGATTCGGCCAGTACTTGCTCCTGAATGAGATCGCGCGGGGCGGCATGGGCGTGGTCTTCCGCGCCCGGCACGTCACGCTGGGGCGGACGGTCGCGCTCAAGATGATCCTGTCGGCGGCGCTCGCGACCGAGAAGGACATCCAGCGGTTCCGGGCCGAGGCCGAGGCCGCCGCCAACATCGACCACCCGAACATCGTGCCCATCTACGAGGTCGGCGAGGTCGACGGCCAGCATTACTTCACCATGCGACTGATCAACGGCGGCAGCCTCGCCGGCAGCCTCGGCGACGCGACCCCGCCGCAGGCCGCCGCGCGGGTCATGGCCGCCGTCGCCCGCGCGGTCCACGCCGCCCACCAGTGCGGCATCCTCCACCGCGACCTGAAACCCGGGAATATTTTGATCGATGCGAAGGGCGAGCCGCACGTCACCGACTTCGGCCTCGCCAAGAAGATCGAGGAGGGGGGCGACCGCGGACTCACCCATTCCAACACCATCCTCGGCACCCCCGGCTTCATGGCCCCCGAGCAGGCGCAGGGAAAAGCCAGAGAGTTGACCACGTCTGCCGACATTTATGGGTTGGGCGCGACCTTCTACGCCGTCCTCACCGGCCGGCCGCCGTTCCAGGGGGATTCGCCGCTGGACACGCTCCGGCAGGTCCTCGAACGCGAGCCCGCGCCGCCGCGCATGCTCAACCCGAAGATCGACCGCGACCTCGAAACCGTCGTCCTCAAGTGCCTCGAGAAGGAGACCCGCGCACGCTACAAGACGGCCGCCGAGGTGGCCGACGACCTCGACCGCTGGCTCCGCGACGAGCCCGTGCACGCCAGGCGCCAGGGGCCGTTCCGCAGGGCGTTGCGGCGGGTCCGCAAGAAGAAGGTCGCGGTGGCGTTGGGCATCGCGACGCTCCTCGTCGGCCTGATGGCCTGGGTCGTGCTGGCCGACCGAGAGTTCCCCGTGCCGGCGGCCGAGGCCATCCGGACCTGGCTCGACCACCGCGAACTCTCGGCCTTCCGCCCCGCCCCCTCGAAGCGGGCCATACGCGTCCGGGCGATCGAGCTCCGAGACGACATCGTGCGGCACGTCGTCGACAAGCTCAGGGCCGGGGACGGCTTCATGACGATCGACAGCGCGGTGGCCCCGAAGACCGACGCCTGGACCTATATGCAGGCGTTCGCGGCGATCCTCAACACGCCGGACGTCGCGCCGGAGACCCGCGCGATGTTCGCGCGCACGGTCGACACCCTGTTCCAGCCGCATCCCACGCACGACCCGTTCGTGCCCGGCTACGGCTGGCCGCCGTACTCCGACAACGAGCCCTCGTCCGAGGCCAACGGCTGGGCCATCTCCGCCCTCGGCCAGATCCTCGGCAGGCCCGACGGCCTGTCTCCCGAGCTTCGCGAGACCATCCGGAAACGCTACGGGCAACTGCTCGACGTCCTCGAAATCACCCGCTCGCGCGACCCGCAGACCCACAAGAACGACGGCGGCTGGAACATCTTCCCCCGCCAGATCAATCCGGCGGATTCCAACATCTACATTTCGATGCTCGTCTGCCAGGGGCTGCTCGACCTGAGGCGATCCGGGGTCGAGTGGAAGCCGGGCGGGCCGTCGCGGGATGAGTTGCTCACTCAAACGCTCCAGTACCTCCTGGCGCATTATCGCCCGCCCGGCTGGATGACACCGGGCCGGCAGAACGAGGAGTTCAACGACGGCCTCACGCTGCAAATCTTCGCCTTGCTCCTCCGCGCCGAGGAGGACGGACTCATCCAGCTCCCCGACGCGGTCGTCGCGCAGATCCCCCAGCACCTCGCGAACTGCCAGGGCCGCGACTTCAGCTTCCAGATCGGCATCGCCCTCTTCGGTACCCCGTTCACGAGCGTCAAGGGCCAGCCCAATCACCTCGTCCGACCCATCAAGATGCTCTGGTACCCCTGGGCCCTCGACTGCGCCACCCGCTGGCTCGAACGCTGCGAACGGCTCAAGTTCCCCCACGAGGAATCCGTCCGCGCCCGGCGACTCCTCGGCCATCTCCTATTCGACCTCGGCGACGAGGCCCGCAAGGATGCGAAAGGCGGACTCGTCTACATCGCCAGCGAGGCCATCCTGGGGCTCACGTCGGTCGCGAATATGAAAGACAATTGAACCGCCAGGACGCCAGGATCGCGGATGGAGTCGAGCGATCGGGCGAAGTCCGGGGCGCGAGCCTTATCACCGTGGAAGCGCTGGGCGAGGGTCTCCCGACCCCGCCCTTACCGACGCCGCGCGGTACCACATGATCGGGTCTCCAGACCCATTCGCGGAAGGCCCCGCGCGTCGGGGCCCTTGATTTCTGGGTCAGGAGCCCCACCTCTGTGGCCCCTTATCTCAGGCCAAGGGCGGGGTCAGGAGACCCGCGCCCAGCGCAGGACAACCCTCTCCCACGACATAACGTAAACCCACTATGATTATCTTCCTTTGCGATCTTTGCGTCTTCGCGGTTCACCCCTCCTCGATCGGCCCAGCCTCAGTCAACCGCCGGCGCACCTGCCAGAGCAGCATCAGACCGGTCGCGCAGGGCACGGCGAATCCTTCGAAGTTCACCCACGCGAACACCAGGGCCGCGATGGCCGAGCCGCTGGAGAAGCCGATCACGATCTTGAGCCGGACCCAGTTGAGCATCGCCAGGCGCTTGCGCTCGGGGTCGTCCGGGGCGAGCGTGCGGACCTTGACGACGTACAGGCCGATGTCGGTGGTCGGCCCCGTGAGGTGCGTCGTGCGGACCGCGCCGCCGGTGATGGTCGTGAACAGGCCGTTCTGGAGCCCGCAGGCGAAGCAGAGGATGAACAGCAGCAGGAAGTCGCGCTGCAGTTCCAGGGGCTCGCCGAACACGCCGAAGAGTTCGAAGTACTCGCCGAGGTAGACCACGAAGTTGAGGAACGCCAGGATCCCCAGGCCGAGCTGGACCCTCGGCTCCTTGCCCAGGATCAGGCGGCGATCGACCAGCACCCCGGCCGACATCGCCCCGAGCAGGAAGCACGCCGGCGCGACGGCCAGTTCGAACGCCCGCGCATAGCTCCGCTGCCCCAGCGCCAGCCCGACGGACGTCCCATACCCCGTCACATGCGACACATACTGATGCACCGCCAGGAAGCCGCCGGCGTTCATGAACCCGCTCTGGAACGCCAGGACCAGCCAGAGGAACTGATTCCTCGGCCCCGTCACGTCCTTGAAGATATCCGTCCTCATCCCCATGCGCAGGCATCCCCTGGTTTGTGTTCATGTCCACAAACCCATAGAATACCGCAATCCCTGCGCCGTCAGACCAAGACTAAACCGATGGAATCCAACCATCGGGGCGTAGTGAGCGGAGAGGATTGAACCGCCAGGACGCCAAGGACGGAGAGGGGAGAGGGGACCGAGGAATTGAACCACAGAGACACAGAGGGCACGGAGAATTCGGGCACGACTCATGAGTGCAAGCTGATTGGTCATGGGTCATGAACGATGGCTGATGGAGAATGGCGAAGGAATCGTTCAAGACCGACTCATCACCCATCACCCATCAGTCCTCTTCCCCACTCCGCGCTCTCTGTGTCTCTGTGGTTCAATTCCCCTGTCCTCTCCTCTCCTCCCTCCTCTTCCTCCGCGTCCTTGGCGTCCTAACGGTCCAATCTCCCCGACTCAAATCTCAGAACAGCACCGGCTTGCCCAGCGCCCGGCGGACCACGGAGAACTGGGACGCGTGCATCATTTCATGTTCGGCGATGAAGATGAAATTGCTGCCCACGGTGGGGACCATGTCCCAGCCCATGCCGGAGTCGACGTCGAGGGCGGCGTCGTCGAGACCGTCGAGGGCATCGAGCACGGCCTGGCGGGTGACCTGGAGCAGGTCGAGGTACTGCGCCTTGGTCAGGAACCCGGTCGGTGGTTCGAGCGACGCGGTCTGGCCGCCGTGCTGCTCGGCGAACCCGGCGGGCAGCTCCACGGCCTTCGCGCCCGGGAGCTTCGGCAGGAACATCGTGGCCTCGGCGATGATCACGTGCCCGAGCTGCCAGGCGATGTGGTTCGCATTCTTCGCCGGACGGACCAGCAGATCCTCATCCGACAGGTCCGAGAGGTACCGCTCGGTCATCCAGCGCGTCGAGGTCAACAGGAACTTGATCGCGTCCTTACCGCCCATCTCGGCCTCCGATCTTCTCGCAAGAAACGCTTGAAAACGCCCCGCCATCTCGGCGAAGATCCTGCCGACTGTGTACAGGATTCCAGCGTCCCCGTCCAGCCCCATCCGCGCGGGCCGTGCCCCCCTTTGCGCCTCGACGATGCCAGGCCGCTCGGCGTCTTCAATCGCGCTGGGCGCGGGTCTCCAGACCCCGCCCCAACGATGGCCGCGCCGTCCGGCCGAATCGGGTCTCCAGACCCATTCCGGAACGCCCTACGCATCAGGGCATTGGATTTCTGGGTCTGGAGACCCGCCCCTGTTGGACCGCGTCTGAAGCCAAGGGCGGGGTCTGGAGACCCGCGCCCAGCGCGTTCGACCTGCGCCCGGCGTCGGGATCGGGCGACATGCCGGGCCGTCAGAAATACTGCCGCCAGCCGCCGGGGTGTCGGGCCCTGTAGCGGCCGAACCAGGCCGAGGGCCAGGTCAGCAGGATCATTGTGAGGGCCCACATCGCGTAAGTCACCCACAGGTCGTACCCGTGCCCCGGCGGCGACTGGAACGGGCCGTTCGTGAGCAGCCAGGCCCAGGGCTTGCCCACCGCGAAGTTCACGACGATCGCCAGGATATGGATGAGATACCACTGAAGCAGGTAATAGAACAGCGGCACCCGCCCGAGCGTCACCAGCCAGCGCGAGACGCCCCGGTCGGCCGAGATCCCGTCCGCCAGCCCCAGCGCGATCAGGGCCGGCCCGAGCGTCATCAAGAGATAAAGCAGCGACGGCGGGTACTTCTGGAGGTTCAGGAACGACAGCAACGTGAGCACGCCGTCGTCCTGAGTCGCCCACGGCCTCGGATCGCCATACACATTCGAGTAACGCAGCATCACGAAGGCGATCGAGCATGCCAATCCGAGCCCGATCAGCAACGTCCGCCGCCTGGCGGGCTCCCACTTGTAGATCGCGCCGAAGGCATAGCCGGCCCAGACCACCCCGACCCAGGGGATGAGCGGATAGGCCGCGAACACCAGCGTTCCGCCGAACACCCCGACCACGCCCGGCTGGTGCAGGATGTTCCAGATCGCCTGCGCGATGAGATTCCCCTCCGCCGGTCGGAAACCGTCGAGGGCGTTGTGCCCGACGATGAGGATGATGCCGATCGCGCCGATGGCCGACCTCGGCAGCACCAGGACCAGGGGCGCGAGGGTGAGCAGGCCCATGCCGATCGCCCAGACGACGGTCAGCGGGATGAACCTGAACGTCCAGTCGAACGTCATCCCCCAGTGCACCAGGACGATCTCGGCCACCACCAGCCAGAGCCCTCGCACCGCCAGGAATCGGGCGAGTTCCCCCTTCGACCGCTCCGCCCGGTCGCGCCACAAGGCCGCCCCGACCCCCGCCAGGAAGACGAACACAGGTGCACAGAAGTGGGTGACCCACCGGGTGAAGAACAGGGCCGGCGTGGTCTGCGACAGGTTCGTCGGGTCCACCCCGGCCATCCCGAAGAACTCACGCACATGGTCCAGCACCATCAGGACCATCACCAGCCCCCGCAGCCAGTCCACCGCCGCCAGCCGCGCCCTGGGCCTGGGCTGCTCTACCAGATCAACGGACATATGCGCCTCCCTCCCTCGATCCTCGTGGAGCCCGAGTGTACACAACCTCCCCCTCACGCACCGCCCGAATCTTCGCCGCAACCCCCAGGATCGCGCCAGCCGGCCACGATCTCCCAGGAAACCCTCACCATCTCCTCGGCGCCTCGCGTATCATTCTCCGCCCTTGGGAGTGCGGCCGTCCGGCCGCCGCTCCTCCCGGACGGGCCAATTGGCTTCGTCTGGTCAAGTCCGGGAGGGCGACGCCCGAATTGGCTTCGTTTCGGCGGTCCGGAGTGAGAACGCGGCAGCCGGACGGCCGCACTCCAGAGGGGCGTAAGCCCTCTTCTGTGGCCTGCCAGGATCACCGAAGACGACGCGGAGTGAACAGAACTTGAACATTGGCTTTGTTCCGACATTTCGAAGCCCGTGATGCGTTGCAGATCCGCCGCCCGGGGGGATACTCTGGGGCGGGCGGGGAATTGGGTTTGTTCCGCCATTTTTGAAATCGAGGGGGCGTGCGATGGCGTCGAAGTTCTTCGGGCCCGAGATGCTGGCGAATCCGTACCCGGTCTATGCCACCATGCGGCAGACCCAGCCCGTCGCGTTCGCCGACGCGCTGGGCGGCTGGGTGCTCACGCGGTTCGAGGAGGTGTCGACCGTCCTGCGCGACCCGGGCACCTACTCCTCGGTCCGGTTCACGCCCGGTGCGCCGATCGGGATGCTCGAAGGGGTCCAGCCCGGCCCGGGCCTGCAGAAGATGCTCGCCTTCCGGGGCGACGCGATGATCCACAACGACGCACCCAAACATACCCGTTTGCGTTCGCTCGTGAACAAGGCCTTCACGCCCAGGTCGGTCGAGGCCATGCGGCCGATGATCCAGGCGACCGTGGATCAACTGCTCGACGCGGGCCTGAAGCGCGGCCGGGGCTCGAAGCTGGAGCTGATGGAGGACCTCGCCTACCCGCTCCCCGTGCTCGTCATCGCCGCGATGCTCGGCGTGCCCCAGGAGGACCGGGGCAAGTTCAAGCACTGGTCCGACGCCATCACCCAGATCGTGAACGTCCAGGCGACCCTGACCAGGGAGGACTTCGAATCCGCCGGGGCGGCGTATTCCGAGCTGGTCGACTACTTCCAATCGATCGTCGAGGGCCGAAGCTCGCACCCCGAGGGCAGCCTGCTGGGCGCGATGGCCGCCGCCGAGGAGGCGGGGGACAAGCTCTCCGAGGCCGAGCTCTACGCCAACGCCGTGCTCCTGCTCAACGCCGGGCACGAGACGACCACGAACCTGATCGGCAACGGCACCCATGCCTTGATGTCCAATCGGGATCAGTATGAATATCTGGTCGCCAACCATTCGGGCGACGCGCTCGACAACGCGGTCGAGGAGTTGCTCCGCTACGACAGCCCGGTGCAGTTCACGACGCGGGTCGCGAAGGAAGCCGCCACGCTGAATGGCCAGGCGATCGAGCCGGGTCAGAGCCTGATGGTCGTCCTGGGCGCGGCCAACCGCGACCCGGCGGCGTTCCCCGACCCCGACAAGCTGAACCTCTCGCGCGGGGAGCACAAGCACGCCGCCTTCGGCCTCGGCCCGCACTACTGCCTGGGCGCCCCGCTCGCCCGGCTGGAGGCCCGCGTGGTCTTCAGCACCCTCGCCGCCCGGTTCCCCAGCCTGGCCCACGACGCGGAATCGCCCGCGCCCAAGTATCGCAATAACTTCAATCTGAGAGGGTTAGAATCTTTGCATTTGAAAGCGTGACGACTCACCAAGGAGAGCGGAAGCTTGCTCCCGAGAGTAGGCGACGAGTCGGAAGCGATCGCTTCGATCCGGCACGCGGAGCAAGCTCCGCGAAAACCCGGCGGAGGCGAGCTTCCGCACTCCAGGTGGTCAGGAGCTCAACCCCGTCGCGGATCGCCCGAAGGTCTTCCGCCCGATGGTGACGCCCGGGAGGCTCGTCACCGGGCGGATGTCGGACTGATCCAGGCCGGTAAATTCATTGATATTCACACCGATCCGGCGCGACTTGCCGGCGGGGGCGGCCCGGACGACCGTGCGGTTCGGGGTGGGGTTGACCAGCCAGAGCTGAGGGCCTCGGGGGATCTTGCCGGAGACGAGCACGTTCCCCTCGATGCGTCCGCCGCCCACGGCGGTGAGCGTCACCGAACCGTATTGCTTGAGGGTCACGCTGGTGCCCGCGACCGTCTGGAAGGTGAACTTCGCGTTGCCGCCCATCTTGCCGTCGGTGTTGCCGTCGAGCCAGAGCCCCGCGACGTCGGTCAGCCCGACCTGCGACTTCCTCGAACCCGCCCGGACCGACAGCGAGATCCGCTTGAAGGCCGCCTGACCGAAGGCCTGGGCCGGGTCGAGCGTGACCGTGCGGCCGACGGCGTCGTAGGACGCGGAATCGAGCCGGATGCGAACGGCCCGGCCGCCGGGGAGGGTGCCCTGGAGGATGTAGTTGGACAAATCTTCCGCCCGCGATACATCGAGGTCCGCATTGAACTGGATGCGGACGCCGTTGATCGCCCCGCTCGGCCCGGTGAAGCTCACGTCCTGGATGACCGGCCCGTTCAACCGCCTGTTGTCATGCGCGTTGATGCGAACGCGCGTAGACACGTCGGCGCCCAGTACGGCCCCGCCGGTGGGGTTGCGGAGCAGGACGTCGAAGGATTCGTCGGGCTCGCCCTGGCGGTCGCGGAGGATGCCGATGGTGATGGTCTGCGAGGTCACGCCGGGCCCGAAGGTGAGGGTGCCGGTGGCGGCCGTATAGTCGATGCCGGGCAGGGCGGAGCCGGCGATGGTGGCGTAGTCGACAGAGAGCGAGCCGCCCGTCAGGTTCGGGTCGTCGGATCGGGTCACCGTGAGCGTCACGGTCGAGCCGCCTGGGACTTCGTTCACGGCCGCGACCGAGGTCGTCAGGCTGACCGAGGGGAGGGCGGCGATGTCGATCACGCCGAGGTTGCCCGCGCCGATCGTCCCGAGGGTGCTCACGGTGAGCAGGGTCGGATCCACGGAGTCGAGGCTGTCGATCTCATTCGCGTTCGCCCCGCCGAAGCTGACGGCCGCGAAGCCCCGGTTGCCGGCCGAGATGTCGAGGCCCCGCAGGGTCACGCCGGGGAACCCGAAGGCCGCCAGCGTGCTCAACTGGCCGAAGTTGGGCGACGGGTTGCCTGCGATCCCCCCCTGGCGGACGATCGACGGGGCCAGCGTCCGGGTGCCGTCGGGCAGGGTCACGGGATAGGTCGCGTTCGCATCCAGGCCGAGGAGCGTGGTCACGCCGGCATTCGAGGCGTTGCTCGTATAGGCAATCGCGTTAACCTTCGGCGTCAGCCCGACGTTCCGGTCCCCGGCGGCGAAGAAGGGGTCGGCGTCGGTGATGACCGCGCCGGTGTCGGGGTTGATCCTCAGGTCCTGCCCGGCGTCGCTGACGACCCGCAGGCGGTCGGCCACCGGGTTGAAGTCGATGGCGAACTTCGTGCCTTCGAGCCGGAAGAAGGGGCTCGTCGTGTCGGTCGCGTCGGGGATCAGCCGGACGGAGTTGCTCAGGAAACCGACGGAAGTGTTGATTTGATAAAGGATCCCCGCGCTGCTGAGGCCGTACAGGGTGTTGTTCCCGGGCCGGACGTCGATGCCGACGATCGACTCGTTCGGCTGGAGGCCCTGGATGGGCACGGTGCTGAGGATCTGATCCGGCCTGGCGGAGTCGAACGTGACGATCGCGTTGGCCTTCGTCAGCCCGGCGATCACCGCCGGCACCTTCCTGTGCTCCAGGTGCTCGACCGGCCCCGGTCGTCGGCGGTTGCGGCCCGCCCGGAAACGCGTTCCCGACCCCAGAATCCCGTCCAGCATGGCGACGCCCTCCCAATCCTCGGTGTCCGTTCGCGCGGGTGCCTCTTGCCGTCTCCCGATCACAATAATCCATGCATCCACTCAAGTCGAGAGCCTGGTTCCATTTTGCCCAGACGTTCCAGAATCTCAGGGGCATCTGGCAGGCGGGGGCGTCAAAGTGGCAGCCGCCGGGGCCGAATTCGCGGAGGCCGGATTTCCGTAAGCTATGATGGTGCTGCGACAAGCGAATTCGAGCGGATCAAGGCACTGGATTTGCTCTTGACTTTCGCATTCGTTAATAAACCATGCACTTGCGTCAGACCGACCAATTTGGCGAGGACGATCGAATGGCCGAGACGTTGGAAACCCCGAAGGCCGAGTCGTATTCGTTCCAGGCCGAGATCAAGCAGCTCCTGCACCTGCTGTCGCATTCGCTCTACCAGAGCAAGGAGATCGCGCTCCGCGAGCTGATCTCCAACGCGTCGGACGCGCTCGACAAGATGCGGTACGTCCAGCTCACGGACGAATCCAGGCGTGACGACCGCCCGCTGGAGATTCAGATCGAGGCGAAGCCGGATGAATCGCTGTTGATCATCCGCGACAACGGCATCGGCATGACGCACGACGAGGTGGTGAAGAACCTCGGCACGATCGCCCACAGCGGCTCGCTGGAGTTCCTCAAGACGCTCGCGTCGCAGAAGCAGGACGCGTCGAAGCCCGCCGATGTGTCGCTGATCGGCCAGTTCGGCGTCGGGTTCTACTCGGCGTTCATGCTGGCGGACAACGTCCGCGTCCGGACCCGGGGCTATGCGTCGGAGCAGGGCTGGGAGTGGGCCTCGGACGGCTCGGGCGCGTTCACCGTCACCGAGGCCGACGGACTGCCGCGCGGGACCGAGATCCGCCTGCATCTCAAGGACGAGGCGAAGGATTTCGCCCAGGACTGGAAGGTCTCCTCGACCGTCAAGCGCTACTCCAGCTTCGTGCCGCACCCGATCAAGGTCGGCGACGAGGTGGTCAATTCGCAGAAGCCGATCTGGGTCGAGCCCAAGAACCAGGTCACCGACGAGCAGCACACCCAGTTCTATCAGCATCTGACCCACCATGCCGACGAGTCGCCGCTCTGGCACCTGCACATGGCGGCCGACTCGCCGATCCAGTTCCGCGGGCTGCTCTACTGCCCGACGACGAACATCGAGAAGCTCGGCTTCGGCCGCACCGAGCACGGCCTGAACCTGCTGGCCAAGCGGGTGCTCGTCCAGTCCGACTGCCGCGAGCTGCGGCCCGAGTATCTCCGATTCCTTTATGGGTTGGTCGACTCGGAAGACCTCCCCTTGAACGTCTCGCGCGAGACGCTGCAGGACAACGCCGTCATCCGGCGGATCCGCACGGTGCTGGTCAAGCAGGTGCTCGACCGGCTCGACAAGCTGGCCGAGGAGTCGGCCGAGAAATACCTGGAATTCTTCAGGCAGTTCGGCACGATCCTCCGCGAAGGGGTCGCGCTCGACCCGCCCCAGCGAGAGCGGATCGCCAAGCTCCTGCGGTTCACCTCGTCGTTCACGAATCCGGATGCGCTCACAAGCCTGGATGATTATGCGAGCCGGTTCGTGGAGGGCCAGAAGGCGATCTACTTCCTCGGCGGGCCCGACCTGGCCACGCTCAGGAAGAACCCCAGCCTGGAGATCTTCCGCAAGCGGGGGATCGAGGTGCTGTATCTCACCGACCCGGTCGACGAGTTCGTGATGACCGCCCTCGGGAAGTATAAGGACCATCCGCTCCTGTCGATCGACGCGGCCGACGTCGAGGTCCCCGAGGGGACCAGGGCGGCGACGGATGGGGCCGAATCGAAGCCGGAAGACGAAAGCAAGGCCGAATCCGAAGCGTCGAAGAATCCGGCCGGGCTGGAGCGGGTGATCTCGCTGTTCCGCGAGGCGCTGGGCGCCCGGGTTCAGGACGTCCGGGTCTCGAAGCGTCTGACGGATTCGCCCTGCGTGCTGGTGAATGCCGAGGGGGGGATGAGCGCGCAGTTGCAGCGACTCATGAAGATGTCCAACCAGGACTTCGCGCCTTCGGCGAGGATCCTGGAGCTGAACCCCAAGGCCCCGCTGATCGAGCGGCTCGCCGGCCTCTCGACCAACGACGCCCACGCCGACTTCATCCGCCAGACCGGCTGGATGCTCTGGGCCAACGCCCAGATCCTCGAAGGCACGCTGCCCGAGGTGGAGGACTTCACGAGCAAGCTCCAGGGGCTGCTCGAAGAGGCGGCGAATGGCAAATCAGTGCTGATTCTTTGATTTCGTAGGGTGTGGTGCCTCGCGGACCGACGGGACGCGAGGCTCCGCACCGACGATGGCATCCGACACACACCCCAGCGTGTCGGTGTGGAGGCCGCGAGGACGCGGCCACCACACCCTACCGGGTTCCATTCTCCAACTTTTTCAGCAAGGCCATGACCTCCGGGCAGCCGGGGCGGAGGGCCTGGGCGGCGCGGGTGTGGGCGAGTGCGCGGGGGGGCTGGTCCTGGCGGAGGGCGGCCTGGGCCTGGAAGAACTGGGCCCAGAAGGTGTCGGGGGCGAGGGTGATGGCACGGTCGAAGGCGTCCGAGGCGGCGCCGAGGTCGCCGGCGAGATAGGCGATCCGGCCGTGCCCGGTCAGCTCCCACGCGGAGGGGCTCGGGAGGATGTTGATGCGTCCGCCGCCGACGATCGCCCGCAGGGACAGCAGCACCGGCTCGTCGCCCAGCAGCTCGGTCGCCTCGTCGAGGATCGCCCGGGCGACCTTGCCCGCGTCGGGGTCGTCGCCGAGCAGGCGGGGGCGGACCTGGGCGTCGATCAGGACCAGGTCGAGGATGTCGCGCCGGAGGCCCTGGTAGATGCCCGACCCGTCGCGCCGGAGGAGTTCGATCCGGAGCTTCGACCGGCTCTGCCAGAAGGTCTTGAACTCCTGGTCGAACGCGGCGGCGGCGAGGGGCAGGGGTGCGGGCGAGGGTTCGAGGCGGGCGGCGAGGAACCGGGCGCGGTCGGCGAACTCGCCGACGGACTGGGCCAGTCGCGAGAGGTGCTTGCCGTCGGCCAGCTCGGCGCGGATGCCCCGGCCGAAGGGGAGGGGGCCGAGGGAATTCAGGCCGCCCTCATATTCGGAGATGGCCTCGCGTTGCTCGCCCCGGCCGGCGAGCTTCCTGGCCTCGTCGAGGGAGTTGCGGGCGTCGTGGACGCGGACGGTGACCAGGGGGATGCCGGCGAGCACGGTCACGACGAGCAGGAACCGGAGCCAGTGGAGGATGAGGTCGGTGGACCGCTGCCGGCGGGTCCGCCACTTCTGGAACCGCTCGGCCACGCTGCGGTTGGTCACGCCCCGGAGGGGGAGCCCGCGGACGTGGGCGCGGAGGTCCTCGGCGAGCGAGGCGGCGTCGGGGTAGCGGTCCTCGGGGTCCTCGGCGAGGCAACGGACGAGGATGTCGGCCAGGCCGACGCTGACGCGCTCATTGGTGTCTCGGATCGTGCGGGCCGCTTCGAGGGGCGGGTGTCCCCGGCCGCCGAGGGCTTCGAGCAGGACCATCGCCAGCGAGTAGATGTCCGACCGGCCGTCCACCGCGCGGGGGGGCGCGACGCCCTCGCGCACGGCCGCCAGCGCCTCGCGCTGTTCGGGGGACATATAATCGGGCGTGCCGCCGAGGATGTCGGGGCGGGGGTCGCCGAGGTTGTAGGGGGGGCGGGCGAGGTGGAAGTCGAGCAGGGACGGCTGGCCGTCGTCGCCGATCAGCACATTCGAGGGCTTGACGTCCATGTGCACCAGGCCGCGCTCGTGGGCGTAGTGCAGGGCGTCGGCCAGGTAGGAGCCGATCAGCGCGATGGCCTCGGGGTAGTCGTACCCGGCGAGGACCTTGCGGAACCGGGCCGCGCGGCCGGCGTTGTTGGCCTCGGCGTCGCGGTCGCCGCCGATGAGGATGCCGGCCTGGACGACGTCCAGGGCGCGGAGGAGGCTGAGGCCGGTCCGCTTCTCGTGCGGCACGCCCGAGAGGATGTGGAGGATCCGCTCCATCGACGCCCCGCCGAGGTAGGGCATCAGCAGGGCGCGGAGGTCCTTCTCGGGGAAGTCGCGGACCCCGTAGAGCGGGACGATGTTGGTGTGCTGGAGCCTGGCGAGCGAGAGGTGCTCGACGTGATGGTCGCGCGGGGTGAGCTTGACCACGACCTGGCGGTCGGCCAGCGTGGTCTCGACGGCCAGGAACGCCCGCCCCAGCGCGCCGCGGCCGAGTTCGGCCACGAGCCGGAAGTCGCCGATGGAGGTGCCCAGCTCGGGGAAGGTGACCGGCTGGGCCTCGGGCACGAGCCCCTCGACGGCCAGGAGCGCGGCCAGCTCGTCGCGCCACTGGGGGAACCGCCGCGCCAGCTCGGCGTGGTCGAGCGCCTCGCCGTCCTCGCGACGCAGGCAGAGTTCTTCATAGATGAGTCGGATGGCGGCCTGGGGGTGCTGGCGGAGCATGGGCTCGCGTTCGAGCCAGTCCTCCGCGCGGCTGCGTTCGCCCCGGAGCCAGGCGTCGGACATGGCCTCGGCGAGCAGGTCGGCGACCCCCTCGGGCCCGACGGTGGGCGTGAGGGCGGCGATCGACCAGGTGAGCCACTCCGACTGCGACCGCGTGGTGGTGTGCTCCGCGACGGGCTCAGGCGGGGGCGCGGGGGCCGGGGTGAGGACCGGCTCCAGCTCCTCGGACGAGAAGATGTTGCCCTGGTCGTCGCGGAGCGAGACCGAGACCGACGCGGAGGTGCTCTCCGATCGGATGACCCCGAAGAGCTGCGACAGCCGGGCCGATCGGCGCCGGGACTCGCCTGAGGCGGAGTCGAGGTGGCTGATCGCGGAGAGGGTGGGCGTGACGGCGATGCTGGACAGCGACCTGGCCCCGGCCGGCACGGGGGCGGGGGGCGGCGCGATGAGGGCCAGGGTGATGGAGTCGCACGAGCCCGAGTCGATCAGGCTGGGCACGTCGCCGGACGACCGGGAGTCGTGGGGGAACTCGTCGCGGGGCGGGTCCCAGCACCAGGCCAGTCCGACGTCGCCGCAGATGGTGACGTCGTCGGTGTCGTCGAAGTCGGGGGGGAGATCCGGCCCGGCGGCCGAACCCGACCCGGATCCGGAGGCCTGGTCGGGGCCGAGGTCGACCACGGGCCAGGGATCGAACACGGGGATCGCGTCGTGTTCCGCGCCCGGATCAACAATCTCAGACATGGGCGTTCCAGGCGACCAAGCCGGCACGAATCACCTTTGACGTCGTGGGGTCGGTGGCGGCGTCGCCATCCGACGGGGCGGGAGTGGGCCGGTGGGCGGGACGCGGTCGATTCAGGGCGACTGCTCGGCGAGCTTGCGGGCGAGGTCATAGAGGATCCGCCTCACGCTGCTCGGGTGCAGGCCGGTCTGGTTGGCGATCTCGTTCAGCGACAGGCCCTGGCGCTTGAGCTTGAGCAGCTCATGATGCGTCGGCGGGCAGAGGTCGAGCATCTTCTCCCAGAGCTCGTCGGCGCGGACCTCCTCGCTCGGGCGGGTGCCGCCGGAGGCGAGGCTGTCGAGGCGGTCGGACCCGTCATTCGCCGTGATCGGCTGCTCGCGCTCCAGCGCCGTGCGGTGCTGGCGGAGGCGGTCGATGAAGCGATTGCGGGCCGACTGGACCAGGAACGCCTGGAGGTGCGAGCCGTCGGAGAACTGCCAGCGCGCCGATCGGAAGCCGTCGAGGACGTCGGCCCAGACGGACTGGACGATGTCCACGGAGTCGAACTTCGACCGGAGCGGGGCCGAGAGCTGCCGGCGGACGACCATGCGGAGGTACGGCTCATAGGTATTGAAGAGCTGGGCCGCCGCCGTCTCGTCGCCGCGCTGGAGGCCATCGAGGAGTCGTTCCAGGATTGGCTCGGAGGAGGTCATGTACCGGGCTCCACCGGCCTGAGGTAGAGGTCATATTCATATTCGAATCGTCGCGAGGTCGGGCCGAGTTCGAACTCGAACTCGGAGAGGCTCTCGATCTCGAAGTCGGATCCGAGTTCGGCGTCGAGGACGTGGGGGGGCGGGATCTCGGGGCCGACGTCGTCGAAGAGGGCGAACCGCGGGGGGGCCTTGTGGGGGCCGCGGGGCGGGCCCGGGTCGACGAACGGGTTGGGGAGGTCGTCGATGACCGCCCAGGCCGGGGGCGCCATCATCCGACGGTCCTTACGCCGCCGCTTCCTCGCGCGTGACTTCGATCGGGACTTGGACCGCAGCCGGCTGCTGGATCCCGTCAGCCCCAGCTTGCGCCGGGCGGCCTCGGTGGCGACGGTCAGGCCGACGACCGCGCCGAGCCATGCGAACAGGCCGACCTCGCCGCTGAGGTCGTAGGACGCGTCGGCGGTGTCGAACAGGTCGTCCCAGGCGGTCGCCTGCGTCCAGGCCAGGCCGGAGGCCGGGTCGTAGGCGGCGGGGACGTTGGAATCGGCGTATTCGAAGCTCCAGGGGACGTCGGGCACGACGGCGGCCGCGGCGACCTCGGCGTGGGCGTCTAGGCCGGGGTCGGGGCTGCCCGCCTCGGGCCGGGCGACCTGGGTCTCGGGGGCCGATGCGGGCGAGGGGATCGTGGCGGCCAGGCGGTGCGGGGCCTTCGCGGCGTCGAGCAGGGGGGCGTTGGTGAGGTCGAAGACGCCCCAGGCCCCGACGACGGCCGAGGCCGACGCGCCGAAGTTGGCGGCGGGGAGGGCCGACCCGGCGGCGACGGTCGAGCCGACGGTCCAGGTCAGGCCGGTCATGAAGGTGCCGAACGCGGCCATGTTGGAGATCGACGCCGAGGGGTCGGTGGATGGGTTCGCGGGGGTCGCGGGCGAGGCGGCGGGCGCCGCCGCGGGGGGCATCAGGGCGGGCGTGTCGTCGACGCTCGCCCGGATCTTGACCCCCGGATCGGTGTCGGTGCCGGCCCTGGCGACGAGCCGGGCGTCGGGCTCGGGCGAGGCGTCGCGGGCGTCGGAGTTGAGCAGGCCGTCGAGGAAGCTGGGCAGGCGGGTGCTGATGCCCTTCGCCCGGAGCTGGCGGGTGAAGTCGCCTTCGAAGGCCGCGATGGCCTTCGAAGCGCTGGCCACGCGCTGCTCCAGCAGGCGGGCCTGGGCCTGGCGGTCGGCCTCGACGAGGTGCCCGGGGAGCGAGACGGAGACGGGCATCGCCTGGGAGACGAAGGGATCGTGCGGCGCGCCGGCGACGGTCCCCGACACGATCACCGCCGCCGTCGGCCGGGGCGCGATGGCGGCGCGCGGGCCGACGCCGCTCGGCACCCGTCGGCGCTCGAGGGTCTCGACCTTCGGCTTGGTCATCGCTAGGAGTCGGCCGGCCGGCCGATTTCGGTGTAGCATCGCGGTGGTCCTTTCGTCGCGTGCGCAGGGACGAACGATCCTCCTACCAAGGTTGTGACCCCTCCGCCCCCCGCCTGAACACCCCTCGCCCCGATTTCTTGCGGAGTGTTACCCGGCCGGATCAAACCTGGTGTGTTCGGTCGACGTGTTAGTGTCCAGTCCCGGCAAATCGCGCAAACCCATGCACCCCTGCCCGGATGATGTCGCGTCGTTGAGTCTGGGCAGAGTGGGCAAATTCGATCGGGACAATGCCGCCTCATGCATGACGCGATCGGCCCCGCGCCGGTCGAGCCTCTGCCGATGCCGCCCCTCCAGATGACGTCCGCGCTGGGCGAGCATCTCCCGATGCCGCCCCCACGGATGACTCGCGCAAACGCGAAACCGGATCTCCCGATCCGCCGACCATAGGCCGATGTCGACGGATCGGGAGATCCGGTTCGCTGTTCCCCTTCGATCTCCGGTGGGGCGGCATCGGGAGATGCTCGCCCAGCGCGATCCGATCCGGTGGCCCCCTTCGATCCTCGTTGGGGCGTCCACATCCGGGCGACAGCAGCAAGCTTGGATCGAGGGCGCGGAGCGAGCTCCGCGAGAACAGAGCGGAAGCAAGCTTCCGCACTCCATACCTTCGGCGCGGGCGCAAACGCGGACGCGGGGGCCGGTGGGGCCCCCGCGTCGGGTGGACGGTCGCGGATCGGATCGAGTCGGGATCAGAGCATCGCCTGGCGGCTGGTGATCCGGGCGAAGCGGGAGGGGGCGGGGTGGATGCCGTACTTGTCCATCTTCTTGTAGAGGGTCATGCGGCTGATGCCCAGCTCCATCGCGGCGCGGAGGCGGTTGTCGTTGTGCTTCTGGAGGGCCTGGAGGATCCGCAGGGCCTCGGCCTCGCTCTTGGCCCGGGCCAGCGAGGAGGCGTTGCCGACGCCTTCGCAGTCGAACCGGGGGGAGACGTCGCTCATCGGGGCGATCCGCGTGGCGGGCGTGGCGGCGAACCCGGCCGAGGGCATCGCGGCCATCGGCGGCTGGGTCGCGTGGGCCAGCGAGGCGATGAACGAGCGGCCGTCGGAGGAGTAGTAGCGGGCGGGGATCGTCGGCGGCAGGGCGACCCGGCGGATCGGCTCGGGCAGGTCCTCCAGGACGATCTCGCGGCCGTTGCCCAGGACGACGGCCCGCTCGACCACGTTCCGCAGCTCGCGGACGTTCCCCGGCCAGCTGTGGGCCCGCATGGCCCGGGCGGCGTCGGGGGCGATGGTCAGGGCGAGCCGGCCATTCTTGGCGGCGAACTCGGCCGCGTAGTGCTCGGCCAGGGGCACGACCGACTCGGGCCGGTGGCGGAGCGGCGGGAGCTGGAAGCTCACGACGTTGAGGCGGTGGTAGAGGTCGGAGCGGAACCGGCCGGCGGCGACCTCGCCCTCCAGCGGGCGGTTGCTCGCCACGATGATCCGGGCGTTCAGCGGGCGGGTCCGGTTGCAGCCGACGGCCTCGAACATCCGGTCCTCGACGACCCGCAGCAGCTTGGCCTGGGTCTCCAGCGGCAGGACGTCGATGTCGTCGAGCAGCAGGGTGCCGCCGCCGACCTCCTCGAACTTGCCGAGGCGATCGCGGTCGGCCCCGGTGAAGGCCCCCCGGATGTGCCCGAACATCTCGGACTCGATCAGGGTGGACGACAGGGCGCCGCAGTTGACGACCAGGAAGGGGAGGTCCTTGCGGGGGGAGAGGTCGTGGATCAGCTTGGCCATCCGGGTCTTGCCGGTGCCGGTCTCGCCGCCGAGGAGGATGGTGGTGGGCATGGCGGCGACGCGGCGGACCTGCTCGACGATCTTGCCCAGCTCGGACTGCGGGGCCATCAGGAAGGCGTCCGCGCCGTCGCCGGCGACCGCCTCGACGCCCGGATTGGCCGTCCCCTGATCGCTCTGGACCTCGCCGCGGAAGATATAGGAGCTATCCATCGGTGTCTCTCCGGTTGTCAGCACGCCGTCGGGTGCGGGTTCGTCGTGGGGTTCTCGTCTTCGAGCCGTCGTGCGGTCCATCGCGGAGGGAGGTGTCTCGCCCATTCCACGGGAGTTAACGGTGTGGATCGCGCCCAGCGCGCCCGTGTTGTCCGAAATCATCCTGCGTCACAGGAGAGCCATGACGACCCGCGAGGTCCGCCACGGTTCCGGCCGAATTCGCCCGGGTTCGGCCGGCCGGGGGCGACTCCCTGTCAGCCCCGACCGGCCCGGGTGGTTTACATTTAACGGATCAGGAGGCAAGCACGCCCGAATCCACGAGGTTGCCCGCGCGTCGCTTGGGCGTGCCGATCAGGAGCAGGGGGTCGCCGACGACCAGGTCGAGCGAGCCGGTGATCACGGTATCCAGGCCATCGAAGCCGGCGCGGAGGGTGTTGGCGCCCGAGCCGCCGTCGAGGTAGTCGTTGCCGCCGTCGCCGGTCAGGTCGTCGTTGCCGCCCTGGCCGAGGAGCACGTCATCGCCGGCCCCCCCCTTGAGCAGGTCGCGGCCGCCGCCCCCCTGGAGGAAGTCGTTGCCACTAGCACCATAGAACACGCCGTCGATGTTGGTGTCGTTGGTCAGCGTGTCGTCGCCATTTCCGAGGACGCCGGCCATCTGGGTGACGTCGGCCTTGTTGAAGGTGTCGGTGCGGGTGCCGCCGGCGTCGGTGTAGAACGTGGTGATCGTGCCGTTGCCGTTGTCCTGGATGTCCACCACGTTGTTCGAGGCGTCGCCGGCGAAGTAGAGCACGCCGTTGTCGAGCGCCACCGTGCTGCCCCGGGTCTTGAAGACCACCGCCGGGCGATCGGCCGAGTCGGGCACGACCGAGAAGTTGCCGTTGGTGATGATCCGGTCCTTGCCGGCCCCGCCGTTGATCTGGCCGCTGGCCCCGACGATGTTGTAGACCGTGTCGTCGCCGGCGCCCGAGGTGATCACGTCGGAGCCGAAGCCCCAGATGTTGTCGTTGCCTCCGCCGCCGATCAGCAGGTTGGTGCCGCCGGAGTCGAAGATCACGTCGTCGCCATCGCCGCCGGAGAGGGCGTCGTTGCCGCCGCTGCCCAGCGTCGTGCCCGAGTGGATGTAGTCGTTCCCCGAGCCTCCATCCACGATCGCATTGACGTTCGTCAGGTTCACCAGGCTGTCGTCGCCGGCGTTGCCCAGGACGAAGAGCTGGCGGACCTTCGTCGCCGCGAAGTCCAGCGGGGCGGCGTCGCCCGCGACCTCGACCCGCACCGTCGAGCTGTCCGGGTTGCTGATCCGGATGCTATCCGCATTGGTCGTCCCGACGATCGCCAGGACGCCGCCGGCCAGCCCCCGCCGTCACGCCCGAGGCCATCAGCGACTTGCCTTCGAGCTTCTCGAGATGGATGCGTACCTTCATCGGTCCCCCCTGGGTGGGATCTGTTTCGCTGCATGCAGCGATGGGTTCATGCGTTGGGTCGAAGTCGACGACGGTGCCCGCGAGACGCCGCGGGGCCGCGTTCAGGCACGGATGGATGCAACATCGCAGTTGCAAGCGATCCGGAGTCGTCCCGGGCGCCGAGCATCAGGGTCGGCGACGCCCCCGGCCGACGTCCCCTCGGAGCCTTCCAGGCAAGGGGCGGGTGGCGCGGCCGGGGCCGGACGGATTGGCGAGGCGAGTCGGTTCAGGACGGGTCCGCAGGGGGACCCGTCGAGGCCGGGCGGAATGGTCTGAGGAGAAGATAAGTCAGGCGCAGAAGTGCCGGGCGGGAAGTGCAAGCGTTCCAAGGAGATAGATCAAGGCATCGGGCTGTCAGAGGGCGTAGATCTTCGAGGCCTTGAAGGCCGAGCGGGCCGCGCCGATGACCACCACCGCGATCGTGGTCAGCATCATGCCGTCGGTCGTGGTCAGGCTGCCCGAGAGGATGTCGGAGAAGAGCCGGTAGCCCCGCAGGGTGGCACGCTGGATCCCGTCCCGCACGAGGTCGCCGAACTGGCTCCACGACTGCGGAAGGAGATCACCGATGCAGAGCAGGAGGCCCAGGACCACCCCCAGGAACAGCAAGGAACCCACCATCGTGATTGTTCGCCAGACCATCGCCGCCCGCTGCTGCCGGGCCCGCTGGGCTTCGTAAACCATCTCAAGGTGGCTGATGTACATGGGAGGGGTCTCCGCGTTCAGGTCATCCGTCCCGTCAGCCCGGGTCTCCGTCGTCCGTCCGACCCGGGTCCCGCTGACACAGGATTCAACGGCACCCGGCCGCCCAAGCGCGCGCCTCTTCCCGGAAAATCCGGACCAGGGGTGTCACGACCTTCCACCCCCTCCTGGAGTTCGGGAACGGAGCGGCCTCTTTCCTTGCCGCACCACCCAACCAACCAGCCATCCATCGGGAAATGCGGCGGCTCCGCTTCCGCTCCCCAGAAAATCCTATCCTCTGACGCCTCTTTGCATTACCCTCAAACTCCGCCCGCCCCGCACCCACCCCCGGAGCCCACAACCAATGCCCGCACGCATGCTGTTGTGCCGACACACCTCCGGGTGCATCCTTGCATTCCTCACCCTCATCCTCCCTCCAGCCGCGCGGGCGGACGACGACGACGCCTTCGAAACCGCCATCCGGCCGGTCCTCGCGGGCACCTGCTTTCCCTGCCACGGCGGCAAGACGACCTCGGCGGGATTGAGGGTGGACTCGCGCGAGGCCCTCCTCAAAGGGGGGGACCGGGGGCCGGCGATCGTCCCCGGCAAGCCCGAAGACAGCCCGATCGTGCTCGCCCTGCGCCACGCCGAGCCCGACCTCGCCATGCCCCCGGGCAAGGACCTCGGCAAGCCCGTCGCCGACGCCTTCGCCGACTGGGTCCGCAACGGGGCCCCCTGGGCGAAGGGACCCGTCAGGGGCTTCGACGCACGCCCGCACTGGGCCTTCCAGCCGATCAAGCCACCCGGCATCCCCGACGGGACCGCCCCCAACCCCGTGGACCGGTTCCTCGACAAATCACGCAAGGCCAGGGGGATCGCCGCCGTCCCCCCGGCCGATCGCCGCACCCTGATCCGCAGGCTCACCTTCGACCTCATCGGCCTGCCCCCCACCCCGGGGGAGGTCGACACCTTCCTCGCCGACGACGATCCGAAGGCGTATGAACATCTCGTCGATCGCCTCCTCGATCGCCCCCAGTACGGCGAGCGCTGGGGACGCCACTGGCTCGACGTCGCCCGCTACGCCGACACCGCCGGCGACAACGCCGACTACCCCGTCCCCGAGGCCAGGCTCTACCGCGACTACGTCATCGACGCCTTCAACGCCGACATCCCTTTCGATCGGTTCGTCCGCGAGCAGCTCGCCGGCGACATCCTCGCGAAGAAGGCCGACGCGGCCGGCAAGATCGACGCCCGGGAATATGCCCGCCTGATCGCCGCCACCGGGTTCGTGGCCCTCGCGCGACGCTACGCCACCGGACCCGAGGAACTCTGGCACCTGACCCTGGAGGACGCCGTCGACACCACCGGCCGCGCCCTCCTCGGCCTCACGATGCGATGCGCACGCTGCCACGACCACAAATATGATCCCATCACCCAGACCGATTACTACGCCCTCTACGGCGTCTTCGCCAGCACCCAGTTCCCCTACGCCGGGTCCGAGGAATTCGTCTCCAAGCAGCTCGACCGCACCCATTTCGTCCCCCTCGTACCCGACCGCATCGCCGCCCCCTTGATGGAGCAGTACCGCAAGACTCGAGACAAAAACCTCGCCGAACTCGCCGAGGCCGAGGCCGAGGGCAAGGCCGCCGTCGCGAAGGCCGAGGCGAAGACGCCCGAGGGGAAGGCCGAACTCGAAAAGGCGAAGAAGGCCCAGGCCGCGAGGCTCGCCCCGATCAGGGATCGCGCGAAGCGCTGGAACAAGGCCGGCGGCCCGCCCGACCTCCCGCTGGCGTTTGCCGTCGTGGACAAGCCCAGACCCGTGGATGTGGCGATCCATCAGAAGGGCGACCCCGGCCAGCCCGGCCCGGTCGTCCGGCGGGGCGTCATCAAGGCATTCGCGGGCGCCCGCCCTCCGGCCATGCCCGCCGAATCCAGCGGCCGGCTCGAACTGGCGAGCTGGATCGCCTCGCCCGACAACCCGCTGACAGCCCGCGTGTTCGCCAATCGGGTCTGGAAGCACCACTTCGGCAAGGGGCTCGTCGCCACCCCTTCGAACTTCGGCACCCGCGCCGAAGCCCCGACGCACCCCGAACTGCTCGACTTCCTCGCCTCCGAATTCATCAAGAACGGCTGGTCCGTCAAGGCCCTCCACCGCCTGATCGTCACCTCCGACGCCTACCGGCTCGGCAGCAACCCCGCCGCACCCGGCTCGACCGGCGACCCATCGACGATCGATCCCGCGAACACCCTCTACTGGAAATTCGACCGCCATCGCCTCGACGCCGAATCCCTGCGCGACGCCTGGCTATCCGCCTCCGGCAACCTCGATCCCAGACGCCCCGGCCCGCACCCGTTCCCGGCGATCCACGACTTCACCTACACCCAGCACAACGCATTCAAGGCGGTGTATCCCAGCAATCACCGAAGCGTCTACCTGATGACCCAGCGCCTCCAGCGGCACCCCTACCTCTCGCTGTTCGACGGCCCCGACCCGAACACCTCCACCGAGTCGCGCACCAGCGCCACCATCCCGTTGCAGACCCTGTACCTGCAGAACAATCCTTACCTCGCCGAGCAATCGCGTGCCTTCGCGAAGCGCCTCACCGCCGCCGCCCTGTCTCCGACCGACCGCCTCACCCTCGCCCTCAACCTCGCCTGGAACCGCCCCCCCACGCCCGACGAACTCGCCCGATTCACCGCCTACCTCACCGCCTACCGCCAGCAACTCGCCCACCCCGACGCCGAACTCGAGTCCTGGACCAGCCTCTGCCGGGTGATCCTGACAGCGAATGAATTTCTCTACATAGAATAAAAGTAATCGCTCTATCATCCAAACGCGAAAGCGACCAGCGCTGGGCGCGGGTCTCCCGACCCCGCCCCAACATCCATCGAAGGAGACCACCCAACCGGGTCTCCAGACCCATCCCCATTGGCCGCAACAGACGGGTCTGGAGACCCGATCGCGTTGTACGGCTCGGCGATGGTAGGGGCGGGGTCAGGAGACCCGCGCCCAGCGCTACTCCATTCCTTCCTTTGCCTCCTTGGCGTCCTGGCGGTTCAATTTTCCGCATTTTCCCCCAGCAAATTCACCCCCCGCGCCGTCGCCGCCCGGTAGAGAGGCTCGATGGCCTCCAGCCAGGGCGTCTCGCCCCGCCAGAAGGGGAACCCGCCCAGGCGACGGGGCAGGGCGGCGGCGGTCTCGGGCAGGATCACGCCCTCGGCCGGTTCCGGGGCCTGGCCGACGCCCCAGTACCGGCCCAGTTCGCTGCTCAACGGCTCGGGAGGCGGGGGCTCCGGCGGCTCGATCGCGTCGGCCGGCGCCAGGCCTTCGAGCCTCGCCATCAGCTCGTCGCGCGACAGCCCGCGGAGCTGGAAGATGAGGAACGGGTCCCGGTCGAACTCCTCGCCGAGCAGGTACAGAACGGCCGCGATGTGCTTGCAGGGGTTCGACCAGTCGGGGCACGAGCACTTGGTCGAGAGGTCGCCCAGGCGGTCGGGGAAGAAGGGCACGCCCGCCGTCTTGAACACGTCTTCAATCTCGTGCGGCATCTCCCCCGCGAGCAGCTTCGCGACGTAGAGCGCCTGGCCCGAGAGCGCCTCGATCACCTTGTCCCACTCGGCCGGCGTGAGCGTCCGCACCTGCACCGCGATCTCGTACGGGTCCGAACGCGACCCCTGCACCTTGGCGTGGATCCACCCCTTGATGACCCGGACCGACAGCACCTGCCCCTTGCGGGCGTAGGACCGCCCGCGCGCCAGCCTCGCCCCGATCTCGAAGCTCTCCAGCGACATCACCCAGCGCTTCGCCCACCAGGTCTCGCCGAAATCCCCGCGCTTCGACTGCGCGCGGATCCCGCCCCGGGCCTCGATCGGCTTCGAGGTCTTCTTCGGCCCGTACCGCCAGTCGTCGTCGTGCCAGGCCATCGGATCACCCCTCGAACGCCTCGCGGCGCAGCTTGAACACGTCCTTGATCTCGGACGCCGAGAGCTTCGTCAGCCAGTCCTCGCCGCTGCCCACGACCTGCCCGGCGACCTTCGCCTTGCTCTCCAGCATCTCGTCGATCTTCTCTTCGAGCGTCCCCATGCAGAGGAACTTGTGCACCTGAACAGGCTTGGTCTGCCCGATGCGGAACGCGCGGTCGGTCGCCTGGTTCTCGACGGCGGGGTTCCACCAGCGGTCGTAGTGGAAGACGTGGTTCGCCGCCGTGAGCGTGAGCCCCACGCCGCCGGCCTTGACCGTGAGCAGGAAGATCCTCGGCCCGTCGGGCTCCGCCGCCTGGAACCGCGCGACCATCTCGTCGCGTCTCGCCTTCGGCGTCCCCCCGTGCAGGAACAGCACTTCACGCCCGAATGTCTCTTGCAGGTGCTTGCGGAGGATCTCCCCCATCTCCGAGAACTGCGTGAACACCAGCGCCCGCTCGCCCGAGGCCAGCACTTCCTCCAGCATCTCCGTCAGCCGCGACAGCTTGCCCGAGCGGTCGGGGATGGCCGAGTTGTCGCCCAGGAATTGCGCCGGATGGTTGCACACCTGTTTGAGCCTGGCCAGGAGCGACAGAACGACGCCCTTGTACTGGATGCCCTCGGCATTCTCGAGCTTGTCCTTGGCCTCCTCGACGACCGCCTCGTAGAGCGTGGCCTGTTCCTTCGTGAGGTTGCAATAGACCTTCATCTCGTTCTTGAGGGGCAGGTCGGAGATGATCGACTTGTCGGTCTTGAGCCGGCGGAGCAGGAACGGCGACGTCAGCGTCTGGAGCTTCCTCGCCGCCTGCTCATCCTTGTGCACCTGGATGGGTACGTGGAACGCCCGCTTGAACTCGGCCTGATTGCCCAGCAGCCCGGGATTCAGGAAATCCATGATCGACCACAGGTCGCCGACGTGATTCTCGACCGGCGTGCCGGTCAGGGCGACCTTCGCGCTCGACCTCAGGTTGCGGGCGGCCTGCGACTGCCTCGTGGTCGGGTTCTTGATGTTCTGCGCCTCGTCCAGAACCACGGCCGCCCAGTCGATCTGGCCGAGCAACTCCTCGTCGCGATGCAATAACGCGTAGCTCGTCAACACGAGCCCTTGCGCCTTCATCTGCTTCTTGAACTCCGACTTCGACCTCACCCGCTCCAGCCCGTGGTGCACGGCCACGGGCAGGTCGGGGGCGAACTTCTCGGCCTCTTTCTTCCAGTTGCCCACCACCGACATCGGGCAGACGAGCAACGTCGGCCGGCGGTCCTTCTCGGGCAGCGTCTCCCAGTCGCGGAGCAAGAGCGCGAGGGTCTGCACGGTCTTGCCCAGGCCCATGTCGTCGGCCAGGCAGGCCCCGAAGCCCCATTGCCGCAGGAAGGCCAGCCACGAGAACCCCCGGGCCTGATAGGGCCGGAGCATCCCCCTGAACCCCGCCGACGCCTCCAGCAGGTCGTATGAGGACTTGCCCGTGAGCTGATCGATGAGTTCCCCGAGCCAGCCGTCGGCCGAGACGCCCTCGAACTCCAGGCCCTCCGGCGTCGTCTGCCCGAGCATCCCGAGCGCCATCCTGATCGCCTCGCGGCCGGCGACCTTCCCCTTGGCCTTGGCCTCCCAGAACGCCAGGGCCTGGCGGATCTCCTCCGGGCTGAGCTGCACCCACTGGCCGCGGATCTGCACCAGCGGCACCTTCAGGCGTGCGAGCGCCTGCAACTCCTTGTATGTCAACGTCTGGCCGCCGAGGGCGATCTGCCACTCGAAGTTGAGCAGCTGGTCGAGCCCGAGGATGCCCTTCGCCTTGAGCCTGGGCGCCTTGATGAGCGCCCTCGCCCCGAGCTTGAGCTTGGTCCCCTTGCGCGACCACCACGCCGGGAAAAGCACGCCGAACCCGGCTTGTTCCAGCAGGCCCGCCGTCCTGTTCAGGAACTCGGCGGCACCCGCGGCGTCGAGCGTGTGCGCGGTCGGGGTCGCGGTCCGGAGGTTGGCCTCGACCCTCGGGCAGAGGGCCGCCGCCTGGCCCAGGCCCGACAGCAACACCTCGCGGCCGGGCAGGGGAGGTCCGGCCTCCGCATCCGACTTCCGGCCCGGTTTCGCCTTCACCCGGGTCGCCGTCCAGGCATCCTCGATCGGCCGGATCAGGCTCGGATCGCTGTTCGACTGGATCAGGTAGCGGACCGTCCACGTCCCGCCATTGGCCCTCGCCACCGAGGCGGCGTTGATGGTCCGGATCGGGTCCTCGTCGACCGGCTCTTCCAGCCGGAAGCAGAGGCGATAGGGCGCCCGCGCGGACACGTCGATCGGCCGCCGCCAGGTGCGGATCTGATCCGCCAGGCGGTCGAGCTCGGACGCTTCCCCCTGGATTTTCGGATCGGCGGACGTCAGCGCATGCAACCATTGATCGTGCAGGCTGTTGAACGTCGGCTGCGCCGGGGCCTTCTTCGGCCGCCCCCGGGCCGGGGGCGCCTCGACCGGCGTCGTCCCCTGCGACGACCGCACGAGGTGGTCGACGAGCCGGTCGACGACCGGCCGGAGGGCCTCGGCGGCGGGGGTCTGCGGCGGGGTCCAGCTCCCCCGGGCCGGCCCGAGCGCGCGGGCGGCGTGCGGCATCACCCGGCCGAGCTGGGCGAACCGCGAGGCATCCGGCCCGGCCAGCACGGGCGTCCAGCGCGCCTCGAACGTCCGCAACACCTGCGGCGGCGGCCCGCCCCGTCGAGACGGAGGAGGAGAGGCCGGCGGCCGGACGGGCTCACGCTCCCGCTCACGCTCCAGGCCCGGCAGATACACCTGACGCGCCACGATCGAGCCGACGAACCGGGCGACCTGCGACCAGTAGGCGAGCGTCGATCCGATCACGACCCCTTGCGCCAGCGTGGCCTGATCGGTCATCGCGGCCATCAGCAGCGACAGCGTCCGGGGCTCGCTCAGGGCCAGGCCGGTCACGCGGTAGGAGCCGACGCGGATCGCGCGGTTGCCCATGGGCGGGTCGGCCACGAGGGGGGTCGAGGCGATCGGGGCCCCCTTGGTCGAGGGCATCCAGACGACCCAATCCTCAAGTTCGGCCGGCGTCACCGCCAGGTCGCCGCCCACCCGGCCGAGCGTCTCCGCGAGGGCGGCGCGGCCGGGGTCGAACGGCGAGATCGGCACGGACTGGAACACCGACGGCGGGGCCGGCCGATCACGATCCAACGGGGACTCCCCCCAGACCACGAGCCGGCCGTCCCAGGCCGACGCTTGGAGCACGATCATCGCGCACGAATCCCGGGGCGACCCCTCGACGCATCAAAGCCCATCAACACGATCGATCCGCCGCGTCCCATTGCACCAGATTCGCACGCGCCGCGAAAGCCCGCCGCGTCGAACCTTGCGATCGGCCTCCCGTGGCGATAGCCTGGCTGGCGTCCTTCCCGCCTCCAGACAACGGGGTCCGCACGAAAGGTCGCGACGATGACAAGGCTGCAACGTGGGCGATGGTCCGCGCTCGGGTCCCTCGCAATCCTCCTGTCCGCGGGGCAGGGCCGGGCCATCGCCGCGACCGGTATGGTCGACCTCACACGCGCGGTCGTGGTCGCGCCCGAGAAGGCCAGCGGCCCCGAGGCGAAGGCCGTCCGGATGCTCGTGGAGGAGGTCGAGAAGCGGTCGGGCGTGCGGTTCGAGGTCAAGTCGGCATGGACCGGCATCGAGGGCCGCCCGGTGATCGCCGTCGCACGCCAGGGCCAGCTCGCCGGGCTCGACGACCGCCTCAAGGGGCTCGACGCCGCCAAGGGCGCCGAGGGCTTTCGCATCAAGGTCGATGCAAGTGCCCCGGGCGTGCTGGTGGTGGGGAACGACACCAGGGGCGTCCTGTTCGGCGTCGGGCGGCTCCTGCGCGAACTGCGAATGACCCGAGGGAAGGTCGCCGTGCCGGCGGATTTCGCCCTCAGCACCGCGCCCAAGATGGCGATCCGCGGCCACCAGCTCGGCTACCGGCCCAAGACGAACTCGTATGATGGCTGGGACATTGATCAATGGGAGCAATATTACCGCGAACTGATCGTCTTCGGCCTGAACGCCGTGGAGCTGATCCCGCCGAGGTCCGACGACGAGGCCGACAGCCCGCATTTCCCCCGGCCGCCGCTGGACATGATGATCAAGATGTCCCAGCTCGCGAAGGATTACGGGCTCGACCTCTGGATCTGGTACCCGGCGATGGACCCGGACTACGAGAACCCGGCGACGGTCGACCGCGCGATCAAGGAGTGGGCCGACGTCCTCAAGCACCTGCCGAAGGTCGATCATATCTTCGTCCCCGGCGGCGACCCCGGCCACACGCAGCCGAAATACCTGATGCCGATGCTGGAGAAGCAGGCGGCGTCGATCAAGAAACTCCATCCGAATGCGAAGATGTGGATGTCGCCGCAGGGGTTCACGAAGCCCTGGATGGATGAGTACCTGGAGATCATGAAGGCCGAGCCCGAGTGGCTCGAAGGCGTGGTCTTCGGGCCGCAGGTGCGGATGCCGCTGGACCAGCTCCGCAAGGCCTTGCCGAAGCGGTACCCGATCCGCAACTATCCCGACATCACCCACACGCTCAAGTGCCAGTACCCGGTGCCCGAGTGGGACGTGGCCTACGCGGTGACGCAGGACCGCGAGATCGCCAACCCCCGGCCGGTCGACCAGACGGCCATCTTCCGGTCGGCCCTGCCGGACACCGTCGGCTACATCACCTACTCCGAGGGCTGCCACGACGACGTCAACAAGGTCATCTGGAGCGCCCTGGGCTGGGATCCCGAGACGCCCGCCATCACCATCCTGCGAGAATATGCCCGCTATTACATGGGTGAGGAGGCCGTCGAGGGCGTCGCGCAGGGGCTCATGGCCCTGGAGCGCAACTGGCGGGGGCCCTTGCTGACGAACAAGGAGGTGGACACGACCTACCGGCAGTTCCGCGACATCGAGAAGGCCGCAGGCCCGGGGCTCAGGCGGAACTGGCGGTTCCAGCTCGCGCTCTATCGGGCCGACTTCGATTCGTTCGTCCGCGACCGGCTCATCAACGAGACGGCCCTCGAAGCCGAGGCGCGGGACGCCCTGAAGCTGGCCCCGACGGTCGGCGCGATCCCGGCGATGGCGAAGGCGGAGGCGATCCTGAACCGGTCGGTCACCTCGCCCGTGGCGGTCGACAAGCGGGCGCGGATGCTGGAGGTCGCCGAGGCGCTCTTCCAGAGCATCCATCTTCAGTTGAGCGTCTCCAAATATCAGGCGGTGGCCCTGGGGCGAGGCACGAGCCTGGACACGATGGACCTGCCGCTCAACGACCGGCTTTGGCTCACCGACCAGTTCGAGGCCGTCCGCAAGCTCGGCAAGGAGGAGGAGCGGCTCGCCGCGATCGACGCCCTGCTGAACCGGGCCGACCCGGGCCCCGGCGGGTTCTACGACGACCTCGGCGACCTCACCAACCAGCCGCACCTCCAGACGCCCCCGGGCTCGGTCTACGCATCTGACCCCGATTTCCGCCGCTCGCCGTACCTGAGCTACACCATCCGCCCGCGCTGGCCGATGGCCTGGCGGCAGGCGATCCAGGCGTTGCACGAGGCGCCGATCGTGCTCAAGTATGAGGACCTGGATCCGAAGGCGGCCTACAAGGTCAAGGTCGTCTACGCCGGCGACAACATGCCGATCCGGGTCAGGCTCGATGCCGAGGGCACCGAGGTCCACGGCCTGATGCCCAAGCCCGAGCCGCCGGTTCCGTTCGAGTTCCCCATCCCCGCCGCCGCCACGGCCGACGGCAAGCTCACCCTCACCTGGACCGCCGAGTCCGGCCGCGGCGGCAACGGCCGGGGCAACCAGGTGGCGGAAGTCTGGCTGATCAAGAAGTAGGGAGATCGAACCGCAAAGACGCAAAGATCGCGGAGGAAAGACAAGAATTCCATGATGTTAAAACCTTTGCGTCCTTCGCGTCTTTGCGGTTCAATTCCAGTCCCAGGAGGCCCCATGAAGCGTCGCGAGTTCCTGGCCATGCCGGCGGTGCTGGCGATGATGGGGGCGGGGGACGGGGTGCTGCCGCCCCGGAAGACGGACTTCGCGCCGAGGGCGAAGCAACTCCTGTTCGTGTTCCTCACGGGCGGGTTCTCGCATGTCGATACATTCGACCCCAAGCCGAAGCTCCGCGAGCACCACGGCAAGGTGGTTTCCGCGCCCAGCTTGCGGGACGTGGGGCAGCAACCCTTGATGGGCTCGCCGTTCGACTTCAGGCGGTGCGGCCGGTCGGGCCTGGCGATCAGCGAGCTGTTCCCGAACCTCGGGACGGTGGCCGACGAACTCTGCGTGATCCGCAGCCTGCACACCGACATCGTCGAGCATTTCCAGGCCGTCCTGGCCATGCACACCGGCTCGGCCACGGTGCCGTTGCCGAGCATCGGGGCCTGGCTCAGCCACGGGCTCGGGACGTTCAACGCCAGCCTGCCCTCCTACATGGTCCTCTGCGAGCATCTGCCCTATGCGGGCTCGCAGGTCTGGGACGCGTCGTTCCTGCCGCCGATCCATCAAGGCGTGCGGATCCTCCCCGGCAAGGAGCCGATCCCCGACCTCAGGTCTCCGTCGAGGACCGGCTCGCTCGCCGAGCTGGAGCGGGCCCTGCTGAGGGAGGTCAACGAGCGGCATGCGAAGGACCGGGCGGCCGACGGCGACCTGCGGGCACGGACCGACTCGCTCTCGACCGCGCAGGGGTTGATGCGTGAGGCGCCCGAGGTCTTCGACCTGAGCATGGAGTCCGACGCGACCCTCAAGCTCTACGGCCTGGCCCGCGGCGACGCCTCGTCCTTCGCCGCGCAGTGTTTGACGGCCCGGCGGCTGGTCGAGCGGGGCGTCCGGGTGGTGGAACTCATCGACACCGGATCATCGGACAACTGGGACTCGCACGGCGACATGCAGGCCCACCGGCCGAAGGCCCTGCGGGTGGACCGGGCGATCGCCGGCCTCCTGGCCGACCTCAGGCGGACGGGCCTGCTGGACTCGATCCTGGTGGCCATCTGCACCGAGTTCGGCCGCACGCCCTGGACCGACAACGCCGCCAGCAAGGGCCGGAACCACTTCGCGAAGGCGTTCACATGTTTACTCGCCGGCGCGGGCGTCCGAAAGGGCCACACGCACGGCGAGACCGACGAGTACGGGGCCTCGATCGTCAAGGATCCCGTTCATGTGCATGACTACCACGCGACCATCCTGCACCTGATGGGCGTGGACCACGAGAAGCTCACCTACCGCTTCGCCGGCCGGGACTTCCGGCTCACGGATGTGGATGGGAGGGTGGTGAAGGGGCTGCTGGCTTGAGTCCAGGGGGGGATCGGACCGCCAGGACGCCGGGGACGCGGAGGAGGAGAGCCACTCTTGCCCCTGCCACAGCCCGTCGCCCCGTGGCCGGCCCCGGATCACAGCGGACCACCGATATACAATCATTTCGACATATTAACCTCTTTTATCGATCTCCCCCGCCAGCACGGGTTCCAGGCGTGTCCAGGCGGCGAGGATGGGGTCGATGAGGCCGGGGGCGAGGGGCTGGCCGGCGCGGATGTGGTGCTCGACGTCGCGGGCGTTCAGGCCGAGGTCCTCCGCGCCCAGGTTGCGGCAGGATCCGAGGATGGCGTGGGCGGCGCGGGCGACGGCGTCGGCGTCCCCGGCGGCGAAGGCCGCGCGGAGGGATTCCAGGTGCTTGGGGGCGTCGTCGCGGAGCAGGTTCAGGAGGACGAGTTCCAGTTCGCCGTCGCCGTCGCTGATCTCGCGGAGGCGGCCCTGGTCGAGCACCGGGCCGGCGAGGGCGGGGGGCGAGGGGACGGGCGGGGCGGGGTCCGACGCGTGGTCGCCGCGGATGGGCGGGGAGGCGGGTCGTGACATGGCGGGCACCGGTTTGGGAGGAAGGGCCGGGGCGGGCCGGTCGCCGACGGCCGGGGCGAGGTCGTACTCGCTGGACATCTCGACGGCCCGGAGGGAGAACTCGGAGGTATCCAGGACGACCGCGTCCATGTCGGTCTCGGGCGGCCCGCCGAACGCCCGCGCGGGGGCCCAGCGCTTGAGGGTCGCGGCGACGGTCGCGGGCAGGATCGGCTTGGTGAGGTAGTCGTCCATGCCCACCTCCAGGCAGCGCTCGCGGTCGCCCTGCATGGCGTGGGCGGTCATGGCGATGATCGGGATCCGGCGGCCGTTGCCGTGCCTCGCCTCGATCCGGCGGATCTCCCTCGTGGCCTGGTAGCCGTCCATCACGGGCATGGCCAGGTCCATGAGGATGAGGTCATATCGGAACGTCTGGGACATCTCGACCGCCTCGGCGCCCTGGGTGGCGGAGTCGGCCTCGCAGCCGAGCCGGGAGAGGATCTGGAGCGCCACGCGGCGGTTGGTGGGCACGTCCTCGACGAGGAGGACGCGGAGCCCCCGGAGTTCCCCCTCGGCCATGACCGAGTCGGCCGGGGCCTGGGCGATGAGGTCGGCGGAGGTGCGCAGGAAGGTCCACTCCTGATACGGCCGGGCCAGGGTGGCCGCGACGCCCGAGGGCGTCTCCCCCGGGCCGGCGTGGTCGCCGTCGGGGAGGATCCGCAGGACGGGGGTCGGCCGGCGGCGGAGCTGGAGGAAGGCGGCGACCTCGGCGTCCCCGAGGCCGTCGCCCAGGACGATGAGGTGGAGCAGCCCGCGCCTCTGGCAGAGCTCGGCGGCCTCGGACGGCGACCCCACGGCGAGGACCTCGACGCCCCACGACTCGTAGGATTGCCGGATCCGCCGCCTCGACCGCTCGTCGGGCTCGACGGCGAGGATCCGGCGGCCGCGGAGGGACGCCGGGGCGAGGGTGGCGTCGGCGCCGCTGACGGCGCGCGGGACCAGGGGGAGGCGGACGTGGAAGGTGCTGCCGCGCCCCATCTCGCTCTCGACGGCGACGGAGCCCCCCATCAGTTCGACGAGGCTGCGGCAGATGGCCAGGCCGAGGCCGGTGCCGCCGTAGAGCCGGGAGGTCGAGTTGTCGGCCTGGACGAACGACTCGAAGATGGCCCGGTGGCGGTCGGGGCTGATGCCGATGCCGGTGTCGAAGACGCTGAGCACGACGAGCCGGGCGGCGGCCCCGGGGATCTCGGGCTCGACGGCCGCGCGGATGCCGACCCTGCCGGCGCTGGTGAACTTGATGGCGTTGCCCAGGAGGTTCGTCAGGACCTGCCGGATCCGCGCCGAGTCCCCCTGGAACCACTCGGGCTGGCCGGCGGGGTAGGCGGCCTCGATGACGAGTTCCTTGGCCCGGGCCTCGGGCGTGAGCAGGTCGACGACGTCGCCGACGACCGACCGGAGGTTGAAGTCCAGGGCCTCGATGGTCATCTTGCCCGCCTCGATCTTGGAGTAATCGAGGATGTCGCTGATGATCTTCAGGAGCGCCATCCCGCTCTCGCGGATGGTCCGGGCGTAGTCGCGCTGGAGGGCGTTGAGGGGGGTGTCCAGGAGCAGGCTGCTCATGCCGATGACGCCGTTCATGGGCGTCCGGATCTCGTGGCTCATGTTGGCGAGGAAGGCGGACTTGAGCCTTGAGGCTTCGAGGGCCTGCTCGCGGGCCTCGACGAGGTCGTCGATGCGGTCGGTGACCATGATCAGGCCGCCGATCTGGCACTCGGGGTCGCGCCAGGGGTGGATGGCCCAGCGGAGGTGGAAGACCTCGCCGCTGGCGCGGGGGAACACCTCCTCGTCGCGCGAGTGGACGTCCCCCTGGAGGCAGAGCCGGTGGATCTCGCGCCATTCCCCGGGGATGTCGGGGAAGACGTCGTAGTGCGACAGGCCGACGAGGTCGCGCTCGCCCAGGTCGTAATCGGACAGCCAGCGTCGGGAGTAGGCGATGTAGCGCATCTCCCGGTCGAACATGGCGATGGCGATGGGGGCGTTGGCGATGCTCTCGGAGAGCATGTGGCGCTGGCGGAGGGCCTCGGCCTCCTTCTGCCGGCGCTCGGTGACGTCGTGGAAGACGGCGATGGCCCAGCAGATGTGGTCGTCGGCGCCCCGGATCGGCGAGGCGTTGACCTCGATGTCCAGCCCTTCGGGGCGCGAGGGGTTCTTGACGAACATCGCGACCTCGCTCGCCATCTCGCCCTGGAGGGCCCGCCAGAGCGGCATCTGCTCCTGGGGGAACGGGGTGACGCGGTCGGGCAGGAACAGGCCGTAGTGCTCGGTCCACTCGTCGGGGTCGCCGTCGTAGCGGCCGACCCCCAGGGTCCGCTCGGCCGCCGGGTTGAAGACCACGAACTGCCCCTCGCGGTCGATCATCACCACCGAGTCGGCCATGTTGTCCAGGGTGATCTGGAGCACCTGCGTCTGGCGCCTGAGTTCCTCGGCCGCGGCCTTGGCCTCGGTCACGTCGCGCGAGATGCCGATCATCCGCCGGACCCGGCCGTCGGGGTCGCGGCTGAAGACCATCTGGCGGTTCCAGAGCCAGCGGTAGCCGCCGTCCTTGCGCCGGAAGCGGTACTCGTTCTCGAGGATCGCCCCCTCGACAGGCACGATCCGGCCCGCCTCGACGTCCAGGCCGAAGTCGCGGCTCTTCTCGATCACCCCGGCCAGGTCGTCGGGATGGACCAGGCCCATCAGATCGACGCTCTTGAGCGTCCGGAACTCGTCGATCGAATATCCCAGCACCCGCTCCACGGCCGCGTTGGCGTAGACCAGGTGGTCGTCGATCTGGTCGAAGACGTAGAGGACGTCCGGCGTGGCCTCGGCGATGCTCCAGAACAGCCGGCGGCTCTCGTCCCGCTCGATCTCGGCCTGGCGGCTCCGGGTGATGTCCTCGACCAGCGACACGAAGTAGTCCGGCGAGCCGTCGGGCTTGCGGACCAGCGACACGCTCAGGCGGGCCCAGACGACGTGGCCAGCCTTGTGCAGGTAGCGCTTCTCCTGCTGGAACCAGTCGAATTCCCGGTCGAGCATCCTCCGGACCCGCGCCTGGCTCTCGGGCAGGTCCTCGGGGTGGGTCAGCTCCTGGTAGGTCTCGTCCAGGAACTCGGCCTCGGAGTAGCCGAGCATCTGGCAGAAGGCCGGGTTCACCCGCAGGAACTTGCCCCGGTGGTCGACGATCGCGATGCCGATGGCGGAGTGCTCGAAGGCCGACCGGAACCGCTCCTCGCTCTGACGCAGCCGCTCGCGGTCGGCCTCGGCCCGGCGGTCGGCCTCCTTCCGCGCGGTGAGGTCCTGCTCCAGCACCCCGAAGCCCTGGAACTGCCCCTCGTCCACGACCGGGTCGAAGTTGATCCCGACCCAGACCGGCCGGCCGTCCTTGCGGTACTTGAGCAGCTCGCCGCGGAACTGGCCCTGGGCCTCGATCGCCCGGCGGATGGCGGCCAGCGCCTCGCGGTCGGTCTCCGGGCCGGTGGTCAGGTCGAGGAAGTCCCGCCCGCGAGCCTCCTCGGCCGAGACGCCGAAGATCCGGGTGAACGACTCGTTGACCTGCTCGACCCGGCCGGAGGGGGCGAGCAGGGAGATCGCGTGCTCGGTCCTGGCGGCGGCCATCACGACCTTCCGCGCCTGGGTCTTGAACTCCGCCAGGGCCTCGTCGGCGGCGCGGGCGGCCGTGCGGTCCTCGACGAGGTACGTGAACCGGCCGTTGGCCGCGGCGCTGACGGTCACCTTCAGCCAGGCGTCGCGCTCGGGGCCGACGTGGCGGTAGTCGAAGCCGACGGGCTTGCCGCTGGCGACGGCCTCGCGATACTTGCCGAGCCACAGGTCGATCTGCTCGCGGCTGGCCCCGAGCTCGCTGGCGAGCTTGCCGGCCGTGTCGCGCGGGGAACGGCCGAAGAACCGGGCGAGGGCGTCGTTGTCGGCCAGGTGGCGGATGTCGTCCCCCTCGACCTCGACCATGCCGACCATGACGTCGGCCGAGTCGAACAGCTCGCGGGCCGCCGGGCCGAAGACCTCGGCCGGGGCCTCGGCCGCCGGGGTGACCCGGAGGATCGCGCCCGAGGGGTTGCCCTCGGGGCCGAGCAGGGGGCCTCGCTCCAGGTCGAACGCGCGCAAGCGACCCTGCAGCTTGAGCTTGAGGCGGCAGCGGGCGGGCGAATGGACGTCCCCCAGCCAGCCGCGCAGGGGGTCCTGGCAGGCCCACTCGGGCACACCCAGCCGGTGCGCCTCCGGGCAGGCCGAGACCACCCGGCCTCGGGCATCGCAGACGATCGTCGCGGTCATGGAGGGGGACTCAAGGCGCGTCGGAGGGGAGAGGCGAGGGAGAGCCCCGGCCTCGCAGATGCACCCCGTCGTGCCGCCGGCCATCCCCTCCAGTCATCATACCCGCCCCGTCCACCCCTCAACCATCCCCCCCGACGGCCCTCGCCGCCCCGTCTCCGGACAATCCGAAACGAACCCAACGCGACGCAACCCCCTGACATGACAGGGCTTACCCATCAACATAACCGCTACGCACCGGGCCGAACATTCCCGCCCGCCCCGCAAAACCCGCATCCCCCTCACCACTGTAGGTCACATTTGCCCATCCGTCCTCCACTCCCCGCGCCGGGCAACAACGCATCCCCCGCGCCGGGCGAGCAGCTCCGCGCTGGGCGAGCATCTCCCCCGCGCTGAGCGAGCATCTCCCCCGCGCTGGGCGAGCATCTCCCGATGCCGCCCCGACCGATGACGCGCCCTGCCGCGAAACCGGATCGAAGGCGCTGGGCGAGCATCTCCCGATGCCGCCCCGACCGATGACGCGCCCTGCCGCGAAACCGGATCTCCCGATCCGTGGACCAGGGCCAACGTCGCCGCATCGGGAGATCCGGTTCGCTGGTCCCCTTCGGCGATCGGTCGGGCGGCATCGGGAGATGCTCGCCCAGCGCGGGGGGGCTCCCCTTCGATCTACGGTCGGGCGGCATCGGGAGATGCTCGCCCAGCGCGGAGACGCGTCGCAGCGGTCCCTACACCAATCCTCGGATTGCGAAACGAACCCAACTCGCCGGAAACCCTTGTCGCATCAACCCTTAACTATCAACACTCCCTAACCGCACCAAAACGACCCAAATTGCCAAAGAGCCCCAAATCCAAAAAGTCAACGCAACCATCTGAAAATTTACACCCGACTTTGTCCCCGGACAGACACAATCCGCCCCATCCGCCGAGGCATCGCCGTTACAACCGGACCGGACGGGGGGCGACGGAGCCGACCTGCAGCTCGTTCTTCAGGTGCTTCATGTGCTCCAGTTGCGGCAGGGCGGAGCGGAGCACGAAGCCCGGGCCGAGGGGTTCGCAGGCGAAAGGGCCGGAACCGTAGGGGTCGCGGATGGCGAGGAACGCCGCCTCACCGTCGCGGAGGCGGACGATGGCGGCGTCGAGCATCGCGCGTCGGGCCTGGGCACGCTCCCAGGCAGCACGGGCCGACTGGACGGCATCCAGGACGTCCGCCGCATCCGGGTTTTCCCGACGCGCCAGGGCCTGCCAGGCGTCGAGGTCGGCCTGACGGTCCTGGCCGGGTGGCCGTTCCAGGATCTCCATCATCCGGCGGACCCGGACCGCGAGGTCTTCGAGTTGCTTCGGGGTGGTCGCCGGCTTTTCCTTGACCATCGACGCCTTCATGTAGCGGAGTTCCGCGTCCATCGCGGTCATCCAGGCCGTCAGGGGCGGCAGCGCGGCGATCCGGGCGGGGAGGGTCGCCAGGAGCGGCCGGGGGAGCCGTGAGAGGTGGCCGGCCAGGAGGTCGACGGCCTGAGTCTCCATCGACAGTTGGAACAGACCGCAGATGATGATCCCCGTCGCTCCCTGATGCCTCGAATAGGCCAGGACGTCGAAGATGTCGTCGAGCGCCTCCGCGAAGCACCCCGTCTCCGCCGACCTCCGCGCCCGCAGCAGGGCGATATCTGTGGTCCGCAGCCGCGGCATCTGCATGATCTTCCCGATCACGTCCAGGTCGACCTCGAACCCCCAGTCGCACACCTTCTGCGACGCCCCCTGATGGAACGCCGCGAGGGCCGACCGGGCCGATTCGATCAGCGCATCCGCGTCCGGGCCGAGGGGCATCGTGCGCCAGTCGCGCAGCCGTTCCCGATCGGCCTCCTTCAGCGCGTCGTACCAGGCGAACGCCTTCCTGTACGCCTCCGCCGCCGGGACCGTCGCCACCGGCGCCGGGGCCTGCGCCGTCACCAGCCCGGTCGGCCAGAGCCGCGTCACGATCGGCCAGGCGAGCACGCTCTTGAGGACGTCGCGGCGGCGGAACGGCGGCATGGGGGGACTCCGCGAGGAGGGGAGAAAGGTCCGCCCCATCGTATGTCAAAGGTAGGGTGGGGTGAAGACGTCGAGCCGAAGGCGAGGCGTCACCCCACCCGACCTCGGTTCTCGCTCCGCTTGCGTGGCCGGGCGCGGCCGCTTATGCTCAAGGGTACCGCCTCCGTCATTCCCGCCCGCCCGTGCGAGCTTGCCCGGCTGCCGCAGAATTCCAACAATTCCGCGTGAACGCCGATTCCCCTGCGCCCGGAGGAGTCTCCCGGATGTCGCGCCCCGACTCGTCGCGGTCCCGCCGCGTTCTGACCCGGACCCTCACCTGGCCGGTCGCCCTCCTGGCCTGCACGCATCTCGCGCTCGCGGATGACACGCCGAAGCCGAAACCCCAAATCTCGGCCGACCACGCCGCGCAGATGGCCAAAGGGCTCGCCCTGTTCAAGGGAGACAAGGGCGTCCGCGCGATCCTCAGCGAGCACTGCGTCAAGTGCCACGGCGGGGAGTCGACCAAGGCCGAGTTCGACCTGACCAGCCGCGAGGCCCTGCTCAAGGATCACGGCGACGGGCCGGCGGTGGTCGTGGGCAAGTCGACCGAGAGCCGGTTGCAGCAGTACCTCACCCACGAACTCAAGCCGGGGATGCCCTACAAGGCGAAGAAGCTCCCCAGGGACGCCATCGACAAGGTCGCCGCCTGGATCGACGCCGGGGCCCCCTACGATGAGCCCCTCGTCAAGCAAGGGGTCACCGGCGCACCGGCGAAGGCCATCACGCCCGTCGATCGCGACTACTGGGCCTTCCGCACCCTCAAGAACGTCCCCCCGCCGAAGGGGAATGACCCGAAGGGCTGGGGACGCTCGCCCATCGATGCGTTCCTCCTGGAAAAACTCCGGGCGAACAAGATCGAGCCCAATCCCCGGGCCGACCGGCTGACGCTCATCCGCCGCGCGACGTTCGACCTCACCGGCCTGCCGCCGACGCCCGGGGAGATCGACGCATTCCTCGATGACAGGGCCGACGACCAGGCGGCGTATGCGAAGGTGATTGATCGTTTGCTCGCCTCCCCCCGATACGGCGAGCGCTGGGCGCGGCACTGGCTGGACCTCGCCCGGTTCGGCGAGAGCCACGGCTTCGAGCACGACTACGACCGCGCCACCGCCTTCCACTTCCGCGACTTCGTCATCCGGGCATTGAATGAAGACATGCCCTATGACCGGTTCGTGCAGCTCCAGCTCGCCGGCGACGAGATCGAGCCCGAGAACCCGCTGGCCCTGATGGCCACCGGATACCTCGCGGCGGGCGTGCACAGCACCCAGATCACCGCCAACACCGCCGAGAAGGAGCGCTACGACGAACTCGACGACATCGCCGGCACCATCGGCACGTCGATGCTCGGGCTCACGATCGGCTGCGCCCGCTGCCACGATCACAAATTCGACCCGATCCTGAGCAGCGACTACTACCGGATGGTCGCGAACTTCACCACCACGGTGCGCAGCGAGGTCGACCTCGACCTCGAACCCGAGGCCACGAAGAAGGCCCAGGCCGCCTACGAATCGGCCCACAGGCCGCTGGTGCACGCCCGCGAGAAGTACGAGGCGGACGTCCTGCCTGGCAAGCTCGAAGCCTGGCTGAAGTCGAAGCCCAAGCTGCCCACGCCCGACTGGTACGTCCTCGAACCGTCGTCGCTCAAGTCGGGCGGCGGGGCGAAGTTCGAGACGCTCGACGACGGCTCGCACCTGGCCACCGGCCCCAACGCCACGCTCGACGGCTACACCCTCACCGCCCCCGCGCCCCTCGGCACCATCACCGCCGTCCGGCTCGAAGCCCTGGCGCACCCGAGCCTCGTCAAGGGCGGCCCCGGCCGCGCGGCCAACGGCAACTTCGCGCTCTCGGACGTGAAGCTCAAGTACGTGCCGATCGACGCCAGGAAGGACGCCAAGCCGGTCGACCTCAAGCTCATCAAGCCCCGCGCGACCTTCGAACAGAAGGGCCTCCCCATCGCCGCCGCGCTCGACCAGGACGGCACCTCCGCCTGGGCCATCGACCCGCAGTTCGGCAAGGACCACGCGGCCATCTTCGCGCTGGAGACGCCGCTCAAGATGGAGAAGGGGGCGACGCTCACGCTGTCGCTCTCGTTCAGCAACAACGCCAGCCACAGCCTGGGGCGGTTCCGCGTGTCGGTCGCCTCCGTGCCCGAAGCGGGCCTAGCCTTCGGCGGGCGTTCCGCGCCGATGGGCCTGACGACGAAGATCGCGTCGCTGGTCGCGAAGCCGCATGCCGACCTGAACACATCCGAGAAGGCCGAGCTGATCCGGTTCTACCGGACGCTCGACGACGGCTGGAAGAAACTCGACGACGCGGTGACCGCGCACGCGAAGGACGCGCCGAGGCCGAAGCTGGCGAAGGTGCTCGTCTCGTCCGAAGGCCTGCCCGCCGTGCGGCTGCACACGCAGGGGGCGGACTTCTTCGAGCCGACGTATTTCCTCAAGCGCGGCGACCTGGCGCAGAAGATCGCACCCGCCCCCGCCGGGTTCCTGACCGTCCTGAACCGGGCCCCCGACCCCGAGTCGCACTGGAAGGCCCAGCCCCCCAAGGGCTGGCGGACGTCCTACCGCCGCACGGCCCTGGCGCACTGGATGACCGACCTCGACGAAGGGGCGGGATCCCTGGTGGCCCGCGTGATTGCGAATCGGCTCTGGCAGCACCACTTCGGCCGGGGGATCGTGGCCACGCCCAGCGACTTCGGCCGCCAGGGGGAGGCCCCCACGCATCCCGAGCTGCTCGACTGGCTCGCGAATGAACTCATCCGCAACAACTGGCGCCTGAAGCCGCTGCACAAGTCGATCCTGCTGTCGTCGGCCTACACGCAGACCTCGGCCGCCGACGCAGTACGGTCGAAGATCGACCCGGACGCGAAACTCGTCTGGCGGCACCGGGGCCGCCGGCTCGAAGCCGAGGCGATCCGCGACGCCATGCTCAGCGTCTCGGGCCTGATGGACCCGACGATGTACGGGCCGGGTTCGCTCGACGAGTCCATGAAGCGGCGCAGCGTGTACTTCACGATGAAGCGGAGCAAGCTGATCCCGATCCTCGTGCTGTTCGACGCCCCCGACGGCAACACCGGCGTCGGCCGCCGCCCGGAAACGACCATCGCGCCCCAGGCGTTGGCCCTCCTGAACAACCCGCAGGTGCGGTCCTACGCCAGGGGCCTGGCGCAGCGGCTCAAGCCCGTCGCAGCCGAATCGCCCAGCGGCGCCGTGAGCCTGGCCTACCGCCTCGCCCTCGGCCGCGAACCCGACGCCGACGAGCTGACGGCCTCGCTCGACTTCCTCCTGCGCCAGGCCCAGGCCCACCCCGGCCCCGACCTGGAACCTGCCCTGGCCGACTTCGCCCAGGCGCTGCTGGGGCTCAACGAGTTCATTTACATCAATTGAATACAAAACAATTGAACCACAGAGACACGGAGAACACAGAGTAAAGACAAGGGATTTTTGATGAAGAATCTCTCGGAATCCTCTTCTCCGTGCCCTCTGTGTCTCTGTGGTTCAATCCTCTTTATTCAGGATTTCTCCCATGCCTCACTTCCTGGCCGAGCCGCAGGGCTCCCGGCGTGCGTTCTTGCAGAAGACGGGGTCGGGGGCGGGCCTGCTGGCGCTGGCGTCGATGCTCGACCAGCAGGGGTTGCTCGCGGCCGAGCCGGGTGCCGAGGCCGACGGCGGGCAGGCGGGCAGGGAGGGGCTCAGCGGCCGCGCGATCAACCCGCTGGCGTCCAAGCCCAGCCACTTCCCGAGCAAGGCGAAGTCGGTCATCTGGCTGTTCCTGAACGGCGGGCCGTCGCAGGTGGATACGTTTGATTACAAGCCCGAGCTGACCAAGCGCGACGGCCAGGAGCTGCCGGGGTTCGACAAGAACACGGGGTTCTTCACGGGGCAGGTCGGCCCCCTGATGAAGTCGCCGTTCAAGTTCGCGCAGCACGGCCAGACGGGGACGTGGGTCTCGGAGATCTTCCCGAACCTGTCGAAGCACGTCGACAAGCTCGCGTTCATGTATTCGTGTTACACGCACACGAATAATCACTCCCCGGCCCTGTTCGAGATCAACACCGGGTTCAGCCGCCAGGGGTTCCCCTGCGTCGGGGCGTGGGTGACGTACGGGCTCGGCACCGACAACCAGAACCTGCCGGCGTTCGTGGCGATGTACGACACCCTCGGGCGCGGGATCCCCAAGGGCCACGCCCAGAACTGGGGCGCGGGGTTCCTGCCGGGGGTCTACCAGGGGACCGCGCTGAACATCCAGGGGGCCCCGATCAACAACCTCGACCGCGACCCCGGCCTCACCGACAAGGCCCAGCGGGCGCAGGTGGATTTCCTCCAGCGCCTCAACAAGAAGCACCTGGCGAGGAACCAGGGCGAGACCGACCTGGCCGCGCGGATCGAGTCGTACGAGCTCGCCTACCGCATGCAGACCGCCGCGCCCGAGGCCTTCGACGTGACCCGCGAGCCGAAGTCGGTCCAGAAACTCTACGGGATCGACAACCCCAAATGTGCCCACTTCGCCAAGCAGGCCCTGATGGCCCGGCGATTGGTGGAGCGGGGCGTGCGGTTCGTGCAGATCTACTCCGGCGGCATGGAGAACGAGCGGAGCTGGGACGGCCACACCGACATCGCCAAGAACCACTCCGGGTTCGGGCTCGAGACCGATCAACCCATCGCCGCGCTCTTGACCGACCTCCAGTCGCGAGGGCTCTGGGACTCGACCCTGGTGGTCTGCAACGGCGAGTTCGGGCGGCTGCCGATCGTCCAGAAGGGGGGCACGGGCCGCGACCACAACCCGCACGCCTTCACCACCTGGCTCGCCGGCGGCGGCACGAAGCCGGGCGCCCGCCACGGCGCCACCGACGACGTCGGCTTCAAGTCCGTCGTCGACCGCGTCTCGATCAACGACCTCCACGCCACGATCCTGCACCTCCTCGGCCTGAACCACGAGAAGCTGACCTACCGCTTCAACGGCCGCGACTTCCGCCTGACCGACGTCGCGGGCAAGGTGGTGCAGAGCGTCATCGCCTGAGGCCACCGCGCCGGGCGCGGGTCTCCCGACCCCGCCCCCAGCTTCGCCTCGCCCCTACACTCGCGCGCGGTACCACCCAATCGGGTCGGAGGCGCTGGGCGCGGGTCTCCCGACCCCGCCCCAACATTGAGAAGCCGAACCACCCAATCGGGTCTCCAGACCCGTTCCGGAAAGGCCCCGCGCGTCGGAGCACTTGATTTTCGGGTCAGGAGACCCGCCCCTGTGGTACCTTATCTCAGGGCAAGGGCGGGGTCTGGAGACCCGCGCCCAGCGCCTTCCGACCCGCGCCCAGCGATTCCGACCGGTTCCCGGCACGCGTCACGATCATCCCCTCTCATCCGATGAGGTTCATGTCCATGCGTCTGCCCGCCGCCCTCGTCCTGTCCCTCCTCTGTCTCACGCCCCAGGCCCGGGCGCAGCAAGGGCCGAGGGCGCTCGGGGACCTGGCGGAGCGGCTGTCGGACGCGATGAAGGATGTCCGCGATGCCGTCCGCGACCAGGTGCCGAATGCCTCCCGGCCCAACGGCGAGTTCGGCCACGCGGCCCAGCTCGCGGACGGTTACGACGGCATGAGGCGTGACATCCGCAACGGCGCGCCGCTGCCGCAGGTCCAGGCGACGTTCGTGAACCTCCGCCGGAGCTGGACCGAGCTGCGCTGGCGTCTCTATCCCCGTGGCGCCTGCCCGCCGAGGGTCGACGCCGCCGTCCGGAAGGTCGACGCCCTCGACGCCCAGTTCCAGAGGGCGGTGGGGGTCGTCATCACCAATCCCAACCCGGGCCCCGGCGCCGGTCCGAATGTCGATTTCAACAAGCTCACGCACGACGCGGCCGACGCCGTGAGGCGGCTCGCCGAGGACATCAACTCCGACTACGGCCGCCAGCCCTGGGGCCAGCACCTCCTGGCCGACTGCCGCGAGCTGGCCGAGGCCATCGACGAGGCCCACGAGGTCCTCCACAACCGGGGCGACCGCAATCAGGCCCGCGCGGCGTACTCGCAGGCCGACCGCGCCTGGCACCACCTGGAAGGCTCGCTCAACCGCCGGAATCCCACCCAGGCCGTGCTCGCGTCGATGGCCAGGGTCAACGCGATCGACGCCCAGATCCACCAGGCCCTGGAGCTGAACGTCCCCCCGCCGGTCGTCGTGCCGCCGGGCCCGAGCCAGCCCGGGTCGGGCTTCCAGGAGACCCGCCGCCTGGCCTATTCGCTGCACGACCGCGCGGAGTCGCTGCTGAACGTCTGCCGCGGCGACATGCCCGACAACGGCCGACTCATCCAGGCCGCGACGAACCTCGCCTGGTCCTGCGACCAGTTCCACGACGGACTCCGCCCCAACCTGCCGCCGAACGCCGTCACGCAGCTCTATTCGCAGGTCGCCTCATCCACCGAACTCACCGAGCGCGAGCTCCGCGGGCTGCGCGGCAAGGTCCCGCCGAGGATCGTCCGGGCCTGGCAGGGGTTCGTGGCCGACGACGTGGTCCTGCGCCGTCAGCTCGGCCTGCCGGTCCCGCCCGACCGCCCGCTGGTCACGCTGCCGCCGGTGGCCGTGCTGCCCCCCGTGACCGGCCCGGCCGACGCGCTCAACGGCCAGATCGCCGAGTTCATGGCGAGCTTCCTGCCCAACGCCCGCAAGATGCCCAAGGGGCAGGGGCCCTATCTCGTGAGCGACGCCGAACGGCTCCGCGACGCCGCCCTGGCCTTCCGCCAGGCCATCCAGCGCAAGGCCCCGTTGCCCGTCCTGGCCGAGTCGTTCCAGGACGTCGACATCCTCTGGCAGCGGCTCCTGAGGCGCTACAACCGCACCAACGAGGGCAAGGCCAAGGGCCCCAACCACCGCCGCGTGATCGCCATGGGCGACACCCTCGACCAGATCCGCGACCTGCTCGGCCTCCCCGGCGTGGCCTACTAATTCTGGAGTACGGGAGCGGAGCTGCCGCTTTCCGATGACCCCATCACCAAGGGCAAGGCGCCCACCTCGCTGGGCGCGGGTCTCCCGACCCGAAAATCCGATGCCCCGACGCGCGGGGCCGTTTCGGAATGGGTCTGGAGACCCGATTCGGGCGTACCGCGCGGCGGATGTTGGGGCGGGGTCTGGAGACCCGTGCCCAGCGCCTTCGCCCCCGGTCACGCCGTACGGCGCGGCGGAGGTGGGGCCCGCTTTCAATTCAGGCTCGCGGGCGCGTTGTATTCGCCCCCGGGTCGAATCGGCAGGCGGACCTCCTGGTGGGCGAGGAGCCAGGCCTGGGTGCGGGTGGGGGCGGTGACCTCGATCGAGCGGTCGCCGTCGGTGCCGATCACGGTCCAGTGGAGCTGGCCGTTGGGGAGCCGGACGGCCCGGTCGTCGACGTTCCAGCCCATCTGCGAGAGCCAGGCATAGCTCTCCTGCCAGGATCCGGGGGCCTCGTGGAAGTTCGGGCGATCGAGATCGCGGCCGGATCCGGATCCGTCGGACGATGGGCGGCGGCGGAGCATCTCCACTCCTTGGCTGGGCGGTTGGGCGTGTCGACCGCGAACGGATCGGTTTCGATCGCGGCGGGGCGGGGAAGGGCGATCGCGCCGGGGCCATCCATCCTTCGGCCTGCGAGAGAGGTCGAGGTGTTGTAACCCGTTCGGCGGATCGAATCCAGGTGGAGTCGGCCGATCCCCCGGCGAACCCGGGGAGAGGCCGGCGCGTCCGACGATTTCCGACGGCCGGGTCTTCCGCAACCGCCGTTCCATCCGCGACAATTCCCACCCTGCGGCCGGACAGGACGGCCATCACGGAATCCATTCAACAATTGCCGACATGCAAATACAAGACAACATAGGACTGCCGATGGGAGAGGCCCTCGCGATCGCCTGCCGGGGCGTAGGCGTCAGGCGCGGCGAGCGACGGATCCTGGAGGGGGTCGACTGGGCCGTGCCAGAGGGCTCCGTCGCGGCCGTGCTCGGGCCCAACGGCAGCGGCAAGAGCACCCTCGCCCGGGTCATCTCCGGATACGTCTGGGCGTCCGAGGGATCCGTCAGCGTCCTCGGCGGGGCCTTCGGCGACATCGTGATGCACGAACTGCGCAAGGATTTACGCCTCGTGCAGCCGCAGGGGGAGTTCTCGCCGGACCCCGAGATGACCGCCAGGCAGGTCGTGCAGAGCGGGGCGTTCGGCACCCTCGGGCTCTACGACCCCGTCTCCGACGAGCTCGCCGCCGAGGCCGACGCGAGGCTGGCGGAGGTCGGCCTGGGGCACGTCGGCCGGCAGGTCTTCCAGAGCCT
>CBDIHP010000029.1:0-119024 GCA_965279195.1 Isosphaeraceae bacterium
ATGGCGGAGAGACGGTCGATCTCGGCGAGGATGCGGCCTTCCGCGCGTCGGGCGGCGGCCGGGGAGCCGGCCCGCACCCGGATTTCGAGGGAGGTGCCCATCACGTTCTCGTGATGGAAGGCATGCTCGCCGTCGGCGTTGGCGGCGGTCGGGAGCACCAGGGCGATCGCACCCAGGGCGGCGGATGCGATCCGCAACGGGAGTCGGCTGCGCACGGGTCGGAGGTCTCCGGGGAGTTGGAAACGTGTCGATCTCACTCGCTCTAACTTGTCGCGTGGCAGGGCTCAACACCGCTGGGCGTGGGTCTCCAGACCCCGCCCCAACATCCGCCGCGCTGAGGAAGCCAACCCGGTCTCCAGACCGATTCCGGTGGGAAATGGGTCTGGACACCCGGTTCGGTGGTTTCCTTCGATCGAGGCTGGGGCGGGGTCTGGAGACCCGCGCCCAGCGCACGGTTCCACGGGCGGATGGAGGGCAAGCGGCTCAGTCCTGGTCCGGGCCATCGGGGCGGGGCGGGCGACCGCCGCCGGGGGGCGGTCCGAAGCCTTCGCCGCCGCCCGGAGGGGGTCCGAAGCCCTCGCCGCCGCCGAATCCGCCGCGACCGCCCCGGCCGCCGCGTCCGCCCTCGCCGCCGCCGAATCCGCCCTGGTTCTGCATCTGGGAGCGGACCCGGTTCTCGGCATATCGCGTCAGCTCGGCCTTGTCGAGGAACTTGTCCTTGTTGGTGTCGGCGCGATCCATCAGGGTCCTCTGACGCGCGGGCAGTTCCTCGCGGCTGAGCTTTCCGTCCTTGTCCTTGTCGGAAGCGAGGAGGGTATTGACCAGGTCGGTCACGAGGGCCTGGCTGTTGCCGCCGGGCCCGCCGGGCCCGCGCATGCCGCCGAAGTTGGGCCGGAGCTCGTCCTGGGTGAGCTTTCCGTCCTTGTTCTTGTCGAGGGTCTTGAGCGAGGTCGCGGCGGCGGCCAGCTCCTTCTCGGAGATGGTGCCGTCGGCGTCGGTGTCGAGCGCGGAGACGACCGGGTTGGGGGGCATCATGCCCATCATCCCGCCCATGCGTCCGCCGGGTCCCCCGGGGCCGCCTTCACCGCCGAACCCGCGACCGCCCCGGCCTTCGCCTCGCCCCTGGCCGAAGCCGGGCGGGGGGCCGTCGGGGCCGCCGGGCGGGGGGCCGTCGGGGGGGAACTGGGCCATGGCGGCGGGGGCGACCATCAACGCGGCGGCGAACGCGAGCGACCGCGTCCCGATTCTCGACCAACGGCTCATCGTTCGGCTCCTGATGGCTGTCAATGCGCGAGTCTGCGGCGGAGTTGTCCTGGTCCGGACCGCGGAGAGGGGGTCGCGGCCCATCCCATCCCAAGGTGGGAAACGTGAGCCGACGTGCTCCGGGGACAGCCCGGGGGCGGTCCCTACCTAGTAGAGCGACAAAATCGGGGAAATGGAACATAAACGGCAGCGGGGCGGCACGATGTCGCCATCGTGCCGCCCCGCAGGGTGCGGACTCAGAGGTTGCGCTCAGACAATGCGGTCGTCGAAGGGTGCGGCTTCGAGCGGATGATGGCAATCGAACGGACGGACGTTCGGATGGAAGGCGGGGCGGGAGGCGGTCGGACTCGGATGCGAGGCGGGTGCCCGGCTCAGACGTCGATGCCCAGCCGGTAGCGGAGCTCGTCGAACTGGTCGCGGTAGACGTCGTCGGTCGAGTGCAGGTGCTCGGCCTCGGAGATGAACTTGAGGGAGTCGTCCCGCTTCAGGCCGGCGTCGCGGAGCACCTCCTCGAAGGGGTCGAGGTCGTGGGCGTAGACGAAGAGCAGCTTGTGCTCGTCGAACTGCACTTCCATGGGGCCGTTGGGGTTCAATGCCGCCAGGCCGGTGCAGCCGTCGTTCAGGAGCAGGGTCTCGTAGTCGTAGAGAGTGCTCTTGAGGATGACGGTGTCGATGTGCTCGCGGTACATGTCGCTGTGGGCGCCCGGCTCGCTGTCGTGCGAGGACTCCATGACCACGTCGACGGTCTCGCCGAGCGGGGTGAGGAGGTCCATGAGCACGTCGAACAGGCGTTCCTTGGAGACCGACGCGGCGAGGACCGGCATGGTGTTGCCGGACTCGGGGTCGCGGTACACGTCGCGCCGGTAGCCCTCGCGAGGGATCACCTCGAGGCCATACGACGGCCGGACGGCGTCGGTCAGGTGGAAGCTTCCATACTGTTCAACACGCAGGTGGCCATCCAACTGGTCCTGGGTCAACTCGTCAAAGCTTGTGCGGGGCATACGGCTCGTGTTGGTGCGGAGCACCCTCTCGAGGAAGCGTTGGATGAAACTCATGGAAAGCAACCCCTCCTACCGCGACGATTTCTGGGAATGTTTCGACCCCAAATCTCGGCCACCGCGTCGGACGGTTCTGAAAACATCGGCGTCTCCAGACCCAGTCATCCCCAGGGGACTCGCCCGACACCGCGCCCGTGGGAGTCGAAACCCACCCCGGGGACGGCTGCCTTTCCGTTGGCACCGCTTCAATGCCGTTCTTCGTATATATACCACGTGTGGCGCTGAAAACCGCCCGTGATGCAAATCAAGTTGAAGGGCGTCCCGAAGGCGAACCGATTCCAACACGACGCGATACAATCAGTCCTTGATTGGTTTGAACGGCCCGGAATCCATTGAGCGGCTGAGACCATTGCAAGCCGAGTGCCACGACCCTTCGGCGGTCACGAATCCACCTCTTTCGGCCGCGAATCTCCTCGTCTTGAGACATTTTTCTTACGTCCCCACGGATCCAAGCGGACGAACTTTTTTCCCCCGAACTTTGAAAAATGTACTAAAGTCCGCGCCCGGAAACGCCGGACCCCCCCACTCGACACCCCGCCTGTTCACTCAATCCAACAGTGCATGCAGTTCGCGACTCCCTAGTTTGCCGTGATTGCCTATTTTGATGGCAATGACGGTTCGGATTGTTCGGGAGGCGCGACAGGGTTTCGCCGACGGCCCGTCGTGGGGAGGCGCCTCACCTGATATACTGCGGACCTTCGAGCCCGAGCGCGGGGGGATTCCACGCCCGACCGCCCCGCCGGGTGCACGCGGAGTCCGGAGGCGCGCGACGTCATGGCGATCGACAAGGTGGACGCTTACCTCGAAGCCCACAAGGCCGACTTCGAGGAGCAGCTCAAGGCCCTCATCCGCATCCCGTCCATCAGCGCCCAGCCGGACCACAACCCCGACACCCGTCGCGCGGCCGAGTTCGTCCGCGACGACCTCCGGGCCAGTGGCCTCGACGCCGACCTCATCGAGACCTCGGGGCACCCCCTCGTCTATGCCGAGAGCCTGAACGCGCCCGGCAAGCCGACCCTCCTCATCTATGGGCACTACGACGTCCAGCCCCCCGAGCCGCTCGGGCCCTGGCTGTCGCCCCCGTTCGAGCCGACCGTCCGCGACGGCAACCTCTATGCGCGCGGGGCCACCGACGACAAGGGCCAGATGTTCACCCACCTCAAGGCGGTGGAGGCCTGGCTCAAGACGGCCGGCGCGCTGCCGATCAACATCAAGGTGCTGATCGAGGGGGAAGAGGAGGTCGGCGGCGCGGGTCTCGAAGCTTACATCGCCGCCAACCGCGACAAGCTGGCCTGCGACTACGCGGTCATCTCCGACACCAGCCAGTTCGCCCCCGGCATGCCGGCGATCACCTACGGCCTCAAAGGGCTGGCCTACTTCGAGATCATCGTCAAGGGGGCGAAGAACGACCTCCATTCCGGGATGTTCGGCGGGGCGGTCGCCAACCCGCTCAACGCCCTGGCCACGATCCTCGCCAGCCTCAAGGGGCCGGACGGGAGGATCCAGATCGCCGGGTTCTATGACGAGGTCCGCCCGCTGGAGCAGTGGGAGCGCGACGAGTTCGCAAAGCTGCCGTTCTCCGAGGAGGACTTCCGGGCCGGCCTGGGCGTGACCTCCCTCGAAGGCGAGGCGGGCTACACCACATTAGAGAGGAAATGGGCCCGGCCGACCTGCGACGTCCAACGGCATGTGGGGCGGCTATCAGGGGCCGGGGCCCAAGACCGTCCTCCCCTGCGTGGCGGGGGCGAAGGTCAGCTTCCGGCTCGTCCCCAATCAGGACAACAAGACGATCGCCCGACTTTTCCGCGAACACGTCGCGAAGGTCGCGCCTCCGGGAGTCACGGTGGAGGTCATCGACCACCACGGGGCCCCGGCGGTCCTCGTCGACGTGACCGACAACCCGGGCATCGCCGCGGCGGTTCGCGCGGTCGAGTCGGGGTTCGGGGTCAAGCCGGTCTTCATGCGGGAGGGCGGCTCGATCCCGGTCGTAGGCCTGATCAAGGCCCAGCTCGGCGTCGACACCCTGCTGCTCGGCTGGGGACAGAACGACGACAACCTCCACGGCCCGAACGAGAAGTTCTCCCTGGCCGACTTCCACCGCGGCATCAAGTCCGCCGCGCATCTGCTCGGGGAACTCGCGAAGTAAGTCGGCCCCGCCCCGCGGATCACGTCCCCGACCTCATCTCCTCCACTTCTAGTTCGAAGGCTCCGGCATGCTCGACCTGAAATTCGTCCTGGCCAACGCCGAGGCGGTGAAGCAGAACTGTCGCGACCGCAACGTCTCGCCCGAGATCCTCGCCGAGGTCGACCGCCTGGTCGCGGTCGAGTCGGACTGGAAGTCGCTGCTGCACCAGGTCGAGGAAACCCGCCGCCGGCAGAATGAGGTGGCACAGGCGACGGGCAAGGAGAAGGACGCCGCGAAGCGTCAGGAACTCGTCGCGGAGGGCAAGGCCCTCAAGGCGACGGTGGCCGAGAGTGAGGCGAAGCTCAAGGAGTTCGACCTCGAACTCAAGCGGATCCTCGGCCGCCTGCCGAACATGACCCACCCCGACGCCCCCATCGGCGCGACGGAGGACCTGAGCAAGGAGATCCGCAAGGTCGGGACACCCCGCGCCTTCGACTTCAAGCCCAGGGACCACGTCGAGATCGGCACCTCGCTCAACCTCATCGACTTCGAAGGCGGCGCGAAGGTCTCCGGCCAGGGGTTCTACTTCCTCAAGAACGACGCCGTCCTGCTCGACCTGGCGCTCCAGCAGTACGCCGTGAGCACGCTGGTGAAGCACGGGTTCACCCCGATCGTCACCCCCGACCTCGCCCGCGTCTCGATCCTCGAAGGGATCGGGTTCAACCCGCGCGGGGCGGAGACGCAGGTGTACTCGGTGGCGGACAGCGACCTCTGCCTCATCGGCACGGCCGAGATCACCCTCGGCGGCCTGCACGCGGATGAGATCCTCGACGAGGAAAAGTTGCCGCTCAAGTATGTCGGCATCTCCCACTGCTTCCGGACCGAGGCGGGCGCCGCCGGCCGGGCGAGCCGGGGCTTGTATCGCGTCCACCAGTTCACGAAGGTCGAGATGTTCGCCTACGCGACGCCGGAGACCTCGGGCAAGGTCCACGACGAGCTGCTGGCGATCGAGGAAGAGATCTTCACGGGCCTCGGATTGCCGTATCGCGTGCTCGACATCTGCTCGGGCGACCTCGGCGGCCCGGCCTACCGCAAGTTCGACATCGAGGCCTGGATGCCGGGTCGCGGCGACGGCGGCGAGTTCGGCGAGGTCACCAGCACCTCCGATTGCACCGACTACCAGTCCCGCCGGCTCAACATCCGCTATCGCCCGACCGGCCAGAAGGGCACGAAATTCGTCCACACCCTGAACGGCACCGCCGTCGCCCTCAGCCGGGCCATCCTCGCCATCCTGGAGAACTACCAGCGTGCCGACGGCAAGGTCGACGTCCCGCCGGTCCTCGTCCCGTACATGGGCAAGGATTTGATCGGATAAAGCCGTCGTTTTATGGCAAAGTGTCGACCTGTTTGGAGCCAGTTCGTGTGCCACTGGCCGTGCCAGTGCGACGACAGCCCCCGACGGTTTCGACCCGGAAGGCCTGCCGAGCGAACTTCCCAGCTCCTCCGAGCCACCCGGTCCGCCTGGCACAGCCAGTGGCATACGAACTGGGCCCAAACGGAGCGATTGTGGTTCCTGTCTGCTTTCCTGAAGTCCGAGGGCCTTGCTGATGCTCCGCAATCCGCTCCTGGTGCCCGACCTACGCGAGCTGATCCACAGCGGCGAGACCGAGGCGCTCCAGGAGTTCCTGGCGGAGCAGCACCCCGCGCACGTCGCGGAGATCGTCGAGGACCTCGACGACGAGGGGGATGAGGTCCTCCGCACGATGGCCGAGCGGCTCCGGGCCCAGGTCATCAGCTACGTCACGCCCGAGCGGCAGGTCCGCGTGGTCGAGGCGATGAGCCCGGTCGACGCGGCGCAGTTGCTCCACCTGATGTCGCACGACGACCGGGCCGACCTGGTCAACCGGCTGGACGAGGACCGGGTCGACGAGATCCTCCGCCACCTCGCCCAGGCCGAGCGCGAGGACATCCGTCGGCTCGCCAGCTACGAGCCCGGGACCGCCGGCGCGGTCATGACGACCGACTATGCCACGCTGCCACCGAATCTGACCGTCCGCGACGCCATCGACCGGCTCCGCCACGAGGCCCCCGACCGCGAGACGATCGACATCTCGTTCGTGGTCGATTCGCACCACAAGCTGCTCGGGACCGTCCCGCTCAAGCGGCTGGTCCTGGCCCGGCCGATGTCGCGGGTCGATCACGTCATGCAGAAGGACGTGATCTCGGCCCGGGTCGACGACGACCAGGAGTCGGTCGCCCGGCTCGTGGACAAGTACGACCTCTACGCCATCCCGATCCTCGACCCGTCGGACATGCTCGTCGGCATCGTCACGCACGACGACGCGATGGACATCCTGCGGCAGGAGCAGACCGAGGACATCCTCGCCTTCGGCGGCGTCACGTCCAGCCCGGAGTCGGAGGAGGAGGGGTACTGGCAGAGCGACGTGATGACCAGCGTGAAGCGCCGGATCGGCTGGCTCCTGATGCTGTTCTTCACGGGGCTGATCACGATCTTCGTGCTGGAGTCGTTCCACTGGGTGGACCGGCGGTTCCCGCACCTGAGCTTCAATATCTTCATCCCGCTGTTGATCGGCACCGGCGGCAACGCCGGCAGCCAGACGGTCGGGACGATCATCCGGGGGCTGGCGCTCGGCGAGATCCAGACCCGCGACTTCTTCCGGGTCCTCTACCGGGAGTGGCTCACCGGGGCGGTGATGGGGGTGATGCTCGGCGTGTTCGGCTACGCGTTCGCCTTCATCATCCACTGGGGCCAGCCGGACCGGTTCGCGTTCGCGTTCGTGATCTCGTTCGCCGTCCTCGGCATCTGCATGTGGGCCAACTGCGTCGGGGCCCTGGTTCCGCTGGTCGCGCGTCGCCTGGGCATCGACCCCGCGCTCGTCTCGGCCCCCTTGATCTCGACACTCGTCGACACGACCGGCCTGATCATCTACTACCTGCTCGCGATCACGCTCCTGATCAGGTTCACGGGCGGATAGCGGATGCCCCGCCCGGTGGCCCCGACACGGCGAGCGTCGGGGGCGGGGCGGGCAGGGCGAGGTGCTGACTCGCGTCAGGCACCGTCGATCGGCTTGCCGAAGAACGATTCGGCCTCCATCACGACCTTGTGGAGGATCGCCTCGGCCTCCTCGTCGGGGAGGCCCATCAGGTCGCGGGCGAGGTCGATCACGCGGTGCTCAGACTCGGTGAACTTGCGGTCGGCCACCGCGCGCCGGACCATCAGCGTGAACTCGTCGTGGAAGGCCCGGTGGATCCAGTTCGGTCCGAAGCCCAGCGAGCGGGCGTCGGCGATGAAGTCGTCCCACTCGGGCTTCGAGTCGGGCAGTTCTTCGAGGATCCGCTTGAGCTTCTTGCGCCACTGGGTCTTGTCGTAGGCGTCGGCGTCGAACGGCCGGGCCTCGGCCTGCGGGTAGGTGTCGGTCTCCTCGCCGAGCAGAGCCTCGGCCGGGGGCGTGACCGCCTCGCCCGCCATCACCTTGCGGAGCGTATCGAAGAATCCCATGGTCTGGATCTCCCAAAGATCGGGCCCGTCCGGGACAAGCGCGGCCATGTCGCCGGCGAGGTCCCCGGGGCCGGGGGATTTCCCGGCCCGTCGCGATCGGGTCACATGTTCTCATTTTGCCTTGGAATCGGGCTTCCTGGGAGCCTTCGCCGCGTAATGGTCGAACACGGCCTTCGCAACATCGGCGCAGAGCTTGTTACCGGCATTCTCGGTGACCCAGCGCGCGTCCTCGTTGTCCTTGGTCATGACGCAGAGGGCCACGGGTCCGGCGGGGGTGTAGAGGATACCGGCCGCAGTCTTCACGCGGTCGAGGCTGCCGGTCTTGAAGGCGATCTTGGTCCCGGCGGGCAGGAACCGCGGGAACTTGTCCTTGTCGTCGCAGGCCCGCAGGTGGTCGAGCATCGCCTCGCTCGCCTCCTTGCTGACGATCTCCCGCTTCTCCAGGGCCTCGCAGAGCCGGAGCATCTCGTTGACCGTCGTGCTCCCCAGCCCGAACTCCTTGCTCCGCTCGGGGAAGACCGAGGTCTCCCGCTTGAACACCTTGGCATGCACCTTGGTGTTGGGGTACCCCATCTTGTCCATCGTCTCGGCCGTGGCCTTGAGGCCGATCTCGTCCAGGACGAGGTTCGTGGCCGTGTTGTCGGAGAAGACGATCATCAGCCGGACGGCATCCCGCAGCGGGAAGCTCGCCCCGTCGCTGAAGTGGGTCGTCAGGATGCCCGAGCCGGGGACCTTGTCGCCGGGCTTGAGGGTGACCATCTTCTTCAGGTCCAGGCCCGACTGCGCGGACTGGCGATAGGCCTCGATCATCACGGGGAACTTGATCAGGCTGGCCGTCGGCATCGGGTCGTCGGCCTTGACCAGGAGGGCCTGGCCCGTCTTGAGGTCCTTGATCCCGAGCGCCACCTTCCCCTTGTGGGCGTCGATGAGGGCCTGGACCTTCTTTTGAAGTTCCGGGTCGATCGGCTTGGGGGCCTCGGGCTTGGCCGGTTTCTTGGCGTCGTCCGCCCAGAGGGGGGCGTTCGACAGGAGAATGAGGAAGGCCAGGCCGCACGCCAGGTGTCGCATCGCGGGGATCCGTGGGGAAAGAAAGTGGCTGCGTCGCACAGGCCATTGTCCCAGGTCCACCGGCGACCGCAACCGCCTGGCGTGACGGATCGGTTGGGATTGACGCGACCCGGCCCGTCCGCATAATCACCGCGTTTCCGCCAGGCCCCCCCTCGTTCGCCCCAAGGGCAAGGACGCCCGCGATGAGAGCCCGCGGTTTCGGACTCGGCCTCGTCCTCACGGTCGCGAGCTTCTGCGGCTGCTCGACGACCGACGAGTCCACCAATCACTCGCTACTCCCCCAGAAGTGGCACAACGCATTCGATCGCGCGAACACCAACGGCGATGAACTCGCCCGGCAGTCCCACGACACCTTCGGGACCCGGAGCGAGTCGCAGATCCACTCCGGCCACAAGTGACCGATTCGACTCCACCCAGCCCCTTCGCGTCGCACCTCAACAGAGTTCAGGGAGGAAGATCGGATGCGTCACTCCCGACAGATCGCACTCTGGCTGGCGCTGGCCGTCGTTCCGAGATGCGGCCTCGCGTCCGAACCGGATCGTCTCGCCGGCTTCAATGGCGGCCGGTTCGGCATCTCGATCTCCTGGGGCGTCTGGACCATCCTCGGCAAGGGGGAGTCGGTCATCGAGTCCGACAAGCTCCCCGCGCGGGAGTATGAGAAGCTGCTCACCCTGTTCAAGCCGGGGGGCTTCCAGGCCGACGAGTGGGTCGGATTTGTGCGGGCGGCCGGGGCGAAGTACCTCGTCGTCCCCGCGAAGGGGCCGGACGGTCTCTGCCTGTTCCAGTCGAAGTCGACCTCCTACGACGTCGCCGACGCCACGCCGTTCGCCAGGGATCCCCTGAGGCTCCTGTCCGACGCCGCCCAGAAGCAGCGGATCCCGCTGGGCATCGCGTATTCGCTCCGCGATCGGCACCACCCCCACGCCCGACCCGGCGGCGACCGCCCGAAGTACCTCGCCGAATGCCTGGCCCAGGTCGAAGAGCTGACGACCGACTACGGCGACCTTTACGGCGTCTGGCTGGAGGGCCTGGACGACCCTGCGTTGTCGGACGAGGAATTGGCGAAGGTCGTCGCCCTGATCCGAAAGAAACAGCCGGCGGCGGTGATCGTCGGTGTGGGCCGCGCCCGGAAGGGCCTGGATGTCCTCTCGACCCCGACGGACGAGGTCCCGGCCGGCCAGCCCTTCGAGCGGCTGGCGACCATACCGCCGGCGGTATCGGGCGAGGCGGCGGGCGTCCGGAGCCTCGTGGCGGACCTGGCCCGGACGGCCTCGCGAGGGGGCAACTATCGGCTGGTCGTCCAGCCCCGCCCGGACGGCCTGATCCCCTCCGACCAGGTCGAGCGGCTCAAGGAGGTCGGGAGCTGGCTCGACAAGAACGGCGCGGCCATTTACCGCACGCTCCCCGGAACCATCCCAGCCCGGCCGTGGGGCGTCTCGACCCGCAGCCGGTCCGGCGACACCGTCTATCTGCTCGTCCTCGACCCCGGCGTCCCGATCACCATCCCCCAGGAGCCGAAAAAGTTCGAGGCCCGGCTGTTCCACTCGACGCAGGCGTTGTCGGTCAATCCCATCGCCGACGGCTTCCGGATCGAACTGCCCGAGGCGCTGCGGACCCCGAACGCCACGGTCATCTCGATCCGCCCGAGCCCCTGAGCCTGCGTACCTGACCCCACCCTGTCTCAAACAATCAAGGCAGGCACTTCGATCAATGGGAAGCGGTCCAGGAGCCAGTCGCGATCGACCGGCGGCATCGGCCGGAAATGCCGCGCGGCGAGTCGGGGGGACCCGAAGTAGCATTCTTTTTCGAGCAGATAATTGCGGTTGTACAGCTCGATCTGACGGTTCAGCCGCTCGGTATCGAGCCGATCGAGATGAGACGACCAGCGGCGTTTGAAGCGTTCCAGGCTGGCCACGAGGTCGCGGGCGATCCCCCTGAGCCGCCGGTCGGTCGCGGGCTGCGTCCCCCAGATCGGTTCGGGGGCACCCGTCTGCGTCCAGAGTGGCAGGATGCTGCGGTCGAAGAACCTCGAATCGTCCCCGGGCCTCGACGCACCCGCCGCCCACTGGCGGAGCCGGGTGCGGACCATGTCGAGCATCTCGCCACGTTCGCGGGCCAGGCGTTCGGCCAGCCGCTTGACGGCATACTCGACATCCTGGCCCCGTCGCGCGAATGACGGGGCGTCGAACATCCCCAGCAGCTCGCGCGTCTCCTGATCCGTCGCGAACAGCGGCGCGGCCTCTTCGGGCTCGGACATGCTCAACCCCGGACGGGTGACGATGCGGAGTGTTGATGGGTGATGGGTGAGAGGTCACGGAGATCGCGGCGGATTGGCATCACGCTCTTTGATCCATCACCCATCAAATCCTCTCACTTCGACGGCGGCTCGACCGCGGTCGAGAGCTTCGTCAGGCTGCGGCGGTAGTGCCAGGTCTGCCGGGCCTGGCCGAGGGCCTTGGTGCGGGCGGACCAGGCGTCGGCGACGGACTTCAAGGCGGCCTCGGCGGGCGTGCCCTTGAGGGCGTCGAGGCGTCCCTTCGTCAGGTCGGAGCGGTAGCCCCTGGCGTCGGGGACGCGGATGCCGGGGACGAGCCGCTCGGAATTCAGGGTCCGCGAGACGGCCTCTTCCCAGGGGCGCGACTCGACGCCGAGCCTCGGGTCGAGCACGGCCTGCATCTGGGAGTTGCGGATGGGTAGCATAGGGAAGCCGCGTTCCGCGCGCAGGCGGTTGACCGTCTCGGGCGAGGCGAGGTACTTCGCGAAGTCGACGGCCGCGTCGCGGTTCTTGCCGGTCGAGACGACGCCCACGAGCCAGCCGCCGCCGTTCGGCAGGTACGCCGGTCGCTGGGGGGTGGTCAGGTCTTCCCAGGCATTGCGGGCGGGGTCGAAGACCTTCGGCGAGCCGGGCAACGCGGCCAGTGCGATCGGCGAGGCCTTCTCGGGCGAGCCCCACTCGGCGGCCTTCTCGGCGCGGTCGATCAGGAGCGCGACCTCGCCCTCGCGGAACGCCTTGCGGGCCGCCGCGATGTCCGGCGCCGGCGTGCCCGAGGGCCCGGACTTGCGGAGTTCGACGATCGCCCGAAGCGCCTCGGCGAAGGGCGGCGAGGTGATCCGGGGGCCCATGTGGTCGGAGTCGAACAGGAGGGAGTACTGGTCGCGGTGCTGCCCCTCGCTCGTGGCCCGGGCGAGGAACGTGGCGTCGCCGGCCCCTTCGGCGTCCTCGCCCCAGGCCAGGGCGATGCCGGATTCGGGCTTGCCGTCGCCGTCCCAGTCGCGTCCCTGGAAGAACTTCGCCAGGGCGTCGAGCTCGGCCCAGGTCTTCGGGGGCGCGAGGGTCAGGCCGGCGGCCTTCGCGGCCTCGACGTTCTTGGGATCCTCGAACGCCCTGCGCCGGTAGACGAGCACCATCGCCGATCCGCCGAGCGGCAGGGCGTAGCGGTCCTCGCCGTATCGGATGACGATGTCGCGGTAAGGTGTGAGGATATCATTGAAATTGAACGGGTCGGCCGCCGGGTCGGGCGTGCCGTCGGCCGGGGCGGGGGCGTCGCTCGGGGACGCGGGGGGCTTGAAGGCGGCCTCGGCCCACGGGGCCAGGGCACGGATGTCGATCAGGTCGCCCAGGCGCTCGCCGTCGAACACGACGACGTCCACGTTCTGGCCTTCGAGATCCTTCGGCTCGACAGGCTTGTCGACCAGGACGATCTCGGCGCCGGCGCGGGCGGCCCACTCGCCGCGGTTGGCCTGGACCGAGGCGACGAGCGCGGGGTCGCCGATCACGCCGACGGTCACGCTGGTGCCGGCGAACTTCGGCCCCTGGGGTGTCGCGGGCGTCGAGCCCGTATCGCAACCCGCGAGGGCCAGGACGCCCGCCAGCCACCATCCCGCCCGGCCCTTGAATCGCCGACCGCCGTTCATCCGCGAACCTCCAGGATCCCCACACGCCTCGGAGCATTGACGCGACAGGTCAAGTCCGCGCGGGCGACCACGGCCATGGTACGAAACGCCCGCTCGGCCGGTCAAATCGGCGATGGCGCGGGTTTTGCCATAGAGTCTCTGCGGACGCCGGCGGGGGGGGCGTCGGAATCCGTCCCATCGCTACGCCAGGAATTCCCGGAAAAGTCGGATCGGTTCTGTCGGTTCTCGGGCCTTGTCACAAGAGTCCGAAAGGAGCATATAGATCGATAAGGATGGTCGATACCTCTGGCCCGAAGGGATCCACTGGCCGGCTATCGGAGTTGTGCAACCATGTCTCGCCGAATTGTAGCGATCCTGTCAGTGTCATGGCTCCTGGCGATTCCCCGGATTGAAGCGGTCGGTGCGGACTCGAACGCCAGGTTCTCGTTCTCGGGAATCGGTGTGATCGGCGACAGCTACTCGGATGAGTATGCCTTTTACTCGCCCGACCGGGCCACGGCCCGCAACTGGGTCGAGATCCTCGACCGGGCCCGGGGGATCCCCTTCGGCAGCTACACCGACTCCAGCCGGGGCGAGCCGAGGAACCAGGGGTTCGCCTTCAACTGGGCGCGGAGCGACGCCGAGACCGCGACCATGATCCGCGACGGCCAGCACAAGGGGCTCGCCGCGCAGGTGGCCTCGGGCCAGGTCGGCATCGTCGTCGTCTTCGCCGGCGGCAACGACTTCATCCACGCACTCCAGTCGCCGAACCCCGACGACGCCCTGAGGCGAGCCTTGCCCCGGGCGGTGGCGAACTATCGCACGATCGTCGACACCGTCCGCGACGCCCGCCCGGACGTGAGGGTGCTGCTCCTTACCGTCCCCGACATCATGGAACTGCCGGAATTCAAGGCGAAGGTCCGGAGCGGCAGGCTCCCGGAGAAGACTCGGGACCTCTGCCGGGCGACCGTGCATGCGTTCAACCTCAAGGTCCGCGACCTGGCGACGCACCACGACCGGACCGCGCTGCTCGACCTGGAGTTCATCTCCCGGATGGCCATCCCCCTGGGGCAGGGCAAGGCGGTCGTCGGCGGCAAGGTTCTGGACAAGGAGCACCCGGCCAATGCGCCGGCTCACCTGTTCCTGGCCGATGAACGGCACATGGGCACCTACGGGCAGGGCGTGTTCGCCAAGTTGATCGTGGATACGTTGAATATCCGATTCCGTACGGGCATCCCGACCCTGAGCTATCAGGAAATCTACGGACTGGCGCACTCCAGCGACCTGCTCCAGAGGCCCACCCGGCTGGCGGCCTCGGAGTGATCGGACTGGGGTGGTGTCCCCGGCCCTCATGAGGCGGGGTTGAAGCCCCGGTGGTCGCGGATTATCCTCGGAGCTACCCCGGGGTTGCACAACCTGAATGGAGGCAGGTCCGATCCACACCCAGCTGCTCCGCGCGCTGGCCGCGCTCCTGATCGCCAACTCGCATCTCGAAGCGTTCTATCCCGTCCGGCAACTCGCCGCCGACGGGCTGCTGGGCAACTCGCTCTTCTTCCTGCTGTCGGGTTACGGGCTCGCGATGGGCTCCCGGGATGCGACGAAGCTACGCCCCTTCGCCCGATGGTTCCTCCGGCGCGTCTCCAGGATCTACCCGGCCCTCTTCGTGGTGGTCACCGTCGGGATCGTCATCCCTACCGGCTGCTGGCGGACATGGTCCCTGGCCGACGCCCGCTATCATCTCATCTGGCCAACGCCGTATCACTTCATCGCGCAGATCACGGTCTTCTACCTGCTCGATTACCCGCTCCTGCGAGTCGGCCGGCCGGCGGCCTTCCGGCTCGGCTGGCTCGCACTCGTCCCCGTCTATGCCGGCCTGTGGATCAGCGGCTTCGACATCCAGTGGCTGAGCTGGGTCTTCTACTTCCAGATGATGCTCCTCGGCGGCGACCTCGCCCGACCGACCAATCGACCGGGGACGCATCCGTGGCTCGCCGCGCTCGCGCTGGGAATCGGCCTTCCCGTGTATGTCGTGACCAAGGCCATGCTGTCGGTCGGGCGGGCGGGGGCCGTCTCATTCCTGCCGCACGCCCTGATGTTCCCGATCGTCTGGGCCCTGCTCGATCTCGCGTCGTGGCCACCGATCCTGGAGGCCGTCGCGAGCCGACGCTGGCTGGCCGCCCCGGTCGGCTTCCTCGCCGGGCTGACGCTGGAGATCTACCTCGTCCATGATTATGTGTTCCAAGCCCCGCGCGTGGTGGGCCTGGGATTCCCCGGGAACCTGCTGGCGTTCTGGGCGATCACGCTCGGGCTCGCGTGGGCCGTGAAGCAGATCTGCGCGACGCTGGCCGCGATCCGTCCGGATTCACTCCGGCCGCGACCGTCGGGGGCGAATCTCCCAATCCGGTGATCGCCAACCCGAAGTCGGACGCGAGGGGGCATCCTCAGGTCAACGAGTCCGGCAGCCCCTGGGGGCGGCCGTCGCGGTCGACGCAGGCGAGGGTCGAGTGCCCCTCGGCGAGCAGGGTGGCGTCGCGGAAGATCTCGTACTTGTGCACGATCTTGACGTGGGTGACACGCTCGACGGACGTCTTCAGGATCAGCAAATCATCATAGTACGCGGGTTTCTTGAACTTGCATCCGATGTCGATGATGACCAGGAGGAAGCCGGAATCCTCGATGTCCTTGTAGGAGAAGCCCCGCTGGCGGAGCAGCTCGGTCCGGCCCATCTCGAAGTAGACGAAGTAGTTCGCGTGGTGCAGCAGGCCCATCCGGTCGGTCTCGGCGTAGCGGACCCGGATCGCGATCTCGTGGCTCTGGATCTTCGACATGGCCGTCAGGCGGCTCCTCGTTGGCGGGGCTGGCTCACCAGAAGGCCCCGATGAAGAACGTGAAGTACCGGGTGCGGTCGCCCTCGGCCTTGACCAGGGGGTAGGCGATGTCGAAGGCGAGCGGCAGGTTCTTGGTGAGCTGCGGGATCGTGAGCCGGATGCCGGTGCCGACCGACACGCGGAAGTCGGTGATCGAGTAGTTCTGCTCGGCCGTGCCGAAGTCGGCGAAGAAGACCTGGGCGAATTTGTCGTTGGCCGTCCAGGGGAACTGGTATTCGACCGAGCCGAGCAGCGACATGATGCCGCCGGTGTTGACGTTCAGGGTGTGCGGGCCGACGCCGCGGAGGGCGAAGCCGCGGAGGCTGCGGAAGTCGCCGGCGAAGAACCGCTCATAGATCGGCGTGTCACGCCCGCTGGCCCCGAAGAAGCCGCGGAGGGTCAGGATCCGCTTGCCCGAGCCGTCGGGCCGGCTGCCGGTGGTGAAGTGCTGGCGGCCTTCGAGGGTCAGCTTGGGGAAGGTAAAGGTCCCCCAGCCCTGCTCGAACGCCGCTTCGAGGTACGAGCCCTTGCTGGGCACGAACGGGTCGTTGCGGTTGTCGAACCGGATGCTCGGGCGGATCGTCGCCAACGTCGTGTGGCCGCTGGCCGCGAGCAGTTCCGCCGGCGCGGGGTAGTTGAAGTTGTTGACCGTCACATCCTCGATGCGGAAGGCGACGTCGAGGTACGTCTGGGTGCCCCACTGGTAGCCGAGCGAGAACCGGCCGCCGCTGCGCCGCTCGTTGAAGTCGGTGTAGAGGCGGGAGAACTGATAGCCGGACGCCCCGAAGCCGATCGGCAGGTCGAAGAGATACGGGTCGCGGAAGCTGACGATGTAGCGGTTGATCGCGGTACCGGGCGACAGTTCGAGCCGGAACTCCTGGCCTGCGCCGCGGAAGGCGCGGCCGTTGGTGATGTCGCTGAAAGACCGGGGGATCGCGAACAGGTCGAAGTTCGACTCGTGCAGGACGACGTTGCCGCTGAGCCCGCCGTAGCTGCTGGCACCGAGGCCGAAGAGCAAGCGGCCGGTCGGCGCCTCGTCGAGATTCGCCGTGATATCGGCGAACGCCCGGTTCGCGAACGGCTCGTTGCGGTCGGGGCCGACGCCCCGGTCATTGTTGAGCGGCAGCGAGGGGAATGTCCCAGGGGGTTCGTCGGTCGGGACGGCCGGGGGGCGGTCGGCGGGCGCCTGTCTCCCACCGCGTCGGCCGGGGATGGGCATGAGGGGCGGCGGTCCCGGGACGTCGATGGGGCTGGCGCCCGGGATCGTGTTCGGGGGCGGGTCGAATTGCCGTCCGGTGCCGAACGGCATCAATCCGTCGGCCCCTCCACCTCCCGGCGGGGCGAGGTTCTGGACGGGCGGGGCCTCCAGGGGCGGCGGTTCGTCCTGCGCGGGGGCACTCTGGAGCCGGGTCAGGGCGACGTCGCCTCCGGGGGCGGTCACCTCCCGATACGGCCGATCGCCCTTCCGCTTGCCCGTGACCCGCAGCTCCATGGGCTTGCCCATCTGGGGGTCCTGGACCCAGTACCCCTGGTTGGCGAGCCGCTTCTTGAGCAGTTCGAGCCGGTTCATCCGCAGGGGTTCACCCGGCAGGAGTCCGGCCATGATCGCCTCGCGGAGCACGACCTTCTCGCGGGTCCGGGCGTTGCCCTTGACGATGAACTCGCCCAGCGTGACCGGGACGTCTTCCTCGATCCGGTAGACCAGGTCGACCACCCCGGGCTGCTCGGTGATCTTCGGCTCGGGCATGACCTTGGTGTCGATGCAACCCAGCTCGAAGTAGTGATTCTCGATCGACTTGCGGTCCGCCTCGCGGAGGGCGTCGTTGAAGATCTCGCCCGAGTGGAGCTTGAGGTCCTTGCGGAGCGTCTCGGTGGCAATCTGCTTGTTGCCCTCGAAGATCAGGTTCCGGACCTTGAAACGCACCCCTTCGGTGATCACGAACTGGACGTCCTGCTCGCCGAGCGTTTGCCCGGAGCGGGTCACGACGCTCACCTTCGCCTCGAGGAAGCCGTTGGCCTGGTAGTACTCGGTGAGCTTCCGGCGGTCTTCCTCGATCAGGTCGCGCTGGAAGGCGCCGCCGATGAGGCCCAGGATGGCCGTCTTGCTGGTGATCTTGGTCTGGAGGACGCCGTCGGAGACGAAGGTGTTGCCGACGAAATCGACGGAGCCGACCTTGAACTTGGGGCCCTCGAAGATCTGGAAGACGACCTTGGTGTCGCCCGCCTTGCCGCCCTCGATGAGCTTGACCTCGGCCCGTTCGTAGCCCTTTTCCTGGTAGAGCTGCTTGATCTGACTGACCGCGAGCTGGGCCCGGACCATGTCGGCGCGGGCCCCCTTCTTGAGGCCGGTCGATTCCTCCACGTCCTTGAGCTTGAGCTTTTTCATGCCCCGAAACTCGACGGTGGTCAGGATCGGCAGCTCGCGGACGAGGAAGCTCAGGATGACCCGTCCGCCGGCGTCACGCTCGACATGGTAGTTGACGTCGGCGAACCAGTGGGTCGCGACGATGGCCTTGAGATCCGAGTCGAGGACGGCGCGGTCGAACGGCCGGCCCTCGCGGGACTTGATCTTGCCGCGCACCTGTTCGGAGGTGATCGACGAGTTGCCCACGATCCGGATCTCGGCGACCGTGAGATCGCCTTCCTCGATGGCCTCGGCCGCGAGGGCGGCGTCGAGGAGGAGGAAGGCGGTCAGGGCCAGCATCGCCAGGGCATAGGCCCGGGCGGCGAGGGACCGCATCGGCGAGTACCGGAGGTTCGAGACCGTGGCCATCCCTGGCACCGTCCTTGGAGGCAGAGGGGCGCGTGTCATGCGCGATCGATCCCGTTCTGGGCCGCGGCGATTCGACGGAACGAACCCAATCGGCGGGCGATTTGCCCGGGGGACAGGGGCCGTCTGGTCGCGAGGGTCGGGGAGCGTCCCGGGCGCAAGTTGGGGCGTGGGAGCCCCTTGCGTCGGGTCGGGAGCGGGGCTGTTCCGTCCTTGGGACAGCCTCGGCGAGGCGGAATCGAGGTGCGGGCGTCTTTTACCCCACCCAAGGGGATCCGACAAGGCCGGATCTTCCCGGGAGGACTCAAGAAATCCCCGGAGCCGGCCGAACGGGTCGGCGTCAAGTCGAAAAAAGAACCCCCCCGCGACCCGGGCAGGGGTCGCGGGGGGGCTTGATGATGGCTCACGTCGTCGGAGAGATCGGCGGCCGCCCTCGGGGCGAGTCCGTCCGATCGATCAGTTGCCGAGGGCGTCGGCGTCGACCGGGAGCTGCTTGAGGGCGGCGGGGAGCTTGCTGCCCTGCGGGGTGATGACCTTCGCCCAGACGGAGCCGGCGATCGAGTCGGTGACGAAGCTGACGTGGCCGTCGGCGAAGGCGACGTTGATGCCGCCCGAGTGGTTGCTGAGCGGGAAGGGGAAGGCCCCTTCGGTGGTCTCGCCCTGGAAGTTGATCTTCTCGTGGGTGGTGATCTTGTTGGCCGCTTCCCAGGCCGGGCCGTCGGTCTGGTCGCCGGTGGAGCCGTTGGTCACGGGGCTGAGGCCGACCGAGCAGTCGCCCGACTGGGCGCCGCCGGTGCCGGAGTCGCCGCAGATGTTGTCCGACCCGATGAACATGATGAAGTTCGGGTGCGGGCAGGCCCAGTTGGTCGGGTTATTGGCGGTCCGGGGGACGCCGTTGGACGCGCCGGCGAGGAAGTTCTCGGTCACCAGCACGGTCGTGCCGGAGCCGTCGATGACGGCGGCGGGGCTGCTCTTGAAGTCCCAGGGGGCGCGACCGGTGCTGGTCCCGAGGTACATCAGGCCCATCTTCGCGGTCAGGGTCGGGATCAGGTTCGGGCCCTTGCCCGCCAGGTCGGCGGAGGGGGTCGAGACGCCGTCGCCGCCCGACCAGCCCATGGTCGGCAGGCCGTTGAAGCGGGCGAAGCCGCCGTTGACGACGAAGCTCAGGTTGCCGTCGCCGGGGACCAGGGTCAGGTCATCCGGGCAGGTCAGCGTGGGGATCGAGGTCCGGCCGATCGTCCGGTTGCTCGGCGAGGTCGCCGAGGTCGGGGCGGCCAGGTAGTGCAGGCCCCGGTTCCAGCCGTTGGCCAGTTCCTGCTGGTCGATGTACGGCAGGATGTCGACCACCCAGCTGTAGAGCGGCCCGACGCCCGGGGCGACGGTCACATCCGCGCCGAAGGTGCCGTCGAAGCTCTTGAAGATCGACGACTTCGTCGGGTCGCCGGTCGCCACGTTGGCGGGGACCTCGCCGAATGTCCCCGCGTTGGGGAAGATGTTCTTGGCGTTGGCGAATGCGAGCAGGCCGAGGGTGGTGTTGCGCAGGTTGTTGGAGCACTGCATCCGGCGGGCGGCCTTGCGGGCGGCCTGGACGGCCGGGAGCAGCAGGCCGATCAGCACGCCGATGATGCTGATCACCACCAGCAGCTCGATCAGGGTGAAACCGCGGCGACGACGTGCGGACATGGCGGATCCTTTCTCTCGAGGGACGGGACCACGATCAATCATAGCGTGAGCATCATCGAGCGGACAAGACAACGCGCGTCCTGGGCCGATCCGTCCGGGCGGGGGGCTTGGACCCCGCCCGGACGCGGACCATCCCGGACCTTACTTACTCGATCCTCCGGCGATACGTGACAACGTCGCGGAAGTCGCCGGGGTTGTACGGGTTGAACCCCGCGGCCCGGGTGCGATCGAGCAGGAAGAACGACCGGTACCGGACATTCTTACCCGCCGCCGACCCGAGTTCCTGCCCGAGCACGTCGGGCACGCCCACGGTCGGCGAGCCGGCCTTGAGCACCTCGAAGAACCCGATCGTGATCCAGACCGCGAACTGATGCGTCCGGACCGTCGTCAGGTTCATCACCTTCTGCATCCACTCGATCCGGTAGGCCGGATGCTGGCGGTTATCATTGGCCCCGCCGCTGCCCAGCAGGTTGCCGCGGACGTCGGCGTGGCCGGGGAACGCGTTCTGGTTGGCGGGGAACGGCAGCAGGACGTTGCGGAAAGAGTCCACGAGCGAGGACTCGATGACCGAGAGGTTGCCGACCTGGACTTGCTGCATGATATTTGGCCCGGCGCCGTTCACGCCCGCGTTGCTACTGGCATTGCTGTCCGGGATCTGGAACAGCCGACGCGAGGGTACGAGGGGGATCCGCGCGGTCACCAAGTTGGTGGTGACATATGGATTCTTAACCCCGGGGTCACCGACGAACGGGTTGGGTGTGCCGTTCTGGGCCCAGATAACGGGGAGGCTGGCGGCGGTATTCGCCTGCCAGGTGTACGGCGGGGCGAGGTCGGGGTGGACTTCGTCCGCGGCGTTGGTCAGGTTCGGGAACGTCTTGAGCGACGCCGGCAGGGTGGCGGGCCGCATCACCGTCATGTTGATGTCGGGGTAGCTGAGAGACCGGAACGGACGCTCCGCCGCCAAGGCCTCGCGGATCCGGCCGAGCGGGGTGCCGGCCGGCAGGTAGACGTCGCCGCCCGCACCCGGGAGGCCGGCGCCGTAGGCGAACAGGAAGCCCGAGCCGCCGTGGCGGATCTTGAGGAAGTCGCTGAACGCCGCCTTGAGGCCGTGGACGAATCCCATCTGGAAGTTGGGGGTGATGCTTGTCACGAGCCTCGGATCCCAGCGCGAGAACCCACGACCGGCCGAGAACAGGGTGGGCTGTCCATTCCCCCCCGAGGTCCCGCCGGGCGTCGCCGTGTCCGTCGGACGCACGGCCAGGACGTTATCGGGGAAGGTGGACTGGATCGTCGAGATCGCATGGACCCCGTTGTAGCCCGTGTTCGCCGGGAGGGCCGGGAAGCCGAACGCATCGACCAGTGTCACGACCTGCGGCAGGAAGGCCTGGCCCACGGCCGGATTCTGGTAGTCGAACATCGCCAGGAAGGAGTTCAGCCTCGGGTCGTCAATGAGCCCGAAGAACACTTCCTCATCGATGATCAGATTCAGGTTCAACAGGCCCGGCTTGCGGTCTTCGCGGTACCAGTCGAAGTTGTCGCCGCTGGCGATCGAACCGATGGCCCCGTTCGCCGAGGACGGGACCTCGAAGAACTCCAGCAGCTTGTGCCAGCCGGCCCCGGTCATCTCGCCCACGCGAGGGACGTACTTCTCCCCGGCGGGCATTGGGCTGGTCGGGAACGGATTCACCGACGCGGCGTTGTAGAAGAACTCCTCGACGAGGTAGGGGAAGCTCCGCAAAGCTCCGGCGGCCAGCGAGTTGCCGATGTTGTTGCCGCTCGGCGGGGTCACTGCCGGGATGGTGGTGTCGGAGAATGCCGTCGCAGTGCGGCCCGGGTAATCCTCCTCGACGAACTGCTTCGTGAAGAGGCCAGGTGGGCAACCGGGGACCATCAGGAGTTCGGCGACGCTGGCGAAATCGCGGTCGTTGAACGCGAGGTAATCCCAGTCGTTATCCTTCGGATTGTTCTCGGACCCGAGCGTGTGGAAGTAGGTCTTGGAACTCCGATGCCCCGTCCCGGGATTGGTGTCCACGTTGTTGGTATCACGCCCATAGTATCGGCTGAACCAGTTGCTACTGTTGCTCGAAGGCGCAGTCTGCTCCGAGTATCCGTAGGCTCCGACGGGCGGGATGGGGGCGGTGCCGTTCGCTCCGACCTTGTGGCCGCCGCGATAGGGCTGGAGTCTCTGGACCGAGTAAACCTGATTCGTTCCAACGGCCCCCGCGTCCTTGAACGTCGTGGTCTGATTCGCGGGACTGTACACGCTGGTCCCCTGCGCGATTGTGTTGACGACGGGGAATCGAATCGCGTCGACAACGACCTTCTCCGTGCTGGTCGGGTCGAATGGATTCGCAGAGCGTCGGAGGTACAGCCAGTAGTAGGAACCGTTTCCGGTCACCGTCTTCGGTGCGAACTGGGCGGGTAACTGGTTATTGATCGCGGTCGTGAATTTGGCCAGGTCGGCGGAAGGGATCTCCTCCCTCTCGTTGTTGATCGTGGCCGTCCCGACGAGCGGGCTGGTGAGCACGAAGTAGTTCGGGGTGGCCGTCGTGATCGCCGGGATGACCGTATTGTTGATCAACGAGTGATACTGAACGGGATCGCCCGAGGCGGTGGGAGCCGGAGCGATCTCATTGGTCAGGTCACCTGTGATCGGATTCGGCCGGCAAGTCGCGTCGTTGTCCGGTGCGATCACGAGGTCATAACCGGCGCCGTCGAGGCCGATGTTCACGTCCGACGCACTGTTGCCGTTCGCATCGGTGAGCGTGTTGATAAGCTCGATGAAAATCCGGCTGGTCTGGGTGAGGTTGCTTCCTGCGGCGACCTGCGGAGTACTCGGCGGATTCTTGTAGGCGGTCTGATAAGCCAGCACCTCGTTGAGCGCAATCGGGTTGTATTCCATCCCGTGCTGGACGAGGAACTTGGACAGTGGGTCCGATGCCGTCACGGGAAAGCCTGCGTTGGTCCTCAGCGTATCGATGGCGGTCCACCAGGCGGTCGTCGGCGAGGTCGGCTGGATCTGCTCGTTGTAGATCGTCGGGTCGTAGGGATAGTGGTGTCCGCCGTAGCTCAGCGTGGTGTCGGGCGGGACCGGGATGCGGGCGAACCGGACGCCGGCATGCGAGCTGGCCGTCGCCGGGATGACTTCCAGGTCCGTATTGATGAACCGGGTCATCGTGCAGTCCGGGTCCCGGAAGTCCACAATGTTCACGACGAACTGGCTGAGGGCCGCGAGTTCCCTCGGGGTGTCCACCGACTGCGGGGGCAGGATGGCCTTGAGGAACTCGTAGGTCTCGCGGACCCACTTCTGGCGGACCGGCTCGGCCGGGTCGTTGGAGATCGGCAGGGGCTGGTTGAGATTGATCCGGCGGTCGCGATGGGCGACGGCGGGCGTCTGCATCGGGTAAGCCGAGGGGTCGCCGCTGTTCAGGCTCCAGTTGCTGTGCCGGCCGTTGCCGCCGTAGTAACCCGCGACGTTCAGGTCGAGGGGCAGGGCGGTCACCGAGGCGTTGGGATTCGGCTTGTAGGCCGCGATCGGGGCCTCGAAGGTCGGGTTCGGCAGGAACAGGGTCGTGTAGGCGTTGGCAGCCGGCCCGGTGGTCGGGTAGATGACCGGATTGGCGGTCGGGTCGACCACGTTGAAGTTGCCGTCCAGCGCCGGGACCTGGTTCATGGTCTGGAAGCTGGCGTTGGCGAACTGGCCGAAGCGGCTATTCCAGGGGTTGGAGTTGTCGGGGTTGTCGCTGGCGTAGGCGAAGTTGATGAGGTCCCACGACTCCAGGCTGAACAGCCGGCGCCGGGTGAGGCCGTCGGCGGGGTTCAGGAAGCTGATCGGGGCGAGCCGTGCGAGGCGGCTGTCGAGCGTCGCTCCATCGACATCCTGGAGCCGGTACAGCCATTCGAGGTCGCTCGGACCGAAGGGCGAGTCGGCGAGGCTCGGGGTGTAGAGGTTCATCTCATCGGCCTCGTCCTTGTTCAGGCCGCCCATCGGATAGCCGTTGGCGACGGTGAAGGACGGGGCCGCGATCGAGCCGCCGTAGGGGCCGGAGTCGGTCGAGACGTAGTTGTCGTACGAGTAGAGATTCGGAGTGGCGCCGCCGACGGGTGCGACGATCGGGTTGGTCGGGGGCTGCTGTTTGGGATTGGAGTTATTGGTCCAGTCGTAATTCATGTTGTACGGCATGGCCGCGGCGACGGCGATCTGGTCGGCGGTTCCCTTCGGGTTCCGCATCGACTCGAAGCCGTGGAGCAGGTTGTTGCTCAGGTCCGGGGTCGCCACACCGTTCATGAAGGCCATGTTGAACTTGTCGAGCGGCCAGAGTGTGCTGGTCGCCGGATACGTGACCTGCTGCGGGACGCCGGGCGGGCGGAAGTACCGGAAGAAGCTGACGCGGCCCCGGGTGTCGTACCCATTCCCGTAGTCCTGCGCGTCATTCGGTCGATTGTTCCGCGAGGTGACCCGGCCGACGCCCACGGGGTCGCGGGGGTTGACGAACCGGCGTTCCCGCTCGACGGGCAGCATCAGGCCGCCGGCGTTGTCCTCGACCTCGAATTCCTCGCGGGGCACGCGGGCGGGGTACGGGCTGTTGCGGATCGGGTTCAGGAGGCTGCTGAGCTGCTGGATGTCCGGGTCGATCGAGTCGAAGTCGTCATCGAAGCTGTCGATCGAGTTGATCCGGTTGAAGCTCCCGCTGGAGTCGGTGTAGAACGAACGGCCGGCGCGGACGGGATTGTTGAAATCCATGACCGATTGGCCGGTCGTGCCGTTGTAGGCGTTGTAGAAGACCTGCAGCTCTTGACGCGTGTTGAGCTGGTACGGGATGCCCGAGATCTCGCCCCAGCGGCCGGCGACGGGGGAGACGCCGCCGCGGTTCACGTTGGCCGTGAGCGGGCTGGTGCCGTACCCGGTGTCGTTCGGGTCGGCCATGTTGTTGGGCAGGTAGTAGTTGTGGTTGTCGACCAGGACGAAGTTCTGCTCGCCGTTCTTGGTGAAGTCGGGCGCCCTGGGGTTCTCGTGCGGGTAGGTGCCGGTGAGGATGTTGCGGAGCTGGGTCAGGTCGACTGGCACGCCCTGGAAGGCGGTGATGTTGTTGAACAGGGGCGTGCCGAAGATGCCGTTGGCGAGCTTGCCCTGGACCGGAGTCGAGTCGGTCTGGGAGTAGCCGTTGCCGTAGACGTTCGACGGGGCGTTCTGGAGCGCGTACTTCGGATTGATCTCATTCACCGACGCGCCGAGGTGGGAGGCGTGGTCCCAGAGCGGGGCGTCGGGGTAGTTGTTGGGATAGACCTGGGTGCCGCCGAGGGTCTGCGCGGTCTGCCAGTCGCGGGCCTGGAGGTTGCCGACGGTGTTGAGCGGCAGGCGGCCGTTCTGGCCGAGGACCATGAAGGCGAAGAGGGGCTTGAAGATCTTGCCGCCCGGGTCGCGCTGGACGGGGTAGCCGAGGTCGAGCCAGACCGAGTCGCTGACGCCGTCGCCGTCGTTGTCGACGTCGTACTTGATGTTGCCCTTGGCGTCGGGGAGGGGGTCGGCCGGGAACAGCGGCGAGTTGTCGCCCTGGCGGGGGCGGAGGATCTTCGCGGCCGCCATGATGCCGGCGGGGGTGTTGGTCGGCACCTTCCAGTCGGTGGCGGTCAGGATGCCCGGGCGGTGGAAGGAGGGGATCATCACCTCGCCGTCGGCGCTCTGGATCGCGAGGAACCAGTTCTCGAGGTCGCAGGCGTCGTAGTCTTCATCCATCCCGATGACGTCGGGGTCGCCGAGGGTCGAGACCGAGCCGATGGTGCTGCCGTCGGCCGGCAGGTTGCGCTGGATGAGCGTGCCGTTGAGTCGGAAGTTGGCGTAGGCCGCGACGTTGAACGGCACGCTGTAGTTGATGAACTGGGTGTTGACGTTCGGCAAGACGCTGTTGAGGACGGGCGGGGTCGCCGGCGCGGGGCTGTACATGACCGGGTCGGTCATGAGCCGGCGGGACATGCCCGGGCCGTTGAAGGCCCGCATGAAGCGGCCGTCGAGGACGAACGTGGGGTTGACGGTCGAGTCCAGCGGGTTGGCCAGGCCGATCGCCGACTTCTTGGGGACGTTCGGGGTGGTGTCGTCGGGCGCGAGGTTGACGTTGAGGTTCTTGAAGACCCGGGTGAGGTAGTCGCCGTTGGTCGTCGTGAACGGGGCCCCGACCGGAGTGCCGAGGTTGTTGCTCAGGGTGAGCAGGTGGTAGCCGCCGGAGAAGACGTCGTTGCCGGTGTCGTCGTCCTCGATGACCTCGAACGTCTGGTTGACGCCGTTGCCGTTATTGAGCCGGACGATCCAGCGCGTGAAATTCAGGCCGTAGAACGCGTAGGACAGCTTGGCGGTGGGGATGTTGGTCGCGAACTGGAGGTAGCGGCCGGCCAGCGGCGAGTTGGCGTTGTACTGGGCATAGGGCCGCACGCCGGTGAGGATCGGCACCGTGCGGCCGGAGCCGTCGGGCGGCACCTGGGCGACCAGGCCTCGTGACTGGGAGTTGGTGGAGTTCTGCGGGTTCGTGCCCCGGAAGACCGAGTCGTTCCCGTACATGTCGCGGAGCAGGCTGTGGCCGCGGAGCGAGGAGAGGGGGTTGTTCGTGTCGTTGATGAGCTGGGAGAGCGCGTAGTCCATCAACTGCTCGGCGCCCGGGCGGGAGACACCGAACGCGTAGTTGCGGTTGTTGACCAGGCTCTGCCCGGCGAACGTGGCGAACGTGACGCCGATCAGCGCGAGCAGCGAGAGCATGCCCAGGATGAGCACCAGGACGATGCCTCGTCGCTTCAGACGCGACCCCTGTCGGTTGGCGTACATTGTGCGACCCTCTCCTCCGTTGGCCTCGCCGCTGACCCCCGGAGGGGAGGGCGTCGGCCTGGCCTCGTCTCTGTCGGACGGGTAAAGAGACTCTTCTGTTCCGTTCCGGGGATCAGTTGAGCTTGTCGGTGAAGTCTTGACGGATCGTCAAGACCTTGATGCGTTGGCTGTTCGGATCCGTGACCCGGATCTGGATCTGGAGCCCCTTCAGGGGCGACGGATACGGGGGCGGGAACGACGGGTAGCACGGCTGCGACATCGCGCTATTGCCGCCGGCGTCCGTGTCCGTGCGGAGCGACGAGCCATTCAGGTTGATATCCACACCCGGTGCATTCGTGTACGCCGTGGACCACGAATCCCAGACCCTTCGGAGACGTATGACACCTGGGTCGTCGTCGCCGACGGGGGTGATGCCGACGACGGGCGTGCCGCTGCTGTAGTACGTGAAGGTCGGCCGCGAGGGGTTGCGGCGGTTGTCGGTGGTGAGCGGCGGGATGCGCCCCTCGTGCCCGAAGCCCTGGGGATTGAAATTGCTGTCCATCACGGCCAGGGGCGTGCCGGTGAGCAGGGCCGTGTTGATGGCCGCGAGGCCGGCCGCCGTCGGCTGCATCGAGCCGAAGCCGAGGTCGTAGTACCCGGCCGAGAAGTACGTCCCGCCGGCCACGCTGTAGAGCGGGGCGTCGGGGTCGTAGGCCTTGACGTCGAAGCTCCGGACATTGGTGAGGATCAGATCATCCTGCCAGATGCGGAGGTTCGGGTTGGTGCCGGTGTACGGGGGCTGGTAGGCGAACGAGGCGCCCCCAACCTGGTCGCTGTTATAGGGCGACCGGACATTGAGGGCGGAGTCGTAGAGGGGGGACTGAGGGGGGAGTAGGTTCGTTCCGGACGTCAAACCAGTGGCAGTCGGAGACACCTGCCGAAGCCCCAAAGACTGAGCATTCCCGGCGTTGGTGGACGTCCGACCGATCGGATCCGTCCAGAAGGGATGCATCGTCTCGCGCCATGTGGGGAATCCCCACCACGTCTGAAGCTGGTTGGCGGCCGAAGGGATTGCGATTGTGTCGCCGAGATCGAGCGGGGCGTGATTGAACGTGTTGTTCGTCTGGTCGAGGCTGTGGATCCAGCCGTTCTGCGGCAACGCTGCGGTCCCCAACATCGGCTTGGAATACGCACCCGGGAAGATATAAGGAAATGGCAGGGCGTCGTAGGTCGTGAGCGGGGTCGGGTGACTGCTGCCATCCATCAACGTCGCGAGCTTGTACGAGGGCACCAGGGGCGTCGCGGTGGGCAGGGAACCCACCGCACTCGTGTTGAGGGCATTCGGGTACATGGTCGGGTAGTAGTCGGGCAGGCCGTCGTTGTCAAAGTCGTCCGGCGAGCCGTCGGGCGTCGCGTTGTTTGACGCGCTGTTATTTCGGTAGTCGTTTGTGAACCGCGGCCGGAAGGCGCGATTCTCGCGATTCGTCAGGTCGCCCAGCGTGTTGGGGATCGGGATCGTCTGAAGGCCGAGCGGCGGGCGGGCGGAGATGTCGTTCATCCCTTGCCAGCTCACTTGGATCCCGCCAAACATCGGTGCGTAGTATTCGCCCACCGCGAGGCTAGCGAGACCTCGATCTCCGAGCGAATTCTTGCGTTCGGGGGCCACTAGCAGCACGCGGCGGTAGAGATTGCCGTTCCGAAGGAAATAAATGATCTCCGCGAACTTGCTCGTGATGGTCACCGGTTGGACCGCACCGTTGACCGGGGAATCATTCGGCGTCTTGCGAGGCACCCAGATCCGCCCCGTGAAGACCTGGCCCTCGGGGGCCCTAGCGGTGAAGGCGAGGTAGTCGTCGGTGTCCTCGGCCTGGATGTCGGCGGGGGCGTTCTCGCCGTACTCGAAGTAGCCACGGTTCTGACCGGGGTCGTTCGGGGGGGTGAGCGAGGCGGTGACGCCGTCGAGGTCGCCGCGGATCGTGGTGTCGATCTGCCGGAGCTGGTTGTCCAGCTCCATGTAGGTCCGCGAGACGCTGATGGCCTCGGTCGCCTTCTGGAAGATCGACGCCAGGATCGTCATCATCAGGACGACGAGCGCGACGACGACGAGCATTTCCAGCAGCGTCACGCCCCGACGGCGGTTCGGGTTCGGCCCGGCCAGTCCCACTCGCATCGCGATTCTCCCGGTTCGATTCGACCCAAAGGCAGGGTGGTTGCAACAGTCGGCGGCCCGCTCAGCCGGGGATGTGGAACGTGCGGGGGAAGACGTTGATGACGCTCGGCATGATCAGCGCGGCGTTGTTCCAGACCGGCGTGGCCGCAGGCCTGTTCAGGAGCGTCTTGGCCTTCACCGGCGAGTTCACCGTCACCACGATCCGGCGGTAGCCCGGCTGCACCGGCGGCTGCGTGCTGGCGTCCTCGTCCTGCGCGTCCGTCCGCTTCACGATCTGGTACCAGTTGCAGCGCTGGGAGGGGTACACCGGCCCGCCGGCGTTGAACATCAGGCTGTACTGGGTCGTGCTGGTCGGCGGGAAGGCGTCGACGTTCGGGCCGCCGGCCACGGAGAGGTTCCGCTCGTAGGTGACGTCGGCGATCCAGCTCCCGACCTTGATCTCGGGGTCGGGCAGGGTTGTCGGCCAGCGGAGCAGGACCGTGCGATCACCGCCAACCGCGTAACCGAGGCCGTTACCAGGAATATTCCCTCCGACGCTACTGCCGTAGCCGAAGATCGCATCGACGACCGTCTCGCCCGCGGCGATCGGGGCGCTGTTGCCGCTGATCGGTGAGAGCAGCGATTCGAGGGCGAACGGCCGGTTCTCGCAGACGACGATCTCGCCCTCGAAGGTCTTGGCGTTCGTCGAGTCGATCTGACGGCCGGTGATGAACCAGGTGAACCGATAGTCCTGGATCGTGCGATTTGTGGAAGGATCCAGCTCGGGGATCAGCGGGCTCGTGCGGCCGACCGGGACTGCGACGGGTCCAGAACCGCTGGGTACGCTGATGATTGTATTTTCATCCTCCTTGTAGAAGAGGATGTCATCCTGGCTGGCGAAGGTCAGGCCGGCGACGTCGATGGGCTGGGCGTTGGCCGCGAGGAACGGATTGCCGCAGGTGAAGTTCCACCGCGCCGCGGCGTTGTTGGGGGTCCAGGGGATGAAGTTGGTAAGCCTGGGCAGCCCATAAGCGCTGGGGGCACCCGAGACGGCCCGGACGAACGGCACGAACGAATTGCCAACCCGAGGGTTACCGCAGCCGAACCGCGCCTCGTTCGCGTTGTTCGTGTAACCCGCGGGGAAGTTGAGCGAGGACGAGACGAGCCCTGTAGAAGGCGGGACCACGGCCACCGCACGCCAGAGAGGGTCGTAGCAAAACGGCAGCCCGGGGATGGCGAGGATGGTTCCAGAGGCATTACGGGGCGTCAGGTAATTGCCCGGCGCATCGTTCGGTGGCCACGTATCCTCGATGAATGGGTCGAAGTTGACATGGTTCGCGCCCTGGATCGGGGAGTACCAGCTCTGAGTGAACGACGGCTTGTAGAGCAGGGACTGGGCGTCGATATCGGCGTTCGCGGTGTTGCTCAGCAGGCCGGAGCGGCTCTGCCTCTGGGCGTCGCGGAGGCGCAACAGGCCCAGCGGGAAGAGCGTGGCGAGCGAGATCAGGCCGACGCCCATGATCAGGATCGAGATGAGGATCTCGGTGAGCGTGATGCCCGACCGGACCGCGGACTTGCGCAGGATCATTATTCCTCCTTCAAGCCGATCTGGGCGTCATAGTAGGGCCGGCCGGTGTCGGACGTGTCGAAGAGTTCGATCTTGGTCGAGGTAATCTGCCCCGACCGGGCGAAGAGCGTGATGAGCCGGCGTTCGCCCTTGAGGAAGCGGTCGCCGGATGGCCCCCCCGTGTACGGTGCCCCGCCGGACAGTGACGTCGTTCCTTCGGGCATTGGAAGCAAATAATACTGAGCGGGGTTCGCCGTCGAAGCCGGATTAGGCTGAGGGATCGCCCTCAGGATCGGGGTCGAGGCATCTCCCGCCTTTGCGAATCGCGTCGCGGTGCCCCAGAGGGGCAGGAAAACGTCGCTCCGGTCCGTGAGCCAGAAGTGGTAGAACGGCATGTTGGAAGTCGGCGAGAGCGAGTTCATCTCTCCCGACGCCTGACCGGCTCCGGCTTGGACGACCTGTCCGTTCGGGGCCAGCATGATGTCCACGGTGAGCGTGAACGGGTCGACCGGGACTCGGGATCGCTCGGGAAGGGTGGAGCCCGTAATTGGGAGAATGGACGGGGCGTTCCAGGTCGTCAGGTCGATGACGACGCCATCGGGGAGCACGACCTCTTTCGCCTGCGGGCTAATCACGGGTCGACGCTTCACGACATAGGGCTGGCTCGTGAAAAGGCCGTTGCCCTGCGCGTTTGTGAGCTGGGACGACAGGAATGCTTCCTGTTCGTACTCGCTGCCAATGAACAACTCCGCCGGATCGTCGACCACGCCGTTGCTATTGTCGTCCATCCCGTTGAAGCCGGGGTCGATGATGCCGTCGCCGTCGTTGTCGATCCCGTCGAACGACTCATCGATCCAGCCGTCACCGTCGTCGTCCTGGCCGTTCACGACCAGGAGCGTTTCGGGTGGCGAGGGATAAGGTAGCGGAGCCGGTGGCGTCGAGGTCACGTTGCTCGGGTTAAAGTTATTGTCGAAGTTGATATATCTCTCAATGTTTCCGGCAGCGGGGCCCCGGGTCATGGGACCGGCAATCGTGTAGTATCGCCCGGTGTCGCCGATGAGGATCTTGTCACCCTGCCGGAGGTTGAAATACCAGCCGGTCGGGGAGTTCGGCAAATTATTCGGCAGGCCGGTCGTGGGGTCGATCGTGATATTCTGCGGTGCCTGGAGCAGCCTGAGGCGAGGGTCGAAGGTCGCGTTGTTGGGATACGGGTAGCTGGTCGGCTGAGTGCTGGTATCCGGTACGACGGGCTGGAAAGGAAGAAAAGGGGTCGGCGTTGTGGTGGCGAGTGGGTTGGTCGTATCGACCTGAGCCGGATTCCCGCCTACCGAGATGGCCCCTTCGCTGTAGTCTGGCGCGGGCTCAATCCCGACGAAACGATTCGACGCGAGTAGCCCGGGAGTGTTGAGCAGCGGGTCGGGGAGCAGGCGGATGCCGCGCGGCTCGTTGGCGCGGATGGCCTGGTCACGAATGCCGGAGAGGACGGCCTGGAAGACGCGGGCCCCTTCGGAGACGCGGCGGTTGTTGATCGCCGGCAGCACGACCGGGAGCGAGGCCACGCTCACGATGACGATGATGACGATCACGATCAGGAGTTCGAGCAGGGTGAACCCCCGCCGGGCGCCACGGACTCGCCGGTTCACGGTGTTCATCTCAACGCACTCCCGTTCCGGGCGACTGGAGGCCCTGGTTCGTGATGTCGTCGACCCCGAGGTCCTGGAGTACCGTCGAATTGATGGCGTCCTGGAGGAAGATCCCCGAGCGGGCGGTGGGAGGCACCTGCGCGGCGTTGTTCTCGATGAGGGTCACCGCGGCGACGTCGTTCGCGAGGTTCCCCGTCGGGAACGTGAACGTGGTCCCGCCATACTCGGTGTAATCCTTGTCGAGCATCCCCACGCCCGGCTCCTTGTCCCTACCCCCGGAGAGGATCAGGAACTTGGAGTAGAACGCCCGCCTCGGCAATGACCCGGTCCGGTCCCATCGGAAGTTGGCCGCCGGGTTCGCCCCCAGATTCGGTTCGAGGAGCGTGTGGAAGTTCCGGATGAACAGCTCGGCACCCAGGCTGATCGAGCCCAGAGTAGGCGAGGGGACGTTGAAATTCCCCGAGAACCAGGCGGGGCTCATGAGCAGGCCGTTGGGGTCGAGCGGGTCCTGCTGGCGCTGTTCCTGCTGCCCGTAGAGCTGGAACCCCTTCTGGGAGTCGGAGCCGACGTAGGAGTAGTAGATCGGCCAACGGAAGAACTGGATGGGCTCGCCCCAGCCATCGATGAACTCCATGAGGCCGTCGCCGTCGGTGTCGCCGACCTCGCGGTTGGTGAAGTCGTCGCGCTTGAAGACGGATCCGAGCGGCCCGACGCCCTCGACGAGCACCGCGTAGAGCATCTCCGCGCGGGCGGTCTTGTGGGTGTGGTTGACCAGGAGCGAGTGCATCTGGTCGAGGGTCACGCCCCCTTCAGCGAGGTCATCGACGATCTTATCACCGTTATTGTCGACCCCGTCGTAGCCGTTCTTGCTGACGATGTTGAGGGCCTGGTAGAGCTGCTTGTAGATCCCGGCGGCGGCGTTGTAGGAGGCGCCGAAGATCCCGGTGCCGACGGGGTTGGAAATGTTGCCCGCCCCCGGCCCCGGCGCCAGGCCGAGCGAGGGATTGGTCAGGCCGATGATCGAGTTGCCGAGCGGGAGGATGTAGGGTGCGGCCCCCGAATTGGCGTTGCCGATGGGGGTGCCGGGGTAGGCCCCGCCGCCGAAGTTGAGCGGGTAGCTTTTCGCGATGGCGCTGGCGGAGCCGGTGCCGGCCCTGGCGTTGTAGTTGAGGAAGAAGACGTCGGGGATCTCGGCCCGGATGAGGTCATACATCGCGATGACCTGGGCCCGGCGGGTCCACGAATCCGCGATGGTCACCCCGGTGGAGTTCACGGTGATGGTGGCCATGAACTGGTGGGCGCCGTTGATCTCCGGCTGCTGCGAGGTGAGCGCCTCGAGCCGGTCGTTGAGGCCGGTCTCGAGCTTGGTGATGAGGGTCAGGGTCCCCTTCTCATAGGCGCGCTGGACGCCCTCGCCGGCGGCGACGAGGATGAAGGCGATGACGATCCCGATGATCAGGACCACGACCAGGAGTTCGATGAGGGTGAAGCCGCCGCGCGTGGGCCGCGGCGGCTGATGGGACCGGACTCGCGTGATCATAACCGCCGCGCTCCGCACTAAGAGATCAGGAGATGTGGATGACCCCGGCTGGGACCCGGCGGGGATCAGTCGAGCTTGCCGCCGGCGAAGTTGGTGAGGTTGTCGGCCTCGCGCTGGCGGATGGCGTCGGTGACGTTGAGCTTGGCGGCATTGGCGAGGGGGAGCCGGTTCGTGCCCTTCTCGTCCCACTTGCCGCCGATCCCCCAGAGCCGGTCGCGGCCGGAGGTGATGATCTGGAAGCCTTCGGGGTTGAAGAAGTTGGCGGGGGCGTTGGTGATGTTGCCGCTGCTGTCGTAGGCGACGGGCTCGTTGGACGAGTAGGGGTTCGGGGCCCGGGATGTGTTGATCCCGGCCGACGTCTTGAAGATCTGGCTGATGGCGATGATGCTGGAGGTCTCGTCCAGGGCCTCGACGTAGTTCACGTCATTGGGATCGTAGCCGTTGGCGCCGTAGGAGTAGAAGTAGGCGTAGGGCCGCTGATCCTCGGCGGTCGTCCCGCTGAACGGGTCGAGATACGACGGCATGCCGCTGAGGGTCCGCGGCATGACGAAGAGCTGCGAGGACTTGAATTCGTAGCTCGGCTGGATCCGGTTGGTGCTGTTCAGGTCGAACGGGGCGAGCGGGTTCTTGGCGAAGCCGATCGTCGCGATGGACCCGTTGGACGCCCGGGGCATGCCGCCGAGGAAGAACACCAGGCACTCGGCGCCGTCGAGGATCAGGTCGCCCCGCGCGGGATTGGTGTTCTGGTTCGGGCGGGAGGGGACCTGGGTGAGCACGCCGTCGCCGTTGAAATCGAAACCCTGCAGGTAAACACCCGGAGTTCCCGACCCCCACTGGACCCGGGGGAAGAACTTGCGGAGGTATTTCAGCGAGCGGGAGCGGAGGGCGGCGTAGGAGATGTCGCCGATGTCGAGCACGGAGCCGTCGGTGGGCCGCGAGGCGACGTTGTCCTCGGAGAGGAGGATGCGGCTGGGGGGATAGTCGCCGAACTGGGACTTGAAGCTGGCCAGGGCGGTGTTGAGGTTGGCGATCTCGGCGTTGACCTGGGCATCCCTGGCGGCCTTGACCGCGCCCGAGATGGCGGGCACGAGCAGGGCGATGAGGATGGCCAGGATCAGGATCACGACCAGGAGTTCGACGAGCGTGAAGCCGGGGCGGGCCGAGTGTCGGGCGCGGGTTCGTTGGACGGTCATGGCCTTCTCCGAGGGCTGACTGGTGCGGAAGGGGCGTCAAACTCCGGGTCGGACGGGTCGATTCTCATACGCGGCTCCGGCCGATCGGGGACGCCCGGTGCGGACGTTCCACGGGGAAGGCGGTGGGGATGGGCCGCCTGGGGCGGTCCTCCCGGCCTTCCGGGCCGCGGGTTCCGGGGGTTCGTGGGTGTTGCCGATCGAGCGGAGGGTGTGTCGTCTCGCCTCGCCCCGGCGGCCACGATCGGCCGCCGGCGGGGAATCCGGGATGTCGGGCCGATCAGCCCGACAGCTTGCTGATGAGCTGGATCAGCGGGAGGAAGAGCGCGATGACGATGAATCCGACGATGCCGCCGAGGATGACGATCATGATCGGCTCAAGGAGGCTCACGAGGCTCTCGACGAGCGTCTCGACCTCTTCATCGTAGTTGTCGGCGATCTTGTTCAGCATCCTGTCGAGTTCGCCGGTTTCCTCGCCGACGTCGATCATATTGACGACGATGTCGTCCACGATTCGCGACTCGCGGAGCGGCTGGGCGATGGTCTCGCCCTCGCGGATGCTGTCGTAGATGCGCTGGAAGGCGCGTTCGAAGACGGCGTTCCCGGCGGTGTCCTTCACGATCACGAGCGACTCGAGGATGGGGACGCCCGACTGGACGAGGGTGCCGAGGGTCCGCATGGTCCTCGCGACGGTCGCCTTCTCGACGAGATCCCCCAGGACCGGGACCATCAGCATGATTCGGTCACAAATGTATGCACCTGTTTTCATTCGGTACATCAATTTGAGGAAGATCCAGATGAAGAGGGGCACGAGCGGGATGACGTAGAAATACTTGACGACGTAGTTGGAGGCCTTGATCAGGAAGATCGTCATGCCCGGGAGGTCGACGCCGAAGTCTTTGAAGATGGCCTCGAACTTGGGGATGATGAAGTAGAGGATGAAGCCGACGATGGCGACGGCGACGCTGATGACGACCAAAGGGTAGACCATGGCCGACTTGACGCGTCGTTTGAGCGTCTGGCTCTTTTCCTTGAAGTCAGCGAGGCGCTGGAGGATGGCCTCGAGGGCACCGCCCGCCTCGCCGGCCTTGATCATGTTGCAGTAGAGCCGGTCGAACGCCTTGGGGTGCTTGGAGAAGGCCTCGGAGAGCGTCATGCCGCTCTCGATGTCCTCGATGACATCGCCGAGGGCGTTCTTGAGCACGCCCGGCTTGCACTGCCCTTCGAGGATGCGGAGGCTCCGGAGGATCGGCAGGCCGGCGTCCTGGAGGGTCGAGAGCTGGCGGGTGAAGGTGCAGAGCTGCTTGGTGCCGATCTTGCCGAAGGTGAAGGACTTCTTCTTGCCCCGGCGTCCCCCCTTCTTGACGGCCTTGCGCTTGGCGCCCCCCTTGGCCCGCTCGGAGATCTTGGTGACGAAGTAGCCCTTCTGCCGGATGAGTTGCTGGGCCTCTTCTTGCGTGTTGGCGTCGATCGTGTCCTTGACTTCCTTGCCCGTCTGATCCATCGCCTCATACTGGTATGTCGGCATGAGCGGCTTGCTCCTGTGTATCTCGTGCGAGTGCGTGTGAGACTTGGATGTTCGGGCGGCGGGAAAGGTTCCGGATTTCCGATCGGATTCGGATCAATCCTCGAGCATGGTCTCGCGGACGATCTCGTCGATCGACGTCTGCCCCTCGTGGATGGCGTAGAGGCCCACCTCGCGGAGGGTCCGCATCCCGAATTTCTTGCAGGCCTCGCGGAAGACGTCGAGCGAGACCTCGGACACGATCATGTCGCGGAGCGTGTCGTTCATCACGAGCAGCTCATAGATGCCCATGCGGCCCTTGTAGCCCGTGTTGTTGCAACGCTCGCAGCCCTTGCCGTAGTAGAATTTCTTGGACGCGGCGGACTCCGGCGTGTAGCCGAGTTCCATCAGGATTTCCTGGCTGGGCATGAACTCGGTGCGGCAGTTGGTGCAAATCTTCCGCACGAGCCGCTGGGCCAGCACGGCCTCGGTGGTGGCGGTGATGAGGAAGGTCGGCAGCCCCATGTCGCGGAGCCGGGTAACGGCCGAGGGGGCGTCGTTGGTGTGGAGCGTGCTGAACACGACGTGGCCGGTCAGCGACGCCTGCACCGCGATCTCGCAGGTCTCGAGGTCGCGGATCTCGCCCACGAGGATCTTGTCCGGGTCCTGCCGCAGGATGGCCCGGAGGCACGCGGCGAAGGTGACGCCGATCTCGGAGTTGATCGGCACCTGGATCAGGCCGTCGATGTCGTACTCGACCGGCTCCTCGGTGGTGATGATCTTGTCCTCGATGTGGTTCAGCTCGTTGAGCGTGGCGTAGAGCGTGGTCGTCTTGCCCGAGGAAGTGGGGCCGGTGACGAGGATGATGCCGTTGGGCTTCTTGATGACCTCGCGCCAGAGGGCGAGCGTCTCGGGATTCATGCCGATCTTGTTCAGGTCGAGCTGCACGACGGTGCGGTCGAGGATCCGCAGCACGACACTCTCGCCGAAGAGGGTCGGCAGGGTTGAGACGCGGATGTCGACCTGGGCCCCGCCGAGGCTGAGCTCGATCCGGCCGTCCTGAGGCAGCCGGCGCTCGGCGATGTCGAGGTTCGACATGACCTTGATGCGGCTGGCGATGGCGGGCGACAGGTGGCGCGGGGGCGGCACGAGCTCGTAGAGCACGCCGTCCACGCGATACCGCATCTTGTACTCCTCTTCGAACGGCTCGAAGTGGATGTCCGACGCCTTGTCCTTGATCGCCAGCAGCAGCACCATGTTGATGAGCTTGCGGACGGGCGCGGCCTCGGCCATCTCCTCGATGGCCTCAAGGTCGATGGTGTTCTCGTTCCGGTTGACGAACGCCGAGAGGCCCTTGTCCGACTCGATCTGCCGGACGACGTCGCCGATCGACTCCTGCTTGCCCGCGAAGAGCTTGGTCATGGCGGCCATGACGTCCGACTCGGCCGCGATGACCGGCTTGATGTCGACGCCGAGGAACGACCGGATGCTGTCGAGGGCGGCGGGGTTCTGCGGCTCGGCGAGCGCGACAGTGACCGACTTGTCCTTCTTGTGCTGGGAGATCGGCACGAGCTTGAAGGCCCTGGCCATCGTCTCGTTGACGATCTCGGTCAGCTCGGAGGGGATCGACATCTCGCTCAGGCGGACGACCTTCATCCCGAGCTGCTCGCCGAGCGCCTTGAGCACCTGGTCTTCGGTGACGAGGCCGAGGCGTGTGGCGACCTTGCCGAACAGCTCGTTGTCGGAGCCCTTCTGCGCTTCGAGGATCTTCCAGAGGGCTTCCTCGTCGAGGTAGCCCATGTCGACCAGGATGGTTCCGAGACGCCTCGCCATGAATAAAATCCTCGCTCGGGCGAAAGACCGATAGGGAACGGCCGGGGGGGACGGGAAGGGACCGAGGCAGACGGATCCGACGGGGGAGAACGTTCCCGGGGGCCTCGTGCGCGCCCTGGGAAAGGCGACAGGAGGGGGGCGAGGGCCCCGGGGCGATCGGGCTCAAGTAAGGCTGGGGACCCGGGCCGGCGTCGATGCGGGCCGGCCCGGGGCGTGACCCCGTCGGGTCACTTCTTCTTCGGATCCTCATCCTCCTCGGCCTCGGGCTCGTCCTCGAAGATGCCCTTCTTGGCGAGTTCGATGCGGTCGCGGAGTTCGTTGACCTTGCGCGCCTTGTACAGGACCTCCTGCTCCTCGACCAACCCCTGGCGCCAGAGGTTGAAGAGGCTGTCGTCCATCAGGATCATGCCGTGCTTGCGGCCGGTCTGGATGGACGAGTCGATGCGGTACGTCTTGTTCTCGCGGATCAGGTTCGAGATGGCCGGCGTGACGACGAGCATCTCGTAGGCGGCGACCAGGCCCTTCGGCTTGCGCGGCAGGAGCGACTGGGCGAGCACGCCGAGGATCGCGACGGACAGCTGGGTCCGGATCTGGTCCTGCTGCTCCTGCGGGAACACGTCGATGATGCGGTTGACCGTGCCCTCGGCCGAGTTCGTGTGCAGCGTGCCGAACACGATGTGGCCGGTCTCGGCGGCGGTGATGGCCGCCTGGATGGTGGCGAGGTCGCGCATTTCGCCGACGAGGATGATGTCGGGGTCCATACGCAACGCGCGGCGGATGGCCTCGGGGAAGTCGGGGACGTCGATCCCGATCTCTCGCTGATTGATCAGCGACTTGCTGTGCTTGTGGTAGTACTCGACCGGGTCCTCGATCGTGATGATGTGCCGGTCCATGTTGTTGTTGATCCAGTTGATCATCGACGCAAGACTGGTGGTCTTGCCCGACCCGGTGGGGCCGGTCACGAGGATCAGGCCGCGGGGCCTCTGGATCAACTGCTCCATGACCGGCGGCAGCCCGAGCTGCTCGAACGTGAGGAACTCGTTCGGGATCCGCCGCAGCACCAGCCCGATATTGCCGCGCTGCTTGAACACGGCGACGCGGAACCGGGCGGCCTCGCCGAAGGCGAACGCGAAGTCAGTCCCCCCGACCTCCTGGAGTTCCTGCTGGCAGCGCTCCGGCGTGATGCTCTTCATGAGAGCATTGGTGTCGGACGCCTCGAGCGTCTTCGTCTGGAGAGGGCGCATGTGGCCGTGCAGCCGGAGCATCGGCGGGCTGCCGACGGTCAGGTGCAGGTCGCTCGCCTTCTGGGAGACGACCGTCTGGAGCAGCTTGTCGATTAGGAGCGTACCCATCGTCGCGTCAAACCTCCCGTTGGACTCCGTCTGGCCACCCACCGAAGGGGGGAAGGCACGTCCCCGCGGGGCGGGGCGGAACTTCGTTGAACGAATGCGGTGTCCAGTGGAACGGAGGTGGGCCGAGGTTGACGAAACGCGGGTCTCGCCACATCGGATTATTGCCCCACCTCCGCCATCGATCAAATTCCGGCCCGTCCGGGCGGGCCTACGGGATCATTTCGGGAGGCGGCCGGAGTCCGGATCCGGTCCGATCCTTCCCCTGCTTTGTCCGGGCCAGTGCCCCCGACGAGGCGAGGGCGAGCCTTGCGTCGGCCGCATTGCCCACCCCCCCGGGCGTGCCCCGGCTCAGGAGACCTCCCCGCCGGTGACGCTCGGATCCACGTGAGTGATCCGGAGCACCTCCTCGATGGTCGTCTGGCCCTTCAACGCCTTGATCATCCCGTCCTCGAAGAGCGTACGCATCCCCTGCTTGCGGGCCACCTTCCGGATATTCTGGGTGGGCTCGCCCTTGAACGTCATGTCCCGGATCTGGCTGGACATGGTCAGAAGCTCGTAGATGCCCATGCGGCCCCGATAGCCCGACTTGTTGCAGTTCGAGCACCCCTTGCCCTTCATCCAGTTGGCCTTCTTCGCCAGCTCGGGACGGATCCCGATCGACTTCAAGAGGGCCTCGGACGGCTCATATCGCGTCTTGCACTTGGGGCAGATTTTCCGCACAAGACGCTGCGCCATGATGCCCATGACCGAGCTGGCGACGAGGAACGGCTGCACGCCGATGTCGACCAGTCTCGTTACAGCGCTCGGTGCATCGTTCGTATGCAGTGTACTGAAAACTAAGTGTCCGGTCAGGGATGCCTGGATGGCGGTATTCGCCGTCTCCTCGTCGCGGATTTCGCCGACCAGCAGGATGTTCGGATTCTGACGAAGCATGGCCCGGATGATCCGCGCGAAGGTCATGCCGATCTTGGCTTTGACCTCGCACTGGTTGATCCCAGGGAGGTAGTACTCGACCGGATCCTCGGCGGTGATGATCTTGACGTCGGGCCGGTTCAGCTCGTTGAGCGCGGCATAGAGGGTGGTCGTCTTGCCCGACCCGGTCGGGCCGGTGACGAGGAGAATCCCGTTGGGCCGCTTGATGAGGGTGGAGAACTTCTTCCAGTCCTCCTCGCCGAACCCGAGGTCACGCAGGCCGACCTTGATGTTGTCGCGGTCCAGGATTCGCATGACGACCGACTGGCCGTGGCTGGTCGGCAGGATCGAGACGCGGAGGTCGATGCCCTTGCCCGCGACGATGATCTTGATGCGGCCGTCCTGCGGGCGGCGCTTCTCGGAAATGTCGATCGACCCCATGATCTTCAAGCGGCTGACGATGGGGTTGAGCAGGCGCCTGGGGGGCGAGTCCCGCTCCATGAGCACGCCGTCGATCCGGTAGCGGATCCGGACGCGGTCGGCGAACGGCTCGATGTGGATGTCCGAGGCGCGGCTGGTCACGGCCTCCTGGATGACGAGGTGCACGAGCCGGATGACCGGGGCGTCGCCCTCTTCCAGGGTGTTGGTGGTGCCCTTGCCGGCCTGGTAGCCGTCGTCGGTGAAGTCGATGGCGGTGTCGGTGAACTCCTGGAGCATGGAGTCGACCGACTGGGTCTCCTGGGTGGACCCGCCGTAGTACTTGTTGATGGCCTCGAGGATCGCCTCCTTGGAGGCGAGGGAGACGAGGACTTCCTTGTTGAGGACGAACCGGAGCTTGTCGACGGTCTCGAAGTCGTCCGGGTTGTGCATCAGGACCTTGAGGACGCCGCCGTCCATCCCCATGGGCATGACGCCGTTCTCGCGGGCGAGCGACTCGGGGACGAGCTGGATGACGTCGGTGGGGAGCTCGATCTCGCGGAGCGCGACGTAGTCGACGTTGTTGAATTCGGCCTTGGCCTTGGCGATATCCTCGGTATCCGCGTAGCCGAGCTTGGCGAGGGCCTGTTCCAGCGGGAGGCTGCCCATCTTCTGGGCTTCCTTGAGCTGATCGGGGCCGACCACGCCCCGTTTGAGGAGGACATCGGTCCAGTCGCGGTAGGACTTGGCCATCGAGTAAGGCTCCGGGGATACCGAGTCGGCTCGGGCGACGTCGCGCGGGGAAGGCTCGGACCGGTCCGCGGCGGGGAGGCCGGGCGGCGGGTCGGGCGCAGGCGGGCACGTTCGCCGGGGCGCTTTCAGTTTATCGTAGGGGCGTTTCGAAACCGCAAGCGAAAACACGGGCCCGGAACGGCCGGAGGACGCCTGGGCACGGTCGTCGGGGATGACGGGGATGAGCGTCGTAAGGAACTAGGCTAACACGCGCCGCTCGTGACGACAAGGCGACCGCATTTTCCCGATCTTGCCGCGACCCTACGGGATCGGGCAACCCGCAGGGTCAAAACGAACGGGGCGCCCGATCCGAAGATCGGGCGCCCCGAAATGGGTTCGTTCCGGAGATTTCGGTCTCAGACTGGGATCAACGATCCCGGCTGATGGCCTCGCCGCCGGCGAGGGCGGCCTGGGCGGCGGCCAGGCGGGCGATGGGGACGCGGAACGGCGAGCAGGAGACGTAGTCCATGCCGACCTTGTGGCAGAACGCGACCGACTCGGGGTCGCCGCCGTGCTCGCCGCATATGCCGACCTTGAGGTGCTGGCCGGTGGTCTCCTTGCGGGCCTTGCGTCCCTTGACGACGCCCATCTCGATGAGCTGGCCGACGCCGTTGGCATCGATCGTCTGGAACGGGTCGACCGGCAGGATCTTCTCGCGGAGGTAGGTGTTCATGAAGCCCTTGATGTCGTCGCGGCTGTAGCCGAACGTCATCTGGGTCAGGTCGTTGGTGCCGAAGGAGAAGAACTCGGCCTCCTCGGCGATCTTGTCGGCGGTCAGGGCGGCGCGGGGCACCTCGATCATGGTGCCGATCTGGTACTCGACGGTGACGCCCGCCTCCTTCATGACCTCGTCGGCGACGGCGATGGCCCGCTTCTTGAGGAGGACGAGCTCCTCGACGGTGCCGACGAGCGGGATCATGATCTCGGGGAGGACCGAGTGGCCGCGCTTCTTGACCTCGATCGCGGCCTCGATGATGGCCCGGATCTGCATGTCGCCGATCTCGGGGTAGACGATCGGGAGGCGGCAGCCGCGGAAGCCGAGCATCGGGTTGAATTCGTGGAGGGCCTCGACGCGCTCCTTGATCTTCTTGACCGGGACGCCGAGGGCGCCGGCGAGGTCGGCCTGGCCCTTGTCGTCGTGCGGCAGGAACTCGTGCAGCGGCGGGTCGAGGAGGCGGATGGTGACGGGCAGGCCGTTCATCGCCTCGAAGATGCCGATGAAGTCCTCCCGCTGGAAGGGCTCGAGCTTGTCGAGGGCGGCCTTCCGGCCCGCCTCGTCGTCGGCGACGATCATCTCGCGCATCGGCCCGATGCGGTGGTCGCCGAAGAACATGTGCTCGGTGCGGCAGAGGCCGATGCCCTCGGCCCCGAACTCGCGGGCGCGGGTGGAGTCGGCGGGGGTGTCGGCGTTGGTCCGGACCTTGAGCTTGCGGTACTTGTCGGACCACCCCATCAGGGTGGCGAAGTCGCCGGACATCGACGGCGGCACGGTGTCGACCTTGCCGAGCATGACGTCGCCGGTCGAGCCGTTGATCGTCAGGTAGTCGCCGGCCTTGAGGGTCTGGTTGCCGATGGTGATGGTGGCGGTGGCCTCGTCGATCTTGACGGCCTCGCAGCCGACGACGCAGGGCTTGCCCCAGCCGCGGGCGACGACGGCCGCGTGGCTCGCCTTGCCGCCGGTCGAGGTGAGGATGCCGAGCGCCAGGTGCATGCCCGCGACGTCCTCGGGGCTCGTCTCCTTGCGGACGAGGAGGATCGGGTCCTTCGGGTGCGCCTCGGCGTGGGCCACGGCCTCCTCGGCCGAGAGGATGATCTTGCCGTAGGCGGCGCCGGGGCTGGCGGCGATGCCCTGGGCGATGACGTTGACCTTGGCCTTGGGGTCGAGCTGCGGCAGGAGCAGGTGGTTCAGGCTATCGGGGCTGACGCGCTTGACGGCGGTCGCCTCGTCGATGAAGCCCTCCTTGACCATCTCGACCGCGATCCGGACGGCTGCGGTGCCGGTCCGCTTCCCGGTCCGGGTCTGGAGCATGTACAGGACGCCCTCCTGCACGGTGAACTCGATGTCCTGCATTTCCTTGTAGTGGGTCTCGAGCTTCTGACGGATGGCCATCAGCTGCTCGTAGATCTTGGGCATGTCGTCGCCGAGCCGGCTCATCGGCTCGGGGGTGCGGATGCCCGCGACGACGTCCTCGCCCTGGGCGTTGATGAGGTAGTCGCCGTAGAAGACGTTCTCGCCGGTGTTGGGGTCGCGGGTGAAGGCGACGCCGGTGCCGGAGGTGTCGCCCATGTTGCCGAAGACCATGGCCTGGACGTTGACGGCGGTCCCCTTCAGGCCGGTGATCCGCTCGATGCGGCGGTACTCGACGGCCTTCTTGCCCATCCAGCTATTGAAGACGGCCATGATGGCCTTCCAGAGCTGGTCCTTGGGGTCCTGGGGGAAGTCCTCGCCGGTGGACTTCTTGTAGACGGCCTTGTACTTCTCGACGAGGACCTTCAGGTCGTCGGCGGAGAGGTCGGTGTCGAGGGCGACCCCGCGCTCCTTCTTGAGGGCGCTGAGCTCGTGCTCGAAGTGCTCGTGGTCGACGCCCATGGCGGTCGAGCCGAACATGTCGATGAGGCGGCGGTAGCCGTCGTAGGCGAACCGGACGTTGCCGGTCTTCTTGGCCATGCCCTCGACCGAGACGTCGGAGAGGCCGAGGTTGAGGATGGTGTTCATCATGCCCGGCATCGACAGGGCCGCGCCCGAGCGGACCGAGACGAGCAGGGGATTGGAGGGGTCGCCGAGCTTCGCGCCGAGCTGGGCTTCCATCTGGGCGATGGCGGCCTCGACCTGGGGGCGGACGGCGTCGGGGAGCTTCTTGCCGTTGTCGTAGTACGACGCGCAGACTTCCGTGGTGATCGTGAAGCCGGGGGGGACCGGGATCCCGATGACGCTCATCTCGGCGAGGTTGGCGCCCTTGCCGCCGAGCAAGGTCTTCATGTCCGCCTTGCCCTCAGCCTTGCCGCCGCCAAACGAGTAGACGAACTTCTGCGAATCGGCCATCGGTCGTGGAAACTCCCCGGGTTTCGATCGATCAGTTGGAAAAACGGCGGCCCCATGCCACTCGGGCACGGTCCGCCTCTTGAATCTCAGAGGGTGTCGGACGCAAGAACTGACTACCGTAGTGGTTCGCGACGCCCCCGTCAAGAGACCGGAGGCCCGCCTTCGTATCGCCGTTTGCTCAAGCGTGACCGGTCCCGGGGCGATCCGCCGTCCGGGGCCAGCTCAGGCGAGCCGGCGGCCGTCTGGCGCGAACCAGAATACCTCGCGCCAGTCGCGGGGCCGGACCAGGATGTGTTCGCCCGGCGATCGCGGCCGATCGACGGTGAGCAGGACCGAGCTGTTCGCAGGGCCCTCGCAGGCGATCATCCAGTTCGACCCCTTGAATCGGGCGGAGACCACCCGGCACGGCCAGCCGGCGCGGTCTCCCGAGACCTCGGCGTGCTCACTCCGAAGCCCGATCCAGCCGCCCGGACAAATTGCTCCGGTCGGGCTCAGCGCCTGGAGGGAGCCCAGGAACGCCTCGGTCGCCGCGCCCGGCGCGGTCAGCCGGTCCCAATCCTCGGTCCGTTCGACCGGGAGGCGATTGATGGGAGGCTCCCCGAGGAAGGTGGCGACCGTCCAGTCGCACGGCCCCCGGTAGAGCCCCTGCGGGGTGTCGACCTGAAGCAGGCGGCCTTCCGAGATCAGCGCGAGCCGGTCGCAGATCGCGAGGGCCTCCGACTGGTCATGGGTTACCAGGAGGGTCGTGATCTCCCAGCGGCGCTGGAGGTTCACGAGGTCCCTCGCGAGTTCCCTGCGCAGGGGGGCGTCGAGGTTGGCGAAGGGCTCATCCAGCAGGAGGAGTTTCGGCCGCTTGAGGAGCGCACGCCCCAGCGCGACCCGCTGGCGTTCGCCGCCGGAGAGCCCGGCGGGCTTGCGGTCGAGGAGGTGGCGGATCCGCAGAGAGTCGGTGATCGCCGAGAGATCCCGCTCCAGCTCGGCCGGGGGGCGGCCGCATGCCCGGGCGCTGAAGGTCAGGTTGTCGAGGATCGAGAGGTGGGGATAGACGACCGGCTGCTGGAATGCCATCGCCACTCCCCGGCGGCCAGGCTGCAGCGGATCGATCCGGACATCGTCCACCGAGATCGTGCCGCGATCGGGGTGGTCCAGGCCGGCGATGAGCCGGAGCATCGTGGACTTGCCCGCCCCCGAGGGCCCGAGGATTCCCAGGATCTCGCCGGGCCCCGCCTCGAGGGTGACGTCGGACAGGGCGGGCGAGCCGCGCCGGTACGCCTTCGACAGGGCATCGATCGAGAGTCTCGCCACGGCCGGTCCTCTCCGTTGGGGATCCATGAACTCGCGGCAGGCCGGGGCGATCCGGGACGGTAATGGGCATTGGATTCGGATTGACCGAATCTGGGCGTAATCCTATTGTCTCGGCCAATCCGGGCGGAAACTTGAGGACGCCCTCCGAAATTTTCGGACAGACGGCACGGTGTGGTAGAAGGAGTGACCGCACGATGAACGCGACCAAGGATCGGCCAATGAGCACCTCGCGGATCGCCCTGGCGTTGGGTCTCTGCATCCTGGGCACCGAAGCCAGGGCGCAGCAGGACCGATTCGGCCGGGGCCAGTCGGCCGGCCGCGCGACGACGGCCCCTGTCGCCGCCCCGGCGGCGAAGCCCGAGGCGACGCCCACGCTGAAGGAAGTCCGGATCCCGGTCAACCCCACCGACGCGATCGCCAAGGTCAACGACCAGATTATCACCCGGCAGCAGCTCGCCGACGAGTGCATCGCCCGAAAGGGCAAGGAAATCCTCGACACCCTGATCGCCCGGACGCTCATCGAGCAGGCCATGCGGGCCCAGAAGCTCGAAGTCACCCCGGCCGAGATCGACGCCGAGATCGACGACCTCGCCATGAAGCTCGGCGGCGTCAGCCGCGACGTGTGGCTCCGCACCCTGGACAAGGAGCGAGGGATCAGCCCGGCCCAGTACGCCCGCGACATCATCTACCCGTCGCTGGCCCTCAAGAAGCTCGCCAAGGACCGGGTCCAGGTCACCGACCAGGACATCCAGGACGCCTACGACGCCAACTACGGCCCCCGGCTCCGCTGCCGGATCATCATGTGCAAGGACCTCCGGACCGCGAACGACCTCTGGGAGCAAATCAAGACGAACCCCGGCGGCTTCGAGACGCTCGCCAAGCACAATTCGCTTGACACCAGCACGCGATCCCTCGGTGGCCTGCTCCCCGAGCCCATCGCCCGGCACGCCTATCCCCGAAATGTCTCCGACGCCGCCTTCCGCCAGCTCGTCGACGGCGACCCCGACGACAAGGATCCGACTCACAAGCCGAAGGACGGCGACTTCACCGGGCCGATCCAGGTCGCCGAGAGCTCGTACGTCATCATCCGGCGCGAGGTGTTGGAGCCCGGCCAGAATGTCGACATGAAGAACCCCGCCATCCGCGAGGGTCTCAAGGGCAAGATGTTCGACGCGAAGCTGAACGCGGTCATGGGCGAGCTGATGACCGAGTTCACCAAGAAGTCGGCGATCGACAACTACCTCACCGGCATGGTGAAGGTGGCGAATGAAGAGGATCGCCCCGAGGCCCAGGTCGACAAGCAGGTCAAGCTGATGGGCGCCGAGGCCCAGCCGACGACCAGGACGGCGACCCCGGCCCCGGCCGCCCGGACCCAGGCGGCCCGCCCAGCCCCGGCCGGCGTGTCGGCCGACGTGGTGAACTCGGCCGAGAAGGCCAAGCAGTCGTTCCAGCAGAAGCCGACCGCCACCGCGCCGCGCTGATCGCCGGGCGAGGACGGAGCTTTCGAAAATCGACGAGGGTCGGCCCCGATATGGAATCGGGGCCGACCCTCGGTCGTTATCTGAATCCGGATGGACCCGATTCCGGTGGGGAAACTCCAAGGATGTCGATCAGGGCGGGATGGGTCGTCCCGGTGGCACTAGGAGTATCGTCCCGGGGCGGCGGAAAGTTCGGCGAAAACGGCGAGACGAACCGGGATCGGTCATTCCCTGTCGAACGGTTCGGGACGGTCCCGTTGGGTTCGCGACCCCGGCGGGAAATCTCGGGAAGGGCCGGGATCGGCTGCACGTCCGGTCGATCAAGCGATATACTCGTGTCTTCTCGCACGACGCCTCACGACCCCTTTTCCCACGACGGGGCAGGCCGCCCCGACTCGATCCGCAGAGGAAACGCGCGCCGATGAGCGACTCGACGTTCAACCCGGAACCCTACGAGGAGTTCGACCTGGAAGTCGCCCCTCGGGTCCGCGGCCTCCCGCCGTACCTGTTCGGCAAGATCAACGAGCTGAAGTACAAGAAGAGGCGCGACGGGATCGACGTCATCGACCTGGGCATGGGGCAATCCGACCGATCCCCCCGAGCAGTGGGTGATCGACAAGCTCTGCGAGGCCGCCCAGGACTCCCGGAACCACCGCTACTCGGTCGCCGCCGGCGTCCTGAACCTCCGCCGCGAGGTCGCGAGCCGCTATCAGTCGCGCTGGGGGGTCTCGCTCGACCCCGACCACGAGGTCGTCGCGACGATCGGCTCCAAGGAAGGCTTCAGCCACATGTGCCTCGCCCTGCTGGGGCCCGGCGACACGGCTCTCGTCCCCGCGCCAAGCTTCCCGATCCACGTCCACGCGATCGCCCTGGCGTCGGCCAATGTGATCGCGCTCGACGTGCAGGATCCGCAGGTCTTCCTGGCGAACATCGCCCGGGTCTGCGAGAGCCTGTTCCCGAAGCCCAAGATCCTGGTCCTGAACTACCCCCACAATCCCACGACGGCGATCGTCGACCGCGACTTCTTCCGCGAGATCGTCGCGCTGGCCCGGCGGTTCCATTTCCACGTGATCCACGACTTCGCCTACGGCGACGTGGTCTTCGACGGGGCGGAGGTGCCGAGCTTCCTGTCCGTGCCGGGGGCCAAGGACGTCGGTTGCGAATTCACGACCATGTCCAAGGGCTATAACATGGCCGGCTGGCGGGTCGGCTTCGCGGCCGGCAACCGCAAGATGCTCGGCGCGCTCAAGGCGATCAAGGGGTATTACGACTACGGCATCTTCCAGGCGGTGCAGATCGCGGCCATCGTCGCGCTCCGGCATGGGGAGGAGAGCCGCAAGTCGCAGGTCGCCGAGTACCAGCAGCGCCGGGACGTCCTGGTGGATGCGCTGAACCGCATGGGCTGGAATGTCGAGCCGCCCAAGGGGAGCATGTTCGTCTGGGCCCCCATGCCCGAGCCCTGGCGCTCGAAGATGGGCTCGATCGACTTTGCCATGAAACTGCTGGAGGAGGCCGAGGTCGCCGTGAGCCCCGGACGGGGGTTCGGCGAGTCGGGCGAGGGCTACCTCCGACTGGCTCTGATCGAGAACGAGCAGCGCCTCCGGCAGGCCGCCCGTCAGATCGGCCGCTGCCTCGCGAAGCTCGACAAGCCATGAGCGACGGACGCGGCAAGCCGGGGCGTGACGTGCCGCTGGACGCCCCGGTTTCGGTCTGCGCGTACTGCTCGCGGCCCCTCGAATGTGAAGGGTGCCGGACACCGTTCGTCCCGGCCGACCCCGCGCAGTATGAGGCACTCCACCGGGGGGATATCCCCGTGGAGTGCCCGGTTTGTGAGACGATCCTGGTCTGCCGCTGGTGCCAGACGCCCTACGACGGGCGGGCCTGAGCCGCCAGGAACCATCAGTTGCGGGGGCTCTGGTGGTCGCCCGCGTGGCCGCCGCCGCCGGGCCCGCCGTGACGGGGGCCGGCGTTCGCGGGGTGGTCCATGCGACCGAAGATCATCCGACCCGCGCTCGTCTGGAGCACGCTGGTGACGGTCAGGCGGACCGTCTCGCCCAGGTGCGAACCGCCCTGCTCGGTCACGACCATCGTGCCGTCGTCGAGATAGCCGACCCCCTGGCCGGGCTCCTCGCCGCGCTTGATGAGCTTGACCATCAGCGTCTCGCCCGGCAGGACGATCGGCTTGAGGGCGTTGGCCAGGTCGTTGAGGTTGATGACCTCGACCCCCTGGAGCCGGGCGATCTTGTTGAGGTTGTAATCGTTGGTGACGACTTTGCCGCCGAGGTGCTTGGCGAGGACGACCAGGCGCTGGTCGACCTCCTTGATGCCGGCCAGCTCGGGGAGGTCGCCGTCGATGATCTTGACCTCGATCCCGGTGAGCTTCTGGAGCTTGTTCAGGACGTCGAGGCCCCGGCGCCCGCGGTTGCGGCGGAGCTTGTCGGAGCTGTCGGCGATGCCCTGGAGTTCCTGGAGCACGAACCGGGGGACGATGAGCGGCTGGTCGAGGATGCGGGTCTCGGCGACGTCGGCGATGCGGCCGTCGATGACCACGGAGGTGTCCAGGACGAGGGGGCGGGTGCCCTTCACCTCGCGGGAGAACTCCATGTAGGGGATGACGAACCGGAAATCATCCTTCGTCTGGAGCAGCGTGCTGACGCAGACGTAGCTGATGATGATCACCAGGAACTGGTCGATGATCTTCTGGATCGGTTCGTTGTTGATGAGGGTCAGGGATGGCTCGATCGCGCTCTGGATCAGCCCGCTGAGGATCAGCCCGACGATCAATCCGAAGTAGACGGCGGAGATCGTCTGGATCCGCTTTCGGGGCGTCAGGAGGTCGATGACGATCACAACGGCGGCGAGGACCAGGACGCCACCGAAGGAGAGGACCCAGTAGATCGAACCGCCCGTGACCTTGGCCAGCCGCACGCCCAGGCCGGCGGTGACCAGGATGAAGACGGCGCGGATGAGGTTGAGAAGCATTGCGATGCGAGACCTCGAGGGAGACCGGGCTTCATCGGCGGGGATGGGCCCTTCGGCCATCACGCCTCTGACCGGCGGAGGGCGGCGATTCGATCAGGACGCGGGCGAGAGGAGTGCGGGGGCGAGGCGATCGTAAAACTCCTCGAGGCTTTCCACGATGACCTTGGTCTGCCCGAGGACCGGCATGAAATTGGTATCCCCATCCCACCGGGGCACGATGTGCCAGTGGAGATGGCCCGGGAGCCCCGCGCCGGCCGACCGCCCCAGGTTGAGGCCGACGTTGAAGCCGTGCGGGTTGAGCATCTGCTTGAGCACGCCCACGCAGCGACGGACGGTCTCCAGGGGTTCCTGGAGCTCGACCCCATCGAACTCGGTGAGGCACCCGCGATGGGCCGTCGGCGCGATCAACAGGTGTCCGTTGTTGTACGGATACTTGTTGAGGATCACGGCCGAGTGCCGGCCCCGCCAGGCGATCAGATTCGCACGATCGTCGTCCGACGCGAGGCCCTGGCAGATGAAACACCCGCCCGGGGCACCGACGATCGGCGAGGCGTCCTTGACATACTGAGAACGCCAAGGGGCCCAGAGACGATCCATGTGCGAAATCCGCCGGGAACCACCGACCGCCGACGAGGGCCATGCGAGGGCCCGTCCGGAGCCGCGAGCTCGTTGAAGTGCCATCCTAGCAAGGATGACTCCGGGTGTCGCGGCCCTACCTATTTTTCCTTGACGGCTCGGATGACACCACGTCGTGCCGGGGAGTGGGAGCGAGTGCATTGGAATCAGTTGAGCAGCCGCCGGTTCCAGATCGGGTAGGTCCGGGCCCAGGCGTGCCCCACCACCTCGGTTTCCGGGATCAACTCCCAGTTGGCCGGCAGCGACATCTCCGGGTCGTCCGCCGACTGATAGGCGACGAGCAGGTGGTCGTCCGGCACCGAGAGGGCGAAGGTGTCCCCGGCCTGGGCGTTCCGCATCGTCGCGCCCTCCACGGCGCGGCCGCCGACGAACACCACGCCCTTGCGGATGGCGACCTCCTGCCCGGACGTCGCGAGGACCCTGGCCAGTTGCGGCCGACTCCAACCGGTCGGCTTCAGCCAGACGTGCTGGCCGCCCTGCGGCCGCGCATCCCGGTAGGCCGAGAGGTCCACGAGGAACCCGCCCATCAGGGGGCGTGATTGCCAGGCCGGGAACCCCCGCCTGAGGCAGGCCGAAGCACCCGGCAAGTACGCGCCCGCCGCCAGCACGATCGAGACCGAGATCATCACGACCCGCCGTCGGAATCCAGGGAAGGCGGCCGTCACGATCGCGTCGGCCGCCGAGGCGGAGTGGGTCAGGAAGGCGGCGACGAGGAACGCAAAGCTCAGCACGGTGCCCCAGGTCAGCAGGGAGCTGACCAGCGCGCTCGCGAATGTCGAGAGGATGAGTAGCCCGAGCTCCGGCCGCCCCGACCGGAATTGCGACCAGCCCGGCACGAATGCGTGCCAGGGGAAGAGCCGATGCGGCGGCCCGTCGCTGATCCGGACTCCGGAAGATTGCGGAGGGGTCGCCCCACCCATCGCACATTCCCCTGTCGTGGCCGATGAAGAGCGTCGCGGAGGCCCGGCGTCGCCGGCCGATGATCGTCGCGGGGAGGCCCATCCCCGTCTGGATTCACCCGCGCAATCGTTGCGATTGTGGGTTACCAGCGACGAAATCGAGCGGCTCGGCCGGGGAAAATCCGGCGGGAGTCGAATCCGAAGGTCCGGCGACTCGCTCGCGCGAGCCACCCCTCGGGGTTCGCCGCCCGCCGTCATCTATTTGCGAGATTCTCACCAATTGTGCCGGTGTTGGGTAGGAAAATCAGAGAATTCCATATTTCTCGTAGACCTCGGCGAGCAGCGCACCCTTGAGCAACTCGTCGCGGGTGGTGTTCTCGCCGGCGACCTTGGCCCAGGCGCGGGCGAGGACGGCCTCCTCGATCTCACGGGGGACGATCACGACGCCGTCGGCGTCCCCGACGACCAGGTCGCCGGGGCGGACCGAGACGTCGTCCACCAGGACGGGCAGGTCAAACCCGGTGACGATCCCCCGCCCGCAGGAGTCCAGGGGACGCCGGCCGGTGCAGAAGATGGGGAGCTTCATCGCCTTGATCTTGGTGACGTCCCGGACCAGTCCGTCGAGCACCGCGCCCCGGCCCCCCCGGGCGACGGTCGCGGTGGAGAGCAACTCGCCCCAGGGGACGATCGTCTCGGATCGCCCGACGGCCATCACGAAGACCTCGCCGGGCTTGAGGGAGTCGACGGCGGCGATCTCCTTGTCGTAGGGGCGGGCGGGGATGTGGTCGAGCGCGGCCCAGACCACCGTCTTGGCCCGTCCGACCAGGACCAGCGAGTCGTCGAGCGGCCGGATGTCGGGCCGGAGCGACTGGTTCCGGCGCCCCTCGGCGTCGCAGGCGTCGCTCAGGACGGCGGTGTAGAGGTTGGCGGCGATCCAGTCCAGGCGTTCGAGGTCGTTCGCGAAGGTCGGCAGTGACATGGCGTCGATGATCCGGTCGATTGACGTAGGCGGCGGCCGTCGCGGACGCCCTTGCCTGGAGTACTATAGTTCATGGGGAGAGCGATCGTCGCGCGGAACGGATCGCCTGCGCGCGGTATCACGGCCTCGGTCGACCTTGACCGGGCGTCGTGGGTTGCTATATTGGATATTCCACGATAGTACGGCCTCGAAGGGCCCTCCACAACGCTGCACTCCGACCCGGGCCGTTTGTCCCGGTTCGACTTCCCGGCCCCGCGTGTCATCCCGGCACACGATTCAGCCCTCGCGGGTCACGGTGGGCTGAGCCATCCCCAGCCTGGCTAATACGGCTGAACAGAGGACAAAGGGCATCCGCCCCTTTGAGTGACGACGCTACCGACAATGGAAGAGCTCCGCAACGTCAGGAATATCGGGATCTCCGCCCACATCGACTCGGGTAAGACGACGCTCACCGAGCGCGTGCTGTTCTACGCCGGCAAGATCCATGTGATCAAGGAAGTCCGCGGCGAAGGCGCCGTCATGGACCACATGGAGCTGGAGAAGGAACGCGGGATCACGATCACCTCGGCCGCGACCACCGTCGGCTGGCAGGAGACGCTCAATCCCTCGATCGAACGCGTCGTCAACATCATCGACACCCCGGGCCACGTCGACTTCACGGTCGAGGTCGAGCGTTCGCTGCGCGTCCTCGACGGCGCGATCCTGGTCCTGTGCGCCGTCGCCGGCGTCCAGTCCCAGTCAATCACCGTCGACCGGCAGATGAAGCGCTACGCCGTCCCCCGGCTCGCGTTCATCAACAAGATGGACCGCACCGGTTCGAACCCGGACAACGTCATCGAGCAGCTCGGCAGCAAGCTCGGGCTGACGACCGTCCCCATCCAGATCCAGATCGGGTCCGAGTCGAACTTCCAGGGGGTCGTCGACCTCATCAATCGCCAGGCCGTCTTCTTCGACGGCGAGAAGGGCGAGGACATCCGCCGCGAGCCGATCCCCGCCGAGCTCGTCGAGAAGGCCGAGGCCGCCCGCCACACCATGCTTGAGCAGCTCTCTCTGGTCTCAGACGAGATCATGGGCCTGCTGCTGGAGGAGCAGGACGTCCCGCTCGAGCTGATCCACAAGACGCTCCGCGATGCGACCATCGCCCAGCAGATCTGCCCGGTCCTGATGGGCTCGGCCTACAAGAACAAGGGCGTCCAGCTCATGCTCGACGCCGTCTCGATGTACCTCCCCAGCCCGCTCGACCGCGAGGTCAAGGCGAAGGACAACAGCAACGACATGGAGGAGATCGCCCTCCAGGCCGACCCCTCCGCGCCGCTCGTCGCCATGGCGTTCAAGCTCGTCGAGGAGCAGTTCGGCCAGGTGACCTACATGCGGATCTACCAGGGCACCCTCAAGAAGGGCGAGTTCTACTACAACTCCCGCCAGCGCAAGAAGGCCCGCATCAGCCGCATCCTCCGCGTCCACGCCGACAACAAGGAGGACATCGACTCCGCCGGCGCGGGCGACATCGTGGCCGTCATGGGCATCGACTGCGCCACGGGCGATACGTACTGCGAAGAGGGATATAACTACTCCCTCGAGAGCATCTACGCCGCCAAGCCCGTCATCGACCTGGCCGTCTCCCCGGCCAAGCGAGGTGACCAGGACAAGCTGTCGAAGGCCCTGAACCGGTTCATGCGGGAAGACCCGACGTTCCGCGTCCACGTCGACAAGGAGACGAGCGAGACGATCATCTCCGGCATGGGCGAGCTCCACCTCGAAATCTACACGGAGCGGATCCGCCGCGAGTACAAGGTCGACGTGACCGTCGGCATGCCCAAGGTCAGCTACCGCGAGGCGCCGACCAAGGTCACGCCGTTCGACTACAAGCACAAGAAGCAGACCGGCGGTTCCGGCCAGTACGCGCACGTCAAGGGGATCCTCGAACCCCTGCCCGACGACGCCCCCGACCCCTTCGTGTTCGAGAACGAGGTCACCGGCGGCCGCATCCCGAACGAGTACATCCCCTCGGTCGAGAAGGGCTTCCGCGACTCGCTCGGCAAGGGCCCCGTGGCCGGCTTCGAAGTGCTCGGCGTCAAGATGATCCTCCAGGACGGCTCGTATCACGACGTTGACTCGTCGGACATGGCCTTCCAGATCTGCGCCCGCGACTGCTTCCGCGAGACGTTCCGCAAGGCCGACCCGGTCCTGCTCGAACCGATCATGAAGGTCGAGGTCGAGGTCCCCACCGAGTTCCAGGGGCCCGTCACCGGCGCCGTCTCCTCCAAGCGCGGCGTGATCCTCGGCACCGACAACCGCGGCGGCTTCGCCGTGATCTCGGCCGAGGTCCCGCTCTCGGAAATGTTCGGCTACTCGAACGACCTCCGGAGCATGACCCAGGGCAAGGGGACCTTCAGCATGGAGTTCCTCAAGTACCAGAAGGTGCCGGCCCGCCTCCAGGAAGAGATCGTCAAGAAGGCCGCCGCCGAGAAGGCCGCCAAGGGCTGATCTCCGCCGAACGCCGGGATCGCTACATTCCAGAATCGCCCGGGGCCCCTCGTTGGGTCCCGGGCGTTTTTCTTTGCGCCCCGATTTGACGGTTGACGGCCCGGGGCGGGTCGTGCCATAACCCCAAGGAGACACGTCCTCATCCCTGTCATTTCGATCTTCGTCCGCCCCGAATCCCGCACGGTGGAGGCCTGAGCCATGTCAGAAGCCGCCGATCCGTCCGCTGCCCCAGAAGAAACCCACGCCGTCGACGGCGCCGGCGAGACCACGACCGCCCCGATTCCGCCGCACCGTCGCGTCCTCCCTCGGTCGGTCACCGTCGCCCTGATGTTGCCGTTCCTGGTCTTCATCGCATTCGCCAGCTCCTCGCTCTGGCGCGAGGCCCGGGCGCTCATGTTCGACATGACCCGGGCGCGGAACTCGGGCGTCGTCGGCTACACCGACATCCACCCGAACCCCAGCTACGCCACCCGACCCCGCAACTGGTATCGCGAAGAGGGGGACGTCCTCCACCTCTGGTCCGGCTGGAAAGACAACGCCCACCAGTGGTTCCGCGTCAAGAAGGGGGATCTCGCCAGGGAACGCCTGACCCTCCCGGTGGGCCGCGACACGGTGCGGGCGATCGACCACCCGATCCTCGAAACCGAGGGGGGAGATCGCTGGATCCGCCTCCCGGACGATGCCCCCGTCATCGGGCTCCGTAACGGGGATTCCAGGAGGGCCTACCCGCTCCGGCTTCTCGACAAGGTCCAGGTCATCAACGACGCGGGGCCGGATCAGCCGTTTCTTGTCACATTCACCCCGGCCTTCGGGCTGGTCGAGGGCGTGATCCTGTTCGACCCCAACGTGGAGGGTCAGCGGCTCACCATGGGCCTGACGGGGTATCATTACGACCAGAAGCCCCTCCTCTACGACCGGGGGACCGAGAGTCTCTGGATGGTCGAGGAGACCGAACTCGTCTCGCTCGGCGGCCCCAAGAAGGGGACGCGCCTCAAGAGCCTCGGGAGGCCCACTCCGGTCCGTTGGGCCTCGTGGCGGGACGAGAACCCGACGAGCCAGCTCATCGTCGGGGCCGACCGCAAGCGCACAGTTCCCGCGAACTGATCGGAAACCGAGCGAGACGTCCAGATGAACGACACCCCCTCTCTCCAGGGGCGCTGGTCGGGGTATTACGTCCAGCACGGCAATCGCCGGGGCATCGAGGTCGAGTTCGAGCAGGACGGGATCCAGCTCGAAGGGCGGATGCGCGACCTCGAGCCCGAGTCCGATATGTCGATCGCCGAGATGGCCCTCGACTTCGCCCTCGCCCCTGGCGAGGACGAGCGGATCCTCCAGCAACTGCGCGCCATGTTCCCGGACTCCTCCGGCAAGGCCGTCCGCTTCGTCTCCCATCTGCCCGAGCATTCGAGCCTGCTGGGCTCGGTCGAAGGCAATCAGATCCGCTTCCTGAAGACGTACCACGGGCAGCACTCGGGCGGCTTCCGGATCGGCGAACGCTGGGTCGGCCAGACGATCGACACCCACTCCGTCCGCTACGAGGGGCGACTCGATCCGGACGGCAGGACGATCGAAGGCCGATGGTGGATCGCCCCCGATCCCCGGTTCCCGGCCACTCGCGCGGATGGGACATTTCTTCTCGAACGACCCTCAACTTGAGCTGAAATCCGGACAAACTCCGCCTTGAGTGCCTGTCGCCCATCCTGTCCGGACCTGCCAGGAAGAAATCTCCCAAGCGAACCCACCAGAATCTCCCAACTTGCCATCTCCGCTAGAGCGCCCTTCTTGCCTGTAGGGCGATGATGGTGTAAGTTTGGACGAGTTCGAGAGCGCCTCGGCCTGAGATCGGCGATCGGTCACCGAACAACTTTCCAGATTGTTCCGACTGGGTCGCTTGTCCCGGGTTCTCTCCCGGCGTTACTCTTTAACATGACGGCATTGGGCGTCGCTCGCGGCGCTCTCGCCCGCATCTCTCGTTTCGACCCCAGACGACTCAGCTAACCCTCCGTCCACCCGGAGTCCCGTCAGGGCAACGGGTTGCTGAGGCCCGTTCCTCTTGGTTTGGCGGGATGAGACCATGACGAACATTGGCAAGATCCTCGTGGTCGTGATCACCGCGTTCTCGATGCTGTTGCTCGGCGTCTCGACCGTGGCCTTCACGACGGCGACCAGATGGAAGACGAAGCTGAGCAAGGTCGAGGAGGATGCCAAGCCCTTCCGGTCCACCCTGGAAGAGGCCCAGAAGTCCCTCGACGAGGCCAAGGGGCAACTCGACGCCGCCCAGAAGGCCCGCTCGGCCGAGGTCAAGCAGCGCGAGAACCGCGTCCGCGACCTGGCCGACGCGACCACCAAGGCGGGCACCGAGATCACCGCCGCCCAGGCCGCCTTGAAGAAGGCGCAGGAAGAGGCCCAGGCCATCCTGGCCGATGCCGACGCCCGGCGCAAAGATACCGACTCGCTCAAGCTGGCCCTGGCGGCCGTCGAGGCCCAGGCGAAGCTGTTCAAGGACCAGGAGACCGTCCTGAACGACCGGATCATCGAGCTGACCCGGATGCTGGAAGCCTCCACGAAGAACGGTCAGGTCCTCCAGGAACGCACGTCCAAGTCGGCCCGCTGAGCGCGCCGCCCTCCGATATGACTCGCGGGCGGCGGCCATCGCCCTCCCCGCTTCGACTTCGATCTTCTCTTCTGTGTCGCGACCTGATCACGGCCCGCATGCCTCACCTGGCCCGACCCTTCACACGGTCGGGGGGCGTCCGGCGGGCCGTCACAATCGGATGAGTGGGATGGGACCATGACATTCGTCGGCAAGATCCTCGTGATCCTGATCATGGCCTTCTCTCTGGTCTTCCTGGGCGTTTCGACCGTGGTCTTCACGACCTCGACGAACTGGAAGGCGAAGACGGAGGAGCAGGCCAAGCAGATCTCCAAGCTCCAGGGGGACGTCGGGACCAAGGACGCCCTCGCCAAGGATGCGGAAGGCAAGCTCTCCGCCGCCGCGACCAAGTTCGCCGCGGACCTCAAGGAGAAGGACGGCCGCGTCGAGGAGTTGACCAAGGCCAACCAGGCCGCGACCGCGGAACTGGGCCAGGCCCAGGGCGCCCTCGAGTCCGCCCAGAAGAACGCCCAGACCTCCCTCGACGAGGCCAACGCCCGTCGCAAGGAAGTCGACTCCCTGCGCCAGACGCTCGCCGCCGTCGAGAAGCAGGCGAATGACTTCAAGCTGGTCCAGACCGAGCTCAACGACCAGATCCGCGAACTCAAGCGGAGCCTGGACGTTGCCGAGCGGAACTCCAAGAACCTCCGCGAGCGATCGCTCAAGCTCGCGACGCTCCTCCGGAGCAAGGGCCTCCCCGATGACGTCTCGCAGATCGAGGCCGTCTCCGTCCCGCCCAAGGTCGAGGGCAAGGTGCTCCGCATCGACCCGACCAACCGCCAGATGGAGATCTCGATCGGCTCCGACGACGGCCTGGCCCCCGGCCAGGAGTTCTACGTCTGGCGGACCACCCCGCGCCCTGAATACCTCGGTAAGGTGAAGATCTCCACGGTCGATCCTGACCAGGCCGTCGCCTCGGTCATCGGTCGCACCGTCAACGGCAAGAAGATTCAGGAGGGCGACATTGTCTCGTCTTCGTTCGACTCGCGGTAAAGCCGCCCCGGCCCGCGCCGCGGCACGCCCCGGCGTCTACGTCGCGTCGCCCAAGAGCGACATCTACGTGACGCTCCTCAGCGTGTCCCTCGGCGCGATGGTCTTCGCCTGCCTCCTGTTGACGCTCCTGCTCAACGAGTACGGCTTCAAGCTCAAGCCGTAATCAGGCGAATCCGGTCAAACATCCGACGACGAACGGACGCCTCCCTCCCCGGGAGTGCGTCCGTTCGCGTATTGCCGGCTTGCCTGGGGCCACCCCGGCTCCTACCCTTAGCCAGACCGACGCGCTCGGGATGTCAGGGAATCGACCGAGGGACCACCGATGAGCATCGCGACCAGCCGCAAGGAAGACATCTCCCCGCCCCTGAGCGACGAGCAGATCGATCGGCTCCGCCCGTTCGGATCCGAGGAGGCCGTCGGGCCCGGTACCATGCTCTTCGAGGAGGGTGACCTCAGCATCGACTTCTTCGTCGTCCTCGACGGGATCGTCGAGATCTGCCACGATTCCGAGCGGGGCATGCAGACGGTCGTCCGGCCCGGCCCGGGGCAGTTCATCGGCGATCCCTCCACGCTGACCGGCCGCGCCGCCGTCGTCCAGGCCCGCGTCATCGAACCCGGCCGGGTCCTGCGGATCCCCCCCGACAAGTTCCAGCGGATCATCGTCGAGGACTCGGAACTCTCCGACCTCATCCTCCGGACCTTCCTCATCCGGCGCGCTGCCCTGATGGAAGGGGGATTGGGTTCGATTCGCGTGATCGGCTCGCGTTACGCCAGGGACACCCACCGCATCCGCGAGTTCCTCACGAGGAATAGCCAGCCTCACACGTTCATCGACCTGGAGCAGTCGGACGACGTCGCCCCGATGCTCGACAGGCTCGGGGTGAAGATCGAGGAGATGCCGATCGTCGTCTGCGCGGAGGGGCATGTCTCGAGGAACCCGTCGGACGCCAGGATCGCCCACGTCCTCGGCTTCGACATCCTCGACGGGCTGGAACTCTGCGACGTCATCGTGGTCGGCGCCGGCCCGGCCGGGCTGGCGGCCTCGGTCTACGCGGCCTCCGAAGGATTGACGGTCACCGACATCGACCTGGGCGCCCCGGGCGGCCAGGCGGGGACGAGTTCCAAGATCGAGAACTATCTCGGGTTCCCTACCGGCATCTCCGGACAGGAACTCGCCTCACGCGCGATGACGCAGGCGGTGAAATTCGGCACCCGGATGGCCAATCCCGTCGAGGCCGTCGGCCTGGAACGCAAGGGGAACGACTACGAGGTCGTGATCTCCGACGGCCGGCGGATCCGGGGCCGATCGGTCGTGATCGCCACCGGGGCCCGCTACAACCGGCTCTCCGTCCCGGGCGCGGAGCAGTTCGAGGGCTGCGGCCTGTACTACGGCGCGACGGCGATGGAGTCCGAACTCTGCAAGGGGCAGGACGTGGTCGTGGTCGGGGGCGGCAACTCGGCGGGGCAGGGGGCAGTCTACCTTTCGAAACATGCGAAGTCGGTTCATATCCTCGTCCGTCGCGACGGCCTCGGCGACACCATGTCGCGCTACCTGATCCGTCGAATCGAGGAAATCCCGAACATTCATCTCCACATCCGTTGCGAGATCAGCCGTCTAATCGGCCAGGAGGGCCGGCTCACCGCGATCGAGTACCGCTGCCACGAGGCCGACGAACTCCACACGCTCGACACCGGCTCCGTCTTCCTCTTCGTCGGCGCCCGCCCTTGCACGAGGTGGCTCGAGGGGACGCTGGAACTCGACGCCAAGGGTTTCATCAAGACAGGTACGGATCTGAAATCGCCCGACATCACGGCCACGGGCTTCACCCCGAGCCTGTTCGAGACCAGCCTGACCCGGGTCTACGCCGTCGGCGACGTGCGGAGCGGCTCGGTCAAGCGTGTGGCCTCGGCCGTGGGCGAGGGCTCGATTGTCGTGCAGTTCATCCACCGGGCCCTCGGGAACCTTTGAGCCCGATTGCGGAATTCCCGCAACATCGCGTCACTACCGCGCGGGTCGGGGCGTCTCCCTGGTGAAGCGTCCCGATCCGGTCGCGAATCCGACGGACATGAGAGTCTGGATGCATTCGTGGGTTCCTGGGATTCGATTCAAACCGGTCCCGGATCGAAGATTTCGGTTGCGTCCGTCCCGACTGCGCGGCAGGATCGAGCCACTCCACCTTTCTCTCCCATTCGGGTCGTCGCCCCAGCCGAGTTCGCCCGAACTGCCCTGCGGCGGCAGGTCGTGCGTGCGCGTCCGCGCACTCCGTAGGAGGTCCTCAGATGACCGTTCGCGAGGTCCTGCGCAACAAAGGGAATCGTGTCGTCAGCATCGGGCCCGAGATGAGCATCGCCGATGCCCTCGCCCGGCTCGTCCAGAACAACATCGGCTCGCTGCCCGTCGTTGATCCCGATGGTCGCGTCATCGGCGTCGTCTCCGAGCGTGACATGACACGGGGCTTCCACCACAACGGTGACGCCTTCCGCGCCATGGACGTCTCTCAGGTGATGACCTGCAACCCCGTCACCTGCGAGTGCGGCGACGACGTCAACGACGTCATGGGCAAGATGAGCGAACGCCGGATCGCCAAGCTCCCGGTCGTCGAGGATGACCGACTCGTCGGCGTCGTCTCGGTAGGCGACCTCATCACGCTCCTGTATGAACGCGTGCAGGCCGAGAACGATCACCTGCTCGGTTATATCCACGGACGTTATTGATCTTGAATCATTCGGCATGATGCCCGGCGAACGCATTCGGGCGATCGCCGGGCGACCTGCTCACTGCGACCACGTCGTCGGCGTGCGATCCCAGCGGTGGGCCTTGAGACTCTCCATCAGGCCGGGGGCGAGCCGCTGGCCGTCGCTCGCCGCGATGTTGGCCTCGACGTGCTTGCCCTTGCGCATGCCGGGGATGATGGTCGACACGGCCGGGTCTTCGAGGATCCAGCGCAGGGCCAGCTCGGGCATGGTCATCCCGGCCGGCACGAGGGGGCGCAGGGCCTCCGCGCGGTCGACGCTGGCCCTGAGGTTATCGGGCACGAAGTAGGTGTTCCGCCAGTCGCCCTCGGCCCAGCGGGTGTCCTTGGTCAGGGTGCCTGTGAGCGTTCCCTCGTCGAACGGGACGCGGGCGATCACGGCGACGCCCTTCTCCTCGCAGATCGGGAAGAGCCGGTCCCTCGGGTTCTGATCGAAGATGTTGTAGATGACCTGGACCGCGTCGATCAGGCCGGTGTCGATCGCCTCCAGGACGTTCTCGGGCTCCCAGCGGTTGACGCTGATGCCGATGGCCTTGATGAGCCCCTCGTCCTTGAGCCGGGTCATCGCCTTCTGCCAGCGGGGATCGCGGGCCCAGGCGTCTTCCCAGACGTGGAACTGGAGGAGGTCGATGCTCGGCAGGCTGAGGTTCTTGAGGCTCCACTCGGCGTATTCGCGGATGTGGTCGGGCGGGAAGCAGTCGTCGAGGGAGAAGCCCCGGCGGCTCGGCCAGGTGAAGTTCTTGGGCGGCAGCTTGGTCGCGACGTGGAGGTTCTTCTCGGGATACTTGCGGACGAGCTTGCCGAGCAGCGACTCGGAATGCCCCTTGCCGTAGCCCCAGGCGGTGTCGAAGAAGTTGCAGCCGAGCTCGACGGCGCGGTCGAGCGAGCCGAGGGATTCCTCGTCGTCCGAGCCCGTCCAGCCCGCCATCCCCCACATGCCGTAGCCGATTTCCGAGACCGACCAGCCGGTCCGTCCGAAGGTCCGATAGCGCATCGCCGAAGAGTCCCGTCCGGGTTGCGGAAAGTCCGACAGAGCGAGGTCCGCCGCCTCGCGACAACGATGGTGACCGCTCACGGCTCGAAAATCCAGGTGCACGAAACGAACACGGAGAGATCCGCCCCCGGAGCAACTCCGCCCGGACGCCCATGATCCGCTTGACGCCGGTCGGCCCGGACTCTAGCCTCGACGGTGGTCGAGTCGGTCAAAACCGGGGCGGAGGGAGTCGGAGCGATGGCGGAGAGCGAATCCGGGGGAGGCTCCTGGCTCCTGGCCGAAGAGTACTTCGAGCGGGGGGATCCCCAGTTCCTCGACGAACTCCGCAGGGTCGTCGAGGCCGATCGCCTCGGCCAGTTCGCCGCGCGTTGGTACAACGATCGCCGCCCCTGGGCCCGCGAGCAACTCCACGCCTACCTCGACCTGCCGCTGAACTCCTACCGCCACGAGGCCCTGGTCAAGCGCCTGTTCAAGCTGGCCGAGAAGGCGGGCGACGACGCGACGATGGGGCGGTTCCTCGTCGCCTTCGATCGGTCGATCCGTCGCCGGCACCGCAAGATCACGCGGAACCGCCACGAGATCAAGCCGACCCAGGCCGAGGCCCAGGAGGCCGCCCGGAAGTTCCAGGTCGATCACAACGCCAGTGTGTCGGTTTATCCGTTCGGGCCGGGGAACCAGAGGAAGTTCGCCGTCTACGCATCCTGGCCCGATGAAGTGGACATCACCCCGACTGGCACCGAGATGCCCCGGGAGGTGAAGATCCAGAGGAATGAATGGGTCATCGAGACCCGCCAGTGGGAGAAGTATGAGGGTCAGAAGTGGACCTCGGCCCTTCGACTCAGCCACTGGCTCTACCGTCAGAGCCCGCTCGTTCCCGCTGGTTTTCGAAATCGCCTGGAGAAGTACCGTCTTTTTTCGGTCGCGACCCGGAAGCACCTCCGTCGCAGGGCCTGGCGGTACTTCCGCCGACTGGCCCACAGCGACCCCGCCCGCTACCGCGCGGCGATGGTCGAGACGCTCTCCCTCTACCGCGATGAGGATGTGAAGGACACGACGGCCTTGATCGACAACTGGGGACTGGTCCACATCCTGTTCCACAACAGCGAGGCCCTCGAAGTCGGCCGGGGATTCTGGAACATCAGGCCGGGTCGGAGCCTGGGCCAGCTCGAACCCTCGCCCTATCGCGCGATCGTCTGGAACGACGCGCCCCGGGCGATCTTCGACCTGCTCGCCGGCTCGCGATGCCGCACCGTCCGCGTCTGGGCCACCCGGCTCGCCCGGCGCAACCTTGACGCGGTGTTCGCCTCGGCCACCCTGGACGAATGGCTCGACCTCCTCACCCGCGACGACCCTGGCCTGGCACGCCTCGTCGAATCCCTGATCCGGAACGTCCCCGGGCTCGACGCGCTCCCCGCCGAACGCTGGGCCGGCCTGGCGAAGTCGGCGCCCGAGTCCACGCTCCCGATCATCGCCGACCTGATCGCCCGGCACGTCCGGCCCGGGACCGTGCCGATCCCCGCGGCCGTCGAGTTGGCGAAGGCCCGGTCGATCGTCCTGGCCCGTATCGGTCTCGCGTGGCTCGCCGGAAAGCGGCCGTCGAACCGGTCGGAACTCGAAGCCGCCTGGACCTTGCTCGACGCCGAGGCCGAGGTCGTCCGCCCCGAGATCCTCCGCTGGCTCCGCGAGGTCTTGCAGGCCCGGGCGAAAGCCGAGCCCGCGACCCTCGCCGAGGACCTGCTCGTCTTCCTCGACAGTCGCCGCACGGACGCCCGCGCCGAGGGCTGGAAATGGTTCCGCGAGGAGCCCCGCGCCAGGGGGGATGTCCAGCTCTGGCAGGGTCTGCTCGAATCCCCCTACGACGATATCAGCTTCCCCCTCGCGGCCGAACTCCAGACCCGGATCGACGACGCCGAAGCGGCGGGGAAGGCCCTTGTCCTGTCCTTGCCGCTCGACGCCAACCGCGTCCGACTCCTCTGGGCGACGGTCCTGCTCAACATCCATCGCGGCGGCAAGACCAAGCCGGGCGTCCTCCGGCAGATCCTCGGACGCCTGGAAAAGAACCCATCCGAGGCCGCCGAGCTGTTGCCATTGGTGGCCGTCGCCCTGCGATCGACCCGGGGCCCGGAGTGGCGCGCCGGTTTGACCACGGTCGTCCGGCTCGCGAACGCCCGGCCGGAGCTGGGCGACCAGATCGCCGCGAGCTTCCCCGAACTCCAGATCGCCACGGCCTGAGCTGAGAGGATCAATCCGATGCAGTTGACCCTCGCCTACCAGGGCCGCAGCCAGTTGAAGCGGACCAACGCCGGCCTGGCCGTCTCGCTCGCCCCGAACCTCCGGCGCGACCGTGTCGGTTTCCAGGGGGGACTCGTCCACCCCGTCCGATTCCGCGAGGCCATCTCCGCGCTCCACGACGTCGTCGTCAGCGACTTCCGTTTCGAGAAGCGCGATCCCGAAGCCTACGAAGCCTACAAGCGGCAGGAATCGGCCCGGCTCAGTAGCCTGCGGCACGCGGTCGCGAGCAAGGCGAAGGCCGCGATCATCGAGGCCATGCCCGAACTGCCCGAGCCCCTGCCGTCGGGCCTGGCGAATCGCTACGAGAAACTCCGCAGGACCTACTGGGCCGCCCGCGACAGGTACTCGAATCTTCTCCTGAAGACCGCCCCCGACCTCTGGCGCAAGCTGGTCCCTTGCGATCCGGTCATCACGGTCTCGCCCGACGTGGTCTTCTTCGAGTGCTTCAGCGTCGATGAGAGCAGCTACGGCTGCCTGACCGTCGACCGCAACTCCTTCGTCGGCGCCCAGGATGCCATCGAGGGCACCACGAATGTGGATTACTCCCTCGACCTCTATGACCACTTCCAGACGCTTCGATCCGACCGGCCGACGACGTTCGTCGTCGATCCGACGGGATTTGAGGTCACGACCGGGCTGGGCGGCGATTACCGCGAGGAGAAGATCGACCTGCCGCCGAGCTGGCTGCGGGGCTTCATGATGCTCCAGTCGGCCATGAGCCTCCCCGCGCGGAAGATCTCGGTCAGCCGCGAGGGGCTCTACGCCGTCCTGGCCTTCCTCAAGCGGCACAAGGCCAGCCGCAGCCCCCGGGCGGTGCGGTTCGAACTCGACCCGGGCAAGCCGGTGTCGATCGTCCTCGAGCCCTGGGACCGGAAGATCGTCCTGCATGACCGCCCCTACAACGGCCCGAGGTCCGAGACGATCCGCGTCTGGGGCCGCGACCGGCTCCGCGTGCTCGCCAGGACTCTCCCTCTGGCCGAATCGGCCGACGTCTACCTCCTCGGCAACGGCCTGCCGAGCTTCTGGTCGGTCCGGATGGGCGAGATGCGGCTCCTGCTCGGACTTTCCGGCTGGACGGTCAACGACTGGACCGGGGCAGGGGCCCTGAACCAGATCCTGCCGCCGGTCGATCCGACCGATGCGATGATTGGCGCGGTGGCCGGCGCCTTCCGGATCCGGTCATCCTACACTGCCGCCGAACTCTCGCTCGCCGCCGGCATGCCCATGCCCGAAACCATCGCCGCCCTCAATCGTCTGGCCCTGCTGGGGCAGGTGATCCATGACCTCCCCGCCGGGCTCTACCGCTGGCGGCAGGTCATGCCGGTGACGCTCGCGGCCGAGCTCGCAGTGGCCGACGATCCCGAGACCCAGGCCGCGAAGCGGATCATCCTCGCCGGAGAAGTGAAGGTCACGCAGGACGTCCGACGGCCGGATGGGTTGCGGATCCTCGAAGGCACCTATCACAGCCGGGCGATCTCCCTTCTGATCGACGCCGACGGCCGCCTGCTCCGGGGCAAGTGCAACTGCTCGCACCACTTCTCCGGCGGCCTGCGACGGGGCCCTTGCCGGCACCTCCAAGCCCTCCGAGCCGCGCCGGACGGGGCTCTGCCGAAGGCGGGCCTTTCCGACTGGTTGACTCGCTTCACCACCTGACGGGACCTTCGATGCTCCGATCGATCGCCTTCCTGGTTCCTTTCCTGCTCCTCTCCGCGACCACGATGGCCGATGACGCCTACCAGATCGAGTTGACCCGCTGGCGGACCGCCCACGAGGCCAAGCTCAAGGCCGACGACGGCTGGCTCACCCTCGTCGGCCTGCACTGGCTGGATCAGGGGGAGTCCACCCTCGGCAGCGCGGAGGATTCGACGATCGACCTCCCTGCCACAGCCCCCACGCGGCTCGGTGTCATCAAGGTGGCCGGCGACGAGGTAACCTTCGCCGCCGATGCCTCGGTCAAGCTGATGCGGAACGGCGAACCCTTCTCCTCCGGCCCGATCCGGACCGATGCCGTCGGCAAGCCCGACGTCCTGGCGTTCGGCACCTATCGCCTGACCGTCATCAAGCGTGGCGACCGTCTGGCGATCCGGCTCAAGGACAACGCCAGCCCCGCCCGCGCGGAGTTCACCGGCCTGAAATGGTTCCCTGTCGACCCCGCATGGCGGATCCGGGCCCGGTTCCTCCCGGCGAAGGGAAAGTCGCTCGCCCTCGACACCATCGTCGGCACCAAGCAGTCGATCGAGAGCCCCGGGGTCGTCGAGTTCGAGAAGGACGGCCAGACCTATCGCCTCGAGGCCGCCCTGGAGGGCGACACCCTCTGGTTCGTCTTCCGCGACGGCAGCAGCGGCAAGACGACGCACCCCAACGCCCGGCAGCTCAACACGCCCATGCCCGACCGGGACGGATTCGTCGACCTCGATTTCAACAAGGCCGTCAACCTGCCCTGCGCCTACACTCCGTTCGCCACCTGCCCGATCGCCCCGCAGCAGAACCGGCTCAAGCTACCGATCACGGCCGGCGAGAAGCGCTACTGAGTCATCACCGGGGCGAGGTGGTTTCACCTCGCCCCGGGGTCGGATCAGCTCTTGATCTCGAAGATGGCCTCGACCTCGACGGCCGAGCCGGTCGGGATCTGCGCGAAACCCAGGGCGCTGCGGGCGTGGTAGCCGTCGGTCGTCTTGCCGAAGATCTCGTGCAGGAGGTCGCTGCAGCCGTTGATGACGAGGTGCTGCTCGTGGAACTCCAGGGTCGAGTTGACGCACCCGAGCACCTTGAGAACGCGGAGCCCGTTCAGGCTGCCGTGGGCGTTCCAGATTGAATTGAGGATCTTGACCGCGCACTCCCTCGCGGCCGCCTTGCCCTCGTCGACGGACGTCCCGGCGCCGAGCTTGCCCTTGATGTCGCTCACGTGCCCCGAGGTGATCAGCTGGTTCCCGCTCTTGACCACGAGGGCCAGATAGCCGGGCTCCTGCTTGGTGAACTTGATCCCCAGCGCCTCGGCCTTTTCCTGCGGTGTCATTCGACGGTCTCTCCCAGAATGCGTTGGATCCGAAGGATCGCCACGATAATCGCCAGCCGAAGCGGTGTCGACGGCCCGCCGGTCTGGTACGATGTCCGACCGATGACGATTGTCGGACGTTCGGCGTCTTTCGGGACGGCCCGCGCGGCTGCGGCGGAGGGGAAACGGTGGGGATCCAGGCGGTCGAGGTCCGGAAGGTCTACGGCACGAGGTCGGCGCAGGTCGAGGCGCTCCGGGGCGTGTCGCTCGACATTCAGAGCGGCGAGCGCATCGCCCTCCTGGGCAAGTCGGGGTCCGGGAAATCCACGCTCCTGAACCTCCTCGGCGGCCTCGATCGACCCACCTCGGGCGAGCTGCGGGTCGGCGGCTTCGACCTTCACAGGCTCTCCGCGCGCGAGATGGCCCGGTTCCGCTCGGACACGGTCGGAATCATCTTCCAGTCGTTCAACCTGATCCGCTCGCGGTCGGCCGTCGCGAACGTCGAGCTGCCGATGGTCTTCGCCGGCCGGGCCCCCCGCGAGCGGCTGGCCGCCGCGCGTTCGGCCCTCGAATCCGTCGGGCTCGGGGCGAGGTTGCACCACCGCCCGAACCAGATGAGCGGCGGCGAGAGCCAGCGGGTCGCCATCGCGAGGGCGCTGGTCAACCGTCCGAAAATCGTCCTGGCCGACGAGCCGACCGGCAACCTCGACAGCCAGACGGCCCGCGAGGTCATGGACCTGATCCTCGACCACGTCCGCGAGCACGACGCCACGCTCGTCCTCGTCACCCACGACGAGGAACTGGCCGCGTCCTGCACCGACCGAGTCGTACGCCTCCTCGACGGCCGGATCCTCCAAGATCACTGACGGAATGGGACGGAGATTCGCCCCGTGCGCTGGATCGATTTGCTGCGGTTCCCCCTGGTCTCGCTCGCCCAGCACAAGCTACGCACTTGCCTGACCACCCTCGGCGTGGTCTTCGGCGCCTTCGTGCTCGCCGCGAGCCTTTCGATCGACGAGGGGGTCCAGCAGACCATCGAACGCGAGTCGAGCAAGGGGGACGCCTCGCGGAAAGTCTTGGTCTTCTCCTCCTGGCGGGCCATCAAGTCCGCGAACTCCCAGGAGGCCAAGGTCACCGGGCGGATGTCGCCGGAGCGCCGCGACCGGATCCAGAAGATCCTCGACGCGAGGTCCCGGGGCGGCGGCCGGCAGGAGCAGATCAAGCTCACCCAGGATCGCATCGACACGCTTGCGAAGATCCCCCACGTCCGCCTGATGATCCCAATCGTCGGCGGCCCCGTCATCGCCACCCTCGGCAACCGACCGCAGGAGGGGAGCATGTCCTCGGGCGCCGGCGAGGATCCCGAGTTCCGCAAGCGGGTCATCTTCGGTCGCGCCTTCGATGCGGAGACCGAGCGTTCCGTGCTGATCTCGGAGATGTTCGCCCACCGGATCGGGCTGATCGAGGACGCGGATCTGGAGCAGGTCGTCGGCCAGCCGCTGCGGGTCCAGATCCGTGGCCGGGAGACCGGGCCTCCCTTCCAGGTCGCCCTCTCCGGCGTGAGGGGCGGCAATGCCGACGAGCAGTCGGCCCTCCGACAACTCGCCTGGCAACTCCCGAACGCCCTCGATCGTTTCAGCCTGACCGACGAGGAAGTGGCCGCCCTTCGGAAGGCCATGTCAAAGGAATCGACAAAAATGGATTCCGCGATGGTTGTCGACGATTTCCGGATCGTCGGCATCTTCCGAGACCCGACCGAAGTGGAGCGCAAGGAAGCCTGGAGCCAGTTCCCGGCCAATACAGATCTGGTGTTGCCCCGGAAAACGGCCCTCGAATTCGCTATGCGGGATCCGATTCAACGCGATGAGGGAGTGGCCTCCGTCGTCCTCTTCGTCGACGACGTCCGGAACGTCAAGAAGGTCGTCGAGGAGGTCGAGGCCCTCGGGCTGTCGAGCCGGTCGATCGTGGACTACATCGAGCGGGAGCGGCTGACCTATTTGCTCATCTTCGGCGGCATGACTTGCGTGGCCGGGGTCGCCTTGCTGGTGGCCTCCCTGGGCATCGCCAATACGATGCTCATGAGCGTGCTCGAACGGCGCCGGGAGATAGGCATCATGAAGGCCGTCGGGGCGACGAACTGGCAGCTCCAGACTCTGTTCGTCGTCGAGGGCGGCCTCATCGGCCTGGTCGGCGGCGTATGCGGCCTCCTCCTCGCCTGGTCGATCTCGATCCCCGGCGACGCCTGGGTCCGATCGATGGTCCGCCGCGACATGAACATCACGCTCACCGGCTCGATCTTCGCCTTCCCCGGCTGGATCGCGGCGACGGTGGTCTCGTTCACGGTCGGCGTGACGATCGTCGCCGCCCTGTATCCCTCCCGGCGAGCCGCGAAGGTCGACCCCGTCACGGCCCTCCGCCACGACTGATCGGCGAGCCGCTCAGGGCAGCCGGATCACGCTGTTGTGGAAGAAACCGGCAGCCTCGGGATTCCCCGGGTCGTGCCGGAAGGTCACCCCGTCAATCAGGAATTTGTATTCATGCAAACCTGATCCGAGCGTGACCGTTGTTGAATAGTTCCCATTCGCATCCGGCCCGTTCATGGCAAGCGGCGTCTGCCTCCAGTCGGTGAATGTGCCGACGAGCGACACTGATTTTGCCGGCCCCCTTGGCCGATGCCGGAAGGTCACCTCGTAACGACCGTCGGCCAATTTCTTCGACACGGGGACGCCCAATGTCAGATCCTGCTCGGCGATCACATAGTTGAGATAACCGATGTGCATCTCGTCCTGCGTCTGCTCGCCGAAGGTCACCAGCCGCCTGGGATCCGGGTTGTTCGGGTTCTCGTCCGAGTTGTCGAAGCGGGCCTCGGTCCGCAGGATCGTCCCCTCGGGCATCGGCCTCGGCTGATCCAGGACGTAGAGGTTTTGCCAGTCGAATTCGTAGCGAGGGACATCGAGGATCGTCTCGCTCCGCCCATCCGGATACTCGACGACGAACCGCATCGACCTCCCCCGCAGGTGCATGTGCGGTAAGACCGAGATGAGCAGCGACGGTTGCGAGAAACGGAACTCCGCCCGCGAGACGTAGTCGCGCGCCCCCGGCGGGATCTGGAGCCGGTAGTCCAGCGACATGCCCGAGAGCAGCTCCTTGCGGACGCTCGACGGATCGGCGAACACCAGTCCGATCCGACTGCGATCGATCTGCTTCGTCCCCCGCGGCGTGTAGTGCAACTGGAGAACGATCCTCGACCCGGCGGGGACCCGCTTCGCATACCCCTCGGGCAGCACGCGAGGGGGCATCCCCGGCGCATATGCGGCGAGGAAATCGCCGCCGGCCTCATCGATCTTCTCGACACCCGGCGGCAGCACGAACACGACGACGTGATGGACAACCGACGGGTTTCCCGGCCGGACCTCAGACGCCCGCACCCATACGTCGCGCGTCAACTTGGGATCGATGTGGACCAGTTCATAAGGCATCGACCCCTGGGCCGGGATCACCACCTCGCGCGGCATCTCCAGCACGAGGTCCGGCTTCGGGATCCGCCAACCCTCGACGAACTTCGGGGGCTCCGGCAGATCCGCCGGACTCCCCTCGGGCGAGCCGGCGGAGACCCAGTCGCGGATGGCCTTCTTCTCACCGTCCGAGAGCCTCGCATCATTGGCGAACTTGCCATTAGCCGGCGAGGCATGCCACGGAGGCATTCGCCCGTCTTCCACCACCTCGGCGATCATGCTCGACCACCCCGCCGCCTGGCGATAGTCCGTGAGCGAGAACGGCCCGATCTCCCCCGACCGATGGCACGACACGCAGTGCGCCTGGAGGATCCGCGAGACCTGCTTCGAATACGTCACCGACCCGCCCGCGGACGCCTTCGACACCCGCCCGATCAGGCACCCCACTACCTGGGTTTTCGGCGTAGCCACCGGCCTCTCCCCCAGCACCGCCTCGATGGCATCGATCAGGTCTCTCTTCGAAGGGGCCGGCCGATGCACTCCGATCGCATACTGGTCATCGATCCGCCCCCGATACACGACCTTCCGCGAGCTATCGAGCACAAAAACCTCGGGTGTCCGCTCCGCCCCCAACCGATCGGCCAGTTCATTGCCCACATCCTTGAGCACCGGAAACGGCAACTTATGCTTCTCCGCAAACCTCCCGATCGCCACCGGCCCATCCTGCTGATTCGCATCCACCCCGAAGAACGCCACCCCCCGCATCTCAAACTCCCCCGCCACCCTCGCCAACCCCGGCGCATAGATCTCCGCCAGCGGACACTCCGTCCCGACGAACGCCAGCACCACCGCTTTCTTCCCGCCGACCTCCGCCAACGAATGCCAGGCGCCCCGATGATCCTGAAGCCGAAACCCAACCTCCCGCCCCTCCTGCCCGACAACCCCCAGCATCGCGAGGACCCCGATCCATCCCGTCAAGCCCATCGTGAAGCCCCCCTCGCATCGAACGTCGCAAGATCCTCCGTCACCCATTCGACATTACCACAGATGTCCGAGGTCTTCCATCCACGTAGCACAACTCACATCACCCCCAAGGATCCGCTCAACCCGATCCACGCTTCAACGGAAAAAGCCAGCCGGCGGAGAACCGCCGGCTGGCTTCAGTGGAGGCGGCGGGAATTGCACCCGCGATCGCGATTCCGCAACTTCAATTGCAGCATAGGACTTGCGTCGATCACGGGTGCCAGTGGTTGCGCATTGGCTGCGCGGATTCGGCCCTGATCGAGCTGATCGCCAGGTGGCCGACCCTGCCCCCCTACATTGCCCAGGCGATCATGGCCCTGGTGCAGACCTGTCCGCCCCAGAGCTAGGGAGGTGGTCGCGGCGGGCCCTGCACAAACCTTCAACTTTCTTGAAGGATTGTGCGCCGACCCGGCGGCCTTGGTCGCCCGCCGATTCTCGTGTGGTCCCGGGCTACTGGCGCAGGAACGCTCGGGATCCGGCGGAAGTGATCGTCGCCCGAGGCGGAAACTCATTTTCCTAAAACACTGCCTTTTCCTACGCAGGAAAATAGCCCATAATGAGAAAGTAGGAAACAGCATCAGAACCAGGAATCCCGGTCGCCACCATGTCCCGTCTCGCCCCGCCCACCGAAGAGGAATTCATCGCCCGAGTCCGGCGGGGCGATGTCGCGTTCCCGCCCCTGAGTCTGACCTGGGAGAACACCGAGACGAAGGGTATCGACGCCGTCATCCGGATGGGGTGGGAGAAGAAGGCGTTCCGATTCGCGGCCGAATACAAGCGGCTCTCGAACCCGAAGCTGGTGGTGGCCGCGGCCGACCAGGCGCGGAAGCTGGCGCAGTCGCAGAAGCTCTTGCCGCTCGTCGTGGTCTCCTACCTGGACGAGCAGGCCCTGGATGTTCTGCAAGCGCAGGGGGTGAGCGGGATCGACCTCTGCGGCAACGGCGTGGTCATCGTGCCGGGCGAGTGGTTCCTCCGCCGGACCGGCAGCCCGAACTTGTTCCGGAACGAGGGCGTGATCAAGAACGTCTACCGGAAGAACAGCTCTGTCGTCGCCAGGCTGTTCCTCGCGACGCCCGAATTCGCGTCGGTCCAGGATGCGCTCGACGAGCTCGGCCGCCGCAGCGGACGGGTGACGCTCTCCACCGTGTCCAAGGTGTGCAAACGGCTCGAAGAGGACTTGATCATCGAGCGGAAGCGGGAAGGTGCGACGAAGTTGCGGCTCATCCAGCCGGACAAGCTGCTCGACCGACTCGCCGCGAACTACTCCCCGCCGACCGTGACGACACGGCTCTCCGGAAAGCTGCGCGGGATCGAACCGGCGGAGTTCCGGGAGCAACTCGGCAAGTGGGCGCGGACGACGGGCAATCTGGTCTCGCGAACCGGGACGGACTCGGTGGGTGCCTTCGCCGTCATGGCACGCGGGGAGGGCCCGGAGGAGTTTTACTGCAGCGACATCGCCGACGCGCTGCAGGCCCTCGGCGACCGGTTCCAGCCGGCGGAGCGCTTCGCGACCGTCAGCCTCCTCGAGACGCGGGACGAAGAAGTCTACTTCGACCGGCGAGACGACCTCATCTCCTCACCTGTCCAGACGTACCTCGAACTGTCTCGCGGAGACAAGCGGGACCAGGAGACCGCAGGCGACGTGCGTAGGGTCATCCTCGACGCGTTGTCGCCTCTCGCCGCGAAGAAGTAGGATTGATAAGGAATCTCGTCAGTCGACATCACGGATGAGGCGGCCGGTTGCCCGGGCCGGACCCAAGGAAGGGGAAATCATGGACCCGCTGCGAACCTGCCTGCTGGACCTGCTCTACGAAGTTCGCGAAGCGAACATCCCGCTCACCGTCGGCGGCGGGTTCGGCCTCTTCTTGAAGCGCATGCACCTCATCGAGCGGGGTGAGCGCACACTGTTCACGGAGCTGCCCGAGCCGCGCGCGACCAACGACATCGACGTCTTCTTCCGGGTCGATCTCCTGACGAACGCGGAGTCGACCGAGGCGCTCGTCGCAGCGATCCGCCGGCTTGGCTACGTCCCCGTCGAAGAGGCGAAGTATTTCCAGTGGAAGCGGCCGATCCAGGTTGGCGGGACCGCGATGGAGGTCAAGCTGGACGCCTTGGTCGGCCCGCTCGGCGACCGAAGATCGGAACTCCAGGTCACCCCGCCGCGCGTGCGCCCCAAAGGAAAGAGCGTCGGCTTCCACGCGCATCAGAGCGACGAGGCCCTCTTCCTCGAAGACTCGCCGATCGCAATCGAGCTCCGGGGTGAACGTTCCACGGGCGAAGAGTACGCGGCCACCGCGTACGTCCCGGAGGCCTTCCCCTACCTCTTGATGAAGCTCTCCGCGTTCGCCGATCGCCAAGCCGACGAGAACAAGGACCTCGGCCGGCATCACGCCCTCGACGCCTACACGATCGTCGGCATGATGACCGAGCCGGAATTCGACCGTGCGAGGGAGCTCGCCGTCCGGTGTCGCTCGGATCCGCATTTCAGACGCGTCTGCGACGTCGTTGCAGCCGATTTCGCGAGCGCAACGTCCCTCGGGATCCTGCGGCTGCGTGAACATCGCCTCAGCCGCGAGAACTTCCAGTTGGACGAGTTCATCGAGAGCTTGGCCGACATCTTTTCCAGAAAAACATAAGCGAAGTGACGTTGATTTGTCCGCAACCGAGACCGCTCTTGAGCGGTGTGATTGAACCGAGTGCAAGCCCAGCTGAACGCGCATTGGCCCATCAGTAACGGCGACTGCTCGAGTTCCCCGAATGAGGGTGAATTCGGAGTCGCCGACTCCGTGATCGGATGATCCGTCGGGAAGGAGCGACGATGGAGTCCACAATCTCACTCCTCAGTGCGGCTGCTCCCTAACTCGCCGACTCGAGCGTACCCGCCCAGAAATGCCAAATTGAAAAGCGGAGCGAGAGTGTCCTCAATACAGAACAGCGGCCTTCACAGCCTTTTGACCTCGATCGGTCTCTACTACATCGTATTCGAGAACCGTGCCTTTCGGAATCGAATCTGCGTCAGCATTAAGAGCGTCCCGGATATGAACGAATACAGGTGAACCTCCGCCTTCCGGGGTTATGAAGCCATATCCCTTGTCCTCGTTCCAACTCTGAATCACGCCGTAGGGTCGACCATATCGAGCGGAAACCGAACTCCTCAAAGGCTTTGTAAGCTCGACGCATTGTTGCTCAAGACGTTCTCTTAATCTTCGTTGATCATTGTATTGGGCATGATCAGGGATTACGCAATACTTTGAGTCCTCGTTGACAAGGTAAAGCAAGAAGAGCCGGATGGCGAACGGGAAACCAAGTTTCATCAATTCAAGTAATTCGTGGTGCAGCGTCCGATCGTGAAGCGGGGTCACTTCTAGCATCGATTCGATGTACGCCCAGTCTGTGCGGCCCCACAGCAGGTGCTGATAACCAGAAGGCGAGATCTCGATACGAAATACGTCATCGATGTTCGATTGACCGGGGTCATAGCTTAGAAGAAGCCCGGATTTGAGCATATTGTGGAGCCAGCCTCGGATCGCTTGGCGTTCGAAATTCATTGCATTGCAATAGTCGATCACGTTAGCCAGTTCGACGTATCTTGCCTCGCCTTCTGCTTGTTGAAAATGCGTAGATTCAAGGAGCTGTAGAATGCGAAGTCCCAAAAGCGGCGAAGTGCCGAACTCTGTGGTCATTGCGAAAATGTTCTGTACGAATGCATTCTGTCCACTTGGGTAAATGTCATACTTGCCTCTGATCATCGCCAGCTTTGCGTTGTTTGGGTCTACCTCGATGGTGGAATGCGAGTAGACAGACTTCAGGATTTCATCAACGCGGATGTGCGGTGAACCGACGATCTCCCTAGTGAGTTGCAGGCAGCGCCGAATGTCGTGGTTCGCGAGATTTCCGATCCAGTTCGCCACGTCGCCCGTGTTGATAAACACAGCCTGCACACTACTGGTAAACGCCTTTAGATTTTCAATGGAAAGATCGATGGCTCATGTTCCACCGGCGGTGGAGCCCTATTCCGGCCGGCGGTCCGCTGTGGTCTGATCGGGGGCTGACCCGATCGACCCGAGGCGGAGGCCGGCGATGGACTTCCCGATCCACCAGTACATGGACGAGCAGGCCTGCTACGACAAGCTCGTCGAGGTCCTCCACCCCGAGGGCCTCGCCTGCCCGCGATGCGGCGGCCGCGAGTACGGCGTGCACCGCAGGCACCGGGCCCCGGCGCTGGACTATCGCTGCCGCGGCTGCCGGCGCGTCTTCAACGCTTACACCGGCACCGCACTCCAGAAGACCCAGCGGCCCGCATCGCACCTGCTGCTGATCCTCCGCGGCATCGCCCAGGGAGTCCCCACCGCGAAGCTGGCCCGCGAGCTGGGCTGCGACCGGGTCAAGCTCCTGGAGCTGAGGCACCGGATCCAGCAGCGGGCCCTGGATGGCCAGGAGACCGAGCCCCTCGACGACGCCGTGTGCGAGGCCGACGAGGCCTTCGTCAACGCGGGGGAAAAAAGGCATCCCGCACGACTCGCCCGATGACCCGCCGCGGCGCCGCGCGAACAAGCGTCGCGGCCACGGCACCTTCGCCAACGACCGCCCGCCGGTCGCCGGCACCTTCGGCCGCTCCTCCGGCGCGATCCGGCTGCACGTCCTGCCGACCACCGACCAGCGGACCTTGAATGGCATGGTCCAGGCGACGACGAGCCCCGGTGCGAGGCTGAACACCGACGAGTGGTCGGGCTACGACCGCGTCCCGGAGCTGGGGCGGTCGCGGGCGACGGTGAACCACGCGATCAAGGAGTGGGCCCGCGACGACGACGGGGACGGGATCCGCGAGGTGCACGTCAACTCGATGGAGGGGACCTGGGCGGCGCTGCGGACGTTCCTGCGGCCCTTCCGGGGCGTGAGCAAGCACCACCTGCGCGGCTACGTGGCCATCTTCGAGTGGATCCACAACCTCAAGTCGGTGACCGACGACTTCCTGGCCATCCTCCTCGGAAGAAAGCCGAACACCGCTGGTGGAACATGAGCCACAAGAAGTTCTACGCGCCGACCCCGAAGTTGGCGCGCATCCACGGCCGCGACCCGAAGCGCTATTCGCGCCCGCCGGGCGAGCTGGCCATCGCGCAACGACTGCTCTCGGCGATCTTCTGCATGAAGACGGGCGTGCGTTTCCTGACGCCGCAAGAGTTCGCCGAGCGGTTTCCCCGGCAGGCCGCCTGCAAGGGGCTGTGCCCGACGAAGTATTTCGTCGACACCACGAAGCAGCAGCCGCTGCTCTCCGTGCTCCTCCCGAGCTACGGACACAGCGTGAGGCGCACCGCGCGCAAGGCCCGCAAGGCCATCGCGAAGCGCAAGGAACACGACGCCTGGCTCGACCTCATCTACTTCAACCTGTTCCAGGTCGTGCTCGTCAGCGTGTTCGAATCGAAAGCCGCGGACCTGCGCTACGCGTTGCGCCGCGACACGTTCCCGAAGTCGATCGTCGTCATCCCCGAACTCGCAGACCTCTTGAACATCGGAGACAGGACATGAAAGACGAAGAAGCGGAGATGAACCTCGCGTGGAGACTCGACCCCGGCACGGACCGCCAGCACGTCATGGAGCAGGCGGGCCTGCTCGTCGCGGGCTCGCTCGTGGCCGCATTCTCGGTGGCGTTCTTCCCGGTCTCTCCGAGGCACGGCGTGGTGTTCATCGTCGCGGGTGTCGCCCTCGCGTCGCTCGCGTTCGTGCCGCGAGACGTGCCGAAAGAACTCGAACCGCTCGCCGAAGGAGCGGAAGGCTACGGCGATGCGGTGTCCGCGATCGGCTCGTCGCAGAACAAAAGGGAGCGGGCGCAGATCTTCCTCGGAACGATCTGGGGCACCGGGCGGTGCGTGCCGTTCCTGATCGCCGACGCCATCCTGAAGCTGAACATCCTCATCCTCGGCTCGACCGGGGCCATGAAGACCTGGCGGGCGTTGATGATGATCCTCCACCAGTCGCTCTCACGCGGCAACCGCTCGCTGGTCTTCTTCGACCACAGCGGCGACCCGGCGCTGGCGCCCGCGCTCAGGGAGATGGCGAAGAAGTTCGGGATGGACTTCGCCTACTTCTCGAGCGACCCGAACCGCGCGAGCCACCTGTGGCCGATGCTCGCCGACCCGGCGTTCGCGGATAACACGCCGAACGTCAAGGCGCAGATCGTCGCGTCGGCGGGCGGGATGGACGGCAATGACACGCAGAACAGCGGCTACTTTGCTGCCTGCACTGAACGCGCCATGCGGGGCGGATTCAAGCTCGCCGCGGGCATAAAGATGATCCTCAACTATCGCGTACTCTGCCAGATCCTCGCGGCCCCTGGGCTGCACACGCGGCTCGGCATGTCGAAGAAGGACTTCGACAACGGCACGCACGGCACGAACCTGTTCGACCGGATGGCCGAGGACCCGCGCATCAACACCAGGGGACGCGAGGGTCTGCCGGAGTCGCTTTACCGCCACGCGATCTCGTTCGACCGCCCGATTCGTAAGCCTACGATCATGCTCTTTCACGTGCCGATGTTCCATGAACCGGCGACGTCACGGTTCCAGACCCGATTCGCGATACGCACGTTCTGCGACCGGGTCTCGAGCTGGGAGGGGCCGCGCGTCGAGCACATTCACATCTGCGTCGACGAGTTCGGCGAGATCGCGCACGGCTCGCTCGAGACGCCGCTCAGGCAGATCAGGAAGTTCGGCGCGTCGCTGATCTTCGTCTTTCAGAATCTTTCAGACCTCAAGAAGAACGGCCACGACTTCGTCGACACCGTCACGAACAACACAGCGCTCAAGATCTCGATGACCGCGAAAGACCTCATGGGGCGCGACTACTTCGAGCGGACGGGCGGGGAGGTGCTTCGCGACACCGTGACGACCTCGGAGACCGAGACGACGACGCCGCTCGGCAAGACCGTCTCGATCGGCAAGCAGGTGCGCCAGGACTGGGTGCCGCGCTTTGACTCGAACACGCTCGCCGAGGTGAACAGCAACCCGGATCTGGCGATCATCGAGACGCCTCGCAGCGAGTTCGCGCAGTGGCCGCACCCCGTCATCGTCGAGATGTCGATGCCCTACACGATCGAGGAGTTCGAGCAGTTCAAGAGCATCGGCTGGCCGAAGTCCGATGGCGTGCGGAGTATCCTCGCGAGCGATCTCGAAGACGACGACGGGCCGGAGCCCGAGGCCGAACCGGCCCCGACGCCTGACGAGCCGCCTGCTGCGCCACCCGGAAACGGCAAGAAGAAGACAGCGCCCGTGGACCCGGAACGCCTCGCGAGGGCCGAGGAGGCCGCCAAGCAGCTACGGAACGCGAATCAGTGAGGAGTCCTCTCTCGTTTCTCCCGCGACGAGAAAGTGAAGCGAGACTACCGGGCTCGCATAGGGAACCCTCGGCCGCAGAGTTTCCAGCGGCGGCTTAGCAACGTGCGACCGGTCGGACCGGCGCTTGAATGGAGGATGGAGCCATGTGCGACATCGAATGCAATCACTGCAGGAGGTTTTTGGGGAGTAACACGGTCCGGTATGGATGCGACGACTCGCCGGTTCGGTATTGCTTCTGGTGCGTGACCTACATGCGACAGGCCATGAAACCAGTCGCGTACTGCCCGTCGAGCCCGCAGAAATTCCTGCCGCGTTACGACCGCAGTCGGCTCGGCGAGATCTGGAAGATCCTGACTCGCTGATTGCTAACCCGAGAGGGGATGCCCACGCATCCTCTCTCACTCACGACAACTGGAAGGAGGAGAGACATGAACAGACTGAGAATGATTCCGACGCAGCTCAGCTGCGGGAGGTGCGGCGAAGGGGTAACGGACGACGAGCCATACACGAAGTGCTGCTGCTGGGGCTGCTGGGACGTGTTCTGCGATGAGTGCATGACGCTCCTCGAGACGCGCGCCGCGCTGCACCAAGCTCAGCTCGCACTCGGGATGGCTGACAGAGTGTATTGCCTGCACTCCGTCTTCCGAGTCCTCGCCGAGATCGAGAACGGAGAGGTGTTCGAGGGCTAGCAGTAGAAACGCTGTCTTCCTCGATGAGTGGACCGCAAGTCGCTCGTCGTGGAGCGGAGGCAGCGTAAACCGGAGAGCGCCGCAAGTGCTTTTCGGAATGGACAGCCGGAGCAATTCCGCTCCGGCGTCCCCGTCAAACAGGGAGGGAGAGACATGTCAGACTACGCGAGAAAGGAAGGCGACGCGACGAACACGACGGCCGTGCGCGAGTTGCGGAAGGACAGATTCCGGAAGTTCAAGTCGGTCCGGGAGCCGGTCAGCCGGGACTTCGGCAACGTGACGGCGATCATCTACGCCAACGAGACGCACATCGGTCGGATCGTCTTCAAAGTGGAGTTGGTCCGCGTCTACACGATGACCGACGGCTCGGGCGAGGCGTTCTCGTTCGAGTTCAACGACATCCCCGACGCCATCCGCGCGCTCAAGTGGGCGCTGGGTTGGCTCTGGCGTGCTCGCCGTCATCAGCGTGCGATCGATAAGCGCTGGCTCTAACCAGCCGTGCGTCCGGGTTCTCCGGGCGCACGTTACGCCGAACGGAGGGGATCATGGGGGTCACGAATTCCGAGGACGTCTCGGCCACCTTCAGCATCGTATACGCGATCTGCGGCACGGCGCTCGTCGCCGCGCCCGAGTTCATGATCGAACGCGTCTCGGTGACGCTTGCGAGTTTCGGCACGCAGACGATTCGCGACGTCACGCGACGCGAAGCGATCCTGATGCTCGTCGCGATGTCGCTCGCGCCGTTGCTCTTCGTCGAGGCGGCGCGATGCGCGAAGGCGCTCGCACGCTACCCGAAGCGCAACAAGGAGCAGCTCTACTACCCGCACTGGCTGATGCTCCCGTGGGTCGCGTGCGTGCTGTCGCCGTTCTTCATGGCGCCGCTCGAGAAGGATTACGGCCCTTTCGCGGGCGCGATCCTTTATGTGTTGGTGCCAGTCGGCAGCCTGTCGTGCGCCGCGTTCAACAGCGCGGCCTCGCTCGTCGACAGCCACAACGCGAAGCGCGAAGCGGGCGTCTGGTTCTTGAAGGCGCTCTACATGAGCGGTGGGATTCTCGGCGTCGTCGCGGCCCGGCGGATCTTCCACGGCTCGCCCGCAGTCAAGGACTTCCCGACCGGGCCGCCGACCTGGCTGCCGTCGTTCATCGCGCTCTTGCTGCTCTCGAAGTTCTACCCCGGCCTGTTCTGACCTTGCCGTGTTTGAGTGACGGGACGGGACGGCGGTAATCGCGCAAGCTGCGTAGCCGCAGAGGCTTCCGTCTGGATTCCTGCAGGCATCCTTGCAGGAGACGCTCGACTTTCCTCCTTCCAACTCGGAGCACACCGATGAAGATCGATCTGAGCATCGTGGACATGGATGTGCAGGGCATCTGCTCCATGACCAACAAAGAGGCGTCCGGGGTCATCGTCACGTTCAAGGACGAGAATGGCGTCGGCGAGCGTTTCATCTCCTACCGCAAGTGGTGGGAGATTCTCCGGTTCAAGAAGGGTCCAAAGCGGGAGGAACCGAAGGGAGCGCCGGAAGCATGAGCGGGGACCAGGCGATAGCCGACCTGCTTCGCCTCGACTGCGAGTTCTTCGCGCTCGCCCTGAGCGTGCCCGGCCTGCATCCCTGCGTCGTCGAGCAGCTCCACGCCGACTACGCCATCGCGAACGGCTACGCGAGTCTGATCGCGTGCGTGCGTGACTCAACCCTGGACGATGCGCGGCGCGTCATCGAAACGAATGTTGGGTCCTTCACATACGCCGAAGCGTTCATCCACGCGAAGGCGACAGTCCTCACCATCATCTCGATTCACGGGAGACGTCAGGCATGAGCGACGATAGCAACAAGTCAGGCTACGGCTCTTCCTACTTTGGGGCTGTTCTCGATGCATTCATTCGGGAGGCCATGGCCGCGGTTTGCGAGGAGGACGCCGGCAAGGCGCGTGTGGTGAAGGCGGCCAAGCGAGAGCTGAGTGCGACGGCCGAGGAGGCAAAACGACATGAGCAGCGAGATTGACGTGGTTATTAAGCGTCTGGAGGCCATCGAGCAGGGCGTACGCCTCCTCGTCGAGCAGGGCGTGATCCGCGAGCACTACTCGATCGCAGAGTTCGCCAAGATCGCGGGCCGGTCCGAGTTCACTTGCCGGGAGTGGTGCAGGCTCGGTCGGGTCACGGGCATGAAGAAGCGTAACGGACGGGGCCTGTCGTCCGAGTGGGCCGTCACTCACGAGGAGGTGCTCCGGTTTCAGCGAGAGGGCCTGCTGCCCAAACGGGCGGGGCAGGTCTCGGCGGGGCAGGCCGAGGGTGACGGGAAGACTCAGACAGGATTGTCCGAATATTCGATCAACCGGGAGGAGCACGACGCGTCAGCCGGGAACAGGAGTGATGGTTCATGAGCATCGACGCCGCACTGGTACTGATTTCTGCAGAGGAACTCGCGAAACTGATGCGAGTGTCTGAACGTACACTTTGGCGCCTGCTCTCGGCGGGCAAGGTGCCGCAGCCGCTCCGCATCGGACGCAGCACGCGGTGGCGCCTGGCCGAGATCCGCGAGTGGATCGAAACGGGTTGTCCCCTGCCGACGCGATGAACGGAATTTCAAAGGAGTTGTTGACCATGGCCTCGATCCACAAGCGGAGCCGGGACAAGGGCAAGAAGAACAAGCCCTACATGATCTACTACCAGGATCACGAGGGTAAACGACGCGCGGCGAAGGGCTTCACCGATAAGGGCCTGACGGAGCAGCTGGCCGCCAAGCTGGAGAATGAGGCGCTCCTCCGGACGCGCGGGATGATCGACCCGGCGGCGGAGCAGCTGCTCGCCGTCCGGCAGTCACCCGTCGAGGAGATGCTCGCCGTCTTCGAGCTGAGCCTGTCGAACACGACGCCGAAGCATCGGAAGCTGACCATGACCCGCGTCCGGCGACTCGTCGGGGCCTCCGGCTGTTCGTCGGTCGGCGAGCTCAACGCCGAGAAGGTCGAGGCCAGCCTCAAGACGATCCGCGACGAGGACGATCTCGGGGCGAGGACGTATAACCACTACCTCCAGGCCGTCGACGAGTTCGGAAAGTGGCTCGTCTCGTCCCGACGCCTCGCGTTCAACCCGGTGGCGGGGATCTCCCGGCTGAACGCGGAAACCGACGTGCGGCACAAGCGGCGTGCCCTCTCGCCCCAGGAGGTTTCTCAACTGGTCGAGTCCGCCCGCTCCTGCGGCGAGGACATCCAGGGCTACTCTGGCGAACTCCGGGCTCGGGCTTATCTGATGAGCTTCTTCACCGGCCTCCGCAGGCAGGAGCTGGCGAGCCTCACCCCGCGCTCGTTCCGGCTGGACGACACGCAACCGATCCTCACGGTCGAGGCGGCGTGCTCGAAGCACCGGCGCAAGGACACGCTGCCGATGCACCCTGAACTCGTCACGCTCGTGCGTGAGTGGGTGAGGGGGCTCGATCCCGAGACTTCGCTCTTCCCGCGTCTTGACCGCAAGAAGACTTGGCTCATGGTCAAGAAGGACCTGGAGCGAGTCGGGATCCCCTACGAGACGCCGGAAGGCATCGCGGACTTCCACGCGGCCGGGCGCCACTCGCACATCACCGGGCTGGTGAGGAACGGCGCGACGCTCGTCGAGGCCAAGGAACTCGCCCGTCATGCCGACGTCCGGCAGACGATGAAGTACACGCACATCGGCCTCGAGGATCAGGCCCAGGCGCTCGCGGGGCTGCCCGCCCCTTTCGCATCGGCCGCCCCTGATTGGTTGCGCATTGGCTGCGCGCCGGGCGGCGTCTTGGGTCCTGGGATGTCGCCGGGCGTCAGCGGCGAAGATCCGATCGATAAGCCGTTAAACGAACAAACCCCGGCGGGGCTGGGGTTTGCGTCGTCTGTTGTCGCAAACTGTCACCAGATAACAGGTTGCGTTTCAGTGGAGGCGGCGGGAATTGCACCCGCGTCCCGAGATCCGTCAGTGAGGGCATCTACGTGTGTAGCCGATCGTTTGATTGTCGGCCGCAACCCCCCGGTCGGCAGGGTGGTTTTGGGCTTAGTCCACCATGTTTTTAACCTGACAGCAATGGACGGTTAGGTCAGGCGATCCCGCATTGTCGTCTTCGGGCGGAACTAGCGGGAGAAGGGCCGCCGCGAAGCCGTTCAACTGTTTTTAGGCAGCGAGACGGAGAGAGGGAGTCCTCTCGGCATCTAAGTTTTGGTCCGCTTTTTACGAGGCCTGCTGACCAACCTCGACACGCCGCCGGACACCTTCGATATCCGGTCGATCCTGGTTCGCCCCCAGGGAGGGGGTCGGCCGTTACCGTCCGACAGTGCGATTATTGCGATTCCCGGTGGGGAATCAAGAGGGGGAGGATCAGTATCGGGTCCGGGTGGCCCGGTCCATCTCGCGCTTGGCGTCTTGCTTCTTGATGGCCTCGCGTTTGTCGTGGGTCTTTCGGCCCTTGGCGATGCAGATCTCGACCTTGGCGATGCCCTTCTTGAAGTAGATCTGCAACGGGACCAGTGTCAGGCCACGCTCGTTGGAGCGAGCGGAGAGCTTGACAATCTCGCTGCGGTGCAGGAGTAACTTGCGGGGTCGCTTGGGCTTGTGGTTCATCCGGTTGGCCTGGAGGTACTCGGGAATGTCGCACCCGAGGAGCCAGACCTCGTTGTTGCTGACGTCGGCGTAGGCCTCTTCGAGGCTCGCCTTGCCGGTCCGAAGGCTCTTCACCTCGGTGCCCGTCAGGACGATTCCGGCCTCGACCTTCTCGATGAGGTCGTACTCGAAGCGGGCGCGGCGGTTCCGGGCGACGACGTTGACGTCGCCCTCGTCGGATTTGCCCTTGCTCGAACCGCTCTTGGCCTTGGCCATGCCACCCTCGCTTCATGTTGGCTGGATCGGGCGAATTCTAGGTGGCCCCAGGGAAGACTGGCAAGGGACGTCCGCATCGAATCTTCACGCGACTCACGGCAGACGCGAACGGCAGGCCACGCCGATCTCATGCGCAATCGCCTGGGGTGTCTGATGTTCTGGCCAGAGGAGGGGATACAATGCCAGGCCTGGTTTTCGAACGACTAGATCGAGGACGACTCCGAGCTGGGGATTCTCGACGCGAGCCCGATTCGCTTCCCCCAGAGCGCGATCACAGATCACATTCACACCCGGCGGGATGGCCTGGGGAAGATGATCGGCGACAGATCTGGTGGTCAGTTCTGGACCGAGCAATCGAAGTATCAAAGGCGAGCGGTCCAAGTCGTCCCGGAGTTGCTGGATCGTCTGACCCGTCATGGGGTCGATGAGGTTCGGGGCGATCTCGGCCAGTGGGGCCAGGACGAATCGCCTCCAGTTCATCCTCGGGTGGGGGAGCTGGAGCGTTCGAACGTCCCGGAATAGACCTTCGACGACGAGGATGTCGAGGTCCAGTGTTCGGGCGTCCCAGCGGACGTTTCGGCTTCGACCTGCGCTACGTTCGATTTCCACGAGCTGGAGGAGGAGTCGTTCGGGATCCTTCTCGAAGGCCAGCTCGACCTCCGCCGCCCCATTGAGGAACGGCGGCTGGCCGCTGGGACCGCCCATGGGGGCGGTCTCGTGCCAGGAGCTGACCGCCCGGATCGGGTAGCCATCCTCGGCGAGCTCGTCGAGGGCCATCCGGAGAAGGCCCTCGCGGTCGCCTAGGTTGCTTCCGAGGCTGATCCAGGCGGATTTTCCCATGGAATGCGGACCGATCCCTTTGTGTTGAAAGGAGATTGGCCCGCAATAGCGGACCCTACCTCAGAGGGAAAGCTTCGCGATGCGGTCGACGGCTTCGAGCAGGCGGGGCGTGTCGACGGTCAGCGCGGCGCGGATGTAGCCGTCGGCGGTGCGGCCGAAGCCGAGACCTGGGGTGGTGACGACGCTGGCCTCGTCGAGGAGCTTGGAGCAGAGGTCGGACGACGTGTAGCCCTTGGGGCAGGGGATCCAGACGTAGAACGTCGCCTCGGGGGTGGGGACGTCCCAGCCGGCCTTGCGGAGGGCGCCGACGAACGCATCCCGGCGTTCCTTGTAGAGGGCGCGGATCGGCGGGGTGATCTTGTCGTAGTGGTCGAGCGCGGTCTTCCCGGCGAACTGGATCGCGGTGAAGATGCCCGAGTCGGTGTTGGCCTTGAGCTGGCCGAGGGCGGCGATCAGGGGGGCGCCCCCGATCGCGAAGCCGACACGCCAGCCGGTCATGTTGAAGGTCTTCGAGAGGCTGTGGAACTCGACCACGTGATCCTTCGCGCCGGGGATCTCCAGGGCGCTCGGGGGCGGGGTCTCGTAGTACATCTCGTTGTAGGCGACGTCGTTGGCGATCACCAGATTGTGCGTATTCGCCAGGTCGACGACCTTCTGGTAGAAGGCCAGGTCGGCCATCCCGCCGGTCGGGTTGTTCGGGTAGTTCAGGAACAACAGCCGGGCGCGGGTGTAGACGTCGTGGGGGATCGAGTCGAGGTCGGGCTTGAAGCCGAGGCCCGGTTCGAGGGGCATCGTGTAGACGTCGGCCCCGGCGAACATGCTGCTGGACCGATAGACGGGGTAGCAGGGGTCGGGGACGAGGCTGATGTCGCCGGGGTTGACCACGGCCAGCGGGAAGTGGGCCAGGCCTTCCTTCGATCCGATCAGCGGCAGGATCTCGGTATTCGGGTCGAGGTCGATCCCGTAGCGCTTCTTGCAGAAGGCGGCGATGCTCTGGCGGAGTTCCGGCGCGCCCTGGTCGAGGGCATACTGGTGGAACGCGGGGTTCTCGACGTGCTTCTGGAGGCTCTCGATGATCGGCTTCGGTGTCGGCTTGTCGGGGTCGCCCACGCCCAGGTTGATGACGTCCCGGCCGGCGGCGATGGCCGCCTTCTTCTTCTTGTCGATCTCCGCGAACAGGTACGGCGGCAGCTTCTGGAGTCGCTCGGACTTGACGAAGGGCGTGGTCGACATCGTGGCGAAGATCCTGCTCAAGAACGGAAAAGGACCAATCGAAATCCGATCCAAACCGACCCGGGGCCAGCCTCGACCCTCCGTGGCGAGTTCTACCACCCGCGCGAACAGGCCAGGATACCCAAGAGAATCGGAAGTGAACAGGATCGACTGCAACGCCGGAGGCGACACTCCATCGGCTTCATCCTTTCTGATCGCTGCAATCGCTCTGCGCGGGGCACTCTCCGGCGTTAGTCGAGGGCCTTCCAGGCGCTGGGCGAGGGGCTCCCGACCCTGCCCTCGCGTGGCCGATTGGACCGCAAAACCGGGTCTCCCGACCCATCCTCGCGAACCTTCCCGGGTTTTGGACGAACTGACGTTACGTTCGCTTTCGGAAAGCGGTCTGGAGACCGCGGGTTTGTGTTACGAATCGCAAACATAGGGGCGGGGTCGAGAGTCCCGCGCCCAGCGCTTCGACGGTTCTCGCCCGCTTGCTGAGGCGAGGGCCGTCCAGGAGCGAATCCTTCCGGCACCCGGGGTTGACGCAATGGGCAAGGTCCAGGACGAGCTGACGGACGACATCATCGAGTTCATCGGCCGGCAGAAGATGTTCTGCGTGGCGACGGCCCCGACGGAGCTGGAGGGCCACCTGAACCTCTCGCCCAAGGGGCTCGACTCGTTCCGGATCCTCGGGCCGAATCGCGTCGCGTACCTGGACCTCACCGGGAGCGGCATCGAGACGGTCGCCCACCTCAGGCAGAACGGCCGGATCACGCTGATGTTCTGCTCCTACGAGGGCAAGCCGCTGATCGTCCGGCTGTACGGGACGGGGTCGGTCGTGGAGCCGGGGAGCGAGGAATGGGGCGAACTGGCGCCGCTGTTCCCGGAGTATCCCGGGATGCGGACGATCATCGTCGTCGACGTCACGCGGGTCTCGGGGACTTGTGGCTACTCGGTCCCGCTCTACGAGTACAAGGGGGAGCGGTCGCAGCTCCTCGACTGGGCCGAGAAGCAGGGCGAGGGGCGCATGGAAGAGTACAAGGCGAAGAACAACGCGTTGAGCATCGACGGCATCCCCGGGCTGGCGGTGAAGGGCTGATCGCACTCCGGCCGCGCCGGACGCTGGCAACTCGGCCCGAATCCTGCTAGGAATAGGGCTTCGCGCCGAGGATGCCCCGGCGCGCGGCCGGTCCCGGCTGCGCGTGTGCCAAACGAACCCATTCCGGGGCCAGCGCGGGACGGGGATTGAGCGATGTCAGACGCGGCGACGCCCGGCAAGACGCGGATCGGCTGGATCGGGACGGGGGTCATGGGCACCTCCATGTGCGGGCACCTGATCGCGGCCGGGTTCCCGGCCACGGTCTACAACCGCACCCCGTCCAAGCTCGCACCCCTGATCGAGAAGGGGGCCGTCGCGGCGAAGTCGCCCAGGGAAGTCGCCGAGGCGTCCGACGTCATCTTCACCATCGTGGGCTACCCGCGCGACGTCCGCGAGGTCACCCTCGGCGACGACGGCACCCTGGCGGGGGCGAAGAAAGGCGCGATTCTGGTCGACATGACGACCAGCGAGCCCAACCTTGCCAAGGAGATCTACGACGCCGCGAAGGACAAGGGCGTCGAGTCGGTGGACGCCCCCGTCTCCGGCGGCGACATCGGCGCCAAGGAGGCCCGGCTGTCGATCATGATCGGCGGCGACGCGGCCCCGGTGGCCTTCCTCCAGCCGCTGTTCCAGGCGATGGGCAAGACGATCGTCCACCAGGGGGGCCCGGGCGCGGGCCAGCACACCAAGACGGTCAACCAGATCCTCATCTCCACGAACATGATCGGTGTCTGCGAGGCGCTGCTCTACGCCCAGAAGGCCGGCCTCGACCCCACGACCGTCCTCCTGAGCGTCGGCAGCGGCGCGGCCGGCTCGTGGAGCCTGAACAACCTCGGCCCACGGATGATCGCCGGCAACTTCGAGCCCGGGTTCTTCGTCGAGCACTTCCTCAAGGATATGGGCATTGCCCTGGCCGAGTCCCGCCGCATGGGCCTGGCCCTCCCCGGCCTGGCCCTCGCCGAGCAGCTCTATCGCGCCGTCGAGGCCCAGGGTTACGGCCGCAAGGGGACTCATGCCCTGCTGCTGGCGCTCGCCAGCCTCTCGAAGGTCGATTGGCAGACGAAGTAAATCCCGCCGCACTCCGTCCCCCCCGGAGTGCGGAAGCTGGCTTCCGCTTTGTTCTCGCGGAGCAGCCGCACTCCGGGCGATCCCCGATGCAGACGCTCGGTCCCCCACTCCGGGCGGTGGGGTATCCTTTTGTGTTGACGGGTGTACAATCGAAGGGTCGTTGCGAGGAATTCGTCCGTCGGGAAGACCCACGCCCATGTCGACGCCCCCGCTCCCGGATCGCCTGGTCGACTCGTTCGGACGCCGGCACAACAACCTGCGGATCAGCGTCACAGACCGCTGCAACATCCGCTGCGTCTATTGCATGCCCGAGTCGGTGACGTTCCTCCCGAGGCAGGATCTCCTGTCTTACGAGGAGATCGCCCGCGTCGCCCGCGTCGGGGCGGGGCTGGGGATCGACAAGATCCGGCTGACCGGCGGCGAGCCCCTGGTCAGGCGAGACCTGCCGCGATTGATCGAGCAGCTCGTGGCCATCCCCGGCATCAAGGACGTCGGCCTGACCACCAACGGCATCCTTCTGGCCCCCGTGGCGAAGGATCTCTGGGACGCGGGGCTGCGACGGATCAACGTCAGCCTCGACACGATGGACCCCGCGCGGTTCGTCGAACTCACCCGCCGCGAGGGCTTCGAGCAGGTAATCGAGGGGATCCTGGCCGCCAAGGCGGCTGGGTTCGACCCGGTGAAGATCAACGCCGTGGCCATCAAAGGTATGACCGAGTCCGACGTCGTGCCACTTGGCAAGTTCGCCCGCGAACACGGGCTGGAGCTTCGATTTATCGAGTACATGCCGCTCGACGCCGGGAATCTCTGGGAGCGCGACAAGGTCCTGTACGCGGCCGAGATCCTGGAGATGCTCGGGCGGGAGATCGGCGAGTTAGTCCCTTCTGCGAATCAGGATCCGAAGGCCCCTGCACAAGACTATGAATACCTGGACGGCGGCGGGCGGGTCGGACTCATCGCCTCGGTGAGCCGGCCGTTCTGCATGAGCTGCAACCGTGTCAGGCTGACGGCCGACGGGAAGCTACGCCATTGTCTGTTCGCCCTGGAGGAGACAGACATGCGGACGTTGATCCGAGGCGGGGCGGACGATGAAACGCTCGCTCGGGCCCTCGTCGCGACCGTCGAGAGCAAGTGGGAAGGTCACGAGATCAACACGGCGCGATTCATCAAGCCGGAACGATTGATGCATTCGATAGGCGGTTGATGCGACGTTAGGTAGGGTGTGGTGCCGCGCGGCCCGCAGGGACGCGTCCACCGCACGCACATTGGGCTCCGTCGCGAATCGATCATCCGCCGCCGTCGGTGCGGTGGTCGCGGACGTCCCGTCCGCGATTCACCTCACCCTGCAGGTTACGTTCCGGCTTCACGACGATCCCCAGGCGACTTCGCGTTCGGGCACTTTCACCTCGATCCCCGCGCGGGCAAGCCAGGCGTCGCGGAGGGCGATGACGGTGACCAGGAACGAGCCGACGGCGGCGCCGAAGAAGAGGCCGGAAACGACACCGAGGCCGAGGCCGAACTCGGTCGGGTCGGGAGGGGCGGCAGCCTGGGGCGGGACGCTCTGGTGGATCCAGATCACGAACGACGGCGCGAACCGTCCGATCGCCGAACCTACGGCCCCTCCGGCGAGGCCGCCCGCGAAGGTCGTGCCCATGACGGATGTGATCGCCTGGGTCAATCGCATCATCGCTGATCCCTCAAAATATCACGCTTGTGGAACTCCTCGCGGCGGACCTGATAGCGGCTGAGCTTGTTGAAATCGACCTGATATCCCAGGCCCGGGCGCCGGGGGATCGCGAGGATGCCCGGGGCGGATAGGTCGATCAGGGGCGAGGAGTAGTCGTCGACGAACCAGCGGGCACTGGGCTCGACGTCGGTCGGATAGCGGCAGTTGGGCAGGGCGGCCATGTGGATCCCGGCGGCCTGGCCGATACCGAGCTCGGGCATGCACCCGATCCAGCAGGCCACCCCTCGCTCCGCGCAGGCGTTATGGATGGCCAGGCCGGGCCCGAACCCGCCCACGCGCTGGAGCTTGATGTTCACGATCTTGCAGGCACCCGCCTCGATCGCCCGGATCGTGGTCTCCAGGGTCTCGGCCGATTCGTCGATGCAGACCGGGGTCTCTACCTGGGCCTGGAGCTGCGCCAGGCCGTCGATGTCGCGGGCCCCGAACGGCTGCTCGAACATCATGAGCTCATATTCGTCCAGCTGCTTGAATACGTCCAGGTCGGCGATCGAGTAGGCGGCGTTGGCGTCCACCATCAGGTCGATGGGGCCGAAGTGCTCGCGGACGGACTTGACCAGATCGACATCCTGTCCCGGGGCGATCTTGATCTTGACCCGCTTGTATCCCTCGGCCAGGTGCGACTCGATCGTGCGGAGGAGTTCCACCACGTTGGGGTAGAGCCCCACCGCCAGGCCCGACTCCACACCCCGGGCCGCCACGCCGTCGGGCACGCCGAGGAGTTCGGCGATGCTGGATTTTCGCGATTGACCGAGCGCATCCCAGAGAGCCGTCTCGACGCCCGCCACGGCGAACCGGCTCCCCTGCCAGCGTGAGGCCAGGTTGAGGATGTCCTCGACCGAGTCGAACGACTGCCCGAGCGCGTCGGGGACGATGTGCCGGGTCAGGTCCTCCCAGCATCCCTCGGGGGTGTCCGAGGAGTATCCGAACCCCGCCGCCATCGGCGAACATTCGCCCAGGCCGATCGGCCCGTGTTCGCCGCAGAGGACCTGCACGAGGATCCCGTCCTTCACCGTTACCTGACCGCCGGAGATCCGGAATGGCTCCTTGAGAGGGATCTGCACGTGGGTCAGGGCGATCTGGTCGATGGTCATGGCCATGGCGGATCCTCCGAGTTAACGGGCTCCCACTTGCATCCTATCAGAGACGGACGGCGCCGAATGCGGGATGCCCTATGGTAGGCGTAGCGGATCGCGAGGCGATCCCAGCCCGACCAATCCGGATCCACCTCGTCGCGCAATCGTTCGATGTGATAGAGTTGTTTTGTTCTTCCTATTCTTCCCAGATTCGCGGCCCTCTCGCGTCGATGCGGATCGAGAGGGGGGAATGAGGGATCCTGCCGTGCGATTCTCCCTGCGGTTCAAGTTGATCGTGGCCTTCCTTGTGTTCGGCGTCTTGCCGCTGTTGGCGACGGCCTCGGTGGCATATCGGGCCAGCGAGGCGATGAAGGCCAGGCAGGCGCGGGCGATCCGACGGGCGGCCATGTATGTGATGGCCTTGATGTCCCGGTCGCCGCTGGACGAAGGGAAGGTCAAGGAACCGCTCGTGCTCGACCGCGGGACGGTCCCCGTCGAGGTGCTGGGCCGCTGGTTCGAGCAGATCCTCCACGAGTACGAACTCCCCGCCAGCTCGCGGGTCGCCCTGCTCGACCCGGACCTCAAGGTGCTCGTGGCCCGATCGGGCCACGGCGAGGGGCTGGGCCTGGAAGAGGGCAAGACCGTCGATTCTCGCTACCCCGACGCGATCGACTTCCTTCGGATCCTCTCCGCCGACGGCCGGAGTCGATCGACCCCCGGGGTGATCGAGATCGATGGTCCTTCGGGTGTCGAGGTCGTGGGATACAGCGAGGGCCAATTCCCCGACGCGAAGGGCAAGATCAACTCCTTCGTCTGCCTCGTCGCCGTGCCCAGGGCCGATGCCTATGACGCCATTTATTCGTTGCAGAACCTGACGCTGATGGTCGGCTTCGGGTGCCTCGCACTCATCAGTTTCCTCTTCTGGCTGGCCGGCCGGAAGCTCCTGCGGCTGGTGGCTGACATCCGCAAGGCATCGCGAGCCTTGCTGGAGACGGGCACACAGATCGAGACCCGGGCCGAGCAACTGGCCTCGGGCGCGACCGAGCAGGCGGGGACCCTGGAAGAGATCGCCGGCAGCCTCAAGTCGGTCGACGCCGCCGTGAAGCGGAACGCGGATACGGCCCGGCAGACCGCCCTGTCGGCCGACGACGCCCGTTCGATGGCCGAGGTTGGCCGCAACGCCGTCCTGGAGACGATCCGCGCGATGTCGCAGATCGCCGAGCAGATCAAGATCGTCGAGCGGATCGCCTCGCAGACGAACCTGCTGGCGCTCAACGCCGCCATCGAAGCCGCCCGCGCCGGCGAACATGGCGCTGGGTTCGCCGTCGTGGCGAGCGAAGTCAACAAGTTGGCCGAGCAGAGCCGTCAGGCGGCGGTGCAGATCGACCACCTCGCCGGTTCGAGCGTGAAGGTCGCCGAGAATGCCGGGCAGTTGCTCGACCAGATCGTGCCCAGGATCAGCCACACCGCGCAGCTCGTCAGGGAGATCGCCGCGGAGTCGCAGCAGCAGCGGACGTCCACCCACGAGATCAACATCGGCGTGAGCCAGCTCGACGAGGTCGTCCAGCTCAACGCCAGCGCCAGCGTCGAACTCGCCGTCACGGCGTCCTCCATGACCGACCAGGCCGAGAACCTGGAGACGCTCCTCGGTGCTCTGGAGGCACGCCAGGAGGCCACGGAGACTCGTCAAACCCGACGGCCAGGCGCCCCGGCTCAGGACATGCGACAGCCGTTGCGTCCTCTGCCGCTCCGGATGCAAGACCGGCCCCTCGTCCCGCCGACGTCACCCCAGGCGAAGGTCTCGCACGGCGGGGTCGACATCAAGCTCGAAGAGGAGCCGGATCACCCACCGGATCGGGACTTCAAGCGGTTCTAGGCCTCGGCCGGCTTCAATCGAACCAAAGGGCTTCGCGCTGGGCGAGCATCTCCCGATGCCGCCCCACCGAATGACTCATTCGTACAACAAACCCGGATCTCCCGATCCGTTGAGAAGGGCGGATGTCGTCGGATCGGGGGATTCGGTTCGGTGGTGCCCTTCGATCGCTGGTCGGGCGGCATCGGGAGATGCTCGCCCAACGCCGATACGCGTCGCCGCGCACCCTACTGGGAATCCCTGGCCGCGCCGTCCCAGTCGATCGGGCCATCGGTCCGGGCGAGGATGCGGGGGTCGCCGATCTCATCCTGGAACTCGCGGACCTTGACCAGGCTCGGGGCCGACTCGGGCCAGTTCTCGAACTCGCTCGGCTGGAGCAGGACGTAGCGGGCCGAGCCGCCTTGCTGGAACTGGATGTGGTTCGGGCTGAGAATCTGGCGGACCGGCCGGCCGATGGCGAACGCCAGGTCGTTGGGCCAGGGGTGGAGTGTGAACACCGTCCGACGCGGGGGGACCCACTGGCCGATCGCGCGGCCCCAGGGGCCCTGGCCCTGGCGGTAGTTCCACTCGGGGACGAAGTACCCCGAGTGCCCCAGTTTCAGGCCCAGCGCCATGACCACGAGCGACAGCAGCGACCACCGCGAGCGGTCGCGGATCGCCCCGGCCATCGCCACCCCCGCACCTACCATCGCCGAGGCGATGATGAAGACGGCCAAGACGCGGTAGTACGAGATCGCCATCGCGACGTGGCTGCCGAAGATCACGCAGATCAGGGCCCAGGTCAGCGTCACGCCGACCGTCAGCGTCCGGAGGTGATCGCGGGTCTTCTGCGCCAGTTCCGAGTCGATCGACCAGATCCGTTCGCAGGCCATCCCCACCGCGATGGCCAGGGCGGCCAGCACCGGTGTCGCCGCGACGACCGCGAAACCCGGGACCGCCGTCCCAAGGACGAGCGTGGCCGCGCCGACCTGGAGCCATCCTACGACCAGCTTCCGGGGCGTCTCCTCCCAGCCGGAGCGGATGTCCTTCCGCACCAGCAGCAGGATCATCGGCGACCACGGCAAGGTCAGGCCGACAAGGGCGACCGGCAGCCACCAGTCGGACGCCTGGGTGAACGGCAACGTCAGGCCCGCCGCCCAGACCGTCGGGTTGGCGACCTTCACGGTCCAGACCGACCAGCCGACCATCGCGGCGATCGGCGGGGCCAGGAACCGGAACGACAACCGGGCCGACGTGCGGCCGAGGACGATCGTCGAGAGGGCCAGGATCGCCACCGGTACCCAGCCGGCCGAGAGGAACGCCAGCGCGGCCCAGAGGCCGGCGACCCAGTCGGTGCCCTTCGTCAGGAATCGGTCGATCGCGGCGACGACCGCGAGGCCCGAGATCATGTCGAGACCCGCCGCGCCCGAGCGGTCCATCAGGGCGACGGTGCCGAAGAACGCCAGGCCGGAGAAGATCGCGGCCGTCGGGCCCTGGACCAGGAGCATCCGTCGGGTCAGGATCCAGCCGGTCAGCACGGCCGCGATGGCGGTTGGCCAGCGGACGGCGTCCTGCGTCGGAAGGCCGTGCGACTGGAACGCCGCCCAGCCCTGGCTGAGCGCGAGCGGGATCGGCCAGACGAACGGATCCCAGCCGGTCGTGCCGTGCCCGAGCGGGCCGAACGGGTTGCCGGTCGCGATCCCGAGCCGGGCTTCGAGGGCGCCCAGTTCCAGGTTCGGTGCACCGAGGACAACGAAGCCGAGGGCCATCGCCGCGACGGCCGCCGCGGCGACCTCGCGGCCGGTGCGTTCGTACCAGGGGCGGACGGGCGTGTCGGCCCGGAGCCGGAGCGATGGGCGGACGGTCGAGATCGGCTCAGTGGACATCGGGCACCTCCTTGGCGCGGCTGAGGAAGTCGAAGGTGTTGTCGATGTCCTGCTCGATCTCGGTCCGGCGCCGGCGAGAGACGCGCTTCGGTCGCTCGGGGGCGTTGCGGTCGATCGCGATCCGCGCCTCGGGCCGCTGGTCGCTGGCCTTGTCCTTGACCATCTCGTAGACGTAGCCGGGGAGCCAGCCGTCGCGGTAGGCCTGGCGCTTCATCTCGCGGGAGACGTCGTCGATGGTCCATCCGTCGCGCTCGTATCGGTAGAGGGCGACGGCCGCGCCGGTACGGCAGGTGCCGCGAGCGCAGTGGACCAGGACGGGGCGGCGGTCGGGGTCGTCGCAGGCCTTGAGGACCTCGCGGAACTGGTCCTCGTCGCCGAAGCCGTCGCCGGTCATCGGCAGGTTCACGAAGTCGACGCCGAGCTGCTTGCAGACCTCGCGCTCGTGGTCGACCGACACCCCCGGCCGGAGGAAGCTGACGACGGTCCGCAGTCCGAGCTTGCCGATGGCGTCGCGGAGCTGCGGGTCCGAGAGCTGGCCGCTGCGGTAGAGGATGCCCGGCTTGACCATGTCGAAATGGTCCCAGACCACCGTCTTGCGGTAGTGATCCACCGCCAGCCAGCCGCCGACCGAGATCCCGGTCAGCGCGGCGAGGACGATCCCGATCCTCATGATGGGGCGCCTTCTTCCTTCGAGTGGGAGCGAACGACCATCCGTAGTCGGCGGGGATGGTAGGCCAGGGAGTCCGGGGGGTCAAGACGGATCGACGGGGCGGAGGAGGGGGGCGGGGCCCTCCCCGACGCCCTTCGTGTTCCCTTGTCCGGCCCGGGGCTTAGGATTACGATACCTCGAAGCATCCTGCGTTGAGCCGAGGCTCGTGAGAGGCGACCCGATGTCCCCGTCTTCCTCCCTGCTGCCGACCCGACGACTCGCGTCGGGCCTCATTCTCCTGCTGACGGCGGCGTTCCTCCCCGGCGCCCTGGCGCTGGCCGAGGAAGGCAAGCCCGCGAAGAAGGACAGCCGGCCCGCGGCCCAGCCGAAGGAAGTGACCTTCACCGCGAAGGTCGTCCCCGCAAGGGCGAAGCCCGGGGACAAGGTCAAGCTCCAGGTCACCGCCAAGCTCGACTTCAACTGGCACATCTTCAAGTACGCCAGGACCCAGGCCGAGGACGGCCCGCGTCTCACCACCTTCGACTTCTACCAGACCGCCGGCCTCAAGCCGCTCGGCGACTGGACCCCCTCGGCCGAGCCCATCCGCAAGAAAGAACCGGCGTTCCCGGACATCCCGTTCCTGGAGTTCCACGAGGACGAGATCACCTGGACCCTCGACCTCCAGGTCCCCGCCGACGCCGATCCCGGCAAGAGAATCCTTAAGGTCCAGGCCGGCTACCAGATCTGCTCCGACCAGAGCTGCTCCTTCCCGGGCCAGTGGACCGTGCCCCCGGCGGAGCTGACCGTCACCCAGGGTCGGGGGCTCTCGCCCCAGGCGGCAGCGTTCTACTCGCTCTACACGGTCGGTTTTCAGGCCCCCGAGGCGGCCAAGCCCAAGAAGAAGGATAGTCGTCCTGCCTCGCGGCCAAAGACGGCGACGTTCACCACCGCGATCGTCCCCGCCGATGCGAAGCCGGGCGATACGGTGAGCCTCCAGGTTGCGGCGAAGCTGGATCCCGGTCACCACATCTTCCCGAACGTCAAAAATGAGCCCGAAGAGACCGGGCCCACGAACACAGTGTTCGACCTCTTCGACACTTCGGGGCTGGTGGTCGCCGGGGAGTGGAAGTCGGAGAAGCCGCCGATCGAAGGGAAAATCGGCGGCCTCCCTGGAATCACCAAATTCTATGAAGGTGAGGTCGTCTGGACGATTCCGCTGAAGGTGCCAACCGACGCGACATCAGGAAAGAAGTCGATTCAGGTCCAGGCCAGGTATCAGATCTGCGACGACAAAACCTGCTCCTTCCCCGGCCAGTGGACTCTCCCCGCCGCGACCTTGAACCTGGCTGGGACGGCCGTGGCCGAAGCCGAGACCCCAAAGCTTGAAGCGGTTCCGGATAAGCCGGCCCCGCAACCCGAGAAGACCGCGACCGTGGCCCCCGCCCCGGTCGAAAAGAAGGCCGATGCACCGGCCGCCCCGTTGAGCGAGGTCGAGAAGCAGGCCCAGCAGAGCATCTGGGGCTTCCTGCTCGTCTGCGCGGGGGGCGGCTTGCTGGCCCTGGTGATGCCCTGCGTCTGGCCGATGGTGCCGATCACGGTCAACTTCTTCGTGAAGCAGGGGCAGAGTCAGAAGGGCGGCACGACCGGCCTGGCGGTGGCGTACTGCGTCTCGATCATCGGGATCTTCACGCTCGTCGGCCTGCTGTTCTCGATCTTCTTCGGCGCGTCGTCTCTGGCGAAGCTCGCCAACAATCCCTGGCTGAACTTCGGCGTCGCGGGCCTGTTCATCGTCTTCGGCCTGAGCCTCCTGGGTCTGTTCGAGATCGGCCTGCCGAACTTCCTCCTGAACGCCTCGGCCCAGGGTGAGAGCCGGGGCGGGATCGTCGGCGTCATGTTCATGGCCCTGACGCTCACGATCACGTCGTTCACCTGCACCTTCCCCGTCGTCGGCGGCCTGCTCGTGATGGCGGCCGGCGGGAGCTACCTCTATCCGACGATCGGCCTGGCGACCTTCGCCGCCGTCATCGCGGCCCCGTTCTTCCTGCTCGCCCTCGCCCCCGGCCTGCTCTCGAAGATGCCCAAAAGCGGCGACTGGATGAACGCGGTGAAGATGGTCGGCGGGCTCGTGGAAATCGGCGCGGCGTTCAAGTTCTTGAACACGGCCGAAGTCGCCTTCGTCGTCCCCGAGGATGCCATCTTCAACGCCGAGGTCATCCTCGCGATCTGGGTGATCCTCGCCCTGGTCTGCGGGATCTACCTCCTCGGCCTGTTCAAGACCGACCACGATCACGGCGACGTGAAGGTCGGACCCGGCCGGATCCTTGTCGGCATGCTTTTCCTCTGCCTGGCCCTCTACCTGGCCCCGGCCCTGTTCGGCAACCCGCCGAAGGGTGTCGTCTACAACCGCCTCATTATCGGGATCCTCCCCGCCGACGCCGGCCGCCTGAACGCGTTCGCCAACCTGGGCGGCGGAGGCGGAGGCGGTGCTGGAGGTGGCGGTGGGGGAGAAGCCCTCGCCACGAAGGCGACCTCCAGCGACCCGGCCGAGGCCGAACGTCAGCAGATCTCCTTCCACGGCGTGGCCTGGGGCTTCAGCTACGAGAAGGCGCTGGAGGAGGCGAAGAAGCAGAACAAGCCGGTCCTGATCGACTTCACCGGTGTGAACTGCGCCAACTGCCGACTCATGGAGCAGCACGTCCTGAACAAGTCGGAGGTCGTCACGGAACTCAAGAAGTTCGTGACGGTCCAACTCTACACCGACTTCGTGCCCATCCCCTCCATCTCGCGCGACCAGCGGGCGGAGCGGGCCGAGAAGAATGTCGACTTGTTGCTGTCGCTCAAGGTCGAGCCGGCGAATCCCTCCTACGTCGTGCTGACGCCCGAGGGCAAGGTCGTCGCCATGACGGGGGGCTACCGCGAGGTGGGGGTCTTCGTGGACTTCCTCAAGAAGGCCCTGACCTCGGTGGGCTCGCCGGCCAAGGCCGAGATGGCGGCCGTCGAGCCGAAGTGATCGCCGCCACGCGGCTGGAAGAGCCCTGAGAATGTCGACCGATCCGCGTGACCAGGATTTCGGGGTGCCCATCCCCGGGACGATCCTCCCCGAAGCCTCCTGGGCACGCACGGGCTTCAAATCCTGGCCGCCGCCCGGCCCGCTGGACTGGGCGGCGATCTTCGGCCGGGTCGCGCCCGTGGTCCTCGAAGTCGGCTGCGGCAACGGCCGGTTCACGCTTCAGAGCGCGATCAACCGGCCCGAGGTCGACCACTTCGCCAGCGACATCCTGCCGGTCGTGATCCGCTACGCCACCCGCCGGGGCAATCAGCGCGGACTGACCAACGTCCGCTTCGCCGTCAAGGATGGCCAGACGTTGCTGGGTTCGTACGTCGGCACGGGCTCGGTGGGCGAGATCCACCTCTACCACCCGCAGCCCTATCACGACCATCGCCTCGCCCACAAACGCCTTGTCACGCCGAGGTTCCTGGCCGACGTGCACCGGGCCCTCGCCCCCGGCGGGCTGTTCGTGATCCAGACGGACAACCCCGACTACTGGCAGTACATAACGAGGCTCCTGCCCCTTTTCTTCGACTTCCACGAACAGGATGGCCCCTGGCCCGACATGCCCGAGGGCCGCAGCCGACGCGAGATCCTCGCCCGCAGCCGGGGCCTCGCCATCTTTCGTGGTTCGGGCAGCCGGCGCGACGACGTCACCCCCGACGCCGCCCGCACGCTCGCCGAGACCCTCCCCCCGCCGAAGTTCCGCAGCCGCGGCCCGTGGATCGACCTCGACGGGATCGAATAAATTCGGACTCCGAATCGTCTGAGTAGGGTCCGCGATCGCGGACCAATCTCCTTGCGCCGTCGGAAGATTGGACCGCACTCGCGGACCCTACGGGCAGGGTGTTCGGCAGGAACGCCGGGATACGCTGTCCAGAGTGGGGAACATCGGTTGATTCGGCGGTCCTGGGAGTTGACACCGGCGGAGGGGGGGTCAATAGTGGAATTGACCTGCACGCAACCATCTCGAATGCTCCCCAACGCCATCTTGAATCGGTCCACGCGCGGGTTCGTCACGGGGTCGTGACCAACCGCGCGACGCGAGTCCGGGAGATCCATCGATGCGGCTTCTGAGCGTTGAGTCCGGCTGGGCCGATTCGCGGTTTCGCCTTTTCGCGTGGGCCCTTTTCGCCGCGGCGACCCTGGGCTGCCTGGCCCTGACGCCCGCCCGCGCGGTCCTGGCGCAGGAGTCCGCCAAGAAAGACGCGGCCCCCGCCGCCGATCCCGTCCCGGCCCCCGCGCCCGCCGACGCCGCCGCTCCGGCCCCCGCCGCCGGGGGCGAGGCCGCGCCCGCCGCGCCGAAGGCCCAGCGCTCGTTGCTGATGTGGGCCATCGAGGCCTCCGGGCCGATCGGCCTGTTCCTGGTCTGCCTCTCGGTCTACTTCGTCGCGCTCATCATCAAACTCTACCTCGAACTCCGCGTGACCGAGGCCGTGCCGCCCGCGCTGGTTGAGAAGCTCGAAACGGCGATCAAGGACCGCAAGTTTCAGGAGGCGTACGACGCCTGTCGCGACAGCGATTCGTTCCTCGCCCGGCTCGTCCGCACGGGGGTCGCGAACCTGCCCAACGGCCGGACCGAGGCCAAGGACGCCATGCACGACCTCCAGGACGAGATCGTCACCAACCTCGAAGCCAAGATCAGCTACCTCGCGATCATCGGGACCCTCGGGCCGATGATCGGGCTGGTCGGCACGATCGCGGGCATGATCGCCTCGTTCCAGGAAATCGCCAACGCCGCCGGCGCCCAGCCGCGTCCCGAGAAGGTGGCCGAGGGCATCAGCACGGCCCTCTTCATCACGCTCGAAGGAGTGTCGCTGTCCGTCCCGGCGATCTTCTTCTACGCCTTCTTCCGGAACCGGATCGCCTCGATGGCGGTCGAGAGCGCCAAGGTCGCCGACCGCACGATCACGGCCCTCCTCGCCGCCGCCAAGCAGACCAAGCCGGCGGCCCCGACGCCCGCCGTCTGATCGGGAGGCGGAAGAGATGAGAAATGGTTGATGGGTGATGGATTGGTGGAGCGATACCGGGTCTCCGACGGCTCGTCTCGGTTCCCTCCTTCCTCACCCATGACCCATGGCTCATCACCCATGATTCCTGGTATTGGGAGTGACGACGATGGCCGGTTCCGCAGGCGGGAACGAGCTCAAGGCCGAGCCCAACCTGACCCCCTTGCTCGACGTCGTGTTCCAGTTGATCACGTTCTTCATGCTCGTGATCAACTTCAGCAGCGACAACTTCGACCTCCGCATCAAGCTCCCCGTGGCCGGGTCCGCCCGGCCGCTGGACGACGCTTCGAAGGCCAATGAGGATCGCCTGATCCTCAACATCGACAAGGACGGGCACCTCCTCTTCAACGGGGCGACCCTGACTCAGGACCAGGCGATCGACAAGATCAAGCTCCAGGCCCTGTTCGTCCGCAACAGCGCGAAGGTCACCGGCGTGAAGGTCGACGGGCCGGAAGGCCTGCCGACGCGGGTGGTGATCCGGGCCGACCGCGACACGCCGTTCTCGGCGTTCTACGGCCTGGTGAGCGCCTGCCAGACCAACGGCTTCCACAAGTTCGACCTCAAGGCCATGACCAGCCAGTGAGCACTGATTTCGATAGAGGATGGGTCATGCGTGATGGGTGAGCCTGTCAGAAAACCCTGCTGAACCCATTACCCATCACCCATCTGCATTCCCGAGGGGGAGACGGTCACGCCATGAAGAAGATGCGGGCCATGGAGATTGAGATCCCGGTCACGCCCATGCTCGACATGGCGTTCCAGCTCCTCACCTTCTTCATCCTCACCTACCGACCCGCGCCGGCGGAGGGGCAGTTCGCCATGAACCTGCTCCCCGCCCAGGCGGCCACGCGGATGGACACGCCCCCCTCGACCGAGGCGTCCAGCAATGACCTACCCGCCGGCCTCCGAACCCTGCCGACCACGCTCAGCGCCGGGCCGAACGGGCTGATCTCCAAGATCACCCTCGGCGAGAACACGATGGCCGACCTCGCCCAGCTGGACAAGGACCTGAGCGCCATCGTCAAGGACCCGACCCTGCCGTTCGACCAGACCGTCATCAAGGTCGACCCCTCGCTTCGCTACTCCGAGCTGATCAAGGTCGTCGACGTCTTCTCGAAATACATGAACAAGATCAGTTTCGAGGAACTCGGCACCGGCGGCGCCGAAGGTCCGATCCCGTGAGCCGTCGCGAGCGGAAGGACGACGAGGGGCGTCCGGGGTTCTTCCGGGGGTCGGAATTCCCAAGGCTCCTGATCCTGTCGGGAATCGTCCTCGCCGGGTGGGTCGTCGTCTGGGGCTACGCCCGGCGTCCCGCGTCCGAGCCCCCGCAGGTCAAGCGGGTCGAGGATACCCGGCCGATCGTGGCCGAGACGTCGGTCGAGTTCCAGGCCCTCCGCGACAAGGCCCCGCTCAACTTCCGCGAGAACGCCGGCTACGCCCTCTTGCTCGAACGGGCGCGCGGGAAGACCGCCGCCGATCTGTCGAAGGAGGCCCGCTCGGACCTCCTCTTCACCCACTTCTGGGAGCGGCCCGACAAGTACCGGGGCGTCCCCGCCCGGCTCGAAGGGACCGCGCTCAAGGTCCTGACCTACGACGTGAACCCGATGCTCGTCCCCAGGGGGCGGGTCTACGAGATCTGGTTCGTCACCGCCGAGAGCCGCCGCTATCCCTACGTGATCGTCGTCGAAGAGCCGCCGCCCGGCCTCCCGGTGGGGGACAACCTCAACGAACTGATCGCGGCCGAGGGTTACTTCTTCAAGCTCCTGGGCTATTCGGCGGGCGATGCCCCACGCGCGGCCCCGATGTTCGTGGGCAAGCTCCAGTGGTTCCCTCGCAAGGAGGGGCCGGTCGGCGGCGGGCAGGGGATCCTCCGGAGCTTCAACGGGTTGGCCTTGGCCGTCCTGGTCGCCCTGGTGGTCTACGTGGGATTCCGCATGTATTTCCAGTATCGTCGCTTCATCGGGAAATCCGGGCGCATCCGGACGGTCCTCGACCGCTCCCCTGACGAAGACGCGAACCCCGAGGTCGTGGGGGATTTCCTGCGGACTCTGGAGAATCCCGACGAGGAGCCGGGCCCCGATGCCTGAGCCGGTTGGACTTGACCGTTGCGGCATATCCTGGCGGGGCTCAGGTTTCTGTGGTTTGCCCAGGGGCCCCGGTCGAGACGAACGATTCGGCCCGAAACCATCGCCACTCCGGGGAAATCGGCCTAGCTGAACCGTCCGGAACCCGCTAGGATTCGACGCGCCGGGGGCTCTAACCCGGCTTCGTTATGGTCCGTCATGGAGGACGGGATGAAGGCACTCGCGCTGGTGGAGGCGCGGAACCACGTCTGCTGCCGTTACCGGGTTCGCGCCTTCGAACCCGCGCTCTCGGCCGCAGGGTGGTCCCTCACGATCGAACCGGTCGCCCGCGGCGGCGTCGGTCGACTCCTCCAGCTCGTCCGCGCGTCCTCCTACGACTCCATCCTGATCCAGCGCAAGCTCTTGCCGGGATGGCAGTTGCGGGAACTCCGGCGGCGCACGGCGCACCTCGTCTTCGACTTCGACGACGCCATCCTCTACCGCGACTCCTACGACCCTCGCGGGCCCCACTGCCGCCGGCGCTACGAGCGCTTCGAGCGGACGATCCGGCTCTCGGATATGGTCATCGCGGGGAATCATTTCCTGGCCGACTGCGCGATCAAGGCCGGGGCGCACCCGTCGCGGGTCCAGGTGATCCCGACCTGCGTCAACACGAACAAGTACGCCCCGCACGTCGTGACCGAGCGTCGCGAGCGGCCGGGGCTGGAACTCGTCTGGATCGGCTCGACGAGCACGCTTGCCGGCCTGGAACAGCAACGGACACTGTGGGAACGCCTCGGCCGGGAGATCCCCGGCGCGAGGCTGCGGCTCGTCTGCGACCGCTTCCTCCGGTTCGACCCCCTGCCGGTCCTGGAAGTCATCTGGAACGAGCGGACCGAGGCGGCCGACATCGCCGGGGCCGACGTCGGCATGAGCTGGGTCCCCGACGACCTCTGGAGCCGGGGCAAGTGCGGGCTGAAGGTCCTCCAGTACCAGGCGGCGGGGCTGCCGGTGCTGGCGAATCCGGTCGGCGTCCACCCCGAGATGATCGACTCGGGCATCAACGGGATCCTCGTCTCGAACCCCGAGGAGTGGCTCGAAGCGGCCCGCTTGCTGGCGAGCGACCCCGAGCTTCGCCAGAAGATGGGCGAGGCCGCGCGGGAGTCGGCGACCTCGGGTTATTCGGTGGACGCCTGGTCGAAGTCGTTCGTCGCGGCGGTGACGGGCGTCGAGGCGACCGCCCCGAAGCGGTCTCAGTGGTGGCCTGGGAAGTCGGAGCAACCCGCCCCCCTGGCGATCGGCCGCGCAAATGGGCGCTGGGAGTCCGACGCGTCGGCCCCCACGTTTCCCTGCGGCCGGGGGACCACCGACGAGGCGGCCACCTGAGATGAGCACCCCCCACATGCCTCGTCGCAATGCCGAGCACGCGAAGGGAGTGGCCTCGCTCACGGGAGCGGGGAAGGCCCCCGCGCGTTCGCCCTTCGGCGAGGATCATCGCAAGGCCGACCCCTGCCCGGGCTGGACCCGTTCGCAGTCGGACGAGTTCGCCTGGTGGGTCCGGGGCGACTGGTCCGAGGCCCTCGTCGACGAGCAGGGGCTCAAGCTCGACCGCTGGCGCGAGTCCGGCCGGCTCTCGACCGTGAAGACCGGCCCGCACCGCGTCGTCTACCGCGCGGATTTGCCCGAAGGCTCGGTCTTCGTCAAGCACTTCCTCGTGCCGAACCTCCGGGCCAAGCTGCGGCAGTGGTTCCGACGCGGCAAGGGCCGCAACGAAGGCAGCCGCGCGGCCAAGCTCGCCGAGATCGGCGTCCCGACCATCACGCCGATCGCCCTCGGCGAGCGTCGGGTGAACCGATTCCTGTTCGAGAATTTCCTGATCACCCAGGCGATCCCCGACACGCTCCCGCTGGACAACTTCTTCGAGCAGCGGCTGCCGACGTTCACGCCCGAGCGGCAGGAGACGTTCCGCCGGGCCCTGCTGCGGTCGCTCGCCGACCTCACGGCGAAGCTCCACGACGCCGGCATCGTCCACCTCGACTTCCACCCCGGGAACCTGCTCATCCAGCTCCGGCCGGACGACACCTTCCACCTGGCGGTCATCGACCTCGACGCCTTGCGCGTGTCGCGGCGGATCTCGTGGAACGAGGCGAGGAAGAACCTGGCGCGACTCGACCACTTTTTCTGGGTCCGCTCCGATCGTCTCGACCGCTACCGGTTCCTGGTGGCGTATCTGAAGGCCCGACGCGGCCCGAGGCCGGACGCCCGGTCGTTCGCGCTCCAGATCGAGCAGGAGACCCGCGCCTGGGCCGAGCGGCTCTGGCGGCGCTGGGGGCGTCGCTGCTGGGGCCGGAATAAGTACTTCGACCGCATCGGCAATCGCGACTACCGGGCCTACATCTCGCGCGACCTCGACCCCCGGTTGGCGAGAGAACTCCTCGGCGATCCCGAGGCCCCGCTCCTCGGCCGCGACACCCGGATCCTCAAGGATTCGAGCACCGCGCTGGTGGCCGAGTTGCAGATGCCCGTCCAGGGCATGCCGACGCCGGTGATCTACAAGAAATTCCGAGTCCGGGGCTGGTTCGAACTGGTCCTGAACCGCCTGCGACCGTCGCCCGCCGAGCGAGCGTGGCAGGGCGGACAGCACCTGCGGAGCAGGGGGATCCCCACGCCCCAGAATCTGGCCTACGTCTGCGAGACCCCCCTGCGTTGGCTCGGGCCCTTGCGTCGGCTGTTCCCATCGACGGCCTATGTGTTGATGGTCAAGGCCGAGCCCTCCGTGCCGCTCAGCGACTACATCCGGGCCGAGATGGTCGCGATGGACCACGCCGCCCGGCGCGGCCGGATCGATGCCATCCTGCCCTCGCTCGCCCGACTGATCCGCGACCTGCACGAGCGGTCGCTGTCGCACCGCGACCTCAAGGCGGCGAACGTGCTGCTGCTGGGGGATCGGTTCGCCGACAGCCGCCTGAGTCTGATCGATCTCGTCGGGGTCGCGCTGGAGCATCCGCTCTCGGAGGGGCGTCGGTTGCAGAACCTCGCCCGGCTCCAGCTCAGCCTGGAGACGACGCCCGGATTGACGCGGACCGACTCGCTCCGATTCCTCCGGATGTATCTGCCCGACGGGCTCTCGAATCGAGAGGCGTGGAAGTCGTCGTGGCGGGGGATCGTCCGACTGATGGAGAAGAAGCGTCGGAAGAACCTCCGTCGGGGCCGGCCGATCTCCTGAAGGTCGCCGGAGGATCCGCCCCGAAGGGTCGTGCGTGCAGGGAGGCCACTTCGATGAACCCGCGACGTCCGCGACCCCTATCCTTCCGGCGGATGGCGTTGGTGTTCGTCCTCGCCTCGACGTTGGGCGGCGTCGGCTGCGCCACCGGGGGCGTAAGGGCGAAGACACTCGTCCCGACCCTGTTCCAGACGCCGACCGGCCCGTTCGTCGTCTTCACCAACTTCCCGATGGAGAAGGACGCCTCGCAGATCCAGCAACTCAGGCAGCTGGAGCGTCAGGTGGAGGACACCCTCGGCCTGACCGTCCGCGAGGATCTCGCCCCGATCGAGGTCTACATCCTCGACGACCGCGAGACCTACGAGCACTTCCTGGCCACGCACTACCCGAGCCTCCCCGCGCGTCGGGCGTTCTTCCTGGCAAACGGCCACAAGCGGGTCGTCTATACCTTCAAGGGCGAGCGGCTCGATGAGGATCTCCGCCACGAGGCGACGCACGCGCTCCTGAACATGGCCATCGGCGACATGCCGCTCTGGCTGGACGAGGGCCTGGCCGAGTACTTCGAGTCCACCGCCGACCGCACCGGCTGGAACCCCGAGCACATCCAGAGGCTCCCCGGCGACCTCAGCGGCCGCTGGACCCCGGACCTCAAGCGGCTGGAGTCGTTCAAGAACGTCAAGGAGATGACCCCGCGCGACTATCGGGAGTCGTGGGCCTGGGTCCATTTCCTGCTGAACGACTCGGCCGAGAACAAGACGATCCTGCTCGGCTACCTGGGCGACCTCCGCACCGAACCCCACCCGCGTCCCCTGTCCCAGCGCCTCCCCGGCGGCCCCGGCACACCGCAGCGACTCATGTCCCACCTCCGGAACATCCACCAGCCCGCCCTGACCGAGGCCCGCCCCGCTCCCCGCTCGGGCCCTACCGTCCGGCTCCAGAATAGCCCCGCCCCCGATGCCGTGGAGCCTGCCCCGCGCAAGAAGGGATTTTTCCAGAAGGTGCGATCCTTCCTGGGATTTTGAGGCGGCCGACTCCTGCATCATGTCGCCTTGCGATCGGGGCGTCCTGCGCTGACCTATGCCGCTCTACCGAAGATAAGGAGTGGTGGCTTCGGGCTATTTCTTCGCCTCGATCGGCAAGCGATCGATCTTGGCCGCGACGATGAAGTCGTTCTCGGACAGGCCGGCGATGGCGTGGGTGGTGAGTTCGACGGTGACGTTGCGGTAGCCTTCGAGACGCAGGTCGGGGTGGTGGCCTTCTTCCTCGGCGAGCCTGGCGATCGCGTTGAAGAAGTCGATGCCCGCCTGGAAACTTCGGGCCTTCCAGTGGCGGACGATCTTCGAGCCGTCCTCGGAGACGGACCAGTCGGGGAGGGCCTTCAAGAGGTCGGCGACCTGCTCGGCCGAGAGCGGGGGCACGCCCCCTTCGCAGGGGACGCAGCGTCGGGATCGGAGTGACTCGGCGGTGTCAGTCATGGTCGACTCGGCCCCCTCGGGATTTCCGGTAAGAAGTGTCGAAGTGAGGCGAATGCCTCTGTGTCGCTGAATCGGCCGGGGGACGCCCGGCGCCGTGGTAGGATACCCTTGAAAATCGCATGCCCTCCGCGGGAGAGGGCCGAACAATCGATCCATGTCTCAAGCGGGGCCGGCCCGACTCAACCGGCCGTCAAAAAGGGTTCGGTGCGCCATGATCATGTCCGGCCTGTCCGGCAACGAATTGTACTGCCTGGCCCAGAAGGGGTGGACCCCGGGCAACATCGTGGTCGGCAACAGCGTGTATTCGCTCGGCGTGATCCGGTCGTTCACCAGCAGCCTCCGTACCCTGGCCGGCGGCGAGGTCGGCAGTATCACCAGCCTGATCAACGACGGCCGCCACGCCGCCATCAGCCGGCTGGAGCAGGAGGCCCACCGCGAGGGGATGCAAGGGCTCACTGGCGTGACGTCGGAACTCAAGCAGCTCACCGGCCTCGTCGAGTTCCTCGCGATCGGCTCGGCGATCCGGTCCGAGGGGGATTCCCACTTCTTCTCGACGGCCTGCACCGGGCAGGAGCTGTACTGCTTCCTCGACGCCGGCTACCAGCCCCGTAGCTTCGTGATCGGCAACGTCGCCTACGCCCTCGGCGTCGGCCGGGGGATCCTCGGCTCCTTGCGGCTGACCGTCCGGGGCGAGGTGAAGGAATTCTCCGACCTCTACAACCACACCCGCCACCTGGCGCTCGAACGCATCGAGATCGAGGCGGGTTTGAAGGGTTGCAACTCGGTCGTCGACATCACCACGAGGATCCTCCCGTTCGGCCCGGGCGTCCGCGAGATGCTCATGGTCGGCACCGGCTCGTTCAACCCGGCGCTCGAGAAGTCCACCCGGCCCGTGACCTCGGAGCTGACCGGCGAGGAACTCTGGAACCTCACCCAGCTCGGCTACGCCCCGGTGCGGCTGGTACTGGGGACGTCGGTCTACTCGCTCGGGTTCCTGGGCGGGATCTCGGCCTTCTTCAAGTCCCTGGGACGCGGGGAGATCAACGAGATCACCCGCCTGATCTACGACGCCCGCGAGAACTGCCTCCGCCACATCCAGGACGAGGCCGTCTCGATCAACGCCGACGGCGTCATCGGCATCAAGGTGTTCGTCTACGAGATCGGCAGCGGCCTGGTCGAGGTCATGGCCGTCGGCACCGCGATCAAGCGGAATCCCAACGTCCGGGTCGAGAGCAGCCAGCTCATCCCCCAGGCCATCATCCGCGACCGCGACACCTTCTTCGACGACGCCGGCCCGACCGACTTCTCCAACCCCATGCAGAAGGCCCGCAACCTCGCACGGGCCTGATTTGAAGAATCCTGGCACACCTCGTGGCGTGCATCCCATCTCGTCAATGGGATGCACGCCACGAGCGTTTCTTCCCGGATCTGATCATGCGGTTCAGCGCGGCATCCGATGGGGGCGGCATCGGGAGATGCTCGCCCTGCGCATCGCCGGGGTTTCGCGGACGAAACCCCGGGCACCCTTGCCTGTCCATCGGCGGGGGCTCCCCGGTTTCGGCCGGTTGCAGGAGGCAGGGCCGTGTCGTAAATTGATCACGCTCACAAGGTTTGCGCAGGACGGCGGGAGGCGGGAGGGCCCATGACACCGGGCCCTTCGTGGGCCCCCGCGCCGTCGGCCAGGGGGGACGACCGATGACGGCTCAGACGGTGGCGGGCGACAAGGCGAAGGCGAACGGGCTCTACTCCCCCACCGATGTCCCACTCTCGCCGCTCCCGAAGGGCTGGAACTCGCTGGCCTCGGCGTTCGTGATCGCCGCCAGGAAATTCAGCAAGCGCCGGGCGATCAGCGACAGCACGGGCGTCCAGCTCACCTACCGCGATACTCTCATCCGGTCGCTCGCCCTCGCCCGGGCCCTCCGGCGCGAACTCGGGCCGTGCCCGTTCGTGGGGATCCTCGTCCCACCGACCGTCCCCGCCGCCGTCGCCAACCTGGCCGTGCTGCTGCTGGGGAAGATCCCGGTCAATCTCAACTACTCGGCGGCGCAGGACGTCGTCAGCTCCTCGATCAGCCAGTGCGGGATCACCCACGTCATCACCTCGGGCAAGGTGCTGAGCCGGTTCGGGCTGACGGTGCCGAATGCCGTCCTGCTGGAGGAGATGCCCGCGAAGGTCTCGAAGCTGGACAAGGCCTGGGCGGCGTTCGTGGCATTGGCCGTGCCTTTGCCCCTGCTGCCGGGCTTCATCCCCGGCATGAAGGGGGACCGGCTCAAGGAGACGGCCACCGTCATCTTCACCTCGGGCTCGACCGGCGACCCCAAGGGCGTGGTGCTGTCGCACAGCAACATCCTGTCGAATGTTCATCAGATCCAGTCGCAGATCAACCTGCTCGATGATGAGTCGGTGCTCGGCATCCTGCCGTTCTTCCACTCGTTCGGGTTCACCGTCACCATCTGGACCGTGCTCTGCCTGGGCAAGCGGGCGGTGTACCACATTAATCCCCTCGACGCCCGGATCATCGGCGAACTGTCCGAGAAGCACGGCGTCACGATGATGGCCTGCACTCCGACGTTCTTCCGGCACTACCTCCAGCGTTGCAAGCCGGAGCAGTTCAAGACGCTCAAGCACCTGATCCTGGGCGCCGAGAAGCTCAAGCCGGAGCTGGCCAAGGACATCCAGTCGACGATCAACGTCGACCCGATGGAGGGCTACGGCTGCACCGAGACGGCCCCCGTGGCGGCGGTGAACGTGCCTCACAACAAGACGGTCGGCGACGGCCGGACATTCTACGGCAACCGGCTCGGCACGGTCGGGACGCTCGTGCCGGGGACCTCGGTCAAGACGCTCGACCCCGAGACCAACGCGGAGTTGCCGCCGGGCACCGAGGGCATCATCGCCATCAAGGGCCCGCAGATCATGGTGGGCTACCTCAACAAGCCCGAGGCGACCGCGAAGGTCCTCCAGGACGGCTGGTACACCACCGGCGACCTCGGCTACCTCGACGCCGACGGCTTCCTGCGAATCACCGACCGCCTGAGCCGGTTCTCGAAGATCGGCGGCGAGATGGTCCCCCACCTCAAGGTCGAGTCGGCCCTCATGGAAGCCGCCGGCGTGAACGAGCAGCAGGTCGCCGTGACCTCCGTCCCCGACGAGAAGCGTGGCGAGCGCCTGGTCGTCCTCCACACCCCCTGGCCGATCACCCCCAAGGACGTCTGTGCGAAGCTCAACGCCAGCGGCCTGCCCAAGCTCTGGCTCCCCGGAAGCGACGACTTCGTCGAGATCGAGGCCATCCCCGTCCTGCCGACGGGCAAGGTGGACCTCCGCCGCTTGAAGGAGATTGCCAGGGAGAAGGTCGGTTACTGATTCCGTCTTCGTACGGATGCAAACAGTTCGTCCAGGGTGCCCGCCGGTTTCTGTCCTCGGAACCCCCAACTCAGCCCGGTCGTACGCCCAGCGCTGGGCGAAAGTCTCCAGACCCCGCCCCTGGATCAATCGAAGGGGATCACCTAATGGGGTCTCCAGACCCTCTGGAATCCTGCAAGGGAGCGGGTCTGGAGACCCGATTTTCGGTAGGACGCGTCGAGCGTTGGGGCGGGGTCTGGAGACCCGCGCCCAGCGCTCTGGCCTGAGGTACCGCGTTTTCAGGGCATCCAGGACACCCAGCCGTTGCGACCGGAATGCCGGTCCCCGGCGACTGGACCCGACCCTCCGAAATCGTTGGGAACGGCCGATCGTTCGGTTACACTGTGGGGAGTGCAACCTGTCGGCCCCCCATCCAGCCGGGCAGTCGTCGGCGTGAAGGGTCGGGAATGAACGTCGTCCTCCGAGTCACCGCCGGGCCCCACGAGGGCCAGGAATTCTTCTTCGACCGCCACGCCACGTTCGTGGTCGGGCGGTCGTCGCAGGCGCAGTTCCCCGTGCCGGACGACGGGTTCCTGTCCCGCAACCATTTCCTGATCGAATTCAACCCGCCGACGTGCCTCCTGCGCGACCTCGGCAGCACCAACGGCACCAAGGTCAACGGCCTGCGGGTCGACCGGGTCAAGCTCCGCGACGGCGACACCATCACGGCGGGCGAGAGCGCGTTCGTGATCAAGGTCGAGGACACCGCCGTCGGCAACGGGCCGATCATCCGCTGCCACGGCTGCGGCGAGATCATGCCCGGGGACACCGCCATCGCCGCCGCACCCGGGGACAGCGGCATCGACTGGCTCTGCGATAAGTGCGTCGCCCACCGACGCCTCCAGCCGCTCACCAGCCCTGAGTATCTGATCGAGACCCTGATCGGCAAGGGGGGCATGGGCGAGGTCTATCGCGCCCGGCACCTGCCGACGAACCAGCTCGTCGCGATCAAGATGATGGTCCCCGCCGTCGCCACGAGCGACCGCGCCAAGAAGCGGTTCGAACGCGAGCTGGACGTCCTCAAGAACCTCCGGCACCCCAAGATCGTCGCATTCCACAACATGTACGAGCTGGACGGCCAGTTCCAGCTCGTCATGGAATACGTCGATGGGAAGAACGCGCTGGAGTGGGTCAGCTCGCTCCAGACGCCGCTCACGACCTCCTCGGCGGCCCGCATCGGCTTCCAGCTCCTGTCGGCCCTGGACCACGCCCACAGCAAGGGCTATGTCCACCGCGACATCAAGCCGTCGAACCTGCTGATCATGGGCCCGCCGCAGCGGCCATCCCTGAAGCTCTCCGACTTCGGCCTGGCCAAGAGCTTCCGCGACGACGCCGGGTTCGCCGGCCTGACGCACCAGGGGGACATCGGCGGCTCGGGCGGGTTCATCTCCCCCGACCACATCCGCGACTTCCGCGAGGCCCGCGAGCCGGCCGACATCTACTCCGTCGGGGCGACCCTCTACTACCTCCTGACCGGCCAGTACCCGTTCTATAACTTCAACCCGAACCGGGCCGACGCCTACACGATGATCCTGGAGCACCCCCCGGTGCCGATCATCGCCCACCGGCCCGACGTTCCCGAGGCGTTCGACCGGGTGCTCCGCAAATCCATGGAAAAGCATCCGTTGCAGCGATGGCGGTCGGCGGCGGCGATGGCGGGTCAGTTGCAGCCGTTCATTGAGGGCAATCCCTGATGTTCGGCCAGACCATCCGGATGGGACGCCTCCGGCGCTGGCTCCGGGGCAAGATCGGCACCGCCGACCTGCTCCGGCTCAAGAGGCGCGATCACGAACGCCTCGCCTGGCAGGCCCACAAGCACTTCCGCAAAGGTCGGTTCCAGGACGCCGAGCGGATCTTCCAGCTCATGGCGACCCTCTGGCCGCTCGAATCGGCCCCGCTCCTCGGCCTGGGCGCGTCTCGCCAGGCCCAAGGTGCGTTCGACGACGCCGTCGGGTACTATTCGCGGGTGGTCGTCGCCGAGCCCGAGAACGTCTACGCCCTGGCCAACCGCGCCGAGGTCCGGATCCTCCAGCGCCGCTTGCGCGAGGCCAAGGTCGACCTCCTCGTCGCCTTCGCCCTGATCCAGCGGCTGCCGACCCCTCGCAAGCTCGACGAGCGAGTCCGCGACCTCCTGCAACGCGTCGATGACGTCCCCGCCGCACAGGTTGAGGACACTGGCGCGATCCCGCTGGAAGATTGATGCGATGGAAGAGTGGCGTTGGACGAACGACGGTCTGGAAGAACGAATCGCTGGGCGCGGGTCTCCCGACCCCGCCCCCATCGTGACCGATGGCGACCACTTCACCGGGGCCTCCAGACCCCTCTGGGAAAAGTTTCGCACAAACCGACCTTGCTCGAACGGGTCTGGAGACCCGGCCTGGCGGTACGGTTTCTCAGGGTAGGGGCGGGGTCGGGAGACCCGCGCCCAGCGCTTCGTCGGCCGCGTCCGCTGGGTTGGCAGGGAGAGATAATTCATCCACGGTGGATCGGAGACGGACGACGTTGCCTCTGCCTCGATTCGGAACCATCGGCATCGCGGGGGTCGGCCTGATCGGCGGGTCGATCGGGCTGGCCTTGAAGCAGCGGGGGCTGGCCGGTCGGGTCGTCGGCCTCGGTCGCGATCGGGCCCGGCTGGAGACGGCCCGGTCGCTGGGGGCGATCGACGTCGGGGTCACCGAGCCGGGAAACGAACTGGCCGAGGCGGAGTTGATCGTCGTCTGCACGCCGGTCTCGCGGATCGTCGAGGACCTGACGCTCCTGGCCGAATCCACCGGGCCCGGGACGCTCCTCACCGACGCCGGCAGCACCAAGCGGAAGATCGTCGAGGCCGCCGAGGCGTGTCCCGCACTCGCCCGGAAATTCATCGGCTCGCACCCGATCGCTGGGTCCGAGAAGCCCGGGGTCGAGCATGCCGACGCCAACCTCTTCCAGAATCGCGTCTGTGCCCTGACGCCGACGGGCCGGACCCCCGCCGAACTCACCGGCCGGGCGAGGGAATTCTGGGGAGCCCTGGGCATGCGGATCGTCGAGATCGACCCGGTCCAGCACGACGACGCCCTGGCCCTGACCAGCCACCTGCCGCACGCCGTCGCCTCGGCGCTGGCGGATATCGTGCCGATGGACTGGCACGACCTCGCCGCCGGGGCGTTCCGCGATGTCACCCGCGTGGCAGCCGCCGACCCCGCGCTCTGGACGGCGATCTTCCTGGAGAATCGCGGCCCGACGCTCGACGCCCTGGGGCTCTACGAGGAGCGATTGGCTTCGTTTCGCCGGGCCCTGGAGGCGTCCGATCCGGCGGCGCTCGACGCGCTCTGGGCGTCGGGGAAGACCCGCCGCGAGCGGTTCCGGCCGTCCTGAGCCTCGGGCGGCCCGTGTCGGTTTGGCATGCAAGGGTTCAAGAGTGTTCTCGTTTGAGACGGCCCGAATGTCGAGGTTTGTGGGTCTGGGGTCGGCTCCCGTTTGAATTTCGGGAAGGTTGTGGGCATAATACGGTGACTTTCGACCCAGACCCCCCGAAATTCTACGCCAACCGCCCCAGTCCGTCTCGCCCCGGGGCACCCCGAAACCACGTACTGAAGCTCAGCAAACCTTTCCGAACGACTCGGCATGCTTTGGCACCTGAAGATCCATCCCGCGCCCGGTCAACCTGACCTGGCCGGCTCGCGGCTCGTGACCGACGCGAACGAACTCGGCCTCCCCGGCCCCTGGTCGATCACGGCCGGCCGCGGGTACCTGATCGAGGGCGACCTCGATCGCCCGGCCGTCGACCGTGTTGCCAGCTCCGTCCTCGTCGACACCGTCGTCGAGTCGTACGACCTGTTCTCCGCCGGGGAAGGGGAAGACGGCTGGCTCCACGTCCTGCCGAAGCCGGGCGTCACCGACCCCGAGGCCGAGACCGCGCTGGGGCTCCTCAAGGATCTGGGCTACCCCGTCGAGGCCATCCGCACGATCCGATCCTACAAGGTCGACGGCCCCGAGAAGGCCCTGCCCGAGCTGATTCGCAAGGTCCTCGCCAACGAGTCGGTCGAGCAGGCCATCCGCGGCCGACTCCCGTTCACCAAGTTGGGCGCCGGGGCCGACTACACCTTCAAGAAGGTCGTCTGGCCGATCCGCGACCTCGACGCCGCCGGGCTCAAGGCGCTCAGCGACACGCACCGCCTCGGCTACTCGATCGATGAGCTGCGGACCATCCAGCAGCACTACCGCACGATCGGCCGCGAGCCGACCGATGTCGAGATCGAGACCATCGCCCAGACCTGGTCCGAGCACTGCTCGCACAAGACCTTGAAAGGCCGCATCGACTTCGACGGCGAGATCATCCCCAACCTGCTCAAGTCCACCGTCTTCAAGGCCACGCAGGATCTCGGGCTCGACTGGCTCGTCTCCGTCTTCTCCGACAACGCCGGGGTCGTCCGGTTCGACGAGAACTGGGACGTCTGCTTCAAGGTCGAGACCCACAACCGCCCCTCCGCCATCCACCCCTACGGCGGCGCCAACACCGGCATCGGCGGCGTGATCCGCGACCCCCTCGGCACCGGCCTGGGCGCCAAGCCGATCTGCAACACCGACGTCTTCTGCGTCGCCTCGCCCGAGACGCCCCTCGAAAGCCTGCCCGAAGGCGTGCTCCATCCGAGGCGTGTTCTCAAGGGTGTGGTGGCCGGTGTCCGGGACTACGGCAACCGCATGGGCATCCCGACCGTGAACGGGGCCCTGCTGGTCGACCAGTCATACATCTCCAACCCGCTCGTATTCTGCGGCACCATCGGCCTGATGCCCCGGGGCAAGGCCACGAAGTCGGTCGAGGCCGGCGACCTCATCGTCGCCATCGGCGGACGCACCGGCCGCGACGGTATCAAGGGCGCGACGTTCTCCTCGGCCGGGCTCAACGCCCAGAGCGAGGTCGTGTCCAGCGGCGCCGTGCAGATCGGCAACGCGATCACGGAGAAGATGGTCCTCGACGTGGTCCTCCAGGCCCGCGACCGCGGCCTGTTCCGCTCGATCACCGACTGCGGCGCGGGCGGGTTCAGCTCGGCCGTCGGCGAGATGGGGGCCGACCTCGGCGCCGTGGTCGAACTCGACCGCGCCCCGCTCAAGTACGACGGATTGTCCTATACCGAGATCTGGATCTCCGAGGCCCAGGAGCGTATGGTCCTGGCTGTGCCGCCGGTCAACTGGCCCGCGCTCAAGGCCCTCTGCGACCTCGAGAGCGTCGAGGCCACCGTCCTCGGCCAGTTCGTCGACAGCGGCAAACTGACCCTGAAATACCAGGGCGAAGTCGTCGGCGACCTCGACATGCACTTCCTGCACGACGGCCGGCCGGCCGTCGTCCGCAAGGCGACCTTCACCCCGCCCCCAGAGCTGCCGACCCGACTCCCCGAGAAGGCGTCGTACAACGACGACCTCCTCGGCCTGCTCGGGCACTGGAACATCTGCTCGAAGGAGTGGATCGTCCGCCAGTACGACCACGAGGTCCAGGCCCGGACCGTCATCAAGCCGCTCGTCGGCGTCAAGGACGACGGCCCCGGCGATGCCTCGGTCGTGCTCCCCGTCCACGGCTCGCGCCGAGGGCTAGCGGTCTCGTGCGGGATCAATCCCCGCTACGGCGTCATCGACCCCTACGCGATGGCCTGCGCCGTCATCGACGAGGCCATCCGCAACTGCGTCGCCGTCGGGGCGGATCCCGACCGCATCGCGATCCTCGACAACTTCTGCTGGGGCGACACCGAGCGGCCCGAGACCCTCGGCTCGCTCGTCCTCGCCGCGCAGGGGTGCCACGACCTCGCGAAGGCCTACGGCACCCCGTTCATCTCGGGTAAGGACAGCCTCTACAACGAGTACACCCACGAGGGGCGACGGATCGCGATCCCGCCGACCCTGCTCATCAGCGCGATGGGGCAGATCCCCGACGTCGCCCGCTGCGTCACCATGGACCTCAAGGAGCCGGGGAACCTGCTCCTGATCGTCGGCCAGACCCGTCTCGAACTGGGCGGGTCGCACTGGAACCTCGTCGCCGGGCTGGAAGGCGGCCGGGTGCCCAAGGTCGATCCGGAACTCGGCCGGGGGATCTTCCGCGCCATCCATCAGGCGATCAACGCCGGCCTGATTCGGAGCTGCCACGACCTGAGCGAGGGGGGCCTGGCCGTCTCGATCGCCGAGATGGCCCTGGCCGGCGGCTTGGGCGCCGAGGTCTCGCTCCGCGACGTCCCGTCCGACGACGACGCGGCGAATGACGCTGCCTTGCTGTTCTCCGAGTCCACGACCCGATTCGTGCTCGAAGTGATCCCCGGGAACTTCCACGCCCTCGCCGCGATCTTCGGCCCCTTGCCGCTGGGCAAGCTCGGCGAGGTCACGAAACCCGAACCGTCCTCCGAGCCCCGTCTGATCATCAAGGGGCTCCAGGATGCCACCCTCATTGACCTCCCGATCCCGCAGCTCAAGACGTCCTGGCAGGCCCCTCTGAACTGGTAAGCCCGCCCGCCTGCACCAGGATCCACACCCGCGCAGCCGCGCCTAACCGACTGGAATAAAGGACCCCCGAATGCTCCGGTTCGTGACGTTTGTCGACGGATCCAACCTGGATGGCGTGCTCAAGCACTTGAATCTTCGAGTCGACGAC
>CBDIHP010000030.1:0-165233 GCA_965279195.1 Isosphaeraceae bacterium
GGCCAGCACGCCACCGGCCCGGGTTGCGGGAAGAGTAGGGGGGCCCGGATCAACTCCAGGTGATTGACGTGCAACACCTTAGGATCCGGAACACCGGCCAGCCGCGTGCTCTCCACCGACACGCACCCGTCCCCTGCCCCGTCGCTCATCTCGTCGAGAGCCTTGATCGAATTCGCCAGTGTCAGGCGCGACAGCCCCCCCACCAGCCCCGGGGCCTTCGCGATCCCTTCCAGCCGATCCCGGATCGGCCTGCGGACCAACCCGACGTCCCCCGCGAGAATGTGGTAGGGGACGGCCTTCCGGATCCCGAAACCGTTCAACGCCTTGAGATAACGGCTCCCCGACAGCAGATCCTCGGCCGACTCGCCGACGCCGTCCCCGAGGCTCGCGAGCGGATTGGACCTCAGTTCTCCCCGCGCCGAGGCATCGAGGGCCCGCATCCCCTGGATGAGTTGCAACAAGGTCTGGGCCTGGGCGAGGTTCGAGCCGGAGTTCGGCGGGGCGATCAGGATCATCGACGACACGTCGCCACGATAGTCTTTCCCTCGACGTAATACCTTACCAGCAGCCCGCCCATCGAGTGGCTGAGGATCGCCCACGGGCGCGAGTCCTTGTTGGAATCGCGGAAACCAAGCCAATCCCTGACGAACGCGCGAGACGACTTGTCGAGGTCCTGATTCGCCGGAAAGTCATACACCACAACGCCGAAGCCCGCCGACTCGATGACCGGGATGAGGTGCTTGAAGACGCCCGACGACGAATTCAGGCCGTGGATCAGACACACCGTCGGCCGGCTCGGGTCGCCGCTCCTGTACGATCTCAACGCCCGAAGTCCATAGAACGCCCGCCGTTGCAGCAAGCCCGCCGCCTGCTCGGAGAGCCGTGCGAGGGCAATTTGCCATCCACCGGGGTCGGAGCCGTCCCGGATCCGGATTTCGACTCGCTCGGTCCCGAATTTCACATCGGCGAGCTTCCCGAACGCCTCGCCCAGGAGGGTCCTCGACAGGGCGGCCCCGGGCCCCCGGAGTGGGATCGCGACCGCCTGTCCCGGGACGGCGACCCGCGCCGACGTCGCCTCGCCGAGCATCTTGAGGAGCGGCACCAGATCCAGCTCGCCATCGGCCGAAAGCGGGACGCGAACGATCCGATCCTCGGCGGCAGGGACATGGGCGGGCAGGACGACGAGCCAGAGAACGAACGTCGCGAATCGGCTCATCCAGGGCCCCCGGGTCGCAAATCGACGGAACAAAGCCATCCCATGATCTTAGTCCTGGGACTGCATTTGCGTCGAGTTCCCGGGATAGAACCGAGAGGCCGTTTGTCCTGGCAATCCGACCCAGGCGGCCGTATCGTGATTTCGAGATCCGAAACACACCTACGTGGCGGAATGAGAGCGAACGCAATGTGGTTCACGAGACACTCCATCGGCGGCGTCCTGATCGGCCTGGCCTTCGGTATCTTCGTCGGTGCGGGAGTGACCCAGGGGAAGAAGGAGGTCAACACAGCGAGCATGGCCGGTGTCGGCATCCTGCTCGCTGTCACGGGGATGGCTACCGTGCGGTCCGGTGTGGTTAAGTCGTGAGACGTAGACAAACCGGGACGATCCAAGGCCCGGCGGGAGAGCATAACTGACCCGAATTCCAACGTCCGATAATGGCTCTTAAGTTTTCAATCCGGGGTATGTCCGGTGCTGTGGTGTTTCAACGCTGGTTTCTCAATGTCGGAGCCGAGGTTGGTGCGGGTGGCTGTACTAGATCCGGATGTTCGGGAAGGAATTCTCGCAGGCGATCAGGTTGCCACACAGAAAGATGGCCAGCAAGACTAGCAGGATGACGAACCGGACCTTCCTCCGGGACCTCAGCGTAAGCCATCCATGGATCAAGTAGCCGGCCCAGATGGGAAGTAGCCACGGGAGGTTCGAGAATGCGTCTGCACGCTTTCCAGTGAGTACAGCCGGTATCCCGAGGGGGAGCATCCAAGCACAATACAGTTGGAGTCCGATCAGATCCAAAGTGTAGAGCGGCGGATAACGCGCTTCTGCGGCGAACCTGAAGGACAGGAATACGGCGACCCAAGTCCCCAGATACAGGCACCAACGAGTACGAAGTCGGAATGGTCGGGGATCGGATTTGCTCTCGATCTGCTCGAATTCCTTATCCATTTTGCGTCGTATTCCATTGGGTTACTGAGGTGCCAATCGCTCGGATTCCTGTGCTCCGAACGATCTCCGGCCCGGGGCGTGACCCGAACTCGATACGGAACGGGAGAAGTCATCGCAATCCGGTCAGCGCGAACTCATTCAGGCGACCAATCCCGGAGAGAAAGTCCAGGCGACCGACCGGAGACACTGGGATGGCGACGACCTGCAGGGGCTTTGATACAATCTCCGATGGCCACTGACGAATCTCAATGGAATGATCCCGGCAACCGCCTGTCGCCCGCGCGGCCGTGCTCCTGTTTTGGGAACTTGATCGACCCATGTCTCCACCGCCCCAATCCGTCGATCTGCGAAACCGTTACGTCGCCGGATTCCTGGCGTATCTCATTCCTGGGCTGGGGCATGCGTACCAGAAGCGTTACGGCAAGGCGCTCCTGTACTTCACCGTCATCCTCGGCTTGTACTTCACCGGCCTGATCCTGGGGCAGGGGAAGGTCGTCTACTGGCGCTGGCTCAATCCGCTGGCGAACTCCGAGCGATTCTGCTTCCACTACCTCGGCCAGTTCTTCAACGGGCTTGCGTCCCTACCCGCCATAATCCAGGCGACGCTTGAACTTTACGGCAAACCGACGATCCTCTGGGGCTTCCTCGCCGAGCCCACCCAGAACGATATCAACCGGCTCTACACGAATCCCGGCGGGCGTATCGTCGAGATCGCGATGATGTACACGACGGTCGCCGGCCTGTTGAACATCCTGGCGATCTACGACGCCCTCGAAGGGCCCGCCGATCAGAATCAATCGCACCCCGCCTTCGCCGCAAGGGTTGATGCCGCCAAGGCTTCGACGCCCCCCTCCCCTGCCCCGGAAACGATCCAGGCCGCCCCGAACGGGACGACGCAATCATGAGCCCCTACCTCTTCCTCATCCCGCTCGTCCTGGCCATCAGCCTGGTCTACTCCGCATCCCGGCACGAGTCCTGGGCCGTCATCTGGTCGCAGGCGTTCCGGTTCTCGCTCATGATCCTCTCCATCCTGTTCGTCATCACCCTGATCTTACTCATCGTCAACACCCAAGTCTAACGCACAAAATAGGTTAAGTTAAAAATCCGAGCCGGCTCCGCCAGCCCTCGACTTTCTCGCCGAGGACGACACCGACCGCGTTCAGGTCCTTCGCCTGGGCGAACAACGTCAGTATGGGATCGCCCCGGTGGAAACCTGCGCCCTCACTCGGGATGTCCGCCATGTCCCCGGTCGTCTCGACGTCGATCCAGACAAGATCCTTCTCAGCGTAGAGGACACATTTTCCCGTAGGATGGGCACCGCCCACCATGGCATCCGGTTGTACGTAACCATTTAGGAAATCAGAGGTTGCGGTGGGCAGTGTGCACCCTACTGGGCACGATCCGCTTCGTTCGAGAATTTCGATCGAGGCGGTGTATCTCGGGTTGATCTCGATGGGCCAAGCGAGACGATCGTCGAGGAGGAAATCGATCCCGAACAGCCCGGTCAACCCGAAGGTTTTGGTCAGAACCTCGGCCGTTTGAATGACTTGCGTCAGGATTCCATCCGCCAGACAGATCGGCCCCAGGCTGCCCCGATACGCGAACGACCCGGGTGAGCCGGGGCCTCCGACCCATTGCTCGCAGGCCCCCAGCAAGCTCACGCCAGCGGCGTCGCACCGGAACTGGGCCCCGATCAACCGTCCGCCACCGATCCGCCGCTGAAGGAAGCAACCTTCGGGGATCTCATCGCCGATACGGACCGCGACGCCCAACCCGCCGACCGATCGGAAGGGTTTGCAGATCCAGGGCTTGCGAGGATCGTATCCGGTTTCGCGTGTGGCGACGTCGAGGTGCGGGAGCGAAACATCCCGGAGCGCCGCCGTCCAGGCGATCGGGTCGCGGACTTGCCGCAAGACGCGGCCCGGGTTACCGATCAGGTCATGGTGCTCGGAAATCGCGTCGACGAGGTCCGCATCGTTCTCCATCCCGCCGGTATACATCCAGTTGCAGCGCGGTAGAGCAGCGATGGCCTCCAGGATGGACTGGCCAGGACTAAGTTCGATGACAGTGGCGAGTTCGAAGAGGTCGCGGTCGGCGAAGCGGTCGAGGGCGATCGGCGCGTAGCCGGCGCGTCGGGCGGACCACGAAGCGGCCCGGGCGGAGGCGCCGACGATGAGGAGGGGTGGTCGTTCCATTCGGGAATCGCCCTTTCGAAACGCAAAGAAGGCCGCGAGCCCTGGGCTGCGACCTTCTTCCTGGCTTCAAACCAGCGGAGCGGGCTTCGTTCGGAAGCTCACTCGGCCTTCTCGATCTTGGTGGCGGTCAGGATCTTCTTGCCGTCCTTCTCCTCGACGGTGCCGGTGGCCTTGGTCTTCACCGTGGCCTGGCAGACGGTCGAGTGGTACTTCTTGGCGACGGCATTCGGGGCGAGGTAGTAGGTGACGGTCTTGCCGCCCTCTTCGACCTTGATCGCGTTCTGGCAGGTGGGGGTTTCCTTCAGGGCGCACTTGGCGCAGACGCCGTCGCCGGTGAGGGTGACTTCCTTGCCATCGAACGCGGCGGCGACGCTGACGAAGAGGCCGAAGACGGCGAACAGCGGGAACAGCTTGCGCACGGCGATTCTCCCAACGTGAAGACCGAGGGGATTCGGGCCAGCTCGACCCCATCCCCGGTTGCGCGGGGCGGGGCCCGCCCCGTACGGAACGATCCGTATTCAAGCACGTTCCAGGCCGAGATACAACAGAGATTCCCCGCGCGTTAATCAGTCTTCGCCGATCGGTCGTCGGCCCCCGGGGCGTTCGGGGTCTTGCGGGCGGCCGGCCGGGTGTTATATTGCGTGTTCTTCGACCACCAGTCCCGGTCCGCGCGGGCACGACGGACGAGTGCGTCGACCGGGCGCGAGCGTTCGCGGAACCGGCGGGCAGAGTACCATTGAATCCGGTCGGGGCCGCCGCGCTCATCGCGTCCGCCGCCGACCGCCCAGGAGTTAGCGACGCCATGGCCGATCACACCATGCTCATCGGTGAAGCCCTCGTCGGCGAGGGGAACGAGATCTCCCACATCGACCTCCTGATCGGGACCAAGACCGGCCCCGTCGGCGCCGCCTTCGCCAATGCCCTGGCGAACCAGTCCAACGGCCACACCAACCTGCTGGCCGTCCTCACCCCGAACCTCGCCGTCAAGCCCGCCACGGTCATGATCACCAAGGTCACGATCAAAGGCATGAAGCAGGCCGTGCAGATGTTCGGCCCGGCGCAGTACGCCGTCGCCAAGGCCGTCGCCGACAGCGTCGCCGAGGGCGTGATCCCGGCCGCCGTCGCCGAGGACATCGTCATCGTCTGCGGCGTGTTCATCCACCCGGCCGCCGACGACAACGCCAAGATCCTCAAGTTCAACTACGAGGCCACCAAGCTCGCCATCGCCAACGCGATGAGCGGCAAGCCGACCGCCGCCGAGATGATCGCCGGCAAGGACGCGGCCAAGCACCCGTTCGCCTGAGCCCGACCCCGCCTCGCGATCCTCCGATCGCAGGCCGCAACGCAACATCGACCGGCCCGGACCAGGCGCATTCGCGCTCGTTCCGGGCCGTTCGCATCTCCCCAGGACCCAACCGGCGACACCCTCGATGAGCACGAGCACCACGAAGCGGTCGATCCTCCTCCAGCTTGACGTGGACCCGCAGCCGAGCGTCTTCGACGGGGTCGTCGCGGTCGACGCCGGCATCGACGTCCTGTTCCGCCACGGCGGCATCTCCCCTGCCCTGGTCCGCGACCTCGTCCACGGCTGCCTCTTCACCCGCGGGATGGACGACCTGAAGCGGACCGCCATCTTCGTCGGCGGCTCCGACGTCACGGCGGCCGAGGCCGTGCTGGATGCCGTGAAGTCCAGCTTCTTCGGGCCGTTCCAGGTCTCCGTGATGTTCGACGCGAACGGCTCGAACACCACGGCCGCCGCCGCCGTCCTCGCCGCGCTCGAAGGCTTCGGCGGCTCTGTCGAAGGTGTCCATGCCGCGGTCCTCGCCGGCACGGGGCCGGTCGGCCAGAGGGTCGCTCGTCTCCTGGCACGACTTGGCGCGAAGGTTCGGGTGGGATCGCGGCAGGCCGAGAAGGCGCAGAAGGTCGCCGAGACGATCGGCGTGACGACGGGCAAGTCGCTGACCGCGTTCGGGACGTCGGGCGGTTCCCTGGCCGCGAGCCTGGACGGGGTGGGGCTCGTCATCGCGGCGGGGGCCGCGGGGGTGACGCTGCTTCCGAAGGACGTCCGGGCCGCCCTGCCCTCGATCAAGGTGGCCATCGACCTCAACGCGGTGCCACCCGCCGGGATCGAGGGGATCAAGCCCAACGACAAGGGCGTCGACCGCGACAGTGTGATGGCCTGGGGCGCCCTTGGGGTCGGCGGGACCAAGATGAAGATCCATCGTCGGGCGTTGCAGAGCCTGTTCGAGGCCAACGACCGGGTCCTGGACGCCGAGGAGATCCTGGAGATCGGCCGAAACCTGCTCAAGTGACCATCTGTTTGGAGAGGACCGCATCCTGAGACGAATCGGGTCGGCCGATGCGGTCGTCGCACTGGCAAGGCCAGTGGCAGACGAACTGGCTCCAGACGGAGCTTAAGTTTTTGAACTGAGAATCCACGCTCGTTCTCTCGCCCCCGGAGTCATGCACCATGCGACGCGTCCCCGGCCGGATTGTCCTCGGATTTCTCTCGGTCGCACTCCTCGCCGGGGCGGGCAAGCCCGCGGCCGAGCCGAGGGGGCTGGAGATCTACTTCATCGACGTGATGGGGGGCGCGGCCACGCTGGTCGTCACGCCCGAGCGCGAGACGATCCTGCTCGACTCCGGCTGGCCCGGGCTCAACGATCGCGACCCGAAGCGGATTGAGCATGTGCTCAAGGATGTCGCCAAGCTCGAACAGATCGACTACCTCGTGACGACCCACTGGCACACCGACCATTACGGCGGCGTCGAGGGTCTGTCGAAGCGGGTCAAGATCGCCCACTTCCTCGACCGCGGCCTGCCCGACCTCTCGAAGCCCGACGAGGACAAGGCGAACTTCCCCGACGGGCCCGGATCCAAGGACCCGCTCGGCATCGCCTACCGCAAGGCCTCCGAAGGGAAGCGCTCGACCCTCAAGGCCGGCGACCGCCTGCCGCTCAAGGGGAGCATCGAGGCCGTCGTCCTCGCCGCCAGCGGGCAGGTCGATCCCAGTTCCGAGGGGGCGAAGAATCCCAACTGCGAGAACGCCCCGGCCGACCAGCCGGTCGACCCCAGCGACAACGCGAAGAGCGTCTCGATCCGCTTCAAGATCGGCGACTTCGGGTTCCTCGACTGCGGCGACCTGACCTGGAACATCGAGCGCCAGCTCGTCTGCCCCATCAACAAGATCGGACAGATCGACCTGTATCAGGTCACTCACCACGGCGCGGAGAGTTCCAACCACCCGACGCTCATCCGCTCGATCGAGCCGGTCGTGGCCATCATGAACAACGGCCCGCGCAAGGGGGGCTCGCCGAGGACGGTCGAGACGTTGAAGACGATCCCGAACCTCCAGGCCGCCTATCAGCTCCACAAGAACGCATCCACCTCCGCCGAGCAGAATACGGAACCGTCGAAGATCGCCAACAGGTCGACCGAGGGCGGCGAGTTCATCCGCGTGCTGGTCGCCCCCGACGGCAAGTCGTTCCGGGTCCAGTTCGGGGCAGACGGGGAGATCAAGGAATTCTCGTCACGCTGACTCACGCCAATGCATGCGTGAAATCCGGATAAAGAAATCTCCCTCCGCCAGAATTTGATGATAGCAATGGCCTGGGGGTGTGGGTAGGATGCGACGACAATTTGGCTTGATCATCGCCGCATCCCTACTCGCACGGAGCCCCCACCCATGTACCGGCGCCCCCTCGTCGCGTTCGCGTACCTCGCCGCCCTGTCGCTGATCCCCGGCCCCGCCCGGGCCGCCGACCACCGCGATTCCCCCAGGCTGAAGGGGATCACCGCCACGGCCGGGAACATCGACATCAATGATGTCTATGTGTTCCAGTCGCCGAACGACAAGAACAACACGGTCATCATCGTCACGCTGAGCCCCGCCGCGGGGGTGATCGGGCCGGCGACGTTCCGCATGGGCGCCCTCTACGAGATCCGGGTCCAAAGCGGCGTCAACGCCACGACCCCATTCTTTGACACGCTGCTCCTCCAGCTCCGTTTCTCGGCCCCCAACAATCAGGGACGGCAATTCGTCCAGTTGACGAAGGTCAATCCGTTCTCGGACGCCGCCGTCGAGCTGGCCGTGGGACTGACGGGGGCGGATGCCAGTATCAAAGGCGGCGGCAAGCTGCGTGCGTCGATCTTCGACGACCCGTTCTTCTTCGACCTCAACGCGTTCAACGCGTTCGTGGAGCGTGCGGAGGCCGGCGCGTCCTTGCCGGTTCGCGTGGCCCCCTTCCTGCCGCCGAACATCCCGAACTCGTTCTTCGCCGGGCTGAATACCCTGGCGATCGTCATGGAAGTGCCCAACGCCACTCTCGGAGCGACCAAGAAGGCGCCCGGGCTGCGGGTCTGGGCGCGCACGGTCGTGGCCGGCGAGCAGCTCGACCGCATGGGGATCCCGGCGATCAACACGGCCATCATCCCCACGAGCTACAAGAACGCGTTCAACACCGGCAGCCCGCAGGGCGACCCCGGTTTCCGCGAGCTGGCCACCGAACATCAACAGGAACTGTTCGGCACCTCCACCGCCTACGCCTCGGCCGTGGCCACGGCGCTCCTGCCCGACGTCCTCAGCTACAACTCAACGAGCGCGACGGGGTTCCCGAACGGCCGGCGGCTGACGGATGACGTCATCGACACGGAGCTGGCGATCCTCACGAACGGTGCCCTCAAGACCGATCGGGTCGGCAACGACTCGGCGTTCCAGAAGAAATTCCCGTACCTCGCGACCCCCAACCCCCGGGGCGTCGGCGGCAAGTGAGCTCGGGCGTACCCCCCGCCCTTCCGATCGCCTCCCAGCGCCGACCCCTGCCCGGATGTCGAGAGACGGAGACCCAGGATGACGCCCAGCCCCGCGCGGCGGCGTTCGATCGCCGCCATGCTCCCCCTCGCCTTCGCGACCTCCCTCGGGCTGACTCCGCCCGCGTCCGGTCAGGGCGGCCCTAAGCCATCCGATACGCCCGCCGCCCTCCTGAAGCCCCCGCCCGACGAAGCCCCAGGGCAGGACGGCGCGCCGTCGAACTATGTTCACAGTCTCGACGATTCGATCGCCCTCTTCGAACGGAGGGTCGACTCCAAACCGTCCGACGCCAATAGCTGGCGATACCTCGGCGAATTCTACGAGCAGAAGGCCGAGGAGACCGGCAGGCTCGAATGGTACGCGAAGGCGGAGCAGGCGCTCCGTACTTCGCTGAAACAGCTCCCGAACAACGATCGGGCCCGCACCTCGCTCGCGGCCGCGCTTTGCAGCCGGCACAAATTCGGTGAAGGACTGGAGGTCATCCGGGACGTCGCCAAGCGTCGGCCGGAGGAGCCGGACGTTCTGGCAATCCTCGGCGATGCCCTGCTGGAATCGGGGAAATATCCCGAGGCACAGGCGGTCTACGAGTCGCTGATGAAGCGTGCTCCCGTCCCGGCCGTGCTGTCGCGTGTTGCCAACCTCCGCGACCAGCAAGGCAGGACGGACGAGGCCATCGCGCTCATGAAGCGGGCCGTCGAGGCGACCCGTTCGGCCGGTTCCGAGAAGGACGTCGCCTGGTTCACGGGCCGGCTCGCCGAGATCACGCTCCTGTCGGGCCGCATCGACGAGGCGGATGCCCTTTATCGGTCGATCCCGAAGGGTGTCGACGCGTATCACGACGCGACGTTTGCGCTCGGCCGCATCCAGGAGGGCCGGGGCGAGATCGCCGGGGCGATCAAATCGTACCGGGCAGCCATCGAGATCGGTCCGGATCCTCACATGCTGATCGCCCTCGCCGAACTGGAGCGGCGCGGGGACAAAACGGACGTCGCAAAGGCGTTGGAGGATCGGTTCCGGAAGATCACGGCGGAGTCGCCGGAGTATCGGCGCGACCTGGCGAGCTTCCTGGTGAATTCCGGCAACGAACGAGGCCGTGGCCTCGAACTGGCCGAGTTCGACTACCGCGAGCGGAAGGACATCTTCGGCACCGACACCGTCGCCTGGGCACGCTATCGGAACGGGAAGATCGCTGAAGCCAGGGAGGCGATCGACCTCGCCTTGCGAGTCGGGACGAAGGACGCGTCCATCGCGGCCCACGCCGGGCTGATTTGCCTTGCAGGGTCCGACGAGAAGAATGCCCGGATCCATCTGGAATCGGCCGAGAAGCGGATGGCCCTGCTCGCGCCGGGGCTCCGGGACGAGGTCAAGGTCGCCCTCGAAACGCTCCGGTCGATCAGCGACGGGCGACGCCCGCGTTGACCCGGTTCGAGCCGGACTGGACGATCCGGTCGAGGCGTGAGAGCGATTGCGCCGAGTTGCCCGAATCGCGCCAGACGACGTTCCCCTTCCGGTCGAGCAGGACCATCGTCGGGTACGCCTGGACCCCGAGGGCCTGCTGGACCGGGCAGGGCTTGCCGTCCATGCCCGAGAGAAGTACCGCGTAATTGATGTTCATGCGTTCGGCGACCTCGGCGACCTTGCCGGGCCGCTGGGCGACCGGGACATCCTCGCAGGCGATGCCGACGATCTGGATCTTCTCGGGTCCGAGCTTGCGCTGGAGTTCTATCAGTTTCGGAATCGAGTTCAGGCAGGGCTTGCACCAGGTGCCCCAGAAGTCGAGCAGGATGTACTCGGAGTCGAAGTCGCTCAGCCGCACCGTCTGGCCCTGGAGGTCGGGCAGTGCCAGTTCCGTGACCCGTCGGGCGCGGGGGTCGTAGGAGACGACCGCCGCCTGGGGCCGGGCCCCGGCGGCCGCGGCGACGACGGCCTTCTTCCTGTCCGGGGCGGGCGAGCCGGCGGGGAGGTCCCGATCGACGGGCGGCAGCTTCGAGTTGCGGGGCGCCTCCGAGCTGCGGCTGACGCGATCGGAGATCGAGCCGGGATCGGACTCCATCCTGCTGGGTTGCGGCATCTCCATCGACGCGAGCTGGGCCCAGGTGATCCGGGCGGATCTCGCTCCGGCTGCAGGCGCATTCGTATTGGGCTCGGGGGTCGAGGTCGAGTCGTCAACGGGACGAGGGGCCGGATCCTGGGTCGCGACCCGTTCGGTGCGCGCGTCCCCCGCCGAGTCCGTCACCCAGGCGGGCGGGGGGACGGACTCGGAGGGGGCACTGGGCGCTTGCATGTCAGGGGGAGGGACCTCGGCGGGGGGGGCGGACGCCAGCACCGGTTGGCTCGGAGGTGCGGGCGCGGCTGGGGTCGCCTCGATCGCGGGGGGGAGCGGATTCTCGCCCTCCTCGTCCACGCGATCCGCGACGGCTTCCACGGCCGGCGGGACTTCCTCGCGGTCGGCCCGGGGCGCGGCGGGACCGACCGGCTTGCTGACGGCACGCGCGATCGGTGCGGCGGGTGCCATGCTGCCCGGCATCACCGCGACCGGGGTCTCCTGTGCGGTTTCTTCCTCGTTGACGAGAGGACGGCCCGCCTCAATCTCGCCGAGGATCCGGCCGGTGACGGCCGGCGCCCCGCGGAACCGGGGCGCCGTCGCGGGGTTCGCACCTTCCTGAGCCGGTGGTGCCCGGTCAGAGGTCCGGGAGGTCATCCGAACCTCGCTCCCCGACTCCAGTGCGGCCGACTCGTTCGGATCGAGGGCCGGCGGGAGTGGGTTGGGGACGTCTTCCTCCTCGGGCAGCAGGCGGGAGGCACGCGCGTCGGCGGGATCGGGATCGTCCTTCGATCCGGCCGGACTCGGGGAAATCGTCCTGCCGTCGGGCGAGACCCACCCCGCCTCGGGCTTGCGACGCCCCTCGGCCGCGTCCGGCTTCCGGGTGACGCTCCGGGTGGGGAGGGCCTCGGCGGGATCGGCCGGCGGCAGGTCCTCTTCGTTGATGCGACGGCGGATGCGGACCGGCTCGCCATCCTCCGGATCGTCGGGGTCGCGGCTCGACACGGAGCGGGGCCGGGGAGGCTTGGCCGCCGGGGGGGCGTCCGGGTCGTTGTCGTTCAGACCGATCTCGACGTTCGACGACGCGGTCTTGGCCTCGACCCGGCCCGACATCACGACGCGCCCGTCATCGCGTTCCGCGATCAGGGTGTATCGGGTATTCGGGCGCAGGCCGCGGAGCGTGAACCCCCCTGCCCTGTCGGTCGTCGCCTCGATCACCTTCCCGCCGACGCTGCTGCCGTCGGCGAGCCGGACGGTCGCGTTGGCGACGGGTTCCCCGCTGGTGTCGACCACCCGGCCGGAGATCCGCGTCTTGGGGTTTTCGCGGGATGGGGTGTTGGGGAGTTCGGTCTTGGTGGAATCGCCGGGTTCGCCGGTGACCGCGACGATCGGCTGGTCGCCGACAGACGCGATGGTCTTGTAATCGGGAGCCAGTGCGAGCCGATTTCCCTTCGTGCTCGAACAGCCCGCGAGCCCGATCGGGAGGATCAGGAGCGGGAGCGTGCGTCTCAAGGTGTGGATCATGGGATCGAGCCCTCCTGTCGGGGGCCGGCACGCAAACCCGGGGGGGCCGGGCCGATCGGGTTCCACCCGCGACGGCTCCGGACCATTAGTGCGTGCCGGGAGATAGGCGCAGGATGGACGGGGCAGCCCGCCGCGAACCTGGCTTACTCGGTATCGGCGCCCCCGGGGCGCATCTTGAGCGTTTCCCGATGGATCGCTCAGTTCATCGCGGCCACCGCGCTCATCGCCACGCGGAGGCAGGACCGGATCTCGTCCCGCTCTTCCTTGCGTGCCGATCCGACCAGGGCCTTCTCCAGCGGCCCGATCGCCTCGCCCGGCCGGTTCGACCGGAGGCAGGTGAGGCCCAGATCGCGCTGCTCCTCCAGGTCGTCCGGGTTGAGCGCGGCCAGCCGCCGGATCACCGGCAAGGCCCGCTCGTCATCCTCCACGCGGACGTAGATCGCCTTGAGGTTGCGGAGCATCCGGGCCACGACCGACCCGGCGGCGGCCGGCTGGAGCAGCTCGTCGGTCAGCTCGATCGGCTGGCCGAGCTGACGGGACAGGCGATCCTCGCAACCGGCCGTGTCGAGGATCATCCCCTCGTGGAACGGGTCCACCAACATCGGCTCGGGGGCGTCCAATACCCGGAGCATGAAGTGGCCGGGGAAGTTGACGCCCTCCAGCCTCAGCCCCAGATCCCTGGCGATCGCCCGGTAGAGGATCGAGAGGCTGATCGGGATGCCCGTCTTCCGTTCGAGCACCTGATTCAGGTAGCTGTTCCGGGGGTCGTAGTAGTCCAGGGCGTTCCCCCGGAACGACTCTTCGACGAACAGGACCCAGTTGATCTGACCCAGGATGTAGCGCAGCGGGGCCCCGTTCGGGCAGCGGTCGCGGACGCGCGAGGACAGCTCGTCGATGCGTTTCAGGTACGCGGCCGGATCCATCTCCAGGTAGACGTCGCGCGCCAGTTCGAGGGCGATCCGGGTCAGATCGGTCTCGGATTCGCCCCGGATGAGCCGGAGGAATTCGGGGCTGCCGGCGAAGGGCGACGTCCTGGGCATGAGCGTCCCCGGGAGAGGCGAGCGAGGTGGCCGATTCCTTCCAGGTGACGATACATCCGTACCGGCCCCACTTCAAGGGGCGATCTCAACGGGACGAGGCTTCCGAGGGCCGTTTCAGATGGTTGCGGACCGCGCGCAGGCCCGAATTCCCCCAGGGGAAGTGCGGCCGTCGGGCGGCCGACCGGGCCATCTCGGCCCGTAGCGTCCTGCGGGCGCGGAGCGTGTTCCACTCGCGGAGCGCGTCGAGCTTGCCCAGCATGAATGGGGCCGGCCGACCCCGAAGGAGTCGATAGATCGCCTGGACCGTGATGAACCACGCATGCGGCAGGGCCGCGAGCCAGAGCCAACGCCCGGGCATGTTCGACCAGAACAGCAACTCGGCGTTCCGGGCCATCCGGCGCTGGAGGGCCGGCCGGCGATGGTCGTAGCTGGCCGAGACCTCGTGGAGGATGCGGCATTCCGGCGCGAAGACGCAGCGATATCCCGCCCACCGCATCCGGAAGGCGAGGTCTACATCTTCATAGTACGATCCGAACGCGGGATCGAATCCGCCGCCGGCTCGTCTTAAGGCCTCCGCGCGGTAGAAGGCGCTGGAACCGCTGGCGCCGAAGACCTCGTCAGGCCGGTGTCGGCTCCAGCTCTCGGACGCCTCACCGTGGCCTCGCTTGGTCGGCCAGCCCAGCAGGGAGTAGGAGTCGCCGGCGGAGTCCACGCGTTCCGGCGATGACCGCACGACGACCAGCGGGGCCACGGAGCCGACCGCGGGGTCGTCGAACGGCCCCAATCCGGCCTCGACCCAGCCGGAGGTGACCTCGGTGTCATTGTTCAGGAGCTGGATGAACTCGCCGCGTGCGGCGGCCAGCCCGGCGTTGGCCGAGGCGCAGAAGCCGCCGTTGACTTCGCGGCGCACGACGACGACCTCGGGGTACCGGACGGCGAGCCAGTCGGCGGTGCCGTCGGTGGAGGCGTCGTCGGCGACGATGATCTCGATGGCGATCCCGGCCGGGCGGTGGGCGTAGAGGCTGCCGAGGCAGGTCTCCAGTAGCGACCGCCCGTTGTAGGTCGGGATCACGATCGAGAGGCGGGGCGGGCAGACCGTCATGAGCCGCTCGGCCTCTTCGGCGGGGCCCAGGAGATCTTCCCCTGGGTGATGTGCTGGTAGGTCATGAACAATACCCGGAAGTCGAGCAGGAACGTCCAGCGCTGGATGTAATCGAGGTCGTACTGGAGCCGCTTCCGGAGCGACGTCCGCCCCCGCCAGCCGTGGACCTGGGCCCAGCCGGTCATGCCGACGGGGACCGAGTGCCGGAGGTTGTAGTCGGGCAATCCGGCCTGGAACCGCTCGACGAAAATCGGGCGTTCCGGGCGTGGGCCGACGAGGCTCATCTGGCCCCGGAGGACGTTCCAGAGCTGGGGCAGTTCGTCGATGTTCGTCCGGCGCAGCCAGAGTCCGATCTTCGTGCAGCGGTCGTCCTGGTTCGTCGCCCAGATCGGGCCGGTGGCGGACTCGGCGTCGCGCCTCATGCTCCGGAACTTGACGATCGGGAAGATCCGCCCCCCCTGCCCCACACGGTCCTGGGTGTAGAAGATCGGCCGGCCGTCGGTGATCCAGATGATCGCTGTGATGACCGCGAACAGGGGCGAGAGCAGGGTCAGCCCGGCGAGCGAGCCGAGGAAGTCGACCAGCCGCTTGGCCATGCGGTAGCGGCGCCACATCCAGGGCGGGCGGGCCTCGAGCGCGATCACGGCCGAGGGTTCGAGCGACGACCAGTGCTCGGTCGGCAGCCAGTGGATGCGGACGTCCGAGCGGCCCATCTCCGCGAGCTTGCCGCGGAGCCGGCGGGCCCGGCGACCCGTCAAGGCCACCACGAGGTGAGTCGCCTTGACCCGGTCGACCCAGCGGTCGAGGTGGTCGACCCTGCCGAGGACCGGGACGGGGTCGGCCTGGGGGTGGACCGCCATGTGGCGGCGGTTGGGGAACTTGGGGTTGTGATTGTGGCCGGCGTCGACGAAGCCGACGACGGTCAGGCCGGTCCAGGTCCCCTGGCTCAATCGCCGGGCGACGCGTCGGCTATCCCGCCGGTCGCCCACGATCAGGACCCGCCCGCCGATGGCCGGGGGCGGTTCCTCGCGCGGTCCCGGGTATGCGGACGGTTCATCCATGGGCCTGCACCGATCCCTCGGTGGCCCCGGTCGTGAGGCGATCAGCGAGAGACTGCTGGTCAGCCTCACTCCGGCGGCGTGAATGAGTGGTCTCACCATCCGTGGTGTACCTCTCCGGTTTCGGTTTCGCTCAAGGACTACCATCGGCCGCGCCGACCGATTTCTTCCAGTCAATCCGCAAAATGGTTAGGATCGGGATGCGTGAGCCAGCCCCCGGACGTGTGAACCGAGCCGGCCGAGACGGAACGAGGCGACCCATCGTGCCATTGCCTGAGACACCCCAGGCCGACGCCTCGCCCGCGCCCAGACTCTCGGTGGTGATCGTCAATTACGACTCGTGGCCCGACATCCACCGGCTCGTCTCCACCCTCTCCGACTGCCCCTCCGTCCGCGACGGCCGGGCGGAAGTCCTCGTGATCGACAACGACTCGCCGGGCGAACCGCCCGAGGAGTTGAATGCGACCCCGCGCGGCATCCGGCTGATTCGTCGCGAAGAGAATGGGGGTTTCGCCGTCGGCGTCAATGCCGGTTGGCGGGCGTCCCGCGCACCCTGGCTCCTCGTCCTGAACCCCGACGTGGTGCCGGGACCGGGTTTCCTGCCCCAGGTCCTGGATCGGGTCGGGCGATACGCCGGGCGACCGCAGGGTGAGCCGGGGCTCGTCGGCTTCGGCCTCTGCAACCCCGATGGGTCGCCGCAGCCGTCGGTCGGGCCCTTCCCCACGCTCTTCCGGACCGCCTGGGAGCAGTTGATACCCCGATCTCGCCGGAAATACCAGGCCGATTGGACCATCCGGCGCACGGGCGTGGCCTGGGTCACCGGGGCCTGCGTTCTGATCAACGCCCGGATGCTCGACGACGTCGGCGGGATGGACGAGGACTTCTTCCTTTATTACGAGGAGGTCGCGCTTTGCCGCTCGGCGAGGGATCGCGGCTGGTCGATCGAGTACGACCCGGATGTCTCGGTCGTCCACCTACGTCCCTTGCAAAATCGGGCGATTTCCCCCAAGATGCGGGTCGTCACGCGGCACAGCAAGCTGCTGTATTTCCGCAAACACTTGCCCCGCTGGCAGTTCCTGACGCTCTGCGGCATCGTCGGCTGGGAGGCCGCGATCCGAGGGGCCTGGTCGAAGCGGCTCGGACGCCGCGAGGAGGCCGAGTCTTGGACCGCCGTGGCCGGCGTGACCCGGAGGCTCAGGGACGGCGAAGCGCTCGTGAACCGCGAGGTCCGTCTCCTGGCCGAATCGATCGGCCGCGAGCCCCTCCCGGTCCAGGCCGAATCGGCCTCGCGGACGCCACCACGAGTCCCGGTCGGTTCCCGAACGCGGTCGCAGGAACAGCGACTCTAGCCACCGCCCCAACGACGTCGCGAAAGGATGGACCCGCGTGAACGTCACCCATCATCTGGCCCGGATCCTCTTGTTGATCGCGCTCGCCGCCGGCTTCCTCGGATGGAAGGCCAAGGGCGCGGCGATCCTCTTCAACGATGGGCTCCGCTACATCGGCCAGGCCCAGAGCCTCGAAGCGGGCTATCTGCACGACGGCCTGGTGAAGTCCGTCGACCACCCCCTGTACCCCATCGGGATCGCCGTCTGCCACGTCCTGCTCGGGACCGAAGGCGCCGGCGGCTGGCAGTCCGCCGCGCAGGCGGCCTCGATCCTCGCGGCCCTGCTTTGGATCATCCCGCTCTACCTCGTCGCCTGCGAACTCTTCTCGCCCGAATCCGCCTGGCTCGGCGTGCTCCTGGCCTTCATGGTACCTCTCACGGGCACGACCATGGCCGACACCCTGAGCGAGAGCACGTTCCTCCTCTTCTTCACCTGGGGCCTCTGGACCTCCCTGCGGTTCCTCCGCGAGGGCACGTTCATCTGGCTGCCGCCGACGATCCTCCTCAGCGGGCTCGCCTACGGCACGCGTCCCGAAGGGCTTGTCCTGCCGGCGGCCCTGGTCGCGACGCTCTTCGCGACCCCGATTCTCCGATCGACCCGGATGAACTGGCCGCGATGGTGGGCGGCGGTGGCCTTCCTCGTGCTCGGGCCGGCGTTGCTCGTCGCCCCGTACATCGCCCTCAAGGGCGGGGTCGGGACCAAGCCGGCGGTCTCGCGGCTCCTCGGCCTCTCGGGCAAGGCCCCGGCCTCGGCCGTCGAGCGAGAACGCCCCCTGGAGCCCGGCCAGACCGAGCTTCGCACCTACGTCCTGGCCGTCCGCGCGATGGGCCGCGCGGTCAAGGACGCGGTGACCATCCCCATGATCCCGCTGGTGCTCTTCGGCCTCGCCTGCGTCTGGCCGCCCGGCGAGCGAGCCAGGCCCTGGCTCTTCATGACGATCCTCCTGGGCGCCTCGGCCCTCGCGCTCGTCCGCCTCCACGCCACCGCCGGCTACTGCACCGACCGCCACGCGATGATCATCGCCTACCCGTTGATCCTCGCCGCCGCGCACGGCCTTCGAATCCTGATGTCGAAGCTGACCATCCCCGGGAAGTGGGTCGGGCTTGAAGACGGCCGCTACTCCGCCGGGCCGCTCGTCTGGGGCCTGCTCTTCCTCGGGCTGATCTTCCTGTACCGCTCCGACATCACCACGCCCATCAACGACCGCTTCCTGGGCTACCGGCTGGCCAGCGACTTCGTCGGCCAGAAGGCCGACCCCGGCTCGCGCGTGGTCGACCTCACCGGCTGGACGCAGTACTACGCGGGTCACCCCGGCTACACCTTCGCCACCGTCAACCAGACGCCGCAAGATCCCGACCTGCGCTGGGTGGTCGTCCGCGACGCCCACCTCGTGGGCCCCTGGGAATACTGCGAACTGATCCGACGGATCGTCAAGGATCGCAAGCCGGTCGCGACCTTCCCCGAGACGCCGATCCGCAGGCAGTCGCATGTGTACGTCTACGACCTGAAGGCGGACACCGCGCAGGCCGCGACGCCCCCGGGCGTGACCCGACGCTGATCCGATTCCCCGCGATCGAAGCCGAAGCAGGAGGCGGAGGCGATGTCGGACGCCAGGATGGCACCGGAAGGCCGTCGGTCGACTTGGCTGTGGCGCATCCCGCTCGTCGCCGCGTCCTACGCGGCGGCCCTGGCGGTCGCGACGCTCCCGGCCTTCTTGACCTTCACCGGCCGAGTCATCGGGCACATCGGCGACCCGCTGATGTACTTCTTCCTGATGCGTTGGTCGAAGGCCTCGCTCCTAAACGGCCAGAGCCCGTTCTTCCACGACGGGATGCACTACCCCTTCGGCGTGCCGCTGGGTTTCTTCCCGCCGCTCCACTTCCAGAGCCTCGTCTATCTGCTGCTCTCGCCGTTCCAGGTCACGGACGTCCTCGCCTACAACATCATCTGGACGATCGGCGTCGTCGGGACCGGGCTGTCCGCCTTCGCGCTCGCTCACTGGGTCTGCCGCGACGCCCGAGCGTCGTGGCTCGCCGGCCTCGCGGCGATGCTCAGTGGCCCGATGATGATGCACATGTATGGGCACCTCGACCTGATTCAGCTCTGGGGCGTGCCGTTGTTCCTGATCGCCTGGATCCGCTACATCGACAACCCGACGCGCGGCACGCTCGCGGCGGCCGTGGCCACGTTCCTGGTCGTGACCGCCTGCGCCCCCTACTATATGATCTTCGTCCTCTTCCCGGCTGCCTGGTACGTCCTCTGGACGACCAGGCAGCGGCCCGAGGCCGATCGTTGGACCTGGCTGCGCGGGAGGCTCGGCCGCGTCATCGTGTTCGGGGGGGCGAGCCTGCCGGGCGTGGCGCTTCTGCTCGCCCCGCAGATCTGGTCGGCGCTCCACGGCTACGGAGTCTCCCGGCCCAGGCAGCAGTTCGTCTGGTTCAGCTCTCCCGCCTGGAGTTACGTCATCCCCTCGCCGCTGCACTCGATCGGCAAGGTCGCCGGCGAACCGATGTACCGATGGACCGGCTACGACAGCCGCCAATTCGAGAGTTCGTCGTATCTCGGCCTGGTCGTCCTCGGGCTGCTCGCCTACGCCGCCCTGCGACGACTCCGGTTCCCGAGGGCGAGCTACTGGTGGACTGTCTTGGCGCTCATGGCCGTGCTGTCGCTCGGCGCGGAGCTCCGGGCCTACAACCTCCGGATGACGCTGCCGGCCGACTGGGTCTGGAACCTCTTCCCGCCGTTCCACCTGATCCGCGTCCCGAGCCGGTTCAACCTCTTCGTCGCCGTGTGCGCGGCCGTCCCCGTCGCGGTGGCACTGGCGGATCTGCTGCAACGCGTCAAGTCGCGAAATGCGACCCTCGCCCTTGGCTCGATCCTCGCGGTCCTGGTCGTCGTCGACTCCATGAACGCCCCGTTCCCGACGTCGGAACTCCCGCCCCAGCCTTCGTATTACGGCCGCATCCGCGAGCTCGCCCGCAACGATCGCCCCGCCCTGCTCGAAGCCCCGCTCTTCGACGGCTCCGAAACGCCCATCCAGTACGCCCTCCAGGGGTACTGGCAGATGCTCCACGGCATGAAGACCACCGGCGGCTACAGCTCGCACGTGAACGTCGCGCTCGACGCCGGGTTCGTCCACCCCTCGCCGTTCTGGTGCCGCAACCTCGCCGCCGATGGGGCCTTCGACCGACCCGACGAGACGAAGGTCGGTGTCGTGGCCAACGCCAGCATCCGCGACCTCGCCTGGCTCCAACTCCGCCACTTCCACGTCGACTTCCTGGTCGTCCACCACACCGCCGAGGACGCCTCGGGCCTCCCGATCCCCTTCGACCGCCTCCAGTCCCTCTTCAAGCCCGCCCTGCTGTTCGAGACGCCCGAGGTCGCGGTCTACGACCCGGGCAAACTCCCCCCGCCGACCAGGGCCGTCGTGCTGCCGACCGAAGGCTGGCGGACCAAACATTTCCACGGCAAGGAGCGGGCCTATGGGCTGCTCCGCGTCGGCAAGCTCGTCGCATACAGCCCGCCGGGCGCAGGCCCGATCACGCTCCAGCTCGCCGCGCGGTCGTTGATCCGCCCGCGGAATGTCCAGATTCGGGTGGGCGACAGAGTGCTCGCCCGGTGGTCGATCGCCCACGAAAAGACGGAGTTGTACGAATCCCCGCCGATCCAGCTCTCTTCGGATTTTCACAACCTGACGATCGAATCCGACTCCGACGACGTACCTCGCCGCGGCGCCGAGAGCATCGATCACGACAAGTCGCCGTACAGCCTGATCGTCGAGAGCATCGCGATCGGCCGACCGCCGACGCTCGCCATCAGGCCGGACACCACCCAAGGAGACGCCACCCGATGAGAGTCGCCTGGTTCACCCACCGCTACTTCCCCTGCATCGGCGGGGCCGAGAACTACGGCCGGGCCATCGTCAGGCGCCTGGCGTCGCACGGCCATGAGGTCGACGTCCTGACCAGCAACGCCCACGACCTCTGGTACTTCACGAACCCCAACCGCGAGCCGATCGACGCCCCCGCTGAGTCGATGGTCGACGGCGCCAGGGTCCGCCGCTTCCCCGTCGCCCATTTCCCGGGCCAGCGCTACGTCGGCCGCCTCCTCAGCTATCTTCCGTCCTGGAGCGTCCAGTGCCGGTTCGAATCCTACATGCCCTTGATCCCGGGCCTGGGACGCATCCACGAGCGCTATGACGCTGTCTTCGCCGTCGGCTTCCCCTACACCGTCTTCTCGCATGCGGCCTACCGGGTCGCGAAGCGTTCCGGGGCTCCCCTGATCCTGACCCCGTTCCTCCACCTCGCCACGCCCGGCGACCCGGTCAATCGCCACTACACCCGGCCGCACCAGATACGCCTGCTGAAAGAGTCCGACTGCGTCGTCGTCCAGACGTCCCTGGAGGCAGATGCCGTCCGCAACTGGGGCATCGCCCCCTCGAAGATCCTGACCCTTGGGATGGGCGTCGAGCATCGTGACGTCACCGGGGGAGTTCGCAACCGCTACCGCGAAGCGTTCGGGATCCCCGCGAACGCCCCGGTCGTCGGCCACCTGGCGACCCTCGACCCCAACAAGGGTTCCAACGACCTCGTCCTCGCCGTCGCCCGACTGAACGAGAAGCGACCCGCGAACGACCCGATCCATCTCATCATGGCCGGGCCGACCTCGCCCTGTTTCGAGCGGTTCCTCACCGAACAGCCCACCGCAAGCTGGCCCTGGCTCCATCTGCACGGGCCGATGGCCCTGGACGATCGCGCGGATTTCTTCGCAGCCCTCGACGTCTTCTCGATGCCCTCGCGCACCGATTCGTTCGGGATCGTCTACCTCGAAGCCTGGGCCAACGGCCTTCCCGTCGTCGCCGCCGCCGCCGGTGGCGTGCCCGACGTCGTGAAGGACGGCGAGGCCGGCCACCTCGTGCCGTTCGGCGACCTCGACGCCCTGTCGGGCGCCATCGGCAGGCTGCTCGACGATGAGGAGATCCGAAGACGTTTCGGCACTCGGGGCCGCGAGATGGTCGCCCGGGGCTACACCTGGGACGACCGCTATCGGACCCTCATGTCCCACGTCGAAGGCCTGACCGTAACGGCCGCGCTCCCTGGCCACTCGTTTCTCAAGGGAATGCACGATCGCCCCCTTGATTTCGCGACCAGAAACAACGATTGTTAAACAACAGCCGGATCGAGAATCCCCATCGACGAGCGGTCCGGCCCTCTCCCTCCCGCAGCCCGCCGGACAGTCGCCCTCCCGCTCCGCAGAACACAGGGGCAATTCTCGATGCGCCGGTCCCTCTCGCTCGCGGTATCATTCGCCTTCCTCGTCGCGTCGCCGCTGCTCGCCGACGTACCTTCGCCGACACGATTGGAAGTCGTCCCGGCGAAGGTCACACTCAAAGGCCCCGGCGCCACACAGCGCGTGGTCGTGCTCGGCTGGGATGCCTTCGGAAAGCCGACCGACCTCACCGCCTCGGCCAGCTATCAGGTCGCGAACCGGAAGACCGCCAGGCTCGACGGCCGCCGCCTGTTGCCCGTTTCGGACGGCGAGACCAGGCTCTCGGTCCGCGTCGGCGGCCTGCTCGTCCAGGTGCCCGTCGCGGTGAGCGAGAGTTCCAGGCCGCGCGAGGTGAGCTTCCGGCACGAGATCGAGCCGACCCTGACCAAGCTCGGCTGCAACCAGGGGGCCTGCCACGGCAGCCAGTTCGGCAAGGGTGGGTTCCGGCTCAGCCTCCTCGGCTTCGAGCCCGACTTCGATTACACCCAGATCGTCAAGAGTTCCGAGGCCCGCCGGCTCACCCTCTTCGACCCGACCGCCAGCCTGCTCCTCCGCAAGCCGACACTCGAAGTTGCCCACGGCGGCGGCAAGAAGTTGGCCGCCGACTCGCGCGAATATGAACTCATCCGTCTCTGGCTCGAACAAGGCGCCCCCGGCCCCAGGGATTCCGACGCGACCGTCACCGCGCTCGAGGTCTTCCCCAGGCACCGCATCCTCGAACCCGGGGCCGGCCAGGAACTGGTCGCGATGGCGACGCTCTCCGACGGCACCGTCCGCGACGTCACCGACGCCGCCCGGTTCGACAGCCTCAGCGACGGCATCGCGAAGGTGACCCCGGCCGGACGCGCGACGACCGTCGGCAAGGGCGAGACCAACATCATGGTCCGATACCAGGGCCACGCCGCGATGGCGCGGCTCACGGTGCCCTACGCCGACATCAAGCCCTTCGCGTGGGCCGAGAACAACCTCATCGACGCCCACGCCGCCCGCAAGTGGCGGGAACTCGGCCTCACGCCGTCCGCCGCCTGCGAGGACCACGAGTTCCTCCGACGCGCGATGCTGGACGCGATCGGCACGACCCCGACGCCCGAGGAAATCGACGCATTCCTCCGTGATACGAGGCCGGACAAGCGAGAGCGCCTCGTCGATGCCCTGCTCGATCGGCCCGAATATGTCGACTTCTGGACGCTCAAGTGGGGCGACATCCTCCGCGTCAACTCCGACAAGCTCGGCGCCCAGGGGATGCTCGCCTTCAACCTCTGGCTCCGCGAATCCTTCCGCGCGAACAAGCCGCTCGACCGGATGGTGAACGAACTTGTGACCGCCCAGGGATCCATCTACACCAATGGACCCGCGAATTTCTTCCGCGTCGCCTCCGGTCCCGACGACCTCGCCGAGACCACGGCCCAGGTGTTCATGGGCGTCCGGCTCCAGTGCGCCAAGTGCCACCACCACCCCTTCGAAGCCTACGGTCAGGACGACTACTACGGACTCGCCGCCTACTTCGCTCGCATCAAGACCAAAAACAGCGACGAATTCGGGATCTTCGGCCGAGAGCAGGTCATCTACGTCGCCCGCAACGGCGAGGTCCGCCAGCCGCGCAGCGGCAAGGTGATGACGCCCCGGCCCCTGAACGCCAGGCCGAGCGACGACCCGGTCGACCGCCGCCGCGCCCTGTCGAACTGGCTGGTCGCCGCGGACAATCCCTGGCTCGCGAAGAACGTCGTCAACCGGTACTGGGGCTACCTCTTCGGCATCGGGCTGGTGAATCCGATCGACGACCTCCGCGAGACCAATCCGCCCACCAACCCCGACCTGATGGACGCCCTCGCGAAGGACTTCCGCGAGCATAAGTACGACCTCAAGCACTTGCTCAAGCAAATCATCAGGAGCCGCGTCTACCAGCTCAGCGCCCTGCCTACCCCCGACAATCGCCTGGATTCCCAGTTCTTCAGCCATCGCCCGCTCAAGCGTCTCACGGCCGAGCAGTTGCTCGACGCGGTCAACTACGCCACCGGCACCACCGAGAAGTTCACCGCGCGCCCCGTGGGCACGCGTGCCATCGCGCTGCCCGACACCAGCACGCCATCCTACTTCCTCGACACCTTCGGCCGCCCCGAGCGTGCCATCGCGTGCGAATGCGAGCGGTCCGCCGACCCGACGCTGTCGCAGGCCCTGCACCTCATGAACGGCGACCTCATCAACCGCAAGGTCTCTCAGGCCGACGGCCGGCTGGCGAAGCTTCTCAAGGACAAATCCGCCTCCGACGAGTCGCTCATCGAGACGCTCTACATCGCGACGTTCTGCCGCCGGCCGACCCCCGACGAGATCAAGACCGCGAAGGCCCTGATCGCCGACGCCCCGAAGCGGGAACAGGGGGCGCAGGACCTCTTCTGGGGGCTGCTCAACTCGAAGGAATTCCTGTTCAACCACTGATCCGACGGCCCGGCCCCTCTCGCGAGCGACCCACCATGCCCCGGAGCCTGCTCCTCCTCGTCCTCTGCCTGACGCTCACCGGCTTCGCGTCGGCCCAGGCGCCGACGTTCGAGCGCGATGTCCGCCCGATCTTCGAGAAGCGTTGCAACGCCTGCCACAACGCGCGACAGAAGGACGACGCCGATGTCTCCGGCGGCCTGGCCCTCGACTCCTACGAGGCGGTCCTCCAGGGCACGAAGACACACAAGGTCGTGGGCACGACCGCCCCCGTGTCGGAGCTGGCGAAGCGGCTCGTCGCGAAGGATGACGATGAGCGGATGCCGCTCTCCGACGCCCCACTTAGCACATCAGATCAGGAAATCATCCGCCGCTGGATCGACGGCGGCGCCCCGAGGGGCAAACCGTTGGTCGCCGCCGCGGCGGCGTCTCGCATTCGCCGGGCGTTCACGCCGACGCTCGACGTCACGATCCCGCTCGACGCCAGGCTCTTCGCCGCGGCCACCGCGCGGAAGGGCACGCCCCCGGCCTCCGCCAAGCTCAGGCTCGGCCCGCTCCCCGCCGTCACCGCATTAGCGTTCATCCCCGGCACAGATCGGCTCGCGGTCGGGACGCAACTCGGCGTGCAGGTATGGGACATCAAGACATTCCAGGGCGTCACCGTGATCGAGAATCCGATCGGCCCGGTGCACGACGTCGCCGTCTCGCCCGACGGCAAGCTCCTGGCCATCGGCACGGGCGAGCCCGGGCGATCGGGCCGGGCCCGGCTGATCGCGCTGGCCGATGGATCGACGGTCGCCGAATTCGACGGACACCGCGACATGGTCTTCGGCATCGCATTCCGTCCCGACGGCAAGCAACTGGCCACGGCCTCGCTCGACCTCCAGGTGAAATTCTGGGACCTCGACACCCGGCAACTCGCGGGCATGTTCAAAGGGCATTCAGACTTCGTCCATGGCGTCGCCTATGCGTCCGACGGCAAGTCGGCCTTCTCCTGCTCCAAGGACAAGACCGTCAAACGCATCGACACCAGGACGTTCCAGGAAATGCGCACGTTCTCGGATCACAATGAGGACATCCTCGCCCTCGCTGTCCTGCCCGACGGCAAGGGACTGTTCTCCTCCGGCCTGGAGCCCGCCCTGAGACTCTGGAAGCTCGACGGCGACAAGCCCGAGAAGCGCATCGGCGGCCACGGCGGGCCGGTCTCGGAGCTGGCGGTGAGCAAGTCGGGCGACGTCATCGCATCGGCATCGGGCGACAAGACCGTCCGACTCTGGAGCGCCTCGGGCACGCTCACTCGGACGCTGAACACAGCGACCGAGTGGCAGTATGCCGTGGCACTGTCCGACGACGGCACGCTCGTCGCGGCCGGCGGCTGGGACGGGATCGCGCGGGTCTGGGACGCGAAGACGGGAACACTCCTCGTCTCCCTTCTCGCCCCCGCCCCGCTAGTCGTCGAGCCGAGGGGCTGGGCGGCGATCCTCCCGGACGGAAAGGTCAACGCCCCGAAGCCGATCCGCTCGCTGGCCCGCCACGTCGTGGCCAATCAGGAAACCCCGATCGACGCCCCGCAACCCGCCGCGACCCCGAAGATTGCCACTCCCGCTGCCGCCAAGGCGAAGCCGAAGGCCAAACGCTGAGACCACTCGACAGGAGAATGTCCATGCCTCGATGGAATCGCATCCCCCTGTCATTCGCCTGGCTCGCCGTGATCGGCGGCACGGCCGGGGCCCAGACGTCCTACCCGATGGTCACCAAGCTATCCCCGACCGCCCTCCAACGCGGGGGCGAGGCCGTGGTCACCATCGACGGCAACGGCTCCTTCGCCGGCTCCAGCTTGCTCCTCTTCGACGACCCCGGGCTGCACGGGACCGTGCTCCCCGCCGACAAACCGAAGACGCCCGCGAAGGACAAGCCGAAGACCACGAAGGGCCTCGGCCGCGACAGCGTCAAGGTCCGCATCAAGGCCGACAGGTCCACCCGACCCGGTCCCAGGGAGGTGCGGATCGCCACCGACCAGGGCGTCTCTTCGATCGGGATGCTCGTCGTCGTCGATCATCCGGTCATCGTCGAGGCGGATGAGGCGAAGAACGACTCGCCCGAGAAGGCGCAGGGGATCGCGTTCCCCGCCGTGGTCAGCGGGACCATCAGCAAGGCGGAGGATGTGGATTGGTATGCCTTCGACGTCAAGGCGGGCCAGACGCTCACCTTCGTCGTCTGGGGCAACCGGATCGAGAACAAGATCCATGACCTCCAGACCCACCTCGACCCGATCCTGCTGCTGCACGACGAGAAGGGCCGGGAGATTGCCGCGAACGACAACCTTGAGTTCGCCGACCCGACGTTCTCTCATGAGTTCAAATCCGCGGGCCGCTACTTCCTCCAGATACGGGACGTCGCCTACGGAGGCAACGCGAACTGGTCGTACGTGCTCCACGTGACAGACGGCCCCTTCGTCTCGTCCGTCTTCCCCATGGCGGTCAAGCCGGGAGGCAAGTCGGAGCTGGAGGCCAAGGGTGTCAATCTGGGCACGTCTTCAACCGTCACCGTCGAGGTCCCCGCGAGCACGCCGGACCAGCCCGAACTCTTCTCGCTCCGGGCCGTGAAAGGCCCGACCCTGCCCGTTCCGGTGGTGGTCACATCGCTGCCGATCGTCGCCGAAAAGGACGACGCACCCGAGGACGGCGCCCAGGCGTTGGACTTCCCCTCGGCGATCAGCGGACGTTTCGGCGTCGCCAATGATGTGGATGGCTATCGCTTCTCGGCCAAGAAGGGCGAGGGCTTCGTCTTCGAGGTCATCGCCCGACGCGCCGGCTCGGCGGCCGACCCGATCCTCCGTATCCTCAACGACAAGAGGGCCATCGCCGTCGAGGCTGACGACACAATCGGCAAGGATCCTCGCGTCGAATGGACCAGTCCGGCGGACGGGTCCTACACCCTGCAACTCAACGACCTCCACAGCCGCGGCGGCGACGGTTTCGGATATGTGATCGAGGCCCGGCGTTCGACGCCGGACTTCGTGGTCACCTCCGATCCCGATAAGCTCAACCTCGGCCCCGGCGCGATGACGCCTCTCTTCGTCAAGGTCGAACGCCGGGGCGGATTCGACGGTCCCGTGTCCTTCAAACTCGACGGGCTCCCGCCGGGCCTCAAGGCGAGCGAACTCGCCGTGGCCAAGGGGCTGACGGAGGGCGTGATCGTGGTGTCTGCGACGCCCGAGGCGAAGCCCGCAACGGCCACGCTCGCGAGGCTCAAGGCCTCAGCGACCGTGGGCGGGAAGACGCTCGAACACGACGCGATCCCCAACCAGGAGATCTACCTCCCCGGCGGCGGGCGGGGGATCCTCAAGGTCGAGACACTCGCGGTGGGGGTCTCCAGGCCGTCGGACATCACGCTCACGGCTTCCAGTCGTGAAATCATCCTGAAGCCCGGAGAGAAGGCCACGATTGAAGTCGATGTGAAGCGCAACGCCGATTACGACCAGGGGGTGAATCTCTCGATCCCGCTCTCGCACCTGGGGCGCGACTACGCCAATCCCCTTCCCCCGGGCGTGTCCATGGTCGAGGCCGGCTCGAAGACCCTGCTCGGCCCCAAGGAGTCGAAGGGCAAGATCATCCTCAAGGCCGCCGACGACGCAAAGCCGGTGGACAAGGCACCCATCACCATCATGGGCCACGTCTCGATCAACTTCGTCGTCAAGACCGCCTATTGCACCGAGCCGATCCTCGTCACGGTGAAACCCAAGTAGGCTCCGAGATTGCGGACCAATTTGCATTTTGAAACGAAGCAAATGCGGAAATGGTCCGCAATAACGGCTCTTACGGATTCCGAGATCCATACTCGTCGGAGTCAAGGATCGAGTAGAGCGGCACGTCATGCCACCTGCCCCCGCGCAGGAACTTGGCGCGGGCGAGGCCCTCGCGTTGGTAACCGGCCTTCTCGAAGACTCGCATCATCGCGGGATTGAAGGTGTGGCCCTCGATGCGATGCAGGTTGAGCTGGTCGAAGGCGATCCTGGTGCGGAGCCGCACGGCCTCGGTGGCGTAGCCCCGGCCCCAGGCGGATTTCTCGCCGAGGAACAGACCGCCTGTCGCCCACCGGTGACGCCAGTTGATCTCGTGCAGGCCGATGAAGCCGATGTGACGCTCGGCCTCGTCGTGGATGGCCCAGAGGTAATCCGTGCCGGTGCCGACCTCCATGCGGTCGAAGAAGATTTCTTCCTGCCGGCGCGTCGCCCCCATGTTGTACTTGAGGCAGGCCGCGACCTCCGGGTCGTTCATCCAGGCGAGCGCGTTCTCCAGGTGGAGCGTGCGGTCGGGCGGGATCAACCGGACCCTGGCCCCTTTCCATCCGTGGATCTTCATGTCAGCCTCGGGTCGCTCGGGGAAGGTCCCGTCGGGGCCGGCGGACCGGCCCCGGCGGATCGGCTCAGGCGTTCTTCTTGATGAACTCGTAACCTTCCTTGCAGAGCCCCATCGCGTCGGGGAACAGGTCGCGCCAGACCTTCGTCGCGGCGGCAAGGGCCGGCAAGGCCCGTCCGAACGCCTCGATGGTGTAGTAGCCCTGGAAGTTCGCGGCCTTCAGGCCGGCGAAGTAGCCGTCCCAGTCCACCTGGCCCGTACCCGGCGTGCCGCGATCATTCTCGGAGACGTGCGCGTGGATGATGTGCTTCGCGTTCGCGAGGATCGCATCCTTCTGCGTCTTTTCCTCGATATGAGCATGGAAGCTGTCGTACATCATCTTGAGCGACGGATGGTCGACGGCCTCGACGAACCTCGCGGTGTCGGCGGCGGTGGTGAGGAAGTAGTTCTCGAACCGGTTGAGGTACTCAACGGCGATTTTCGAGCCGTAGTTCGGGGCCTTCTCGGCGACCCGGCGGAGCGTCTCGACGCCCCACTTGAACTCGTCGGCGGTCGGGCCGTTGCCCGAGAAGATGCCGATGGCCGAGTGCGTCGGCCCGCAGAGCACCTCGCAGCCGAAGGCGGAGGCCCGGTCGAGCACCTTCTCCAGGTGGGCCACGGCGGCGTCCCGGACCGACTTCTCGGGCGAGATCGGGTTGGTGTCGGGGCCCATCACCGTGACGGCCGTCGCGCCAAGCCCGAGCGACTTGAGCCGCTGGCCCAGCCGCTCATAGAGGGCGCGGTCGTCGAGCGCGAAGACGGGGACCTCGACCGAGTCGAAGCCGATCGCCTTGAGTTGGTCCAGGATCGGGTCGTGCTCGGCGGTGACCTCGGTCGTCCAGAGCAGCAGGTTCATCCCGATTTTCATGGGATCAGTCCTTCACGTGAGAAGATGAACTCAGACCGGGACGACCGTCTGCCACTGCCCGACCTCCGCCGAGTCGAGCACCGCGTCGCAGACCGCCTGGGTTTCCAGGGCGTCGCGGAAAGTCGGGGCGGTCGGCTTGCCGGCGGCGAGGTTCTCGAGGAAGTCGGCGACCTGGTGCACGAAGGTGTGCTCGTAGCCGATCTGGAGGCCCGGCACCCACCAGTTCTTCATGTAGGGGTGGTCGCCGTCGGTGACGTGGATCGACTTCCAGCCGCGGAGCCGGCCCTCGTCGGCGTGGTCGAAGTATTCGAGCCGGTGGAGATCGTGGAGATCCCACTTGATCGAGGCCTTCTCGCCATTGATCTCGAAGGTGTAGAGGGCCTTGTGGCCGCGGGCGTATCGGGTCGACTCGAACAGGCCGAGCGAGCCGTTGTTGAAACGGCACAGGAACGCGCAGGCGTCGTCGATGCCGACCTTCTCGACCTGGCCGGTGAGCGTGTGCTTGCGCTCTTTGATGAACGTCTCGGTCATCGCCGTGACGTTCGTGATCGAGCCGTTGAGCCAGAGGGCGGTGTCGATGCAGTGGGCGAGGAGGTCGCCGGTCACGCCCGAGCCGGCGGCGGCAGCGTCGAGACGCCACAGGCCGGTGCCGCCCTGGGGGAGGTCGGCCGAGATGGTCCAGTCCTGGAGGAAGTTGGCCCGGTAGTGGAAGATCCGGCCCAGGCGGCCCTCGTCGATGAGCTTCTTGGCGAGCGTCACGGCCGGCACGCGGCGGTAGTTGTACCACACGGTGTTGGGCACGCCGGCGGCCTCGATGGCCTCGACCATCTGCTTGCCTTCGACGAGATTCATCGAGAGCGGCTTCTCGCAGAGGACCATCTTGCCGGCCTTGGCGGCGGCGATGGCGATCTCGGCGTGAGTATTGTTGGGCGTGCAGATGTCGATGGCGTCGATGTCCTTGCGGTCGACGAGCGCCTTCCAGTCGGTCTCGACCGACTCGTACTGCCACTGCTCCGCGAACGCCTTCGCCGCGTCGCCGGAGCGGCCGCAGATGGCCTTGAGCACCGGGCGGTATTCGACGTCGAAGAAGTCATTGACCCGCTTGTAGCCGTTCGAGTGCGTCCGGCCCATGAAGCCGTAGCCGACGACGCCGATATTGAGGGGCTTCTTGCTCGCCATGGATCACCGAAGAGAAAGGATGGGAAATGGGTGATGGGTCATGGGTGATGAAATGCAAAGGAGTGACGGGCAAAGCCCGCGCTGGGCTTCACCCATCACCCATGAACCATCACCCATCCGCGGATCAGTTCCAGCCGTGCTGGTCGCGGACGGCGACCATGGCGGAGAGGATGTCGTTCCAGGTCTGGGGGTTGTGCATGACCGCGTTGGGGAACATGCAGCCGTCCCAGCAGATGTGCTGGAACTTCTTGGTGACGTTGCCGCTGGCGTCGCGGAGCCAGTAGCCGGCGTGGTGGGGGATGTTGAGCTTGCCGTTGGGGTCGGTCGCGAGGCAGTGACGGCCGGTCTTGTCGTGCGAGCCCGAGCCGAAGACCGTGGCGTCGTTCTGGGCGACGTGGAAGTCGATCGTCCAGGGGCGGAGGGCGTCGGTCAGGGTCTTGAGGGCGGCATCGAGCACCGCGCCGTCCTTCCAGTCGTAGCCCTCGGGCAGGATGCGGTCCTCGGGGGCGTTGTAGCCCAGGGTGTAGAGGAGCGTGTGGGCCATGTCGGCCTGGAACCCGACGGTGTCGGGCATGTTCACGCGTTCCAGCAGGTCGACCATCGTCCGCCAGGAGTGCATGCCGCCCCAGCAGATCTCGCCCTCGGCGGCGAGCTTCTCGCCGTGGTCGCGGGCGATCGCGCCGGCCTGCTTGAAGGTCTCGGCGATCTTCGCCTGATTGCCGGCGGGGTCCTTGAGCCAGTCGCTCGGGCCGCATGCGGAGTCGATCCGGACGACGCCGTAGGGGCGGACGCCCAGCTCGCGGAGCTTGCTGGCGATCCGGCAGCCCTTCTTGACCTGTTCGAGGAACTTCGTCCGCCCCTCGCCTTCATCCATCGCCGAGCCGCCGCCCGTGGGGGGCCACACCGGGGCGACGACCGAGCCGATCGCGAGGTTCCGCTTGCGGACCTTGTCGGCGAGTTCCTTGAGCTGGTCGTCGGTGGAGTCGATGTCGACGTGGGGGAGGAACAGGAAGAGGTCTACGCCGTCGAACTTGACGCCGTCCACCTCGGCGGCGGCGGTCAGGTCGAGCATGGTGTCGAGGTCGATCGCCGGCTCCGAGCCTTCGCCCTTGCCGACCACGCCCGGCCAGGCGGCATTGTGCAACTTCGGGAAGGTGTTGGGGTGCGCGCTCATGGGTGTCCCTGGCATTCCAGCGAGGAGTGGCGTCGGGTCGAAACGAATCAGGGCCGGCGCGGCGGGGTCGGGCGGCCATCGTGGCCGCCCGACGCCCGCGCCGGGGAGAGTGGACCGCGATCCGATCGGTTCGATCAGACCTTGAGGTAGTCGCCGACCTTCGGGATCGACTTGTGAACATCCGGGCCGTAGTAGCGGAGGCTGACGAACGGCTCGTGCCCGGTGTTCTTGAACGTGACGCCCTCGGCCGCGCGCTTGGCGGTGACGAAGACCTCGTCCTTGGTGACCTCGCCGAACCGGATGTAGTTCGGGCTGTCGACTTCGAGCTTGCCGATCAGGCCGCTGCCCTGGGTGAGCACAAGGCCGTAGGATCCGTCGTCCTTGATGGTGACGGAGCGGCCGGGGTGGATGGTCAGTTCGCGGGCGCTGAAGAGCTGCTTGCCGTCCACGGTGCCGTAGACGATCCACTTATCGAAATAACCTTCGGCCTCGGAGCCCGAGTGGACGATCGGCTCCAGGTAGTTGTTGGCCTTGAAGTTCTCGTCGACGTTCTTCTCCCAGTCGAGCTGCTCGACGAGGTAGTCGAGGTCGTTGTGCTTTTCCGGGGGGACGTCCTTGACCAGGAGTTCCCAGGGCACGCGGCGGCCTTCGACCATCGACTGGTACATGCCGAAGACGTCCGAGCCCCACTGCGGCTCGTAGGTCACCAGCGAGCCGGGGGCGTGCAGGACGCACGGGGGGATCAGCCAGCCGGTGCCGGGCTTGAGGCGGTAGGCTTTGGAGAGGTCGAGGATGCCGTTATCCCCCTCGTTCCAGCGCTCCAGGCACTTGCGGAGCTGGTCCTTCGTGGTGCCCGGTTCCAGGCCCATGAAGGTGTAGGGGAAGTTGTTGCCGGTCCAGTTGAGCTGGGGCGGGAAGTAGTAGCTCTCGGGCTTGCCCTCGCGTCCGAGCTTGGCGGCCTGCTCGGCGTTCTGGTGCATGTGGTGGGGGATCGGCCCGAGGTTATCGAAGAACTTCGAGTAGACCGGCCACTTCTTGTACTTGTTCCAGATCGACTCGCCGATCATCTCGACGCCGTTGAGGTCGATCGCATCCTTGAGGGTGAACTTGTCCCCCTCGTGGACGACGTAGCTGAGGCCCTCGTCGGGCGGTGCGCCTTCGTTGGCGGCCGCAGTGGTCGAGGCGAACCAGCGTTCGTCGATGCCGCCGCGGTGGGTTCCGAGGGCGTAGAGATCCTGCGGGGCCAGCTTGATACGTCCACCGGGCATGAGGAAGGAACGGGGCACCCAGGTCGGGGCCAGCCGCAGAATCCCCTCGCCCGCGTCGAGCGCCGCGCGAACGCGCGCGGCGAGATGCGAATCGCTCATCCGTCCGAATCCCCCGCTGTCATCTCTGTCCGGGGAGGGCGCTCCCCGAACCCTCGGCGCGGACTCGCCCCGCGACTGTCACGAGCACACGACCTATCCGCGCCGGGATTCCAGGTTGTAAGGTCAAGCGGCGCCGGACGCAAGCAAAAAGCGTCCGTTTCCGGACGCCTGCACGCGGTGTAGGTCGGTTCCAGCGATGATGCCGATCAGCGGGAAATCGCCGGGCTGTCCCTGAGCTTGCCCATTGCCGTCCGCCATTCCGTCTCGATCGCCTGGATCGGCTGGCCGAGCTGCTGCCGCACGATTGCATTGCTCTGGCCGGGCTGATCGGGCAGCAATTTCAGGAGGGCCACCAGGGAGTCGGGATGCTCGGACCTCAGGAACCAGACGAACGCCCACGATCGCGCGTAGGCTCCCTGGTTGTAGCCTCCCTGGAGCCCCTCATCGCGGAGCAACGGGGCCATGCGGGCGTCATTCGCGAACGGCTGCCAGTCATCGTGGCGATACGGACTGACCCGCGCGAGGCCGGCCCAGCGGTCGACCTGGATGGCCTCGAACTGCATGGCCAACCCCTCATGCAGCCACCGAGGCAGGGCTTCGACCCGGGGGATCAGGCCGGTGGCGACGGTGAGCTGATGGATCGTCTCGTGCGCGAGCAGGCCGAGGTCGGTCGAGCGGTGTTCGAGGGTCGCCAGGAGGCGAAGTCGGTCGTCCTTCGAGGGGGCGGGAGGCGTTCCGGACCGGCCCCGATGGTCGTGCGCCAGGACGAATTTCAAGGTCGGATGGTAGAACCCCCGGGTGCCCAGGAAGGCGTTGGCGTTCTGGCGGTGGAGGACGGCGAGGTACTCATCGCGCCGCCGGAGATAGGCCGAGACGAGCGGTTGTGACGGTGGTGCGAGTTCCGACCCCTGTGCGGCCAGCATCATCGCGAGGCCGATCGCCACATCCTCGACGAGCTCCAGGCGCTCGCGGACGATCTCCGGCTCGTCGGCATGCTGGTGCAGTAGGATCGCATGTTCACTGCCGGCTTCCCGGAGATTGGGGGGGAGGATGGCCCGGACGGGGCGGGGCGAATTGGCTTTGTTCCCGCGTTTCCAATTTCGAAGGACCTTTCGACACCGGGTCACGCGAGGATCTTCGTCCGCGTTCGGTTCGGATCCGTCCAGCCAGGCCGCGTAGAGTTCGCGACGGTTCCGCCCGAGGGCCTCAGCGAGGATCGGCCAGCGGTCACCGGGAGCGGACTTCGACCAGGCGTCGGCCAGTCGGCGGTCGAGTTCGGCGGTGTCCTCCTCGGGTCGGATCTCGTCGAATACCGAAGCCGGGAACCGCCAGGGGCCGCCGGGGGCGGTGATCCGGATGGTATCGCCCTGGCGGGTCGTGTCGACGCGGATGTTCCCCCCACCCTTGAACCGGAGCCAGTCGGCCCCGGCCGGGCGGGTGAAGGCGAGGCCGGCTCCTAATAGAAGTAGGAGGAGCCGGCGGTGGGCGACCGGTCGTGGCATCGGGCGTCCTTGCTCCCGGGCGTGGGTCAGGCGAAGGCGACCTGGCGGGCGGTCAATTCAGACTGGAGGGCCTTCGCGGCGTCGCCGAATCGTTCGGGGCCCGTGAAGCCGTACATTTTCTCGGCGACGACCAGGTGGGGTTCGAGGACGCAGAAGCCGTCGTAGCCGGCGGCGACGGCCTCGGCGATCAGGCGGGGAATCTGCCCCTGGCCCTGGCCGGCCGGGACGTTCTTGTGCGTCGTCGTGTCGTAATCCTTCACATGGAAGTGGAAGGTGCGGGGCTGGAGCTTCCGCCAGGCATCGTCGATCGGCTGGCCGACTTCGAGGAAATTCGCCGGGTCGAAGGCGGCCCCGAGGGCCTTGGAGTCGATCGTGGAAAGGACGTCGAGGACCCGGTTGGCGTTGTCGCCGTAAATGCCCTTCTCGTTCTCCAGGAACAGGCTGACCCCTTCGGCCTCCGCGCGTCGGGCGAGTTCGGACATCCGCCGCATGACCTCCTCGCGGTGGCTGTCGGGGTTCTCGCCCTCCGGGATGTAGAAGCTGAAGATCCGGATGCGAGGGGTCTCATAGAACTTCGCCAGGTGGAGGGCCCGGGCGTAGCGCTCGAGGTGGGGCTCGAACGGGTCGGTGATCTTGATCTTGCCGATGGGCGACCCGATCGCACTCAGGCCGACGCCGCGCGAGCGGATGAGGTCGCGGAAGGCGGCGTGCTGGTCGTCGGCGAGGTCGAGGACGTTGGTGCCGAAGATCGAGCGGAACTCGATGAACTTGATCCCGTGCCGTTCGAGGACGTCGAGCTGCTCGGTCGGTTCCGGGGAGATTTCGTCGGCGAACGCGCTCAGGCGGATCATGGGGCCGTCTCGAATTCCGAGGGTCGATTCCGGTCGGTGGAGGAGCCCCATCCTAACAGCGCGGCGGGGAATCGCCAGCGTGAGCCGCCGGCTCGAAAATGCGATCGACCCTGGCGACGCCCCCGGCCACAAGATACGATCCGTTCGGGCCCCCCTGCCCCCAGCTCTCCCCCTCCTCGCCCCCGGCGATCCCGATCATCAGGACCGAATCATGTTTTCGACGATCGTGATCTTCCTCGTCTATTTCGCGATCTTCTACGTCATCAGCTACATCCTCTGCGAGTACGGCCAGAACTACCTCTATGACGAGGTGACGCCGAACATGCCGCTGAAGGTCCTGGCCGGGTCGTTCGTGATGGCGATCGCCATGACCTGGGCCCGGCCCCGGTACGACACGATGTTCACGTCCGACATCGGCTGGACCATCATCCAGGGGATGCTGGCCGCGGGGATCTTCACAGTCGCCTACCAGTTCCATCCCTGGCACGGCGCGGGCTTCGGTCTGGCGGCCTTCCTGTTCGTCGGCGGGATCGCGACCATGACCGGCGAGAGCCTGACCACGACCTCGGCGGACCCCCGCACGACCTCCCAGGCCAAGAGGGGCCCGCTGCGGGTCATCGGCGGTCAGGTCGTCCGGCCCGACGCCAAGAATCAGCCCCAACCCGCCCCGGCACCGGCACCCGCCCCGACACCCGCGCCGGACGCCAAGGCCCAGCCGAAGTGAATCCCGCCTCTCCCGACCTTTCGGAGTCTCCCTCGATGAAGCGCTCGCTGATGCTCGCGGTCCCCGTCCTCGCCCTCGGTTTCATCGCCGGCGCGGTCGCCCGGCCGGCGGTGAAGGCCGACCCTCAGCTCGCCCACATGGTGTTCTTCACCCTGAAGACACAAACCCCCGAGGCCCGCGAGAAGTTCGTCGCCTCCTGCCAGAAGTGGCTCGCCGGCCACGAGGGCGTCGACTACTTCTCGGTCGGCACCCGGGCCGAGGATGTCGTGGAGGGGCCCAGCGTCAAGGATTTCGACGTCGCCCTCCATATCGTCTTCAAGGAGAAGGGGGCCCGCGACAAGTACCTGGTCCACGAGCGGCATGTGAAGTTCGTCGAGGAGAACCGTGCCGATTTCGCCAAGGTCCGGGTCTTCGACACCTACATCAACGCCGCCAAGTGAGCGCCCGCTGAGACTCAAGACCGGGGTTGCCGCCATGCTTCGATACGCCCGTCCCTGCCTCGCGATCCTCCTGCTGGCTTCAACGACCCAGGCCCAGACGAAGCCGACGTATGATCTCGTGATCAAGGACGGTCGGATCGTCAACGGCACCGGTAACCCCTGGTTCCACGGAGACCTGGCGATCATCGGCGACCGGATCGTCGCGGTCGGCCGGCTGCCCGAAGGCTACGAGGCGAAGCGCGTGATCGACGCTCGGGGGCTGGTCGTCGCCCCCGGATTCATCGACATGCACTCGCATAGCGACTGGACCCTGATCGAGGACGGCGCGGCCCAGAGCAAGATCCGCCAGGGCGTTACGACCGAGATGCTCGGCGAGCACTCGTCGGTCGGGCCGTTCGCCGGCAAGCTCGCGCCGAAGGTCTTGAAGGTTGCCGGCTCTCCGGTCGAGATCCGGACCATCGCCGATTACTTCGCGGCGCTGGAAAAGTCGGGCACGTCGGTAAACGTCGCGACCTACGCCGGGCTCGGCAACGTCTGGGGCTCGGTGATGGGCGAGTCGTTCGACCGCCCCACACGGGCGCAGATGGATGAGATGGCGAAGCTGCTGGACCGGGCCATCGACGACGGGGCCTACGGGCTCTCGACCATGCTGGCCGACCCTCAGGAGCGTGTGACGACGGCGGACGACCTTGCGTACCTGGGGCAGGTCCTCAAGAAGCGCGGGGCGATCTTCTCGTCGCACATCCGGAACGAGGGGACGGACGTGCTCCGATCGGTCGGGGAGATCATCTCGGTGGCCGAGCAGGCTGGGATCCGCGCCGACGTCATCCACATCAAGATCGCCGACCAGCGGCTCTGGGGCAAGATGAGTGAGGTCGTCGCGCTCATCGACGAGGCCCGGGCGCGTGGCGTCGACATCCAGGCGAATGTCTATCCCTACACGCGTGGCAACAATGACCTCGTGAGCATCCTCCCCCCCTGGGCCCACGAGGGGGGCACCGAGGCCCTGCTCAAGCGGCTGGGCGAGCCGTCGCTCCGCGCCCGGATGAAGGCCGACATCAACGGCGGCCTGCCCGGCTGGTACAACCGCTACCTGGCCGTCGGCGGCGACTGGTCGCGGATGCTCATCAGCGCGAAGCTCTCGGAGAAGAACAAGGTCGACGAGGGCAAGACCATGGACGTCATCCTCGCCCGGCGGGCCAAGGAGTCGGCCGGTGCGGATCCGCTCGACCTGATGTTCGACTTCCTGGTCGATGAGAACGGCTCGGTGGGCACGATCTACGCGCACCACACCGAGGCGGATATGAATCTGGCGATGCACCAGCCCTGGTGCTCGATCGGCTCCGACGGCACGGCCCTGGCCGTCGAGGGGCCGCTCCGCAAGGGGCACCCGCACCCCCGCAGCTTCGGGACCTTCCCGCGCATCCTGGGCGAGTACGTCCGCGACAAGCACCTGCTCACCCTCGAAGACGCCGTCCGCAAGATGACCTCCCTGAACGCCGAGAAGATCGGCCTCAAGGAACGCGGCCAGATCCAGCCAGGGTGGTACGCCGACATCACCGTCTTCGACCCGGCTAAGATCGCCGATCGATCGACCTTCCTCGAACCGTTCGCCTACTCGGTGGGGGTTCGGCACGTCGTCGTGAACGGCCAGCCCGCCCTCACGGACGGGGAGCCGACGCCGGCCCGCGCGGGCAAGGGGCTCCGCAAGGGGCGTTAGTGCCGTTCTGGGCTGGACCATTCCACCCGACTCTGGCAACATCCCGCGCGTTGGCCGGCGGTCGCGTTGCGCGCCGGCGTCGTTGCGATGTCGGGAACGGAAGGAGTCGTGCCCGATGCGGAATGCGTTGCGCTCTCGTGACTGGTTTTCCCGACTCGGCTGGGTGGCCATGGGCGTCGTGATCGCCTGGTTCGCCGCCGGACGCAGTGAGCCGAAGGTGATCGCCGTGCCGGTCGGACAGCAGTCGCCCGACGGTGCCGCACTCGTGACCGGGCCGGTCTCGTTCCAGTACAACGACCGGACCAAGGTTCAGATCAACCAGGACGCCCTCTACTTCCTCGATTACCGCGCGGGCAAGCTCTACGCGACGATCCCCGAGCAGCGCTCGACGGTGAACAAGACGAGCCTCATCAGCGCCTTCGTGGAGCGGGACCTCGTCGCCGACTTCAAGATCGACGCCAACGCCACCGCCTCGCCGCAGTTCCTCATGAGCACCGGCGGCCTCGGGGCGATGGGCGACAACCTCGCCCCGCTCTACATCTTCGAGACGACCACCCGGCAGGTCGCCGTCTACAAGCTGTCGCAGCAGACGGTCGGGACCATCAGCCGGCCGCGATTCGACCTGACCGAACTCAAGTCGATCCAGGCCCTCGCCCGGCCGAACAACGCGACCCCGCTGATCCCCAGCGTGCCCGACCTGCCGACCCTCCCCTGATCGCAGCCGAGCCCGAGGATCGCCAAGCGGGGGTCGCGTCGATACGATGTCGATCCTCGATCGGTGCCGAGACCATCCCTGGACCCCGGGCCCTGCCGTGTCGCAACGCTTCCACGTCCCCGACCTCCCGAAATCCGGCGGGCTCACCCTGCGAGGGCCCGAGGCCCATCACCTGGCCAGGGTCCGTCGAATCGGTGTCGGGGAGTCCGTCACCCTGTTTGACGGGCGCGGACGCGCGGTGCTCGCCACGGTCACGGACGTGGGCCGCGACCAGGTCCAGGTGGAGATCGCCTCGGAGGTCGCGGACGCGACGGCGTCGGCCCATCCTCGGATCACGCTGGCCACGGCCGTCCCCAAGGGAGAACGGTTCGACTGGCTCGTCGAGAAGGCCACGGAACTCGGCGTGGATCGGCTCGTCCCGCTGAGGACCGAGCACTCGGTCGTCGACCCCGGGGCGTCGAAGCTCGAACGGCTGCGCCGCCACGTCGTCGAGGCGAGCAAGCAGTGCGGCCGGAATACGTTCATGGAACTGGCCGAGACGGTCCCGTTCCGCGAATTCGTGCATTCCCCGCAGGAGGGCTCGATCCGCCTGCTGGCCGATCCGCGAGGCGAGCCGCGACTCCCGACCGGCTCGCCCGTTCCATCGCCCGAGATCCTCATCGCGATCGGCCCGGAGGCGGGGTTCTCGAAGGCCGAGGTCGACACCGCCGTCGGGGCGGGTTGGCTCCGCTTTCGCGTCGGTACGAACATCCTGAGGATCGAGACGGCCGGTATCGCGATGGCGGCCGTCGTCATGGCCCTGGTCGAGTCGCACTGAAGGAGGCCGAGCGATGCCCGTCGTCCTGATCGGATCCGTGATCCTGGGCCTGCTGGCCGGCGTCTTCGGCGGCCTCTTCGGCATCGGCGGCGGGCTGGTCATCGTGCCCGCGCTCATCCTCGGCTTCGGGTTCGACATCAAGACGGCCAACGGCACGTCGATGCTCGCCCAGTTGCTGCCGGTGGGGATTTTGGCCGTGGTCGAGTACGGCCGACGGGGCGAGATGTCGGTCGCCCACGGGCTGGGCATCGCCGCCGGCCTGGTGGTGGGGACCTTGATTGGTGCCCGGCTGACCGGGGTGATCCCGCCGATGGACCTGAAGCGATATTACGGGATGTTCCTGATCGTCGTCGGTCTCTACTTCCTGATCGGCGGCCCGCAGTCCATCAAGCCCCGGGCCGCGGCGAATCCGCCGGCGTCGGCCGATCAGGTCCACTGACCGCCGGTCTTGTCCTGGTAGACCGACCAGACATAGCCGTCGGGATCCTTGAGGGCGAACTCACGCCAGCCCCATTCCTGGTCGACGGGCTCGCCGGAGAGGGAGAGCAAGGCCCCCTCGTCGACGCAGTGGGTGTAGAACTTGTCGATGTCGTCGACCTTGATCTGGAGGTGGATCCCCAGGCCGCGCTTGGGGGTCGGCGTGAAGATGTCGGTCTCCTCCTGCTCCTCGTTGGGGTGGAGCATGATCGAGAAGTCCCCGAGCTTGAGGATGGCCAGGGTCACCGGGCCGTCCTCCTCCTCGGCGTGGACCTGGGCGATCTCGGCGCCGACGATCTCGTTGTAGAACTCCATCGACTTGACGACGTCGTCCACATAGAGGAAGACGCTCGTGACCTGGACACCCATCCTGCACCCCCGCTCGTCCGTCGTCGTCGAGCCGCGACACAACGCGGACCCAAAGCCACGCGGGAAGATAACGGAACCCCCGATCCGCCGCAACGCGAGACGGGTCAGGGCGTTGCCCCCTGGGAACGATTCCAGCGATCCACGAACGCCCGATAATCGGCCGGCGTGTCGATCCCCACGCTCCGCTCGTTGACGATCCCCAGCGCGATGGGATACCCCGCCTCCAGCACGCGGAGCTGCTCCAGCTTCTCGGTCATTTCCAACGGAGAGGGCGGCAGGGTGGCCAGCGAGAGCAAGAAGTCCCGGCGATAGGCATAGAGACCGAGGTGCAGGAACGCCAGGGGGTTCTCGATCGTCGGCGCGGCGGGGAGCCCGTCGCGGTGGCAGGGGATCGGGCTGCGGGAGAAGTACAGCGCGCGATTGTTGCCGGCGCGGACGACCTTGACGCAGGCGGGGTCGCGGTAGATGGCCTCGTCGAGGATCGGGGTCCCGATCGTGGCCATCGGCGCATCCGGATCATTCCGGAGGACCTCGACGACGAGGTCGAGGGCCTCAGCGGAGAGCTCGGGCTCGTCCCCCTGGACGTTGACGATGATCTCGGCCTCGGGGATCGCGGCGGCGACCTCGGCCACGCGGTCGGTGCCGCTGGGGTGGTCGTCGCGGGTCATGGCGACCTCGCCGCCGAATGCGACGACGGCGTCGAAGATCCGGGAATCGTCGGTCGCGACGATCACGCGGTCGAGCGTGCGGGCCTTCCGGGCCGCCTCGACTACGTGCTGGATCAGGGGTCGGCCTGTCTCGGATAGAAGGGGTTTGCCGGGGAGTCGGGTTGAAGCGTAGCGCGCCGGAATTATGCCGAGGATCGCCATGTTATTGGAGGAACTCCCCGCGGACTCGGTCCGATACAAGGGTCGTTGAGATCAAAGACCACCGGTATCAGGGGCCAGGCTCCTCCCCGGCGGGTCGGCGATCACTATAGCCGAGCCACAGGCGGACGCCTAGCGGACTCGGCGGTGCCCTCAGGCCACGCCTGTTGGGCATACGGCCCTGGCCCGGATCACGATGAGAGGGGCCAGGTCGCCGGATCAGGATGATCCGGTGTCGCCGCGCACCATTGATTGACCTCCCCCGCAGGAAGCACGTCGGAATCGATCGCCGGAATGGACTCGACTTGAGGGGGCGTCCCCAGGCTCCCCTGACCTGATCGAGCCGGACCGATGGTCTCCACTTGTTTGCCGTCGGGTTGCCGCCCGGCCGGCCCCGTTGTCGCCCGCTTGTCCGGCGCGACGGGCCGTCCATCCAAGGCGGGTTCCCGAGAACATCTGCATGCGCTCTGACGGGTCCGCGACGTTTCGGCGTCGCGGTCGCCGCGGGGAAGGACGGCGGCGACGCCCGAATCCCCCGCGCCATGGAAGGGGGGCGTTTACCACAGATACGCGGGGCGGCCAGGCCAAAGGTATGGCGGTCGTCTGGGGAGGTTAAGAACCATGGGCTGGACCCGAAAGCCGTGTCGTGAGAACCGCGACCGACGCCAACCCTGCCTGGAATCCTTGGAAGTCCGCACCCTGCTCACGACGACCACAGGGTCCTCCTTCACAGACATCCCCGCCGCGATCGGCCCGATCGCCCCGGCGGGCTCCAACGTCCGCGCCGACGGCTCCACCGATATTCAAGAGATCACCGGTGCCGCGGACGTCCGCTCGTCCTACAAGGTCGACGGCAAGGGCTACACCGTCGCCGTGATCGACACCGCCATCGACTACAACCACTCGGCCTTCGTGGCCAATGGCGACACGTCGGGCGGCAACCACTTCGGGGGCGACAACAAGGTCGTCGCCGGCTACGACTTCGCCAACAACGACCCCGATCCCGGCACGTCCTCGGACACGCACGGCACCGGGATCGCCAGCATCATCGCCTCCGACGACCCGGCCAACCCCGGCATCGCCCCGGGAGCCGATATCGCCGCCCTCCAGGTCTTCGGGTCGGACAACTCCGACACGATGACCAAGATCCGGTCCTCGCTCGACTGGATCATCGCCAACCACGGCAAGTACAACATCACTGTCGTGAATATGTCCTTCTCGGACAACAGCAACTTCCTCCGGGACTTCTCGGCGAGCCTCATCGGCACGCAGAAGGACATCTACGACCGGATCCAGACCCTCTACTCGCTGAACATCCCCGTCGTCGTCGCCACCGGCAACAACATGCAGGGGACGCAGCAAGGCGTCGGCTTCCCGGCCATCATCTCCAACACCATCAGCGTCACCGCCAGCGATCCCAAGGACCAGCTCTGGGCGAACGCCCAGCGCCTCGGAGGGTCGAACGGCAACCCGTCTGCGACCGACCTGGCCGCCCCGGGCGTGGCCATCCCGCTCGCCACCACCGGCTCGTCCTACAGCACGGGGACGGGCACCAGCTTCGCCGCCCCGGTCGTGTCGGGCGGGATCGTCCTGCTCCAGCAGATCTACCAGCGTGCGACCGGCTCGCTGCCCTCGGTGCAGCAGCTCCGCACCTGGCTCGAGGCCGGGACGTTCAGCCAGGTCGGCAGCAACTGGATCCATGACAGCCTGACCGGCATCGATCTCCCCAGGATCGACGTCGCCAAGGCCGCCAGCCAGATGGGCATCGCCCCGCCGGCCGCCACCCCGCCGACCCCGGTCGTGACCACCCCCACGCCCACCCCGCCCCCGGCCCCCGCGCCGACCCCGGTGCCCGTCGCGACCGTCCCGGTTACCCCGACTCCGGCCCCGCCCCCGGCTCCCACCCCGACCCCGACGACCACCCAGTCGCCTTCGCCGACCGACCTCAGTTCGGGGAGCGCGACGGGCGGGACAGGGATGACGGACATCTACGTCAACGGCAAGAAGGTCGCCCGGGTCACGACCGATAGCTTGATTTCCAAGTACAACGGGCTCTTCTCCCTCCTCAACGGCACCGTCCTCAACTTCAAGGTCTATAGCGCCAAGGCCGCCAGGCCGGCCGGGCAGGAAGAGCCCGCCGGGCTCATCGACGGCCTCGCCGGCAACCTCGTTGGTAAGGCGAAGTTGAACAAGGTGACCTTCAAGCCGGTCAAGACCGCGACCCCCAAGCCGGTATCGAAGGCCCGCTTCGTCAAGTAAGATCCGGGTTCCAGGGATGGAACGACCCTCGTCGGCCCGAGCACCCTTGAGGCGCTCGGGCCGATCGGCGTTGGGTCGGCTCTCTCCGAACGGTCGGGACGGCCCGGCCGGGACTGGCTAGCAACTCCAGACTTCAGCAGGTGGGTCGTGTCGCAACCTCAGAAAACCGCCCTCGTGACGGGCGCCGGCAGTGGGATCGGACGAGGGGTCGCCATCGAGCTGGCGCGGATGGGCTTCCGGCTCGCCATCGTCGGCCGCGACGCCGCCAAACTCGAAGGGACGAAGACGCTCATCGTCGAGCAGGGGATCGCCCCGACCGACTCGGTCTCGGTCCACTCGCTCGATGTCGCCGACCGACCCGACGTCGCCGAACTCGGCAAGACGATCGCCTCGACCTTCGGCGGGCTCGACGTCCTGGTCTGCAATGCTGGCACGAACGTTCGCGAACGGACCATCGACAAGCTCTCGCCCGCCGACTGGGACCTGATGATCAACACCAATCTGACCGGGGCCTACAACCTCGTCCACACCTTCCTGCCCGCCATGCGCGAGCGGAAGGTGGGGTTGATCATCCAGGTCGCCTCGATCGCCGGCCTGCGGGCCAGCGTCCTCGGCGGCTCGGGCTACTCAGCCTCGAAGTTCGGGCAGGCCGGGTTCGCCCTCACGGTCGCCAACGAGGTCGGCAAGGACGGCGTGCGCTCCTCGGTGATTTATCCCGGTGAAGTCAACACGCCGATCCTCGACGCCCGGCCGGTCCCCGTCGGCCAGGAGCGCCGGGAGATCATCCTCCAGCCCGAGGACGTCGCCGCCGCCGTCCGGTTCATGGTTGAACTCCACCCCCGGGCCCACGTTCCCGAGCTGGTCATCAAGCCGACCGTCGATCAGTGGGCCTGAGGATTGATGGGTGATGGGTGATGATTCAAGGGAAAACTGACAAAGCTCAGTCACGACCAAGCCGTCACCCACTACCCATCACCCATTATCCATGAATTTCACGCCGGCACGAGTTCCGGCTCCACGTCGCTGCGGACGTAGGGGTTGAATTCCAGATACTGAATGTGTCGGTAGAGCTTGCTCGCCTGGTGGACCTCGTTCGGCGAGCCAACGGCCTCGACCCTCCCCTTATTCAGGACGACGATCTGGTCGCTGGAGCGGATCGTCGACTGCCGGTGGGGGATGAAGATGAGCGTGCGGTTCACCGCGAGCCTGGTGATCGTGTCGTCGAGGAGCTGCTTGACCTCATCGCCGAGCGGGGTCGAGGGTTCTTCGATGAGCACCGTCGAGGGATCGTGCAGGTAGGCCCTGGCCAGCGCGATGCGGTACTGCTGGTCGGTGGTCAGGTACTGTCCGAGCGGGCCGATGACGGTGTCGTAGCCGTCGGGCAGGTCCTGGATGAACTGGTGGGCATGGGCCACCTTGGCGGCGGCGATGATCTTGGGGAGGTCGAAGCTCGCGTCCCCCAGGCCGATGTTGTTGAAGACCGAGTCGGTGAAGACCAGGTCGGCCTGGAGCACCGTGGAGACCTGGGCCCGGATCGATTCGAGCGTCACCTCGCGGAGGTCGATCCCGTCGATCCGCACACGGCCGACCTCCGGGTCGATCAGCCGGGGAATCAGGCACACCAGCGCCTCGCTCGCCTCCTGATCCAGGCAGAGGATCGACGTCCGCGACTTGGCCGGGATCTCCAGCGAGAGCCCTTCGAGGAGCGTCTTGCCGCTGGAGTTGGTCAGCGTGACGTTCTCGAACGAGATCTTCTTCTGGATCGGTTGGAGGAACTGCGCGCCGGCGTTCTGGAGCAGTTCCGACGAACGATCGAGGTACTCGAAGATCGCCGACGAGGCCCGGCTCGCCTGGGCCAGGGCCTTCTTGCGCGACTGGAATTCCAGCACGGGAGCGATCAGGCCGGCCGACGCCACGATGAGCGCCAGCGCCGAGGCCGCCGAGTTGCCCTTCACCACCACGCCGTACGACAGCAGGCCGACGGCGACCAGCCCGGCCGCGACGATCAGCAGGCGGGTCGAAGGGGAGATCCGCGTCTCGGAGAGCAGGCGGCGGGCGTCGGCCTCCTCGAACCGTTCGAGGTGCTCGTCGAAGCGGTGACGATCGACTTCCTCGATCCCGTGGACCCGGACGGTCCGGAGCCGGCCGAGGTCTTCCTGCAGCAGGCACAGCTGGATCGCCGCGTCACGCGTCGCGCTCACCGAGCGGGCACGGGCCGAGGCGTCGAGGTAGCGGACCGAGTAACCAACGAGGGCGCCGAGGGCCAGGATGAAGAGGGTCGAGACCGGCGAGATGCCGAGGGCGAGGAGCAGCAGCCCGACGATGAGCGTCGGCGTCCGCCAGCCGAATTCCAGGTCGGCGATGAGCCCGTCGCGGATGTCGTTGACCTCGCGGGTGAAGAGGTTCACGACCGGGCTGGTGCCCTCGGTCGGCAACGAGGATTGGCCGAGGCGGTACATCTGCCGGTGGATCTGACGCCTCAGGCTCGCCGCGACGCCGCACGCCCCCCGGACGATCATCCGCCTCCGGAACTGGCGGATCAGCCAGGCGAAGAAGGCGACCAGGAGTAGCCCGGCCAGCAGGGTCGAGAGGGCCCCGAGGTTGTTGCGGAGGGTCGGGAAGATTGTGGCCCAGAACATCCCGAGCCGCCCCAAGCCGGCGTGGATGGAGTTGGCCTCGACCTGGCTGGCGATGAAGAACGGCAAGACCCCCGCGTCTTCGAGGACGACCTCGGAGCCGGCGGGGGTCAGCTTGTTCTGGGCCCAGGGCGGGAGGTTCTGCGCGACGGAGGCGGGGAACCGGCCGGCACCGCCGGTGGTCACGAGGGCGACGAGCAGCGTCGCGACCGTCAGGAACTTGAGCAAGGTCAGGGCGTGCAGGACGCCGAGGATCTTCGCCCAGGAGCTTGCCATCCTCGAATCAGCCAGGAGCTTCCTTGCGCGAGCGAAGGCTGCGTGTTTCACGGCCAGAAGACCTCCAGGCGGCCGAACCGCCCTCGCCCCCCGACCGCCCCGGCCTGGTCGCATCGCCGGCACCGGCCGGCGACGCACCACGCTCCGTCCCGGCGATCACGCCAGGTCGCGGTCTTCAAACAGCAGGAAGGCGAAGAGCAGCGCCGCACCACTGTAGAGCAGGCAGTAGCCCAACGCGGGCAGGACGTACGCACCCCACGGGATCACCGCACCGGTCGAGATCGCCGGGCTGGCGTTGAAGAACTCGAGGTCGGGCAGGCCGAACGCGAAGAGCTGGGCCATGAAGCTCACGAGCTCGTTAGCCTGGCCGTTCGAGGTCGCGGCGACGAGGATCGGGGTCAGGTGGCCAAGGAAGAAGATCGAGATGCAGACGACCAGATTCACCAGCATCGGCATCCGGGTCGAGATCGCGACGCTCACCGCCGTCAGGACCGTCACCTCGAAGAAGCCCAGGGTCAGGCCAGGCAAAACCTGGACCACCTGCAGGATCTGCTTCGCCCCCTCGGCGGCCTGGGCCCCCTCGCGGAGGTCATACGAGTACTTGTAGAACACGCCGAGGCAGAAGATCGTGCCGAGGATCAGATAGAGGAGGAAGACGCCGAATTCGATCCCCAGGAACTTCCCGAAGATGAACTGGCGGCGGTTGATCGGCTTCGAGAGCAGCGTGATCGCGGTCTTGCCTTCGATCTCCTCCGCGACCGTCGAGCTCGACGTCAGGAGCGCCAGGAGCAGGCACGAGAACGAGATCGTCGTGAGGCCCGTGTCCTTGTACATCTTGATGTCTTCGCCGAACGTGAAGTAGGCGACGAAGATCGAGAAGATGAGCCACAGGCCCGCGATCCCCGCGAGCACGAAGAATGCGGGTTGACGGATGGCTTCCTTGGCCGTCGCGAAGGCGATGGTAAGGGATTTCATGGGAACACGTTCTCGGGACGAGGAGGATGCGGGCGATCACCGCGAATCAGGACCGGATGGTGACGCCCTTACGACGCTCCGGGTCGAATGGTTCGACGATTTCCTCCACCCCTCGCACTTTTCCTTCGAATTCCCGCCGAAGCGCTTCGAGAAAGCGACCGACGTCCTCCACAGGCCCCTGGACGAGCAATTCGACCCGTCCATCTTGGAGGTTCTGGACCCATCCGCCGACCTCGAAGGCGGCCGACAGCCGCCTCGTCGTCGCCCGGAATCCGACCCCCTGCACCCGGCCCGAGAAGTAGACCCGCCGGCATTCCTCCATCGCGCCGCGACCTCCGAAGGATCAGCGTAAGTCCTTACTAGATCGTAACGCGGAAGCCCTCGAAGGCAAGGACGGCTGTCAATTTGGGTAGTGTGGCCGCGCTGCGAATCGTCGAGGCCGCTTCGAAAACGAACGAGGCCGCCCCGGGGAGAACGGGACGGCCTCGGCTGGCTCATCGAGCCTGTTCGGAACTCACAGGCCGTTGACGCTCACGCGATCGACGGAGGCGGTGGTCCCCTCGATCACGGCGACACCGGACCGCATGGGGCCGACGCCCAGGGTGTCCACCTCGGCGACCGAGCCGGCCGACGAGCCCGACTTGATCGTCGCATGGGAGATCGTGAACGGCAGCTTGTTCTCGATCTTGACCGTGAGGCCCTTGTCGCCGCGCTTGACGGTCTTGACCGTCACGAAGTTCTGGGCGAGGGCCTTGTCGAGGGCCCGGGCGAAGGCGACGCCGTCGAGAAGCTCGGGGCTGGCCTTCTCGGTCAGATTCGCGGAGCCCCAACTCAGCCACTCGGAGGGGCCGAAGTCGTTGGCGACCTGGACGCCGACCTTGCCGCGGGTCTCGCCGTTCATGCCGCGGGCCAGGTTGACCACGAGGTGCATGGCCGGGGCGGAGGTCTCGGGCAGGGCGTCGCCGGCGGTGAGCCGGACCGGCAGGCCGAGGACCCGGACGCCTTCGAGGCTGTCGGTGATCCGCTTGAGGTCCTTCGCGGCGCTACCTTCGCCCTTGAGGGTGATGTAGATCCGGCCCTCGGTGAGGTAGGCCGGGTCCACCAGGTCGCTGCCGACGGAGGCGTCGAGGGCCTCGACGAACCGGGCGGCGAGGGCGACCTCGTGCCGATTCAGGCTCTTGTCGCCCTTGGCGATCATCATCTCGAACGGGACGTTGTTGGCGACGTTCCACACGGCGGCCTGGGCGGTGCCGAGGCCGGTGCCCAGCGTGCCGAGGCTCCGGAGGGCCTTGCGGAGGCGGGCGTCGCGGGTGTAGTCGTCCACGTCGACCAGGTCGAACTTGTCCTTGGCGGTCGGGGTCGGCAGGCCGTAGTTGAGGCAGACGGCCGGGACTTCGATGTCCACCGACTGGCCGGCCGGCACGGCGACGGCCGGGGCGGTCGCGGCGACCGGGACAGAGCGGAAGCCGGCCTGGTTGTTATTGCCCTGGAACTGACCGAACGCGCCGGGGCGGTTCGTCGGGGCGCCCAGGCCCATGTTCTGGAAGCCGCCGCCCTGGCCGGTCGCGGCCGCGGCGACCATGCCCGGCGGGATCACGACGTTCAGGGCCTTGTCGGTCGTGTTCTTGAGGCCGAGCTTGACCTTGCCCTGGCCCTGACCGCGGAGGTCGACCTGGATCGCGCCCGACTTCTTGGCCTCGAGCACCTTGACGGTGTCGCCAGCCAACGGGGCCTTCGGCTGATCGGCGACGGCGGCGCCCCCGACCATGAGACCAGCCAGGACGCCCGCGGCCGACCAGGCCCGGGCCAGGCTAAGCTGCTGCCAACGCATCGTTTGGACCTTTCTCGGCGGGACGCCAGGCCTCGGGAGGTGGGGCCGGCGGCCTCGGGATGGCCGCGAGCGGCCGGACCTGTCTTGGGGAACGTAAGTTGCGCGTCGGATCGGAAGTGACGGCGGCGGTTCCCCGAGGGGAATCCGGGCGGGCCTCAAGGCTGGACGCCCGCCCCGACGCCGTTATTCGATCCGGTCTCTCCCTTTTCATCGGCAGCAATCCGCCGGAGGATCGGTCGAATCGGCGAAACGACGCGCACGCGGCCCCCGGGCATGTGCACAACCGCTCCAATCTGGAAGGATCCGTCCTTCGGCGGCCCCGGCGGCCCCGGTGCCAGCTCGAGCCGGATCGTCGCCGAATCCATCTCCGGCTCGACGATCGCCTCGCCCACCTGCCGGATGCCCGGGGGCAGGTCTTCGGCTTTCAGTTCAACCTCCGCCTCGCAGCCCGGCAACCGCTTGACCTTCACCGGCAACCCAACAGACTTTCCCGTCGCAATCCCGACGGTCCCCGACGCCACCGTCAGCTCGATCGGGACCTTGACCTGGATCGGGACGATCAGGCGGTAAACCTTCCCCTTCCCGGGCCGGACTTCGAGACGGACCGAGCGGGGGCCCGGCTTCGAGTCGGGCGAGGCCTTCAGTCGGACCTGCAGGTCGGTCCCCCCGCCCTCGTCGTCGGCCCGGCTGACGTCGGTGGTCACGACTGTCGACGCGGCGACCCCCTCGCCGATCGCCTCGGCCTGGAACCGGACGGACTCGGGATCCTGGATCGGCGGGTCGAACCGCAGGACCAGGTTCATTGTGTCCCCCTGGAGTAGCGGGCCGGCGACCATGATCGGCAGGAGGAGCGGAGGACCCGGCGGGCCGACGAACATCCGGCGCGTCTCGCCCTTGACCCGCAGCGGGAAGGCGTCGATCGTCCGCGTCACCGGCCGGGCCCCGCCGGCCAGGTTCGAGGGGTCGAGGCCGATCACCGCCTCGCCGTGGTGGACGATGGGGGGCAATCCGGCCGGCTTCGCCGTGGCGACCAGCCGCCATTGCGACAGCCCGGGCGCGGCGAATTTCGTCACCTTCAGGACGATCCGGTCGGCCGTCGGGTCCAGCGGGGTGGTCGAAGTGGACGGCCCGTTAGGAAACTTCACCGTGACCGGGTCCGCCGTGACGCCCTCCGGCAAACCCTCCGCGCGGATCTCGATGGGCCCCGGCCTGCCCTCGGGCGTCACCAGGAAGTCCACCGCGACGGTCTCCCCGGGCTTGACGTTGAAGACCCCCATGTAGCCCGTGGGCAGCCGGACGTTGGCCGCCTTCCGGAGCCCCTGCACCTGCTGACCGGCGGCGGGGTTGCCGAGGAGCATCGTCACCTTGAAATCGGGCCGGGGCTGGCCGACGGCCAGCCGATAGGCATACTCCGGCCCCCCCGCGCCGAAGCGGTCGGCGACCTCCACCGTGAAGACCCCGTCCTCCGGCAACGTCAGGTCGACCACACTGTCGGGCGGCAGTTCCTGCAATCCCTGGTTGTTGACCCCCTGCTGCCTCCGGACGCGGTTGGCGTCCCCGAGGTCGTCATTCTCGGCGACCGTCTCGCCCTTCGCGTTCTTCACCGTCAGGACCGAGTCGAGCCAGGACCCGAGCCGGGTCGCGTGCACCTGGAGTCGGATGCGGTCGCCCTGCTTGCCCCGCAGGCGGTAGCGATCCACCTCATCTGGGGCCGAGAGCCGACCATCGACGGCCAACCCCGGTCGGAGTTCGGGGGCCGAAATCCCGTCGGAGGCGGTGGGGCCTTCGGTCAGGTCGTCGGGGCCCGCAATCAGGACCCGACCTGTGGGGGAAATTTCTCCGAACGAACCCAACGCGATCCAACCGCCCGGCGTACCAGCGGCCTTGATCTTCCGTACGATCGGGGCTGTCAGGCTCCCCCCCAAGACGCTGACGTCCGACTCCTTCCCCGCCGGGATCGCCAGAGGGAACATCCCCGTGGCGAATGGGTCCGGATCGACCCGGAGCAGGTAGCCCGTCCGGTCGGAGCCTCCATAAATGTTGTCGCGGACCTCGACGATCGCGACCCCGTCCGCCGGCAGGACGACCGAGGCCCTGGCGTCGCGCTCGACCCCGAGCGACTCACGGGCCTGGAGGATCGCATGCCCCCGCGCGTCGGTCACGGTCAGCACGGGCGAGATGGCCATCCCCAATCGCCTGGCGACCAGGTCGAGCGTCACCCGTTGCCCCGGCTCACCCTTCACCCGCGCGAAGTCGACATCCTGCGGCTTGAGGACACCGGCCAGCGCCGAGCCGACGGCCACTTCCGTCGCCGCAGCCGCCCGGTCGTTCGGCTCTGTCTCGATCATGAGCCGCAACGGTTCGACCCGGACCAGGAGGAGGTTCGACACCCCGTCCGGCCCGTCGACCCGGACCTCGCGGATCCCGGGCGCGGCGACGCCGGAGACCAGCACAGTCGCCACGCCCTCGTTATCGCTTCTGGCTTCGAATGATCGGACCTCGACCCCCGACCCGCTGACGCTCAAGGTGCGGGCCCGATTGAGGTTGCGCCCGTAAATCGCCCAGGTCGATAGGCCGACGTTCGCCGACGGGGGGAAGATCCCGGTCAACGTCGGCGGCAACGGCTCACCCTGCCCGACGGCCTGCTGGGCCGAGGTCGCCAGCGAGAGCAACAGGATCCAGCAGAAGTTCCGGCCCATTTCGACGCCCTCCGTCTTAACACCAATCGCCAATCCTCTCCAGGCTACCCGGACAAACGTCGGAGTCCACGAAGAATATCGTAGATCGGGAATTTCGGCGCCGGGGGATCCGAGTCTTGCCAACGACCGACGGTTGGACCACCCTGGAGAACCGAGCCCAGGTCTTCAACGGAGTGACCGCCTTGAGACGCCTCGCCCGGATCGCCATCGCGCTGGTCTTCATCGCGGGACTCGTCCCCGCGGTCCCGGCGCAGGAACCGCTGCCGCCGCCGATGTCTCCCGCGGAGGCCCTGAAATCGTTCCGGATCCGCCCGGGTTTCCAGATCGAGCTGATGGCCTCGGAGCCCTTGGTTACCGACCCGATCGCCTTCGACTGGGCGGCCGACGGTTCGCTCTGGGTCCTGGAGATGGGCGATTATCCCCTCGGCCTCGACGGCAAGGGCAAGGAAGGGGGCCGCGTCAGGATCCTCCGCGACTCCGACGGCGATGGCCGATATGACAAGGCGACGACGCTGGTCCAGGGACTTGGATTCCCCTCCGGCTTGATCTGTTGGAAGCGAGGTGCCCTGGTCGCCTGTGCCCCCAACATCCTGTACGTCGAGGACTCCGACGGCGACGGCCACGCGGAGTTGATACAGATCCCGTTCACCGGCTTCCACCCCGGGAATCAGCAGCATCGGGTCAACGGCTTCGACTACGGCCTAGACGGCTGGATCTATGGCGCCAACGGCGACAGCGGCGGCCAGATCCGGAGCCGAGAGAACCCGAATCTCAACGTCTCGATCAGCGGCCGGGACTTCCGGTTCGACCCCGAGCATCGCCTTTTCGAGCCCGAGAGCGGCCAGACCCAGTTCGGCCGGCACCGCGACGACTGGGGCCGCTGGTTCGGCAACAACAATCCGAGCTGGGGCTGGCAGTACGTCCTGACCGAGCGTGACCTCGGGCGGAATCGGAAGGCCGTCACGGGCAGCCCGCGGCAGGTGCTGACCCGGGAGACCCGCGTCTACCCCGCCAGCAAGACGCTCGCCCGCTTCAACGAGCCCGGCCGCGCGAACCACGTCACCTCGGCTAACAGCCCTACGCCCTACCGAGACGAACTCTTCGGCGACGCCTTCGCCACGAGCCTGTTCGTCTCCGAGCCCGTACACAACCTCGTCCGGCGATTGGTGCTCGAACCCCAGGGATCCGCGTGGATCGGCAAGCAGCCCGACGACGAGGCGGGCACCGAGTTCCTCGCCTCCAATGACTCCTGGTTCCGCCCGACCATGCTCAAGACCGGCCCCGACGGCGCCCTCTGGATCGCCGACATGTACCGGGCCGTCATCGAGCATCCGGAATGGATCCCGCCCGACTGGCAGAAGACGCTCGATCTCCGCGCCGGCTCGGACAAAGGCCGAATCTACCGGGTCGTCCCCACCGGCAAGCGAACCCGCCCGATCCCGAGTCTCGCCGGTCTGACCCCGGAGCAGCTCGTCGATGCCCTCGACTCGGCCAGCGGCTGGAAGCGGGATACGGCCCAGAGGCTGTTGCTGGAGAAATCCAGCCCCTCCGCCGTCGCCAAACTGAAGGACGTCGCCATCCAGAGCCGCTACCCCAAGGCCCGGCTCCAGTCGCTATGGACGCTGTCCTGCCTCAAGTCGCTGGATGAAAACCTGTTGCTCAATGCCCTGTCCGACTCCCACCCTCAGGTGAAGCGCGCGGCGTTGACCGTGGGAGTTGAGGCCGCCAGAACGTCCGCGACGCTCGCCGGCCGGTTCCGGATGCTCGCCGACGACCCCGACCCCGAGGTCCGGCTCGAAGTCGCCCTCCGGCTCGGCGAACTCGACGGGCCCGAGAATGCCGAGGCCCTCGCGAGGATCGCCCTGCGCGACAAGGACGACCCCTGGACCCGGACGGCCGTCCTGATCTCGGCCGACCGCCACGGCCCCGCCCTGCTGGCCCGGCTCTTCGAGAAATCGCCGATCCAGGGCCCGCCGACCGGGCTGGTGGAGGCGCTGGTGGGCCAGGTGCTCGCCGGCGGCTCCGGCTGGGACGAGCTTCTGGCCCAGCTCAACCGTCCCGATGCGGCGGGCTCCTGGCGGTTCGCGGCCGGGGCGTTGATGCTCGAACAGGCCCAGGGGAGGCCGAATGCCCTGTCGCCGCCGGCCAGGGACTCGCTGGCGCGACTGGGCACCGAGGCGAAGTCGCTGGCCCTCGACCCCCAGGCGGCCGAGATCGACCGACGCGCCGCCCTCAAGCTCCTGGCCGCGTCAGAGAACCTCCGGCCCGAACTTCGCGAGTTGCTCCGCCCCCAGGTGCCCGTCGCGATCCAGAAGGGGACGATCGAGGCCCTCTCGAAGACCAGCGACCGTCGCGTTGCGGAGATGCTCCTGGCGGCCTGGCCGGGGCTCACCCCGAACCTGCGGAACCTGGCCGTCGAGACCCTTCTGAGCCGCGAGGTCTGGACCGACCAGTTGCTCTCGTCGCTCGAAGACACCTGCGTCCCGGCCTCGGAGATCGGGCCGGCGCACCGGGCGCGGTTGCTCGGCCTGCCCTCGCCCGATCGGGTCAAGCGGGCCCGGTTGGTGTTCCGCGACGGATCCGAATCCCGCCAGGCGATCCTCGACCGCTACAGGCAGGCCCTGACCGCGAACGGAGACGTGAAGCGCGGCGAGGCCGCGTTCCGGATGCGTTGCGGGACCTGCCACCGGCTCGGGACGATCGGAGTCGAGGTCGGCCCGGACCTCGGGGCGCTCAAGGAGAAGGCGGACGAGGCCCTGCTGATCGCCCTGCTCGACCCCAATCGCGCGTTCGAGTCACGGTATGTCCAGTATCTGGTCGAACTGAAGGATGGCCGGTCGCTCAGCGGTCTGATCACCTCGGAGACGGCCTCGGCGATCACGGTCCGGGGGCAGGAGGGACGCGAGGAGGTCGTCCCCCGCGCGGATATCGAGCGGATGGCCGGGTCGGGGAAGTCGCTGATGCCCGAGGGCCTGGAGAAGGACCTGACGCCCGAGCAAGTGTCCGACCTGTTCGCATTCCTGCGGTCGAAGCGATGAAGAGGGAGGAACCCGCGTGAGTCGAGCGGCCGCATCCCCCTGGAAGAGCCTCGGCGGCGTGATGACGGTCACGGCGTACTCGGGCGTGATCCTCGGCCTCCTCGCCCGGATCGCCCAGCCGTCCGACGCGCCGGTGCTCGCCATCGCATTCGTGCCGCTCTCGCTCGCGATCTCGCAGTTCGCCCTCTGGCCGATGACGATGGCGGTCCGGAGATGGTGGCGGGGCGAGGACGACGGCTGGCCCCCGAAGTGCCCGACATGCGACGCCCGCTCGCTCCGGCCGATCTACAGGGTGGGCCGGAAGTCGATGCGGGCGGTCGGATATCGCTGCTCGCTCTGCCGGGGACGCCTCGGCATCGGGATCGATGGGGAATTGGTCCTGGAGACGCCCGCGAAACGTCCCCCCGCCGAACTCGTGCCGGACCCCGTCGGCGGCGAGATCCAGTTCCTCGGCGAGGTCGGCCCGTACGTCCCCAACCGCGCGAACATCCCGGGACGTGCGGTGTCTGCACCGGCACCTACAACAAGATCAGAATCGGGCCCGGCGGGGACGCAAGACGACCCCATCCTCCTGACGTGACCGGCCCCCTCTTGTGCGATCGGAGCGAATGATGAGCGGTAAGGGTGCATTCCAGGGACCGCTGGAAAAGGCGGGATGCTGCCAGTGGCGGATCCCGAAGTCGTATCGCGAGGATATGCGCGTAGACGGCCTGATCTTCGCCAATGATCAGCTCATCCAGCAGATCCGAGGCGACCAGGGCCCCGAGCAGGTCGCGAACGTCGCCACCCTGCCAGGGATCCAGAAGGCCAGCATCGCGATGCCCGACATCCACTGGGGCTACGGCTTCGCCATCGGCGGCGTCGCGGCGACCGACCCCGAGCAGGGGGGCGTGATCTCCCCCGGCGGCGTCGGCTACGACATCAACTGCGGCGTCCGCCTGCTCCGCTCGAACCTGCTCTGGGACGACGTCAAGCACCGCATCCGCCCGCTCGTCGATCAGCTCTTCCGCGACATCCCCGCCGGCGTGGGGCAGTCGGGCAAGTACCTGTTCGACAAGCCCAAGCTCGCGAAGCTGATGGAGGACGGGGCCCGGTACGTCGTCGATAAGGGCTGGGGAACCGAGCTGGACATCGCCCACACCGAGGCCTTCGGACGGCTCGACGGGGCCGATCCGGATCGGGTCAGCGACAAGGCCTATCAGCGCGGCTACGACCAGTGCGGCACGCTCGGGTCGGGCAACCACTTCCTCGAAGTCCAGGTCGTCGACCGCGTCATCGACGAGGAGGCGGCGAAGGTCATGGGCCTGGAAGCGGGCATGATCACGGTCCTGATCCACTCCGGCTCGCGCGGGCTGGGCTACCAGGTCTGCGATGACTACCTCGCGATCTTCAAGAATGCGCCCCAGAAGTACGGTTTCACGCTCCCCGACTGGCAGCTCGCCTGCGCCCCGGTGCGTAGCCCGGAAGGCCAGAACTACATCGGGGCGATGCGGGCCGCCGCCAACTACGCCTGGTGCAACCGTCAGCTCCTGACCCACCAGGCCCGCGAGGTCTTCGCGAGGATCTTCGAGACCTCCTGGGAGAAACTCGGCCTGGAGTTGATCTACGACGTCGCCCACAACATCGCCAAGTTCGAGGACCACGACGTCGACGGCGTGATCAAGCAGGTCTGCGTCCACCGCAAGGGGGCGACCCGGGCCTTCCCGCCGGGCCACCCCGAGGTGCCGGAGATCTATCAGAAGGTCGGACAGCCCGTCATCATCCCCGGCAGCATGGGGACGGCGAGCTGGGTCCTGGCCGGGCAGCCGGGCAGCATGACCCAGTCGTTCGGCACCAGTTGCCACGGCGCCGGCCGAGCGATGAGTCGGACGGCCGCCGTCCGGCAGGCCCAGGGCCGCCGGATCGACAAGGAACTCGACGCCCTGGGCATCATCGCCAGGGCCCGGGGCCACAAGGGCCTCGCGGAGGAGCAGCCCGCCGCCTATAAGGACGTCGACCTCGTCGTCGACGTCGTGGACGAGGCGGGCATCTCGAAGAAGGTCGCCCGGCTCCGGCCGGTCGGCGTCATCAAGGGCTGAGATCGCGGACCCATGCCCCGCCCGCAAGGACGGGGCATGGGTCTTGCTCCGTGACTGGCCGAGCCTGCCCGCGCATTGTAGACTCGAACCGGGACGATCCTCGGGCCAGGCAGGCGGGGCGCGATCATGGCGACGGCCGTCGGGTTCTTCACGGACACGAGCATCTGCATCGGCTGCAAGGCCTGCGAGGTGGCGTGCCACCAGTGGAACGCCCTGCCCGCGCGCGACGGCGGCCAGGTCCCGCTCTCGGGCCTGAGCTACGACAACACCGTCAGCCTCTCCGACGTCGACTGGCGGCACGTCAAGTTCGTCGAGCAGTTCAGCGAGGACCGCTCGCAAGGCCGCTGGCTGATGATGTCGGACGTCTGCAAGCACTGCGTCAACGCCCCCTGCCTTGAAGTCTGCCCCACCGGCTCGATCGTCCGCACGGAGTTCGACACGGTCTACATCCAGGAACCGGTTTGCAACGGCTGCCGCGACTGCATCACCGCCTGCCCCTTCGGCGTGATCCACGTCAGCGCCCGCAAGCACGTCGCCCAGAAGTGCACCTTCTGCTACGACCGTCTCCAGAACAACATGACCCCCGCCTGCGCCCAGGCCTGCCCGACGAAATCCATCAAGTTCGGTCCCATCGAGGAACTCCGACGCGAGGCCCGCGAGCGGGTGTCGCACCTCCATTCACTCGGAGCGTCGGACGCCTATCTGTATGGCGAGGACGACAAAATCCTCGGCGGCCTGAATGCCTTCTATCTTTTGATGGATCCCCCCTCGACCTACGGCCTGCCGACGGCCGAGCAGGCGAAGCTGCCGAGCCGCAAGGTCTGGCCGAGTTCATTCCGGAGCATCGCCGCGTCTCTGGTGATCGCGGCCGGGGCATTCCTCACCTTCGGGCGTCGCAAGAAGGCGGTGAAGGACGCGGAGTCGGGGGCGTCGGCATGAACACGCTCGACCCCTACGTCGCCGACCCCGAGTGGCATTCGTATATCATCTGGTACTTCTTCCTGGGCGGGATCGCCGCCGGCTCGTACGCCATGTTCGCGCTGGCGAACCTGTTCGGCGACGAGGACGACCGGCGCGGGCTTCGGGCCGCCGAGTACCTGGCGTTGCCCCTGCTCTCGGTCTGCGGGCTCCTGCTGATCATCGACCTGAACCGGCCCGAGCGGTTCTGGCACATGCTGATCCAGTCGCGGACCTTCTGGCCGATGTTCAAGTGGTGGTCGCCGATGTCCGTCGGATCGTGGGGCCTGAGCCTCTTCGGCGGCTTCGCGGCCTGGTCTTTCTTCGGGGTCATGGCCGAGGACGGCTGGATCTCGCTCGGGCCGTTGCAGGGGCTGGTCTGCCGGATCCGCAAGGGATGGCTCGGGCGGGCGCTGGCGGTCGGCGGCTCGCTCGCGGCCTTCTTCGTCGGATCCTACACCGGCGTCTTGCTGGCGGCGACCAACCAGCCGACGTGGTCCGAGACGCCATGGCTCGGCTCGCTGTTCCTCGCCTCGGCGGCCTCGACGGGGATCGCGGCCATCCTGCTAACGTCGCGGCATCTCTTGAGGGATGTGCCGCACTCGGTGCTGGGTCGTCTCGAACGCCTCGACCGCTGGGCGATCGGCCTGGAACTGCTGCTGATCGGCACATACTTCGGCTCGCTCGGGTCGCCGACGCTGGAGGCCGTCTCGCACTGGCCGGGCGTGCTGGTGCCGGCGTTCGTGGTCCCGGTAGGTCTTCTCTCGCCGGTTCTCCTCCACCGGATCCGCTGGGAGGGCAAGGTGACGCTGGCCTCGATCCTGGTGCTGCTCGGCGGGTTCGCGCTGCGGTTCGCGGTCGTCGGGATGCCGGGTCCGTTCCTCCACGGGTCGAGGTGAGGCATGCGACGGATCGGCATCGGTTTGATGATCCTGGCCCTCGCCGGCTGCAAGAGCCCGGAGGACGGACGCCCCCGCGACGGCGGTTCCGGGGGCGATAGGGGCAATTACCCGTCGAAGCCGATCGGCCTCAGCTCGAAGGTCGACGGCTCGAAGCCGATCACGGGGCCCGTGCGATGAACGACCGACGCCCGAGGGACCTGGCCCTCCTGATGCTCGCCCGCGACGACACCCCGCCGCGGAACCGGGCGCGCGACCAGCAGGCCGACATCGCCGGCGCGTCGATCCGACGGGCCCTGCTCGACCGCATCGCCGCCCTCGACCCCGAGGCCGATGCGCTCGACCACGCCCTGGCCGAGATCCTCCGCGAGATAGGCGAACCCAGCGGCCCCACCCGGGCGCTGGCCCTGGCGTTCCGCGAGGACTGGCTCTTCGCCAAAAGCTCGCCCGCATCCTGGGCCTTCTTCATCGACGAGGCCCTCCAGGCCGACGAACCGCGCGAGAGGCGTCGCCGATGATCGGGAAATGGCGACGCCCTCCATCGGCCACAATCGATCCGAACTCCCCCCTCGGCCGGGCCCTCGCCGACCTCGATCGCGAGGCCGCCGCCCGGCCCGAACTCGCCGAGCCGGGGCGTCAACTGCGAGATTTGCTCATCCAGGCATTCGTCCCGGCGGAGACTCCTGACCTGGCCCCGGTCGATCGAGACCTCCTGATCGGGGGCTGGATCGCGGGGACGCCGAGCTTCGAGGTGGTCCCGCCTGTCGCGGGGAGCCAGTTGACCGAACGCCTTCGCGCCCTGGGCACGTCCGCCGGCCTGGATCCATCCGGCCTCGTCTCACCCCTGGAATGGTTCGGGACGAAGGACGTTAGCGGGCCTGATGCGGTCTACCGACTCGCCTGGCTCCCCTCGCTGGCACCGCAGGCTTCGGCCCGATCCGCCTTACTGCCCGACGGGATCTGGGACGATCCCGCCTGCCCCCAATGCGGTCGACCGGGCCTGCTGATCGAGTCGCGAGGTCTGGAGCAGCGCCGGTTCCACCGCTGCGGCCTCTGTGCATCCAGCTGGCCCGCCGCGCGGCTGGGATGCCCGGTCTGCCTCGACGGCAAGTCGGAACGGGTCGAGATCCGCTACCTCGAGGAGGAGAAGGATCGGCGGCGGATCGAACACTGCAACAGCTGCGGGTCGAGCTGGAAGGTGTTCTCCACGCTCGGCGAACTTTCACCACCGGCTCTGATGGTGGCGCACTTCCTCAGCATCCATCTGGATTTGCTGATCCAAGAAGTGTGGCCTGTGGATGCGTACCCGTAGGGTGTGGTGGCCGGGTCTCGCGGCCTCCGCACCGATCATCTTCGGTAGTGATTGGTGCGGAGGCCGCGAGACCCGGCCACCACACCCTACCTCTGGACCATGCCTTCCGTCGGGCTAGAGGCGGTGGCGTAGAGCTTCTTCGGGATCCGGCCGGCGTTGTAGGCGAGGCGGCCGGCTTCCAGGGCCATCCGCATGGCGTGGGCCATGAGGAGGGGCTCCCTGGCCGACGCGATGCCGGTGTTGAGCAGGACGCCGTCGCAGCCGAGTTCCATCGCCTGGCTGACGTCGCTGGCGGTGCCGACGCCGGCGTCGATGATGACGGGGTACGTCGAGTCCTCACCCTTGAGGTCTTCGAGGATGATCCGGATATTGTTCGGATTCAGGACCCCCTGGCCGCTGCCGATCGGGCTGCCGGCGGGCATCACGCTTGAGGCGCCGGCGGCCTTGAGGCGTCGAGCCATGATTGGGTCGTCGCTGGTGTAGCAGAGGACCTGGAAGCCTTCCTTCACCAGGACCTCCGTCGCCTCCAGGGTCGCGACCGGATCCGGAAGCAGGGTCTTGGTGTCGGCGAGGACTTCGAGCTTGACCCAGTCGGCCCCGGGGTTGTTCAGGCCCAGCAAGAGTTCGCGGCCGAGGCGGGCCGTCCTCAATGCCTCCTCGGCGGAGAAGCAGCCGGCGGTATTGGGGAGAATCGTGTAACGGGCCGGGTCGAGGAATTCGAGGAGGTTCCGGCCCGACTTGTCGAACAGCCGCTCGCGCCGGACGGCGACGGTGACGACCTCCGCGCCGCTGGCCGCGAGGCAGTCCCGCATGAGTTCGAGGGTGGCGTACTTGCCGGTGCCGACGAACAGTCGGCTGCGGAAGGTGTGGGTGCCGATCCGGAGCGGGGGCGGCTCGGGGGCGTCGGGGATCGCGAACCCGGCTCCGCCGCCGACCAGCGTGACGACTTCGAGGACGTCCCCTTCGTGGAGGTTCTGGGTGGGATGCTGGGCACGGGGGACGAGGCCGCGGTTGACCTCGACCGCGACGTGTTCGGGCTTCACGCCGAGGAGGCCGAGGAGCTGGGACACGGTGAGGGCGTCCGGCAGCTCGCGCGGCTCGCCGTTGATGATGATCGTCACGGAGTCGGGACTCGGGCAGGGAGATCGGTCAGTTCCTGGTGTCGCGTGGCAAGTGGAATGGTAGGTCAGGCCCGGGCCGCTTTCAAGCACCTGAAACGGCCGAGGCCCGCGGCCGGACGATTCCGGACGCGGGCCTCGGGTGGGGCTCGGGGTCGATCCGGCTCAGCCGTTGTTGCGGGCCCGGAAGGCCTTCCAGTTGGTGATGAAGCCGAGCTTCGGGCCGCCGTTGCCGGAGGTCAGCAGCGGCAGGGCGCCCGAGATCATCCCGCCTTCGGTCGGCAGGTTCGTCGGGGGCGGCGTCTGGGAGGCGGTCGTGTTCCCGGCGGACTGCGAGGTCGCCGACAGGGTGACGTTCTTGATCGGCGGCGCGGTGAAATTCGGCTGATCGGGCGCCGGGGCGTTCTGGGTCGGCGTCGCCTTCGGGGCGGGCGGGGCGGGCGGGGTCGAACCCTGCCAGGGATTGCTCAGGACGAAGTCGACCTTCTGGTTGTCCGAGCCGACCACGACGTCGGCGGACTTGACGACCTGGTCGCCGACCTTGGCCGTGACCTTGTAGTCGCCGGGGGCGACCTGGACCTGGTAGCCGCCGGCGTCCCAGGTCGGAACGGTCTGGGACTTGCCGTTGTCGATGTTGGTCACCTGGACGTTGACGTCGCCGACGCCTTCGCCAGGGCTGTAGAACTTGTCGCCGTTCTTGTCGTTGTAGGCCACGCCCAGGATGTAGGGATCGGAGTTGTTCTGGCGGCCGAAGTCCTGGGTCACCACGTAGGGACCGAGGTCATTGTTCGAAGTCTTGACGATGCCGATCCCGACCTCGCGGAACGACTGGTCGTTGCTCGCGTTCGGCTGGAGCAGGTTGTTGAGGTGGCCCTTGTCGGGGACGCCCCAGTCGAGCAGGAAGGCCTGCATGGCGTGATCGACCGACTCGGCGTAGGCGTAGGCGTTCTCGGTGGAATTCGCCCGGTTGTCGTAGCCGGCGCGGTTCAGGCGGGTGTCGAGGTTCGAGCCATCGGAGCCAGTGTGGGACTGGACGCCGGTGTTGGCCTGGTCCTGGCTCTGAGCCTGGGCGGCGGCGGCGAGGTCGCCGTTCCAGGCGAGCGGCTGGCGGGCGGGGGAGCCGGCGATGTCCCGCTTGGCGGCGTCGAGGTTCACGCCGTAGTAGTTGATGGTGTTCTGGACGTCCTTGCTGAGGTTGGTCGTCACCCGCTCGGCGGCGGCTCCGGGGCTGGTGCGGGCCTGGTTGACCAGCTCCAGCATGTATTGCGCCTGGGCCGACGGGCCCCCGGCGGCCATGACTTCGCGGGATTCGAGTCGCTCGACGTTCAGGCAGCGCTGCGAGGATGGCCTGGACATGCGACCTCCTTGTCTATGATCGTACGCCCCGTTCATGAGGCGCCGGTATCTTCGATTGGATTCGACCCCCCCACTCCTTGGAGGAGATCGCGTCGTGTGGCCCATCCGACGGGAAGAGGCTTGCTCGCTGGGGAGAGTCTCATTGCCGGTACGGCGACGGCCCTTAATGCAGGACCCGTGCCAAGGAAAATCCGGGAGAAAAACTGCAGTCCTCCAGAAGAGCTTAAGGGTTGATCTGATGGATGTTTACGGAATTTTTCGGGCTCCGTCCTCGTCAGAAGAACCCCAGAATCGCTGCAATCGGCCTTGACGGAGCAATCCGGACCGGGGCTGCAGGAATGACAAACGCCCATTTTTACACGGCCTCTTTGTACGGACTGCCGTTTCCAAAAACGATTCAAGTCTGGACTTACGGCGACCGAAGGGCGTCGCGTTTGCTCAAGCCGGTCGGGCTTGAGGGGCTTGCCAACCCGGCCGGGCCGACGATAGGTTGAGGGCGGCCGGGGGCCCGCGGCGACCGCAACGCCCCCCGACCCGGCGACGCTCCCGAGACTTGCAACGAGGATCCGCAGCGATGGGGACGAACGACGTGGCGCAATCGTTGGGCCGGCTGGCCGAGGCCGAGTCGAAGGGCGAACTCTCGGCGTCCGCCGCCGCGAACATCAAGCGATGGCTCACCGAGGCCCCGTTCGCCGCCTATCTCCCCAAGCTCGTCGACGACATCGACGTCGGCCGATGGAAAGTGCTCGACGACGCCTTCTACGCCGTCCTCGAATTCGGCACCGGCGGCCGTCGCGGCCGGATGTACCCGGTCGGCACTAACGTCCTGAACGCCCGGACGATCGGCGAAAGTGCCCGCGGGCTCGCGGATTACGTCACCGGGCGCAAGGGCGCGGGCTCGCCCCGGTCGTGCGTGATCGCCCACGACACCCGGCACAACTCGGTTGAGTTCTCCCGCATCTGCGCCCGGGTCCTCGCCGCCGCCGGGTTCAAGGTCTACCTGTTCCAGGGCGTCCGCTCGACCCCCCTGCTCTCGTTCGCCGTCCGCCACCTGGCGACCGACGCGGGCATCATGATCACGGCGTCGCACAACCCGCCTTCCGACAACGGGTTCAAGTGCTACGCCGCCACCGGCGGCCAGGTCCTCCCGCCCGACGATTCGGGCATCATCGAGTGCGTCCGCAAGGCCTCGGACCACGAGATCCCCGAGGTCGACTTCGACGCCGCCGTGACGGCCGGCCAGATCGTCATGGTCGGCGAGGAAGTGGACACCGCCTACATCCGGGCCGTCTGCGACGCCGGCCTGGGCGACGCGCGTGACCTCAAGATCGTTTATACGCCGATGCACGGCGTCGGCGAGACCTCGGTCGCGGCGTCGCTGCTCGCGGCGGGGTTCAAGGATCTGAACATCCTCGCATCCCAGCGGACCCAGGACGGCGACTTCCCCAACGTCCCCGGCCACGTCTCGAACCCCGAGATCCCCAAGACGCTGGGCGCGGCGATCGAGGAGGCGAAGGCCACCGGCGCCGACCTCGTCCTCGCCAGCGACCCCGACGCCGACCGCATCGGCGTCGGCCTCCCCGTCAACGGCGATCCGAGCGGCGACTGGTGCACGCTCGACGGCAATCAGATCGGCGTCGTGCTGGCGGCCTACGTCCTGGAGAAGGTCAAGGCGGCGCGCGGGATCCGGTCGGATTCGTACATGATCACGACCCTCGTCAGCACGCAGATGACGAAGGCGCTGGCCAAACTCGAGGGCGTCCGGGTCGAGGACAACCTGCTCGTCGGCTTCAAGTGGATCGGCCTGGCGATCGACCAGAACGGGCCCGACGGTTTCCTCTATGGGTTCGAGGAGTCGCACGGCTACCTCCGGGGCACCCACGCCCGCGACAAGGACGCGTCGATCGCGGCCCTGCTGTTCGCACAGTGCGCGGCCGACCTCAAGGCGAAGGGGAAGACGGTCATCGAATTCCTCGATGAGCAGTACCTCAAGGTCGGCCACTTCGGCGAGCGACTCATCAACAAGACCCTCGAAGGCCGAGAGGGCGTGGCCCAGATCCAGACTCTGATGAAGGCATTCCGCGAGAACCCGCCGAGGATGATGGGCGGGCTGGCCGTGACCGAGGTCCGCGACTACAAGGCCCATGCCATCAGGGATCTGACGACCGGCGCCACCTCGCCGCTGCCCGAGCCGTCCGGCGACCTCCTGATCTTCCAGACCGAGGCCGACGGCACCCGATTCGCCGCGCGACCGTCTGGCACCGAGCCCAAGATCAAGTTCTACCTCTTCGCCCGCACGGGCACCGAGGGGGTTTCGAACCTGGAGGAACTGGCGGCCCGGAAGCAGAAGACGCATCAGCAACTTGACGCGTTGGCCTTCGACATCGAACAATTCCTCCGCGCCACGCTCTCCAACGCCTGAACCGCCCCGCGAAGGCCGCCCGAGGGTCGCATGTCCGACGCAACAGGGAAGAGCAGCCTCGACCCCCGGTCCAAGGTCCGGGGATTCCCCTCGACCTCGGGCGTCTACCTGATGAAGGACGCCCAGGGCCGGGTCATCTACGTCGGCAAGGCCAAGAACCTCCGCAACCGCGCGGGCTCCTACTTCCAGGACACCGCCGCCGAGGACGCCCGCATCAAGGACTGGATCGGCGAGGTCGTCGACATCGACTACCTCGAAGCCGACTCCGAGGTCGACGCCCTACTCCTCGAAGCCCGGCTGATCAAGGACATCCAGCCGCGCCACAACCGCGACCTCAAGGACGACAAGTCCTTCCCCTACCTCCAGATCACCACCGGCGAGGATTTCCCCCGGGTCAACTTCACCCGCGAGCCCAATGAGAAGGGCGTCAAGCTCTACGGCCCGTTCCCCCGGGCCCGGAGCCTCCGGGGTGCGATCCAGGTCCTCCAGAAGATCTTCAAGTTCCGCACCTGCTCGCTGGACATCAAGGAAGACGACCCCCGGTGGCGGTGGTTCCGGCCTTGCCTGCTGGCTTCGATCGACCAGTGCACCGCGCCTTGCAACCTGCGGATCGACCGCGACGCCTACCGCAATGACATCCGCCGCCTCCGGCTGTTCCTCGACGGCAAGAAGGAGGTCGTGATCGCCGAGATGGAGGCCGAGATGAAGGAGGCCAGCAAGGGCCTCCAGTTCGAGAAGGCCGCGCGGATCCGCGACGAGCTCAAGGCGCTCAAGACCCTCAACCTCCGGGGCGACCTCGCCAAGCACGCCCAGCCCGAGGTCTTCTACGTCGACCCCAAGCGCGGCCTGAAGGGCCTCAAGAAGGCCCTCGGCCTCGAAAAGATGCCCCGGACGATCGACGGCGTGGACATCGCCCACCTCGGCGGGACCGAGACGGTCGGGTCGCTCGTGAGCTTCATCGACGGCCTGCCTTTCAAGCCTGGGTACCGGCGATTCAAGATCAAGAGCGTTCAGGGCGTGGACGACTTCGCCTCGATCCGCGAGGTCGTCAGCCGTCGGATCAAGAGCCTCCAGGAGAAGGACGAGCCCTTCCCCGACATCTTCCTGATCGACGGCGGCAAGGGCCAGCTCTCGTCGGCCCTGGCGGCATTCGAGTCGCTCGGCGTGACGCCCCCGACCCTGATCTCGCTGGCCAAGAAGGAAGAGGAAATCTACGTCCCCGGCCGGTCCGAGCCGATCATCCTGAGCCGCCGGTCGTTCTCGCTCCGGCTGCTCCAGTACGTCAGGGACGAGGCGCACCGGTTCGCGCAACATTATCATCACATGCTCCGGAAGAAGCGGACCTTCGACGACACCCGTTGACCGCCGACGCGCCCGAGGCCCGACGCCGGGCCGACCGACCGAGACATCCCGCCCATGATCCTGGTTTCCGCCACCGACCTCGGCCGGCAGTACGCCGGCGACCCCATCTTCACCGACCTCCGCTTCGAGATCCGCGCGGGGGAACGCATCGGGCTGGTCGGGCCCAATGGCGCGGGCAAGACCACGCTCATGAAGCTGGTCGCCGGGATCGATCAGCCCGAGTACGGCCACATCTACAGGCGGCCGGGGATCCGCGTCAGCCTGCTCAAGCAGCAGCCGGACTTCTCGCCCGACCAGACGCTCATGGAAGTGGCCAAGTCGGGCCTCGCCTCACTGCTCGAACTCCAGCACGAGCTCGAGGAGGCCGCCGACGAGATGGCCGAGGCCGAGGATGAGAACGACCGCGCCCGGGCCTCCCGCCGCTACGACGAACTGCGGGACCGCCTAGACCATCAGGACGCCTACTCGATCGACCACCGGATCGAGGAGATCCTCTGCGGCCTCGGGTTCAAGACCGAGGATTTCCACCGGGCGGCGAAGACCTTCTCGGGCGGGCAGCAATCCCGGCTGATGCTGGCCAAGCTGCTGCTCGAGAGCCCCGACCTCATGCTCCTCGACGAGCCGTCGAACCACCTCGACATCGAGACGACCACCTGGCTGGAAAGTTACCTCTCGCGGCAGTCGGTCGGCATGCTGATCGTCAGCCACGACCGCTACTTCCTCGACAAGGTCGTCACCAAGATCTGGGAGCTGTTCGACGGCAAGATCGACTCCTACCCCGGCAACTACACCCAGTACTGGAAGCTGCGGAGCGAGAAGGCGAAGGTCCTCGAACGCCAGGCGGAGAAGCAGGCCGAGGCCATCGCCGACCTCGAGGCCTACATCCGGAAATACGGGGCCGGCCAGCGGGCCAAGCAGGCTCACGACCGCGAGAAGAAGCTCGCCCGGATCGAGCGGGTCGAGACCATGCGCGACATCGTCGGCCCCCGCATGGGCTTCGGCGAGGTCGACCGCGCCGGCGACATCGTGGTCGAGGCCAGGAAGGTCGCGAAGGCGTTCGACAAGACGCTCTTCAATGATCTCAATGTGTCGATCCTCCGGGGACAGTGCGTCGGGATCATCGGGCCGAACGGGGCGGGCAAGTCGACGCTGGTGAAGATCCTGGTCGGGAAGGAGAAGCCCGACGCCGGGGAGATCAAGCTCGGGCACAAGGTGCTGATCGGGTACCACGACCAGGGGCTCGAATCGCTGACCCCGTCCACCACGGTCGTCCGCGCCGTCTGGCCGGAGGACGATCCGGCGTGGGTCGAGGGGGATGTCCGCGACGTCCTCGCCCGTTTCGGGCTCACGGGCGAGCTGGCGTTCCATACCGTCGGTCAGCTCTCCGGCGGCGAGAAGGCCAAGGCCGCGCTCGCCAGGCTCGCGGCGACCTCGGCCAATTTCCTGATCATGGACGAGCCCACAAACCACCTGGACATCTGGTCGTGCGAGGCACTGGAGCGTTCGATCCGGGAGTTCGAGGGGACCGTGCTGGTCGTCAGCCACGACCGCTACTTCCTCAACCAGGTCGCCGACCGCATCCTCTTGATCGCCGACGGCAAGGCCCGGGTGATCGAGGGGGACTACGAGACCTACAAGCGGCTGGCCGATCAGGAGGCCGATGCCCTCGCCCAGGCCAAGGCCCGACAGGCCGCCGCGCTCGCCGCGCAGGAGGCCCTGACCCGGCCCGCCGACGGCAGGTCGGAGCGTCGCAAGCGGAAGTTCCCCTACCGCAAGCCCGGCGACATCGAGAAGGAGATCGGGACGCTGGAGGCCGAGGTGGCCGAGATCGAGGACCGCCTCGCCCAGCCGTCGATCTGGCGCGATCCGCTCAAGGCCAAGGCGACCCAGGAGCAGCAGGCCGAACTCAAGGCGAAGCTCGCCAGTCTCTACGAGCACTGGGAAGAGGCTCTCGAACTCAACGCCTGATGTCGAGCGACCGCGGGACGTTTTTGTTCCGCTTTCGTTGCGAAATTCCCTCACTGGGCCGAATTTCAAGTAGACTAGCCAAAGACCCCAGGGTTCCGCCGGGTCGAATCCCTCGAAGTCAAAGCCATGCCCGACCCGACGAAAGTCCTTGCCACAGTCCAACGTGCGACCGAACTCTTCCGCGCCACCTCCGGCCGGAAGGGAGGGGTCGTGCACCTCCAGGGGGCGGACGAAGTCCTGGTCGTCGGGGACCTCCACGGGAACATCCCGGCGTTCCGGCAGGTCTTGAAGGTCTCGGACCTGGCCGCGAACCCGACCCGGCACCTGGTCCTCCAGGAACTGGTCCATGGGCCGCATTCCTACCCCGACGACGGCGGCGATCGCTCGCACCAGCTCGTCGACCTGGTCTGCGCGCTCAAGTGCCAGTACCCGGACCGGGTCCACGTCATCCTGGGCAACCACGAGCTGTCCGAGCTGACGGGCCGCTCGATCGCCAAGGCCGGGGTGGCGCTCAACGCCCTCTACTTGCAAGGCATCCGGACGGCCTACGGCGCCCACGCCGATTCGATCTATCAGGCCCACCTGCAACTCTTTGCGGCGTTGCCCCTGGTGGTGAGATTGCCGAACCGGGTGCTGCTCTGCCACACGGTGCCCGATCCACTTGACCTCGACCGCCTGGACCTCTCGGTCCTCGACCTGGAAACCTGGCCGCCCGAGGCCATGGCACGCGGCGGCAGCGTCTACGCCCTCACCTGGGGCCGGAACATCGAGCCCGAGAACGTCGACCGGTTCGCCGAGATCATCGACGCCGACCTCTTCGTCACCGGCCACCAGCCCTGCGACGACGGCTATCGTCGGGCCAACCACCGCCAGGTCATCATCGATGGGACGGATCCCTATCCGACAGCCTGCCTGATCCGGGTCAACGAGCCCGCCACGGTCGATTCGCTCCTGGCGGGGATCCGAACGCTCTGATCGCACGGCCCGGGAACGCGAAGACCGACCTTCGGGACTCTCGCCCCGAGGCCGGTCATCGTGGATTGGGCCGCGGTCAGGAACTCAACGGCGGCGGCGATTGAACAGGCCGCTGATGATCCCCTGACGCTTCGGGGCCTGGCTCGGAGCGTTGTTGCCGACTTCGGAGGCCGCGTCGACCGTGGTGGCGTTCGGCGGCAGGCTCGACATCGGGGCGCCCAGGGTGATCGACCGGCCGTTCGACGAGTCGGTCAGGAGGCCGCCGGGGACGGACAGCTCGGGGCCGGCGCCGGGGTCGCCCGATGCAGGGGTGATGGTGCCGGCCAGGTCCGGCAGCTCGGGCAGGCTGGCCGCCGGGGTCTGCGGGGCGTTGCCGGGCGAGGAGGCCCGCCGGGTCGCCGGGGCGCCGAGACGCGACGAGGTACGGGGCGGGGGCTCGAACGGGTCGCGGGGCTTGGCGCCGCCGGGCGGGTTGGCCGGTGCCGCCGGCTTCGCCGGGTCGAGTTCGAAGGGCGACCGCTGGTCGGCGGGGGGCAGGGCCGGAAGGCCCGGGTCATTCGCGCCCGGGGCGGGATTCGGCCGGGCACCGGGGCCGGGTCGATTCGGGGGCGGGACGACGGGGTCGCCAGCACCCGGCCCGGCGGCGTTGTCGCCCGGCGCGGGCCCCATGCCCTCCTCGTCGGTCGGCGGCACGGTCGGCTTGTCGTCCCGCTTTAACTTCTGGAACTCGGCCGCGACGTTGGGCGCCTCGGGGTTCGGGCACGGGCAGGCCCAGCCCTCGGGGAACTTCCGCCAGCAGGTCGGGTAGTATCCGAAGTAGTCGTGGCGGACCTGGCCGTAGTACGGCGGCTCGTTGGCGCAGTCCTGCTTCTTCCGCTTGATCGGCAGGTTCGGGAAGAGCTGGGCCTCGACGGCCGCAGGCAGCCCTAACGTCAGGAGCGTGATCCAGATCGCCGGCGAAACCCGTCGCCTCCGGGGATTCCTGGCCATGATCGCCTCGTCCTCGCGTCCGTTCGGTCGGGAGCGTCCCCCCGCCATCCGGACGGGGCACGCCGCTTCCGTTCATCTTGGAATCTTGCATCGAACGGCGGAGACGGCGGACTCCAGTCAATCTGGGTAGCCTCGGCGAACCGGCGAGACGCCGGCTGTCTGCGGAGGACGCGGAAATGGATCGCGACTCGGGCGTCCCGGTGATCTGGGGCCCCGGATCGGTGTCGCAAACGAGTGGATGTGACGGGCCGGTCGTGTCGATCTTCCGGGGAGAGGATCCGAACGAGGCGCAGGAGGGCGATTCGATGACGCGATTCCGACTCGGGCTGGCGGTGGCCGCCCTGATCTCCCTGGCCGGCTCCGCGACGGCGCAGGGGCAATACTTCGGCCGGACGACCCCGGCGGGCACCCCGGTGGGGCCGCAGGGGATGACGCCGATGCAGATGGTCACGAATCCCTACCTCAACCCCTCAATCAACCCGTTCCTGGGCCAGAGCGTGGGCAACAACCCGGTCGCACCGGGGAATGCGGCCCTGTACTACTTCATGGCCCAGCAGCAGGCCGCTTCGATGGCCCAGCAAGGGCGGACGGGCTGGCTTGGCTCGCGGAACACCAAGCCCGTGGCCCGCTCGTCCTACGCGACCAACGTCCCGGGCGGGGGGGCGTCGAGCTACTTCCAGGGGGGCTGGACGTCGTCCCCCAGTACATCGAAATTCTTCAACCGGACCCAGGGTCATTACATGAATTCCCGGGGCAATCCGGGTCGTTAGGCCGGTTTCCCTTGAGGATCCGGCAAATCTGTCCGATGAATGTGTGCGGAAGGTTCTGGAACGGTTAGGAAACCCCCGGAACGTTTCGACCTCGAAGGCCGTGGGCAGGACGCTCTGAGTCACGTCGTTCACACGTGGACGATCCAGAGGATTTTGGGTCGGGCCGAGCCACGCGGCCGGGATGGCCGGGCGGGATCGGAACTTGCTAGCCGGGCAGGAGTGTTGCATGGATCGCACAAGAGTCGACCGTCGCCGAATCGGCCTGGGACTCGCCCTCGCCCTGGCATGCTTCACCGGCTGCCAGACCGTGAAGACGCCCGAGGAGAAGATCGCGAAGAGTAACCTCCCCCGCGAATTCACCAAGGTGTCGATGCCGGAGTACATGGTCGAGCCGCCGGACATCCTCATCGTCGAGGTGCTCGAGGCCTTGCCGGGTCGCCCCATCCAGGGCGAGCACCTGGTGCGCCCGGACGGCAAGATCTCCCTCGGGTTCTACGGCGAGGTCTATGTCGCCGGCCTGACCACCAGCGAGATCAAGACCAAGATCGTCCTCCACCTCCGCAAGTTCATCAACGACGAGGTCCTCGGGCTGATCCGGTTCGACAGCCGCGAGAACAAGTACGTGGATGTCGAACCGTCCGACTCCGACCGCGTGTTCGTGGACGTCTCGGCGTACAACAGCAAGGTGTACTACGTCCAGGGCGACGTCGGCTCGCCGGGCCGCCTGCCGATCACCGGCAACGAGACCGTGCTCGACGCCATCCAGTACGCCGGCGGCCTGATCCCGACCGCCTCGCAGGTGAACATCCGCCTGGTCCGCCCCGCCCCGCCGGGCGCCTGCTGCGACCAGGTCCTGCCGGTCAATCTCACGGCCATCGTCAACGTCGGCGACTCCACCACGAACTATCAGCTCATGCCGGGCGACCGACTGGTCGTCTACCGCGACCCGATCGTCCGGGCCACCGTCTTCATCGACCGACTCGCGGCCCCCTTCAACTCGGTCCTGAACGGCGTCCTCCAGTACAGCTTCACGGCCAGGTCGGTCAAGTTCATCAACCAGGGCATCAACGGCACCACATCGACCTCGACCGGCCCGGGGGCAACGATCGGCGCCGGGGCCCGCTGATCGCCTGGGCCTGACCTCCGATTCACGACTCGCCGCGTCCCCTCCCACGAGGGGGCGCGGCGATTGTCGTTCGAACAGGGGTCGTTTATGCTCCTGGGGAACCACGCCACCGCCACCCGACGCCGCCGACGAGGTCCGCATGCCCCGACACCCTCGATATCCATCCCTCGTCGGGCCGCTGGCTCTCCTGCTCACGCTCACAGTCTGCGGGTTCTCACATTCGCAAGGCCCGGATCCCGAGGATCTCTCCCCCGGACTGGTCCTGACCGCGAGGTCCGGAGGCACCGTCGTCCGATCGATCGCCCCCGACCTCTCGCTCGATTGGGGGACCGAGTCGCCCGACCCGCGCCTCGACCGAGACGGCTTCCACTTCGAGGCGACGGGCTATCTGTTGATCCAGCAGGTCGGCGATCACCGATTTCTGGTCGAATCCGACGGCGAGGTGCGGCTCGAACTCGACGGCCAGGCCATCTCCCCTGGCGTCCCCGTCCATCCGTCGCCCGGCCCCCGACGCCTGACCCTCCGCTACCGACACGCCAAAGGAGACGCCCGGGTGAAGCTCACCTGGGAAGGCCCGGGCTTCGGCCGCGAGGCCCGTTCCCGCCCGATTGTTCCTCCACGCCGCCGAGGACGCCGTGAGCCTTACGAATGGCGATGCCTTCGAGAAAGGCCGGCGGCTCGCCGATCGGTTGGGGTGCGTCAACTGCCACGCGCTGCTGAACCTCCCCACGCACCCGTCCATCGGGGCCGCCGCTTGAGGAAACGGTCGCCGCGATCGACCCGGCGTGGCTCGTGCGGAAGCTCTCGGCCGGCGAGGCGTCGCACACTGGACTCTCTACAGACATGGCGGCCCAGGTGGTCACTTTCCTGACCCGGGATGCCTCGAAGCGGAAGCCTCCCGTGGCCGAATTACGCATGGGCCTGAACGTCGCCGACCCGGCCCGGGGCCGCACGCTCTTCCGCTCGGTCGGGTGCCTCGGCTGCCACGACGACCTGGAATCCCCCTCGAAGACCGTCGCCGGTTCGGTCGACCTGCGGGGCCTTCAGGCCAAGCGTTCGGTGACCCGCCCATCGCCGAATACCTGGTCCACCCCAGGGGGGCGAAGTCCAGCCGGCACCGACCGAGCGTGCGGATCACCCCCGACGAGGCCGCCCACCTCGCCGTCTACCTCTCCGGGAGCAAGGCCGGCTCTTCGAACCCACCGCCCGGCGGAGACACCCGATCCGGCCGGGGCGGTCATCGAGGCGAGCCGTTGCGCCTCCTGCCATGAGATCAAGGGACTCTCGGCCCCGGCCGCTCGCATCGCGATTCACCCCGGTCGGGAGGCGGGCGGTTGCCTCTCCGACTCCCCCGGTCCCTCCAATCTGCCGAGGTTCCCCATCGGCCCAGAGGAACGGACCGCGCTCCGGACATTCGTGGCCGCGCTCCCGACCGCGAGGGCTGACCTGCCCGCGTCCACCCTGGTCGCGGATCAGGTCCGACGACTGGGCTGCCTGGGCTGCCACTCGCGGGACGCCTCGGGCGGCGAGCGGCTCGGCACTCAACTGGCGGCCGCGCTGACGAGCGACCCCGACCTGAACCGGCTCAAGGGGACGCTCACGCCCCCGAACCTCACGGCGGTGGCCGACAAGCTCCGGCCCGAGGCGCTCGCCGCCGTGCTGTCGAGCAAGGCCCCGACCCCGCGACCCTGGCTCTCGGTCCGGATGCCCCAGTTCGACCTCACGCCGGCCGAGATCGACCGACTCGCCCGGGTCTGGCGGTCGCACGACGCCTCGCCCGCCTCCCCCCCTCCGACCAACACAGCCAGGCTTGCACATGACTCGGCCGTGACGCTGATCGGCCAGAAGGGCTTCGGCTGCCTGTCGTGCCACGTCCTGGCGGGCAAGGTCCCCCCCGGCGGCGAGCCCGAGACCCTCGGGCCCGACCTTGCCCTCGCCCCGACCCGCATGACCCCGGCCTACTTCCGCCGCTGGCTGACGAACCCCCAGCGGATCCTGGTCGGCACCCCGATGCCGCAGTTCCTCAAGCCCATCGAGACCCTGCCCGGCGACCTCGAATCCCAGCGGGCGGCCATCTGGGACCTGCTCTCCGACCCCAAGCTCCCGGCCCTGGCCGCGCTCGGCACGCGGCAGATCCTCAAGGTCGATGGGGACCGTGCGATGGTCGTCCGCGATATGGTCCTGATCGACGGTCTCGCCGGCGGCCCGCACGTCCCGAGGGGCCTGGCCATCGGCTTCAAGAACGGCCGGTCGTTGCTGTTCGACACCGACCGCATCGGCTGGGTCGCCGCCTGGAAGAGTGGATTCCTCTCCCGAACCAAGTCCGGCCGCCTCTGGGAGTGGCACCCCGAGGGCACCTTCGACGAGCCCCCCCACCCCGCCAAGCTTCGCGCCGAGATCCGCGACCCCCGGACCGGCAAGCCCGTGACGCCCGTCGCCACCCGCGATCGCCTCGGACGCTTCAACGAGTTCGAATTCGTCGGAGACGGGGTGATCCTCCGCTACACCCTCCACCTCGAAACCGGCGAGGCCCGCGTCGAGGAACGCATCATGCCCGAAGGCGACGCCCTCAAGTGGGAGTCCAAGGTCCATTGGAGTGCGGACGCAAAGCGTCCGCTTTCACCAACCATCGGCGAGACGGGCAGGCCGTAGCGTCCCATCCCGCCGAACCAGAGCGGAGGCTCTGCTTCCGCACACCAGAGTCACAGGGTGACCTTGCCGGTCGCCAGCTCGTCTTCCCACTGATCCAGCAGCGGCCAGTCGACCGCGCAGGTGCCGAAGTCGGCCATGTGGGTGTAGGCTTCGAGGCGATCGATGGTCTTCTGGATCAGGGCGTTGTCCTTGCGGAAGATCGGCCCGTGGGAGGGGAGCAGGTACTCGGCGTCGCAGTCGCGGATGCGCTTGAGGCTGGCGATGTAATCGACGAGGTTCGACCCGTGGTGGGCGTCGATGACCCCGACGCAGCCGTCGCGGAAGATGTTGTCGCCCGAGAACAGCAGGTTCCCCATCCGGAACGCCAGCTGCCCCGCCGTGTGGCCCGGGGTGCTCCAGACCTCCAGCGTCCTCTCGCCGACCTTGAGCTTGTCCCCCTCCTCGATGGTCTTGTCCACCTTGCAGCGGGGCATCTCGATGTGAATATTCTGGGCGTCGATCCGGGCGTAGGTCAGGATCTCGTCCCCCTGCTCCAGCGGCGCGACGCTCTTGGGGTGGGCGTAGACCTTGCACTTCAGGACCTCGCGCGCCCGGGCCAGGCCTTGCACATGGTCGGCGTCGGCGTGGGTCGCGAGGATCATCTTGCAGGCCGACAGGGGGGTAATTCATCTGCCGGATCAGTTCGAGCACGTCGCCCAGCTCGTCGAGGAACCCCACGTCGATCAGGGCATACTCCGAGCCGCCATCGATCAGATAGATATTCACCCCCAGCCGGCGACGCGCCTGGACGTTCATCTCGATGACGCCGGGGAAGATGTAATGGCGCTCGACCATGCCGAGGCGTGCTCCGGTGGCAAGGGTTGGGGGCGGTATGAGACGCGATGAGTCGCGGGCGGACGTGTGATCTTCGATCAAGCGAGATTGTACGCCCGTCCCGTCCCCCGGACAACTCCGCTTGCCCGGGGCTTGGTCGCGACCACCGCCCAAATGTATATTACTCCTGGAGTGCGGAGGCTCGCCTCCGCCCGGTTCTCGCGGAGCTTGCTCCGAGTGCCCGGGCGTCGCGACCCCAACCGGACCAATCGAATTCCTCGGGAGCAAGCTCCCCCGGTCGCGGAGCGGAAGCGAGCTTCCTCGCCCCGGGCTGGCGGCCTTTCGAACGGAGTCGCGGACCATGGCCTCGTCGCTGATCCCCCAGACCTTCTGGTTCCGCGTCGCCCTCGACTGCCGCCGCCTGGACGGCATGCCGAAGGACAGGGACAAGGGCCGGCTGCTCGGCCTCCCCGAGTCCTGCACGCTCCCGAGCTTTCGGCAACTCGACCACCCGACCGACTGGGTCAGGGTCCAGGCCGCGTGGTCGCCCACCGGCCTGGGGTTCTGCTTCGAGCTCACGGAGAAGGTCGGCCAGATCTCCGCCGGCGAGGCGACCGTCCTCGCCGGCGACTCCGTCACCCTCTGGATCGACACCCGCGACACCCGCAACGTCCACCGGGCCACCCGGTTCTGCCCATCGGTTCCATTTCGCCATCGGCTCGGTCGCCGGGACCCAAGTCGCTCAAGGTCACCGCCGGCCAGAAGGAGATCGCCCGCGCCCTGGCCGATTCGCCGACGGCCCCCAGTGGCTCGATTTCCGCGCGGGCGGAGCGTATCCTCAACGGTTGGCGACTCGAAGTCTTCCTCGCGGCGGCCGCCTTGAGCGGGTATGACCCCGAGACGAACCGCCGCCTGGGATTCAACTTCGAGATCAATGACGCCGATCGTGGTGCGGTGAACCTCGGCGTCGGCCGGGAGTTCCCGATCGGCGAGGACCCCAGCCTCTGGGGCACCCTCGTCCTCGCGGACGACCCCGCCTGAGTCGCGGCCGCGACGCCCCGACCACAGCCCGACAGAGTCTCCCCCAACGTATATTCTCCCGCCAGGGACGCAGGACGACGAGCGATGGCCGACCCGAACCGCAGACTCGACGAGCAGATCGACCGCGAGATTGACGCCGCCATGGGCAAGACGCTCGGCGGCGCCCCCAAGCCCGCCGAGGTCTCGCTCAAGCGCCAGTGGGATGCCGACCTGGACGCCGAACTCGAGGCCGCGATGGCCGGGTTCGACGCCGAATCCTTCGCCGCCAGCACCCAGCGCCGCCCGGCGGGCGAACGCAAGGGCATGGCCCCCGCCGGCCAGCGCGGCCACGAGGACCGCTCAGGCCCGCAGGTCGGCAAGGTCATCTCGGTCCGCGGCAAGAGCGTCTTCATCGACCTCGGCGCCAAGTCCGAGGGCGTCATCCCCACCGAGCAGTTCGGCGAGAGCCTCCCCGAAGTCGGCTCCATGATCGAGGTCCGGGTCGACCACTACGACAAGGACGAGGGCATCCTCCACCTCTCCCTCAAGGGCGCCGCCACCGAGGCGAGCTGGGAGAACCTCCGCAAGGGGCTCATCGTCGAGGCCCGCGTCACCAAGACCAACAAGGGGGGGCTCGACGTCGACGTCGACGGCATCCGCGGCTTCATGCCCATCGGCGCCATCGACATCAACCGCGTCGAGGACGCCAGCGTCTACGTCAACCAGAAGCTCCGCTGCGTCGTCACCGAGGCCAACCAGCGCGAGAAGAACCTGGTCGTCTCCCGCCGCGAGCTGCTCGAACAGGAACGCGCCGAGATGCGCGACAAGACCTGGGCCGAGCTGGAAGAGGGCCAGATCCGCAAGGGCGTGATCCGCTCGCTCAAGGAGTTCGGCGCCTTCGTCGACATCGGCGGCGTGGACGGGCTTCTGCACGTGGCCGACATGAGTTGGACCCGGCTCAAGGACGTCCCGACCCTCTTCCGCCCCGGCCAGGAGGGTCGAGGTCAAGGTGCTCAAGATCGACCGCGAGACCAAGAAGGTCGGCCTCGGGCTCAAGCAGCTCACCGCCAGCCCCTGGGACACCATCGAGGACCGCTACGGACGCGGCCAGGTCGTCCCGGGCAAGATCACACGACTCATGGACTTCGGCGCGTTCGTCGAGATCGAGCCCGGCATCGAGGGGCTTGTTCATATCTCCGAACTCTCGCCCAACCGCGTCCCCGTCCGCCGCGTCGCCGACATCGTCAAGCCCGAGCAGGACGTCGAGGTCCGGATCCTCACCATCGACCCCGTCGCGCGCAAGATGTCCCTCACCCTAAAGCCCCTGCCCGTCAAGGAGCAGGCCGCCGTCGAGGCGGAGGCCGAGGAGGAAGATGACGACACCCCCAAGCCCCCCAAGCCCGAGCGCAAAATCCCCCTCAAGGGCGGCCTCGGCTGATCGGGGCGCCGAACATCATCCCGCAAGGCGGACCCAAGGGAGTCATGTTGGGTGGTGGACGAGCATATGTCGTAGCCGGCGGTGGGCGACGCCCACCCTACCGGAGCATCGGGACGGGCAGGACGGGCCCGAACTCGACGGCGGTCGGCCCGGACATCGCGAGATTAGGCCCGAACCCGGCCCCGACGGCTTCGGGCCGAACGGACCCAATTTCAACCTCCTGAGCTTCGACCCGCGTCTCCTCCGCAGCCCTCTCCTCGGGCCTTTCGACATCCGGCTGGGCTTCGGGCTCCGCCACGGCAACCGGCGGATGCTGCTCGCGCCACTTCAGCAGTTCGCGGCGCGCCCGGCTCAGGGCCGACCGGATGCCGCCGACATACCGCCGGCGGCGACGGCCGGCCTCGTCGTCGTCATAGGCGGCGAGTTCGATGTTCCAGGCCCTCTCGTCGGGCCCATCCGCCTTCAGCCGGTCCACCATCGACAACATACGCTTGGATAAGTACGCATTGTCGACCCGCTCGGCCCGCCGGAGCTTCCAGCTCAGGGTGGCGATCTCGGCCGCCAGCTCCGCCTCGATTGCATCCCTCGGCGCGACGGCGGCGAGGATCCCGTCCACGAACTCCTGAACCTCCGCCGGATCCTCATACGGTAGCGCCAACGTATCCGCCCGCAGCCCGTGCCGAATCGCATTGAAGCTCGCCCGCGCCTTCCCCTCCTCCGTCTTCGGCCCCGTGCTCTTCAATGCATTCATCCGATTCGCCGCAATCTGCTTCTCGGTCGCCATCGTCGTTGCTCCAATCCCATGTGGTCTCGTCAACGTCATTCGAATCGGGTGCCCGCTCCCCGCGCTGGGCGTGGGTCTCCAGACCCGTCCGGTGTCCAGATCAGAGCGAAGCGTCCTACGCTCGATTCAAGGCGTAGCACATACGCCCTTCGCCCTGTACGCCGGCCGTTCGCCGACCCCGGCCCCTCTGCACAGAACCTAAGAACCGGCGCCGACGCGTGTCGGCAAATTTTCCGCAATCCCGCAACTCACTCTTCCGCCCGCGCCGGTTCTCGCGATTCCAACGCCTCAGCACCGGAAACACCCTGTCCACATTCCCCCGCCACTCTGATAGACTGGTTGAAGGATTGTTGAAGAATGCACGCGGGCGGAGGATGGTCCATGCGCGAGGGCTCCCGACTCATCCCGTTGCTCCTGGCGGCGTCCTGCCTGGTCGCAACCGAAACCCCGGCGGCCGAGCCCGAGGCGTCGTCTCCGACGTTCTTCGAGTTGAAGATCCGCCCCATACTCGCCGGCTCGTGCCTCAAGTGCCACGGCGCGACCAAGCAGAGCGGCGGTCTCCGGCTCGACTCGCGCGAGGCCATCCTCAAGGGCGGCAAGGCCGGCCCGGCCGCCGTCGCGGGGAGGCCCGACGGCAGCCCGATGATCGCCGCCCTCCGCCACGGCGATGACGACGACCTCAAAATGCCGCCCAACGGCCCCCTGCCGAAGCAGGTCCGGGCCGACCTCTCCGCCTGGGTCGCCGCCGGCCTACCCTGGCCCGCCGCCACCGCCTCGGCGCCCCTCAAGGCCGAGGCACACTGGGCATTCGAGCCCCTCCGGCCCGTCGGCCCACCCGCCGACACCGACGGCTGGGCGTCCCAACCCATCGACCGATTCCTCGTCGCCGAGATGAAGCCGCGCGGCCTCAAGCCCATGGGACGGGCGGACCGCCGCACCCTGATCCGGCGCGCCACATACGACCTCACCGGCCTGCCGCCGACCCCCGAACGGATCCAGGCGTTCCTGAATGACGATCGACCCGACGCCTTCGCCCGGCTGGTCGACGAATTGCTCGCCTCGCCCCGCTACGGCGAGCGCTGGGGCCGCTATTGGCTCGACCTCGCCCGCTACGCCGACACAGCCGGCGACAACTCGGATTACCCGATCCGCGAGGCGTACCTCTACCGCGACTACGTGATCGACGCCTTCAACGCCGACATCCCTTACGACCGCTTCCTGCACGAGCAGATCGCCGGCGACCTCCTCGCCGCCAGGGGCCCCGAGTCCGACTACGGCCGGCAAGTGATCGCGACCGGCTTCCTATCCCAGGCCAAGCGGTTCGGCACGCGGAAGCTGGAGGACCCGCACCAGATCATCGAGGACACCCTCAACACCATCGGCCAGGTGACGATGGGGCTCTCGCTCCGCTGTGCACGCTGCCATGATCATAAGTTCGACCCGATCACCCAGCGCGATTATTATGCGTTGTACGGCTTCTTCGAAGGCACGAAGTATCCCTTCGCCGGCGCGGAGGAGGACCGCCGCCCCAGCGAGTTCGCCCCGATCGTGCCGCCCTCAAAGATGAACGAATACCGCGACAGGCACGCGACCCGGCTGAAGGATTTGCAGGCCCGGCTCGCCGAGGCCGAGAAGACGGGCGAGGCCTCGGCGCGCGTCCGCGACGCCGCCCTCGACGTCGCCACGGCCGACTTCCTCGCCGCGGTCGATCCGAAGGCGGTCCGCACGGCTGCAATCGCCACCGCGAAGGCCGAGCTGACCCGCGTCACCCGCCAGCGCGACCAGCAGTTGCGGAGCATCCGGGGCGAGATCAAGCGACTCACGGATGAAGGCCCGATCGCGATCGCACCCGTCGCCTACGCCGTCCGCGAAGGCAAGCCCACCGACGCCAAGCTTCAAAAGGGGGGCGACCCCCGCCGCCTCGGCCCGGTCATCCCGCGCGGGGTGCTGAAAGTCCTGGAACCCGACGGCACGATCGACCTGCCGAAGGAGAACAGCGGCCGGCTCGAACTGGCGCGGTGGCTCACCGAAGGCGGTGCGAGGCCGCTCGTCGCCCGGGTGATGGCGAATCGGATCTGGCAGCACCACTTCGGCAAGCCGATCGTCGCCACGCCGTCCGATTTCGGCCTGCGTGGCATCCCGCCGACGCATCCGAGGCTGCTCGAACACCTGGCCGCCGAGTTCGTCGCATCGGGGTGGTCGATCAAGGCGTTGCATCGCAAGATCATGCTCACCCAAGCGTATCAGCTCGCGTCGGACCACGACTCGGCCAACGCGTCGATCGACACCGGCAACACGTACTACTGGCGGTTCGACCGACGCCCGCTCGACGCCGAGGCCCTCCGCGACAGCCTCCTGGCCATCGGCGGCAACCTCGAACTGGCCCGCCCCGGGCCGCACCCCTTCCCGGCCGTTGACACCTGGCGGTACACCGCACACCATCAATTCAAGGCCCTTTATGATTCCAATCATCGAAGCGTCTACCTGATGGTCCAGCGTCTCCACCCGCACCCCTACCTCTCGCTCTTCAACGGCCCCGACACCAGCGTCACCACCGCCACCCGCGACGCCTCGACCGTCGCCCTCCAGGCCCTTTACCTCCTCAACAGCCCGTTCGTCCACGAGCAGTCCCGCAAGGCGGCGGTTCGTTGGGTCGCGCAGGAGGATGAGCCCGTTAGGAGGCTGGATCGGGCGTTCCTCTCGGTCTTCGGCCGCAAGGCCGGCGAGAAGGAGCGGGAGCAGACGCTCAACTTCCTCAAGCGTTACCAGGACATGCTGGCGCAGGAGGAGATGGATCCGGCGAAGCGAGAGATCGAGGCCTGGTCGGCCCTGGCCCGCACGATCTTCGCCTCGAACGAATTCGTCTCGGTCGACTGACCGCCCCTGCTGTCCCGCCCCGCCGCGATCCATCCCGCCCCACCCGCTCCCAACGGGAGTCGACGATATGAACAGGCCTTCCGAGTCGTTGAATCGCCGCAGCATGCTCCGCCGCGCCTCCGGCTTCGCGGCGGCCGGTGGCATGGGACTCTATCGTCAGCTTTCGATCGCCGCCGCGATGAACGCCGGGCACCCGCTGGCCCCGCGGGGCGGGCATTTCCCGGCGAAGGCGAAGAGCCTGATCGTCTTCTTCATGACCGGCGGGTTCTCGCATCTCGATACGTTCGATTACAAGCCGAAGCTCCAGAAGGACCACGACAAGTCCGTCGGCGGCAACAAGATGCTCGCCTCGCCCTACAAGTTCCGGCCCCGCGGCGAGTCGGGCAAGATGGTCAGCAGCCTGTTCGAGCACGTCGGCGGAGTCATCGACGAATTCTGCTTCCTGCACTCCGTCCACGGCGACTCCGCGGGCCACTCGGCGGCGACCCTGGGCATGCACACCGGATCGGTGACGATCCCCCTGCCCAGCATCGGCTCGTGGGTCAGCTACGGGCTCGGCACGCGGAACACGAACCTGCCGTCGTTCGTCGTGCTCGCCGCCAAGGAACCCTACAACGGCTTCCAGGTCTGGGACTCGAACTTCCTGCCCGGCTACCACAAGGGCGTCCGGCTGATCCCGGGCAAGGAGCCGCTGCCGGACGTCGCCAGCCCCATCCCTTCGGTCTCCCGGCGCGAGCTCGAGGCGAGGATGCTACGCGACCTCAACGATGCCCACCTCTCCACCCGCGACGGCGACGAAGCCCTGGCCTCGCGGATGGCGACCTTCGACACCGCCCAGGGACTGATGCGCGAGGCCCCCGAGGCGTTCGACATCGGCCGCGAATCGTCCGCGACCCTGGCGCGATACGGGGCCGAGTCGAAGGATCCGTCCTCGTTCGGGGCCCAGTGCCTGATGGCCCGACGGCTCGTCGAGCGAGGGGTGCGCGTGGTCGAGCTGTTCGACGTGGGCTCGAACACCAACTGGGATAGTCACACGAACATCGACGACCATGTGAAATTGTCGAAGAACGTCGACCAACCGATCGCCGCGCTCGTTTCCGACCTGAAAGCTCGCGGATTGCTGGATGAAACCCTGATCGTGGGGTGCTCCGAGTTCGGCCGGACTCCCTGGCAGGACCTGACGCCCCGGGGTCGCGGGCACCACAGCGCCTGCTTCACCTGCTTCCTCGCCGGCGGCGGCGCGAAGCGGGCGTTCAGCTACGGGGTCTCCGACGAGTACGGCAACCGGCCCGCCGAGAAGCCGGTGCATGTGCACGACCTCCACGCCACGATCCTCGCACTCATGGGGCTGGATCACACGCGTTTGACGTATCGCTACTCGGGCCGCGACTTCCGGCTGACCGACATCCACGGCGACGTGATCAAGGACGTGATCGCCTGATCGCATCCTCACGGACACATCCTCTCGCACCAGCAGGTGATCACGCCATGTCGCGAACCGCGTCGCTCCTCTCGATCCTGCTGCTGGCCAGCCCGGCGAATGCCTCCGGCCCGGTGGACTACTCGAAGCAGATCAAGCCGGTGCTCGCGAACCGCTGCTACGCCTGCCACGGCGCGCTGAAGCAGAGCGGTGGCCTGCGGCTGGACACGGCGTCGCTCGCGATCAAGGGGGGCAAGGCGGGACCAACCGTCGAGCCGGGTAAGCCGGAGGACAGCACGCTGGTCGACCGCATCAGCGCAAGGGATGAGCATGAACGAATGCCTCCGGAGGGCGAGCCGCTCAAGCCCGGCGAGATCGATGCGATCCGCGACTGGATCGCGCAGGGGGCGAAGTCCCCCGCGGACGAGGCACCGGAACGCGACCCGCGCGACCACTGGGCCTTCCGCCCGCCGGTCCGTCCCGAGGTGCCCAGGGTCAAGAGTGCGGAATTGGGGTCGAACCCGATCGATGCGTTCCTCCAGGCGGCACGCGAGAAGAAAGGGCTGACGCCGCAGCCCCCGGCCGATCGGAAGATCTGGCTGCGAAGAGTGACGATCGACCTGACGGGGCTGCCGCCGACTCCGGCGGAGATGGATGCGTTCCTCAAGGACGCGTCGCCCGGCGCGGACGGGAAGGCGGTCGACGCCCTGCTCGCCCGGCCGCAGCATGGCGAGCGGTGGGGGCGGCATCTCATGGACATCTATCGCTACAGCGATTGGTGGGGCCTCGGGGCCGAGGTCCGCAACTCGCAGAAACACATCTGGCACTGGCGGGACTGGATCGTCGAATCGCTCAACGCCGACAAGGGCTACGACCGGATGATCCGCGAGATGGTCGCCGGCGACGAGATCGCCCCCAACGATCTGGGGACGCTCCGGGCCACCGGCTTCCTCGCGCGGCAATACTTCAAGTTCAACCGCACGAGCTGGCTGGATGAGACGGTCCAGCATACGTCGAAGGCATTCCTCGGGCTGACCTGGAACTGCGCGAAGTGCCACGATCACAAGTATGATCCGATTTCCCAGAAGGACTACTACCGCTTCCGGGCCATCTTCGAACCGTACCAGGTGCGGACCGAGGTCGTGCCCGGCGAGGCGGACCTCGAAAAGGACGGGATCCCCCGGGCGTTCGATTGCAACCTGGACATCAAAACCTATGTCCACAAGCGGGGCGATGACCGCAACCCCGACACCTCGGCCGTCATGGAGCCCGGCCTGCCGGCGTTCCTGAGTCCCAAGGGTTTCCGGATCCGGCCGGTGACGCTGCACATCGAGGCAGCGGAGCCCGGACTGCGGCCGTTCGTGTTCGAGACGGCCCGCAAGGAGCTCGATGCCCGGCTGACGACGGCGAGGAAATCGGTCGCGCAGGCCAAGTCGGCCCTCGACGCCGAGCGGGAGCCCGAGCGGCCGTCGAAGATCCAGGAACTCCGGGCGGCCGAGGCGGCGCTCACCGCCCTGCTCCGCGAGAACGAGTCGCTCCGGGCCCGCGCCCAGGCGGATCGGGCCAGGTTCGCGGACCCACCGCGCAAGGACGCGGCCGAGCTGACCGTCGCGGCGGCCCACGCGGATCGGCTCTGGCAGGTCGCGAAGGTCGAAGAAACCCTCGAGAAAGCCACGCTCGCGCGGATCCTCGCCGGGTCGAACAAGAAAGCGATTGCCGCCGCCGACAAGTCCGTCGCCGACGCGAAGGCCGCGATCAAGAAGGCCGCCTCGGAGGTCGATCAACCGGCGAAGACCTATGCATCTCTCCAGGGCGCGCTCAAGACGCTGGAATCGAACCTGGAGACCGAGGAGTCGCGCCGGAAGCCGTTCCCTCGCACGAGCACGGGGCGGCGGACGGCGCTCGCGGACTGGATGACGGACCGCGGCAATCCGCTCACGGCGCGGGTGATCGTGAACCACGTCTGGGCCCGGCACTTCGGGCGTCCGCTGGTGCCGACGGTGTTCGACCTCGGCCGCAAGGGCACGCCGCCGACCCATCCCGAACTGCTCGACTGGCTCGCCGTTGAGTTCATGGAGCACGGCTGGAGCCTGAAGCACCTGCATAGGTTGATGCTCACGTCGAAGGCGTATCGGATGTCGTCGAGCGCGGCGAATGCGCCGAAGGGGAACCTGGCGGCCGACCCGGAAAACAAATTGTACTGGCGTGCGAATCCGTCTCGCCTGGAAGCGCAGGTGGTGAGGGACGGGCTCCTGCACCTCGCGGGCGAGTTGGAGCTGACCCTGGGCGGTCCGACCGTCCCGTCCACCGAGGAAGGCTCGCGGCGTCGGAGTCTGTACTACTTCCAGTCGCACAACGAGCACAACCAGTTCCTGTCGATGTTCGATGATGCGAGCGTCCTCGAGTGTTATCGGCGCGATGAGAGCATCGTCCCGCAGCAGGCCCTGGCGCTTGAGAATAGCTCGCTCTCGTTCTCGGCGGCCGAGAAGATCGCGAGGACGATCGCAGCGAAGCCACACGTTGACTTCATCGGCGACGCCTTCCGGATGGTGCTCTGCACGGATCCGACGGCGGAGGAGCGGTCGCTGTCTCAGCAGGCCATCGCCCAGTTGAAGGCGATCGCCGAGAAGCAGAAGCGAAAGGACGCCGAGTCCCACGCCCGGACGCTTTTCATCCAGGCGCTCTTGAATCACAACGACTTCGTCACCGTGCGTTGATCCACGGAGACCGGGATATGTCCATGTCGAATCCTCTCCATGCGAACGCCTGCAAGGGCCATCACCGCCGGACCTTCCTGGCCGACCTCGGCATGGGGATCACCGGGCTGGCGCTCGGGTCGCTGCTGTCGCAGGACGGCATCGTCCGCGCGTCGGGGCCGGAGGGCTGGACGCCGCCCGACGGCCGGCCGCACTTCGCGCCGAAGGCGAAGAGCGTGATCTGGCTGTTCATGAACGGCGGCGTCTCGCACATGGAATCGTTCGACCCCAAGCCCGAGCTGACCAAGTACGCCGGCAAGACGATCACCGAGACGCCCTACAAGGACGCGCAGAATCCCGAGAAGCTGAAGCTCGCCCGCGTCACCGTCATCAACGACGCCAACGGCCAGCAGCGCAACAAGCTGTATCCGCTCCAGGTCGGCTTCCGGAAGTACGGCCATGCCGGCATCACGATGAGCGACTGGGTGCCGCACGTCGGGGCGTGCGTCGACGACCTCGCCGTGATCCGCTCGGTCTACACGACCGACGACAACCATGGCGCGCAGACGCAGTTCCATTCCGGCCGTCACATGCTCGACGGCGAATTTCCGACGCTCGGGGCGTGGGTCCACTACGGCCTGGGTTCTCTCAACGACAACCTACCCCAGTTCATCTCGATGGGTCGGCGCGAGTACTGGAACGCGAAGGACGGCCACTACCTCGGCCCCGCCCACGACGCGATCCCGGTCCGCGTCGACCCGAAGAATCCGCTCGATTACGGCAAGCCCGCCCGGCCTCTCGACGCCGAGGAGCAGAGGGTCGGTTTCGACCTCGTGCACAAGCTCAACCGACTCAAGGGGGTCGAGTATCCCGACGACCCGGCGCTCGATGCGAGGATCAAGGCGTACGAACTCGCTTATCGGATGCAGACCTCGGTCCCCGAGACGCTCGACCTCGACCGCGAGCCGAAGCACATCCGGGAGTTATACGGCCTGGATGACCCGACGACCCGCGAATTCGGGCTTCAGATGCTGGCGTCGCGTCGCTTCGTGGAACGCGGGGTCCGGTTCATCCAGGTGCAGCACGGGGCCGGCGGCGCGGGGGTGTGGGACGCGCACGGCGGGCTCAAGTCGAACCACGAGAAGAACTTCAAGGCCGTCGACAAGCCGATCGCGGGGTTGCTCAAGGACTTGAAGCAGCGAGGATTGCTGGATTCGACGATCGTGATCTTCGCCAGCGAATTCGGCCGGACGCCGGGCACGCAGGGCTCGGACGGCCGCGACCATCACATCTACGGCTTCTCGATCTGGATGGCCGGCGGCGGGATCAAGGGGGGGATCGTCCACGGCGCGACCGACGAGATCGGGTTCCACGCCGTGGAGGATCGCCATTACGTCACGGATATTCACGCGACGATCTTGAAGCAGATGGGCCTGGATTCCCGTAGGCTGGAGGTCCCCGGCCGGAAACGGCTCGACATCGACCACGGCAAGCCGATCGACGCGATCCTCGCCTGAGCGGGGATCGCGCGGAGGATCAGTCGAGGTCGATCCAGCCGAAGCCCGACTGCTTGCGGGGGTCGGAGCGGTAACCGCTGCGCGGGGAGTAGTAGTTGTTGAACTGGGTCGGGTAGACGACCGGGGACAGCGTCGGGAAGTTGGGGTTCGAGGTGCCGGTGGCGGTGGTCGGGCGGAGCTGTCCGTCATAGCCGCGCTGGTAGGCTTCGACGGGGGCCGAGGTGGCGCGGAAGGGGGAGAACGGGCCGTAGAGGGCCATCGAGCCGTCGCCGTAGATGGAGTTGGGCGAGTAGCCGCCGCCGGTCGTGCCGGTGCCCCGGACGGAGATGTAGGACGCGGGGTAGAAGCTGCCGAGCATCGGCGGGGCGGGCCGGTTGTCGATGACGACGGTCTCGACGACCGGCTGGTAGGTCGTGGCGCGTCGCTTGAAAGGCCCGCCTGCGTGCGATGGCGAGGCGAGCGAGACGGCGATGAGGGCGGCTGCGATCAGGAGGGTGCGGGGCGTGGCCATCGTGTTGTCTCGTCGAGTTGCGTGCGGCCCCGGACGGCCCGAACGGGTGCGTTCCCGGTCCTTGAGGAAATTTACCCCATTTTTTCGGACCCGGCTCGGATTCTGACGGACGCGGAGACCTTGCGAGGGCGTTCGGCACGGTTCGAACGAAAAAACGCCCGGACCGGCGCTGTGGGCACGGTCCGGGCGTCGGTTGTGTGGTGCGGCGACGAGCGGGGCCGGCGTCGCGGGCCGGTCCCAGCCTGCGGTCATCTCGCGGGTCCGACCCGGGGTCGGATCAGTGGATGGCTTCGAGCGGGGCGTGGGGCATCATCCGGTACGATTCCTCGATGATGCGTGCGACGCTCTCGCCGAGGGGCGAGGCCAGGAGCTCGTGGAACTTGCGGTCGAGTTCCCGCTCGCGCGGGGTGAGGTTCCAGGGCGAGGTCTTGGCGACGGGCCGGGCGAGCGAGCCGCCGTTGAAGCTGAGGGATTCCGGGCCATCGGCGAGGTCGAGCCGGCCGACGGAGGCGGCGAGGTCGGTGGAGATGGCGCCGGCGTAGCCGACGGACACCGTGCCGAGGCCCTGCTGACCGAGGAGCATCTCGGTGGGGACGTTGAGCGCCTCGGCGATCCTGCGGAGGGTGCCGGCGCGGGGCTGCTCGGTCTTGCCGCTCTCGATCTGGTAGAGGGCGGTGCGAGAGATCGAGGCTCGGCTGGCGAGTTCGTCGGGACCCCAGCCTTTGGCGTAGCGATAGTCGCGGACTCGTTGGGCTAACGTCATCGTTAGACCTCCCTCGTAAAGGAGTGGTTCAGATTGACACCGTCGTGGGCAACCTATTGAGAACAGTACGACATCGCGCGGATTGCGTCAACAGGCCATATCAAGCAATCCGCCGGGAATTTGCAGGGGAGGTGTCGCGAATCGTTCCGATGGGCCCGCGACTATTGCAGGCGATTATTCCAGCTATGTTCGCCTTGGTCTAATGAAATTGCGGGAATCCTTGCCGATCCAGACGAACCCAAACAAAACTTTGCAATTCACTGTCGAAACCCTCGATTGCCAAGAAAGCGTTCCGATCAAAGATGAACAAAGTGAGACAGAATCGCATGGCCGGCGGGCATCTCAGGCCCGGCACCGGACGGGCCCGGGCGAAGCCGCACGGGGTCAGCCGAAGGCACCCCGAGCCGACACTGTTAAGGCGACGGGCCGGGATGTGGCCGAGGAACGGCGCACGGCCATTCGGCGGCGGCGTACGGCGGGATTTTCAGCCCTTCGGCGGGTTTTCCAGTTCCTTGATGAGGCCCACGATCATCGCGGGGTCCTTCTTGTCGAGGAGGTGCTGGATCCGCGTGGCGGGGAATTCGAGCTTGGTGAGGGTGTCGCCGACGCGCTTCCAGAGGCGGTCGCGGGCCTTGCCCTCGGCGAGGTAGATCTCGGCGGCGAGGTCGGCGAGGCGCTGCTTGGCGATGTTGTCGAAGTTCTGGTAGTAGCGGTTGATGATCTTCTGCTGATAGGGCGAGTAATCGGCCATGGGTCCCTTTCCTCCGTGGGGGCGTGCGGATCCTCGTCGGGGCGCGGGGCCTGGGGGATCAGTCGAGATCGGGCTTGCGTCGGAGTTTCTTGGTCTCGCCCCGGCGCTGCTTGGCCTCGACGCGTCGCTTCTTGGAGCCGAGGGTGGGGCGGCTGGGGCGTCGCGGCTTGGGCGGGTTGAGTGCATCGAGGAGGAGCTGCCGGAGTTTCTCCAGGCAATCCTCGATGTTGCGCCCCTGGTCGCGGGTGAGCTGGGAGGTGATCACGAGCTCGCCCTCGGCATTGAGCCGGTTGGCGGCGAGGCGGAGGACGCGCGAGAGTAATAGAGGAGGGAGCGAGGGGCTTTCGGTCGGCTTCCAGCGCAGGGTGGCCTTGGAATTGACCTTGTTGACGTTCTGCCCCCCGGGGCCCCCGGACCGCGCGAACTCGAAGGCGAACTCCGAACGGGGGACGGCCAGCCGGTGGTCCACGATGAGGAGTCGACTTGTGTCCGGCGCGGGTTCGCTTTCGTTCATGACCCGATCTTAACGAACGTCGGGGAGTTCGTCTCGGCCTGATCGTTCGGATGCGGCTTCGAAACGACGCGGCCGACCGCCCCGATGAGAATCGGGGCGGCCGGCCTCCGCCGGCTGGCGGCATCGGTTCGGGAGATTACTCGGCGGTAGCGACCGCGGTGGCGTCGATGGCCTGGGTCATGTCCATCCCCTGCATGGCGGCCTTCTTGGCGTTGCGCTGGATGGCCCGGGCGGCGACCTGGGTGGCCTTGACGGTCTTCTTGATCTTCACCTTGTTGGCGGGGACCGAGTTGGCGGCGGCCTGGTTGACCTGGACACCGGCGAGATTGAGGGCCCCGGCGGGGATCTTTGGAGGCGGGGTCGGCACCACCCCGTTGACGATGTCGATGTTGTTCCGCTTGGCGTAGGCGACGAACCGCTTCTCCTGGGCGTTCCTGGCGGCCTGGCTGTAGAAGGAGGCGTCGCGGTTGATGACGTTCGCCGAGCTGTCGAAGGTGGTGCCGTCGAGCAGGGCCCCGGAGACCGAGGCGGTGGTCTTGCCGCTGGGCAGGTTCACGTCCAGCCCGGAGAAGACGAAGACCGCGTCGAGCCGACCGTCGCCGTTGACGTCGCGGTTGAAGTTGAGGATCGGCCTGGCGCGGGGTGCCGCCGGATTCGCCGGGTCGCCGAGGGTGACGGTGGCCGGGTCGATCTGGGTGGCGTCGAAGGTGGTGGTGCTGAAGATGTAGGCCCGGACCGCCGAGGCGTGGGCCGAGTCGATGATCGTCCCCTCGTGGGGGTTGATCTTGATCGGCGGGCAGACCATGGGCGGGGTCGGCGGCGGGGTGGCGTCGCCGAGCCGGAATCCGGTGAGCGGGAAGGTGGATTCGTTGATTGTGGTCGAGTTGGTGACCGCCTTGCCGCCGATCTGGATCACCGAGTCCGCGGTGAGCGGGTTGCCGGTGGTCTGCTGATAGAGCTGGGAGAAGTTATTGATCCGGAACTCGACGTTCGGATGATTCGGGTCGTTGACGAGGTAGACGTCGCCCCGGAATTGGGGGAGTGGGGTAGCCAGGTCGACCCCACCGACGGGGTTGGCGGGATTGGCATTGACCGTCGCCGTTCCGACCTGATACGGTTTCGCCCCGACGGCGGGATTCAGCGGGAAGCCGGCAAATGTGTCGGGGACACCGTTGTTCTTCAGGCTCAGCAAGGCAGCGATCGACTCGCGACCCTGGAGGTCGGCGGGGTCGGGGCTCCCGACGGAGAGGTCAAAGTTACTGTTGACCACGGACGCCGGGATGCTGCTGCTGAGGTTGGCGCTGTCGCCGTTGTTATCGACATCCCCGGCGATGACCTGCTTACCGGTGTTGGGATCCGTGGGATCCTCGACGCCGATGCTGAGGACGTCGGTGGTCGAATCGTAGGAGACCCGCAGCCCCTGGACGTCGAGGCCCGTCTGCTGGAAATAGGGTTGCAAACCGGGCGGGATGACCGCTGGTTGAACCTTGGACGGGTCCCCCTTCTGGAAGAAGGAGTTTCCGGGGACGTTGGGATCCCGATTGAAGATCACCACACCGTTGTTAGCGGATGTAGCGGGAAAATCGATTGGGACGTTTCCGGTGAAGTTGACGGCCAGAAGCTGTCGATGATCCAACTGTTCGAGTCGGACGTTTGCGGCTCGCTTGGGTGACTTGGTCCCCGCGCGACGCCGGCGCCACGACTGGACGGCATCAACGATTCTCGTGAGGAACGACATCGCGCCAGAGTCCTTTCTGCCTGGTGACTGGCCCTTCCAAGGTTAGGCCCGGGGGAAGAACGCGGTCTGTAGGAGGGGTGGAGGATCCGCTCCAACTCGGACCGTCCCGCAGGCGCGAGAAGTAGACGTCGGGGGTCGCCCCGATGACGGACGATTGGAAGCCCTTCGCTCTCGCGAACGACCGGCCGAAGGTCCCCGTCAACAAGTCCTCGCGCGACGCCAACCGGTGCCGCGTATCCTGGGACGACAACCTTAACGTGGGAGGAGACTCGTTATGGTTCGCAGCCTCGCCGTCCGCGGCGCCTTCCTGGCCCTCGCCTTGGTGGCCGCGACCCGCACCTGCCGAGCCGACAAGATCACGTACACGGGCAACGTCGAGAGCGACATGCCCACGTCTAACAAGAACGTGGTCCTGATCCCCGGCAACGCGATCGACACGACCGCTCAGGCGGCGTGGATGACCGCGGAGGGTAAGGTCAACGGCTGGGTCATGAAGGACATCCGACTCAGCTATGACGCTGCATCGGACACGCTCCAGGTGGGCGTGAATTTCTGGGGTGTCGCCGGCGACGCCGACGGCGACGGGGATCCGAGTCGCACGGATCCGCGCACGTCCAAGGTGATGGGAGTGGACGCGCCCAATCTGTCGGGGCACGAGTCGATCTCGGTCGCCTTCGCGGCCGACAGCACGACGAGCCCGGGGGTGGCCGGCACGCCGATCATCGTCGCCGGCGTCCCCTACGACAAGACGAAGGCGGGGCCGGGGCTCGACGGCTTCACCGTCTCGAGCTACACCGGCCAGTCGGGCATCAGCATCGCCTACAACTACAAGGACAACCTGCCCGACCATCAGGGGACGCTGGCGTTCAACCCCGACGCCGCCCACCCGGACTTCGAGTTCTCGATCAAGAATTTCTCGAAGATCCCGGGGCTCGACCCGAACAAGGGCGTCTGGGTGAAGGCGTACGCCGGCACCCCGGACGACATCGTAACGGGCGACAGCTTCATCAACGGGTACCGCGTGTCGAAGCTGGTGCCGCAGACCATCCCCGAGCCCGGCACGGTCCTGGCCTGGACCGTCGTGGCCGGCGGCCTGGCGTGGCGCGGTCGCAAGCGACTCCGCCTCGCGGCTTCGTACTGATCCGGGTTTCCGGAGACGCCCATCCATAACGTCACCATTTCATCCTAGCGCCGTGCGGCCCGGTCCCCGGGTCGCTAGCCTAAGAGATCGGGCGACCGGGCAACTCGCCATCGGCCGTTTCCAGCCCCCGGATCGGCCCCCCCTGATACAGACCAATCGCCGGGACCAACCGGACCTCCGGTCACAACCGTCAAAAACCTCACGAGCCGATCCCCACCCCGGGACCGGCTCGTTTTGGTTTCGAACGGCCTGCGGATGGAGGCTTGATTCGCCCGTCGCCGTTGCCGCACAATCGGGAAAAATGGATCCCCACCCACCCTTCGCGAGGCATTTCCATGTCGCGGTCCTGGCCCTGCCTGATTGGACTCGCCCTCGTCGCCCTGGCCTCGGGCGCGGACGATGCCCCGGTCGCCGGGCTCGACATGAGCAAGGCGGTCGCCTGTAGGAAGATCAATGGATTCGAGGACTTCGAGCCCCTCGACGAGCCGAAGGTCACGACCGAGGACAAGCTCCTCGTCTACTACCGCCCGCTCCATTACGTCATGAAGGAGCACAAGGAGGGCGGCTACGTCGCCCACTTCAAGCAGGACGTCAAGGTCCGCAAGCGCGGCGAGAAGAAGGTCCTCTGGGTCAAGGACAATCTCCTCGACTTCGAGGCCCGGAACCCGACTCAGCCGGTCCGGATCTACCTGACCAACAGCATCTCGGTCAAAGGGTTCCCGCCGGGCGAGTACGACATGGACATCGTCCTGCGCGATGCCCTCAAGCCCGGCACCTCCGCCACCCAGACCATGCGATTCCAGGTCGTCGCCCCCCCGCCGCTACCCAAGGACGATTCCGCCGCCGAGCCGGAAAAGAGAGAGGCTCCCCCCGAGGAGAAGCCCCAGGGGAAGCCCACGAAGAAGGCCCGACGCTCACCGAAATCCGCTGACTAGGGTGACTTGCGTCCACCGCACGGGCATGACGCCCGGCCAATCACGACCGAGGATACCCCAGGTTTCCGTCCTCGGAAACCCAGGATCTGCCCGGCCGTGGGAGCAAGGGTGGTTCTCGGCCGGGGTTCCGGATTCGAAACCCGCTGTGCGCCTGACATGACCCGTCGTTCACCCTGGTGGGTGCGATGGACCCGGGTCCTAGAGGCCGCTACGTGGCGCCCCTTACTCCTCCTCGAAGGGGAGCTTCATTCCTGGCTTGGTTTCGAGGGACACGTCCTTCGGCTCGGTGGCCTTGATGTAGACGTCCATCTGTTGGCCGACGTAGAGGCTGGTGGAGCGGTCGCCGGGGAGGGCGTAGACGACCTGCAACACGCGGGTGTCGACCCGCTCGGCATTGTCGCCGGTCAGGCTCCGCTTGGGGATGACGTAGGGCTCGACCTTCACGGGGGTCAGCGGGAACCGCACCTGCGGGCGCCCCTTGAGGGTCGCGACGGCGGGCGAGGTCCGGTCGAAGTAGGGGGCGTCGTTCTCGTCGATGTCGACCCGGACGTGGAGCTGATCCACGTTGCCGAGCACGACCATCGGCTCCTTCCAGGCCTGGGAGGCGAGCTGGCCGGGCCGGACGTTGACCTGGAGGACCTGGCCGTCCGTCGGGGCGCGGACGATCAGTCGGTCGAGGTTGGCCCGGATGCTCTCGACGGAGCTTTCGGCCTGGACCACGGCGGCCCGGGCGATTTCGATGTCTTCCTTCCAGGAGCCGGCGAGGATCTTCTGGAGTTCGGCCTGCGCCTTCTCCACGGCGGCCTTGGCGGCGAGGTACGTGTAGCGGTCCTTGTCGTGCTCGCTGGCGGGGACCATCTGCTTGGAATAGAGCTTCTCGGACCGGCCCATCGCGACCTCGGCGTCGAATAGCCGGGCCTTGGACTCCTCGACGGCGGCCGTCGCGGGGGGGATGTCCTCGGGGCGAGGTGCCGATTCGAGCTTGTGGAGCTGGGCCTTCGCGGCCAGAACCATCGCCCCGCGGACCTTCAGCTCGGCCTGGAGGTCGCGGTCGTCGATGCAGAAGAACTCGTCCCCCTTCTTGACCCGGTCACCGACCTTCACCTTCACGACGTTGACGACCCCGGGCACGACCGTGCCGATCGGGATGTTCTCCATCTTGGATTCGATGATGCCCGCGCCCGCGATCGACTTCATCTTGGGGTGCGTCGGCGGCTCGACCAGGGGCTGCGCCATGGTCTGCTGCGGGCGGTTGAGGACGGTCATCAGGCCATAGCCGAGGCCGATCACGGCCAGCAGGGGCAACACATATCGCGTGAACATGGGCGTGGGTCCTGTTTCGTCGTTCGATCAGAAAATGAGTTCGTCGGCGAACGACTCGGCGGTCGCCATCGCGGGCGAGGGCGTGTGCGGGCCGGGGCCTCCCCGGGCCAGCCCCGGGCGGACCTCGACGCGCTCGACGGCGCCGTCGTCCATGTGGGTGATCCGGTCGCCGAAGTGGAAGACGCGGTTGTCGTGGGTGACGACCACCACCGCCCGGTCGGGCCGGACGGCCGCCTCGCGGAGCAGGCCCATCACCGACAGCCCGGTGTCGTGGTCGAGCGCGGCCGTCGGCTCGTCGCAGACGAGCAGGCTGGGCTCGTGCACCAGGGCCCGGGCGATCGCCACGCGTTGCTGCTGGCCGCCGGAGAGCTGATTCGGGAGGCTCTCGGTCTTCTTGCCCATGCCGAGCGAGCCGAGGATCTCGCGCGCCCGGTTCACGGCCTTGAGCCTCGGCCAGCCGGCGATCACCAGCGGCAGTGAGGCGTTCTCGGCCGACGTCAGCGCGGGCAGGAGGTTGTATTGCTGGAAGATGAAGCCGATCCGGCTCGCGCGGAACCGGGTCTTCGCCCGGTCCCGCATCGCCGAGACCTCCTCGTCGAAGATGGTGACCCTGCCGTCGTCGGCGTCGAGGATGCCGGCGATGACCGACAGGAGCGTCGTCTTGCCGCAGCCGGAGGGCCCGACGATGAGCGTCATCTCCCCCTTGTACACATCCCAGTCGATGTGCTTCAGGGCCATGACCTTCTGCTCGCCCTCGCCGAAGTGCTTGGACACCCCGCGCACCGACACCGCCAACTGCTCCGCCGGGCGTTCGCCCGTCGGCCGGCATGCCGTCATCGGCTGGGATGCATGAGTCGAGTCCGACATCGATTCGCCTCGTTCGTAGGATTGGGATCGATCCGACGGACACGCCTCAGCCGCGGAACACCACCGCGGGCTCCAGCACGATCACCCGGCGCACACTCAGGAAACTCGCCAGGATGCAGATGAGCACGACCGCCGCGCCCGTGATCGGCAGGAGGGCCACCGGCGTGTAGAACGCCAGCTCGCCCCCCTCCGTCAGCTTGCCGAACGCCGTTGCCCCGCCGATCCCCAGGCCGAAGCCCAGGAACCCGACGACCGTCGCCTGGAGCAGGATCATCCCGACGATCCGGCCGTTCGTGGTCCCCATCGCCTTGAGGGCCCCGAACTGCTTGAGGTTCTCGAGCGTGAAGTTGTAGAACGTCTGCCCGGCGATGGCCGTCCCGACCAGGAAGCCCAGGAACGCCGTGATCCCGAAGTTGATCGGGATGCCGGTGTACTTGAGGTAGTAGTCGATGGTCGTCCAGGTGAACTGCTCGCTGGTCGCCGCTCCGAGGCCGGTCGTGCTCTTGATCCGCTCGGCCACCTTCTTCGGGTCCAGCCCAGGCTCGGCCTTCGCCAGGACGTACGAGAGCAGCTTCCGCTCCTTGGGGACGAATCCCTTGGCCCGGCTGTACGTCGTGTAGACGACCGGGTTGGCCTGGAAGGTCCGGGTCGCCTCGCAGACGCCGACGATGATCGCCCGGTGGTCGTTCATCTCGATCTCGCGGCCGACGAACCGCGAGAGCTTCGAATTGTCCTTCTCCGACTCGCCCCCCTGCCCCGGGAAGAGTTTCCGGAGGCCGACCTTGTCGACGATGATCGCGTCGGGCTTGCGGAGGTCCGAGAGGCTCCCCACGAGGATCCGGCTGATGGGAGGCGCACCGACGAGCGTCGTGTCGTCGAGCCCCAGCAGGATCACCTGCTCGATGATGTCCTGCTTGCGGTAGGTCGGGATGCCCTGCTCGTCGCGGACGATCCTCGGCTCGGTCTTCTGGACCTTCGACCGCAGTTCGGGCTTGATCGGCTGATACGTCGTGAGCTTGGCCCGGGCCAGTCCTTTATAGAGGGGCACCGCCCACCGGACGCCCTCGACGCCCCGGACCCGATAGAGGTTGTTTTCGATCATCGGCTTGACGTCGTCGATGAACCGCACGTTCGGGTCCATGACCCAGAGGTCGGCGCCCGTGGTGTCGGTGATCTGCGCGGCGGTGCGGAGCATCAGGCCGCAGAAGATCGACCCCTGCTGGGTGATCAGCAGCGATGAGAACGTCAGGCCGAGGACGATCCCGAAGAACTTGGCCTTGTCGCCCGTCAGCATTTTCAAGGCGATCCAGGTCATGTCAGTTCAACTCCGTGCGGGAGGGGACTCGGGGCTCGACCGTGGCGCCCAGCGGCGCCCCGAGCCCGAGCGCGGCCAGGCAGAACCGCGCGATGTGGTCGGAAACGAAGTCGAGGTCGAGCCGGGCGTAGGCGTCCTCGCCCAGCAGCCTGACGTTGACCTGCTTCGCGAACTTGTAGTGCAGGCACTGTCCGATGATGCTGAAGGCGGTGGCGTCGACCCGGCGCTCGTCTTCGCCAGGGAGGATCTTCCGGAGGATGGTCATGAGGTACTGGAACCTCGGCCGGATGGTCTGCCGCACCAGGGTGTCGATGGCCGCCGTGGGCTCGGTGATCTCGCGGACCATGAGCCGATGGCGCCACCCCTGCCCCCGGGCCGATTGCCCCAGGATCATCGCTAGGAACGCCCGAACATATTGCCGCAACTGCTCTTCCGGCGTCGTACCCTGTCCGTCGGGGAACTCCAGCAGGTCCGCGCCGCACTCGTGCGCCGCGAGGAGTGCCGCCTCGTAGAGCGACTCCTTGGATCCGAAGTAGTAGTTCACCGCCGCGAGGTTCTTCACCTGTGCCCGGTCGCATATCGCGCGCACCGTCGCCTTCTCGAACCCCTTCTCGGCGAACTCTTCGCCCGCCGCTTCCAGCAACCGGGACTTCGTCTCGTCGATCACCATCCAGATACCTCGACGCGAGACACTCATACGGCCGTCTAAAACGGTCGTTTCAATCAAGTGTATGCGACCGTCGAGAACCGTCAAGGCGAAAACGCACGGACGGAAACAAAAGCGCAATCCGGAGTGCGGCCGCTTGCTGCCGCTCTGTCCTCGCGAACCTCGCTTCGCGCGCCGAGACGAAGGGTATTGGCTCCGACTCGTTGCCTGCACTCGGCGGCAAGCGGCCGACGGGCGAGAGCGTCAGCGAGCGGGCGCACTCCCGTTTCGTCGATCAATGATCATCGCGTTTCGCCGCGCGTCGGACTGCGTTCACTTCTTCGTGCGCCAGGCGGGCGGGGTCGGGGAGGCGGTATCTGGTGCAGCAGGCCAGGACGAGCCGGACGGCGTCGTCCAGGGTGCAGAGGTGGCCGGGCGAGACGAACAGGGGCGAGACACGACGCTTGCTGCGGACGACCCGGCCGATCACTTCACTGTGATCCATCAACGGGGAGGTTGCCCCCTTCTCCTCGCCGGGCTCCTCGTACTTGCCGCAGAGTCGACTCTTGGCGCAGCCGACCGTCGGGATCCCGAGCCAGAGCCCGAGGTGCGAGGCGATCCCCAGTCGACGCGGGTGCGCGATCCCCTGGCCGTCGCAGAGCACCACGTCGGGCCGCGACTTGAGCTGGGCGAACGCATCCAGGAGCACCGGGGCTTCCCGGAACGAGAGCAGGCCGGGGATGTAGGGAAAGGTCCCCTGGCTGGAGATCCCGACCCGCTCGACGACCTCGGTCGTGCCGTGCTTCAGCACGACGACTGAGGCGAAAAGCTGCGTCTCGTATCGGTTGAAGGAAACATCCGCCGCCGCCAGGAGTCGGATCTCCTCGGGGAGGGGCGTCCCGGTGTCGACCCGGGCCGCCAGCTCGTTCTGGAGCGCGCGGGCCTCGCCCGCGTTGAGATCCCAGCGGTGCAGCGGCATCTCAGGCACGTTTCAACTCTTTGGGGACCGTCCGGACCAGGTCGGCGGCGAACTCGATCTGCTCGCGGCTCACATCCAGGTGCGTGCAGGCCCGGATGACCTGCTTGCCGAGGGCACTGACCAGTACCCCGCAGCCGCGGAGGAGGGCGGCGACGTCGGCGGCCGTGCCGAGCTTCGGGTCGACCTCGATCCACACCAGGTTCGTGTGGACGTGGCCGGTTTCGAGCGAGAGCCCGTCGGTCGCCTGCACCGCCTGGGCGAGGATCTGGGCATTGGCGTGGTCGTCGGCGAGCCGCTCGACGTTGTTCTCGAGGGCGTAGATCGCCGCCGCCGCCAGGTAGCCCGCCTGCCGCATGCCGCCGCCGAAGACCTTCCGCAAACGGTGGGCCTTGGCGATATATGCCTCCGAGCCGACGATCGCCGAGCCAACGGGGGTGCCGAGCCCCTTCGAGAAGCAGATGGCCACGGTGTCGAAGTACCGAGCCCACTCATGGGCGGGGATCGCGGTGGCGACGACCGCGTTCATCAATCGAGCGCCGTCGAGGTGCATGACGAGGCCGTTGCCCCGGGCCCAGCCGGAGATCTCGGCGACCTCCGGGAGCGGGTGGATCCGCCCGCCGCCCCGGTTGTGGGTGTTCTCCAGCGAGACGATCCGGGTGCGGGCGTAGTGGCAGTCGTCGGGGCGGATCGTGCCACGCAGTTGGTCGATCTCGATCAGCCCGTGATGCCCGGGCAGGGGCCGCGTGGTGATCCCCGATAGTCGAGCAATGCCGCCGCCTTCCCAGACGTAGACGTGCGACGAGTGGTCGCAGATGAGTTCCTCGCCCGGCGCGCCGTGGACACCGATGGCGATCTGGTTGGCCATCGTCCCGGTCGGGACGAAGAGCGCCGCCTCCTTGCCGAGCAGCTTGGCGACCATCTCCTGGAGCCGGTTGACCGTCGGATCCTCGCCGAGGACGTCGTCCCCGACCTCGGCCTCCATCATCGCCTTGATCATGCCCGGGGACGGCCTGGTGACGGTGTCGGATCGGAGGTCGATGATCGGACGGCTCATGGTAGGGCGGGCTCGCGCGGGGCGGGATGGATCGGGCGGATGATGGATTAGGCTCTTACACTTATGGCGAGGCCCAGGCCCCCTGTCAACGGTCGCAAACCATCCGGGCGGAACCTCCTGCGGCGACGCCGTGTCCTCGGCCGGGGGATCTTTCGCAAAGGGGGGGCGATGGGTTGTCCGTTCGACTAGAATGCTTCCATCCCCGGACCGCTCGTAGACAGTTGGGATGAGAGTCGCCGTTCGATGACACGCACGCTGAAGATCGGCCGCATTGACTGCGCCCAGGACGACGCCCGCGAGGCCATCCGGACCCTCCGCGATCAGCTCAGCCCGCAGGGCAACGTCGTCAGCCCCCAGGGCCGCGCCCGGACGATCGCCGTGTTCGGCGAACCCCTCACCCCTCAGCAGGTCGTCGAGCGCATCTGCGAGGACGTCCGCACCAAGGGCCTTCCCGCCGTCCTCGACTACACCGCCAGGCTCGACGGCGCCAAGCTCGACGCGACCTCCGCCCGCGTCTCCCCCGCGGAACTGGCCGAGGCCCGCCGGAAGGCCGATCCCGAGTACGTCGAGACCATCCGCCGGATCCGCGACAACATCCTCCAGTTCCAGTTCGGCATACTCAACCGCGACGCGACCCTCCGGCGCGGGCCGAACTGCGAACTCCGGATGCGATACCGCCCCCTGCGACGCGTCGGCGTCTGCATCCCCGGCGGCGCGGCGGCGTACCCCTCCTCGCTCTTGATGACCGTCGTCCCCGCCCAGGCGGCCGGGGTGCGGGAGATCGCCGTGGTGGTCCCGCCGACGGCGTTCGGCGGCTACAACTCCGACCTCCTCGCCGCCTGCCACGTCCTCGGCGTGAGGGAAGTCCACCGGATCGGCGGGGCGCAGGCGGTCGCCGCCCTGGCGTACGGCGTCGAGGGCATCCCGCAGGTCGACAAGATCGTCGGGCCCGGCAACCTGTTCGTCGCGCTGGCGAAGAAGCATGTGTACGGCGAGGTCGACATCGACAGCATCGCCGGCCCGAGCGAGGTCGTCCTGATCGCCGACTGGACCGCCGACCCCCGCTACATCGCCTCCGACCTCATCAGCCAGGCCGAGCACTCCCCCGGCGCCAGCATCATGATCACCTGGGAGGCCGACCTCATCGACCGGGTCGCCGAGGCCCTCGATGACCAGCTCGCCATGCTCAGCCGCGGCGAACTCGCCCGCGACAGCCTCGAAAAGTTCGGCGCCCTGATCCTGGTCCGCGACGAGGACGAGGCCGTCGAGCTGACGAACATGATCGCCCCCGAGCACCTGCACGTCTCGACCTCCGACCCCGAGCGCCTCGCCGAGCGGCTCACCAACGCCGGGGCCATCTTCCTCGGGCACGACACCCCCGTCGCCGTCGGCGACTACGCCGCCGGGCCGTCGCACGTCCTGCCGACCGGCGGCACCGCGCGTTGGGCCTCGGGGCTGTCGGCGAACGACTTCCTCAAGCGATCGAGCATGATCTGGGTCAACCGCGAGGGCCTCAACGACCTGGCGCCCGATATTCGCCGCCTGGCCGACAAGGAAGGCCTCACCGCCCACCGCTATAGCGTCGACATCCGACTGGAATCCGAAGACAACGCCTGATCCGACCCGCAACGGAGGTACGCCGATGACCGCGAATCTCGCCACCGCGTCGGACGCCACCGTCGTCCGTCCGCTGCCGCCGCTTCCGCACGGCTCCAGGGCCGGGATGCTGCTCGCCGGCGTTCTGTTCGCGGTGCTCCTGCTCGGGTTCTACGCCGGCGTCCGGTTCTTCCGTCACATCGGTGCGGCCGCGACCATCCACTCCGCGAACGGCCAGGTCGATTGGACGGTCGACCGCAGCAACTGGTTCCGGGGCGGCGAGACCACCGTCGATTTCGCCATGCAGTTCCGCTACCTGCGCGGTCAAGAGACCGATCCCAAGACGCTGGACGCGCTGCCCCAGCTCATCAACCTCAAGTCGCTCGACCTCCTCGGCTTCGAAAAGCTGGCGGGCAAGGAACTTGACGTGATCGAAGGCCTGGGCAGCCTCCACACCCTCTGCCTCAACCGCATGGTGAATCTGGACTGGAAGAACGCCTCCGGCCTGCGGCTCGACGACACAGCGCTGCCGCACCTGGCGAAGCTCACCGGCCTCAAGACCCTCTGGCTCGCCAACAACGACATCACCGACGAAGGCCTCGCCGCGCTCGCGACGCTCCAAAACCTCGAGGAACTGGACCTCGACGGCACGCTGATCACCGACAAGGCCGTGCCCCACCTGCTCAAACTCAGGAAGCTCCAGATCCTCCGCGTCGGTGCCACCAAGATGACCCCGGCCGCGACCCAGGAGCTGATGCGGCAGATCCCGGGGCTTCAGGTCTCGGTGGAAGCCTCGCCCGAATTGACCGACCTGAGGAGCCAATGACTGACCCCTCCGCCCTGTTCTCGATCCGACCCGCTACGGCCGACGACTGCACACTGATCGTGAACCTGATCTACGAGCTGGCCCTCTACGAGAAGCTGGAAGCCCACGCGAAGGCCACGCCCGACGGCCTCCGGACGCATCTGTTCGGCCCCAATCCGTCGGCCGAGGCGTGGATCGCCGAGGTCGACGGCCAGCCCGCCGGCTTCGCCCTGTTCTTCCGGACCTTCTCGACCTTCCGGGGTCAGCCGGGTCTCTACCTCGAAGACCTGTTCGTGAAGCCGGCCTACCGGGGCCTGGGAATCGGCAAGGGCCTCCTGACTTCGCTCGCGGCCGAGACCCTCAGGCGCGGCTACGGCCGGCTGGAGTGGGCGGTCCTGAACTGGAATGAGCCCGCGATCGGCTTCTATCGGTCGATCGGGGCCGAGTCGATGTCGGACTGGTCGGTCAATCGGTTGACGGACGGGACCTTGCAGTCGGCCGCCGCGATGGCGCCGAGGTTCGTCGAAGTGAACGCCTCGAAGGGGAGTTGAAGACGGGATGAGCCGGTTCTTCCAGCAGCATATCGACAAGATGTCCGGCTATGTCCCCGGCGAGCAGCCCCGCGACGGCGGGATCATTAAGCTCAACACGAATGAGAACCCGTACCCGCCGTCGCACCGGGTCGCCGAGGCCATCGCGACCGCCCTCGACGGCCGCCTCAGGCGTTACCCCGACCCCGTCGGCAACGCCTTCCGCGAGGCCGTCGCGCGGCGGCACGGCGTCACGCCCGACATGGTGCTCGCCGGCAACGGTTCCGACGACCTCCTGACGATCCTCACCCGCGCGTTCGTCGGGCCGGGCGAGCTGATGATCTCCCCCACCCCGAGCTACATCCTCTACAAGACCCTCGCCGAGTTGCAGAATGCCCGGTTCGAGCAGATCCCGTTCGAGCCCGACTGGACGCTGCCGCCCGAGAACTTCGCCCACAACGACGCCAAACTCGCCTTCCTGGCCAATCCGAACAGCCCCTCGGGCACCGCGCTCGCCCCCCCGGCCGCGGCAGAGATCGCCGAGGCCCTCTCCTGCCCGCTCGTGGTCGACGAGGCCTACGCCGACTTCGCCGAGCACGACGCCATCAGCCTGGTCGCGACCCACCCGAACATCATCGTGACCCGGACCCTCAGCAAGGGCTACTCGCTCGCCGGCCTCCGCCTCGGCTACCTGATCGCTCGGCCCGAGATCATCGAAGGCCTGGGGAAGGTCAAGGACTCATATAACTGCGACACCCTGAGCCTGCTCGGCGGGGCCGCTGCGCTCGACGATCGCGAGTGGCAGGTCGAGAACCGCCGCTGCATCCGGGCGACCCGCGACCGTCTGACCCAGGCCGCCCGCGACCTCGGCTACACCGTGCCTGACAGCCAGGCCAACTTCATCTGGTGCCAGGGCGGCCCGCCCGCCGCCGAGGTCTACGACAGCCTCAAGGCCGAGAAGATTCTGGTCCGCCTGATGCGCTACCAGGGCTATCCCGACGGCCTCCGCATCACCGTCGGCACCGATGCCGAGATCGACCGGCTGCTCGAAGTCTGGTCCCGGCTCGTCTGAACCGGCTGACCCGCCTTCCCCTGAGTTGTTAGAATACCGGCCCCGCCGCACCCGTGTGACGACGAGGGCCGCTTCGCTTCCTCCTTCTGGATCGACCCCGTGAGTGCGGAACCGAACAGTTCGAACCAATCTCTTCCCCGGCGCGGGGAGGTCACCCGGACGACCCGCGAGACCGACATCCGGCTGACCCTGAACGTCGACGGCCACGGCAAGGCCGAGGTCGCCACCGGCGTCGGGTTCCTCGACCACATGCTCGAACTGTTCGCCCGGCACGGGCTCTTCGACCTGACGGTCACCTGCAAGGGGGACCTCCACGTCGACGACCACCACACGACCGAGGACGTCGGACTCTGCCTCGGCATCGCTCTGGACCGGGCCCTCGGCGATCGCAAGGGGATCCGACGTTACGGGCACTGCATTTTGCCGATGGACGAGACCCTGGTGACCGCCGCGGTCGACCTCGGCGGCCGGCCCTACTGGGTCTGGAATGCCCCGATGCCGACGCCGAAGGTGGGGACGTTCGACACCGAGCTCGTCGCCGACTTCTGGCAGGCGTTCAGCAACCAGGGACGCTTGAATCTGCACATCCTGGCGCATTACGGCCGCAACTCGCATCACATCAGCGAGGCCATCTTCAAGGGGCTCGCCCGCGCCTTGCGCGACGCCTGCGAGATCGACCCCCGGGCGCCGGGGGCCATCCCCTCGACGAAGGGTTCGCTTTGAACACGATCGGTCCGCGATGGCGGACCCTAGGGGGGTGCGATGGGCGAGCCGTGGTCGAATATGAAGCGTCGGGGGATGCTGATCAATGCGGCGCTGGTGCTGGTGGCCTTCGGGCTGCTGGGGTTCACGGTCTGGCTGAACCGCGACAAGATCGCGGAGGTCTTCAACAAGCCCGTCGACTTCCGCTACTTCGGCGTCGGGTTCGCGATCTACATGGTCGCGTTGATGCTCACATTCTTCCGCTGGTACACGCTGGTCCGTGCCCTCGACCTCCCCTTCTCCTATCGCGACGCCATCCGGCTCGGCTTCATCGGCAACGTCTTCAACCTCGTGATCCCCGGAGCCGTCGGCGGCGACGTGATCAAGGGGGCGTTCCTCTGCCGGGAGCAGTCGCGCAAGGCGTCGGCCGTCGCATCGATGATCATCGACCGGATCCTCGGCCTCTCCGGCCTCTTCCTGCTCGCCGGGATCGCCGGCCTGTTCGCCTGGGGCTCGGCCGACGCCAAGGTGAAGACGCTCGTCGGGCTGGTCTGGCTCGCCCTGTTCGGCGGGTTCACATTCCTCGGGATCCTGTTCACCCCGAGCCTGTACCCGATCCTCACCCGGCTGTCCGCCGGGCGTGAGAAGCTCGGAAGGATCTTCCACGAACTCGAATCGATGGCGATGTCCTACCGGTCGAGGATCGGGGTCGTGATCGCTGGGCTATTGCTGTCGTCGTTCATCCACAGCATGTTCGTGCTGGCCTTCTACACCCTGAGCCTCGCCCTCTTCGACAAGGTGCCGACGCTGGCCGAGCACTACCTGATGGTCCCCCTCGCCCTCTTCACCACCGCCGTGCCAATCCCCTTCGGCGCGCTGGGGCTCTCCGAGGCCGTGAGCCAGGGTCTTTTCAACATGGTCCAGTACCAGAAGGGCGCCGTTGCCATGATGGCGTTCCGCGTCCTGATGTACGCCGGCGGCCTCGTGAGCGTCTGCGTCTACCTCGCCAACATGAGCCAGGTCCGCTCCCTCAAGTCCGACGCCGCCCACCTCGCCGAGGATATCGCCGACGGCACCGCATTGTAAGGTGGGCACCGCCCGCCACCGCGTCGGAGTCATGGTTGCCGGCGACACCGACGCGTGTTGCGGATTCCATCGATCGGTGCCAATGTGGTGGTGCGCGATGCCAGCCCTACCGGGTCTCTTCACACTTCGTATATCGATCGACTTGCGGATTTTGAATCGTCTGGCTTCGCCCCGAGGGCCAGCGGATCTCGATGGAATCCACGGCGGTCGCGCCACCGAGGCCGAAGACCAACCGGCGGTCGCTCGATGAGAGATAGCTCGTCCCGGACGTCAACCATCGTGTCTGCGTCTTGCCCCCGGCCTTGAGCGTGACCTTCGCACCCACCGCCGTGCCCCGGCGGCCTACCGGATCCAGGCCGATCCAGTGGTGCGACGTCCTCGACTCATTCCGCAGAAACGCCAGCGGCGCGTCGCGGTGCACGACCACGAGGTCGACCTTGCCGTCGTTGTCGAGATCCCCCGACGCCACGCCACGGCCTACGTAGGTCCTCGACAGATACGAGGCCGCATCCCCCACCGACCTGGAAAACCGGCCGTCGCCCTTGTTGGTCAGCAGGAGCGGCGACTGGGCCATCCGGACGTTGACCCACGGCTGGTCGTCGACGTGGCCGTTGGTGACGAAGAGGTCGAGATCCCCGTCGAGGTCCCCGTCGAAGGCGACGGCCCCGAATCCGGTGAGGGCCCGGCTAGTGGAGTCGAGCCCGGCGGCGAGCGTGACGTCCTCGAACTGGCCGGCGCCGAGGTTCTTTCGCAAGGTGCTCGACTCGTTCAGGAAGTTGGTGTGGAAGATGTCGACGAGCCCATCGCCGTCGAGGTCATCGGCGACGACTCCCATGCTCGCGGTCGCGCGGCCGGAGCCGTTCACCGCTAGGCCGCTGCTGACGGCGACTTCCTCGAACTTCAGGCCGCCGAGGTTGCGGAAGGCGAAGTTCGGCGACGCGTCATTGGCCACGAACAGGTCGAGCCTGCCGTCCTCGTCGAGGTCCACGATGGCCAGCCCGAGCCCCCGCCCGCGCGGCTGCTCGATCCCGGCGGGCTTGCTCACGTCGGTGAACGTGCCGTCGCCGTTGTTGCGGTAGAGCAGATCCTGCTCCGCCTCGAAATACCCCGGGCTGCAATGGATCGGGCGGCCGGTCTGGTCCTTGCACTCCGGCGAGGACTTCGGATCGGCGGCGACATACGTCACCACGTAAAGATCCAGGTCTCCGTCGCCGTCCATGTCGCCGAAACCGGCCGCCGTCGACCACCGGTCCGACCACACGCCCACCTTCTTCGACACGTCCTCGAACGTGCCGTCGCCCTTGTTCCGATACAGGCAGGTCGAGCGAAAACCGGTGACGAACAGGTCGTCGAAACCATCACCGTCGTAATCGGCGACCGTCGCGCCCATGCCGTAGCCTCGGCCGCCGACGCCGGCCTTCGCGGTCACGTCGTCGAACGTCCCGTCGGGTTTGTTCCGAAAAAGCCGATTCGGCGCCGGGGGCGACTTCGGATCGACGGGCAAGGGACAGCCGTTGATGACATAAACATCCAGCCGACCGTCGCGGTCGTAGTCGATCAGGGCCACCCCGCCCCCCATGGTATCGGCGATGAACAGATCGGGACGCGGGGATGCGTCGTACTGCGCGACGAGCTTGGTCTCCGCCGCCACATCGCGCAAGACGATCGCGGAGCCGGCGGACGCCCCCTGGGAGAGCGGCGGGAGGAGTTCGCCCGGCCCGGCCGGGCCGAGACGGGGTTCGTTGAGGGCGAACGGCAGCGAACGGATCGGGTCAGGGGATGGTCCCGCCAGGGACAGGGCGTCCTTCGCGGCGGACGAGCCCGGGTTCTTCGCCAGGGCGAGCTGATACCAGGCCTGGGTCTCTGCGGAGAGGCCGTAGGCACGGCAGGCGGCGCCGAGATTCTCGCAAGCCAATGGCGAATATCCGTTTTGATCGCCCGCCCCGATCGCGGCACGGATCGCCCGTTCCTTCGCGTCGATCTCCCGGATGACCCCGCGTTGCAGGTCGGCCTCGGCGGTCTCCTTTCGGCGATCGAGCTGCCTGGCCAGGCGGAATCGCGCCTCGCGATCCCCCGGTGCGAGCTCCACGGCCTCTCGCAGGAGGGGCAAGGCCTCGTCGGGCTTGCCCTGGAGTTCCTTGATCCGGCTCGCGTAAACCAGCCACCTCGCGGCGGCCGCCGGCGACGTCGCCGGCCTCGCCCGGAGGATCCGCTCGACCGGGAACGACGAGAGATTGTCGCCCGCCGCGATCCGGCACTCGGCCAGGGCGAACCGGCCCAGCGGGTCGTCGGCCAGCCCGGCGGCGGCCTTCTCCAACAACGGCCGCGCCTCCTCCGATCGCCCGCGCCAGTGCAGCGAGAGGCCACGGGCCCGGCACAGGAACGGATCATCGAGCGTGCGTGCCTGGAATTGATCGAGGTCGTCGTTGAGGGACCTCACGTCGTTCTCGGGCTGGAAGAGCTGCTGCACGAGATCGGCCAGCGGCTCGGCGGCCGGCCTCAGGCGGAAGAGTTCCCAGGCGTAGCGCCGGGCCTCGGCCGTGCGGAGCTGGATGCTCATCAGATAGACGAGCCTTGTCCTCGCGAGGACCTGGTCGGGCAGCCGTTGAACGATGCTCTGATAAATCTGCGTCGCCTCGGGGGCGTCCTTGCGCTGGAAGGCCGAGTCGCCCAGGAGCATCCAGGCGCCGAGCCAGTTGGGGTCGGACGGATCGACCCGTCCCGCGGCCGTTTTCGCCTCATCCAGCCGCCCTTGCGCGTTGCGCAACCCCACCAGCACCACCAGGGCCCGGCCGTCCTTCGGATGATCCTTGACCCAAGCCGTCAGCCGAGGCTCGACCTCGTCCCAGCGATTGCCCTGGATCCCCGCCTCGATCGCCGGCCACCCTTCCGGCGCGGGCGGAGGTACGGGACGAGGACGGCGGGACGTCCCCCCGAGGATCAGCTCGGGGTGGGCCAGGATGTAGCGGACCCCGGCCCCGGCGCCGACCACGATCGCCAGGAAGATGAGGGGGCCCCGGACCCTCGACCAGACACCGGGCCGACGCCCCTTGACGGACCCCGCCATCGGGACCTCCCCTCGTCCGACGACAACGTCGAAGGATGTACAAACCGGCGGATGAAAATTACTTCGCGGGCTTCGCCAGCGGCTTGCCGTCCAGGAGCGTCGCGATCTCCTTCTCCAGCACCTCACGCTCGGTGTAGCCGACGTGCACCGCCTGCACCACCCCCTTGGTGTCCAGCAGCAGGACCATCGGGATCGCGCTGGCGCCATACGCCCTTCCCATCGTGCCCGTGGGGTCGAGGGCGATGGTGCCGACGGGGTTGCCGTCGAGGACGATCTTCTGCTCCTTCAGCGTCTTCTCGACAAGCTCGCGCGGGCCCTTCAGTTCGCCGTCCTCGGAATCATCCAGGCTCACCGCCAGGACCTTCACCGGCTTCTTGTCTTTCACATAGCCCTCGATCATCTTCTGGACCTCGGGCAGCTCCTTCATGCAGGGGCCGCACCAGGTCGCCCAGAAGTCGATCAGCACGACGTTTCCCTTGAGGTCGTCGAGCTTGACACGGCCGAGCTTGCCCGGGCCGTCGAGGGTCGCCACCGAGAAGTTCGGGGCCGGCTTGCCGACCAGGTTCGACTCGGCGGCGGGGCCCGTGGGGCCTTCCAGCTCCTCGAGCTTGGCGATCTGCGTGAAACCGGCCGGGGGCGTGAACGCGAAGACCTTCGCGTCGGCCCCCTTCGTGTCCACCTTCCCGGCCTTCCATCGCATCGACTCGATTTTCACCACATGCCCAGGCGCGGAGTCGAGAACACGGTCCTTCTCGGCCAGGCTCAGGTCCACCGAGTGCAGCAGGCCGGACTTCGCATCGATTGCATATTTGAGCACGAATCCGCGCTGGGAGTTCAGGACGATCGTCTTGCAATCGACCCCATCCACCTTCTCATTCTTGCCGAGGGTGGGCGTCAGCCCGGCATCCTTGATCGCCTTGGCGGGGTCGGCCGAGAGCAGGAGGTACGGCACCGGCGAGGCCGGGACGCCCGTCAGATGGCCGCTGAAGAGCGCACCGAGGGGCCCCTCGGCGAGGACCTCGAGCGTGAATTTCTCGGGCGTCGAACCCTTGAGGAACTTCTTCGCCGGGTCGATCAGCGTGGCGAGGTTGGTCCCGTCGCTCACCATCGAGACGATATCGCTCTCGTATCGCAGCTTGTTCGGCCGGGCGAAGGCGATCCTGGAGGCCGTCTCCAGCTTCTCGGACTTGCCGTCGACCACGAAGGCGTTGGTCAGCTTGCCCTCGTCGCTGTACGACGAGAGATTCTTGTACGTCTGGATCAAATCGCCGAGCGCCTTGGACCCGGCCTCATCCCCCCTCGCCACCGCCGAGGACATCCCGATCGCGGCCAGCAGGCCGACGCAGAAACACGTGCGCAAGTGGAACACGATCGATTCCTTTCCTCGGTGGTCCGTTCAGTTCGTGCCGTTCGCGGGGGGGTGTTGGGGGCTCGCCGGCAGGCGGTGGCCCATCTTGTCGCGCTTGGCTTCGAGGTATCGCCGGCGGTCGTCGACCATCGGGGCCACGATCGGGATCTGCGCGACGACCTCCAGGCCGTGCCCGTGATAGACGAAGGCGTTGGTCTTCTTGGGGTTGTTCGTGAGCAGCCGGACCTTGCTCAGCCCGAGGTCCTCGAGGATTTGCAGGCCGATGCCGTAGTCCCGCGCATCGGCGGGATACCCCAGCGCCAGGTTGGCCTCGACCGTGTCCATCCCCTGGTCCTGGAGCCGGTATGCCCGGATCTTCTCGACCAGCCCGATCCCCCGGCCTTCCTGCGGCAAATACAGCAGCGCGCCGACGCCTTCCTGGCTGATCATCTCCAGGGCCATGTGGAGTTGGTCGCCGCAGTCGCAGCGGAGCGATTCGAGCAGATCGCCCGTGAAGCACGACGAGTGGACGCGGACGAGCGGGGCCTCGGCCTTCGAAATGTCGCCCATCACCAGGGCGATCGGGTTGTTGCCCGGCTCGAACTTGACCTCGTAGGCGACGATCCGGCCCTGCCCGTACTTCGTAGGCATCTCGGCCTCGTCGAGCCGGGTCACGAGCTTTTCATACTTGCGCCGGAACTTGATCAGGGCTTCGATCGAGAGGATCGGCAGGCTGAACTTCTGGGCGATCTCGTGCAGCTTCGACCGGCTGGCGACGTGGATCCCGTCGAGGATCTCGCAGAGGACCCCGGCCGGCTGGAACCCGGCGAGCCGCGCGAGGTCGACGGTCGCCTCGGTGTGGCCCGCCCTCCGCAGGACGCCCCCCTCCATCGCAACCAGTGGGAACAGGTGCCCCGGGCGGACGAGGTCGCTGGGCTTCGTGGCGGGGTCGATGATCGCCTTGACGGTCGTCGCGCGTTCCTCGGCGGAGATCCCCGTACGGCAGGACTTGTGGTCGACGGGGACGGTGAACGGGGTTCGGTGCGGGGCCGTGTTCCGCTCGACCATCGCGGGGAGGTCGAGCCTCCGCGCCAGGTCGGGCATGATCGGCATGCAGAGCTGTCCGCGCCCTTCGGTGATCATGAATTCGATCGTCTCGGGCGTGACCGTCTCGGCGGCGGCGATGAAGTCTCCCTCGTTCTCGCGCGACTCGTCGTCCACCACGATAACGACCCGACCCTCCTTGAGGGCCTGGATCGCGTCTTCGACCTGGGAGAATTCATGAGGCATGGCGTCGGCTCCGGGTGCGGGCCCTGTTGCGCCGGACCCGCTCCCTTATTCTATGCAAACCCGGCCAGTCGGGGCAGATGCGGGTCCCGTTCAGCCCTCGGGCAGAGTCGTCGCGGCTTCCTGGGGGGCGTGATACTCCGGACGCGCCAGGCGGTCGGGGAGTTCGCCGTTCCAGCGCGCGTAGACCGCCGTCGCCTCGGCGAGTCGGTCCTTGTCCTCCGGAGTCAACTGCTCCCAGCGGAACCGCCATCCCCAGTGGCCGTCGGGCTCGCCGGGGACGTTCATTCGGGCGCCGTGGTCCAGGCCCATCACGTCCTGGAGCGGCAGGATCACCGTGTCGGCCACGCTCCCGAGCGCCGCCCGGTTCATCTGCCAGTGGACCGGCAAGTTGCCGGGCCCGAGGTAACGCCGGGCGAAGCCACGCTCCTCCGCAAGTTGTTTGGCAGGTTGGTGATAGCGTTCGGGGGTCGCCTCGAACCAGCCGACGGTCGTGTCGTTGTCGTGGGTGCCGGTGTAGACGACACAATGTGGGATGTGGCAGTGCGGCAGGAACTTGGCGTCCTCCGGGCCCGCACTGAACGCGAACTGGAGGATCCGCATGCCCGGGAGCTGGAAGCCGTCGCGAAGGGCCTCGACCCCGTCGGTGATGATGCCCAGGTCCTCGGCGATGAGCGGGAGCCCGCCGAGGCGGTCGCGGAGCGTCCCGAGCAGATCGCCGCCCGGCCCGTCGACCCAGCGCCCGATGGCCGCCGTGGGTAGATGCGCGGGGATTTCCCAGTAGGCCTCGAATCCCCGGAAGTGATCGAGCCGGACGAGGTCGACCCGCTCCAGGACGGCGTACATCCTCGCCACCCACCAGCTATACCCCTGCGCCTTGTGGGCGGGCCAGTTATAGAGCGGATTGCCCCAGCGCTGCCCGTCCTCGGGGCTGAAGAGGTCCGGCGGCACCCCCGCCACGACGGTCGGCCGACCCCGCTCGTCGAGGTGGAACAGTCCCGGATTGGCCCAGACGTCGGTGCTGTCTCCCGCGACGTAGATCGGGACGTCGCCGATCAGCCGGATGTTCCGCTTCTTGCATTCGAGCCGGAGGGCATGCCACTGCCGATCGAACAGGTGTTGCACGAACTGTTGAAAGTACATCTCCTCGCCGTGCGTGCGCCGGGCCTGGTCGATCGCCCCGGGGTCGCGGACGACGATCTCGTGTTCCCACTCGTACCAGGGGGCTCCGCTGTGGACTGCCTTCAACGCCATGTAAAGGGCGAAGTCGTCCAGCCACCAGCGGTTGCGGTCGGCAAACGCGTGGAAGTCGGCATGGTCGGGCTCGGCCTTGAACCGTTCGAACGCCTTCCAAAGCAGGTCGAGTTTCACGGCCTCGACCGCCGCGAAGTCCACCCGGCCGTTCGGGGCCTCGGCGACCGACTTCGGCAGTTCTGATGCGAGCAGGAGCCCCTCCTCGACCAGCCGCTCGGGGCTGATGAGCAGCGGATTGCCCGCGAACGAGGAATGGGACTGGTAGGGCGAATTCCCCGCGCCAGTCGGGCCGGTGGGGAGGATCTGCCACCAGTGCTGGCCGGTCTCCTGGAGGATGTCGAGGAACCGGATCGCCGACGGGCCGAGGTCCCCGATCCCGAAGCGGCCGGGGAGGGAGGTCGGGTGCAGGAGGATTCCACTCGCCCGTCGCATCCGCATGGTCGGTTCCTCAAGGGTGTGGCTGGCAGGAGATTGCGAACCGTCCCCTCAGGGGGACGCCGGTCGGGCGTTGAGCAAATAGCGATCCCGCGCCTTCCGGATGGCCTCGGTTCCCATCAGCGTCCGGCGAGAGCTTCGACGGCCCGTGACCCGATCCGCCTGCCCGAGCAGTTCGACCCGGATCGGCCGGGGCACACCATAACGCTCCGAGATCCATTCGGCCAGACCGAGCGACACCCGGGGATTCGGGTACGGCGGCACCCCCTGCTCGTCCCGGCACCAGTTGATCAGGTCGATCCGTCGCCAACCGTCGGGGTCGGGTGGGTCCAGACGATTTGTCGGAAACGCTTTGGCAGTTTCCAGATTCGACTCGTGGATGTACACCTCGGCCTTGGCCAGATGGCTTGAGTAAACCGCATGCGACGGCCACGCGTCGGCCCAGCCCCATCGCTCGCTCAGGGGCAGGATAAGGGCACCTGCGACGACCAGATAGGCGAACCAGCAGCGCGGCGTAACCTTTTCGTCGGGAAGGGACTGAGCCGGTTCCGGGTCGGGCCAGAACAGAATCGGAACCTCCACCAGGAGGCAGGCATTCCAGAGCAGGACGCCCCAGCTATGCCCCAGTCGCCAGGGGCCGAGGATCGCGATCAGGACGATGTGCAGGCCCATCGCCCCGAACATCGCGAAGGCACGCGATGCTCTTGAGATAAGTCCCAGCCCGATGAGCAGTTCCGCCATCGGCAGCAGGAGGACGGCCCGGGTCCGTGTCGCCGTGCCCCAGGACTCCGAACTCAGCCCGAAGGTCCGCAACAGGGCTTCGAGGAACACCGGGCCAATCTCGCGCGCGAACAGGGCGTCGAGTTTCGACAGGCCCGAATAGATATAGATGGCCAGCACGAGAGCGCGGCATGCCCCCAGGGCGTGTGGAGGCGGCAATGCCAGCATAACGAGAAACGCCAGCGAAACCTGGAGGATCCAGGTCTGGAGACGCGTCTGGTCGCCCAGGACTTCGAAGATCAAGAGCCCGAGGAACGCCCAGGTCGCGGGCTCCCAGGTTCTCGAAAGGCCGATCCACCCGAGCAGAGTCAGAAGTCCGAGGAGCATCACCCAGCCGAGCGGGCCGCTGAGGGCCGGCCAGGCGTCCACGAACGGGATGCGCGGGACGTTGCCCCCGCCGACCCAGAGCGGATACGAAAGCATCAGCCCGATCGCAGTCCCGAGGCAGAGGATGCGGCGATACCGGGTGCATCGGGTCTCGGGCGACAACGTCGGGCAACTCCCCGCCTTCGAGGCATTCAGGAGCCGAGTTCGGCGACCATCGAGTAGGTGCCGGCCCCTTCTCGCTTCAGCCTGCCTTGCGCGACGAGTTCTTCCCAGATCCCCGGCGGGTGGCCGGTCGGCGGGGTGATCCCCGAGATGCCGGAACGCTTGCTCCCCTTCGAGAGGCCGGACTCGTCGTCGAGGCGGGCGAGCTTGAGTCGCTTCTTGAACGCCTTGTAAGCGCGCTTCAATTCTTCATCCGTGCTCGGCATCGGAACCTCCCAGGCGGTTCAGGAACCGGTCGAGGACCTCACGGAACCTCGGCCCGTCTTCAATATGCGGCATGTGACCCACGTCGTCGAGCAGGATCAACTCCGAGCCCGGGATCTCCCGGGAGAGTTCGGCCGCGACGTCCGGGGGATTGACCAGATCCCGAGCGCCGGAGACGACCAGGGTCGGCACGCGAATCCCCGCAAGTCGTCCCCGAGCCTCGTGTTCCATCGCCACGGTCGCCTGACGACAGAAGGCGTCGGCGTCTTGCGGCCACTCGTTCCGCTCGGCGAACCGCACGAGCCCTTCCACCTGCGCGGGCGTCTTGTAGAACCGAGGCCCGACCAGCCATGGGAGCGTAGCCCGGGTGAAATCCCCCGCCCCCAGGAGTCGCCGCATCGACATCCAGGCGGCCAGGACGGCTCGCCGCCACTCGTTCGCCCCGGCGTGAGACGAGGCCAGCACCAGGGACCGCAGCTGGTCTCCGTGCCGGAGCGCAAACTCCTGCGCCACCAGGGCTCCCAGCGAATGTCCGACGAGATGGACGCGGCCGACCCCCAACGCATCGAGCCAGGCGGCGACGTCATCGGCCATGTCGGCCGAGGTGTAATCCCCCTCGACCCGGCTCGACCGACCGACGTCGCGGTTGTCGGGCGCGAGCGCCTGGAACCGCGTCGAGAAGTGGCGGACGGTGACGCTGAACGCCCGATGGTCACCCCCGAGCCCGCTCAGGAACACCAGGGGTTCGCCCGCCCCCTGGGATTCGTAGAAGTAGTCGAGATCACGGATCCGGACGCTCGGCATCGGTCGGAGACTCCTTCGGCTGGGCTCGATCGGGCAATTGTGCCGATTCCGTCGAGATGTTCCCAGACCATTCCGGACGGCCAGGGTTCGGTTGCGGCCGCCGGCCGCCGCTTCAAAAATCAGGATGATGCATAGTTTCTCGCCGACCGTTGACCGTCCGGCCGATTACCTTGGATGGGAGCCGGTCGCCCCCTGTCCGGTCCAACCCCGCCCGACCGCTGCCGTCTGTGTGGTCAACCAGCCGTCCGCAGGAGTGGAAACGTGGCCAAGCGTCCCAAGCGATCGTTGTGGCGTCGGCCCTACACGTCCTTCCGCCTCGGCGAGGACAAGGCTCCCAACCCGGACCTCGACGAGCAACGGCTCACGCTCTACCTCCCGTCGGGCCTGCTCGACTGGGCCGAGTCGCATGCGATGCGGCACCGAGAGACCTCGCTCCAGGCCTTCTGCGCCCGATTGCTCCAGGAGGCGATCGAGACCGAACGGGCCAAGGTCCAGCTCTCCGACGCCGAGGCCAGGCGAGGCGCGTTCGAGGGGCTCGCGGAGATCTCGGACGATCCCGAGTACCTTGCGGAGTGGAGCGCTTCGATCCACGGCCAGCCCCCGGGGCCCACGATCCGGACCAACCGGAAGGTCGAGGTCACGCTGACCCCGAGCGATGAGGACGAGATCGAATTCCCCCCGATCCGAGGCCTGCCGATCCCCATGGGCGAATCCATCCTGAGCAACGCCGCGATGTGCGTCCTGAAGCATGGCGCGACCGGGGCGGATGACGGCTCGGCGGTGCTCCCGTGCCTCCGTCGGGGCGAATCGGTCCAGCCGGCGGCCGCGCAGGAACTGATGATGGCGCTGAACCAGCTCGAAGCCGAGTACAAGGGGCTCGCCGGGATCGACCGCCGCGTGGCCTATGCCCTGCACCGGCTGGCGTTCGAAGGTCAGGTGCTCCACACCGACGCCTGGCCGGGCTCGTTCGACGCGGCGACGGTGGATTTCCTGCGATATGTGCAGGAAGCGGTCGACCGGGTGCTTTCCGGCGAGGACATCCGTTACTATGCTCAGGAACCCTGACACCCGCTGCCCGCACGCGTCCCGCCGGAGCCGTTCCGTTGAACTGGCCAGAGACCCCCACCGCCGCCCCGATCGGTGACGGCCGCTACGCCTCCCACCTCGATCAGCCCAGCACGGTCGACGAACTCCGGCAGACCCTCACGCGCCGGATCGAAGAAGGCTACGCCATCTACCCGCGCGGCGGGGCCACGGCCCTCGAATTCGGCGGCATCCCCCGCTCCGCGGGGGTGGCCATCTCCACCACCGGCCTGAACCGTGTGATCGACTACCCCGCCGCCGATATGACGATCACCGTCGAGGCCGGGATCACGGTCGGGGAACTCCAGGCGATCCTGGCCGCCGAGAACCAGCGGCTCACGATCGACGTCCCCCACCCCGACAAGGCCACGGTGGGCGGGCTGTACGCGACCAATACCTATGGCCCGCGTCGCTACGGCAACGGCCGCCCGCGCGACCAGATCATCGGCATCGGCTTCGTCAACGCCGAGGGGAATCTCATCAAGGGGGGCGGACGGGTCGTCAAGAACGTCGCCGGCTACGACCTGCCCAAGCTCATCACGGGCTCGCTCGGGACCCTCGGGATCATCGCCGAGCTGACCCTCAAGGTCCGGCCGAAGCCCGAGACCTCAGCACTCGCCTGGGTCACCTTCGACAAGTTCGCCGATGCCCAGTCGGCCCTCGGGCGGCTAAACACGTCGGACACCCGGCCGACCGCGATCGAACTGCTGAACCGCCACGCATCGGACTCGATCGGCACGCACCTCGGCCTGCCGGCGGCGGAATGGGTGGTCGTCGTCGGGATCGAGGACAATCCCAGCTCGGTCGAGTGGCAGCTCCAGCGGCTGTCGGGCGAGATGGCCCCTCGGCCGATGGAAGTCCGGCGCGATGGGGAGGCCGAGCGACTGTGGTCGAACCTGACCGAGGTCGCCGACTGGCACCTCGGGCCGATGATGATCCAGGTGATGCTACCCCCGACCGAGGCCGTGAAGTTCCTCGATCGGCTCTCGCAGAAGAACTGGGCCGTCCATGCGCACGCGGGCAACGGCTTCATCCTCGCCCAGTGGATCGGCGAGCCGTCACTGAACGATGCGTCTTCCAAGGTGCATCGGCTTCGGGAAGAGGTCCTCAACCACGGGGGGAGCCTCACCGTCCCCCGCTGCCCGACGGACTGGAAGCCCACGCTCAAGGTCTGGGGCGACCCGCGCGGGGATTGGGTGATCTCCGAGCGGATCAAGGCCACGATGGACCCCCGGGGCGTGCTGAATCCCGGCCGGTTCATTGGTACAATTTGATCGTAACCCGCCGAGTTGGATCGGTCCGAGCTGACGGACCATCTCGCCCGCCCCGAAGGACTCCCCGCGCCATGGCGATCGCGACGCCCGAATTCGAAGCCAACGCCCTGGGTAACGCCGCGCCCGCCGCCCCCGCGACGGGCAAGGTGGCCGACGCCGGGGTCGACCTCGCCTGGCTCGCGGACAAGATCGAGTACCGCCGGTTCCAGGACTGCGTCCACTGCGGCCTCTGCACCGCGAGCTGCCCGACCTATGTCGAGACCGGCGACGAGAACGACAGCCCGCGAGGCCGCATCTACCTGATGCGGGCGGTCGTCGACGGCCGCCTCGCCGCCTCCGAGAACGTCCGGCATCACCTGAACCTCTGCCTCGACTGTCGCGCCTGCGAGACGGCCTGCCCGTCGGGCGTGAAGTACGGCATGCTCATTGAGCCGTTCAAGGTCGCCCTCCACGACTCGGCCCCGGCCGCCGAGAAGACCAGCCTGCTCCAGAAGATCATCCTCGAACATCTCTTCCCTTACGTGGGTCGGGTCAAGCTGGCCCTGGCCCCGGCGAGGCTGCTCCAGAAGGTCGGCGTCCTCGACGCGATGGAGAAGTCCGGCCTCACGAAGCTCATGCCGCCGACGCTTCGGCGTCTCCAGGCGATGCTCCCGAGGTTGGGCAAGTCGCGCGGCCCCCTGCCCCAGGTCCTGCCGCCGATCGGACCCAAGCGGGCGAGGGTCGCCCTCTTCACCGGCTGCGTCTCAGAGGCGATGTACCCGGAGACGAACTCCGCCACCGCGAAGGTCTTGCAGCACAACGGCTGCGAGGTCGTCGTCCCGCGCGGGCAGGTGTGCTGCGGGGCCATCCATTACCACTCGGGGGTCGAAGGCCCCGCGCTGGCGATGGCCAGGCAGAACATCCAGACCTTCAACCCCGACGAGTTCGACGCGATCATCGTGAACGTGGCCGGCTGCGGGGCGATGCTTAAGGACTACGCCCATCTCCTCACCGACCCGGCCGAGCACGACAAGGCCTCGAAGTTCGTGTCCAAGGTCAAGGATATCTCCGAGTTCCTTGTCCCTCTCGGCCTCATCAAGCCCAAGGGTCGGCTCGACAAGACCGTGACCTACCACGACGCCTGCCACCTCTGCCACGGCCAGCAGATCCGTTCGCAGCCCCGGCAGCTCCTCCGCTCGATCGAGGGGCTGAACCTCGTCCCGCTGGAAGAGACCGAGCTCTGCTGCGGTGCGGCGGGGACGTACAACCTCACCCAGCCCGAGATGTCCGAACGCCTCGGCCGCCGCAAGATGGACATGATCGAGGCCACCGGCGCCGAGATCGTCGCCACGGGCAACGTCGGCTGCATCCTCCAGATTGCACGCAAGGTCAAGGAACGCGGCAAGGATGTCCGCGTCACCCACCCCATCGACCTGCTGGCCGAAGCCTACGAGGGATAACCCCGTCGGTGGGCGGCGGTCCGGACGCCGCTCCCCGATGGATTCGAGCGCACGGATCGCTTCAAATGATCGGCGAGTCCGCAACCGTTCCGGGAGTAGCGGCGGTTCCGCTGCCGCGCTCCCGACGGCTTACCTGGGCTGGTAGGCCAGCCAGAGGGAGCGGAAATACCGCAGGACCCGCTCGGGATCCGGACTCTCGGGGATCTCGGCCAGGGTGTAGCCGTCGTAGCCGGATTCCTTCAGCAACGCGAAGAGGGTCCGCCAGGGGTAGGCCTCGTCGGTGAGGTCGCGGAGGTGGACCTCGCGGATCTTCTTCGCGACGAGCCGGAAATTCTCGCGGATGTCACCGTTGACCACGTCGGTCGGATTCGAGTTCCAGCAGACGTAGACATTGGGTTGATCGGCGTACTCGATGATCTTCGCCAGGTTCGGGACGAGTTGCGTGACCGCGCCGTGGACCTCGACGCGGATCTCGACGCCGAATCCGGCGGCGTCCTCGCCGACCTCGTGCAGGGCCTTGCCGATCTGGCGCAGGGTGGTGTCGAGCTCGACGCCCTTGGCGATCCCGTTCGGGCGGACCTTCACGCCGGGCGATCCGATGTCGTGGGCGAGCCGGACGTATTCCTTGGTGCCGGCGATGTTCTTCTTCACGACGGCCGGGTCGCTCGACTGATACTCGAAGGCGCTCCCCAGGCCGGCGAGTTCGACGGGCGAGTCGTCGAACCGCTTGCGGATGTCAGCCCGCTCGGCCTTGCTCAGGTTCACCTCGACCTTGTGGGCGTGCGTCGTCCGGAGTTCGACGCCCTCGAACTTGAGGGCCTCCAGCCGCTTGAGGATTGCGGCGAGGTCCCAGTCCTTGGCGATGTTGTAGGTGACCGTGCCGAGCCGGAGCATTTGCGGCGTCCTCGGGGAGGGCGAGTGATCTGGGATGGGGACGACTCTCACAAAACGGCGACGGAGCGGCAAGGGCTTGCCGCTCCGTCGCAGGGTTGTGCATGGGAGCCGACTTCAGCCGATCAGGTCCGGGCGACGAGTTCGCTGATGACGGAGCCGGTCGAGCCGATGCTGGAAGGCCGACCCGCGCGGTTGTGGAAGGCGGTGGCCGGGTCGATGCCGAGCTGGTTGTAGACGGTGACGATCAGGTCTTCGGGCGAGACGGGACGGTCGCGGGGGACCTCGCCCTTGCTGTTGGAGGAGCCGATGACCATGCCCCTGTTGAGGCCGCCGCCGGTGATGAGGATGCTCATCAGCTCGCCCCAGTGGTCGCGCCCGGGGATGGGGTCTTGCGGGAGGCCCTTGTTGATGCGGGGGCCACGCCCGAACTCGCCCATGACGATGACCATCGTGGTGTCGAGCAGCCCGCGCTGGTCGAGGTCGTCGATCAGGGTGGCGATCGATGCGTCGATGACGGGCAGGTAATCCTTCATGCGTTGTTCGATGCTGGAGTGGACATCCCAGCCGTCGAACGTGAGCGTGACGAACCGGACGCCGGCCTCGACGAGGCGTCGGCCGAGGAGTGCGCTCTGGCCCCAGCGGTGGCGGCCGTACTGATCGCGGAGGCGCGGATCTTCCTGGCTCAGGTCGAACGCCGCGCGGGCGGCGGGTCCGGAGACCATCTCGTACGCCTGCCTGCGGAAATCATCCAGGCCGTCCATCAGCCCCGACGAATCGACATCGCGGCGGGCGGTGTCGAACGCGTTGAGGAGCCCCTGGCGGTCGGACAGCCGGGACTCGGCCACGCCGCTGGGCAGCGTGAGGTTGGGGACGGCGTACCCCGGGGCGTTGGGGTCGCCGTCGGCGTTGAACGGGTTGTAGGCGACGCCCAGATACGCCGCGCCGTGGTATCCCGGGGCGAGTCCGACGCTGTGGGTGTTCGGCAGCCCGACGTAGGCGGGCATCCCGGGGAGGCAGGCCCCCTTCATCTTGGCGATGACGGAGCCGAACGACGGGTTCTGGATGGGCAGGTTGACCGAGGTCGCGCCGTGGTATCCGGTCAGCATCCAGTGCGCGGCGGCGAAGTGGTCGCCGGTCGTGTGGTGCATCGAACGGATCAGCGAAATCTTGTCCATCAATCGAGCGTGCTTGGGGAGCAGCTCGGGGAACTGCACGCCGGGGACGCACGATGAGATGGACTTGAGGGGCCCGCGATACTCGATCGGGGCGTCGGGCTTGGGGTCGTAGGTCTCGTGCTGCGGCGGGCCGCCGTCGAGCCAGATGAGGATGACCGAACGCTCATCCTTCGGATTGTTCGAAGCGTCGCCGAGGGCGCGGGCCTTGAGCATGTCGGCCAGGGTGAGGCCGCCCAGGCCGAGGACGCCCGTCTTGAGGAATCCGCGCCGGGAAATCCCATCGCAGTTCGTGAACGGCCGACCCACGAGATCCAGCATCGCAAGACTCCTGCGAGATGAGGCGGTCGATCCGGTGACGATCAGTCGTTGAACTGGAATTCCTTGGCATTCACGAGGGCCCAGAGGATGTCCTCATACGCCTCGCGCTTCTTGTCCTTCCGGCTCTCGACGTGGTGGACCGCCGTGGCCAGTTCGCTGCTCGATGGGGACCGGCCGAAGGCGTCCCAGAAGAGTTCCTCGATCTTGACCGGCTCGGGCCGTGTGTCCTTGAGCAACGCCTCCGCTCGGCCGCCGGCGGTGGTGAGCTTGGTCTGGACGTCGGCCGAGTTCAGGAGCATCAGGCTCTGGCCGAGGCTGGCGTCGCTCACCCGCTCGCACTCGCAGGCGGTGTCGCGCTTGGGGCGGCCGAAAGTGTCGAGGAAGGACGAGGCGATGCTCTCATCGGGTAAGTCGATGGCCCGGGTGCCCGAAGGCAGCCCGCCGAACGGGGTCGGTACGGCGGTCATCTGCGAGATGGCGTCGAGCAGGACCTCGGCGCCCATCCGCTTGGGGTAGTGCCGCGCGAAGCTCTGCTTGTCCTTGCCGTTGTACTCGTTGGGGATGCTCGACAGGCCGTAGGTCTTGCTGGTGCAGATGGTCCGGACGAGCTGCTTGAGGTCGAAGCCGCTCTTCACGAACGACTCGGACAGGCCATCGAGGAGTTCCGGGTTGCTGGGCGGATTGGTCAGCCGCTGGTCGTCCATCGGCTCGACGATCCCGCGCCCGAAGAAGTGGGCCCAGTAGCGATTGACCACGGCGCGGGCGAAGTACGGATTGACGGGGTCGGCCATCCAGTCGACGAGCTTGGTGCGGGGGTCGGTCCGTCCGGAGACGGGGACGACCTTGTCGCCGAGGCCCTTGGGCTCCATCGTCTTGCCGGTCTTCGGATGCTGCACCGAGCCGCCACGGGCGAGGAAGATGGTTTCCTCGTCGGCGTTGCCGCGACGCTTGCCGTTGGCGTTCGGCTTGCGGCCGACCTTGGCGAAGAAGGCGGCGAAGCCGTAGTAGTCGTCCTGCGCCCAGCGTTCGAAGGGGTGGTGGTGGCACTTGGCGCACTGGAGACGCATCCCGAGGAACACCTGGGCGGTGTCGTCGACGAAGGCGTCGGGCGTCTTGAGCCGCTTGTACCACATGACCGGCGGCGCCTCGTCGGGCGAGCCGCTCGCGGCCAGCACGCCCCGCACGAACTGGTCGTACGGCGTGTTCTTCGCCAGATTCTCGCGGATCCAGTCGTGGAACCGGAACGAGAGGCGCTGGAGGTTGCCGTTGCCGTCCCGCTTGTTCTTGAGGATGTCGGCCCAGCGGATCGCGAAGTAGGAGGCGTACTCGGGGCGCTCCAGCAGGCGGTCGACCAGGGCGGCCCGCTTGTTGCCCGACTTGTCCTCGACGAAGGCCTTGGTCTCGGCGGCGGTGGGCAGGGTCCCGATGATGTCCAGGCTGGCCCGCCGGATGAACTCGGCGTCGGTGCAGTCCTCCGAGGGGAGGATCCCGAGGGCCTTCCATTGCTTCAGCGTGTTCTTGTCGACGACGTTCGCGGTCGGGAACTCGGGGTAGGCGGTGATCGCCTTGCCGAGCGGGACCGTGGCGCGGAAGACCACGACCTGCCCCTGATAGCGGGCCATGATCGCCGCCTGGCCGGAGAGGCTGCGGGTCTCGACCTGGCCGCCGTCGGCGACGGCCGCGACCTCGGTGTCGTTCGACTGGTACTGGGCCCAGCGGGTGACGTCTTCCTTGCGGCCGTCGGTGTAGGTGGCGGTGACCACGAGCTGCTGCTTGACCCCGCGCGGGAGGACCCGGGCGTCGGGGTAGACCTCGATCCTGGCGACGGTCGGGTCGTCGGACTTGCCGAGCGGCATGCCCGAGCCGATCCAGCGCTCGACGACGCGGAACTCGTGGGAATCCGGCTCCATCCGCTTGCCGCCGCCGTGGGGGACCTTCGCAACGGCCTTGGTGAGCAGCAGGCTCTGATCGGGGGCGGCCGGGAAGAGTCTCCGGCCGCGGCCTTCCCTCACGAGGGTCTCGTAGTCGACCCAGGGCTCGAAGCCGAGGAGGCTGAGCCGGAAACCGTTCTGGCCGCTCGCCTTGCCGTGACAGCCGCCGGCGTTGCAGCCGAGCTTCGTGAAGACAGGAACGACCTCGTTGGCGAAATTGACCGGGGGCGGCGTCGCCACGTCCCTCACCTCGACGGGGATCATCAGATGCTGGCCGCCGACGCTGGCGATGACCTCGGTCTTGCCGTCGGCCACGGCGGTCACCGTGCCGGAGGAATCGACGGTGGCGATGGCCTCATTCTTCGAGCGGAAGGTCGCTTTTCCGGTGGCGTCGGCGACCGAACCATCGGACTGTCTGGCGTCGACCGCGATCTGCTGGACCGAATCCGGGCCGCGCAGGAGGGCCTTCGGCGGGTAAGTGGAAAAGATGTCCGCCGGACGGGGGGCCTTGACGTCCGCCGCCCCTGCCCAGGTCGAGGAGACGAGCAGGAAAGAGGCGGCGAGGGAGAAGGTTGTGGCACGTCCCGGCATCTTGGGTCTCTCCAACGAGACTGGCGGTCCGCCGGGGGGAGGGGATCCCCGATCGGCGGGTGGGATCGATGGGCCCGGCGCGGAGGCTGGGCGGCGGGGAGTCGTTCGACTCTCGGTCGACTGTAGCGTCGCTTGCAATCATTCACAAGCCGTTGTCAAACATCTCTTGGACAATCTTTTCCCCGAGAATGCACGGCGACAAGGCCCGATCTTCCGCAGTTGTTCGAAATCGACAGGGCGACGGCGACGGTCGGGGTCTGGACGACCCCGGGTCCGATTCGTAAACTAGGGACGCAATGACCGGGTAGCTCAGTCGGTAGAGCAACGGACTTCAACCAAGAATAGGAGCCTCGCGCGGGAAGAATTCGTTCACGAACCGCGACGAGTGAATGCCGCAATTTGCTGGGACGCCCTGAGAGCCCCCGCACCACAACGTGGCCGGTAACGGCGAGCGTGACGGTCGGAAAAGCTGGGGGATTGGGCAATCAGCAGGCAAGGGACCGCCGGATCGGCGGCCCCGGCCCCAGAGACTAGACGCGGCACGCCTGCGACGGCGATGGGATAGTCCAGACTCTCAACAGCAAGGCCCTTCAGGACTTGCGGGTCGGCGAAAGCCGATGAGGTAAGTTAATCCGTTGGTCCTGGGTTCGAGTCCCAGCCCGGTCACTACCGAGACGGTCGGTCGAGAAAGCCTCGACCGACCGTCTCGCTTCATTGACCCTTCTTACGGCGCTTCGGTTTCGCAGGGGGTTCGGGATGCGTCGTGAGTTGGCCGTGGAACTCCGCGAGTCGGCTGGCCACCGCGCCGGCGAGGGCGGCCAGCTCCGCCGCCTCGGCGAAGCTCAGTTGCGGGTCGGGGAACGGCAGCATGCCCTCCGCATCCGACCGCGTCGTCTTCAACTGATACACCCGCCCGTCACGCCGTACCTTAATGCCGCAGCGTTTGAGCATCTCCAGCTCGCGGTAGAACGTGCGGATCCCGATCTCCAGCCGCTTGAGCAGGACATCCCGGTCCGAGATCCCCTGCGCCAGCAGGACCACGAGGTGGTGCAGCCGTCCCGCCCGATTCGGGGTGACCGGGCCGACGCCCTTCCTCCTCCCCGTTCCCGTCCGCTTCATTTGTGACGTCCTTGAGGCCGGTCATCGGGGGGAGCACTCCGTCTAGCTCAGGTCCGGCCGTATGATAGAATGGATGATTGGATGGGATCTTGATTGTGTGCGATGGACGGGTCGATTGGCAATGGCCTGATTCTAACGATTGTGTCGGTCGGAAGAATTTTCTCAAGTCGCGCGATTGTATGGCCGATCAAGAGGATTGGTCCACGGAAGGGTCCGCGCGACCGGGCAATCTTGCCGGGGCATTGATGCCACGTCCGCCACCTGGACTCCAATTGGAGCGGCGAGACGGTCGGGATGCCGGCGGAAGTGGGACGGGGTTGCCAACGTCGTGCGAGGGAGTCAGTTCCATGTCGATGCGGAAGCACGGATCGCGGATTCGGGCCTGGCGGCCCCAGGCAGAGTCGCTCGAGACCCGCCAGTTGCTGTCGGGCGTGGTCAACGGCACCGACATCGACGGTGACCAGTTCTCGCTGCGCTTGCTGGGCCCGGGCTCGATCCGGGTCATCAAGCAGAACGACTCCACCGGGAGCCCCGGCTCGCTGGATTCCAGGACTTCGATCAGGACGATCGAGATCGCGGGAACGGACCCGCTCCAGACGCGGCTGGTCGGCTCGATCAACCGGGTCACCGGAGGCGACGGCAAGGTCTTCTTCCAGCAGATCAACGTGATCCAGAACATCCCGGCCGGGGTCTCGGCCGGGCAGGGCATCAAGTCGATCGACCTGCCGGAATTCTGGCTAGGCGTGACCGATCCCTCGCCGGGAACGACCCCGACCAACCCGGTCGCCTCGATCACGGTTCCCAACGGGGTCAACTCGCTCCGATTCGGCGGCGTGGACGCAACCGCGTTCTTCGGGACCGACCAGAGCCAGGCCCCGTCCAACAACGGCCAGTCGGACCAGTTCCTCATTAGCCTGGGGCTGAATCAGGAGGGCGGGACGCGGATCATCGTCGACAAGATGATCAGCAACAGCCAGCCGGGCACCACGAACTCCAGCGGCACGACCGCCGCACCGACGCAGGACTCGGTGATCGTGCAGGTCGAGGGCCGAATCAGCCTCTTCCAGGCGAATTCGATCGAGGGGAACACCACCAACCCGCCGACCCAGGGCTCGTTGATCGGGGGAACGGTCATCGGCTCAACGCCGAACTCCGCCCAGACCGTCACCGGACAGATCGGATTCGTCCGGATCGGCGGCAACGCGACCAACTTCCAGGCCTTCACGAACGACCGGATCAGCAATTTCTACGTCGGCGGCGAGACCAACAACGTCACGATCGTCGCCCCGTCGGCCGTCCGTAACCTCTTCTTCGGCAAGGGCCTGGATACGACCCAGATCAATGCGGGCCGGATCTTCAGCCTCCAGGCCAACCGCGGCGCCCTGAACTCGACCGTCCTGGCCGACACCAAGCTCGATCACATGCGGATCGGCGGCGACGTCAGCAACTCGACCTTCAGGTCGGGGCTCAACCAGGGGCTGCTGTCGGCGGTCAGCACGTTCTCCCAGTCGTTCGGCTCGACCTTCCAGTCGGCCCTCAACCTGCCGACCGAGACGACCAGCTCGAACGGCCGCCTCTCGGGCATCGTCGCCGGTAGTGTGACCAACTCGGTCTTCGTCGCCTCGGTCGATCCGAACGCCGATGGCGAGTACGGCACCTCGGATGCCCTGACCCTGCCCGGCGGCAACGCCGCGGTGAAGATCGAGGGCACGGTGGACAACAGCGACGTCACGCCGAGCACGCCCGATCAGGCGGTCTTCGCGAGGAACGTCAACAACCCGACCGGCCCGGTCGTCCCGCCGAATGTCACCGAGGCCCCATTCGGGAAGGCCCAACCCGTCCGCGTGCCGGGCATCCCGGTCGTTTACCCGAAGACGGCCACCCAGCGGGTCAAGGGGCCCTTCCCCAAGCTCCCGTCGGTCAAGGCGACCTCCGTGAAGACGACCTCGACGGCCAAGAAGACCGCCAGCACCTCGACCGACACCACCGGGTCCTGAACCCAGGTCGGTCGCGAAATGCAAGAGACCCACCCCGATCCGCCTCGGCGGATCGGGGTGGGTCGTTTCTGTCATCCGGCGAAGTTCAGTCGGCCTTGATCGCCTTGCTGGCAATGTCGCGACGATACCACGCGCCCTGGTAACGAATTGTCTTGGCCGCCTCATACGCCTTGGTCTGGGCCGCCTGGAAGGTGTCGCCGATCGCGGTCACGTTCAGGACGCGCCCGCCGTCGGTTACGACCCGCCCTTCCCGGCCGCCGGCCGGGTCGTTGCGGTAGGTAGTGCCGGCGTGGAAGACCTTCACGTCCTTCATCGAGGCCGCTTCCTCGAGGTTGTTGATGGTCTTCCCGCGCTCGTAGCTGCCGGGATAGCCCTCGGCCGCCATGACCACGGTCACGGCCGGTCGCGGATCCCATTCGAGCTGGATCTGATCGAGACGCTCGTCGACGACCGCGTCGAGGGCCTCGTAGAGGTCCGACTTGAGCCGCATCAGCATCGCCTGGCACTCGGGGTCGCCGAACCGGACGTTGAATTCGAGGACCTTCGGGCCCTGGTTCGTGAGCATCAACCCGGCGTAGAGGATCCCCCGGAACGGCCGCCGCATCCGCTTGAGCGAATGCACGACCGGGACCAGGATCTCGCGCTCGATCTCTTCCATCAGGGCCGGCGTCACGATGTCGGCCGGGGAGTAGGCCCCCATGCCGCCGGTGTTCGGGCCCTCGTCGTTGTCGTAGGCCCGCTTGTGATCCTGCGCCGGGGTGAGGGGGTAGATCGTCCGGCCATCGGTGAGGGCGAGTATGCTGGTTTCGAGGCCGTCCAGGCGTTCTTCCAGGATCAGCTTGTCTCCGGCCCGGCCGAAGACGCGCCGGACCATGATCTGATCGATGGCGTCGAGGGCTTCCTTGAGGTTGTCGCAGACGTAGACGCCCTTACCCGCCGCGAGGCCGTCGGCCTTGAGGACGAATCCGATCGGCCGGGTGAGGACGTAGTCCTTCGCCTCGGCGGCCGTGCTGAAGAGCTTCTTCTGGCTCCGCTCCTCGATCTCGACCTGGACCCCGGCCCCGAATTGCTCGCGGGGGTCCATGATGCGGTCGATCGCCTCGATCGACTCCTGGGCGGTGCGGCAAAGTAGCGTATTGCGGATCGCCGTCCGCCCCTTGGCCCTGATGACCAGGGAGACCTCGCGGCTCAGGATGTAATGCTCGGCGTCGGGGGCCCCCCGGAAGATGCGGTAGTCGGCCGTGGGGATGCCCGCCTGACGCATCAGCTCCTTGCAGAAGACCTTGCTGCCTTCGAGCTCTGCGGCGTCCTTGCGGGGGCCGAAGATCCGCAGGCCTTCCTTCTGGAAGAGGTCGACGATCCCCAGGGTCAGGGGTTCCTCGGGGCCGACCACGGTCAGGCCGATCCCCTCCTTGCGCGCGAACTGGAGCAACCCGCGGAGGTCGTTCTGCTCGATCGGGACGTTCTGCACGTCCAGGTGTGTGCCCGCATTGCCCGGGGCGCAGAAGACTTCGGTCACCTTCGGGGACTGCTTCAGTTTCCAGCAGAGGGCGTGCTCTCGCCCCCCCTTACCCACAACCAGGACTTTCAACGCACGACCTCGCAAGAACGGGACTCGACCCTCGGATTCCGAACAGGACATTCTATCCTTCGCCCACGCCCCGCGACAGACCCGCCCCGAGCGTGGCCGACCCCGACGGCTTTACGGCCGATCGGCCGAGTCATTACCATACGACTTCGCGAACGAACCAGGACCGGGCCCGTCGTGTCCGACCGCAGGTCGGACGTGGGGCCGTCGGGGTCGCACGTCATCGATTGTTCATGCCTCGGGATGAGTCGAGAAGGGGAGAGACCGTGAAGAGCGTTGCCGTGGTCGGAGCGAGCGGGGCGGTTGGCAATGTCATGACCCGGCTGCTTGAGGAGCGGAACTTCCCCGTCGGCAAGATCAAATTCCTCGCCTCCGAGCGGAGTGCGGGCAAGACCCTCATGTTCAAGGGCGAGCAGCACCCGATCCTCCCCCTGAACGACAGCGCGTTCGACGGCGTCGACATCGTCCTCTCCAGCACCCCGGCGTCGATCTCGAAGCAGTACAGCCCCGTCGCCGCCAGGGCCGGAGCGGTCGTGGTCGACAATTCCAGCGCCTGGCGGATGGACCCCGAGGTCCCGTTGGTCGTGCCCGAGGTCAACGCCCACGCCATCGCCCGCAACAAGGGGATCATCGCCAACCCCAACTGCTCGACCATCCAGATGGTCGTCGCCCTCAAGCCGATCCACGACGCCGTGAAGATCAGGCGCGTGATCGTCAGCACCTACCAGTCGGTCTCGGGCGCGGGCCAGTCGGGCATGTCGGAACTGTGGTCCCAGACCAAGGCCCGGGTGAACGAGCAGGAGGTCCCCGCCCCGTCGAAGTTCGCCCACCCCATCGCCTTCAACTGCGTCCCGCAGATCGACGACTTCCTCCCCGGCGGGTACACCAAGGAGGAGATGAAGATGGTCAACGAGACGCGGAAGATCATGGAGGACGACTCCATCGACGTCTGCCCCACCTGCATCCGCGTCCCGGTGCTCTACAGCCACTCCGAATCGATCCTGATCGAGACCGAGCAGCCCATCACCCCCGAACTTGCCCGCTCGATCTGGTCCAAGGCCCCCGGCCTGACCGTCATCGACGACCCCTCCGCCAAGCAGTACCCCCTGCCCGACTCCTCACGCGACCGCGACGACGTCTTCGTCGGCCGCATCCGTCAGGACCTCCAGCGCCCCAACGCCCTCCTCTTCTGGTGCGTGAGCGACAACCTCCGCAAGGGCGCGGCCCTCAACGCCGTCCAGATCGCCGAGGAACTGGCTCGATAAGCGGCCCCATGGGATCCGGTCTTTGGACCGACCGGATCCTACAGGGATTTCTTGAGGTAGATGAGCAGCGTGGCGATGTCGGCGGGGTTGATGCCGCTGATGCGGCCGGCCTGGCCGAGGGAGGTCGGGCGGATCCGCTGGAACTTCTCGCGGGCCTCGACCCGGAGCTGGGTCATCGCGGCGTAGTCGAGGGTCGTCGGGAGCGGCTTGTCTTCGAGGCGACGGAACCGCTCGACCTGGTCGGTCTGGCGGTCGATGTAGCCGCCGTACTTGGCCGCAATGGTGACCTGCTCGATGGCGCCGGGGTCGTCGGAGAGTTCGGCAAGGTCCGGGGCGAGGGCCAGGAGTTCGTCCCAGGTCGTCGGGGGACGCTTGAGGATCTGTTCGAGCGTGTCGGGGCCGGAACGGGTGCGGCGCAGGGCCTCGGTGAGGGCCTCGATCCGCTCGCGGCGGGCTTCGAAACGGAGCCACCGGGCGTCATCCACGAGGCCGATCTCGCGGCCCTTCGGGGTCAGCCGGAGGTCGGCGTTGTCGGACCGCAACAGCAGGCGATACTCCGCGCGGCTCGTGAACATTCGATAGGGCTCGTCGACGCCCTTGGTCACGAGGTCGTCGATCAGGACGCCGATGTAGCCCTCCGACCGATCCACGACGAATGGCGCGGACTCTTGAACACGCAAGGCGGCGTTGATCCCGGCGATCAGCCCTTGCGCGGCGGCCTCCTCGTAGCCCGTGGTGCCGTTGATCTGGCCGGCGAAGAACAGGCCGGGGACGGCCTTGGTTTCGAGGGTCTCGCGGAGCTGCGTGGGCGGCGCGAAGTCGTACTCGACGGCGTAGCCGTAGCGCATGATCTCGGCGTGTTCCAGGCCGGGGATCATGGGGATGATCCGGTCCTGCACGTCGCGCGGGAGGCTCGTGGAGATGCCGTTGCAGTAGTATTCGAGGGTGTTCCGCCCTTCGGGTTCGAGGAAGATCTGGTGGTGGTCGCGGTCGGCAAACCGCACGACCTTGTCCTCGATCGACGGGCAGTACCTCGGGCCAGTCCCCTGGATCTGGCCCGAGTACATCGGGGCCCGGTGGAGGTTGGCCCGGATGATCTCGTGGACCTCGGGCGTGGTCTGGGTGATGTGGCAGTCGAGCTGGGACTGCTCGATCCGGTCGGTGAGGAACGAGAACGGCGAGGGGTCGGCGTCGCCGGGCTGGGGTACGAGGGCGTCGAAGTCGATGGTGCGCCCATTCAGCCGGGCCGGGGTGCCGGTCTTGAACCGCCGGAGTTCGAAGCCCAGCGAGCGGAGGCTCCCCGACAGCCCCTCCGCCGAGGCATCCCCCGCGCGGCCGCCGGACGTCTTGACCTCGCCCGTGTGCATCAGGGCCTGGAGGAAGGTCCCCGTCGTGATGACCACGGCCCGGCCTTTGTAGACGACGCCCCCCCGGCATCGGACGCCGGTCACGCTGTCCCCGTCGGTCTCGATGCCCTCGACCATCTCCTGACGGAGGGTCAGCCGATCCTGCCCCTCGACCGTCAGCTTGGCGAGGAACTGGTAGGCCTTCTTGTCGCACTGGGCCCGGGGGCTATGCATGGCGGGGCCCTTGCCCCGGTTGAGGAGGCGGAACTGGATCGCCGTCGCGTCGGTGAGGATCGCCATCGCGCCGCCTAGGGCGTCGACCTCGCGGACGATCTGCCCCTTGGCCACGCCGCCGATCGCCGGGTTGCAGCTCATCTGGCCGACGGAGTCGCAGTTGATGGTGAGCAGGGCCGTGCGGCGCCCCATCCTCGCCGAGGCCAGCGCGGCCTCCAGCCCGGCGTGGCCGGCGCCCACGACGATCACATCGAAACCGTACGGATCGCGATTCCCCACCCTCGGTTCCCCCAGAATCCTCGACCAGGTCTCAGGTGATCGTATCGTAACGGACGGGCCGGCCGGGGGTCGATCGGACGGGAATCGACGGGCCCCGGATTTCCGCATAAACTCAATCTAGACAAGAACATCCGAATCAAATGGCTTTGTTCCCGCGTTTTCGAAACCGGGGTTTCGGGCGCTTGCGGAGCCTTGGCGGTGTTCGCTACGGTAAGGGTCTTCCCTGGGCCGCTATAACAAGAGGGATGCCCCGGCGTGCGGTCGAGGTTCGCCGGGGATTTCCGAAACCGGACGATTCCGCCACGAGTTGGAGAGATGATTCCATGGCCGAGACGCGCAAGGGTGAGGTCACGATGAAGGGGAACCCGATCGAGCTGGTCGGGCCGAGGCTCGCCCCCGGACACAAGGCGCCCGACTTCACGGCCGTCGGCGAGGGCCTCAACGCCGTCTCGCTCAAGGACACCGCCGGCAAGGTCCGCCTCTTCAGCGTCGTGCCGTCGCTCGACACGCCGGTCTGCAACATCCAGACCCACAAGTTCGCCGAGCAGCTCAACTCCCTGGGCGACAAGGTCTCGGCCTACACCATCAGCCTCGACCTCCCGTTCGCCATGAAGCGGTTCTGCTCCGACGCGAACATCAAGAACCTCACGAACCTGTCCGATGCCCACAACCACAGCTTCGGCGAGAGCTACGGCGTCCTGATCCAGGGGCTACCGATCCCCCTCCTCGCCCGGGCCATCTTCGTGATCGACACCAACGACGTCATCCAGTACGTCGAGTACGTCCCCGAGATCGCCCAGGAGCCGAACTACGACGGCGCCCTGGCCGCGATCCAGTCGGCGAGCTGACGAGCACTTGCGACCGGACTCACCGCGAAGGCGGGCCCACCCCGGCCCGCCTTCGTTCGTTTACTGGATCGCCAGCCGGTGGTCCGAGAGGGTTTCGAAGCGGTCAGGGGTGATGATGTAGTTCCGCTCGATCCGCATCCCGCCGACCCCGGGGACGTAGACCCCCGGCTCCAGCGTCACAACCTGGCCGGCCGCCAGGTGATCGGTGCTCTCGGGCACGATGAATGGCGACTCGGGATGCCCCAGCCCCAGACCATGCCCGGCGTGTGAGTTGTTGAACCCGGCCAGCCCCGCGTCCCGCAGGGTCCCCCGGACAGCCGCGTCCACATCCCGGCAGGCCACGCCCGGTCGCAAGTGGCTTTCGCCGGCGGCCATTGCGTCGAGGCAGACCTGGAACAGTTCAGCCTGCCTGGCTGTTGCCGGCCCGCCGACGGTGAATGTTGTGGCCAGGTCGCCCCGGTAGCCCCGGACGACCACGGACATATCCAGGAGCAGCAGTTCCCCGGGCTGGAGGATCCGGTCCGAGGGGGGCCCGCCGACCGCCTCGCAGCGCGGGCCGGTGACGAAATCGCCGTAGACGATCGCCGACTCGCCGAGATGCTCCTGGCAGGCCGAGTTGACCAAGCGGAAGATCTCGTGCTCCGAAATCCCCGGCCGGACGTGCTCTCTGGCCGCGTCGAAGCCCGCGACGATGGCGTCGACCGAGAGCTTCAGCAGGGCAACCTCGTCGGGATCCTTGACCACACGGAGGTCCCGGATCGTCCCCTCCACGTCGACCGGCGGCCCGCCCAGAGTGCCGTCCATGACCTCGGAAATCACCCCGGCCGGGGCCGTCGAGGGTTCGTAGCCGAGCCGGTTGCCGCTCCGGTCGAGGGCAGCCTGCAATGCCTCGTCCAGCGCCCTGACGAAGTTCGCCCGACGATTCGGGGCCGATTTTTTGCCCTTGTACCAGATCGGCGCAACCCGTTCGTCGACAAAGGCTTCGTCGAGGAAGACCCCGAGCAGATTGTCGCCCACGAGGGTCGCCTTGCCCGGTTCCATGATGAGCGCGGCGGCGGCCTCGTTGCCCCGGAACTCGAAGGGGGAGGAGGAGAAGTTGGAGAAGTAGGTGACGTGGCCCGGGTCGGTGATCAGGACGACGTCGCAGGCCCGCGAGAGGCGGTCCCAGAGCCTCGCCCTCCGCCCCTCGCACCCCTCGCGCGTCAAGCCGTGTCCCATGTCGCATCCCCGCATTGGACCTGGAAACCGTCGGATCCCGGACCGGAGGATGAACCCTGTCGGGGCCCGTTTCAAGGCCCCCGAGAATCGACCCCTTCCCGGTGCGATTTCACGCCTTGCGGCGGCCGGGGGAGGTCGCTAAGATATTGGATTCCCCGGGCGAGCTTTGCGCCCGGCGAGTGCGGCCCGACGATCCTGAGCCAGCGAGACCGGCCCGGTCATGTTCGACGACTTCCAGAAACGCCTGTCCTCGGCCCTCGGCAAGTTCCGCCCGCGCGGGGTGCTGACCGAGGCAAGCATCCGCGAAGGCCTGAACGAAGTCCGCGACGCCCTCCTTGAAGCCGACGTCCATTACGACGTCGTCAAGGAGTTCATGGCCAAGGTCTCCGACAAGGCCGTCGGCCAGACCCTCATCAAGAGCGTCCGGGCCGACCAGCAGATCGTCAAGATCGTCCACGACGAGCTGGTCGAACTGATGGGCCCGACCGACCCGACGATCCGCATGGAGAAGTCGGGGCCGACGATCCTGATGCTCTGCGGGCTCCAGGGGTCGGGCAAGACGACCACCTGCGGCAAGCTCGCCCGCCTGCTGGCCTCGCAAGGCCGCAAGCCCCTGCTCGTCGCCGCCGACCTCCAGCGCCCGGCGGCCATCGATCAGCTCAAGGTGATCGGCCAGCAGCTCTCGATCCCGGTCTACTCGGAGGCCAACTCCGACCCGGTGAAGGTCTGCCAGAACGCCCTGATCGAGGCGAACCGCCAGGCCCGCGACACCATCATCCTCGACACCGCGGGCCGCCTCCACATCGACGACGAGTTGATGTCCGAGCTCCAGCAGATCGAGAAGAAGGTCAAGCCGCACCAGGTCTACTTCGTCTGCGACGCCCTCACCGGCCAGGACGCGGTCTCCTCCGCCGGGGCCTTCAACAAGGCCCTCGAACTCGACGGCTTGATCCTCACCAAGCTCGACGGCGACGCCCGAGGCGGCGCGGCCCTGTCGGTCAAGAAGATCACCGGTGTCCCCATCAAGTTCGTCGGCAAGGGGGAGAAGCTCGACAAGCTCGACCCGTTCGACCCCGAGCGGATCGTCGGCCAGATGCTCGGCATGGGCGACATCGTCGGGCTGGTCGAGGCGGCCCAGCAGTCGGTCGACGCCGAGGAGATCCAGCGCCAGCAGGAGAAGCTGGCCAAGGGCAAGTTCGACCTCAACGACTTCCGGGCCCAGCTCACGCAGATGTCCAAGATGGGGTCGATGCGGGAGCTGATGGGCAAGCTGCCCGGCATGGGCCAGATGGCCAGCCAGCTCGAAGGCATGGACGCCGACGGCGAGATGAAGCGGATCCGGGGCATCATCGACAGCATGACGGCCGCCGAGCGTGCGGATCCGCACAAGATCGACATGTCCCGCCGGCGCCGGATCGCGGCCGGATCGGGCGTCGAGCCGTCGGACGTCTCCAGCCTGGTCAAGCAGTTCGACGGCATGGCCGCGATGTACAAGCAGATGGCCCAGATGTCGATGCTCGACAAGCTGCGGGCCGTCACCGGGCTCGGCCGGGCGGGGGCCTTCAACCCCGGCGCCAGGCTGCTGGCCCCCAAGGGGAACACCGGGAAACGTCTCTCTCCCAAGGAGCGGGCCAAGCTCCAGAAGGAGAGGGAGAAAGAGGAACGCAAGAAGCGCCGGGAAGAGCGCGACAAGCGCGACGACCGCCCGAATCCGGGAGGTCCCGGCCGCTGATTCCGTGCCGGCCCCGGGATGTGCCGGGGCCGGGTCTGCCGTTCGATAGGGGTTGGGTCGGGACGGTCTCTCAGCAGGCCCCCGCCCGACACGCCAGGCCGCCGTGGGCTCGGGACCGGCCTGGTCGGGGAGAGTGCTCCTCGGATCCCGATGGACTCGCCATGCGTCCGAGCCGTGCCTTGTTGTCCAGGAGTTTCGAGTGGTTCGCATCCGCATGAAGTCGTTCGGCCGCCGTCACCGCCCGTTCTTCCGGATCTGCGCGATGGACTCGCGCACCGGCCGCGACGGGACCGCGATCGAGGAGCTGGGGCACTACGACCCCATGGTCCGCAACACCGACGCCCGGACCGTCCTGAAGAAGAGCCGGATCCGCTACTGGCTGTCCGTCGGCGCCCAGCCGTCGGAGAAGGTCGCGGCCCTGCTCGCCCGCTACGGCGTGACCAAGCCCGCCCCGGGCGAGGACTGGCAGCTCCCGGAGGACGCCCCCGGCGCCACCCCGGTCGCCGCCGCTGCCCCCGCCCCGGCCACGGAAACCAAGCCGTCCTGACCCGACCCTGAACCGGGTCCGCGACGCCCCCGCCTCGGTCCAAGACGATGGAGACAGCGCCTCCCACGAACGAGCCGACCGTCGAGACCGCACCGACGCCCCTCCGCGTCGACCTGCTGACCCTGTTCCCCAACCTCTTCGACGGGTTCCTGAGCGAGAGCATCCTCAAGCGGGCGATCGACGCCGGCCTGATCGATGTGAGGCGCTGGAACCTGAGAGACTGGGCGGACGGGAGGCACAAGCAGGTGGACGACCGCCCCTACGGCGGCGGGCCCGGCATGGTCCTGATGGCCCCTCCCGTGGTGGCCGCCGTCGAGAGCGTCCGGTCCCAAGGCCCTCACCCCGGCCGACTGATCGCCATGACCCCCTCGGGACGTCGCCTCGACCAGGCGCTCGTCCGGGAACTCGCGGGCGAGCCCCGACTGATCCTGCTCTGCGGCAGGTACGAAGGGTTCGACGAGCGGATCCTCGAGGAGCTCGACCCCGAGCTGGTCTCCATCGGCGATTACGTCCTCTCCGGCGGCGAGGTCCCGGCGATGGTGGTTGTGGACGCGGTGATGCGTCTGATCCCCGGCGTGCTCGGCGACGCCGAGAGCGCCCAGGACGAATCGTTCGGCCCCGAAGGCGGCCTCGAATATCCCCACTACACCCGGCCCCGAGTGTTTCGCGGCCGAGACGTTCCGGAGATCCTCCTCGGCGGCAACCACGCCGAGATCGCGGCCTGGCGGCGGGCGCAGTCCCTCGAACGCACGAGGCAGAGACGGCTCGACCTCTACCGGCCCCCGGAACCGCTCCAGAAATCCCGGGCGCGCCAGCGTCCCAGGCCAGACACCCCCGCCGACGACGCGGGTTCGCCGACCGCGGCGGAAAGGACAGATTGAGCCATGCAGAATCGCCTGATGGAGCTCGTCGAACAGTCGAGCATGAAGAAGGAGATCCCCAAATTCGAGATCGGCGACACCGTCGACGTCCACGTCCGGATCCTGGAAGGCGAGAAGGAACGCATCCAGATCTTCAACGGCGTCGTCATCGCCCGGTCGGGGACCAAGACCCGCGAGATGTTCGTCGTCCGCCGGATCGTCCAGGGCGAGGGCGTCGAGCGTAAGTTCCCCGTCCACTCGCCGCGGATCGCCGACATCGCCGTGAAGCGCTCGGGCAAGGTCCGCCGCGCCAAGCTCTACTACCTCCGCAACCTCTCGGGCAAGGCCGTCCGACTCAAGGAACGCTTCCCCTCGGGGACCGCGACCGCCGAGCAGGCCAAGGCCGCCAAGGCCGAACGCCGCGCCGCCCGCGCCGCCCGCAAGGCCGCCAAGGAGCAGGCCAAGGTCGAGGCCAAGGCCCCGAAGGCCGAAGGCTGAGCCAGTCCGGTTTGACTCTCGATCGAATCGCCCCGCCACTGGCGGCGGCAAGAAGGGCCCGCAACGCGGGCCCTTTTTCGTTCACTCAAGGCCCCTCCTGGTCGGGTGGAGTCGCAAGTCCGACCCAACGGGGAGGCGCTACCCCACAAAGGACGCGAACGACACGCGCGACCTTGAATCGCCACAGGGGCATGACGTAGATATCGAGACTCATAGGCCAACCCCGTGACGCAGCGTGACTTCATGGTCCGTGATTGCGGATCCTACTTATCCGAATGGGTGCACATGTCGCAGGTGGGTTCGCCTCCTGTGACGGTGTGCCGCCGCATCTCGGAGCCGGCGGGCCAAACGAGGATGTCGATGTACTCGCGCTGGCGGCGGGCCATCTGATCGACGCATCGCCATGTCGATTCGGCGCCCAGCCCGGCGAACAGGACGGCCGAGTAGCGGGGGTTCCTCGGGTTCGAACCGGCCGCGATGACCGACGACCGGGCGTGTCCGTAGACGACGTCGCCGACCTTGAAGCTGCCCGGGGTGAACTGAACCGGGAGGTTCCCCGACAGCTTTGCAGAGATTGCGTTGGAGTCGGGCCGGCCGACGAGCAGGAGGTGGTGGTCCTTCAGGTCCTCTTCGGTCACCGCCGAGTCGGCCTTGATGGGGACGGTGACATTCGACCAGCGCCGGCGGATCGCCTGCTGCAACCGCTCGGCGGCCTCCTCGTGGGCGTGGACATCCTTGAGCGTGCCGAAGACGATCAGGGCCTTCTCGGGCTCGTCCTCGAACGAATCCACGGACCAGTAGTTCTTCGCGAGTGCCTCATTGGAGACGCCGGGTAGTCCCGTCCTGGTGAGCCAGGGGTCGAAGATCTTGGCCAGTGGCTTGCCGGCGGCCTTCTCGGCGGCGACGCGGAAGTCGGCCGTGGCGACCGGCTTGCCGGCATTGGCGCGGCCGAATGCGTCCATGAAGCCGACGAACTTCGCGTGCCCCATCGCCTTGTGTAGCTCGGCGAGGAGCAGTACGCCCTTGTTGGCCGCAATCTCGTACCACTCGGACTGGGTCACATCGGAGACCGTCCTGTCGAGCGGGACGTCCTTGCCCCAGCGGCGGACGGCGGTGGCATAACGCGAGCGGTGGGCATAGAGGGCGGCGTCGAGCTTCTTCTGCTCGGCCTTGCCGAACGAGTCGCCCGACTCGACGTGCAAGGCGTTCTCGATCGAGACGATCCGCTCGTAGTCGGCGAAGGCGGCTGCGAGCCAGCTATCGGCGGGGGTCCTCGGGAAGATCGTCCCGTGCCACGCGGGCTCATGCACGTTGATCGACACATCTTCATCGTCGCCCGACGAGCCGTCGCCCTTGCCTCCGAGGTCGACCGCCACGGCCGTGCCCTTCGGCAAGGCCGGCGGGGCGTCGGGGGCGAGGACGGTCCAGTCGTTGGGGATCAGGGAACGCATGCCCGGGACGCGGTTGCGGTCGAATTCGGTCGGCTCCCAGGTGCGGCCGAGCGGGTTGCCGAAGATCGCCCAGACCTTGAGGTCCTTCGCCATCTCCGAGGTCGTGAACTTGGCGTCGAGCGACGGGAACGCGGCCAGGGGCGGGGTGGTGAACGCCTTGAAGCCGAAGTCGGCGTCGATCTTTCCCTTGTGGGCGTTGTAGAGCTTCAGCCAGGCCTGGTCGCGGTCGGACGGGTGCCAGACCAGGTTCGCCGGCTTGCCCTCGACCGACGCGACGGTTTCGAGCCGGACCGCCTGATCCTTGCCGTTGTTGCAGCCCCAGTAGAACCCCTTGGTGCCGCCGTACCACTCGTCCTTGCCGCTGCGCCAGAGCTTGGAGGTGTGCGTCCCCAGCTCGAACATGGCGATCTCGTTGGTCTTGGTGTCACCGAGGAGCCATTCATTGGTGTACAGGCCGTTGCTCGACGTGCCGAGGATGGCCACGGCCTTGTCGATCGAATCCGCGTACTGGAGCGTCTTGCGGATCCGCGACGCCAGGGCCAGGCCGGTCACGTCGAACTTCGTCTGTGAGATGGTGGTCTCGGTGACGAGCAGGCCGGCGTCGTTCATGTAGTAGTCCATGCCCGACTGGATCCCGCCGGGGTAGGTCTGCATCAGGACGCGGTGGCCCTTCTCGGGCTTGATGTCGAGCCAGACGTTGAAGTAATTCACGAATGCGATGTTGAACATCGTGATGTGGCCGAAGACGATCTTGCCGTCCGCCGTGGCCGGGCCGGTCGCCGCGAAGGCCGAACAATGCTCGGGGTGGTCCGCCGCCGGCCGGGCCTGGTTCTTCGGCTCCTTGAACCGCTTACCTTCGAGCCCGTTGGCCGTGGCCTCCAGCGCGCTTTCGAGGAACTCCAGCTCGATGTCGGAGTTGAGGGTCACGATGTCGAGGAAGTCGAGGGCCCGGCCATTGAACGTCGCCCCGGCCTCGGCCGCGCCGTCGGCGATGCCCTTCATCTCTTCCAGGAACTCGGGATCATATTTCCGGACGAACAGGGCGTTGGTGGTCATCCGGAGCTGGTCCCAGATGGCCCCCGCCTCGTTCTTGCCGCGCTTGACGGCCAGCACCTTGATGTACTCGGCGATCTCGGGGGCGAGCAACTTTCCGTGCTGGTATCCGCGCTCGTAGGGCTTGCCTTCGATATGGACGACAATCCACCCGGCCTGCGGGTAACGATACCCCTTGCCATGCCTGAGGACCGACGCCGGGTCCGTCCCATACTGCTTGACGAGGTCCTTCGGCGGCTCGGCCGCCCGGGCGGGCCAGGCGAACAGGGCCGCCAGAACGAGGGCGGTTCCGAGTCGGGTCAGTCGCGGCGTCATGGCGGTTCGGCTCCGTGTTGGCGAGTGCGTCGCGTCCGTCGGCTGTGGGCGTCGATTCTAGACGGATCGGACTGCCGTTGACAAAGGGCCCCGGCGTTCCCGATATCTTTCCGAGGGCCGACGAGAATCTCTCCGGCCGCGCGCCGAAGACTCCGATGGAAGCCGGGCCCGTTCCCGACGACCGCCCACCACCCGCGAACCGCCGAGGGACCCGGCCGAAGACCGGCCAGGAATGCCATGTCGGACGACCCCACGCCGCCTCCCGAGGATACCGTCGAACTCCCGGAGCCCGTGCCGCTCCAGGACAATGACCCGACGAAGTTGCGGGTCCAGGACGAGGTCGAACTCATCCTCCCCCCGCCGGGATACGTGAGCGTGACCACGGACGAGGAGCCAGTCACCCGCGTCCTGCCGTCGTCGAGCCCGACGCTGGCGATCCCCGAGCCTGTCCCGCTGCCGCCGGCCCCCGCGCCGCTCGACCTCTCGCCCGTCCTGACGGTGATTCACTCGCTGGCGGAGTCGCTCCACGTCAAGTTCGACGGGCTCCTGACCAAGTTCGAGCGAGAACTCCGGGCCGAATCCACCCGCGAGCGGATCGTCGACCGCCTCCACGCCGAACTCCAGGAATACAAGCAGGATATGCTCCTGGGCGTCATGAAGCCGGTCTTCCTCGACCTGATCCAGCTCCACGACGACATCGGCAAGATGGTCGCTGCCCAGGGGACGAGCATCCCGGAGGACAACACGCTTGCCCGGCAGCTCCTCGACACCCTGTCCGGCTACCAGCAGGCGATCGAGGACATCCTCTACCGTCAGGGGGTCGAGCCCTTCAGCCTGGAGGGCGAGACCTTCGACCCCCGCAAGCAGCGGGCGGCGACGACGGTCGCGACCGACGACCCCTCCCTGGCCAAGACCATCGCCGCGCGGCAGCGGAAAGGGTTCCAGTCGGGCGAGAGGGTACTCCGGCCGGAGGTGGTATCGGTCTACGCCCTCAAGAAGGTATGACGGTCGTGCCGATTTTCTGGGAAGCAGCCCCCGCGTCGGGCTGACCGAGCATGGCGCGGGCTTTGCTTTTGATCACAAAACACCGTTCGCGACGCCATTTCTTCACGCATCACCCATTTTTCGGGCATCGCCTGCCCGGGAATTCGGCAGTTGGACATGTTGTCCTGCGGGTGATGTGCGTCGCGAGGGTCCAGGGGCGTGCCCATGAATCCCGTCGCGTCCGCCACGCCCGCCGGTGACGAAATGTCCGACACGAACGCCTCCTCTCCCCGCTTCGAACCGCCGTTCGACCAGTACGAACTCGACGGGACCTTCTTCGACGAGATGTTCGACGGCGGCGGCACGCCCCGGTCATCCTACGAGTTCCTCCACAGGCGGATGCTCCAGCTCCCCGTGGACCAGCTCCGGCGCCGGCAGCAGGATGCCGAGCTGTCATTCCTGCACCAGGGGATCACCTTCACGGTCTACGGCCGGGACGAGGGCACCGAGAGGATCTTCCCCTACGACCTCATCCCCCGGATCATCACCTCGTCCGAGTGGGCGACCATCGAGAAGGGCCTGACCCAGCGGATCACCGCCCTGAATCTGTTCCTCAAGGACGTCTATCACGAGGGGCGGATCCTCAAGGAGAAGGTCGTCCCGCGCGAGCTGGTGACCTCCTGCCCACACTTCCAAAGGGGGATGCGGGGCGTGAGCGTCCCGCGGGATATCTACGTCTCGATCGTCGGCACCGACCTCGTCCGCCTGGAGAATGGCCAGTTCGCGGTCCTGGAGGACAACCTCCGGGTGCCCAGCGGCGTGTCCTACATGCTGGTCAACCGGCAGGTCATGAAGCGGGTCTTCCCCTTGCTGTTCCGCGACCAGGGGGTCCGGCCGATCGACCACTACGGGCAGGCCCTGCTCTCGACGCTCAAGTACCTGGCGCCGTCGAGCCTACCCGATCCGACCATCGTCCTCCTGACGCCCGGCGTGTTCAACTCGGCCTACTTCGAGCACACCTTCCTCGCCCGGCAGATGGGCATCGAGCTGGTCGAGGGCCGCGACCTCCTGACGCACGACAACGTCGTCTACATGCGGACGATCTCCGGATTGAGGCGTGTCGATGTGATCTACCGCCGGGTCGACGACGACTTCCTCGACCCCCTCGCGTTCCGGCCCGACTCGCAGCTGGGCGTCCCCGGCCTGTTCAACGCCTACCGCGCGGGCAACGTGGCCTTCGCCAACGCCGTCGGCACCGGGATCGCCGACGACAAGGCCCTCTACGCCTACGTCCCCGACATCATCAAGTTCTATCTCCGTGAGGAGCCGATCCTGCCGAACGTCGAGACGTTCCTGATGAACAACAGCACCCACCGGCAGCACGCCCTGGAGAACCTCGACAAGATGGTGGTCAAGGCGGTGGGCGAGTCGGGCGGCTACGGCATGCTCATCGGCCCGCACAGCACGGCCAAGCAGCGCGAGGAGTTCCGGGATCGGATCAACGCGAACCCGCGCAATTACATCGCCCAGCCGACCCTGGCGCTGTCGAAGGCCCCCTGCTTCATCGACGGCGGAATCCAGTCGCGGCACGTGGACCTCCGGCCGTACATCCTCTACGGCGAGAAGATCACGATCGTCCCCGGCGGCCTCACCCGGGTCGCACTCCGTCGCGGGTCGCTCGTGGTGAACTCCTCGCAGGGCGGCGGCAGCAAGGACACCTGGGTCCTGCACGACTCGAAGTCGGCCAACGATCACTACGTGCGCTGAGCCCCTCGGCTGAATCCATCCCGACCGAACGACTCGCACTCTCCCCGTCCCGGGCGTCGATGCCCTGGGATGGCCTCGAAAGGATCGGACCGCCATGCTCTCGCGGGTCGCCGACACCCTCTACTGGATGAGCCGATACCTGGAGCGGGCCGAGCACACCGCGCGGGTGATCGACGTCAATTTGAACCTGATGCTCGACCAGTCGCCCGAACTCGCCGCCCCGCGCTGGGATCGGGTCCTGCTCGCGTTACGGGCCTCCGGCCCCGACACGCTCCAGGGCAACGACGCCTACACCGTCTGCCGGGCGCTGACGTTCGACCCCTCGATCCCCGCGTCGATCGTCTCGTCGATCGCCCGTGCCCGCGAGAACGCCCGGCAGGTCCGCGAGCTGATCTCTTCCGAGATGTGGGAACAGCTCAACCGGCTCTTCTTCCACGTCCGGAAATCGAGCCTCGAAGATATCTGGACCGGCCAGCCGCACGACTTCTTCCAGGCGGTCAAGGAGGGGGCCCACCTGTTCCAGGGCATCACCGACTCGACCATGACCCGGGGCGACGCCTATCAATTCATCGAGGTCGGCCGATACATCGAACGCGCCGGCGCCCTCTCGGCCCTGCTCGATGTGCATTTCAGCCGCTGGCGTGACCCGACCGGGACGCTCCCGCTCGAGGTCGGCGAGCACTTCGAGTGGATCGGCCTGCTGCGCTGCTGCACGGCGTTCGAGGCCTACTGCAAGGTCTACACGGCCGACCTCCACCCCGACCGGATCGCCGAGTTCCTCCTCCTGAATCCCGAGTTCCCGCACTCGGTCCGGTTCGCCGTCGATCGGCTCAAGGCGGCCCTGGAGGAGATCTCGGAGGACACCGGCTCGCGGACGTCCGGGCGGCTCGACCGCCTGGCCGGCCGGCTGGCTGCCTCGCTGTCCTTCGGCCAGATCGACGAGATCCTGGTCTCTGGTTTGCACAGCTATCTGGAGGAGCTGCTCCGCCAGTGCGGGCAGATCCATCACGCGATCCACCAGTGTTACATCGCCTACCCGATCGAGTCGGCGCTCGAGATCTGAACGTCAGCCCTCGCCTGACCTCTCCGCCCTTCCGATCCAACCCCACGCGCGCCAACCGGAGCCTCTCCCCTCCGGACGGGACCGATCCCCATGTTCTACTCGATCAAGCACATCACCCGGTATCGATACAGCAACCCGATCTCCGAGAGCCTCATGGAGCTCCGGATGCATCCGAGGAGCGAGGGGAACCAGCGCTGCTGGAACTTCGCCGTCCGGACCGCCCCGCGCACCCGGATCGCCTCCTATCGGGACTCCCTCAATAACACGGTCCATCACTTCGACGTCCCCGGCCGCCACAGCCGACTGACGATCTCGGCCGAGTCGCTCGTCGAGTTCACCCCGACCTCCGAACTGCCCGACACCCTGCCCCCCACCGCCTGGGACGAACTCGACGCGATGGTCGCCGAGGGCGAGGGCTGGGAGATGCTCATGCCCAGCCATTACGCCCACCCCACCGAACTGCTCCGCGAGCTGGCGATGGAGTTGGGCCTCAGGCGCGGCCGTGATCCCCTCTCGACTCTCCGCATGCTCAACACCGCCGTCTACGACGCGCTCGATTATGTTCCCAAATCCACATCGGTGGATTCCCGCGTGGATGACGTCCTCGCCGCCCGGCGGGGCGTCTGCCAGGACTTCGCCCACGTGATGATCGGCCTGGTCCGCGACCTGGGCATCCCCTGCCGCTACGTCAGCGGCTACCTCTACCACAACGTCGCCGACCAGTCGCACGTCGCGCCCGACGCCACCCACGCCTGGGTCGAGGCCCTGTTGCCGGACCTCGGCTGGGTCGGCTTCGACCCGACGAACAACATCCTGACCGTCGACCGCCACATCCGCACCGCCGTCGGCCGCGACTACGGCGACGTCCCCCCCACCCGCGGCGTCTTCAAGGGCGAGGCCGAGAGCGAGCTGTCCGTCGAGGTCAAGGTCACCCCCACCTCCGCCCCCGTCATCGAAGAGCCCGTCATCCCCGCGAGCTGGATGAACGAACCCGATGAGCCGGCGCTGACGGTCCAGCAACAGCAGCAGCAACAGCAGTGATTTCCGCCTTCGATCGAAGGCAAGGAGTGCGGAAGCTCGCTTCCGCACTCCGGGCTCGCGGGAGATCCGCCCCCGCCGCACAGGCGGGAGCTACAGATTACCGCGTCTTCGGCGGGTCGACCCGGTAGACCTGGCCGCCGAGGTTGACGGTCACGGCCTCATCGAAGCTGAGGTACTGGTTCTGCTCGGCCGACTGGGACCGGGCGAGCTTGAAGAACTCGTCGCTGAACTGCTCGACCGTCCGGGCCTTCGCCTCGTCCTCAGGCTTGACCTCGGAGTCGACCCAGCGGTTGTCCTTCCGGAAGAACGTCTTGTTGCCCACCTGGCGGACGGAGGCCTGGCCCTGCCCAGGGCCGGCAACCCCCAGGCCGGCGGTCGTTCCAACGGCGGGAAGAGGCGCGGAGGATTTGCCGACGAGCTGGCGTCGGAGATCCGACGACGGTGCCCGGCCCATCATCCCACCCACGGCGCCACCCATCGCGCCCTGTCCGCCCGGGCCGCCCATCATGCCGGCCATGCCCTGGTCGGCCCCGGCCGAGGCGGCGTAGCGGAAGGACAGGTCGCCCGCCACGTTCTGGGCCTGATTATAGGCCTGCTTGGCCCCGCGCTGGTCGAACCCAGACCGTCCCTCGGCCGCCTTCAGCGCGGTGAGGTTATCTCCGGCGCGTCTGCCGTTCTCCATCCTCGCGTGGAGCTGCACACGTTCGTCGGCCAGGAACGCGGTGTACGGAGTCAGGATTCCATACTTCTTACTCAATTCGACCAGTTCATCCGTCAATTCCTTGTTGGAACCGTTGAGGTCGATCTGGTCGATGATGTATCCCACCCGGCGGATCGCCCAGAGCTTCTCGACAAACTCGTGCGACTTCCCCTCGCCCGACCGCGCCAGCTCGGCCGGGAACTCGTGGTGGACCGTCTCGCCACCGACCTTGCCGCTCACCCGGACTGTCGTCGCGCCCGACTGCTTGTAGCGGCCGACCCACACGAGCTGGCCCCCATCGAACAGGTCCGGCAGGTCGCGCGGATAGGTCCGGTTCAGGTCGGTGTTGTTCATGTTCACCGAAATCTGAGTCAACGCCGGGCTTGTGATCCGGGAGTAGAACGCCGCGACCTTGGACTCGATCGAGTCGTCCGGCTTCACATACTCGCTGATGCCCCCATGGGCGCCGCTGATCCGGTCGAGGAGGCGGGAATTGACGTCGAACCCGACCCCGAACGAGAAGATCCGGGCGTGGGACTTGTTCGACTCCTTCGCGATCTCGGCGATCTTCAGCTCCTTCGTCTCGCCGGCCGTCGGCAGGCCGTCGGTCAGGAAGAGCAGATACTTGGGCCGGTCGTCCTGCGGCAGCATGGCCAGGCCGGTCTTCAGGGCCTCGCTGATATTGGTGCTGCCGCCGGCATAGATGTTACTGACGAACCGCTCGGCCTCGGCGCGGGTCTTCGAATCGTAGCGCTGGAGCTCGGGTTTGAACGTTTCCACGCGGTCGTCATAGACCACGATGTTGAACGTGTCGTCCTCGCGCAAATTCGACAGAACAAAGCCAAGTGCGTTCCGGGCCTGCTCGATCTTCTTGCCGGCCATCGAACCCGAACGGTCGAGCACGAACACGACCGTCTTGGGCTTCGGCTTCTGGTCCGGGGGCCGCACACGCGGGCTGGCGAGCAGCAGGAAGTAGCCGTCCTCGCCGCCGGACGGCTTGTAGCTCAGGACCGACATCCCGAGCGCACCGTCCGCCAGGGTGTAGAGCAGGCGGAAGTCGGACGTCGGCACGACGTGCCTCAGCTCCAGCGTCACCCGGGCGTCGCGCTCGCCGGGCCGCTCGACCCTCGGGTCGTAGCTGGGCGAGTAGACCGACTTGATCGGGTCCTTGCTCTCGATGCGCAAGTCCACCGACAGCTTCTGGATTGGCTTCGCGGTGAACTTCTGGGTCGAGAACGGGTACGAGAATTCGACGAGGTCCCGCTCCCGCTTGAGGAGCTGGGTGAACCGCATCGTCACCTTCCGTTCGGCCCCGGCGGGGATGGGGAAGACGCTGGTCTTGAACAGCCCGCGCCCCATGTACTCCAGCAAGGCCGGGTCGCGCTTGGTGCGGACGATCTCCTCATAGATCCGCCGCGCCTCGTCCCTGGGCAGGATTCGGCCGGGCATCTCCTTGCCGTCGACCATCAGGACGAAGTTCTGGATCGCCCCTTCCTCGGGTAGAGGGAAGAGGTATTCGGACTCGATCGTGACCGAGCTGGGATTGTAAAAGGTTTGCGAGATCTGGACTTCCGCCACCTGGTCGCGGATCCGGCCGTCCACCGAGACCTCGCGGATCTCGTAGGCCCCGGCGATCGGCTGGTTGGGCCGTCGGTCGAAGATGATCCCCTGCGCACCGACGTCGTGCACCCAGATCGAGGAAACAAATCCAATCGCCAGGAATGACGAAACGAAGCCAATCCGCCCGCGTTGCATGGCCATCGCCTCCAGGAGCCGGGGTGGGGAGGGGGTCGAACTCGCACGATCGGCCCTCTACCCCCTTTGACGCACCCGGGATCACTTTCTTAGCAAGGAAAACCTCAAGAATGTGGCGGCGGGGAATCGAACCATTCCCAAAGTCCAGGCGGTCTGACGATTTGTATTGAACGGCCGGCCTCGATCGATTGAAATTGAATATTCCAAATCCGCCGGGATTCCCCCTCTGGAACCGCCCCCCGCGTTCGCGGGCCAGCCCGGTACGATCCGTTCCATCCGTCCGATCCGCACGACCCTTCGCCCACGCACGGCCGTTTCGCCGTGCGCGGAACTGGCTTCGTTCGGCCAAGGACCTTTCGGGGAGTCTGCCGGCCATGACCGATCGCTATCCCTGCGGCACCCTCAGGCGCCGCGACTTCCTCGCCGCGGCCGCCTCCGCCTCGGCCCTGCCGCTTTTCACGGCCACCCACGTCTCCGCCCAGGAGAAGCCGAAGGCCAAGTCGGGCACCAAGCCCGTCCTGGGCGACGGTTCCCTCGGCCTTCCCGGCCCGTACCCCGGCAAGGTGGTCGAGGTCAAGAACCCCAAGATGATCGTGAACGGCCAGAAGAGCCGCGAGGCGGTCAAGGCGACGTTCGCCAAAGGGCTGACCGCCCTCACCGGCACGGACGACGTGGTCGAGGCGTGGAAGACGTTCGTCGAGCCCGGCGACGTGGTCGGCATCAAGGTCGTGCCGAACGGATACCCGAACGTCCACACCTCCTATGAGGTGGTCCTGGAGGTCATCGACGGCCTCAAGGCGGCGGGCATCAAGACGAAGGACATGCTCGTCTTCGACCGCTACAAGTCGGAGTTCATGGACGCCGGCTACCAGAAGATCCTGCCCGACGGCATCCTCTGGGGCGGCGAGACCCCGATCGGCGACGGCTCCCAGCTCATGACGACGTTCCCGGGCAACGACCCGATCGCCGGGTACGACCCCGACGAGTACATGGAGATGAACCTCGTCAACCGCGGCCACGACCCCAAGGACGACCGGAACTTCCGGTCCCACCTGGGTCTGGTCGTGACCCGCCGGGTCAACAAGCTGATCCTCCTGCCGGTGGTCAAGGACCACGGCTCGGCGGGCGTCACCGGCTGCCTCAAGAACATGAGCCACGGCCTGGTGAACAACGTCGCGCGGTCGCACAGCACGCCCGACACCAACGCGTGCAACCAGTTCATCCCGCAGGTGGTCACCCACCCGATCATCCGCAAGAAGTGCGTCCTCCAGATCATGGACGGCATCCGCGCGGTGTACCAGGGCGGCCCGTTCGGCTACGCCCAGAACAAGCACTGGAGCTGGGACCACAACAGCATCTACTTCGCCACCGACCCCGTCGCCCTCGACCACGTCGAGTGGACCGTGGTCGACGCCAAGCGCAAGGAGATGGGCCTGGCCCCCGTTGGCTCCGTGGGCAAGCTCGGCCAGGACGCCCACCGCGAGGGCTTCGACATGCGTCAGCCCCAGCACATCCCCCTCGCCGGCAATCTCGGCCTGGGCATCTTCGACTTCAAGTCGCCGCTCGGCCGCCGGCACTCGATCGATCACAAGACGATCACCATTTGATCGCAGGGTGTGGTGCCTCGCGGACCAACGGGACGCGAGGCACCGCCCCGGAGAACATCGGCCCGAAGGTTCATCCGAACGCGTGCCCGAGATGCGGTGCGGAGGTCGCGAAGACGCGGCCAAAACACCCCACGCAGAAATGAAAATGCCCCGCGCGGACATCTGTCCGCGCGGGGCATTGGATTTGTTCAAGTGTGCAGATCAATAGGCATCCGCACTGACGACCTCGCCGCCGGCCTTGGTGCCGAGGGCCCACCAGGTGGCCTGGTTGACGGAGTCCTTAATGAACTTGACGGAGCCATCGCCGAACAGGACGTTGACGCCGCCGGGGTGATAGCTGCGGGCGCCGAAGAGGCCGTTGCCGGCGGGGCCGATGTTGTTGATGTTCCAGCTCGCGCAGTCGGGGAACCGGGAGTTCGGGGTCAAGACGGTGTTCGCCGAGGCGCCGACGCCGACGCGGCCGTTGGCCCAGAAGGCGTGGGCGGCGCCCCATTGCATGGTGCTGGTGTTGGCCGTCAGGCTGCCGTTGTTGTAGGCCGCGCCGGTGTCGTTCCGCTTCAGGGTGGCGCAGGCCGCGTTGTAGGCGGCGAGGTCGGCCTGATTGTTGGGGAAGGTGGCCGCGTTGCCGGCGCTCCAGGGGCTCTGGTAGGCGTCGCCTCGGTGCAGGGCGCCGTTCATGTCGCCGCGCACGACCTCGAAAACAGCGATGGTGTTGCTGGTGCCGTCGGTGAAGCCCGCGAACGAGATAGCCGTGGCGTAGGCGAACGGTCCGCTCTGGGGGTTCCCGTTGGCGGCGTCGCCCCAGTTCCACTGCGGGCCGAAGCTCGCGGCGTAGTCGGTCCCCGAGAAGAGCGCGTTGCCGGCGTTCTCGCTGGGGCAGAGGTACGTATTCATGACGGCATAGCTGACCGTCGTGTTGATGAAGTTGGATCCGCCATAGACCGCCGGGATCGAGAAGTTGAAGGCGTTGTAGAGGTTCCCGCCCTCGATCTGGCCGGCGACGCGCAGCAGCACGCTCGGGCCCTGGTCGGGGCTGGTCGAATTCACGTTCGTGACGTTGTTGCTGATGATCATCGCCAGCGGCGGGAAGGCGTTGTTGGCGCTGGCGTAGTTGTGCAGCGCCAGGCCGATCTGCTTGAGGTTATTGATGCACTGCGCCCGGCGGGCGGCCTCTCGGGCCGACTGCACGGCCGGCAGTAGGAGCGCGATCAGGACGGCGATGATGGCGATGACGACGAGGAGTTCGATCAGCGTGAACCCCCGGCGCGACCTGGAGAGATGGGACATGCGCAAGCTCCGGTTGAGGATCGCTGTCGGATGAACGGATGGACGAGACCGCTGGTATGAGAGGGATGCGTATCGGGGGGCCTCAGCCCTTCTTGGCCTTCGCCTTGCCCTTGGGGCTGGACGGATCGGGGAGTTCCTCACCCTTCATCTCGGGGAGCGGGCCGCCCCCTTCGTACTTCTTGGGCTCGCCGGACATCATGCCCCCGTCCGAGCACCCGGCCAGGCCGAGCATGCCGAGGGAACCCAGCGCCAGCAAATCGCGGCACAGAACACGTCGCGTCATGGACACGTGTCGAACTCCTCCTGTTGACGATCGTCTCATTGGGCGGAAATCAGCGGCTGTCGGACTTCGGGCGGTGGCTGTACTGGAAGACCCGCTCGGCGGCAGCGAGGGCGTCCTTGTTGTCGTGGACCACGCCGTAGAGCGTCAGGGCCATCACGACCTCGGTGTAGTTCACGTTCTTCGGCTGGCCCGTGTACGAGACCTCCTTGCCGACGCCCGTGCGGCTGTTGCCCGTGACGTCGACCTCGCCGCTCTCCTTGATCCGGCCGAGTTCCCACGTCACCGCGGCCGGCAAGGCGGCCTCGAATTCGGGGATGTTGACATGCAGGGCCAGGACCTGTCCGAAGAGGATCGAGACGACGTTGTAGCTGGAGTCCCGCCCGCCGTTCTCGATGAAGACGCCGTCCTTGTCGCGGAGGGTGAGCGCGTGGCGGATCAGGCGCCGGGAGGTCGCGACGAGTTCGTCGTCCTTCAGGAACACGCCGCAGGTCCCGAACGCCTTCGCGGCGATGATGATCCGGTTCACCGCCTTGCTGCTGTTGCGGATGATCGTGTGGTAGCCGGCGCTGATGAACGCGCAGGCCTTGCGGACCATCGGTTCGAGGGCGGCGAGTCGGTCGCGGAAGTGGGCCTCGTGCGGCGACTCCCCGATCACCAGGCTCATCCGGCCGAATTCCTGGAGGAAGAAGAACGCGGTCTCCACCGCCGCGCCGAACGGCCGGGCACTCTTGCCGTTCGGCCGGATCTCCGCCTCGAATCCGCCGTCGGGCCGCTGGTGGGCGAAGGCGACCTCGATCCCCTTCCAGGCACGGTCGGCCGCCGCGAGATCGCCCGCGACGACCGAAGCGATCACCGCGCGGCAACTCCCACGCTGGGGGCCCGCTTCGAGCCATTTGCCGACGGCGCGGTTCGTCCCGGTAAGCCCATTGGCGTCGGGGAAGTCGTTCTTGTGGAGTTCCGCGAGTCGTTCCGGCGGGAATGACTTGAGGATGTCATACTCGCTTCGCCTCGGTGCCCCGCCCTCGACGCGAGCCGATGAACAGATGAGGGCAAGACCCAGGAAACCAAGTGCTGCAACTCTCATGGGTGCGTCCAGGCTGTCGGGGCTGCGACTCGTCGTTGTGCACGCGCGAGCACGACATTAGCACGCCGCACGGGTGGCGGTGATCCCGTGGCACGCACAGCGATCGGCCCACCCGGGGCGATTTGTGTTATCCGCGTCAGCAATCATGATGGTCTGAGGACGGCACTCTAACGCGCGGCGGGTCCGGCGTACATGATGAACCGACCTGGAATCAACACGGGCTCAACGGCCGGGGATAGTGACGTTCCGGCTCGCCGCCGACTTGCTGGGCCGCGTCTGGAGGGCGATCGGCTCGCCGGGCCTGGCGTTCCGGAGGATCCAGGCGTAGAGTTCCGGGGTGTGGGTGAAGTAGCCGTTCATCGACAGGATCACCTCGCCGACCCTGAGCCCGGCCTTCTCGGCGAGCCCGCCGGGGACCAGCTTCGTGATCCTGATACCCCGCTCGGGGCCGTCGGAGTACGCCTCGTAGTCAATGCCGAGCGGGTCGGCGGCCGGCTTCGGGGCCCCGGCGGAGGCGCCCGCCGGCGCGGCGACGACGGGGGTCGCGGCCGTGGGGGTCGATGCGGCGGCGGTCGTCGCGCCGGCGAATGCCGACTCATCGTAAGGCAGCATCCCGGTGAAGCCGCCGAAGCTGTACGACGCGTCCGGCTCCTCGGGCTCGGCGGGGATCTGGATCACCGCGGGGTCGGTGAAGAGCGGCCCGACGCCCCCGAAGTAGTGGACGCAGTTCCCGGTCGGGCCGCCGGGCCCCGGGTTGAACGGGAACGGGGCGATGCCGCAGAACCTGTTCAACGGCGGCGACGGCTGGGGATACCCCGGGCCGCCGTAGAACGGGTATCCCCCCTCCTGCCCCACGCCCAGCCCCTTGCCGCCGTAGCCGTAGCCCGGGTGGTAACCGAGCCCGAACCCCTGGAAGCCGACGGTCTTCGAGAACGGACCGTGCGCGACATGCCCCTTCAGCGGCTTGCGGCAGCCGGAGCAGGTATCCGCGACGGCCTCCTGATAGGCCACAGCAGGGGCGCAGGCGAGGCCCAGCGTGGCCAGGACGAACGCGGCCGCCCGACGAGCCAGGTTCGACCCGCTTGCATCGATCGATCGGAATTTCATCACGCTTCGCATGCGGATCCTCCTGACGGGTCGGGCCGGCGTGGATGGCATTGTGGGTTTCGTACCGGGCGTCAGCGTGTGGCGGCCGGGGGGCCGTTGGTGACGGGGGGCAGGTAGCCCGGGCGGTTCGTGTCGATCGGCAGCGGCTCGCCGACGCTCCGCACCTGGGAAAGTTCCACCGCCGGGTAACCGAGCGAGTGGAACAGTTCGAACTGGGCGCGGTTGTACTCGGCCACCGTCGCGAAGTACTCATTGAACGAGATGTTCAACTGATCGAGGGAGTAGACCGCCTCCTGGGGGCGGAAGGTTAGCACGAGCACGTCGCCGAGGCGGCGGGTCTGCTGCAAACCTTCGAGGTGCCCCTGGAAGGTGATCAGGGCGGCGCGGAGGCCCCGGTCGGCCCGCGCGATCCTCGCGGCGGCGGACTGGACGCGTGCCTGCGCCCGGATCACATCGCGGGCCACCTGGTCCTGGGTGTTGCGGAGGGCGATGATGGCCTCGGACTGCCTGCCCCGCTGCTCCTTGATCCGCGCGAGGTTGCCGAAGCCGAGCCCTTCGAGTTGCCAGATGAGCTGGACGCTGACGTCGTTCCGGCCGACCGACTGGTTCAGGCTGGAATTCGGGCCGAGCAGGAACAGGCCGCTCTGGAGCTGCATCCCGGCGTGCTGGAAGCCGTTGACCAGGAGGTTCGGAACGACCGGCCGGGCCTTCTCGCGGCGGACACGGGCCTCGGCGGCCATCACTCGCGAACGGTAGGCCGCCAGTTCCGGGCGGTTCATGAGGGCGATGGGCAGCAGGTCATCGAGGCCCCGCGCCGGGTCGATGAGGGTGACCTGGGCGTGGTCATGCTCGAGGGGGACGACGACCGCCCGGGGATCGAGCCGGAGGGTCTGGGTCAGGTCGGCGGAGGCGAGCCGCCAGTTTTCCCGGGCCGAGACAGTCCGCTGTTCGAGGTCGGCGAGCATGTTCTTTGCCCGGTCGAACTCGTCCTTGGGGACGAGTTCCGAACTCAGGCTGCCGACGCGATCGGCGAGGATCTTCGCCTGCTCGACGACGTACAGGCCGCCGGCATACATGCCGCGATACTGATGGACCCGAAAGTAGGAGTCGGCCGTCCGCATCAGGGTGTCGTTCTTCGCCGACTGCACATCCCAGTGGGCCGCGTTGAGGTTCTGTCGGGCGACCAGCGGCTCGAAGTAGGCGTCGGTCAAATTGACGTAGATATTCGCACCTGAACCTACCATGAGGTAGTTGACACTGGGGGCGGTCATGATCCCCTTGTTGAAGTCGGGCCCGCCTCCGTCATGGCGGATGTAGTCGAACCCGATCACCGCCGTGGGGACCCAGATGACCTTGGCCTTCGTCAGTTGGGCCTCCGCGACCCAGACGCCGGCCTGCGCCATCGCCACCACCAGAGGCCGGGCGTCGGCGAGTCGCAGGGCGGTCGCGAGGTTCAGCGGGAACCGCAGGTCGGTCGACTCCAGCGGCGCCGATTTCAGGCGGAACTGATCCAGGGTCGGCCGAGCGGGCGACGCCGCGGGGACGTCCGGCGTGACGGGTGCCTGGGCAACCCGCGCCGGAGCCGGCCTCACTGTCGAGACAGCGGCCCTGGTTGGGATCGGCGTGGCTTCGAGCGGCGGCGCGGATTCGAGCAGATCCTTCCCCTCCTTCGCCATGAACTGGGCGATCGCGGGAGAGACGGTGCTCGGGAGCGAGTCCGGATTGACCGGGGGCGAGGTGGGCGTTGGCCTCGCATCGCGCCTTCCGGCCGGGGTCGGCGAGGGTTTGGTGTCCGATGCCCCGCGCACGAGGCCCGACCCGATCGCCGCAAGGAGGGCGATCAGGAAGGCCAACCGGCGGAGGAGCGTGGGGTGCGGGATCGCGACGGACATCAGAAGTAGCCTCCGAAGTCGTTGCGATTCACCCTCGACGACACGAACGCGTAAATCGCGGTGTCGGGCAAGCCGAAGGCGATCCCCTTGCCTCCCTGGGCGCCGGGGCCCTTGGTGGCGACGCGGTCGAGGATATTGTTGATGGTGTCCGGCGAATACCGGATCCGCTGGAAGATCCCCGACGGTCCCGGGATGGCGACTGACCTGGCACCGTCGAGCCGGAAGACGAAGCCCGAACTGACCGGGTTCGGCATCGGGTAATACTTTTTCGAGATGATGTAGAAGATGTAATCCTGGCCGGGCTTCCAGGTGTCGTCGCCTTTCAGGATCGGGATGAAGTTCTTCGTCGAGCCGGGGGCGGAGACGAAGAACTTGCTGCTCGCATCGAATGTAATTTTGGTGTTATTCTTTAAGGAAATATACAGAATGTTATACATCCCCCCCGTGACCGGCGTCTTGTCCTGCACCATGACGTGGCCGAATGGGGGCTTGATGGAGTAGACCGGCGCATCCTTGGGGTTGGTGACGCGATAGACGAGGTAGCCGAAGTTGGGCTTCTGCGAGCGGGTCTGATTGACGACGCCGGCGGCCTTGGAGGAGGCGGCCGAGGCCGATGCGCTGGCGGCCGAGGGGACCTGCTTCACCTCGAGAGGCTCCAGGTCCGGACGGAATGCGACTGGTCTGCGACGCGGCATCGGCGGGCTCCTCCTGAGCTCAACCTGATTCGAGATCACCCTCGCGGACGTCCCCCGCCCCGATCAACGGGTCGCGGGGGGCGGCCCGTTGGTCACCGGCGGCAGGTAGCCGGGGCGGTTGGTGTCCACGGGCTGTTCGGGGCCGGGCAACGCGCGGGTCGTGAGTTCCTGCGACGGGTAGCCGAGCGCGTGGAACAGCTCGAACTGCGACCGGTTGTATTCCGCGACGGTCGTGAAGTAACGGTCGAACGCGACCTTGAGGAGTTGCAGGGCGAACACGGCCTCCTGCGGCCGGTTCACCAGCACGAGGACGTCGCCAAGCCGGGTCGTCTGCTGCAAACCTTCGAGGTTGCCGTTGAAGGTGATGATCGCCGTCCGCATCGCGCGGTCGGCCTGGAGGATCCGCACGGCGGCCGATTGCACCCTGGCCTGGGAGCGAGTGACGTCGGCGGCGACCGCGTCCTGCACTTTGAGGAATTCGACGATGGCCTGCGACTGCATCCCGCGCTGTTCCTTGATCATCGCGAGGTTGCCGAGTCCCATCGAATCGAGCTGCCAGAGCGGCTGGACGCTGACATCAACCCTTCCACGCCACTGGTTCAGGCTGGAGTTCGGCCCGAGGCCGAAGATGCCGGCCTGGAGGAGTTCGTAGGGCGTCTGGAAGCCGTTGAGGTGGACGTTCGGGAGGAACATCCGGGCCTTCTCTCGTCGGACGGCGGCCTCCATCGCGGCGACGAGCGCCTTGTGCGAGGCGAGCTCCGGCCGATTCGTCAACGCGATCGGCATGAGGTCGTCGAGCTGCCGGCCGGGATCGACCAGCGTGACCTGGGCGTGGTCGTGTTCCAGGGGGATGACAACCGCCCGGGGATCGAGCCGGAGGACCTGTGTCAGGTCGGCGCTGGCGACTCGCCAGCCCTCGCGGGCCGAGACGGACTGCTGTTCCAGCTCGGCGAGCAGATTGCGGGCCCGGTCGACCTCGACCCTGGGGACGAGCTCGCCGCTGAGATTGGTGATGCGGTCGAGGAGTTCCTTGCTGCGCTCGACCGAGTACAACGCACCAGCATACATGCCCCGAGCCTGATGGACCCGGAAGTAGGCGTCCGACGTCTGGAGGACGGCATCGTTCTTCGCGGTCTGGATGTCCCAGTGGGCCGAGTTCAGTCGCTGGCGGGCGACGAGTGGCTGGAAGATGGCGTCGGTTGCGGAGAGTTTGCCGGTAAGGCCGCCGCCGCCGTAGAAGAAGTTCACGCTGGGGGCGGTCATGATGCCCTTGTTGAAGTCGGGCCCGCCGCCGTCGTGTCGGAGGTAGTCGAAGCCCAGATTCAACGTGGGGACGAACAGGAGCTTCGCCCGGGTGAGTTCCGCCTCGGCGACCCAGATGCTCGCCTGCGCGGCCGAGATCACCAGGGGCCTCGCGTCCGCCAGGCGGAGGGCGGTGGCGAGGTTGATGGGGAACCGGAGGTCGTTCGGTTCCAGGGGCGCGGGCTTGACCGCCAGGTTTCCGGCGAGCGCCGCCGCCGACACGTTGTTCGCAGTTGAGGGCGAGAGTGCCGGGGGCAAGCCGGAGGGGGCCGGCGGCGGGGGCTGTTGCGCTGACCCGGTGGAGGCCGGGCCGATGAGCAGCACAAGCGCCGTGGCGGGCATCCATGCCCATGCGTTTCGTTTCATCGGACAAGACCTCAAGCTCGGACGCTGGCGAGTACGATCCACGAGCCATCCTCGCGCGGATCGTATCCGAACTTTTGCATCGGCTTTCGGCCTTGACACTGTCCATGCTTTTCTGCAAGGGGAGCCCGTTGTCAGCTGCTCCCCGCCCGGCGCGCCGGATTACTTCGCCTGATCGCTACCACCCACCGCGACAGGGCTCCCTTCTTCGAGGATCGAGAGGTCACCGAGGATGACCTTTTCGGTCCCATCGAACGGGGTCCAGTCGCCGTTCTCCGACGAGCCCCCCTTGTCCCAGGTCGTGACCTCGACCCAGTCGCCGTCGGTGATCCCGGTCCGAACGGCGACGCGGTGGGCCTTGCCGTTCACATTGAACCAGCAATAGGTGTTCTCGCCCGATTCCGCGAATGCGGCGACGGGCAGCGAACGCACATCGTTCCGCTCGATGGTCACCTTCGCAAATGCGTACATTCCGGGGAGGATCTGGCCGCCGGGATTGGGCAGGTCGATCTCGGCGCGGAGCGTCCGGCTCTTGACGTTGAGGGCCCACGCGGCGCGGGTGATCGTGCCGGCGATCGGCTCATCGCGATAGGCGCGGACCAGGACGCTCGTTTTGCTGCCGACCTTGACGTAGTTGGCGTCGCCCTCGGGGACGTCCACGAAGATCCGGACGATGTCGGTTCGGTCCACGACATAGATCGGCGCGGCGGTGCCGCCGGGCGCGAGGTATGGTGCGCGGGTGTTGGCGGTCTGGTCGCCCCCGTTCGGCTGGACGAAGTCGCCGGTGTTGGCGTTGCGGGCGACAATGATACCGTCGAACGGGGCGCCGAGGGTGATGTAGCCCACCCAGGCCTCGATCCTCTTGGCGTCGCTGGTCGCGACGGCGAGGTCGGCCTTGGCGACTCCGACGTCGACCCTCGCCTTCGCCAGAGCGGCCTCGCGCGAGAGCACCTCGGCCTGGGCCTTCTCGATGGTCGAGCGGGCGGCGTCGCGCGCGGCGGAGCTGGATTTGAATTGATTCGTGGATTCGAGGAGGATCTGGGGGTCGACGACGCCCCGGGTGACTTCCTTCTCCAGTCGCGCGACCTCGGTCTGCCAGCGGTCGACCTCGGCCTGGTACTTGCCGAGCATCGCCTTCGCCTCGGAGAGCCGCGCCTGGGCGGCTTTCACGTCGGCGTCGGCGACGAGGACCATCTTGTTGGCCAGGTCGATCTTCTCCTGGTCGAGCTTGACCGTGGCCTTCTTGGTCTCGTAATCCTCCAGGAGTTCGGGCACGAAGAGGGTCGCGAGGACCTGGTTCTTCTTGACTTTGTCGCCGATGTCGACGTTCCACTTCTCGATGTATCCGACGAGCTTGGGATAGATCGAGGTGCGTTCATAGCTCTCGATGAAGCTGGGCTGGCCGACGACGCGGACGATCTTCCGCGGGGCCGCCCCGGTGACGCTCACCGTCGGCGGCTTCGAGACGCTGGGAGCGGTGGCGTCATCTTTCTTTTCGCAGCCCGCGAGGGCAAATGCCCCCAACAACCCGAGGACCAGGGCCAGCCGCCGTCGGGGTTCTTCTACTCGCCTCATCGCCCGTATCCCCCTTGCCGGGAATGTGGCCGGGGCCCCGCGTTCAGGCCCCCGGCACACCGGCCTTGATTCGCCAGTCGTCAGCCACGCCGATGGATCAGTCTTGATGCGAATGAGAACGACACACGCAGGTGGACAGTGCCCGCGCACAGGGCAGGCACCCGCCACGAGTGCTGGCCTACTTCTTGCCGTCGTCCCTGGGCTCTTCGAACCCGAGGGCGACGCGGAGGTCGTCGACGGTGTAGTTGGTGACGAGGTCATGCCGCCGCGACCGGGCTTCGTCGAGGATCTGACGGAGGAAGTTGAGGACCTCCTCGCGTTGCTCGGGCGATTCCTGCACGGCCTGGCTGGCGGCGGCCACCGCGGCCTGGTCATGGGCCTCGGGCTTCGCCTCGTGGCCGCCCTCTTCCTTGTTGACGAAGACCTCGGGGTCGTAGAAGCGGCTCTCCGGGTCATCCGGGTAGATCGACGGCGTGGTCGCTCTCCGCTTGCCGATCACGAGGGCGAAGAAGGCCGGCAGGACGAGCAGCGTGGCCACCGTGGACATCGCCAGGCCGCCGATGACCGCGCGTCCGAGCGGTGCCTGCATCTGGCTGCCCCGTTCGAGCGCCAGGGCCATCGGCACCATGCCGACGGTCATCGCGCAGGCGGTCATGAGGATCGGCCGGAGGCGTTCGCCCGCGCCCGTGATGGCCGCGTCCACCGCCGAGAGTCCCCCTCGCCAGTGCTCGCCCATGAAGGTGGTGAGCATGACCGAGTTCGACACCGAGACGCCCAGGCACATGATCGAGCCCATGAATGACTCGATGTTGAGGGAGGTATTCGTCAGGAACAGGATGGTCGCGATCCCCGCCATGACGCCCGGCACCGCGCCGATCGAGATGACCGCCAGCCGGGGCGACTGGAAGTAGGCCGTGAGCAGGATCACGATGACCAGGATCGCCACGACGAGGCCGACGGCGAGGGCCTGGAACATCGCGAGCATCGCGGGCAATTGGCCCATCTCCTCGATTCGGACGCCGGTCGGCGGCTTGCCGGCCGCCTTGATCGCCTCGGCGACCTGCCTGGAGGCCCGGCCCATGTCCTCGCCCTCGACGTTCGCCACGAGCGTCAGGTACCGCTGGGACATATCTCGATCGATCTCACCGGAGCGGACACCCTTGCGGACCGTGGCCACGTCGCGGAGCATCAGGTTCACGAGCGGGTTGACCGACTGGAGCGGCAAGGTCTCCAGGTCCTCCGGCTTGGTGAGCCGCTTGGGCGGGATCTGGAGCTGCACGAGGTAGTCGAAGCCGGTCTTGTTCTCGACCCAGTAGTTGAGGTTCGCGAATCGGGTCGAGGCGGTGCCCATGATCATGGCGTTGCGGATATCTTCCACCGTCGCGCCGCTGAGCCCGGCCTTCTCGCGGTCGATGTTCACCTCGACGGTCGGGTAATCCAGCTGCTGCTGGAACTGGACGTCCCGCAGGAAGGGGATCTTCTTCATCTCGACCGCGATCTTCTCCGCATGCTCGCGGACGAGACGCAGGTCGGTGCCGACGACGCGGACGGCGATCGGCATGGGCGATCCGAAGCTCATGACGTTGGTCACGATGTCGCCGGGCTCGAATCCGTACATGCAGGTCTTCGACTGCTTGACGGCCTCGCCCCGTTCCAGGCCGCCCTTCACCAGACGGTCGGCCATCCAGGCGTTGACCTTCCTGGGCAACTCGACCCGGAGCTTCTCGCGGAAGCCGTCGAGCTTGATTCCGCTGGTCTCCTTGAGGGCAACGCGGATCTGGCCGTCGTCGGTACCTCGCATGAAGAGGACCATGTTATTGATGCCGAAGTTGGGCGCAACCTGGCCCACGTAACCCATCGAGATCTCGATGTTCTCGGGCTTCGCCAGGACTTCGACCTCCTCCAGGCACTTCACGGCCATCTCACGGGTGAGGTCGAAGCTCGACCCCGCCGGCGGCCGGAACCGCAAGACGAACTGGCCCGAGTCGATCTGCGGAAACAGTTCGGTACCCACCTGAGAGCCGACGCCGAGCAGCACCACCAGGCACGCGGCAACATAGACCGGCACGATGATGTAGCGGAAGTAGACCACCCAGCCGACCAGCCAGCGGTAGACCTTCAGGATCGCGCCGAAGAACCCGGCGTCCTCCTCGCCCTGCTCGAAATGCTTGAGCAGGTTCACGCACATGATGGGCACGAATGTGCTGGAGAGGATGTACGACGAGATCATGGCGAAGCCGACGCCCAGGGTCAGCGGCATGAACAGAGACCGCAGCGGGTCTTCCATCAGGAAGGCCGGGATGAACACGGACAGGATACATAAGAGCGCCAGCAATCGCGGCACGGCGGTGATGAGGTTGCCGTGCAGGACCGCCGAGGCGACGTTGTGCGTGTGCCGCATCTGAGCGTGGACGTTCTCGACCTCGACGGTCGCCTCGTCCACGAGGATGCCGATGGCCAGCGCCAGGCCGCCGAGCGACATGATGTTGATCGTGTTCCCCGTGAGCCAGAGCCCGAACAGCGAGCCCAGCAGCGCGATCGGGATGTTCGCGACGACGACGATCACGCTCCTCCAGTCGCGGAGGAACAGCAGGATCATCAGGCCCGTCAGACCGGCGCCGATGAGCCCTTCGGTCGCGACGCTCTTGACGGCCGCGAGCACCGTGGGGGACTCGTCGAACTGGAAGCTGATCTTCACGTCCTTGGGGACGGCGTCGGCGAAGAGTTGCATCGACTTGTGGACATCGGCCACGACGGTCAGCGTCGAGCCGGTGTCCTTCTTGATGATCGGCAGATAGACCGATTTCTTGCCGTTCACCAGGGCGTAGCCGTAGGTGATGTCGGTGCCGTCGGAGAAGCTGGCGATGTCTCGGAGGTAGACGTTCTTCTCGAGCTTCAGGGGGATCTTGCCGAGGTCTTTGATGTTGTCGACGGTCGCGTTGTTGCCGACCATCGGCATCGAGTCGTTTACATAAATATTACCTGCGGGGATGATCGTGTTGCCCTTGGAGAGGGCGTCGATCACCTCGCGCGGGGTGAGGTTGTAGGACAGCAGCTTCTCGGGGTCGACGTTGATGACGATCGACCGCATGTTCGGGCCGAACGGCGAGATCGCCACGGTGCCGGGGACGTATTTCTGGACCAGGGGGCGGATGACGTTCTGAGCGAGGTCGCCCATGGCGCCGAGGGTCGTCTTGTCGCTCTCCAGCACGAGGTAGCCGACGGGCACGGATCCGGCGTCCATGCGCATGATCATCGGCGGGAGCGTGCCCTTGGGCATCCACGACATGGCGCGGTCGGACATGGCGACCACCTGTGCCATGGCCTGCGGCATGTTCGTTCCCGGGAAGAACGAGAGTTCGCAGAGCGCGACCTGCTGGATGTTGCGGGTGTTGATGTCCTGGATGCCGTCGACATACTGGAAATACAGTTCAAGCTGATTGACGATGAACCCTTCGACCTGGTCGGGGCTCATCCCCACATAATCGAGGAACACATAAACTTTCGGGGTGTTCAGCGACGGGAAGATGTCGACCCGCATGCGCTGGTATCCGAGCACGCCCCCGCAGATCAGCGCGACCACGAGCATCATGGTCGTGACGGGACGTCGCATCGCGAATACGATCGGATTCATGAAACGGATCCTTCGGAGCTTATTCGCGGGACGGACCCGGGACACCTCGGCATCGCCCCGTATGACAGGGGCGCCGGGAGACGGGCCGTAGAGCGTTGTCGGCGGATCGCGCGACGATCCGAACCATCCTGACTTCTCGGACACGTCAGGGGAAGTGTCGATCGGCGGAATGCAGTAGAGAACGTGACGATCCGGCGAACCTTACAGGTTCTGCCGGTCGATCATGCGGTCACGGCTGGCTCTCGGCCCAGCCGTGCCAGTAGGAGAGCATGATCGACGTCCAGGTCTTCACCGGCTCGCGGTAGAGTTCCGACGCGAGCGCCATCGCCTGACGACGGCACTTCAGACGCTCATCCTCGATGTGGGCCGCGAGCGCCGAGCGGTCCGCCGCGGGGGTCGCCTCGTCTCCGAGGACGTCGAGGAGGATGAACAGGTCGTGCTCGCGCCCGAGTAGCTTCGCGAGCTTCTCGGAGGTCTCGACCCGACGATTCAGGACGGCGGGATGGATCGGCCTTAATGTCTCAAGCGCGTGCCAGAGCAGCTTGACCTGCTTGCGGAGGTCGTGCCAGTCCTCGGGCGTGGCGTCGTCGTCGAGGGCCCGGAAGTCCTTGCGCCCGGCGCGATAGATCGATTCGAGGCCAGTCCAGGGGCCCGTGCGGGTCTTCGCCCGTTCGATCCGCAGGCGACTCGCGAGGATGAGTTGGGCCGCGCTGAGGAACGGCCCCTCATCGTGGAGCAGGTCGCTCATGGCCGACCCCTGGCGTTCGAGCAGGTGGCGCCGGAGATCGAGGAAGCCGTCGTCGGGCTCGTCCTGCCGGAGTTCGTCGAGCGTCTGGACCAGGACCGCGGCGTCCCTGGCGTCCGAGAACAGCCTGGCGATGTCGCGGAAGGCTCGCGTTTCGCCCTGCAAGACGGAGGACTTGAACAGGCCTTCGGCGAGCCGGAGGACCGCCCGGGCCCGCTTGAGCCGCTTCCGGAGCTGGTGGATGACCTCGTCGTTGGTCTCGGGCGTGCGTTCCCGGAGGCGGTTGCCCAGATCCTGGAGGATATCCAGGAGGATCCGGCGCAAGCCGTCGGGCAGGGTCTCACCGCGTTCGAGGAAGAGGGCCAACGCAAGGCTCCCTGCGGGGCGGGTTGGGGCGGGATCCGGGGGGGATGCCCGTCCCCAGGGTAGCGAGGGAGCGTCGGGGATTCAAACCGGGAGTCCGCGAGGGGGCGGTTCAACCT
>CBDIHP010000031.1:0-183658 GCA_965279195.1 Isosphaeraceae bacterium
GCAGCTCGCGAACCTGAGCACGCCCGAGCCGCAGCAGATCCTGATCCGGCCGTTCGACGTCTCGGTGGTCGGCGACATCGTCAAGGCGATCCAGGCCAGCGACCTCGGCCTGAGCCCGAACTCCGACGGCAAGGCCGTCCGACTCAACGTCCCGCCGCTCTCGGTCGAGCAGCGCAAGAAGCTGGTCGCCCGTGTCAAGGACCTGGCCGAGGAGGCGCGCGTCTCGATCCGCAACATCCGCCGCGACGCCAACAAGCAGGGCGACAAGGAGTTGACCGACAAGGTCCTCACCGAGGACGACCTGGAGCGCTGCAAGGAAGAGATCCAGAACCTCACCAAGACCTTCGAAGGCAAGGTGAACGACATCGCCGAGAAGAAGTCGGCGGAGATCCTGGAAGTCTGAACCGGCCGAAATCCCCGCCGGATCGGGCACCAGGATCTTGACCCGGCGGGCGTCGTCCTGTATCTTTCTTCTCACCGGGCGATTAGCTCAGTTGGCTAGAGCACCAGCTCGACACGCTGGGGGTCACAGGTTCGAGTCCTGTATCGCCCATAACCGGGTCCCATTGGGGCCCGGTTTTTTTGTTTCGAAGTGGATCAATGTCGGGTGCGCCGAGACGCGGCCACGCGTCCACCGCACCCGACATGCGATTGTATTGCTTTTCACTCAAATGGCTTGTTCATGATGGGATACTTCGACCAGTCCTTGTAGTCGAAGTGCCACCACTCGTTCTCGTTCACGCTGAAGCCTTCGGCCTCCATGGTGTCGCGGAGGAGTTCCCTCAGCCAGCGCTGACGGCCGGTGCCGCCGGGGTAGTCGGGGAAGGAACGGGGCGAGAATTCGTCGTAGCCGCCAACCATCTCGACGGGCTTGCCGGTGGCAAGGTCGTACATCGACAGATCGATCGCGCAGCCGCGGTTGTGCTTCGAACCCTTGGCCGGGTTCGCGACGAAGATCCGGCTCGGCGGCGGGGTGGCGTCCCAGAACATCTTCGTGACCGACCACGGGCGGTAGCCGTCGTGGATCAGCAGGCCATAGCCCTTCGGCTTCAGCGCCTTGTGGGCCTTCAGCAAGGCCTCGGCGGCGGGCTTCTGGAGGAAGGCTTTCGCGGACGAGTAAAGTGGCGTGCCCATGAAGTTGTTATCGGTGGCGTAGCGGATGTCGAGCTGAATCGTCGGGTCCAGGGTGATGAGTTCGACCAGTTCGGGCGTGCGGAAGTCTCCCTTCTCCACCGGCGGCTTCGCGGCCAGGGCGACGGGGCGTAGTTCGGAGACGGGCTTCAATGGCTTGATCCGGAAAGTCACGCCGCCCTCGCCGTCGATCTTCCTGCGCCCGAATTCGACGCTCGCCGCGTTGACCTTGGTGGCCCGGCCGGTCGAGTCGCGGGTGAACTTGAGCTTCTCGCCGTGGTAGAGGCCGAAGTCGGGGAAGGCGAACTCATCCGGGCCGAGTTCCTTGAGGGGGTACAGGAAGAACCACTCGATCAGGGCGTGGAGCTTGCCCTCGCGCTCGAGGATGTAGAGCGTGTTGTGGTCCCAGCCGTACTCGCCGATCAGGCCCATCCATGAGGAGGACGGGGCGGCGGGGATCGCGGTCACGTCGGGCTGGCGGACGAGCCGGGTTTCCCCGCGCAGCAGGTCGCGGCCGTCTCGCCTGTAGCGCTGGCCAATCTGGATCGGGTCGTCGACGACGAACGCGTCGCCGTCGTTCCGGAGTTCGACCATCGCACCGCCGCCGACCGGGGTGAGGAACAGGCGGCCGTCGAACTCGGAGAGGTCGACCCGCCCCTGCCCGTCGACGCCATATCGCCCGCGCCACTCCTTGGCCAGGCCGGGCGGGAGCTTGGAGGCGACCTTGTCGAGCGCGGGGAGCGGCTTGCCGTCCTGCACGGCGAGCATGAGGTTGAGGGCATTGTTGGCGATCAGCTCGGTGACGGCGTTGGCGCAGTCGCGCGAGGTGGCGACGACGACGCCGAGTTTCCGATCCGGCAGGAACGCCAGCTCGGTCGCGAATCCATAGACGGCCCCGCCGTGCCCGGCCTTGCGCTGGCCCTTGAAGCTATCGATCAGGAAGCCGAGGCCGAAGCCGGTGGTCTCCCCCTTCTTCACGAGTTGGGGCAGGTACATGGCCTTCAAGGTCTCGGCCTTGACGACCCGTCCGCCCGCCCCGTCGCCGCCGTCGAAGAGGGCCTTGATGAACTTGCCCTGGTCGATGACCGTCGATTCGAGATTCCCGGCGGGGAGGATGCCGAGCGGCCAGGTCGGCGCGGGGAAGTCGCGGCCGTCGTAGGTCCACATCAGGGCCTTGGCCCGACGCGCGGCGATTTCGGGGCCTGGCAGGAACGACGAACTCGTCATGCCGAGCGGCTTCAGCACCAATTGATCGACGGACTCGGTGAACGACTTGCCGGTGACGACCTCGATCACGCGCCCCAGGACGGTGATGCCGGCGTTGGAGTACTTGGTGCGGGTGCCTGGCTCGTAGATCAGGTCGGTGTCGTTGAGGCTGGCGACGGTCGCGGCGATGCTGTCGTATTCGGGGTCGAAGTAGTGCCCGACGGGGGACTCGCGGACGATCCCGGCCCGGTGCGACAGGATCTGTCGCAGCGTGATGGGCGTCTTGTAGGCCGAGCGGGGGTGGAAGTCGGGCAGATATCTCGTGACGGGGACATCGAGGTCGAGCTTGCCCTCCTCCACCAGCCGCATGATGGCCAGGTCGGTGTAGAGCTTGGAGACCGAGCCGACGCGATACACGGTCGCGGCGTCCGCCGGCCGCTTGGACCTGGGGTCGGCCATGCCGAATCCCTCGGCCCAGGCGATGCCGTCGGCGTCGACGAGGGCGATCGAGAGCGAGGGGAGGCGCTTGTCGGCGACCTCGGCGCGGATGAGCCCGGATAACTTCTCCGCCGCCTCGGCATATTTCGCCCCGGGGGCGATCCGGGACTCGTCCGCCCTCGACGCGCCCCCGATGAACAGGAGGCCAATAAGGAGGAGGTTCGCACGAACTGGATTTCTGAGCGGCATGCGACGGTCTCGGGGAAGTCAATCGGGCGCGGTCTCGGGCGGATTCTAGGCCAGCGGCGTCCGGCCCGCACGGAAAAAACGGGCGGGAACCGCGGCGCGAAGGCCCACCTGTCCGCGACTAAACGCTTAGGAATCATGAGGGGCCGAGGCTCGTGCGAGGCGGCCCCGCCTTCCCCCGCAACGACCACGCTCGGATCGCTCACGACGGTCGATGACGGACAGGGAGAGTATGCCCATGCGACGCTGGCTCAAGAACCTGACGGGCGGCAACGACGGGCCCGGGGCCGGCCCGGCCGGCTCGGCCCGGGTGCGTCGCCTGGCCTTCCTCACCGGCGGGCTGGGCGGGATCCCCCTGCTCGCGGTCGGCTCGCTCCTGGTCTACCACCTGCTCAGCGAGCCCGCGGGCGAGGCCATCTACGCGTTCAAGGAGCGCGAGGGGATGGTGCGATCGCTGGTGTTTTCGCCCGACGGCCAGAGCCTGATGGCCTGCTACCTCGGCGGGCCGCTCTCGCACTGGAACCCCCGGACGGGCATGGCCCGCCCCAGCGCCCTGGACCAGCTCGACCCTGTCTTCGCCGTGGGACTCCTGGACGATCACAGCCGCGCGATCCTCAAGACGCACCGCGGCCTGCTGGGGGTCTATGACCAGAGGACGGGCGAGCTTCTGAAACAGCTCCCTCTCCTCGTGAGTACGAACCTCGCGCCAGTGATCGTGTCGCCCGACCGCACGATGGTCGCGGTCGCCGACGGCAAGGCGGCGTTCGTGGTCGACATCGAGTCGTCGCGGGTCCTGGGCGAGGTCATCCCCAGCGGCAAGCCGGTGCGCTGCCTGGCCTTCTCGCCGGACAGCCGGACGCTGGCGATGGGAGACGAGTCGGGCCGGCTCACCGTCTGCTCGACGAAGGACCTCGGGGTCCTCGCCGGCTGGGAGGCGCATCCGAATTTCATCAACGCGCTGGGGTTCTCGCATGACGGCGCAACTTTGTACACTGGCGGCCAGGACGGCTCGGTCCGGAGTTGGAGTGCCGCCGACGGCCAGCCCGGCCGCTCCTGGGGGGACCTCCCCGGTCCGGTGTCGTCGGTCGCCCTCGCACCCGGAGGCCGCTGGCTGGGCCTGGCCTGCGGAGAGCTCGTCGCAAGGCTGATCGACCTGGAGGACGAGGGTGCCTCGCGGAGCCTCCCCACCGGGCAGGACGCCAGGGCCCTGGTGGTGGCCTTCTCGCCCGACGGCCGGACGGTGGCGACCGGCGCGAACGACGGGTCGGTCCGGATCTGGCCGATGCCCGACATCCCGGCGACCTCCACTTCGCCCCCCCCGCCCCCGAGTGAACGCGACAGGACGCGAGGATCGCGAGAATGACGCAGCAGGCGGACGAGCCCATCCCGGATGAGCTGGTGAAGCTGGCCAAGGCGGGCGATGCCCAGGCCCTGGGTCAGCTGCTGGAGTCGTACCGGAACTACCTGGGGTTGCTCGCCCGAGTCCAGGTCGGCCGGCGGCTCCAGGGCAAGCTCGATGCCTCGGACGTGCTCCAGGAGACCTTCCTGGAGGCGTACCGGGGCGTGGACCATTTCCGGGGCTCGTCCGAGCGCGAATTCCTCGGCTGGCTCCGGCAGATCCTCGCCGCCAACCTCTCGAACCAGGTCCGACGCTACTACGGCACCAAGCGCCGGAATCTCAGGCTCGAACGCGACCTCGCCGACGACATGGAACGCTCCTCGCAGGCCCTGGACAGGGGCCTGGTCGCCGAGCAGAGTTCCCCGAGTCAGCTCGCGGCGCGGCGGGAGCAGGCGGTCCTGCTGGCCGACTCGCTCAGCGGGCTGCCCCCCGACTACCGGGAAGTGATCATCCTCCGACATCTGGAGGATTTGACGTTCCCGGAGGTCGCCAAGCGGATGGGCCGGACGGAAGACAGCGTCAAGAATCTCTGGGCGCGGGCGCTGGCCCGCCTCCGCCGCGTGATGGAGGACCCCCGATGAGCCGCCCCGAACCTCCCACGGCCCACGACCCGTTCGACTGCATCCTCGGGCGCCACCTCCCGGCCCCGGAGCCCCTCCCCTCCACCGACGGCGAGGACGACGATCCCCGCATCGCCGAGGCCCTCGAAGCCTACCTCTCCGAGTGCAAGGGGCGCCCCAAGCCGCGCAAGGAGGAGTTCCTCCGCCGGTACCCGGACATCGCCTCCGAACTCCGCGTCTCGCTCGACGCCCTCGACTTCATCCAGTCGACGGCCCAGCATCTGACCATCCCGGTCGAGTCGGAGATGCTGCCCGAGAAGACCAACATCGGCGACTACCGGATCATCCGCGAGGTCGGCCGGGGCGGGATGGGGATCGTCTACGAGGCCGAGCAGATCTCGCTCGGGCGCAAGGTCGCGCTCAAGGTCCTGCCGTTCGCCGCGGCGCTCGACCCGCGCCACCGGCAGCGGTTCCAGGTCGAGGCCCAGGCGGCCGCGCACCTCCAGCACAAGCACATCGTGCCGATCCACGCCGTCGGCTGCGAGAAGGGCGTCCACTTCTACGCCATGCAGTTCATCGACGGCCAGTCTCTGGCCACGGTGATCCGCGACCTCCGCAAGCTCCGCAGCGACCCGGACGACGCGGCCTTCGGCGTCCTGGACGACCCCTCGGCCGACGGGCCCACGTCGGTCCCCGCCGAATCGCTCTCCCTGGTCCTGGGCGCGACTCAGGATGACCCGCCCGCCGACGGGCCGGCGGCCGCCCCCGAACTCCCCTCGACCGACAGTCATCTGTCGATCGGGGCGGTCACGGGCGGGCCGTCGCACTGGGGGGCGTCGTTCATCCGGGCGGTGGCGAAGCTCGGGGTGCAGGCGGCCGAGGCACTCGACCACGCCCACTCGCTCGGCGTGATCCACCGCGACATCAAGCCGGCCAACCTGATGGTCGACCGCCGGGGCCAGCTCTTCATCACCGACTTCGGCCTCGCCCGGTTCGAGGACGACCTCGGCCTCACCCGGACCGGCGACCTCCTCGGCACGCTCCGCTACATGAGCCCCGAGCAGGCCGCCGCGCGGCATATCCTGGTCGACCAGCGGACCGACATCTACAGCCTGGGCGTCACGATCTACGAACTGCTGACCCTCCGGCCCCTGTTCGAGACCCGCGACCGTCAGGAGTTGCTCAACCGGATCGCCAACGACGAGCCGACCCCGCCTCGCAAGATCAACCCGACGATCCCGCCCGACCTGGAGACGATCCTGCTCAAGGCGATGGCGAAGGACCCCGCGAGTCGCTACCCGACCGCTCAGGCCCTCGCCGACGACTTCCAGCGGTTCCTCGACGACAAGCCGATCCTGGCGCGTCGGCCGGGGACCATCGAGCGTGGCAGGCGCTGGGTCCGGCGTCACCGCACCGCCGTGCTCACGGCGGGCATGATCCTGGTGTTCATGGCCTCCCTGGGGACGATGGCCCTGTGGATGGGCAAGCGGGAAGCGGATGAGGCCCGCCGCGGACAGCGCGAGGTCCTGATGCAGACCTTCGACATGTCCGACGACATCGCCATGCAGGCGATGTACAAGTTGTCCACCAGCACGATGAGCCGTGAGTCGGGCATCTCCCGGCACGAATTCTACAAGAAGGCGCTCGACTTCTATCGGATGGTCGTGCGCGAGTGCGAATCCGACCCGACCCTCCGGCTGATCCAGGCGCGGGCCTCCGAGCGGGTGGGCTTCATCCTGGCCTTCACCAAGCAGCCCGGCGCCGACGAGGCATTCGACCGCTCGATCGCCATCCTCGACCGGATGTATGACACCGGAGTGAACCAGCGCAAGGCGCTGGAGGGGATCCTCGTCGCGATCAACACCCGCCAGGACTACATCCTGGTCGGCCCCGACAAGGTCTCGCAGAACGAGGCGGAATCGTTGAAGGCGATCGGCCTGGTCGAGTCGCACCTTCGTCGGGAGCCCGGGGATAGTTGGTGGGCCTATGGGCTGCTCGGACAGCAGCAGATCCGCCTGTGCTCCCTGCTCCGCAACACCGGCCGGATCGAGGAGGGGCTTGCCCGCCTGGAAGTCATCCTGAAGCACAACGAGGCCCTGGTCGACGAACTGCCGTCCCACCCCGACCGACTCGATGATTTGCTCGGGACGTACCGGACCCTCTGCTACGGCCTCGCCGTGGCGCGATTCGACGTCCAGGCCAACCGCGCGCTCCAGAAGGCCCTGACGATCGCGCCGGACAACGCGCTGTTCCAGAACAATCTCGCCTGGCTGATGTCGGCCGAGATCGACAGCGCGGTCTTCAACCCCTGCAAGGCGGTCGAGATCGCCCGCGAGGCGGTCAAGAATGCGCCGGATCGTCGCGACTTCGTGAACACGCTCGGCGTCGCCCTCTATCGCAACGAGGCCTACGAGGACGCGAAGGAGACGTTCCTCAAGGCCATCGAGATGCCCAGCACGGCCTCGGACGGCTACGACTGGTTCTTCCTCGCGATGACCTACTGGCGGCTCGACGACCCCGCGAACGCCCGGCGGAACTTCGACCGCGGCGTGAACTGGCTCGGCAACGGCGTCATGCTCACCGAGGAACTCCAGCGGATCGTCAAGGAGGCCACCGAACTCCTGGGCGAGAAGCCCCCCAGGACTCCGGTCACCGGCGCCGAAACCTCCTATTTCGGCCGCCACTTCCAGGCCCACCCGTGCTCCCCTTGCATCGGCTGAGTTCGAGAAATCTCGCGTAGGGTGGGCTGAAGACGCGGGACGCGGGCCGCGCCAGCCCACCGAGACGAGCAAACGACATGACGAAACGACCCACGCCGCCGAGCTCGATGTCGGTGGGGTGACTCCTCACCTGCGGCTCGGCGTCTTCACCCCACCCGACCACGGATACGAGTTACTGGAATTTCCCGGTCTTCGCGAACTCGACGGCGAGGTCGAGGGCGTCGAGGGTCGCGTCGAGCAGGGGTTCGGCGCGGCCGGGGTGGCCCTGGGGGCCCATCACGAAGTCGTGGTAGCCCTTCTGGTAAATTTCGAGACGGACGCGCTTCCCGGCCTTCCCGAACTGCTCGTGCAGGATGCGGTCGATCGGGTAGAGGAAATCCTCGGTGCCGACGAAGATCAGGGACCGGGCACTCGATCGGCCTGATGTTCGCCTCGGCGAGCGTCGCGTCGAACGGGATCGACTTCGGGTCGATCTCCGTCGGTTTGCCGCGGGGCAGATCCTTCACGCCGAGGAAGCCCATGGGCGCGGGCGCCCCGAGGATCGCCGAGCGGACCTTCGTCCGGCCGATGAGGTGGAGCGTGAGGTTCCCGCCCAGGCTGACGCCGTAGACCGTGACCTTCTCGGGATCGACGTACGGCAGTTTCTTGATGTGCTCGACCACAGCGATGCCGTCGTCGATGTAGGAGACCTCGCCCGCCGGGGTGAGGGTGCTGAGCGGCTTCTTTCCGAGGCTGCGGTAGTCGGCGACGACCACGACGTAGCCTTCCTTGAGGAACCGCTCCCACCATCGGGCCGCCGGTCGAGCCGCTGGACCACTCGACCAGCTTGTCGATCCCCCGGCCGCCGGGCGCGCCGTGGAAGTGGATCAGCACGGGGAACGGGCCGTCGCCCTTCGGCTTGCGGAGCGCGGCAGGGACGATCGTGCCGTCCTTCGACGGAATCTCTAACTTCTGGATCGGCGAATCCGCCTCGCTGACGGTGCGGACGTACTTGTCGTGCGGCAGGACCTTGCCGCCGGGATGCTCGCGGACATCAAGGCCGAGCATGGGGAGGAACACGGCCGTGGCCAGGGAGAGGTGGAGCATGATCGGGCCTCGTCAGGGCTTGAGTGCGGCGATCGACTCGTCGCGGGTGTCGTCGATGGGGATCATCTGCCCGAGGCTGAGGGATATCCGCCCCGACCCGGACGAAGGAATCCATCTGGCAGATCCGGAGTTGCGACTCGGACGCCGCGGCCCGCTTGGCCAGCTCCATGAGGATGGCGAAGGCCGTGCTGGACATGTACTTGGTGTGCGAGAAATCCAGGACCATCCGGCTGGCGGGGCCCTTCTTCATCAGGGTGTGTAGAGCTGGTCGCCCATGCTCCGGGCCAGCTCGGGCTGATTGATGTCGCGGGCGAGGATCTCGACGACGACGACGCCTTCGTCGAGATACCATTTGATCGGGACGGTCAGCTCGGCGCTCATGGTTCGACGTCCTGGTGTGGGGTGGCCGCTCTCGGGCCGTGCGGGGGTCGGAGGGCGTCGAGGCCCCGCGTTGCGACGCCTTCGAGTATATCCCGGGCTCGGAATCCGGCACGAGCCGACAGCGAGGGTTAACACCGATTGTGTGGCCGGCGGGGACGGCCGACTCGGCCCGAGAGTCGGCCGCACCCTTGAGCCTGGCGAGCACTTGACTTATGCTGGAACCAAGGGGCCATGCCGACAAATGGGGTCCGCGTTCCTGGACACCACCCTCGGCCCCCTCTCCGTTGGGAGGCAGCGACGATGCCGCGGGCTTTCGAGTCGTAACTGGGTCGTGGTCGCGGGGCTGCTGGGCGGCCTCATCGTCGCAACGGACGTGCATGCTCAGGCGGGATTCGGCTTCCCGAGCAACGGCGGGGGGCAACTTCCTGGGCCTCGGCGGCAACATGATCAATCCGGTCTGGCCGCAGGGCTTCGGCTCCTCCGCGTTCATGAACGGGACCGCCGCGGGCTTCGGCTTCGGGGGCGTGAATACCACCGGCAGCCCGGGAGTGATCGGCGTCGGGAACTTCGGCGGCTACAACACCCCGGCCTATACCGCCCCCGTCGTCTATGGCGGCTATTGGGGCGGATACGGCGGCTATGGTGGCTTCGGTGGGTATGGCGGCTGGGGTGGCTTCGGCGGGTATGGCGGCTGGGGCGGCTGGGGCGGGTACGGCGGCTACGGCGGATGGGGCTACGGCCCGTTCGGCGGCATCGGGATGACCCCGTTCGACCAGGCCGCGTACAAGATGCAGATGCTCAACCTGAGCGAGAGCCGCTACAACTACAACAATGCCCAGGCGACCCAGGCGTACGCCGCTGCCCAGCTCTACCAGCAACAGGCCCTGAGCACGGCCATCTCCAACTACAAGCAGGTCCAGCAGTACTACGACAAGAAGTCGACCAGGAGCACGTCCTACGCGGTCGATCCCCGCTCGGGCAAGAGCGTATCCCGCGGCCTGCTCCTCAGCGACTCCGGGGCAGATCCTCTGGCCCGCCTCGGCCCCGAGGACGGACGACATGAAGGCCGCCCAGACCGCCGCGGAACTGGCGGTCAAGAAGGTCTTCGACGGCTATGAGTCGAAGGGTGTCGCCCGGACCCAGGACACCGTCGATGCCAAGGTCGCCCTCGACACCTACGGGAGCCAGGCGTTGCCCAAGGTCCACGCCGAGAACCGCAACGCCGCCCGCCAGCTCTGGGCGTTCCTGATGGACCTGGAGCAGATCCTCGACGGCATGGCGACGCCGAACTCGAAGTGATCGACGATTGCTCGATTCCAGCAAACGCCCGCCGTCCGGACTTCCGGTCGGCGGGCGTTTTCGTTGGATGGGGATCGTCCGACGCCGGCTCGGGAATCGGACCGGATCGATGTCGAGACCGCTCGCCAACGTTTCGGGAAGGCTCGTCGAATCGTTGCGCCAGGGCGGGCGGTGCCCACCCTACGCGAAGTAGCGCTGAAAGAAGCCGGGGCCCTTGGGCTCGGGCTGGGGGAAGCCCTGCGGGTGGAGCAGGAGGAACTGACGGTAGGATTGCCGCGACGGCGTGATCCCCGACCAGGTCTTGGCGTCCTCCATGAGCAGCGTCTTTCCGGGCTCCCAGTCGATGTTATCGACCCGGCAGGTGGCGTCGACCGTCTTGTCGGCCATACGTACGGCGAAGCATTCGATCCAGTGCGTATCCTCTCCGAGCAGTTCCCGGCCGAGATGCCAGCTCATCAGGTCGAGATATTTCGACTGCGAGACCGGCGGATTCGTCTCGCCCTCGACCTCGCCCCGGCCGATCACAGGCCCTTGGAGCACGTCGAACACCCGCTTGCCGGCGGTGGTGTGCAGCTCGATGGTCTCCGCGGCGACCAGGCAGTCGTGGTCCTTCAGACGCCAGGACGCGAGCACGGGGGAGCACGCCGAGGGCCCACTGCGCCGCCGCATCCTTCGCGGCGGCGGTCAGGTCCGACCCGAGCCCGACGCAGGTCACCTGGGTCCCCGTGCGGCTGCAATCGACGAATGAGGAGATCCCTGCGATGTAGAGGCTCATCGCCTCGCCGACTTGCTTCGACACGGTGGTGACGAGGGCATGGATGCCGAGCGACTCGAAGAAGACCCAGTTGCCCCCAGGCGCCGAGGCCTTGTAAGGGGCTCCGACGGCGACCAGGCAATCTCGGGCGATCCGGGCGGGCTTCATGGGGGTGATCCTGTCCAATAAAAAAGGGGGCTCCCGCGGAGCCCCCTTTCCGATCCGATCCCGTCGAGTTCGGTCAGACGCTCACTTCAGAGCATCGGCGATCGCCCGTTCGAGTTCAACACCGTTGGCTTCGACGTGGATGATCTTGCCCGACTTGTCCACGAGGAACGTGGCGGGGATGTCCGTGACGCCGAAGGCCTTGGCCTGGTCCGCCCCGCCGATGATGTTCGGCCAGGCGACGCGGTGCGCGAGGATGAAGTTGCGGACGACCGCGGTCGCCTTCTTGGCGTCGCCGCTGAGGTCCTCTCGCTCGGAGTCGAGATTGACGCCGAGGATCTCCAGGCCCTTCGAGCCGTACTTCGCGCGGAGGGCCGAGTAGTACGGGGTCTGCTGGACGCACGGGGGGCACCAGGTGGCCCAGAAGTCGACCAGGACGACCTTGCCCTTGAGGCCGGCGAGGTTGACGTCGCCGCCGTCGATGTCCTTGCCGGCGAGGGCCGGGGCGGGCTGGCCGACCATGTCGAACCGGGCGAGCCGGCTCTTGAAGTGGTTGGCGACCTCGGGGTTCGGGTGATTGGTGCCGAGCTTGCAGACCTCGCGGGCGATGTCGTACCGGCCGCCCTTGGTGAGCCGGTGGAGGTAGGCTTCGCCGAGGCTGAGGACGGTGGAGGTCTCGAGCTTCTGCTCCTGGTCCCCCTCGCGACTCTTGACGATCGCCTCGAGCTCGGCAAGCGACTCCTTGTACTGGCCGCGATCCGCCTTGTCGATCAGCGAGATCAGTGCGGCGAGGACATGGAGGTCGTTGCCCTTGGTCCCGGCCCGGAGGTAGCGGCGGGCGGCGGGCTCGGCGGCCGTGTAGAGGTCATTGGCCATGGCGATGCCGAACAGGGTCCGGTACGCGGCGTCGGCCTCCTCGCCCTTGACCTTGGTCGTCAGGGCGTCGAGGTCGCCGATCTGGGCCTTCTTGGTGTCGACGTCGCGCTGGGCGTACGCGGCCTGGAGTTCGCCGAGCGAGCCGAACTTCTTCGAGCCGGGCGCGGCCGTCCTGGGCGCCTGGGCCATGAGGGGGTGGTCGCGACGCCGACGAGGGCGGTCGCGAACAGGGCGGCGACGATCCGGTTCCGGGACGAACGCATCGTGGGCGTACTCCAGCCTTAGGGCATGAGCGGGTCGCGAGGCCCGTCGCGGGCTCGTCGCGGATTTGTACCTGGTTGGCGGATCGCCCCTTCGATCGATCCGACGCGGGCGGTTGATGCCCCTCGCCGGATTCCCCGGAGCGCCCCACCCTCCATCATGCAACCTGATTTGGATTCAGGTTATCCGATCGCTGTGACATCCACAAGTCGCCGCAACGCCCGATCATCCCAGCGCCTTGTGGACGGCCGCCCGGGTCTTCTCCAGGCCCGTCTTCGCGACCTGGAAGGCGTCCTGCTTCCAGTATTCCCGGTTGAACAGCTCCAGCGAGATAACGCCCGAGAAGCCGATCGTCTTGAGCACCTGGAGGACCTCCGCGAGAGGGGCCACGCCGTCCCCCGGGTAGACGCGGGCCGCGTCGTTGATCTCCGCGCGGGGCGGTTCCGAGGGATAATCGTTGATGTGGAAGACGTGCATCGAGGTGGCCGACAGGTACTTCAGGCCCGAGAAGTCGGAGCCCCCCTTGTAGAGGTGGTAGACATCGGCCAGGACGCAGGCCGACGTGTGCTTGCTCTCCATCGCCACGAGCGCCGCCTCCCCCAGCCGGCTCAGGGTCTTCGAGAACCCCCAGACCTCAACCTGGGGCGTCACGCCCACCTGGGCGCCGACGTCGAGCAGGGCCTTGTAACGCTCGGCGATCTTGAGCAAATCCATTCCGGCCTGGTTCGTGGCCCCCGCCGGCGGCGCGGCGATCCGAGTGCCGCCGATCCGGCGGACCATCTCCATCTCCCGCTTCGCCTGTTCCAGGGCCTTGCCGCGACGCGCGTCGTCGCCCACGCACCAGTCGAAGAAACCGATGGCGCTCGGGACGATCAGGCCGTGGTCGGCGATCCGCTTGCCGAGGTCGTCCAGCGAGTGCCCTGCCTTGACGTGGGCGTCCAGCTCGCGGATCCAGGGCTCCACCGCGTCGTAGCCGGCCTTGGCGGCGATGTCGACGACCTCGGTGATCGGCAGCTTCTGGCCCGAGATCGTGCTGGTGTTCAGGCTCAGGGCGAACGGCCCCGAGCGGGGCTTCGGCGCCTGCGTCTCCGCCGAGGCGGTCGCCGCCGGGGCGATCGCGGCGGCGGAGAGGGCGGCGGTGGCCCGGGTCAACCAGTCGCGTCGGGACAATTCGTGCTGCACGTCAAGATCCTCGATCGGGTCGGGCGGGCTCTGTCCGGGGAGTTCGTCCACGGCCGCCCGACGATGGTAATGACTCGCGGATTTCGTTCCAAGTGCCCGCAAGAATCGGCCCCGGGTTGATCGCAACGCGTGAACGGTCGATGATATCCAGGCCGTGAACAGGGTTTGCATTCCGGGAGGGTCCGCCGTGCGCGAGGCGATGCTCGGGCGAATTCGAGGCAGCCAGGTCTGGGACCTCGTCGTGATCGGCGGCGGGGCCACCGGGCTGGGGACCGCTCTCGACGCCCAGGCCCGGGGCTACAAGACCCTCCTGCTCGACGCCTCCGACTTCGCCAAGGGGACCTCCAGCCGCAGCACCAAGCTGATCCACGGCGGCGTCCGCTACATGGCGCAGGGCAACCTCGCCCTGGTGAAGGAAGCCCTGGCCGAGCGGGCGGTCCTCCTGAGGAACGCCCCCCACCTGGTCCACGAGCGGTCGTTCCTGGTCCCGGCCTACTCCCCCTGGACTCTCCCTTACTACGGCGCGGGGCTGACGCTTTACGACATCCTCGCCGGCAAGGCCCGTCTCTCGCGGTCGAAGTTCCTCGGCCGCAAGGAGACCCTCCGTCGAGCCCCGACGCTCCAGAAGAAAGGGCTCTGGGGCGGGGTCGCCTACGCCGACGGCCAGTTCGACGACTCCCGCCTGGGCATCGCCCTGCTGCGCTCCTTCCTGAACTGCGGCGGCACGGCCCTGAACTACGTCGCCGTGACGGGGGTGATGCACGTCCGTGGCGGGCGGATCGACGGTGTGCTCGCCCGGGACGTCGAGACAGCCGAGACGTTCGGGATCACCAGCCGCGTCGTCGTGAACGCGGCCGGTGTCTTCGCCGACGTCATCCGCAAGCTCGACGACCGCCACACCTCGCCCTGGATCAATACCAGCCGTGGCGTGCACATCGTGCTCGACCGCCGGTTCCTCCCCGGCGACACCGCGATCATGGTCCCGAAGACAGACGACGGCCGGGTCCTGTTCGCGATCCCCTGGCACGAACGTGTCCTGATCGGCACCACCGACACCCCGACCCCGGCCGCGTCGCTCGAACCGTCGGCGAGCGAGGAGGAGGTCGAATTCCTCCTGGAACACGCCGGCCGCTACCTCGACCCGAAGCCGATCCGCGAGGACATCCGGAGCATCTTCGCGGGGCTCCGGCCGCTCGTGGGGCCGGATCCGGAGCAGCTCAAGCACCCGGGCGCGAAGCTCAAGACCTCTCGGATCTCCCGGGAGCACGCCATCAGCGTGAGCCGGTCGGGCCTGGTGACGATCTCCGGCGGCAAGTGGACCACCTACCGCCGCATGGCCGCCGACACAGTGGACCGGGCCGCCGAGCAAGGAGCCCTGCCGCCGAAGCCCTGCCGCACGGCCACGCTGCGGCTTCACGGGGCGCCCCGGGAGGGCGAACTCTGGTCGGCCGAGGAGCCCTTCGGCGTCTACGGCTCCGACGCCCCCGCCCTCCGAGAACTTGAGGCGACCCGGCCCGATCTGGCCCGGCCGATCCACCCCCGTCTCCCGGACCGGATGTCCCAGGTCGCGTGGGGCGCGAGGCACGAGTGCGCCCGGACCGTCGAGGATGTCCTCGCGCGTCGGACCCGGCTCCTGTTCCTGGACGCGGCGGCGGCGGCCGAGGCGGCCCCGTCGGTCGCGGAGGTGCTCGCCGAGTCGCTGGGCAAGGATCAGGCCTGGCAGGCGTCGCAGGTCGAGGGGTTCCGCCGGCTCTGCCGGGCCTATCTCGGCCAGCCTCCGGCGATCGGCTGAGGCCCGGCCCCTTTTCGATCTCGGCCCCCCCGGCTAACATGCGCGGGCCCTCTGGCTCCATCCATCCCGCTACGGAGAATCTTCCCCATGCGCCGCTCGCTCCAGGGACTCGCCCTCTCACTCGCCATCGCCGCCACCGCCCCGGCGTCCTCGCACGCCGAAGACGCCTACAAGGTCGACGCGGTGCATTCCTCCGTCGTGTTCCGCGTCAAGCACATGAACACGAGCTACGCCTACGGCCGATTCAACGGCATCTCCGGCTCCTTCGCCCTGAACGCCGCGACGCCCTCGGCGTCGGTGCTCGACATCGCGGTGAAGACCGAGACCATCGACACCGCCAGCGGCGCCCGGGACACCCACCTGAAGGGCCCCGACTTCTTCAACGCGAAGCAGTTCCCCGGGATCAGCTTCAAGGGGACCTCGTTCAAGAAGACCGGCGAGTCGACCTACGAGGTCACCGGCGACCTGACCCTGCACGGCGTCACCAACCCCGTGACCGCGGTCGTCGAGGCGACCGGCGAGGGCAAGGGCCAGCGCGGCAGGTCGATCGCCGGCATCGAGGCCGTCTTCAACATCAAGCGGACCGACTTCGGCATGAAGAACATGGTCGGCCCGGTCGGCGACGACGTGAAGATCACCGTCGCCCTCGAAGGCGGCAGGTGAAACGGAACGGATGAGGGATGGGTAATGGGTGATGGGGAGGGGTGATGCCGGAATCACCTCATGCTTTTCGAACCATCACCGTCCTGACGGAGCGGTAGCGCCATGGCGTTTGATCCCACCTTCCTCTGGTTCCCCGGCTCGGCCCTGATCGCAATGGCGGTCCTGGGGCTTTCCAGCCTCCTGGCCAGGAAACGACCGGATTCCTTCCTGGTCAGGGCAGGGGTGCCGCTGGGGATCGCGTCGGGGTCCCTGGCGGGGGAATGGGGAATCTTCGGGCCGCCCGACTTCCCTCCCCGCGAGTTGTCCCAGTGGATCGCCGTCCTGACGATCGGCGCGGGCTTGCTCGGGATCTTGCAGGTCATACGGCCGGGAGGTCGGGATTTCCGCTGGGGCATCCGCGCGCTGGGGGGCGGGCTGGTCCTGATGATGATGCTCCGATTCCGGACGACCGAGGCGGAGATCGGGATCGTCGCCGCCACGACCCTCTTCCTCTGGTGGAACCTGGAGCGGCTCGCCGGGGAGGCACCCGGTCGGCTCATCCTGACGGCGATGGGACTGGCGGGCGCGGGCCTGGCGGCATGCCTGCTCCTTTCGGGGAGCGTCGTGCTGGCCGAACGCGCGGGGATCCTGGCCTTCGCACTGCTGGGGGCGTTCGCGGTGATCGGCCGGGGGACCTCGGTCGGGCTCGCCTACGGAGGGGTGGGCGTCTTCCTGGCGGGATTCGTGGGGAGCATCCTGGGGGGACTGTATGACTCGGAACTGACGCTCCTGCCGGTCCTGTTCCTCTACGCGGCCCCGCTCGTCCCTTGGCTCGGCCGCCTGCCCCGGGTCCGCGACCTCCGCCCCTGGGTGCTCGCGACGATTCAGGTCGTGCTCATGCTCGCCTGCGTGGGCTCGGCCGTCGGTCTGGCCCTCGCCTCCCGCCCCGCCGCCCCGGCGGACGACGAGGCCGCGTTCTACAAGTCCTTGTAAATAAGTCGGGGCGAGGACGGCGGACTTTATTCGATTGTGAAGACGTGATACCCCCAGGCGGGAAGGTCGAAAAAGATCCCCAGCCCGTTCGCCTCCTCGCCCTTGCGCTCGTAGATCGCCTCGCTCACCGCGTCTGAGAGGAAGAGGGATCTGCCGACCGCCTCGGGCCAGTCAAGTCTCAGGCGACTCTGAGCCTGGGTGGAAGCGAAATTCACGACGACCAGGACTCGGGCGTCCGGTCGATCCGCTGGCGACCAGCAAGCGGCGATGAAATTGTTGTGGGTCGGGTTGCCGTCCCATGCCTGCGAGGGCCAGAGCTGGATCCATTTGCCGTCGCGGAGTTCAGGCCGCCGGATCGCGGCGAGCAGCCGGTCATAGAATCGCGCGAGTTCCGGCCGAGCGAGTTCCTCCAGTCGTCTGGCCAGATGGATCACGGCTCGCGCCGAGCGGCCCTCGAATTGCCCTTCGTGGAAGAAGCGGACGCCCGGCGACGTGTAGGCGACGACCGCCGCTGCCCTCTGGACTTCCTCGGGGAAGACCTCGGCGGCCCGGGGCTCATCGTGGTTCTCGAGGAACCGCACCGACTTCCGCTGATATTCCATGTCGGCGCCGAGGTGCCATCGCACGGGCTCGGCGTGGCGTTCCGCGAGCCGATCATACAGCCGCTTGTCGTAGGTGGCGTCGAACCCTTGCTGCTGGAGGGTCCATTCCAGATCCCAGTACGCTTCGGCCATGAACAGGAAGCCGGGATTCGCCAGGCGGGCCGCCGCGATCGCCTCGGGCCAGAAGGACGAATCGACGGGTGCCGTGCCGTCTCGGGGGATCGAGCGGTCGCCCCAGGTGCGTCGGAAGATCTCGGGCAGGACGAGCATCGCCATGTCGCAGCGCACGCCGTCGGCCAGGGTGGCGATCCGGGCCAGGATCGCCTTCATCGCCTCGCGGAAGCCGCCGTGGCGGTAGTTGAGCTGCAAGGTGTCGGGCCAGCCGTCGAAGTAAGGGTCGCGGCCGTAGGCGAGGACTCGCGAACCGATCCGGATGAAGTTCTGGGGCTCGCGGGCCAGGTCGTCGTCCGAGCCTGGCATCAGGTACTGGGGATGCTCCGTCGCCCAGGGGTGGTCGAGCGCGACGTGGTTGGGGACGAAGTCGAGGAACAACCCGATGCCGCGCGACTTGAGCCGCTCCCGAAGCCGGGCCAGGGCGGCGTCCCCGCCGAAATCGCGGTGGACCTCGTAGGCGACGATGGCGAACGGCGAGCCGCAAATATCGGCGTCGGCGAGGTCGGGGAGGTGCCGTCGGTAGCCTTCGAGCCAGTCGGGCTTGGATCGCGAGACGGCGGGCCCGGCCTCGCCGGTCTGCCAGACGCCGAGCATCCAGACGTAATCCAGGCCCCACGCGGCGATACGGTCGAGCATCGCGTCGGGCAGGTCGTCGAGCGTCGCCGGCCGGCCGAGGGCGCGGCCGATCTCGCCGAGGACGACCCGCGTGTTGATCTCATAGATGCTCGGATTGGGCCTCGGTCCCATGCGCGGGCCTCGTCGCCGGGGTGGTCACGTCTGGATCAAGATTCGGTCCGGGATCGGCGGATGGTACGACACGCCCTCGACATCGGCAACGGCGTGGCGGTTGCCCCGGCGCGGGAATCCCCTACGATTGAGGGGAGCCCGCCCCTTGCACGATGTTTCCGAAATCCTTCGGGGGATCCCTCGGCCGCTTGCACGGCGGGGGGGTTCGGTTACGCTTGACGTGTTAGGGGCTGGCAACCCGACCCATCCCATCCCGCCGCGCCCGCCCGGGCACGACACGAACCGACGTCCCGCAACGACCGACCTCGATCCGGAGAAGGAGTCCGTCATGGCCCAGGCGATCGTGGACCCGTCCGAACTCCGCCGCTTCGCGCAGCAGCTCAAGCAGTTCAACAACGACCTGGCCAACCGCATGGCCATCCTCCACGGCCAGCTCGTCGGCCTCTCGCAGACCTGGCGCGACAAGGAGCAGGAGAAGTTCACCGAGGAGTTCGAGCAGACCATGCTCGTCGTCGGCCGGTTCGTGGAGGCGACCAATCAACACATCCCGTTCCTCATGCGCAAGGCCGAGCGGGTCGAGGAATACCTGCAGCAGAGGTGAGCCGAGGCCATCCCCCGGCGCCATCCTGGTGTTTCGGAGACTCGTCGGACTCCCTTGTCCCCAGGAGACCTGACCGATGGCCGACTCGGCCCGCGTGACCTCGATCGACGCGCTCAAGCGTTTCCGAGAGGCGCTCGTGAAGTTCGCCGAGGAGGCGAAGCACTCCCTGGTGTCGACCGACCTCCAGAATCGCCGGATCAGCGACTGGGTCAATACGACCCAGAAGATGTACTGGCTGAACGAGGTCAAGCGGCGCAGGGAGAAACTCGGCGAACTCCGGTCCGAGCTGCACCGCCGGAAGATCTCGGGGGCGTCCGACACCGAGCAGATGGAGGCCGTCCGCCGGGAGACGGCGAGGCTCCGCCACGCCGAGGAGAAGGTCGAGGTCGTCAAGCGCTGGGGACCTCCCCTGCTCCACGCGATCGATGAGTATCACGGCACCGCCCGGGGCCTCGACGACATGCTCGGGCGCGAGGTCGCCGAGGGGATCGCGGCGCTTGACCGGATGATCACGGCGCTCGAGGAATACATCCAGCTCTCCCCGCCGTCGGGTTAATCCGCCTCGGTGGAGTCTCCGACGTTCACCGGCCCGCGTTGATACCAAGAAGAGCCATCGCAACTCCGCCCGGAGGCCCCGTCCATGAGTCTCGAAGGTGCCACGAAGCTGACCTACGCGTTGAAGACCCTGAGGCGCGAGTGGGACCAGGCCCAGGAGGACTGGCACGACCGCGTCCGGCACGACTTCGAGCGCACGGTCATCCAGGCGATCGACGACCGCGTCTCGGCGACGGTCCACGCCATGCATAAGCTCGCCGAGGTCCACACCCGCGTGAAGCGCGACTGCGGAGCCGGCGACGGATTCTGAACCGGTCGGGAACGGGCGTCGCGCCGGGCGCGTCCAAACTTCCGGGCGATCCGACCCGCATCGCCCGCCCTCCAGCCGCCTCGATCGTTCGCCGGACGTCCCGCTTCCCCTCGGTCCGGGCCGACGCCGATCCGGGTCTCCTCCTTGCATTCCCCAAGGTGCCACCATGTCCGGACCGTCGCTCGCCGACCGCGAACTTGGCCTCCTGCAGCAACTCACCGAGCTGGCCGCCGACCGCGCCCGTCGCGAGGCGAAGGCGACGAACGAGCTGATCCCTGCCAAGGCGAACGCCGACCGCGAGGCCGAGGCCGCCCGGACGGCGCTGCTCAAGCGCCGCGACCAGCAGGTGAAGGCCGCCAGGCGCGAGTACGAATCCGCACTCGCGAGCATCACCGGCGCCTCCGACACCGAACGGGCGAACCTCAAGGCGTCGTACGACGCGGCCCACAAGCAGATCGCCCAGCAGTATAAGGCGGCCGTGGGAGTGGCCAACAAGGCGATCGAAGAGGCGAAGTGGCAGGCCCACGCGGTCTTCGAGTCGGCCGGCGAGCGGGCGAAGAAGAAGCACGAGGGCGCCGTGCGTCGGCTCGCCGAGGCCACCGACGCCTTCGAGGCCGCGAAGACCCAGACCGAGCACCTGCTCGCAGAACAACGCCGCTTCCTGCCCCCGGGCGGGCTTCCCGACGTCGCCCCGGAGGCGGCGGCGACCGGCCAGGTCCCCGACGAGGTCCAGGACACCAGCGACTCCGACCCCATCTCCCTGGTCCAGGCGGTCACCGCGAAGATGGAGCCCTGGATCGTCGGCTGGATCCGGCTCGGCCTGCCGAGGCTGCTGCGGATGGACGCGTTCCTGCTCTGGACGGTCCTCCTGGCGGCGACCCTGAGCGTCGCCCTTGCCGTGGTGACCGGGAGCTGGACGGCCGGCGGGATCGCCGGGGGCCTAGGCGGCCTGATCCTGGCGGTCGTGCTCCGGACCTGGATGATGTCGATCGCCAGGGTCCAGGTGGTGAAGCTCGCCGTCCCCCTCAAGCGGGCCATCGCCGAGGGCGAGGCGGCGATCGTCGCGGCCCGGGAATGGGTCGCGTCCAACCACCAGCGCAGGAAGGCCGAGGCCGAGGCGAAGCGTGAGGGCGAACTCTCCAGGGCCAACGAGGCCCACGTCGCCGCGAGCCGCCAGGCCGCCCGGACCAGGGAACGGAACGTCCAGCGTGTCGACGAGCAATATCTGACCGCCAACAAGGAGGCCCTCGAACGCCGCGACGCCGGCGTGGCCGCCCTGGAGGCCGATTTCCAGAAGATCACCGCCGAGGACACGGCCAGATTCGAGGCCGAGCGCGACCGGCTCCAGGCCACGCTCGACGCCGACGCCATCCGTCGCACCCAGGATCTCGACGCCTTCCTGACCGCCTTGCGGGAGGACTGGTCGAACGGCCTGGCCCGGATCCGGTCGGAACTGGCGGCCATCGAGGAAACGAGTTCGCACCTGTTCCCCGATTGGCACGAGACGGCCGACCCCGGCCGGCCCTATTCGAAGGTCTCGCCCGACGTCCTGAAGTTCGGCCGCGTCCGGCTTGCACTGGCGAGGATCCCCCACGGGATCCCCAGGGCGGCGGACCTGAAGGCGATCACGCCGGACCACCTCGACCTGCCGGCCTTCCTGTCGTTCCCGAACCACGCCTCGATGTTCCTCCGCGTCGGCGAGTCCGGCCGCGAGGAGGCGGTCAAGGCGATCCAGACGGCCATGGTGCGGTATCTGACCGCCGTGCCGCCGAGCAAGGTCCGGTTCACGATCATCGACCCGGTCGGCCTGGGCCAGAACTTCGCGCCCTTCATGCACCTGGCGGATGTCGACGAATTGCTGGTCAACAGCCGGATCTGGACCGAGTCGGCCCAGATCGAGCAGAAGCTGCTCGACCTGACCGAGCACATGGAGAACGTGATCCAGAGCTACCTGCGGAACGACTACGCCACCATCGAGGAGTACAACGCCCAGGCGGGCGAGGTGGCCGAGCCGTACCGGGTGCTCGTGGTCGCGAACTTCCCGGCGAATTTCAGCGACACCGCCGTCCGGCGGCTCCAGAGCATCGTCGCCTCGGGCTCGCGCTGCGGGGTCCACGTGCTGATGAGCGCGGACACGACCCGTCCGCTCTCGCACGGGTTCACGCTCAAGGACTTCGAGGCCAACTGCGTCCCATTGATCTGGAAGGACGGCAAGTTCGTCTGGCGAGACAGCGCCTTCGAGCCCGACACGCTCACGATTGACGAGCCTCCGACTCCCGAGGACTTCACGCCGATCGTCAAGCTCGCGGGCGACCGGGCGCTCAGGGCCGGCCGCGTCGAGGTGCCGTTCGAGATCATCGCGCCGCCGGCCAAGGACCAGTGGTGGACGTCCGACAGCCGGGGCGGCATCGACCTCGCCCTCGGCCGCGCCGGCGCGACGAAGCTCCAGCATCTGCGGCTGGGCAAGGGGACCTCGCAGCACGTCCTGATCGCCGGCAAGACGGGTTCCGGTAAGTCCACGCTCCTGCACGCGTTGATCACCAACGTCGCGCTGCATTACAGCCCGGAGGAAGTCCAGCTCTACCTGATCGACTTCAAGAAGGGCGTCGAGTTCAAGACCTACGCCACCCACGCCCTGCCCCACGCCCGGGTCGTGGCCGTCGAGAGCGAACGCGAATTCGGCCTGAGCGTCCTCCAGCGTCTGGACCAGGAGCTCAAGATCCGGGGCGACAAGTACCGCGAGGTCGGCGCCCAGGACGTCGCGAGTTATCGCGCCGCCACAGGCCAGCCGCTGCCCCGGCTGCTCCTGGTGGTGGATGAGTTCCAGGAATTCTTCGTCGAGGACGACAAGCTCGCCCAGGAGTGCGCCCTCCTGCTCGACCGCCTCGTCCGACAGGGCCGTGCGTTCGGGATCCACGTCCACCTGGGATCGCAAACGCTCAGCGGTGCCTACTCGCTGGCCCGCAGCACGATCGGCCAGATGGCCGTCCGCATCGCCTTGCAGTGCTCGGAGAGCGACGCGCACCTGATCCTCAGCGAGGAGAACTCGGCCGCCCGGCTGCTCACCCGCCCCGGCGAGGCGATCTACAACGACGCCAACGGGCTCGTGGAGGGCAACCACGTCTTCCAGGTCGTCTGGCTGCCCGACTCCCGGCGCGAGGAGTACCTCAAGTCGCTCCACGCCCTGGCTACCGAGCGGAAGATGCTGCCGAAGGAGCCTCAGCTCGTCTTCGAAGGCAACCTTCCGGCCGACATTTCCCGGAACGCCCTGCTCGCGAGCCGTCTCGAAGCTGACACATGGCCGGACGCCCCCAAGGCGCCGCACGCCTGGCTGGGCGAGGCGATCGCGATCAAGGATCCCACGTCCGCCGTGTTCCGCCGCCAGAGCGGCTCGCACTTGCTGCTCACCGGCCAGCAGGATGAGACGGCGATGGGGATCCTCTCCATGGCAGTGGTCGGACTGGCGGCGCAGCACACGCCGGGACCGGGCGAGGGTTCCGCCAAGTTCTACCTCTTCGACGGCTCGACGGCCGACTCGCCGCTCGTCGGCAAGCTCGGGCGGCTGGCCGATGCCTTGCCGCACCCGGTGCGAAACGTCGCCTACCGCGAACTCGGCTCGGCCATCGGCGAGGTCTACGAGGAACTCGACCGCCGCCAGCGCGAAGGGGTGACGGACGCCCCGTCGATCTACCTGGTGATCCAGGACCTCGGGCGGTTCCGCGACCTGCGGAAGTCGGAGGACGATTACGGCTTCTCGCGGATGGGGGACGACACCCCGCCGAGCCCGTCCAAGCAGTTCACCCAGATCCTCCGCGAAGGGCCGGGCCTGGGGATCCACGTCCTCGCCTGGTGCGACACGCTCAACAACCTGAACCGGACGTTCGACCGCCAGTCGGTCGGCGAGTTCGAGATGCGTGTGCTCTTCCAGATGAGCGCCGGCGACTCCAGCGCCCTGATCGACTCGCCCGCCGCCGGCCGCCTCGGGATGAACCGGGCCCTCTTCTACAGCGAGGAGCAGGGCAAGCTCGAGAAGTTCCGCCCCTACAGCCTCCCCGAGGACGCCTGGCTCGAAAGCATCAAGGCCGCCTTCGCCTCGCGTGAGACGGAGGAAGTGGCAGTGGAGAACACTTGATTTCTGTCCCCGCCGAGGCGATCGGGGAAGGTCGGACGCGCTGGGCGAGGCCCGGAAGCGCTGGGCGAGGGTCTCCAGACCCCGCCCTGACCGTGATCGAAGGGGACCACGTAAACGGGTCGGCTCATGTTCCACCATCGGTGGCCGGCTGACTCCCGAGGAGGATGGCCAGGAAGTCGTCGGTCACCGACTTGAGGTTGTGGGCCCACTCGAAGATCGCCACGTAGCCGGCCAGGTGCCACTTGCTCACGCCCCGGAACGGCCGCAGGAACGTCCGCAGCGCCGCCCAGGTCCCCTCCATCGAGTTGACGTGCACCTCGCGGATCCCGTCCCCGTCGTCGTCGCGGGCCCACTCCTTGATCGCGTGGTTCACCGTCACACGCGACCGGCCCAGGTCGGGGACGCGGTCGTAGCCCGACCACTCGTCGGTGTTCAGCCTCGCACCGGGGCTCGTCGTCGCCTGGACCATGCCATTCAAGGTCCGCTGGTCGGTGGTCGGCAGGACGTGCAGCCGGATCGCGCCGGAGGAGCGGCCGAAGGTGCCGGCGACCGGCGGGCGGTCGTTGGCGAAGGTGCCGTGGCCGCGACGCTTGTTCGCGCGGCGCCGCGGCGGGTCATCGGGCGAGTCGTGCGGGATGCCTTTTTTCCCCCGCGTTGACGAAGGTCTCGTCGGCCTCGCACACGGCGTCGTCGAGGGGCTCGGTCTCCTGGCCATCCAGCGCCTTCTGCTGGATCCGATGCCGCAGCTCCAGGAGCTTGACCCGGTCGCAGCCCAGCTCGCGGGCCAGCTTCGCGGTGGGGACGCCCTGGGCGATGCCGCGGAGGATCAGCAGCAGGTGCGATGCGGGCCGCTGGGTCTTCTGGAGTGCGGTGCCGGTGTAAGCGTTGAAGACGCGGCGGCAGCCGCGGCAGCGATAGTCCAGCGCCGGGGCCCGGTGCCTGCGGTGCACGCCGTACTCGCGGCCGCCACATCGCGGGCATGCGAGGCCTTCGGGGTGGAGGATCTCGACGAGCTTGTCGTAGCAGGCCTGCTCGTCCATGTATTGCTGGATCGGGAAGTCCATCGCCGGCCTCCGCCTCGGGTCGATCGGGTCACACCCCGATCACACCACACCGAACAGCCTGCCGAAATAGGTCTCCACCGCCGGTGGAACATGAGCCACGGGTCTCCAGACCCGTAAGCGACGCCCCGTAGTCAGGGCACCTCGTTTACGGGTCTGGAGACCCGATTCGGTTGTACGGCGTCTCAAGTTTGGGGCGGGGTCTGGAGACCCTCGCCCAGCGCAGTTCGATCCGAGTCACCTGTGCCTGATCAACCTTCAACCATTCTTTACGCCACCTGCCGGCGACGCTTGATCGGGAGGATGGCGGGCTGCTCGGCGAAGAAGTTGGCGATGGTCCCGACGACGTGGACGAGCATCTCGTCGGTCAGCTCGGGATACATCGGCAAGGCGATCGTCTCCTTGGCGGCGGCCTCGCTGAGCGGGAAGTCGCCGGGCTTGTGGCCGAGGGAGGCGAAGCAGACCTGGAGGTGGAGCGGGATCGGGTAATAGATCTCCGACCCGATCCGCTTGTTCGCCAGCTCGGCGCGAAGGGCGTCGCGCGACTCGGCGGGGACCCGGATCACGAACTGGTTGTAGACGTGGTAATTGCCGGCCTTCTCGCTCGGCAGGATCACCATTTCGTCCAGTCCGTAGGTCGAGAACAGCCGCTGGTAGTGGCCGGCGACGGCCCGACGGCCCTCGGTCCAGGCGTCGAGGTGCCGCAGCTTGACGCGGAGCACGGCCGCCTGGAGGGCGTCGAGGCGGGAGTTGAAGCCGACCTCGTGGTGGTGGTAGCGGGGTTCCATGCCATGCACTCGGAGCCGGGCCATCCGTTTGGCGAGGGCCTCGTCGTCGCAGGTCATCATCCCAGCGTCGCCGAACCCGCCGAGGTTCTTGCTCGGGTAGAAGCTGAACGCGGCGACGTTGCCGAGCGTGCCGGCCCGGCGGCCCTTGTACTCGGCGCCGATGGCCTGGGCAGCGTCCTCAATGACGGCCAGGTTGTGCTTCTGCGCGATGGCGTTGATCGGGTCCATGTCGGCCGCCTGGCCGTAGAGGTGGACCGGGATGATCGCCTTGGTGCGCGGGGTGATCGCCGCCTCGATCAGGGAGGGGTCGATGTTGTAGGTCTCGGGGTCGATGTCGACGAACACCGGCTTGGCCCCGGTGCGCCAGATGGCCCCGCCGGTGGCGAAGAAGGTGTACGGGGTGGTGATGACCTCATCCCCCGTGGCGATGTCGAGCGACATCAGCGGCAGCAGGAGGGCGTCGGAGCCCGACGCGCAGCCGACCGCGTGGAGGGCCCGGCAATATCGGGCGGCCTCGGCCTCGAAGTTCGCCACCTCGGGCCCGAGGATGAAGTACTGGCTCTCGACCACCGACCGGATGACGGGATCGATCTCGTCCTTGATCGTCCGGTACTGGGCCTTCAAGTCGAGCGCGGGGACCGCGATCGGATCGCCGGTTTGGCTCGTGCTGCTCATCGGCGGACACTCCTTTGTCGCCTGCTCTCTTCCGTCGGGCGGCCTCTCCATCCTTGGAGAGCGAGAGGGGCAGTGGGACGCCGGGAAGGGCGTCGGACGCCGCACAGTAGACCGGCTTCGAAACTATGTCAAGACGCGATGATGTCGCCCGACAACCGGTTTCCGAGTTCGAGATGGCCTGGAGAATTGCAAATGCCGATGCCATCGACTAGATTAATCTACGAAGCGACCGCCGAAGCCGGCCGGATCACTTTGCCCAGCGTCTTGCGCAAACCATCTCACCTCCATGCCTTGGAATGCCCCCACGCCCGGAGCTGAGGCGGAGCGGGGAGGAGACCAGGACCGTCTCTCTGGGATGGCCCCATCCAACTCCGCATCCGTGTCGATCCGGAGCGTCCCCGGTCCGAGGCAGGGGGTATGTTCGGCGGCGTTCCTCAGCGCCCGATCCGGACTCAACCAGAAGGGCCCGAACCTTGGGTACGACCCTCGACCGCCTGAACGTCGTCTTCCAGGATCTCTTCGACGACGAGGACCTGTCGGTCTGCCCCGCCAGCACCGCGAAGGACGTGGAGGGCTGGGATTCGATGATGCAGGTCTCCCTGATCCTCAACGTGGAGAAGTCGTTCGGGGTCAAGTTCCGCAGCTCCGAGGTCGCCTCGCTCCAGTGCGTGGGCGACCTCGTCAAGCTGATCGAGACCCGCCAGCTCGGCGGTTGATCGCGACTCCGCCCCACGCGAGAGACCCCCACGATGGACCCAACTGCGCCCCTGCGTACGGCCAGGGAACTCCAGAAGAACGGCCGGACCGACGAGGCCCTGTCGCTCCTGCGCGACGCGATCCGCCGCGGCCTCCTCGACCCGGAGTCGCTCGACAAGGCCGGCCGGTTCGTCCAGAAGCATCAGCCTTCGGCCAACGCGCCGATCGAGGTCATGCTCCTGGGCCAGTGGACGACCTCCTGGCTCGGCAACGCCCTGACGGCCGAGGCCTGGGGGCGCGGGTCGGCCCTGCGGGTCGCCGAGGGGGGGTATGACACGATCCTCCAGGACCTGGTGGCGCTCCGGTCCCGGCCGAAGGCCCCCGACGCCCTGGTCCTGCTCCCCTGGTCGGGCAAGCTCGACGAACGCAAGGATCCCCACGAGGCCATCCTCCGCGACGAGCTGGAGTTCTGGTCGCAGGCGTGGGGCCTGGCCCGGGAACTCGGGTCGCGCCTGATCCAGGTCGGATACGACTGGGTCACCCCCGGCCCCGAGGGGGTCCACCTGGCCGGCAGCCGCGGGGGCCGTCTCCGCCTGATCCGCGACCTGAACGACGCGCTCCGCGACGCCCTCCCGGACAACAGCTACTTCGTCGACCTCGATGCCATCTCCGGCGGATTCGGCCGGGCACGGTTCTATGACCTCCGTCGCTACTTCTGGACCAAGCAGCCGGTGAGCGAGGAGGGGACGGTCGAGCTCGCCAAGCACCTCTGGGCGGGCATCCGCGCCCTGCGGACCGGCCCGAAGAAGGTCCTGGTGCTCGACCTCGACAACACCCTGTGGGGCGGCGTCGTCGGCGAGACCGGGCCGCACGGGATCGGTCTGGGCGAGACGCCCGAGGGCGAGGCCTTCCGCGCGATCCAGGCCCACGCCAGGGCGCTGACCGATCGGGGGGTCCTCCTGGCGGTCGCGTCCAAGAACAATCACGCGGACGCGCGAGAGCCCTTCGATGTGAACCCGGGGATGGCCCTGAAGTTCGACCACATCGCGGCGTTCGAGGCCTGCTGGGAGCCCAAGGGGACCACCATCGCACGGATCGCCGAGACCCTGAACCTGGGGCTCGACAGCTTCGTCTTCCTCGACGACAACCCCGCCGAGCGCGAGCAGGTCCGGCAGGCCTTGCCGGACGTCGAGGTGGTGGAGGTCGGCGAGGAGCCGGCCGAATTCCTCAGGGCCCTGGAATCGGGCCTCTGGTTCGAAGCGGGCCAGCTCACCGAGGCCGACCGCCAGCGGGCCGGCCAGTACGTCGTCGAGCGGGAGCGTCGCGACCTCCGCGCGGCCTTCACCTCGATCGAGGACTATCTCCAGTCCCTGGAGATGTCGGCCGAGATCCGCCCCGTGGACGAGGCGGACCTCCCTCGGGTGGTCCAGCTCCTGGCCAAGACCAACCAGTTCAACCTGACCACGCGAAGGCACTCGCAGGCGGAAGTCGAGCGGATGCTCTCGGATCCGCGCTCCGTGTCGAGGACATTCCGCGTCCGCGATCGCTTCGGCGACTACGGCCTGGTGGCCGTGCTGCTGGGGGTCCCCGAGGACGCCGACACGATCCGCATCAATACCTGGCTGATGAGCTGCCGGGTGATCGGGCGGACGGTCGAGCAGCTCTGCCTGAGGGAATTCGCCGAGGCCGCCTCCGGCCTGGGCTTCCGCCGCATCCTCGGCGAGTTCATCCCAACGAAGAAGAATGCCCTGGTCGCGGACCTCTACGACCGCCTGGGCTTCGCCCGGGTCGAGGCGGCGGAGGGGGCCGAGGGCACCCGATACCGGCTCGATCTCGACGGCGCCGAGTTGCCCGTCACCTACGTCCGGGGGCGATCCGAGCCCAGATGACCCCCAACGACGCGAACATCGATCTCTACACGCTCACGTTCTGGGGTGCGGTGGTCCTCGCGGTCGCCGTGATGGCCCCGCTCGCGGGCGCGAGGGCCAGGCGCCTCGGCTTCGCCCTCGTGAACCTGGGCTTCCTGGCGACCTACCTCCGGGCCGACATCGTCCTGGTCCTCGGCTGGCTGGCGCTGACCATGCTCGTCGTGCGGCTCCTGCCGATGCCGAGGCTCGGCGCGGTCGCCGCGGCGGTGGGCGGCGCGGGGATCCTGGCGGCGTTCCTGCTCCACAAGTCGCCCTGGCCGATCCCGGGCACGCTCGCCGCCCACGCGACGCACGCGATGACGATCGTCGGCTTCTCCTACGTCGCGCTGCGGTGGGTCGACCTCGCCCGGGAAGTACAAGAGGGCCGACAGCCGGTGCCGGCCCCGCTCGACCTCGTCAATTACCTCCTGCCGTTTCACATGCTCTCCGCCGGGCCGATCCAGGCTTACGGGGAGTACGCCGCGGCCTCGGACGTCGTCCCCCCCGCCCTCGGGGTGCGGGACGCCCTCGACGCACTGGAGCGGATCACGGCGGGGATGTTCAAGAAGTACGTCCTCGCCAACCTCATCCAGCGCCTGCTCTTGACCGATTTCCGGGCGGGCGGGGCCTATTTCTTCGTCGAGATGCAGTTCGGATTCATCTGGCTCTACCTCGACTTCAGCGCGTACAGCGACATCGCCGTGGGCATCGGCAAGCTGATGGGCGTCGCCACGCCGGAGAACTTCCACCGGCCCTACCTGGCGCGGAATCCCATCGAGTACTGGGAACGTTGGCACATCTCGCTGTCGCAGTTCATCCGCCGGAACGTCTTCATCCCGATCCAGCTCGCTCTGATGCGCAAGACCGACGGCCGCCATCCGCTCGCCGTGGCGAGCGTGGCGTTCACGACGTCGTTCCTGCTCTGCGGTCTCTGGCACGGGCTGAGCTTGAACTGGCTGCTCTGGGGGGCGTACCACGCGGTCGGCCTGGTGATCTGCAACCTGTACAAGGCCGCCCTGCTCCGTCGCCTGGGCCGGAAGGGTGTCAACGCGTACCTCGCGCGGCCGTTGATCCGCGTCCTGGCGATCGCCCTGACCTTCGAGTTCGTCGCGTTCTCGTTCGTGATCGCCACCGTACCGCTCCGGGGGCTCGTGCCATGGATCCGCTGAATCCCGGGGACCCCGGCGCCGCCGCCGCCCCGCCGGGCGAGGTGCTCCGCCTCGTCGCGAGGGCCGCCTGGATCGCGGTGCGGTTGATCCTGATCCTCTGCCTCGGCGAGCGCGGGATCCTCTTCTTCTACCAGAACTTCTGAGGGCCCGGGCCATGTTCCAGCTGTCCCGCTTCCGGGGGATCGCCGTCGCCGGCCTGGTCGTCCTGGCGGCGATGGCGGTCGTCAATGGCCTCCTGACGGCCTTCGTCGGCCCGGCCTCGCAGTGGCTCCCGTACGGCCAGTATCCCGCCGACCGCAAGGTCGTCAACGACACCGCCGAGCGGCTCTCGGGCGCCATCCGCGACCTCGGCCATCCGACCTCCTCTCCGGTGAAGGGGCTGGGGCTGCTCCTCGGCCAGTCTTCCCTCGAATGCGCCGTCGACGGCGCCCAGCTCGAACGCGAGGACGGGGTCGAACTGAGGTGGCTCAACCTCTCGGGCCTGGGCGGCAGCATGCACCGTACGGAGGAACTCTCGGAGCTGGTCTTCCTGAGCGGCATGGTCCCCGAGGTCGCCGTGCTGGCGGTCAACCTCCACTTCTTCGTCGGCACCGACTACGCGATGATCCGCTCGACCGAGATGAAGAAGACAGGCAACCGCATCAAGCCGCTGGTCTGGACCTGGGAGAACCGCACGAACCTGAATCACGTGGTGCAGATCGGGATCTACAACGCCCGGAACCGACTGCTCACGGACCTCGGCGTGCCGTTCCACCGGCTGTTCTCCGCCAAGGACAACCCCTGGGAGTATTCGATGTACTCCCAGGTGCCGCACACCGACGATCAGAAGCGGAGGCAGCTGGACTACGACGCCGAGATCCAGTGGTTCGACCACGCCCGCTACCGGGTCGACAGCAGCAACTCCCTGGCGTTCCTCCGGCTCTGCAAGCAGTACCGCGACGCGGGCAGCCGCGTGATCGTGGTGATCCTCCCGATGCCCGGCATCTTCCGCGACCGCGAGCCGGCCGAGGCGAAGGCCCTGGTGCATACCCTCTGCCGGACCGCCCTGCCCGGGGAGGAGATCCCGGTCATCGACCTGGAAGATCAGTTCGACGACTCGCTGTTCCTCGACCTCCACCACCTCAATCGGGCCGGTCGCACGGCCTGCACGTCGAAGCTCGCCGGGATGATCGGCCGGGCGACCCCTACCCCGATCCCTCCACAACCGCGAGGAGGTCTCCATGATGATCCCCGACGATGACCCGGCCAACCTCCTGAAATTCCTGGACGAGCGCCAGGCCGGCAGCCCGCTCGCCGCGGCGGCCTTCCGATCGCTCTGGGAGCAGTACCCGGTGTACGTCTCCGTCGTGCTCGCCGGAGCCCACCAGGGGGACGAATTCTGGTCGGGCGCCGAGGACCGTTGCCGCGAGATCCTCCACCTCTGCGGCGGCGACGAGGAGAAGTTCCGAGCCGGCGTCGCCCAGTGGGTCGAGTTCTCGCAGGAATTCCTGGCCAAGCAGCCGAAGTTCCTCAAGCGTGGCCACTACGCCTCGAAGAGCTTCGAGGAGGTCAAGGCGGCCCTCTACGCCGATGAGGAGAAGATGAAATCCTTCTACCTCATCGCCCTGATGTTCTCGTATCTGTTCTCGTCGAACTACATCGGCTTCTTCGCCTTCTTCCGGCGCGCCTTCCTGCCCGCGCTCGGGGAGGCTTCGGCCGTCGGGGACATCGGCTGCGGCCACGGCGTCTACCTGTCGCAGATGCTCCTGGCCGCCCCCGGGGCGCGCGGGGTCGGCGCGGATGTCAGCTCGGCCTCGCTGGAGACCGCCCGGCGGATGCTCGCGTTCCGGGGGATCCCCGAGGACCGTTTCGAGCTGATCGAGGCCGACATCCAGGTCCGGCTCGGCGTGCCCGACGCCTCGCTCGACGCCATGACCTGCTTCGAGGTGATCGAGCACCTGGAGCACCCCAAGGCCGCCCTCGCCGAACTCCGACGCGCGCTCCGGCCCGGGGGACGGCTCTGCCTCAGCACGGCCATCCGGATGGAGAGCATCGACCACATCCACGTCTTCTGGAACCCCGAGGAGGTCCGGTCCATGCTCCGGGACGCGGGCTTCGAGATCGTCGAGGACGAGGTCATCCCGCTCTCCTCCGAGAATCTCTCCGACCCCGCGACGCGACGGCGGCTGATCGACGACCCGCGCGTCCCCCTGGGCTATGTCGCGATGCTCCGCTGACCCGGCGCGAGATCATTCGACCGGGGCGGAGATCGGTGCCGAACCGGGCCGGATTGCGTATGATATCCGGTCCGCACCGAGCCCGATCGTTCCGAGTCCGGGACCTCCGCCTTGTCGAGCGCAACACCCCCTCGCACCCCGGCCCCACCCGCCGCGACCGACGCGCATCGGCCATGGCCTACGCTCGCCGTGTTTCTCGCGACACTCCTGGTCATGCTCGCCACCGAGCCCGGCCTGGCGATCGTCTGGGACGAAGGGTACACGCTCGGGCGCGAGGACCGGATCCGCTGGTGGTTCCAGGCCCTGGCCGATCCGCCGGCCTTCGCCGCGAAGTGGCGGGCCCCGTCCTTGGAACTGGTCCAGCCCGAAGGCTCGCCCCCCGCGCCCCGGACCGACCAGATCGACACCCGGGCCGAGCTCTTCTCGCCCCAGAACCTCCTCTGGTTCTGGCCGTTCGCCCGCGAGGAACCGCACGGCCATCCGCCGTTCTACGCCCTGCTAGGCCTGATCGGCGACTTCGCGATGCCCTGGGCCCCGCAGCTCTCTCGGGCACGATTCGGCCCGATCCTCCTGTTCAGCCTGACCTCGGCCGCCCTGTTCGGATTCGTCCGCCGACGCTACGGCCCGTGGGCCGCCGCCCTGGGTTCGGCCGCCTGGGTCCTCCAGCCGAACCTCTTCGGCCACGGCCACTACGCCGCCTACGACATGCCGCTGGCGTCGCTCTGGCTGCTCTCGGTCCTCACCTTCTGGCGGGCCGTCGAGCCCGAGGAGGGGACGGTCCGCGATCGCCCCCGATGGGGCTGGGTCGTCGCCTTCGGGCTGCTCTGCGGCTGGGCGGCCGACACCAAGTTGACCGGCTGGTTCATGCCCGGCCCGTTCATGGTCTGGGCCCTGATTTACCGGGACCGCAGGGCCTTCTGGACCATCCTGGTCGGCGGCCTCGTCGCGGTCTCGACGCTATGGGCCTTCAACCCGGCCTGGTGGTTCAACCCGGTGGGGGGGATCGTCACCTTCCTCAGGTCGAACCTCTCCCGCGCCCAGACGAGGCCCATCGAGATAATGTACCTGGGGACCGTCTACAACACCCCGATCGAATCGCTCCCCTGGCATAACACGCTGGTCTGGACGCTGTTCGTCACCCCCGTCGGGTTCCTGGCGTTCGCCCTGGCCGGGGTCGGCCGGACGTTCGCCAGATTCACGGCCGATCCGTTCGCCGTCCTCGCCTGCCTCCACTGGTTCGCCGTCCTGACGCTCCGGGCCCTGCCTCGCGTCCCGGGTCATGACGGCGTCCGGCAGTTCCTGGCCGCGTTCGGGCTCCTCGCCCTGGTCGCCGCGATCGGTGCCGGGTGGTGCATCGGGCGGTTCGGCAAGGTCGGGAAGGCCCTGGTCTCTCTCGCCATCCTGGAAGGGTCCCTGAGCATCGCAGTCTTCTGGCCGGTGCCCGTGTCGTACTTCAGTCCGCTGGTGGGTAGCCTCCCCGGCGCGGTGAAGCTCGGCATGGAACCGACGTATTACTGGGATGCCCTCACGCCAGAGGTCCTGGATTGGCTCAACTCGAACACGCCTCCCGGCCGGACGGTGGTATTCGCGACCAATCCGACGTCCTGGCTCTACCTGAAGCGGACCGGCCAGTTGAAGGTACCGGTGACCGGGCTCGACCCGGGCCAGCCGCGATGGCTCGTGATCCAGAACCGCCCCGGGGCCTTCGGGCCTCAAATCCGCGAGCTTCTCCGGACCAGGAAACCCGCCTACACCTACAGCCGCTGGGGCGTCCCGCTCATCTGGGTCGTGCCGTTGCAGGAATGATCGACGGGTGATGGATGAAAAGACCCACTCCTCCCTGATCCATCTCCCATCTCCCATCTCCCATCTCCCATCTCCCGAGATTCTCGATGTCCTCTCCGACCCAACCCGACCTCCGCCTCTCCGGCCGAACCTGGTGGCTGGCCTGCCTGCTGGTCCTCGGGCTGGCCCTGGCGGCGACGGTGCCGACGACGGGGGATATCGGACTCACCTGGGACGAGCCGTCGTACCGCTACAGCCAGGTCATGTCGGGCCAGTGGTGGGAGCAGGTGGCGAAGGCCCGGAGCTGGGCGGACCTCACACCCCTGATGGAATCGAATACCCTGCTGTATTACTGGCCCTACGGCCGGTTCGGGATCAATTTCCACCCGCCGCTCGCAGGCCAACTCAACCTGCTGACGCACGCCGTCTTTGGGTCGTGGGTGAAGGACATCCCGTCGCGCCGACTATCGTCGGTGTTCGAGTACGCGTTGACGATCACCCTCGTGTTCGGCTTCCTCGCACGACGCTACGGGGCCTGGACCGGGGCCATCGCCGCCGGTTCGATCCTGCTCATGCCCCGGCTCTACGGCGACGGACATATCGCGGGCACCGACACGCCGGGGCTCCCCCTCTGGATCGCGACGGCCTTTGCGTTCTGGGACGGGCTGAACGAACCCAAAGCGCGCCGCTGGCGGGTCCTCGTCGGCATCCTATTGGGGCTGGCGTTCGTCGAGAAGATGGCCGCGGTCATGGTCGTAATCCCCCTGCTCGGCTGGCTGGCCCTGACCAGGGCACGGGGGCTCAAGGACAGGAGTTCCTGGGTCGACGGGGCGTTCACTCTCGGCCTGATGGGCCTGCCGTTGGCCCTGGCGTTCGCGGAGATCCTGCGGCTCCGCAAGCTCTTCAACGAGCCGCAGATGACGAACCTCTTCACCGAACACCCGGCCACGTTCCTGCCCGGCGGGGTCCTGGCGATCCCGCTTGTCGTCTGGTTCGTGAGGAGGCTGCTCGCGAGGATCAAGCCGGCGAGCCCGGTCTGGGGCGTGGAGCGTCCCGGCCTGGAGATGCTCGCCGCCTGGATGGCGTTCGCGCCGGTCGTCGGCTGGCTGGGCAACCCGGCCTGGTGGCGCGAGACGCTCCCGAGGCTGGCCCATTACTACGCCATCAGCACCGCGAGGCGCGGCGTGCTGCCGGACATCCAGATCCTCTACTTCGGCCAGACCTACGAATACAGCCTCCCCTGGCACAACGCCTGGACCCTGATCGCGATCACCGTCCCGGCGGGGATCCTGGTCGCGTCGATCGTCGGGCTGTGCGTCGCCCTGCCCTGGACCTGGACGCGGAAGGACCTGATCCCGGCCTACTTACTCGGCCACCTGCTCGCCTTGCCCGTGATGCGGATGCTCCCCACCCCCGCGCACGACGGCGTCCGGCTGTTCCTGCCGACGTTCGCCTTCCTCGCCATCTTCGCCGGCTGGGGGGCCGTGTCCGTCATGGGCCGGGTCGGGCGTCGCCTCGGCGGCCTGGCGTCGCCCCTGTTCCGCATCGCCCTGACCACGCTCATCCTCGCGCCCGCCGCGTACCAGCTCATCCGGATCCACCCCTACGAGCTGTCGTACTTCAATGAGTTCATCGGCGGCCCGCGCGGGGCGTGGAACGCCGGTTTTGAGCTGTCGTACTGGTACGACGCGTTCAACGACGAGACGATCCCCGAAATCAACAAGGTCGTGCCCGACGGCGAGGGGATCGACACGCTCAACGACAAGACCCAGCCGCCGACATTCACCTGCCTCCAGGAACTCGGCCAGCTCAAGCAAGGGCTGATCGTCGGCTCCCCGCACCGCGACCGCTTCCCATGGGGCTGGATCCTCACGCAGGACTCCAAGGCGGCGGCCTTCACGCGGCTCCTGTTCGTCATGAAACCAGTCTACGAGCACCGGCCGAAGCAGCTCGACGGGCTCAGGGTGGTGACCGTGGATTCGTCCGACACCGTCTCGCGTGCCTGGGCCTTGCAACTGCTGGCCGACGCCCCGGCCCCAAATCTGGTCAACGAGCCGCCCCTGTCGCCGGCCTGGGTCCGCAGCTCGCCGCTCACGTCGTGGATGGCCCGGCTCTGGGGAGACGGCGTGACGAAGTCGAAGCCCCTCACCATCAACCAGGCGATCTTCGACTGGGCCGCGCGCGACCCGGCCGGCCTACGAGCAGCAGCGGCCGAAGTCGCCACCGACCGACCTCCTATCCCGGGCACGGACGCGGCGAAGTTGCGGGCAATCCTGGAGCGATTCCGGAGCCCCCGCAACGATCCCACCGCCTCTCTACTCCGGGCCCGCCCGCAGGGTCTACTGGAGGCGGTCGACATCCTGATCGCCCGACCGGATGCCGTCAAAACGGTCCTGCTCCGCTACCCATACACGGACCCTTCGGCCATCGGCGGGTTCCTCGACCGCTGAGCTGTCGCGTTCCCGCGACGGGCGGGTGTCACTCCCGGGCAACCAATCGGCCGACGCGCGCCTCGGCCCGATCGCTGCGTTGACGCTGGCCGGAGCGTTCGGCTCCAATGCAGGTCCAGTCCGAGAGCAGGGCTCGGGCCGCCGGCGTCCGTCGCGGAGTCTTCCAGCCATGCGCAACGCCACACGTCGCCCCCGTCGTCCGTCGCCCCCCGCCCGACGCGCCATCCGGCCGGGCTGCGAGCAGATGGAGGACCGCCAGCTCCTGGCCACGGTCAACTTCGCGATCGACGCTTCCAGGAACGCCAGGCCGATCTCTCGCTTCGTCTACGGCGTGAACCAGTCGCTCACCGGTCCTTACGCCAACAACACGTTCGAACGGCTCGGCGGCAACCGCTGGACGGCGTACAACTGGGAGAACAACGCCTCCAACGCCGGCAGCGACTACCTCTACCAGAACGACAGCTACCTCGGCGGCGGCAACATGCCCGGAGGCGCGGTCGGCCCGACGCTGGCCGACGCCTCCAGTCACAACGCCGGCGCACTCATCACCGTGCCGATCAACGGCTACGTCTCGGCCGACAAGAACGGCGGCGGCGACGTCCGCAACAGCGGCTCGAACTACCTCCAGACCCGATTCCGCCAGGAACCCCCGCGTAAGAACGCCCCCTTCAGCCTCACGCCCGACACCAACGATGGATACGTCTATCAGGATGAGTTCGTGAACTGGGTCAAGTCGAACTACGCCTACGGCGAGACCGACCCGAACCGCCCGATCATGTACTCGCTCGACAACGAGCCCGACCTCTGGTCGTCCACGCACGCCGAGATCCACCCCTCGGCGGCGACCTACGCCGAGATGGTCCAGAAGACCATCGACTACGCCGGCGCCATCAAGAGCGTCGCGCCGGGCAGCAAGGTCTTCGGCCCCGTGAACTACGGCTGGGAAGGACTCGTGAACCTCCAGGACGCGCCCGACGCCAACGGCCGCGACTTCCAGTCGTTCTACCTCCAGCAGCTCAAGCAGGCGGAAACCACCTACGGTAAGCGGCTCGTCGACGCCCTCGACGTCCACTGGTACCCCGAGGCCCAGGGGGGCGGCGTCCGCATCACCGGATCCGAGACCACCGACGCCGTCGTCGCCGCACGCCTCCAGGCCCCCCGATCGCTCTGGGACCCCACCTACACCGAGACGAGCTGGATCACCCAGTGGTCCACAGGCGGCCCGATCAATCTCCTGCCGCGCCTGCAGTCCAACATCGACGCCAACTACCCCGGGACCAAGCTCGCCATCACCGAGTACAACTACGGCGGCGGCTCGCACATCTCGGGCGGCATCGCCGAGGCCGACGTCCTCGGCATCTTCGGCCGCGACGGAGTCTACGCCGCCAATGAATGGGCCCTCGCATCCAACGAGTCGTTCATCGGCGCGGCGTTCCAGATGTACCGGAACTTCGACGGGGCGAACGGCACCTTCGGCGCCACGTCCGTCTCCGCGAGCACCTCGGACGTCGCCGCCAGCTCGGTCTACGCCAGCGTCGATCCATCCAACCCGAACGTGATGACGCTCGTGGTCATCAACAAGTCCAGCGCGCCCCTGACCTCGGTCATGGCCCTTGCCGGCGTCTCGCCCAACGCGACCGCGAAGATCTACCAGCTCACCTCCGCGAGCGCCTCGCCCGTCGCCGCCGGGCAGACGACGGTCGCGAACCCGTCGAGCTTCTCCTACACCATGCCCGCCTACAGCGTGAGCACGATCCGGATCGTCTCGTCGGGCACGACCACGAACGCGGCCCCGACCGTGGCGACCCCGGCCGGGGCATCGCCCTCGGTCGTCACCGGGAAGGCGACCACCCTCAGCGTCCTCGGCGCCGATGACGGCGGCGAGTCGAACCTGACCTACACCTGGACCACCGTCGGCACCCCGCCCGCCCCGGTGACCTTCTCGGCCAACGGCAACAACGCCGCGAAGTCGGCCGGCGTCACCTTCTCAAGGGCGGGTGCCTACACGTTCCAGGTCACGGTCTCCGACGGCTCCCTGAGCACCACGAGCTCGGTCAACGTGGTGGTCAGCCAGACCCTGACAACGGTCAAAATAAGCCAGTCCAGCATCACGCTGCTGACCGGTGCGACCCAGCAGTTTGCGGCATCGGGCCTGGATCAGTTCGGGACGGCGATGTCGGTCGCCCCGGCGTTCGCGTGGAGCCTCGCCAGCGGCGCGGGGACGGTCAGCGCCTCCGGCCGATACACCGCCCCGGCGACCGCCGGCACGGCCACGGTGAAGGCCGCGTCGGGGACCATCTCGGCCACGGCCTCGGTCACGATCAACGCGATCAAGGTTCCGGCCGCGCCGACGAAGCTCACCACCCCGACGGTCACGGCGACCTCGGTCAGGCTCTCGTGGATGGACAATTCGACGAACGAGGCCGGTTTCCTGATCGAGCGGTCGATCGACGGCAAGACCTGGTCGCAAGTCGCATCCGTGGGTGCAAATCTCAAGTCGTACACGGTGCTGGGGCTGACGGCCTCGAAGACCTACTACTTCCGTGTCCGGGCCTACAACGCCGGGGGCGCCTCGGCCTACACCGGCGTGCTGACGGTGAAGACCAGGCGGAGCTGAGGCCCGATCAGAACTCGGCGGCGGCCGTCTCGACCTCGGACTCCTCACGGACCGCCAGGCCTCGCAGCAGCGGCACCGCGAGGCCGAGCGAGACGGCGGTGAGCGTCGCGGCCAGGGCGTAGGGCATCGCGACCATCCCCCGTCCGAGGATCATGTTGCCGATCAGGTAGGATCCCATGCGGGCGAGGGTCTGGGCCGACGACAGGGTCCCGAAGATCGCCCCCTGCTCGTCGTCCGGGGAGATCCGCGAGAGGAGCCCGCTCAGCGACGGCCCCACGAGCCCCTGGCCGACCGCGATGAGCAGGACCGCGAACGCCAGCGCGGCGATGCTCCAGACCTGGGTCATCGCGAGATACCCGAGGAGGACAGCCACCAGCCCCGATAGGATTAATCGGGGTTCGCCGAACCTCGGCACGAGCCGACGGATGAAGCCCCCCTGCACGATCGCGCTGATGAGCCCGAGATACGCGAACGCGAACGCCGCAGCGCGGGGGGAGAGGCCCAGTCGTTCGGGCAGAAACAGGCTGAACGTCCCCTCCAGGAAGGCGAACGCGAGCGTGTTGAGGCTGCCCAGCAGCACCAGCCAGCCGACGCCCGGGAGCGAGACGAGGTCGATCAGCCCCCGCATGCTCACCACCCGGGCCTTCGAACGGGCCAGGCCGTCGGCCGGACGGCTCTCGGGCAGGTGGGTCAGCACGAGGATCCAGGCGAGCGTCGAGAATCCGGCCGCCACCAGAAACGGCAGGCGGAGCCGCCACTCGGGCGGGACGGGCAGCGAGATCAGGATGCCCGAGAGCAACGGCCCGAGCACGAACCCCACCCCGAACGCCGCGCCCAGCAGGCCGAGGCCCTTCGAGCGGTTCTCGGGCTTGGTGATGTCGGCGATGTACGCCTGGGCGACCAGGATGTTCCCGCCCGAGGCCCCGTCGAGCACCCGGGCGAGGAGCATCACCCAGTACTCGCGCGAGAGGCCCAGGATCACGAACGAGATCGCGGTCCCCGCCTGGCTGACGGCCAGGACGGGTCGGCGTCCGTAGCGATCGCTGAGGCGACCGAGGATCGGCCCGGCGATGAGCTGGAAGAGCGGATACGCGGCCAGGATCAGGCCGATCTGAGTCCCCGAGAAATTGTATTCCTTGGCGAACGGGGCCAGGAGCGGCATCACCATCGTGAACCCGAGCAGGTCCACGAGAACGATCAGGACGACGACGACCAGTGGAGACATCGGGACTCCTGCCTGCGGACCATCCGACCCCGAACAGGGACCGCGATCCTATCGAATTGGAACCGGGGATGGTACCCGGCCGACGCGTTCAGGAGCCCGCGGCCTCGACCGCCTGGGGCTTGTCCACGTCCTCGCCGTAACGCTCGCGGCGGAGGGCGTCGGCCTGATTCTTGACCTCGATCAGGAGCCTCGCCTGGGCGACGATCACGGCGTATTCGACCGCGAACGCCCCGATGTTGAACGCCAGGGCCAGCGACGTGAGCGCCAGGTGCCAGGTCGGATTCCAGCCCTGGGCATCGGCCCCCGCGCCGAACCACGCGGCCGCGCCGATGAGGGTCATGCTCCAGAACTCGAACCGGAACGCCTTCTTCTTGTTCTTCTTCGCCTGGGCCTCGACCCACTCGGGCAGATGGTAGACCCGCACGACCTCCTTCACCCACTTCCCGGTGCCGAGGAAGTAGGTGTAGACGATCGAGTGGACCAGGAGGGTCCACATCGTGGTGAACAGGCCGAGGAGGAAGTGCGTGCCGTGCCAGGGGGCGGTATGCCCCGGCTGACGGACCTCGCCGCTGGTGATGAGGCCGACGATGAACGTGACGACCAGGAGGGAGGCGTTCGAGACGGCCAGGCCCAGGAAGATGCGGTGCATAAGGGCGAACTCGGTCCACGGGCGGTGCGTGCGGGGTGGAAGGGGCCCGCTCGCGGGGAAGGCGGGGCATCCCAATAGGTTAGGCGACCGCCGTTCCGCTTGGCAATCGGTGAGGCGGCCCCATTTCGCCCGCGGCCCGTCTCAATTCGAGAGGTTCCGGACAATTTAGAGAGAATCTCGATCAACTTGAGCGAGGCAGAGCGTAGAAAATCCGCTTCTCGGATCCCCAAAAGTTCGGGCCATGATTGGCGATTTCGCAGACCAACGGCCGTTTTCGTGCGGTTTTCGCGGGAAATGTGCGAGTCGTCAGGGACTGTGAATGCCGGGAGGATGGATTTCCGGGACGCATTTTCCGCCGGGAGCATCCGCGGGGTCGCGGTGGCGTAGGGTTTGATTAGGAATCAGTTCCGACGGGTTCGAGACGATCGCCGCACTCGCCCGTCGCACACCCCACCCCGAGAATGAGCCCCACGATGCTGACCGGTCAATCGCTTTCCGACGAGACCCGCGCCGGACTGAGCCTCCTCATCGGCTGGAGCGTTTCCGCCCGGCTCCGCGAAGGCCGTGGGCGGGACGACATCCGCAGCGATGTCCTCCGCTATGTCGTCCAGGCCGTCCGCCGGGTCGAGATGGACGAGTGGGAGGAGGAGACGCTCGTCGCCTTCGCCCAGCGGGCGATCGAATCCTGCCTGGCCAGCCCCGCCCGCGTCCCCGACCTGTCGCACCCCACCTTGCGCCGGGCGAGTTGATCTGGGGCGACGCGAGATTGACACTTTGTACGGGCAGCCCTGCGCAAGCACCGGAAATCGGAGCGAAAAGGCGACAAAAGTGTTCGCCTTCCCGAACGGAGGCAAGGAATCTGGGGAGAGCCGAGGTCACCAGACGGCCCCTCATCCGAAACCCCGCCCAAGGACGCCCGGCCATGCTGTTCTACAGTAGCCTCACCCCCGAGACGCAGAAGGATCTCCGCGAGCTGGTCCACACCGGGGTCGCCCGCCGCATCCAGGCCGACGTCCCTCGCGAGCTGATCAAGTCCGAGATGACCTCGTGCATCCTCCAGGCCGCCCGCCGCGTGGGGATGTCCGAATGGGCCCTCGAATCGGCCGTCGCCTACGTCCAGCGCCTCCTCGAAGACGTCCTCCCCTCGCAGGCCGCCCCGTCCACGATGGTCGGGCCCGCCTCGTCGACCTCCCGCTCCATCACCGTGGGCTGAGCAGCCTGGGCGGGTGAGAAAATCCGGGCAAGATCCCCTTTTCGGTCGACCTTGATTCGCACGTCGTCCGAAATACAATGTTCAGTCCACGCCATGAGTTCCGGTCCGGGTCGGCCGGCGGAACGACTCGTGGCATGCTGGCAAGAACGCCCGGGGTCGCAGCCGGGGCTTGGGGGTCCCTCGATTGAACATACGCCCTGCCCGCGTGGGTGACGTGCCCGCCATTTGCGAGCTGATCCGCACGTTCGCCGATCGGAAGTTGATGATCCGCCGCTCACTGGGTGAGCTCTACGAGTCGATACGCGAGTTCTTCGTCGCGGTCGATGACGACGGCAGGATCATCGGTTGCGCCGCCCTCCACGTGTTCTGGGAAGACCTGGCCGAGCTGAAATGCCTCGCCGTCTCCGAGACCGCACAGGGGCAGGGTACCGGGCGAAAGCTCGTGGACGCGTGCTGGGAGTCCGCCAGGGAGCTGGAGATCAAGTCGGTCTTCACGCTCACCTACGTGGCCGAGTTCTTCGAGCGTTGCGGCTACCACCGGATCGAGAAGGCCGAGCTGCCGCACAAGATCTGGAATGAGTGCGTGCGCTGCCCGCTCTTCCCGAACTGCCACGAGATCGCCCTGATCCGGTCCGAGGGGAGCGACCCCCTCGGATTCCAGAACGGGCACAGCACCGTCGGCGCGATCTCCGGCCACGTCGCCCTCGCACTCGCCTGACCCTTGCGAACTCGGGCGGGGCGATCATCCCGATGGGATTCCGAACCCCGGCGGCGACCTGCTCGCTGCCGGGGTTTCGTCATCGGGCACTCCGCGGAATCCCGCAAGCGGGACGATCTCCCGCTTCGGGTTCTCCTCGCGGCGGATCTCGAAGTGCCGCGGCTGGTCCTCGAACGCCAGATTCAGCACCCCGCGCGAGCCTTCCTGCCGGATCCGCGTGACCTTGATCCGGAGCAGGTCACCCGATCGGTGCCGCACCTCGATCCACTGTCCCTCATTGCGCTTCAGGACCAGCATCGTTCGGCCCCCCCTGGACTTGCGGGCCGTATCTCGATCGCCATGATTCACCTCGTCGTGAAGGTCGATCTCGCGTGGCGTGCACCGTAAGTGGGGGCGATCTTTGACCAACCCCACCCGACATCGCGCCGAGTCGAAGCTCAAACGTGCCTGCCGATCGAACTATCCATCCCGAATACGGCATAGTCAAACCCGAAAACACAATTTCCCAATACCTCCTCCACGACCGCAGGACGCAGAAGATGGCCAGAATCAAGCCAATCGTCGAGGATGAGGGGCCGGATCTCGACGAGGCCTGGGTGGGGGGGATCCGGGAGAAACTGCCGGCATGGTTCGACACGGTCGCGCGCGACCTGCCCTGGAGGGCGACGCGGGATCCGTACGCGATCCTCGTGTCCGAGGTCATGCTGATCCAGACCACCGTCGCGGCCGTGATCCCATTCTATCAACGCTTCCTGCAACGATTTCCGACGGCCGTCGCGCTTGCGGAGGCCGACGAGGCCGACGTCCTGAAGGCGTGGGAAGGTCTGGGGTACTACCGTCGGGCCCGGCAGCTCCACGAGGCGGCGAAACGGATCGCCTCCGAGCACGGTGGGACCATCCCGGATGAGATCGATGCCGTCGCAAACCTCCCGGGCGTCGGGCGTTACATCCAGGGGGCGGTCCTCTCATTCGCCTTCGACCGCCGGGCCCCGATCCTCGAGGCCAACACCCAGCGTGTGATGGCCCGATGGCTCGCCTGGGACCGCGACCTCAAGGACAAGGCCACCCAGGACCGCCTCTGGCGAGCCGCCGAACGGGTCGTGCCCGACCTCCAGCCCGGCAAGTTCAACCAGTCCTTCATGGAACTGGGTGCCCTGATCTGCACCCCGAGGCAGCCGTCTTGCCTCGTCTGTCCCGTCGATTCCCTGTGCCTGGCCAGGAAAGTCGGGAAGCAGGACGCCATCCCGGTCGTCGCCCCCCGCGCGGCCGCGCTGGAGGTCGAGGAATCCTGCGTCCTGATCATCAACCCGGCACACGACCGACTGCTCGTCCTCGAACGCGGCCCCGGCCGGCTCTGGGAGCGGTTCTGGGAGTTCCCCACCATCCACCGCACCGGGGCCGACCCCGCCGGGCGGCGGTTTGACGACGAACCCGAGCTGGACGACGCCCTCAAGCGGCTCACCGGCCTGAGTTTGGCGACCGGTCCGACGTTGAAGTCCCTGTCTTACGGCGTGACCAAGCACAAGGTTGCGCTCGACGTCCACGCCGCGATGTGCCAGGATCCCCCGGAAACGCCGGCGACTCCTCCCGGATTCACAAGGGCGAAATGGGCCAGCCTCGCCGACCTCCGACAACTCCCCTTGAGCGCGGTGAGCCGTCGGATCCTCGACTGGCTGGAAAAGGACGGCATCGCGATCGCCCTTGGCGTGAATCAGTCCCGGCCGTTGGGCTGAACGATCGGCCCGTAGAATCCGGGGCGACGGTCGCCGATGCGGTCGACCTGGTGCTTGCCCGGGACCCGGACGATCAGCTTCTGACGCGCGATGGCCGGATCGATGTCGGCGAGGAAGATCTCCTCGCGATCGGCACTGGTCGCGGCGAGTACCTTCCCCCTCGGGTCGGCGACCGAACTGTGACCGATGAACCTGAAGCCGCTCTCCTCGCCGACGCGGTTCACGGCCATCATGTAGACGACGCTCTCGAACGCGCGACACGGCACCATGTGCTCGGCCGCGCACTCGGAGTGCGTCGGCCAGTTGGTCGGGAGGATGAGCAAGTCGGCCCCGAGCAGGGCGAGAACGCGCCCGGTCTCCGGGAAGGCCCCGTCGTAGCAGATGTGCATGCCGACCTTCATCGGCCCGATGTCGAACACCTCCAGCGGCCGGTCGCCCGGGTCGGCGAAGGCGTCGACGCCCAGGAACGGCAGGTGGATCTTGCGATACGAACCCAACACGCCACCGGGCCCCACCAGCACGCAGGCATTGAACAGGCGCGGGCCATCGGCTTCCAGCAGCCCGAAAACGACGTGAATTCCCAGCTCGCGGCAGAGTTCGCCCACCGCGTCCGTCGCCGGCCCGGGGATCGTCTGGGCGTGCTTCAACGCCGTCTCTCGGTCGGGGAACCCGTAGCCGGAGAGGGCGCACTCGGGGAAGACGACGAGCTTCGCTCCCTGAGACGCCGCCTCGCGGGCCCTCGCGAGGATGACGTCCAGGTTCGCGGCGAGGTCGCCGAGCCTGGGGTCGCACTGGACGCCGGCGACCCGGACGGTCTGCGGTTCGGCCTGGCTCATGAGGGCAGAAACTCCGGGCCGACGGCATCGTCCAGGGGGATGGTGGGCCGTCGGATGTTCTTGTAGGGGAACCGTTTCGGATTGGCCGCGGTCAGCCCGGGGGTGTCGGCCTCGATGATGGTGCTGGCGATCGGCTCGTACGCCGCGCGGAATGCCACGGCCGCCTTCACGATGAGGATCCGGGCCGTCCTCGGGTCGATCCCCAGGCTGGTGATCTGCCCCAGGCTGAACGGAGGGTGCCGCAGGCTGTTGACCACAACCGTGTTGCCCGAGTCGGTCGCGATGACGGCCGTCTCCCCCTGGTCGTTGAATCGGATCCCGCCGTGCCGTGGGGCGTCCTCGGTGTACTTGCCGTCGTGGATCAGCCGGACGGTGCCCGAGACCTCCAGGGGCGGGGCATTGTCATCGAACTTCCCGCCAGCCCGGAGACTCACCTTCCCCCCCTGCCCGGCCTCACGGCAAATCCGGACGGCCTCGGGGTCATGGAGCACGACGACGGCGCCCGTCCCACCTTGCCGCTCCACCTCCCGGATCAACACCGTGCTATCCGCCGCCGAACCGCCGCCGATGTTGTCCCCGATATCGACGAGGACGACCGGCCGCCTCTCGGGCGAGACGTCCAGGGCCAGCCGGACGGCCTCTTCGGGTCCGGTCGGCGCGGCGGTCAGGGCCTCGCGGTTCTGCCAGACGAGGTCGGCCAGCGCCCCGGCGACGGCCTCCGCCCTGGCCCTGTTGCCGTCGACCACGGCGATGCAGGAGACTCCCGCGTCCTTCACGTCGGCGTACGGGAATCCGGCGAGGATCGAGGCGTCGAGGATCTCCCCGTCGAGCCGCTCCAGTTCGCCGATGAGCGAGGCCATGGGCTCCTTCGAGGTGTTCTGCGCGAGCAGGTGGACGAGCATCGGCGGCTTGCGGATGGCGGTGACCGGCTTGATCCGCCCGCTGGCGGCCTCGAACGCGATCCGTGCGGCCTTCGCCCCGCGCTGACGCTGGTCGACGTGGGGATACGTCCTGTAGGCCAGGACGGCGTCGGCGGAATCGGTCACGAGCTTCGAGACGTTGCCGTGGAAGTCGAGCGTGACCACCAGGGGGAGATCGGGGCCGATCTCGCGGCGAATCCTGGCGAGCGTCTCGCCGTCGGCGTCGGCGATCCCCTCGGCCACCATCGCGCCGTGAAGGGCGATGAGCACGGCGTCGAGGTGACCGGCCTCGCCGATCCGCGCGATCAGTTCCCCGACGATCTGCTCGTAGGCCGCGTTCGTGACGGGCCCGGCGGGCGTAGCCCAGCCCATGAGCGTGGGGACGGCCTCGAAGCCGAGTTCAGAAGCCCCCTGGAAGAACCCGCCGACTTCGTGGTGGGCGGCCCCCCAGCGCTCGCGGATGGCCTCGCCGTGTTCGAAGCCTCCCTCGACGAACCGCCCGACCCCGGTGACGTCGCCGGCGAAGGTGTTCGACTCGTGCATGAAGCCGCCGATGGCGATCCGCATCGCGGGACGTCTCCCCAAATGAAAACGGGTGGTCGGGGCCCTATCGAACCCCGACCACCCGCGATTGTCCAGGGCTTGCCGGGATCAGAGATCGGCGATCGCCGCCTTCTTCTCGGGATGCAGGTCGAGGGTCGCCGGCGCGGGGGCGCTGGCGGGCTGGACGTCGAACATCAGCGAGACCCGGGCCGGATCCGGAGGCGCCGAGAGCAGGGTGCCGACGACCCCGCCGACGGCCGAGGCGAGCAGGCCCCAGACGCACGGATCGAAGCCGAGCAGGTAGTAGGCACCGAACGCGGCGGCCGGCGGGCCGATCTTCTGGTCGCCGACGAAGAAGCCGGCCACGTAGAGCGAGAGGATCGTGCTCACGCCCGCGATCATCGCCGTGATGGCCCCGGTGGCCGTGGCGCGTCGCCAGAACGCGGCCATCATCGCCGGGACCAGGAACGCCGCCGCCATGCCCGCGCTGGCGAAGACCACGAGCAACTGGAGCAGTTGCGGCGGCTTGATCGCGATCAGGGCCACGAGCACGCCGACGCCCACCGTGAAGATGTAGCTCAGCAACTCGATCCGCTTCTCGGACGCGACCGGGTTGATGAACCGCTGGTAGACGTCCCGGACGATGCCCGAGGAGATCAGCAGCAGGAACCCGCTCACCGTGCTCATGACCGCCCCGTAGGGCGCGGCCAGGATGATCCCGGCGACGTAGGGGTTGGCGAGCTTGGTCACGAGCCTCGGCATCACCTCATCCGGCTTGGCCAGGTCGGGCAGGATCGACCTCGCGGCGACGAAGATGAGGATCAGGGGGATGTAGATGATGATGTTGTAAATCGAGACATAGATGATCGACCAGCGGAGCGTCCGGGAGTCGCGGAACGCCATGAGCCGGACGAGGGTCGACGGCTGGCCCATGCCGGTGATCGCCCACATCACGAAGAAGGAGATCGCCAACGTGATCGGGTGGAATTGCCGGCCCGGAAAGCCCGCGCCGGGACCGAAGGCGAACCCATCCCCCAGGGTTTTCACCGACATCGCGTCGAAGGTCGCCTTCTCCAGGCCGCCGCAGGCGTTCATGGCCAGCGGGAACAGGATCAGGACGCCGATCGCCATGATGATCGACTGGAAGACGTCGGTCCACACGGCCGCGAGGAAGCCGCCGACGGCCGTGTAGAGGATGACCGTGGCCGAGAAGATCAGGAGGCCGACGAGGTAGGCCCCGTCGGTCGAGCCGGCGGTGACGTCGTCGCCGCTGACCCAGGCATAGCTCGACGACGGCAGGACGATCTTCATGATCAGGCCGCCGCTCTTGAACTGCGGGACCAGGAAGACCGTCAGGAACACGATGATGAAGATGCTGGTCAGGAACCCCAGCGCGGGGCTCCCGTAGCGCTCGCGGAAGAGGTCGGGCAGCGTGATGGCGCCGGTGCGGCGGGAGAGCTGTCCGATCCGCTTGCCCAGCGTGCCCAGGATGGTCACCGGGGCGATCATGTAGGAGGCGATCCAGAGGCCGACGACCCAGCCGAAGCTGTAGACCATCGACGGGAAGCCGAGGAACGTCCCGCCGCTCATGACCGCGGCCGTGAGCGCCACGGCGAGGGCCCCGAGGGACCGGTTCCCGAGGAAGTACTTCTGGAGGAAGCCCGACTTCTTGCTCGTGACCCGGTTCGCGATCACGCTGATGCCCAGCGAGGCGAGCATGAAGATCACGAGCGCGGCGAGCGTCGCGGGGTGCTTGGGGATCTCGGCGGCGGCATTAGGCATGGTGTTCGGCCCCCTCGCGAATGTCAGCTTCGAGCTCGACCGTGTGGTCGCTGCCGAGGTCGTCGTCCTTCATGTAGAAGCCGGCGAACCAGAACGTGAACAGGGTGCAGACGCCCCAGGGGACGAGATATCCCCAGAAGACCCAGGAGGGCACGCCGATCCCCGCGATCGGGTGGACATCCGCCTCGGATAGGGGCCGTTCGTATGTGGAGTAGCCGTACATCCATGAATACCAGCAACAGAACGCGGTGGCGGCCGCCCACGCCAGGCCGATGATGATGGCCTCGTGCTGGGCGTGCTCAACGACGGGGTCGGGCTTCGCGGACAAGGGGATGAACTCCGGTGGGAGACGGAAGGAGGACGACTGGCTGTGCGAGTGAACTGCGGTGAGGCCGCCGGGATGGCGTGGCCAGGGACCGAGGGTCCTCGGCGCGGGGGAGCCGACGGCACCGGCGCCGTTGGGGGAGGTCGCGAGGCCCTCTCTTTTCTCAAGTCCGGGCCCGATTCGCAACGCTTTGCCCCGCAACCCGGGGCGGAATCGTGGCGGGCGGTCCCGGTTGCGAGGCGTGTCAGAAGTCCCACGTACAATCGGCCGGATCGAAGTCGCCCGCCCCGCCTCGGTATCGTACAATCGGGAGGATGGAATACATGGGTCATAGGAACCAACCCGATGGCAGTGGATATTCCGACCAACCTGGACGTTCGCATCCCGTGCGAACTCGTGTCCGACCTTCGCGAGGCCGCCGCGAACGCGGGGGTCTCGATGCAGGAGTTTGCGCTTGCGGCCATCGCGTCCCATGTCCGCGCCAATCTCGAGAATCCGCGTCCGACGCTCCTTTCGGACCGCGATCGAGACCGCTTCCTTTCCATCCTGGATGACCTCAAGGCCGAACCCGGCCCGGCCTTGAAGGCTGCGGCGGAGCGCTACAGGTTGCACCTTGATTGAGCCGACAGCCAGGAGATGGCGAGTCGAGCCGTTGGGCCGTCGCCACGACCGCTCGTCATTCGATTGTGGCCGAGAGATGCTCACCGAATGGCTGAAGCAGCGAGCCTCCCAGTTCGAGAAACGCGACCTGTCCCGTACGTATGTGCTCGTCGAGGGTGAAGATCCCTTCGTGCTCGGCTACTACGCGCTCTCGACCGGCAGCGTGGAGTACCAGAATCTCCCCGAGGGCGAGAGCCGAGGCTTGCCTCGCCTGTCGGTGCCCGTCATCTTGCTCGGTCGCCTTGCCGTAACCCGGACCGCCCAGGGCCTGGGGCTTGGCTCTTTCCTGCTGATCGATGCGCTTCAACGATCGCTCCACATCGCCGAACAGATCGGGATCCGAGCCGTGGAAGTCCACGCCGTCGATGAAACCGCCCGGCAATTCTACATGAAGTACGGATTCATTCCTCTACTGGACTCCCCCGATCACCTCTATCTGTCGATCCGGGTGATCCGAAAACTCAACCTGCCACCCCCGGCATCGTCTCCACGGGGTTGACGTTCGACTCCTGGGCCCTGGCGTCTCTCCCCCCGAGCAAACGGATACGCGGGTTACCCGCCCGGACGGCGCCGGGGTGTTGACTCGCCGACCGACGCGCTCGACCATGGCGGCGTGCCGAGATGGCAGCCAGCTCGATACCGCCAGGGGGAGAAACGATGGCCCAGACCGTGCTTGCGCCGGGACGCCCGGCGATCCGGCAGACGAAGCTCCTCATCAATAATCAGTGGGTTGACCCGGTCCAGGGCGACTCGTTCGAGACCTACGACCCGGCGACCGGCGACGTCATCGCCAGCGTCGCGGCGGGGACGGCCGACGACGTCGATCGCGCGGTCAAGGCGGCCCGCAGGGCCCTCGAAACCGGGCCATGGAGCACCATGGACGCCGCCGATCGCGGCAAGCTGATCTTCGACCTGGCCGACCTCGTCGAGGCCCACGCGGAGGAACTCGCCGCGCTCGAGTCCCTGAACTGCGGCAAGACGATCACCGACTCGGTCGGCGACCTCCAGGGCGTGGTCAACACGCTCCGCTACTACGCCGGCTGGGCCGACAAGGTCGAGGGGCGGACGATCCCCGTCCGCGGCAATTTTCTGTCCTACACCCTGCGGCAGCCGGTGGGCGTGGTCGGGCAGATCATCCCCTGGAATTTCCCGCTGCTCATGCTCGCCTGGAAGTGGGGCCCCGCCCTCGCCTGCGGCAACACCATCGTGATGAAGCCCGCCGAGCAGACCCCGCTCACCGCGCTCCGGCTCGGCGAGTTGGCGATCGAGGCCGGGTTCCCCGCCGGCGTCATCAACCTCATCAACGGCTACGGCGAGACCGCCGGCGCGGCCCTGGTCGGCCACCCGGACGTCGACAAGATCGCCTTCACGGGCCACGTCGACACGGCCAAGATCATCCAGCGCCAGGCGGCCGAGACCCTCAAGCGGACCACGTTCGAACTCGGCGGCAAGAGCCCCAACGTCATCTTCGCCGACGCCAACCTCGACGACGCCGTCGCCGGGGCCTTCCACGCCATCTACTTCCACGGCGGCCAGTGCTGCACCGCCGGCAGCCGGCTGTTCGTCCAGGACAAGATCCACGACGCCTTCGTCGAGCGCCTGGCCGAGAAGGCCAGGGCCCGCAAGATCGGCAGCCAGCTCGATCCCAGCACCGAGCAAGGCCCGCAGGTCTCGCAGGAGCAACTCGACAAGATCCTCCATTACGTCGACCTCGGCCACAAGGAAGGCGCCAAGCTCCTCGCCGGCGGCAACCGCCATGGCGACAAGGGGTACTTCGTCGAGCCGACGATCTTCGACAACGTCCAGGACGACATGTCGATCGCCCGCGACGAGATATTCGGGCCCGTCGTGAGCGTCCTGCCGTTCAAGACGGTCGACGAGGTCGTCGAGCGCGCCAACCGCACCAGCTATGGCCTCGCCGCCGCCGTCTGGACCAAGGACATCGACAAGGCCCACCTCTACGCGAAGAAGGTCAAGGCCGGCACCGTCTGGGTCAACTGTTACCACGTCGTCGACACCACCACCCCGTTCGGCGGCTTCAAGATGTCCGGCCAGGGCCGCGAGAATGGCGAGGCGGCCCTGGAGCACTACACCGAGCTCAAGACGGTGACCGTCAAGCTCAACGGTTAAAGTCGGGCGTGGAGGACGCGTCCTCGCGTCTTCCGCACCGCGCCGGGCGAGCATCTCCCAAACTGCGCCGGGCGAGCATCTCCCGATGCCGCCCCTCCCTCCAGAAGTCGTACCACGAAACGGGGTCTCCCGACCCATCGACATTCGCCCCCGCAGACGGATCGGGAGATCCCTTCTGGTGGTGAAGCGCGACATCCGGAGGGGCGGCATCGGGAGATGCTCGCCCAGCGCGGAGATTCGCGACAACCGCCTCCGTCTGCCGGAATCACCCCGCAGGAGAGCCGACCGATGTTCGCATCCCTGCCGATCCTGTCCGCTCTCCTCGGAGGCCTGCTCTTGGAGTCGCCCGCCACACCGCGCGCCGTGGACCCGGCCGCCGTCGCCAAGCTCCCCGCGCCGGGGACGGTCGTCCCGGGGGCGATCGCGTACTCATTTGATGGCCAGTCGATCCGTTACCTGAAGTCGGAGGACGCCAGTCTCAGCCGGGTCCTCTGGAGCGTCCCCATCGCGGGCGGGGAGGCGACCGTGATCGCCCGGCCGCCGGACTCGGGGGACACGGATACGAACGTCTCGCGCGAGGAGGCACTCCGTCGCGAGCGGCAACGGCTCCGCGACACGGGCATCACCTCGGTCGCCCGCGCGGGGAAGGCCGATGTCGCGGTGATGCCGCTCCGCGGGGATCTGTACCTCCAGCGAGGGAACGGCCCGCTCGAACGCCTCACCGACACGCCCGCACCCGAGATTGACCCGCAGCTCAATGCCGACGGCACCCGCGTGGCCTACGTGCGGGAGGGGGTCCTGTACGCCCTCGAGATCGCGTCGAAGAAGGAGACGAAACTCTCCCCCAACGCCGCCGAGGGGCTGACCTACGGCCTCGCCGAATTCATGGCGCAGGAGGAGATGGATCGGTTCACCGGCTTCTGGTGGGCCCCCGACGGGAGACACATCGCCTACCAGCAGACCGACGAGCGGCACATCCCCCTCTACACAATCAGCCACCAGGGGGCCGATCCGGCGACCGAGACGCACCGCTATCCGTTCCCCGGCAAGGCGAACGCGAAGGTGAAACTCGGCGTGGTGGCGATCGAAGGCGGTGAGACGACCTGGCTCGAACTGGTCTCGCCGGGGACCGACTTCTATCTGGCCCGAGTCGCCTGGGATTCGCCCTCCAGTCTCCTCTTGCAGATCCTCTCTCGCGATCAGAAGTCGCTGCGACTCGAACGGGTCGACCTCGGTTCGAAGTCACGCACGCTCGTCCGCGAGGAAAAGGCCGAGACGTGGGTGAACTTGAACAACGACCTCCAGTGGCTCGGCGACACGGGCGAAATCCTCTGGGCCACCGAGCGGACGGGGTACAAGCACCTGGAATTGCTCGACTCCGAGGGCAGGACGAAGCGAGTGCTCACCGAGGGCGATTGGGCCGTCGATTCGGTCGTTTCGGTCGATGCAAAACGCCGGGAGGCCTGGTTCCTCGCCGGCAAGGATTCGCCGCTGGAGTCGCAGCTCTACCGCGTCTCGCTCGACGGGGGGCCCGTCGTCGCGGTTTCGAAGGAATCCGGGATCCACAAGGCTGTCGTCGCGCCGTCGGGCGGGACGTGGGTCGACACCTTCGCCAGCCGGGAAAAGCCCCCGGTTACCCGCCTGCGCGATCGGGACGGCAAGGTCCTGCGCGTGCTCGATGATGCGTCGAGCGATCGTCGGATCAAGCAATACCGCCTGGTCGCGCCCGAATTCCACACCTTCAAGGGCCGCGACGGCGTCATACTCTACGGCGCCTACTACGCCCAGCGCAGGTCCCTTGCCGGCGGGAAGTCGCCGCTGGTGGTGCTGCTCTACGGCGGCCCGCACGTCCAGTACGTCTCGGAGAACTGGACGATGACGGCCGACATGAACGCGCAGATGCTCGCCGAGCGCGGCTTCGCCGTCTGGAAGATGGACAACCGGGGCGCCTCCCGTCGAGGCCACGCCTTCGAGGCGGCCCTGAACCGCAACATGGGTGCCGTCGAGGTCCGCGACCAGGCCGACGGGGTCAAGTACATCGCGGGCAAGAAGGCCGAGATTGACGCGAGTCGGGTCGGCGTGACCGGCGGCTCCTACGGCGGCTACATGACCCTCCGCTGCCTCACCGAGGCCCCCGAGACCTTCCACGCGGGCGTCTCGATCGCGCCCGTCACCGACTGGGCCGGATACGACACCTGCTACACCGAGCGTTACATGGGCACCCCCGAGAACAACTCGAAGGGATATGCCGAATCGTCGGTGCTCAACGGCGTGGACAGGCTCCGCGGCAAACTCTTTCTGATCCACGGCATGATCGACGAGAACGTCCACTTCCGCCACACCGCCCGGCTCGTGACGGCGCTGATCGCCGCCAACAAGACCTTCAAGTTGCTCCCCCTGCCCGAGGAACGCCACTCCTCGCGCCAGGAAACCGACCGCCGCTACGTGGCGGAGCAGGCGCTCGACTTCTTCCGCGAATCCCTGCGGCTGGAACCCTGAGGGTGCCGGGCTCTCGGTTGTGGAAACCGCCGGACCCGTCCGTTAGACTCTCCCACCAATCCAACCCCACCGCAGGCGTCGCTCCCGATCGCCTGGTCGTGTTCCTTCCGTCCGATTGAGGTCACACCGATGAGATTGCTCCACGCGCTCCGCGGCACCGGGCTGGCGGCCGCCGCCCTGGCGATCGCCCTGCCGGCCCAGGCCGACGTCAAGCTGCCGTCGATCTTCGGGTCGCACATGGTCCTGCAGCAGGGCCTCAAGGATAAGGTCTGGGGCTGGGCCGACGCCGGCGAGGAGGTCACCGTGACCGTCGCCGACAAGGACAAGACCCTCCAGACCAAGACCGCCAAGGCCGACGACAAGGGCGCCTGGAGCGTCTTCCTCGACCCGATGAAGGCCAGCTTCAAGCCCCTCACCGTCACGGTGAAGGGAAAGAACGAGATCAAGTATGACGACGTCCTCGTCGGCGAGGTCTGGGTCTGCTCCGGCCAGTCGAACATGCAGTGGGCCGTCGCGCAGTCGGTCGACCCCGACCTGGAGAGCCTGACCGCGAAGTTCCCGAGGATCCGGTTCATCTCGGTCCCGCAGGTCGGCACCCAGACCCCGAAGAACGACTTCGACGGCAAGTGGGAGGTCTGCTCGCCCAAGACCGTCCCGCAGTTCTCGGCCGTCGGCTACTTCTTCGGCCGGCAGCTCTTCCAGACGCTCAGCAACACGCCCATCGGCCTGATCGACGACGCCTGGGGCGGCTCGGCGGCCGAGGCCTGGGTGCGCCGGGACATCCTGGAGAAGGATGAAAAGTACAAGCCCCTGATCGACCGCTGGGTCGGCATGGAGAAGCAGTTCGAGGCCAGCAAGGGCCAGCCGGCCACCCCCAAGAAGAAGGGGCAGCAGAACCTCGCCGGCCAGATGAGCGGCAACGCCCGCCCGGGGAACATCTACAACGGCGTCCTCAAGCCGACCATCGGCTACGGCATCAAGGGCGTGATCTGGTACCAGGGCGAGTCCAACGCCAGCCGGGCCTACCAGTACCGCGACCTCTTCCCGCTCATGATCCAGAGCTGGCGGGAGGAGTGGGGTATCGGCGACTTCTCCTTCTACTGGGTCCAGCTCGCTGATTATCTGGCCGAGAAGCCCGAGCCCGGCGACTCCGCCTGGGCCGAGCTGCGCGAGGCCCAGACGATGACGATGGGCCGCCTGCCCAGGACCGGCGAGGCCGTGATCATCGACATCGGCGAGGGCAAGGACATCCACCCGATGAACAAGCAGGACGTCGCCAAGCGGCTCGCCCGCTGGGCGCTGGCTAAGGATTACGGCATCAACGTCCCCTACCAGAGCCCGACCTACAAGTCGATGGAGAAGCAGGGCAGCAAGATCGTCCTGAGCTTCGACCACGTCGGCGCCGGGTTCCGCCCGTTCGACGTCGTCGACCCCGTCGGTTTCACCATCGCCGGTCCCGACAAGAAGTTCGTCAACGCCAAGGCCAAGCTTGTCGGCAACAAAATCGAGGTCTGGGCCGACTCGGTCTCCGAGCCCGCCGCCGTCCGCTACGCCTGGGCCGACAACCCCGTCTGCAACATGTATGGCAACGGCGGCCTGCCGCTGACCCCGTTCCGGACCGACGACTGGAAGGGCGTCACCGCCGACGCCAAGTAACCGGATCGTCTCTTGCAGTCCCACGAAACGGCCCGGCCCGCCACCTCGGCGAGCCGGGCCGTTCGTCCATTCCTTCCGGGAGCGATTTCCGAGATGAGCATACGTTCGCTGAGTCTGCTGCTGGCCGCCGCCCTGTTCGTCCCGGCCATCGAGGCCCGCGCGGGGCTCGATGCGCCCGCGACCGCCAGCCTGATGGTCCAGAAGCAGGGGCCCCGACCGGGCGAGAACGGCCGGCGGTTCCTGAACATCCAGGGCAAGTCGAGCGGCGAGGACGGCAAGTTCGCCAGCTACTGCGTGCTCGAAGTCACGCCTCCGAAACCCGATCCGAAGCCCGCCGCCATCAAGGGGGCGACGCTCCACCTGACCCAGAGCATCCCCCGCTTCGCCAAGGACGGGGCCTTCGAGGTCTGGCTCGTCATCGAGGACCACAAGCCCCTCGACACCGACGCCGCCTCCGACTGGAAGTTCGAGGCCGAGACGCCCGGAGGCGTCGCCGAATCGCTCAAGAAAGGCCGGAAGGTCGCGAAGGCGACGTTCACGCAGGCCGAGACGGGCAAAGTCGACGCCCTGACGCTCGACCTCGACGACAAGGCGAAGGCGTTCCTGCTCGGCCGGGTCGCCGAGGGGAAGACGATCCGTCTCTTCCTCACGCCCGTCGATCCCGAGGTTGCCGCCTGCTACTTTGGCGTCGCGGCCGAGCGGAAGGAGTCCCGTCCGAAGCTCGTGATCGACGGCCAGCCCTGAGCCGCGTCGACGCACGAGGCCCTTTACAGGAACGGCCCGGGGCGGCCACGCTGGAGCATCCGCCGCCCGACCGCCCCGGACCGAGAGCCTCGCCCCCGTGCCGACCTCGAACGACCCCGACCGCTACTTCGCGTACGACTCCCCCGGTAGCCAGGAGTGGTGGTACTTCGACGCCATCTCGCGCGACGGCCGCGACGCCATCGTGGTCGTCTGGTACGCCGGGCTCCCGTTCGACCCCGCCTACGGCGTCGCCACCCAGCGGCACCTCAAGCAGCCCTCCCGCCACCCCGCCCCGCACCCGCTCGACCACTCCGCGATCGGCGTCAGCTGGCATCGGGACGGCAAGCCACTCGCCTACGCACTCAACCGCTACCCCGCTCCTTGCTTCCGCCACAACACCGAGCCGTTCTCCGTTGAGGTCGACGCCAACCGGCTCGAACGCGGACCCGACGGCTATCGGCTCATCATCGACACGCCCTCGGTGAAGCGCGGGCATCACATCAAGGCCGAGTTCCATTTCCGCCCGGTCGACGGACTCTCCCCATTCGAACGCAACCTCGGCACCGAATCCTCCCCGCATCACTGGATCCTCGCCGCGCCCGATTGCCGGGTCGAGGGCTCTCTCTCGCTCAGTCCCTCCGAACCTCTCACCTTCGAAGGTCGCGGCTACCACGATCACAACGCCGGAGCGGAGGAGATCCGCCGGGCCATGAGCCGCTGGGCCTGGGGACGCGCCCACATCGACGATCGAACGATCGTCTACTACCACGCCGAGCCCCGACACGCCCCGGCGTCCCACCTGGCCCTTATGTTCCAGCCCGGCCAGCCGACGACGATCCTCGAATCCCCACTGGACATCGGCGAACTCGCGCGTCAGACCTTCGGCGTCCGCTACCCCAAAACCATCGGCGGGCCCGCGTCGCTCCCGTTTCTCTCCCGGCCCAAACAGCTCGTCGACGACGGCCCGTTCTACCTGCGCTGGGTGTCCGACTTCCAGCTCGACGGCCGTACGGCGTTGGGCATCACCGAACTGCTCGACACCAAGCGCCTGCACCACCCGCTGTTCAACTGGATGATCCCGTACCGACTCAAGCGGCCCCGGCCGATTCGGGAGAATTGAACCACGAAGACGCAGAGTCCACAGAGTTCCATGGGATCCAGATTTCCCCCTGCGATCTCTGCGTCTCTGCGGTTCAATGGGATTCGTCTTTATTGCAGCAAGCTCCGCTTCAAGACTTCCGCCGCGCGGTCGAAGCCCGGCTTCCACTCGATCTCCGGCGTGCCGTTGGCCAGGCAGTCGCGGAGCTTTTCGAGGGTGTTCCGGGCCATGTGCGGGCAGATGTTGCAGGCGCAGGTGATCCCGGGCACGGGGAGGTAGGTGTGCCGGGGGACCTTGTGCTGGAGCTGCCAGAGCATGTTGGCCTCGGTGGCGACCAGGAACTCGGTCGGCTCGGCGTACGTGTCGACGAACTTGAGCATCGCCTCGGTGCCGCCGATGAAGTCGCTGTGCTCCCGGATGTTCGCGGGGCACTCGGGGTGAGCCAGGGTGACGCCGGCGGGCACCTTCTTCTTGAGTCGCAGCAGGTCCTGGATGCTGAAAACCTCGTGGACCATGCACGAGCCGTTCCAGACGATCATCCTGCGCCCGGTGACCTCTTCGAGGTACGATCCGAGGTGCTTGTCGGGGACGAAGAGGATCTCCTGGTCCTCGGGGACCCTTCGGATGACCTCCTCGGCGTTGCCGGAGGTCACGATCCAGTCGGTCAGCGACTTCACGCCGGCCGTGCTGTTGATGTAGGCAACCGTCTGGAACTTCCGCCCCTCGGCCCGGAGTTTCTCCTGGAACTTCGCCAGCAGCGGGGCGGGGCAAGAGTCGGCCAGGCTGCAACCGGCCTGGAGGTCGGGCAGCAGGACCCGCTTCTCGGGGTTGAGGATCTTGGCCGTCTCGGCCATGAAGTGCACGCCGCAGAAGACGATGGTCCTGGTCTTGACCGTCGTGGCGGCGCGGGCAAGCTTGAGGCTGTCGCCGGTGAAGTCGGCGATCTCCTGGATCTCGCCGTCCTGGTAGTAGTGGGCCAGGATGGTCGCGTCGTGCTTCGCCTTGAGTTCCTCGATCTCGTCGTAAATGTCGGGCACAGGAGGTTCCTTGTTTTTAACGTGGCGGAGGAAGAACCCACATCCGGGGCGGCGACGGAGCCGGCCCCTTCGTCAATTCGTCACGACCCGCGGGACATTGCGCCCGGAGTCCCCGGGCGTCCTACGATTCTAGTCGCCCGGAGGATCGATCGGGAACCCGGGATGCGTCCCGGGACGGCCGGTCGTGACGATCAGGCCGGTCGCCTGCCGGTCACAACAAGGTCCAGGCAGGTCAGCGCCAGGTCGGTCCGTTTCAGGAAAGACTCGGGTGATGAGGGATCGACCAGGGCCCGGAACTCGTCGAGATGTTTCCTCGGCAGCCCGGGCCCGACCCGCTCGGCGAGGTCGTCGAGATACGCCCGCAAGAACGCCCGCTCCGGCTTCCCGAGCGGGGCCTGGCGGTCGGAGCTGTAGGACCGGGAATGGACCTCGACCAACCCGGCCCCCTGGAACAACGACGTCAGGTTCCGGCCGACGTAGAAGTGCTCGGGGTCGGGATGCTCCTTCTTGAGCGCCTCGAACTCGGCCTTCTGGATTTCCAGTTCCAGCTCGACCGGCCAGGGCAGCATCAGGTGGTGGAGCGAGTCGTTCTCCAGCACGGCCACGACCCCGCCGGGCCTGACCAGCCCGGCCAGGATGCCGATGGCCTTCGCCGGGTCGGGGAGGCTGTAGAGGCTCTGGGCACACCAGGCCAGGTCGAAACGGGGATCCTCGAACGGCAGCCGGTCGATCTCGGCCGCGACGAAACGAACCCAATCGACCCCGGCAGTCTTCTTGCTGGCCATCTCCAGATACGACGGCAGCAGGTCGACCGCCACGACCTCGCCCTTCGATCCGACCCGCTGCGCCAGCCAGCGCGCAAACGTCCCGTCGCCGCAGGCGAGTTCCACACCGCGGTCCCCTCCCTTCACGGGGAGGTCCGCGATCATGCCCTTCAACTCCACCTCGAACGCCGAGTGGTACGCCCCGAGCATGGACTGATACTCGGGAACATCGGAATCCGACGTATGGCTCACATCGACGGCCAAGCGACACCTCCCCCGGGCGGAAATGCCCGGAGAGGTGCAGCTCGCATGCCACCCAAATAGTCGAAACTTCAACCACCCGGCGGGCGGAAGCTGGCATCCGCTCTGACCCGGCGGGAGCTTGCTGCCGAGACGAGGCACGTAATCGAAGGTCGATTCTTAGATCAGGCGCGCGGAGCAAGCTCCGCGAGAACGGAGCGGAAGCAAGCTTCCGTACTCCATGCCCTCCATTCGACGACTCGTTACTTGACTCGGGCAAACGACTTGCGGAGGAAGTCGGCGATCTCGGGGTAGAGGTTCAGCTTGCCGGCGATCGGCCGGAAGCCGTGGAAGAAGCCGGGGAATAGCCGCAGGACGTTCGGCACGCCGGCCTTCGTGAGGGCCTGGGACAGTTCCACCGCCTGGGAAGGAACCACGGTGAAGTCGCGTTCGCCCTGCGCGATGTAGAAGGGCGGGTCGTCCGAAGAGACGAAGCTCGTGGGGGACGCCGCTGCGTAACGGCCGGGGATCTGGTCGAGGTTCCCGCCCAGGAACGTGTTGATGTAAGTCCGACCCGAGTTGGTGGTCCCGGGGAAGAGGGTCGTCAGGTCGGTCGGGCCGTAGAAGTTCACGACCGCCTGGACGCGGGCGGACGTCTGACCGTTCGACCTACCGGGCCCCCGGGCGTCTGGGCCGGGGGATTCCGACGAGATCGGCCCCTGCGGGTAGGTCCCCAGGAGCGACGCGATGTGGCCGCCGGCGGACTCGCCCATCGCGGCGAACCGGTTCGGGTCGAGGCCGTACTTGCCCGCCCGATCGCGGAGGAACCGTACGGCGTCCTGCGCGGTCTGGAAATTCAAGGGCCAGATCTTCGATCCGGGCGCGCCGCTGCCGTAGGCGTAATCGACGCCCGCCACGGCGAATCCGTATTTGTTCAGTGTCCGGACCGCCCCGCCGTAATCCTTACGGCTGGCAGATCGCCAGCCGCCGCCGGGGAAGGCCATGACCAGCGGCCAGCCGCCCGGAGGGGGCGAGCCGCCAGGGACGTAGAGGTCGAGCTGTCGCCCGCCAGCGAGCCGGGTGTAGGTGATGCTCGAAATGACCCGGGCCCCACTGGCGCGGACGACGGCGGTCGCCTTGACGGTCGGGGCCGAAACCGCGGCCGTCGAGAGCAGGGCCCGGCCCTCGAGGGGGGCAAGTCCTTCGGGCACGAACGCGCGAGGACGCCGACGCGGGTTGCGAAGCATGTGGTGATCCGGACTCGCGAGGGGTGGAGCGTGGGGGTGCCGTCCGGCGGGTGGCAGATGCGACCTTGCCGATCCTTCGGGTCGGGTAAGTCTACACGATGAAATCGACAGGAAGCGGCGGAACTTCGCCTCGCGCTTGAACCTTTGGCCCGGGTTCGCCAGACTCAGGGGAGACGACGGGCCCGACGCCCCGCGTGCGTCGCCGCTGCCCGCCCCCGATCATCAGTCCATCGCGCGAAAGTCAGCCGAAATGAGCAACGCCAGCGTCCGCATCGAATCCGACACGATGGGCGACATCGAGGTCCCCGCCGACAAGCTCTGGGGCGCGCAGACGCAGCGCTCGCTGGAGAACTTCAAGATCGCCGGCGACCGCATGCCGCTCCCCCTGATCTACGCGCTGGCGAGGGTCAAGCGGGCCTCCGCCCAGGTCAACCTCGACCTCAAGAAGCTCGACCCCACCAAGGCCAAGGCCATCCTCGCCGCCGCCGACGAGATCCTACACGGCAAGCACGACGACGAATTCCCGCTGGTCGTCTGGCAGACCGGCAGCGGCACCCAGACCAACATGAACCTCAACGAGGTCATCGCCAACCGCGCCAGCGAGCTGATGGGCGGCGAGCGGGGGATGAAGCGGCTGGTCCACCCGAACGACGACGTGAACAAGGGCCAGTCGTCCAACGACGTCTTCCCGACCGCCATGCACGTGGCCGCCGTCCACGCCCTCCGGACGCTCCTGTTCCCGGGCGTGAAGAAACTCCGGGACACCCTCGCCGCCAAGGCTGAGGCGTACAAGGACGTCGTGAAGATCGGCCGCACCCACCTGATGGACGCGACCCCGCTGACCCTCGGCCAGGAGATCTCCGGCTGGGTCCAGCTCCTCGACAACGGCCTGAAGCACGTCGAGCAGTCGATCCCCCACCTCTCCGAACTCGCCCTCGGCGGCACCGCCGTCGGCACCGGGCTGAACTCCCACCCCGAGTACGCCACCCGGGTCGCCGCCGAGATCGCCCGGCTCACCGGCGACCCGTTCGTCACCGCCCCCAACAAGTTCGAGGCCCTCTCGGGGCACGACGCCCTGCTGTTCTCCCACGGCGCGCTCAAGACCCTGGCCGCGACCCTGATGAAGATCGCCAACGATGTCCGCTGGCTGGCCTCCGGCCCGCGCTCGGGCCTGGGCGAGATCTCCATCCCCGAGAACGAGCCCGGCAGCTCGATCATGCCCGGCAAGGTCAACCCGACCCAGTCCGAGGCGATGACCATGCTCGTAAGCCAGGTCCTGGGCAATGACGTTGCCATCAACCTGGGCGGCGCGCTCGGGAACTTCGAGCTCAACGTCATGAAGCCGCTCATCATCTACAACTTCCTCTGGAGCGTCCGGCTGATCGCCGACGGCTGCGTCAGCTTCAACGACAACTGCGCGGCCGGGATCGAGCCCAACCTCCCGCGGATCAAGGAGTTGCTGGAGCAGTCCTTGATGCTCGTGACGGCTCTCAACCCCCACATCGGGTACGACAACGCCGCCAAGATCGCCAAGTACGCCCACAAGAACGGCCTGACCCTCCGCCAGGCCGCCCTCGAGCTCGAACTCCTGACCGACGAGCAGTTCACCGCCTGGGTGAAGGCCGAGGAGATGGTCGGTAGCAAGTAAGCGGGCCCGGATGTCGCCCGGCCCCAACTTCGAGTGTTCAAAGGGGGGCCGGGCCGGCCGGCTGAATTGACCGTAACCCGACCGTCGCCAATAATACGGAACGTCTAGGACAAACGTCGTCGACCGGGTCCGGTCCCGTCTGTCCTGTGGCCATCCCCGATCCCCTCGAATCGCGAGGTCGCCACGTTGGGGCTTTTCGGACGCGCCAAGGCATTATGGGACGCGAAGCCGACTCCGGCCTCGGGCGGTCCCCAGACCTACCGCGTGGCCTGCCCCCGTGGGCACCGCCTCGAAGGACACCGGACGTCCAGCTATCAGGCGATCCGCTGCCCCGAGTGCGGCGAGGGGATCTTCGTCCTGCCCCGCAGCCCCCTGCCCGACCCCGTTGGGCCCGACGGCAACACATCCGCGCAGCCGCCTGCGCGGACGAGCAGGCGGGCCGCACCGGCGGACGAGGGCTGGGATGATCCGATTGCGCTCAGCGATCCCGCCCCGCTCTCACCCGAGAACGGCACGCAGCCGGCCCCCGCCGACTTCTCGGCCGCCGAGGCCGAGTTCATGGCCGCCGCCGGCGTCGAGCCGGACGAGGTCGACGCCGACATCGAGTGGGAGGCCGAGCCCGAGCCCGCCGCCCCGGCTCCCCGGAAGGCTGCGACGCCGCCCCCGGCTCAATCGCCGAGAGCCAGGCCCTCGTCTCCCGCGCAGAAGCCGGCGGCGAAATCCGCCCCAGCCCCCAAAGCCAGGCCGGCACCCGCGCCAGCGAAGCCAACCCGGCCGAAGCCGTCGCAGCCGGTCCCCGGCAAGATCCTGGTCGACGAGGAGTCGCCGGTCGGCGGCTGGGCCCGCCGGAATCGGCCCGCCCTGATCTTCACCGGGGTCCTCGCGGTCGTCCTGATGACCGTCGGGATCCAGACATGGCGGAGGCGCCTGTCGACCCTGCCCCAGGTGATCGAGAGCGGCCGGACGCTCGGGCTCTCGAAGCTCGATGCGGGCGAATTCCACGTCGCCAAGGCCCTGCTCGCCGAGGCGGCGTCGGCCGTCGACCTCCTCGGCGGCACCATCGAGGGGGCCGACGAGATCAAGCAAGGGGCGGCCGAGGCCGCGATCTTCACCGACCTCGTCCCCGAGACCCTCGAACGCATCCTCGAAGAGGCCGCCACCTTCGAACCCGCCGCCGGATGGAGGAACCGCTTCGACACGTTCTACAAGGGAAAGTCGATCATCATCGACGCCCCCCTCGCCTCTGCGCCCAATCCGTCGAAGCCCGGCTCGACCTACGAACTCGACTACAAGGTGTACTTCGGCAAGGGGCCGAAGCCCTCGGGCACGGCCTCCGTCAACCTCGACGGATTCCGCCTCTTCGAGCGGTTCCAGGCCAAGGCCGGCGAGCAATCCCCCTTCGGCGCACGGTTGAAGTCGATCGACCTCAACCTCAAGACCGGCGAGTGGGAGATCCAGCTCGAACCGGACAGCGGCGTCTACATGCAGCACCACGCGGCCCTGCAGACGATCGGATGGCCCGGCTCGGACATCTCCGAGGAGCCCGCCCAGTGATCCGCCTCAATCTCCTGGCCGGACTCGCGTTGCTGCTCTTCCTCCCCGGCCCGCTGCCTGCATCCGACCCCAACGCGGGGATGACCGACCCGTCCGAGGTCGGCAAGAACCCGAACCTCAACGGTCAGCAGGTGACGCTCGACGACCGGGTCCGCTACTTCTACGAGTCGAAGAAGGGCCGGGGCCTCGACGAGGTCCTCCTGCGTCGCTCGGACGCCATCTTCCGGATCCCCGGCCCGCTCAAGCCCGACCACGCCCCGCGCGAGCCGGTCGCCCGGATCGTGGGCGTAGTCAAGTTCGAGGACGGCCGCTGGGTCGTGGACGTGACCTCCCTGGACATGCTCCCGGCCGACCTGGCCCGGCTCGATGCCGAGGTCAAGCGGTTCCTGCCGAGCGATTTCGCGTCGAGACGGGCCTGGGGCCTCTGGGCGCAAAAGCGAGGCAAGGTCTTCAACGACAACGCATTGGAGCAGAAGGGCCGGGAGCTGGAGACCGACGCCCTCTGGGTCGAGGCCACGGCCCCCGGGGCCGACCCCGTAGCACTCGCACGTCGGGAGTCCGCCAGGCCCGTCAGCCCCAGAACCATCGGCGCGCTCTACCACACGGGCTTCCGCAGGCGACTGGCGAAGGCCCGCGACGCGGACGAACTGGGCTCGATCGCGCGGGAGGTCGAGGGGGCTCTGCCGAAAGCGAAGGATGCCCGCGAGACCAACGTCGACCTCGGCGAACTGGCCAAGACCTACGAAAGCCACCCCGGCGAACTTTACCGCGAAGCGTCCGACGCGATCCGCGAGGGGCTCGACCGTCGGCTCCTCAACGACGCCCGCCAGGCCTGGCTGCTCCGGCGAGCGACCGACCAGCCCGGCTCGGCCATCGCCCTCGCCGAGGAGGCCCGGAACCTGATGCCCGACCGTCCGAGGGTCATGGGCCGGCTCCGCACCGACGGGCTCGACAACGCCGAGGCCGAGGTGTCCAACCTCCGGCAGGGGGAGGTCGAGGCCCTGGCGAAGACCTTCCGGGAAGACGGCGACGCCGACCGGGCCCGGAAGCTCCTCCGCGCCTGGCTGGCCAGCCGCCGCAAGAACCGCCTGAGCACGACCGACGCCGAGGGCCGGGTCCTCCTGGCCTCCCAGTACGAGAAGATGGTCGGCGACCGAGACACGGCCGCCGACCTCCTGCGCGAGGCCCTGACGATCGACGCCGAGAACAAGGAGGCGGCCGACGCATTCCGCCGGATGGGCTATCGGAAGGTCGAGGGGAAGTGGGTCGAGCCCCCCTCGGGCGGGACGACGGTCGCCGAGCCGACCCGGCCGGCCCAGCCGGGCCCGAGGAACGCCCCGCCCGGCGACGATGACGGGCTCGGCGAATCGCTGCGCGGCCTCACCCGGGCCCAGGTCCGTTCGAAGCTCGGCGGCAAGCCCGACCGCACGGTCCGCGTCGCCGCCCAGGGCCAGACCCTGGAGCAGTGGATCTACGACAGCCCCAAGGGGACCCAGGTGGTCAACTTCCTGCACCTGCCCAACCGTCCCCAGCCCCTCGTCGTCTCTTCCTACATGGCGATCAAGTCGAATCGCTGAGCCGGGGCATCCGGGATTCTCCAGAATCTGGACACACCGACAGGTCCGCGGGCGGCCGCACCGTCCAAATCCTCTTGCGCGCTCATTTCCGGCAACATGGTCCGCTGGGGTCTTGTGTCGCGGAATCGAAACGCAATGAGCAGGTCGGCCGCGAGAAAGCAAGGGAGTCGACTTGTCAAGTCGGGATAAAAAACCTACAATTCCGCACTTGACAAGTTCATCCCGCCAGCTTCTCTCCGAATTCGCTGGTACACCCCGCCCACGCCACCCCTTTCGCCGCATCCGTCTCGAAATCTCCGGTGTTTTTGAACTGGACGCGACGATGGATCGTCTAATGAGTGGCAGGCGCGCTCGACCCGATCGGCGCGGCCTCCCCGAAAAAAATCGGCCTGGGGCAAACCATTCTGTCCCGAACACGTACTATCCTTGGTAAGAGACGCCGGAGTACGCGACACCGAGCCCCGACTCATGGCGCATAATGTGCTGGGTTGAGCGACGTGACGCGAGGCCCCCGCCGCAGCGGTCAGATCCGGATCCCCCTTTTATCCGACCGGCCCGGATGGGCCGGGCGAATCATCCCGGACCGGTTGCGAAAGTTTTTTGACAATCCGCCGCGCGGCCTTCTGGACCGACCCCACTTCTGCCCTCTGGATCCGCCGCGACGAACACCAGGAGGTGTCTGATGGCCCGCAAAGAAGCCCTGCTCCGCCTTCACGCGCGGCTGGTTGCCCGCCGCGATGCCTTACGTAAAGCCTTGACCGGTGACCTCGAAGGGTTCCGCGAGTACGCCTCGCTCGAGGTCGGCGACAACGTCGATGCCGCCGTCGACACCGCCAACGACGAGATCAGCTCCCAACTCGTCGAGATCGAGAGCCGCGAGCTCGAGCAGATCGAGCACGCCCTCGAGCGCATCGTGCAGGGCGTCTACGGCCGTTGCGAGTTCTGCGGCGGCAAGATCGCCGAGGCGCGGATCAACGCCCTGCCCTACACGAACTCGTGCATCGACTGCCAGCGCGAGAACGAGCGGACCGGCCAGATCTACGGCCGCCGCGTCGAGGACAGCCGCTGGGCCAAGATCTACGAGAAGCCCCACGCCGACCACGACAACGACACCGAGATCAACCTCTCGGATTTCGAGATGGACATGAGCGAGACCAACCGCTAAGCCGGTTGCAAATCATCGAAGAAGACGACGGCCGGGCCCGGAGATCCCTCCGGGCCCGGCCTTTGTCATTCCGACCCGATTGTAGAAAACGACCGACGTTGCCCTCGACCACGCCGGTCGGCCTTGCTGTCTCCGCGGTGCCATTCCCCGTCAGGAATCCAGCCGGGGCAGCTTGCCCTTGCTGTCGCCCAGCGAGGGGACCGAGGCCCCCATCCGGTCGAGCATCGATAGGTAGAGATTGTTCAACGGCGTCTCGCGCGGGTAGATGAGGTGCCGGCCGGTCTTGACGGTCCCGCGCCCCTTGCCGGCGAGGATGATCGGCAAATCGTCGTGGTTGTGGCGGTCGCCGTCGCTGATGCCGCTGCCGTAAACGATCATGCTGTGGTCGAGCAGGCTCCCGCTGCCTTCCTTCACCGCCTTGAGCCGGTCGAGGAAGTAGGCGAACTGCTCGACGTGGAACAGGTTGATCTTCTTGATCTTGGCCTGCTTCTCCTGGCTCTTGCCGTGGTGCGAGAGGTCGTGGTGCCCTTCGGGCACGCCCAGGAACTTGTAGCTCTTGTTCGAGCCCTCATTCGCATACATGAAGGTCGCGATGCGGGTCGAGTCGGTCTGGAAGGCCAGGACCATCAGGTCGTACATCAGGCGGATGTGCTCCTGGAAGTCGGCGGGGATGCCCGTCGGCCGCTTGACCGACTTCAGGTCCACGTCGACCACCTTGTCCGCCCGGGCCAGCCGCTGCTCGATCTCGCGGATCGAGGTCAGGTACTCGTCGACCTTCCGCTGGTCCGCCTTGCCCAGCCGGTTCATCAACCGGCCGGCGTCGTCGGTGACGAAGTCGAGGACGCTCTTGCGATACGCCTCGCGCCTGGCGCGGGCGGCGGCCGACTCGTTGGGGTTGCGGGAGGCGAAGAGGCGTTCGAAGACGAGCTTCGGGTCCACCTCCTTGGCCATCGGCATGTTCTCCGACCGCCAGGAGATGTTCGACGAGTACGCGCAGCTGTAGCCCGAATCGCAGTTGCCCGACTGGGCGCCCCGGTCGCAGCCGAGTTCGAGCGAGGCGAACCGGGTCGCCTTGCCGACCTTCTGCGCGGCGACCTGGTCGGCCGAGACGCCGGCCCGGATGTTGGCCCCGTCGGTCTTGAGCGGGTGCCGGCCGGTCAGGAAGCAGGCCAGCGAGCGGGCGTGGTCGCCGCCGCCGTCGCCGTGGTCGCGCGCCCCGTCCTGGGTCAGCCCGGTGAGGACGTTGAAGTCGGCCTTGTGGGCCTGGAGCGGCTTGAGGATGTCGGGCAGTTCGAACTGGCTGCCCTGCCCCTTCGGGGTCCAGTCCGGCATGTGGACGCCGTTCGGGACATAAAGGAACGCCATGCGGATCGGCAAGGCGGCGGCCTTGCCCCGATCGGCCGCGGCGACCACCGGGGCCATCGCGTCGAGGAACGGGAGCGCGACGGCGGTCCCCAGCCCGCGGAGCACGGTCCGCCTCGAAACGTCCCAGGACTTGCTCATGGCCGGTTGCTCCCTTCGAGCTTGCGTTGCTGGAATGGCTCGCTCTTGACGATGTCGACCGCCAGGGCCGAGAACTTGCCGCCGTTCTTGCCCAGGGCCTCGGCGACCCGATCGACCACGCACTGGTCCGAGGCTTCGAGGCCCCGCCCGAGGGCGTAGGTCAGCAGCTTCTCGGTCAGGCAGAGCCGGAAATCCTTCTCCCGGCCCTTGAGGATCGCCTTCAGCTCCTTCGGCCCCCGGAACGTCTGGCCCGAGGGGAGCACGCCGGCCGCGTCGACCGGGTCCGGCCCGTCCGTCTCGCGCCAGGCGCCGACGGCGTCGTAATTCTCCAGGCCGAAGCCGAGCGGGTCCATCTTGCTGTGGCACGAGGCGCACGACGGATTCGCCCGGTGGGCCTCCATCCGCTTGCGGAGCGAACCCGTGAGCGGCTTCTTATCCTTGCCGTTCTCCGCCAGCTCGGGCACGCCCGGCGGCGGGGGCGGCGGCGGGGTGTTCAGGAGCTGCTCCAGGATCCACTTCCCGCGCTTCACGGGCGAGGTCCGGGTCGGGTTGGAGGTCACGGCGAGGATGCTCGCCTGGGTGATCAGCCCGCCGCGCTGGCCGTTAGGGATCTGGACCTTGCGGAAATACTCGCCCTGGACGTTCTTCAGGCCGTAGTGCTTCGCCAGACGCTCATCCAGGAACGTATAGTCGGCGTCCAGGAGATCCAGGACGCTCCGATCCTCGCGGATGAGGTGGTCGAGGAACTGCTCGGTTTCCTCGATCATCGACGCCCGGAGCTTCTCGTCGAAGCCGGGGAACTGCTTGGGGTCCGGGTTGAAGTTCCTGAGGTTGCGGATCTGGAGCCACTGCTGGCCGAAGTTGTCGACCAGGGCCTTAGACTTCGGGTCGCGGAGCATCCGTGCGACCTGGGCTTCGAGGTTCGTCCCCTTCCGCATCGTCCCCGACGCCGCCACCGCCAGCAACTGGTCGTCCGGCATGCTGCTCCAGAGGAAGTACGACAGCCTGGTCGCCAGTTCGAACTCGTTCACCCAGCGCGAGCTGTAGGCGTTGTTGTCCTTCGGGTCGATCTCGACCTTGAACAGGAAGTGCGGCGAGACCAGCACCGCCTGGAGGGCGAGCTGGATGCCCCGCTCCCACTTATCGCCGTTCTTCTCCGCGAACGCGACCAGGCCGAGCAGGCGGTCGATTTCCTCGGGCGCGGGCGGCCGGCGATAGGCCCGGTAGGTCAGCCGGGTGAGGATCTCCCGGGTGACCTCGACCTTGTTCGTCTTGTTCGGCTGCTTGTAGATCAGCCGCTTGTGCGACTCGGGATAGTCGGCCGGCCCGGTGGGGATGGGCCCCTGGATCTCCAGCCAGTCCACGCCGAGGTTGCGGTCACGCTTCTTCGGGTCGGGGTGGTTGGGGTCGTAGAAGTCATTCACGAAGGCCACGGCGATCAGCCGCTTGCCGCCCTTGAGCTTGACCCTGTGCTCGTAGGTCCCGGGCGAGTCCTCCTCCGCCTTGACCTCGACGGTCTGCAAGGTCTTGCCGTCGGCCTGGAAGGCCATCTTCGGGAGTTCACTGCCGGCCCGCTGGCCGAAGGCGGTGGCCCGGATGATGTAGGTCCCCGACTTCGGCAGGTCGTAGTCGAGCCCGACGTCCCAGCTCGACGCCAGGATGCGTTCCGCCTTCCGGCGATTCCCCTTGCCGTTGCCGGCGGTGAGTTTGGCGACATCGAACCGCTTGGCGGGCCCGTGGGGCTGGTCGTCGGCGATGATGGCCTCGGCCGCGATCGACTCGGCGGCGGCGAGGTATCGCTCCATCAGGAGCGGGGGCAGCGAGAGCACGTCGCCGATGTTGTCGAACCCGTAGCCGACGTCGTCCGACGGGAAGTCGTCGGCGGGGGTGAAGTCGATGCCGACGAGGTCGCGGATGGTGTTGCGATACTCGACCTTGTTCAGCCGCCGCAGGGTGACCCGGCCGGGGTCGGGCGGGCCGACGCAGTTGGCCTTCGAGAGGAGGCTCTGGAGGTAGCCGACGATCAGGGCCGATTCGGCCTCGGTCGGCTGGGGCTTGTCCTCCGGAGGCATCGCGCCGCCCTCGACGTTGTCGAGGATCCGCTTCCAGGTCTTGCGGCCCTGGAGGATGGCGGCGTCGCCGGAGGCGGAGAGGACGTTGATGCCCCCCTTGGCCACCTTGGGGCCGTGACAGTCGGCGCAGTACTTCCGGAGGAGGGGGGCGACCTGCTTCTGGAAGTCCACCGGACCCTCGGCCCGGGCTGGCGACGGCCCGAGGGTGAGGCATATCAACGTCATGGCCAGGCCAGGCCCCGACGAGAGGATTCGATTCATGGGCGCGGAACCCTCGGTGACCAGGGTGTTTCGGTCGGGGGCGGGGCCGACGTTCCGACTCGACGCGGTCCATCCTGCGCGGGAGAATGCGGTGGGGGGATGGGGCGGGTCGAGGTCGTGGACCATCGTCATCGACGCATCCCGCAACGGCCCCATGGATGGTACGCGTGCGGGCGTGATTGCGTGACCCGGCAACCTCCACAGAATCATAGGGCCGGGGCCGACGCCCGGCCAGTCGGAGCCGAAGCATGCCCGTCGATCTCGACCTGTATGAAGACGAGGTCCGGGACCTGGAGCGCCGGTCCGCGAGTTGGCCGTCGGGGCCGGGTACCGTGGCCTTCTACGGCGGGTCGTCGATCCGGCTCTGGTCGACGCTGGCCGAGGATTTCCCGGGGGTGACCACGGTCAACCTCGGGTTCGGGGGTGCCACGCTCGACGCCTGCGAGGAGTATTTCGAACGCCTGGTGATGCCGCGAAGCCCCAGCCTGATCGTGCTCTACGCCGGCGACAACGACCTCGGCATCGGCGACCGGCCCGACGTGGTCCACGACGCCTACCGCCGGTTCGTGGCGAAGGTCGACCGCCTCCTCGGGGCCCCGGTCTTCTTCCTCGGGATCAAACCCAGCCCCGCCCGCTGGTTCATCCAGCGCAGGGTGGTCCTGGCGAATGACATGATCCGCCTGGAACTACTCAATCGCCCCGGGGACACCTATATCGACGTCCACACCCCGATGATTGACCCGGCCTCGGGCCATCCCGACCCCCGCCTCTACTTCGAGGACGGCCTGCACCTCAGCCAGGATGGCTACAGGCTCTGGGCGGAGATCGTCCGGCCCTACCTCAGGCCGTTCGCCGAGGAACCGCCCTCGTGGTATTGAGGGGCTGGTCGCGTGGGGTTACAGACGCGGCCCGAGGCCGCGCCGCCCCACCGACAGGGGCGGATGCGGGATCGCTCCACCCGCGCGGCCTGTCTCGATGCCGGTGGGGTGACGCCTCGCAGGCGTCCGGCGTCGACACCCGACCCGACCGGAGCAGGGCCGCACGAAACGACGGAGCCCGCCGCTGAGACCTGTCAGCGGCGGGCTCCGTGTTGGCTTGATTTGCAAAGCGGAAGCTCGGCTTCCGCGCTCCGAAGTTACGCGCTTTCCTTCTTCCGTTCCTTGGAGGCCGGGATCGGGATCGGCGGGGTGTCGAAGAGGCTCTTCTGCTTGAGGACGACCTCGGGCGTGACGACGAACTTGCCCTTCTCCTTGTCGGGCTTGTCCGGGAGCTCGAACATGATGTCGAGCATGATCTCCTCGACGATCGACCGGAGGCCGCGGGCGCCCGTATCCTTCTCCTTGGCCTTCTTGGCGATCTCCGCCAGGGCGTCGGGGGTGAATTCGATCTCGGCGCCTTCCATCTCGAAGAGCTTCTGGTACTGCTTGACCAGGGCGTTCTTCGGCTCGGTCATGATCTGGACGAGGGCCTTGGTGTCCAGCGGCATGAGCGGGCAGACGACGGGGAGGCGGCCGACGAACTCGGGGATCATGCCGTATTCGAGGATGTCGTCCGAGGTGACCCGGTCGAGCAGGTCGGCGAGCTCGTGCTTGTGCTCGCCCTCGGTCTGGCTGCCGAAGCCGATGGTCTTGCGGCCGACGCGGCGGGCGATGAGGTTGTCGAGGCCGACGAACGTGCCGCCGCAGATGAACAGGATGTTGGTCGTGTCCATCTGGATGTACTGCTGCTCGGGGTGCTTGCGGCCCCCCTGCGGCGGGACGTTGGCGATCGTGCCTTCGAGCATCTTGAGGAGGGCCTGCTGGACGCCCTCGCCGGAGACGTCGCGGGTGATCGAGACGTTGTGGTTCGTCTTGCCGATCTTGTCGATTTCGTCGATGTAGATGATGCCGCGCTGGGCGGATTCGAGGTCGAAGTCGGCGGCATGGAGGAGCTTGAGGAGGATGTTCTCGACGTCCTCGCCGACGTAGCCGGCCTCGGTGAGGGTGGTGGCGTCGCCGATGGCGAAGGGGACGTTGAGGATCCGGGCGAGGGTCCGGGCGAGCAGGGTCTTGCCGCAGCCGGTGGGCCCGATCAGGAGGATGTTCGACTTGTCGAGTTCGACCGCGTTGTCGGGCTCGTCGCTGTGGACCAACCGCTTGTAGTGGTTGTGGACGGCGACCGCGAGGACCTTCTTGGCCCGGTGCTGGTCGATGACGTAGGCGTCGAGCTGTTCCTTGATCTCGCGCGGGGTGGGGATGTCGGTGAAGAGGGTTTTCGGGACCCCCCGGCGGCGGCGTTCCTGGTCGAGGATCGACTGGCAGAGTTCGATGCACTCGCCGCAGATGTAGACGTCACCGGGCCCTTCGACGAGCGGACCGACGTCGCGGTAGCTCTTGCGGCAAAACGAGCAGTACGCGTTCTTCTTGACGCCGCCGGTGCCCCCGGTGGGGGACGTCGGGCCGCCGCCGGAGTTGCCCCCGCCGCTGCCGCCGCCGCCCACGCGCTTGCCCCCGCCGCCGCCCGAGGAGCCGCCGCCCGTGATGTCCTTACCCGATGGCATGCCTGATCCTTTCGTCCGTCGTAACGAGCTGCCCAGCCACCCGAGCGAGGATGCGTCGCGGGGGCGGGACTTGGGCCGGGAGGGGGGTCCGAGGGCGCCGCCGGCCCGGAGGCGAGCTGGATCCCGGGGACCGAGAAAGGGACGGCGGAAGGCCAACCGTTCCAGGCGTCATGCTGACGGGAGGGGTCCCGACCTCGGCCGCCCGACCCGAGAACCGAAGGAAAGGTCGATTGCCCCTCGAACTGGCCGCCAACGTCCCATTCTAGAATACCGACCGGGTCAACGCAAGGTCGCCGGATTCGCGCGGAGGACCCTCCCATCCCCCGACTCGCGGGGGAGGCGACGCCCTCGGCGGGCATCGCGACCGCACGGGAAGGTCTCAGGTTCGCGCGTCGATTCCGGGCCTGCGATGAAGATCGGGGGGCGGGGAGGACGGACTTAACCCCCCGAGCCCCGGCCGACGGCCGGCCCCCGTTTCAATCCGAACCGTTGCCGTCTTCGTCGCGGAAGGGCCAGGCGTCGCCCTCCCACGAATCCCCCGTCCGCGTCGCCCATCCCGGGGGGTTCGACTCCCGGGCGGGCACCTTCCGGGCGGGCCGGGCGGGGGTTCGCCCGCGGTTCGAGCGATGCGCGCCATGACCTCGCAGCGAGCCGGCGGGTCCGGACGTCGCGGCGGAGGTCGGGGCGGCCTCGTCCGCCTCCGGGAGGTCCGCGCTGTCGTCCGGATCGAAACGGAACCTCTGGATCGTGCGGGTCATCTCCCCGGACATCTCGGAGAGTTCGGTCGCGGCGGTCTGCATCTGCGAGGCCCCCCGGCTGGTCTCTCGGGCCGACTCGGCGACCGACTGGATGTTGCCGTTGATGCTCGCCATGCCGTTGGCGGCATGGGTCACGCTCCGGATGATCTCGTTGGTGGTCGAGGTCTGCTCCTCGACGGCGCTGGCGATCGTGCCCTGGAGGTCGCTGATCTCGCCGATGATCTTGCAGACGTGGTCGATGGCACCCACCGCCGCGCCGGTGTCGCACTGGATGGTCTGGACCTTGCGGACGATCTCCTCGGTGGCCTTGGCGGTCTGCTTGGCCAGCTCCTTGACCTCGTTGGCGACGACGGCGAAGCCCTTGCCGGCCTCGCCGGCGCGGGCGGCCTCGATGGCGGCGTTGAGGGCCAGGAGGTTGGTCTGCTCGGCGATCGACGAGATGACCTTCACGACCGAGCCGATCTCGTCGCTGCTCCGGCCGAGCTGCTCGACCGTGGAGTTGGTCGAGTTCGCGAGCTGGACTGCATTGGACGCGACGCGCGCGGCCTCGGCCGAGTTCCGCGAGATCTCGTTGATGGTCGCGCCCATCTCCTCGACGGCCGAGGTCACGGCCTGGACGCTGCCGTTGACATCGTTCGAGGAGTCCGAGACGACGCTCGCCTGGACCGAGGTCTCCTCGGCCGCGCCGGCCATCTGGAGGCCCAGGCCGCTCAGGTCCTCGGAGTTCCGCGCCAGCTGGGTGGAAAGCCGGCTCACCGAGCGTAGGGTCACGCCCATGTGATCGAGGGCCTGGTTGAGCGCGGCGGCCATGCGGCCGAATTCGTCGTTCGACACCCGCCCGAGTCGCGCGGTGAGGTCCCCCCTGCCGACGCGTTCCAGGACCGCGAGGGTCTCCCGCAGGGGGTTGGAGATCCCCCGGATCAGCATGAGCGACAGGGCGACCACGCAGGCGACCATGAGCCCCTTGAAGCAGAAGATGAAGGCGACGCGTCGCGAGATCTCCGAGCCGGACTGCTGCTCGATCTCGGCGATCCGACGGTGACTCTGCTGGGTCAGCCTCTCGAGGAATTCCCTGGAATCCCGATAGAGGGGCTCCAGGACCGTGTCGCAGACCTTGCGCGAGGCCGCCCGATCGCGTTCGGCGACGGGGAGGAACTGGTCGGACCAGGCCCGCAGATACACATCCCCCTTGTGGAGGGCCGTCTCGACGAGTTCATTGATCGCGGGGTCACCCAGGTTGCGTTTCCGCCAGACCGAGGCCCGCTCTCCGAACTCCCGCTTCAATGCCCTGGCACGATCGAGGTATTCCGACGGCGATGTCCCCGGGGCGAGCGACACGATCTCATGCGTGACCAGGTGCAGCTCCAAGACGCTGGCGGCGGGCGGCAGGAAGTCCGCGGAGATGTCCTTCAGTTCGGAGATCTCCTGGTAGATCGGGCCGTTGACCTTGATGCGATCGAGCGACGTCGCGACGAAGATCCCGAATGCCGCGAACCCGGCCGCGAACAGGACCAACTGCAGATAGAGCTTCCGCCGGATCGTGAAGAAGGGCAATTTCGGATGGTGGTCCCGGTGGCTCCCGTCGATCTCTGCACTCATCTCTCCCCCTCCGGTGGACGTCGACACGGTTGTGGTGGATCGGGCGCGGGGCGGCGGAGTTCGCGGCCCGTGCGGCCTCGCGCGTATGGTTGCGTGCGGGCCGTCGACCCGTTCTCCCCTACAACACTGATAGGTCACATTCGGGGGCCTGGCCCGAGGTCGGCGTCATTTTCCAACGCGAAGGGGATCGAATGGACAAAAAGAAACGCCCCGGGACGGAAGCCGCCCGGGGCGTTGCGATCGGATCGGACTGGTTGCGGCCTCTCAAGGACTACTGGATCCCCTGGCGGATCTGCTCCTTGCTCCGGTTCTGTTCGATCGCCGCGGCCAGGCCCTCGGCCAGCTTGCGATTGAGGATCGAGCGGAGTTCGGGGGACGACTCCTGGGCGATCCAGGCCCTCGCGGACGCCGCGAGGCCGCGGCGGCCCTGGGACTCGGCGACGGCGGACAGCGCCAGGAGCTTCCGCTGGGGATGGTCGAAGGTCACCACGCAGGCGCGGGCGTCCTCGAATCGACCCACCGAGATCAGGCTGTCGATGAGCACGTTATTGAGGATGTCGCGGGGATCCTCCTGCGGGATCATCGCGACGGTCCGGGCGGCCTCGGAGTAGGTGGCCGTCGAATCCGGGCCCCGGTCCTGGATGGCCTGGTTCTCGGCGATCCGGATCAGGGCGTCGACCCTCGCCTCGGCCTGGGGGATCATCCGCGCCACCTGGATGGCGCGGTCGAACTGGGCCGAGATCGCGGCGTTGGTCACCACCGAGATCAGGGCCCGGTCGCGGAACAGCGGGCGGTCGATCTCCATCGCGTGCACCGACGCCTCGACCAGGAGGTCGTCGCTGTACTTCCGGAGCCTGGGCGACAGCTTCTCGGGGGCCGGCCGGCCGCCGTCACGCCGACCGACCGGGTCGACGATGAGGTTCTGGCTCGAGAAGCTCTGGCTCTCGACGACCCGATAGATCGTCTCGGTCCGGGTGGTCGGGCTCTGGATCTCGCGGGAGACTTCGAGGGTCCGGTCCCAGATCAGTCGGGCATTCTGGAGGCGCTTGGGCTGGTCGGGCGGCGGCGATGGCTTGACGGGGCTGGAGGGGTCGCTGGCGGGGTCGTCGGCGGTCCCGGTGCGGATCAGCTCCTCGGCGAGCGCCAGGGCCGAGGTCACGATGGCGGTGATCCGCTGGTCGCGGACCAGGGGATTGGTCACGAGCCGGGCGGACTGCATGGCCTCGACGAGGGCATCGCGGGCGTCGTCGGGCTGCCCGGCGAAGATCGAGGTCCGCGCCAGGCGTTCGAGCGCGAAGGACCGCTCGCCGGGGTCGGTGATCGCTCGGGCGTCGGCCAGCATCGACTTGCTGACCTGGGTCGGGTCGCTCGGGCCGACCGGCGTGCTGTCGGGCGGGAGGGGCGGGATCTGGGTGCCGTAGCCCTGGCCGCCGCCCAGGGACGGGCGGTTCAGCCCGGTCTCCCGGCCGGTCCCGGTGGTGCCCAGGCCGCTGCCCGATTCCTGGCCTGTCCCCGTCCCCGTGCCCGAGCCCGAGGAGATCGGGGCGCCGGTGTTCTGGGCCGTCGCGGGGCCGGCGAAGGAGAGCCCCAGCGCCAGGCCGAGTCCGAGGGAGAGGGGGATCCTGGCGGTCGTTGTGGATATCAGGAGGCCGCGACGACGGGCGATCATCTCGCGCGGAGCCGGGCCGTGGTGTCGGGAAGGCGTCAGGTTCATGGATGCCGAGCCTCGGCGGAACCGTTCGGTCGAAGGTGGAGGCCGGCCCCGTTGACGACGCGCCGCGCCGCGACGGGACCGATCGAAGCATTCCCCGCGAACCCCGCCCGGTCAAGCCGGCGACTTGAGCCCGCGTCGTCACCCCGCCGCAGATTCCGCACCCTCAAGCATCTCGCCCCGCGCGACCGCCCCGACCGCGCGACTCGCGCGTGGCCCGATCAGGATTCCATGGCGAAGATCCGCCGGGGGTTCTCCAGCAGGACCAGCCGGGCGAGGTCGAGCGCCTGGCTCTCGCTCCAGCCCCGCCCCCGGATGCACTCCTCGGCCAGGGTCTCGGCCAGGATCCGGCGATACATGTTGAACTTCGGGAGGATGAACTCCAGCTTGTAGGCGTCGGAGTAGTACCCCACCTGCTTCACCTTGGGCACCGCCTGGAGCCGGGCTTTGAGGTCCGCCGCGATGAACGCCGGGATGTTCGAGTACCACCAATGGCCCAGCGGCACGACGTTCGGGAAGATCCACGAGAACGCCACGAGTTCCCCGCCGGCGTCCGGCGACAGGGTCGAGACCGGGAACGTCACGTTCGGGAAGTGGTTGAACAGGCCGGCGTAGTCGTTCAGGCTGACGCGGCGATCGAACAGGTCGCGGCCCCCGGCGACGCCCGCCGGATAGACGTTGCGGATCGGGCCGATCATGAGGTCGAACGGCAGCGAGTGATCGGCGCAGAACTCCGCGAGCATCCAGAAGACCGACTGGCGGATCTCCTGATGCTCCTCGGGCCGCAAATCCATCTGGTGCAAGGCCCGGCGGATCGGCGTGACCGCCTTCTTCGGGGTCGCCGGCAGGGGGACGAAGTCCGGCGGCAGGCTGATCGCGCAGGCGCGGACGCCCTTCGCGATGAACCGGTCGAAGAGGACGCCGATCGCCTTCTTCAGGCTGGCGGAATCCTGCACGTCGACGCCAGTCGACCTCTTGAGGCGCTCGATCGTCGAGGGCAGATGCAGCTTGAGGACGAGGTCGTCGGTCCGGAGGCAGGGGACGTACTGTTTCGTGTCCCAGCCTTCGAGGGGGTCGTCGAAGTCGTTGGTGAGGAAGACGGCCTCGAGGCCGGTGATGTCCCAAACCTTCTTATCCCAGGCGGCGCCATCCTTCTCGTGGTCGGCCCGGTCGTAGAGGGCGTCGATGGACTTCGCGTCGATCGCCTGCCCGGTGAAGCCGTGGAAGGTTGCGGCGATCTCGTAGAGCCAGGACGACTGGATGGTGTTGTCGATCCGGTCGAGAAATCCGGCGAGGTTCCTGGCCCGGGTGCGCGGGTCGAGTTCGGGGGCGACGAGCTTCGCGGGCATCCCGGCCGAGTGGGCGAGTTCGGTATAATAGTGATAGCCGAGCACCTCGTCGAAGTTGCGAGAGGCGGGCCGGTGTGGGTCGATGTGGGAATGCGGGTCGTAGATCGGCCAGCTCCGCAGCTCGTCGAAAAGGGCGCGGGCGGTCGGGTCGTGCGGGACGATCGTCTTCATCGAGTCGGCTCGGCTACGGGCTACCCCAGGAATCGGTCGGTCGGGGCGACCGCCCAAGGCTAGTCGACGGCCGTTCCATCACGCAAGAGGCGGCCCCGGCCGTTCCGACCAGGCATGAACCGGCCCCGGATCCTCATCACCTCGGGCGGCACCTCCGCACCGATCGACGACATCCGCACCATCACCAACACCTCCACCGGCCGGTTCGGCTCGGCGCTCGCCGAGGCCGCCCTGGAGTCGGGCGGTTGCGTCACGTACCTGCACGCCCCGTCCGCGCTGACCCCGTACACCCGGCTCGCCCGGTTCGACCTGGATTCGGACGATCCGGCCGCCGAGTTCCGACGCCTGGACTCGCTCCGCGAACGATGGCTGGCGTCCCGCGAGCGTTTGCGGTGCGTCCCACTCCGCGATGGGACGGTCCCGGAATACTCCGCGACTCTGGAACGCCTGCTCCGCACGCAAGGATTCGACGTCGTCTTCCTCGCCATGGCCGTGTCGGACTACGCTCCCGAGCCCCAGCCGGGCAAGCTCGACTCGGATCCCGAGACCCTGACCATCGCCTGCCGACGCCAGCCGAAGGTGATCCGCTCCGTCCGCGACTGGACGCCTGGCGCGTTCGTCGTCGGATTCAAGCTCCTCTCGGGCGTCCCGGAGCCCGAGCTGATCGCCGAGGCCGAACGCGCCTGCGAGGTCAACCGGGCCGACCTGACGATCGCCAACGACATGACCACGGTCCGCGAAGGCCGGCACACCGTCCACCTCGTCCGCCCCGGCCACCCCGCCGAACGCATCGGCCCCGGCCTCGATATGCCGACGCAGGTCCTCCGACGCACGCTGGAGTTCCTTGCCGAACGCGGGAACAATAACCAGGCTCCGAACAAGTCCACCGGGTGTTGACCCGTTTGGGGCTGACTCCTCCGAGCCATTCATGACCAACCATCCACCACCCATCACCCATCTCTCCGAATTCCCCTCGCGGAATTATTTCCCCGAGCTGGACGGGCTGCGGTTCTTCGCGTTCCTCCTGGTGTTCTGCTTCCACGGTGGGTTCCCCGGGCTCGCGCTGCGAGAGATGGTCGGGGCGACGGCGGCGAGGGCGTTGCGCGAGCACGGATGGGCCGGGGTGCAACTGTTCTTCATCCTCAGCGGGTTCCTGATCACGACCCTGCTGCTGAGGGAGGAGGCGAAGTTCGGGCGGGTGGATCTGAAGGCGTTCTGGGTGCGTCGGATCTTGAGGATCTGGCCGCTCTATTATGTGATCGTCCTGATCGGATTCTTCGTCCTCCCCCTCCTCGACCACACCTTCGGGACCTCCGACTGGGCCGCGATGCTTAGCCTGCAGATCGGCTGGTTCGCGACGTTCCTCGCCAACTGGTCGATGTCGATCATCGGCCCGGTGCGCTACGACGCCCTCACGGTGCTCTGGAGCGTCTGCGTCGAGGAGCAGTTCTACATCCTCGCACCCTTCCTGATGATCGCCGTGCCGAGGCGGGGGCGGGTCCCGCTCGTGTTGCTGCTGATGGGACTGGCCGTGGCGGGCCGGGCCTGCGCGGCGAAGCTCGTCGCCGACCGCGTCTACGGGCCGCTGTTCTTCCAGTGGAACACGGTGACGCAGCTCGATACGTTGCTGAGCGGGGTCCTGCTCGCCCTGGTCTTCCACGATCGCCCCCCGGGCTCGCGGGCCTCGACGCTGGCCGGCTGGTGGCAGTGGATCCTGGCGATCGGGGGCCTCTGGTTCTTCACCCGACCGGGACTGGCGAAGGGGCCGATCTGGCGCCAGACGTTCGACTTCGTCGGCCTCTGGATCATCGGCACGGGCATCGTCGCCCTGCCGGTGGTCCGCGACGGCTGGTTCCGCAGGTTCCTGGCCCTGCCCCGGCTCGTCTGGCTGGGGCGGATCAGCTATGGGTTGTACATGTATCACGAGATCGCGTTCGTGATCCGGACCTGGTTCCCGTTCCCCTGGGTGCCGTTCTACGAACCCGTGCTGGGGTTCCAGGCCCTGGCCATCACCATCGGCCTCGCGTGGGCCTCCTACCGCTGGATCGAGGAGCCCTTCCTGCGGCTCAAGGGCCGATTCACCCGCGTCGCATCCAGACCCTTGTAGGGTGTGGTGCCACGCGATCGGGATGATCGCGTCCACCGCACCCGAGGGACGCCTCGGGCATCAGACAAACAGGACATCAGGCTGCCGAGCCATGGCTGACGTGGGTGCGGAGCCTCGCATCCCGTTGGTCCGCGTGGCACCACACCCTACACGAGCGACTTCAGCACGTTCAGGCCGCGTTCCAGCGTGCGGTCGTCCACGGCGTAGGAGATCCGGAAGTGGGTGTCCCGTCCGCTGAAGACGTTGCCGGGGATGATCAAAAGTTCGTTGGCGATCGCCTCGGCGACGAACTCGCTCGCCGTACCGCGAGGGGACTTGATGAAGGCGTAGAAAGCCCCCTCAGGCCGGTTGAACTCGTAGCGGCCCGTCAGTGCGTCCACGACCTTGTCGCGCTTGCGGCGGTAGGCCTCGTTCTGGGCGGTGAGGTCCTGGTCGAGCGCGACAACGCCGGCCTTCTGGACGATGCTCGGGGCGCAGATGAAGCTGAACTGCTGGAGCTTGGCCATCTCCTGGATCAGCTTGCTCGGCCCGTGGCAGAACCCCAGCCGCCAGCCGGTCATGCCGTGGGCCTTGGAGAATCCGTCGACGACCATCACCTCGTCATTCCACGCCGCCGGGCCGGCGAACGGCCGGTCGTAGCAGAACGAGCGATAGACCTCGTCGCTGATGATCAGGACGCCCCGCTCGCGGCAGAGCCCCGCCAGCGCCGCCATCTCCTCGGGCGTGGCGACGGCCCCCGTCGGGTTGTTCGGGCTGTTGACGATCAGGCACTTGGTCCGGGGCGTGATCGCCGCCGCGATCTTCTCGACGTCGATCCGGAAGTCCGGATACGTCTCGACGATGACCGACTTCCCCCCGGCCAGCGTGACCAGGTGGCGGTACATCACGAAGTACGGGTCGAGGAGGATGACCTCGTCGCCCGGGTCGACCACGCAGCAGATCGTGAGGAGCAGGGCGCCCGAGCTTCCGGAAGTGATGAGCACCTGGCGGTCGGCGTGCCGGAACTCGGCGTCGACCTCGGCCTGGATCTTGCCCCGGAGTTCGGGGATGCCCTGCGTCAGGGTGTAGGCGTTGAAGCCCGACTCGATCGCCTCGATCGCGGCGGCCTTGACCGGCGGGGCGACGTCGAAGTCGGGCAGGCCGATCGAGAGGTTGATCGGGTCCTTCATCGACTTCGCCATCTCGAACGCCTTGCGGATGCCCGAGGCATCGATGTGGCGCATCCGGTCGGCGATCCAGGCGTCATTCACGGCGCGAACTCCCGGCGGGGTTGGCTCTGATCGAACAAGTGGAGGCGGGTCAGCCTCCATCATCGGCCAACCCGCCCGGAATTCAACGTGTCGCCGACTCGCCCTTGCCCTTCGCGGCGATGGCCTGCGCCTCGCGATACGGCAGGACCTTCTCGGCGTAATACTGTTGCATCGAGCGGTAGTCCGGGCCTCGGTTCACCGCGACGAGCCCGAACGACTTCGCGATCTCGTCGGTGGCCTGCTCCAGGGTCCAGCCGCAGTGCTTGGTGCGGTAGGCGATCTGGGCCATCGACGCGCGGTTGATCCCGTGATGACAGTGGAAGAACACCGGCTGGTTCGCGGGATCCGCGAGGATGTCGGCCGCCTGGTCGAGCAGGTCGGAGACGGTCCGCTGGTCCCCCTCGCCTCGCTGGTCGACGATCGGCAGGTGGATCCAGCGGACGCCCAGCTCCTTCGCCAGGGCCTGCTCGCCCTGGGGCAGCTTGTGCGACGGCGGATGCGCCAGGGCGACGATCGTCTTGATCTTGTAGTCCCGGACGAGCCGGCGCATCGGCCAGTCCTTCTGCCAGGCCCCCCGGTAGATCTTCCCGGGCTCGACCACGGCGAAGTTCTCGGCGAACACGTAATCGTGACCGTGCCGCCAGACCTGGTGGCACGCCAGCACGACGAGTCCGGCGATCAGGGCCCGGCGGGCCCAGGGGCGTCGCGGTTTGGGTTCGGAGGTCTCAGACATCGGGGACTCCCAGCATCCAGGGCCGATACCCGAACTCGTTCGAGCATCACCACTTCCGGCAATATCAGGCTCTATGGATGCGCGTCCCGTTCCGCCCGGATCGTAGCACCCCCCTGCCCGACCGACAAGCCGAGTCCACGCCATGCGACCTGGCGAAACGCTTCGGGACGATTTCGCCCCCGAGGCCGGAATCGCCGTCCGTTTCCGAACACATCCGATCACCGGCGGGCTCCGGCCCTCGGTGATCATCGCTGGCCAGCGGCCATGACGGATGGGGCGATCGACGCGGTCCTGCCGGTCGCGACGACCATGCGGGGGCGGGGAGGAGGTCCCCGTCGAATCGTCCGAATAATCCGGGGCGTCGCATCGTACATTCCTTGTGGGCTGCGACAACCTTCGCGGTCGGGCGATCTTTGGCAATTCGGTGCGACTTCGGGCGGCTCCGGAGTGTTGACGGTTAAACCCATCGGGGCGAGCGAGTTGCGTTGAATTGGCTTCGTTTTGCAGTTTCCCGACGGGCCGGATGAGGACGGCGATGGCTTCGTTTCGACGATTGGCTTCGTCCCGCGGAGGACACCAGGCGAGCGGTTGGCTTCGTTTCGTCGGGCCGATTCACCGGTGTGCCGGGCGAGGATTGGCTTCGTTTCGCCGATTTCGCGTCGATGAGACGTGGGCGGTCGGAATTGCCGAGGTCTGGCCATGACGGCTAGACTGGTCGGGGAGACGGACGACGCCAACAGGCCCGACGGGACGATTCCCAACGATGACGGACGAAACCGAACCCTGGTTCCGGGACGGCCTGGCCTTCGAGTGCACGCGCTGCGGCGCCTGCTGCACCGGGGCCCCGGGGTATGTCTGGGTCGATGACGAGGAAATCCAGGCGCTCGCGGGGCTCCTGAACCTCAGCCTCGACGCCTTCGCCCGGAAGTACCTCAGGCGCGTGGGAGGCCGGATCAGCCTGATCGAGCGGCCCGGCGGGGATTGCATCTTCTGGAGCAAGTCCGACGGCTGCACGGTCTACCAGGCCCGGCCGGTCCAGTGTCGGACCTGGCCGTTCTGGCCCGAAAATCTGGAGTCGAGAGAGGACTGGGACCAGGCCACGCGGACCTGCCCGGGCTCCCATCGGGAGAGCGTCCGGGTCTTCACGGTCGAGGAGATCCTCGACGCCGCCGGGCGGTGCCACACGTGATCACCGGTCGCCCGGAACCCCTGACGGCGGAACAGCTCGCGGCCGTCCGTCCGCTCCTGCGGGTGCTCTACTCGGAACTGGATGCCCGGATCGCGGCCGAGGCCCCGCGATGCGAGCTGAGCGGAAGGTGTTGCCGTTTCAAGGAATACGACCACACCCTGTTCCTGACCTCGGCCGAGGCCGCCGTCCTGATCGCCGACGCCCCCGAGCCCGCCCGTCCGCTGGACGACGGCGCGACCTGCCCCTGGCAGGACCGTGCCGGGCGCTGCCAGGCGAGGGAGGCCCGGCCGATCGGGTGCCGGGTCTACTTCTGCGACCCGGCCTATGAGGGGAAGGCCCCGGACATCACCGAGGAATCCCTCCGGCGGGTCCGGGCCATTTCCGCCGACCTGGACCTGCCCTGGGGCTATGCGCCGCTGCATGCCCATCTGGCGGGGCGGATCCCGGGGGAAAAGTGATCGGGACGGGGGATTTCCCCCCTGACCTCGCCCCCGGCGCGGGTTAGGATGTGGGCCTCCCGGGGGCCTTCCGGCGTCCCCGTCCCACCCGCCGATTGCGAGGATCGAAGAACATGACGCGCGGAATCAAGCCGAGCCTGGCCATCGCCACGGCCGCGGTCGTCGGCCTGTCCGTCTGGGCGGCCGCCTACTTCCAGGCCCCCGGCACCTCGATGGCCTCGGCCGCGAACCGGTTCCTGGCCTCGCTGAACGACGAGCAGAAGGCCAAGGTGAGCTTCACCTTCGACGGCCCCGAGCGGCTCGACTGGCACTTCATCCCCCGGCCCCGCAAGGGCCTGCCGATCAAGGAACTCGACGGCGCCCAGCGGGCGTTGGCCTTCGGCCTGGTCAGCACGGGCGTCGGTTCCTCGGGCTACCTCAAGGTCACGACGATCATGAGCCTTGAGGCGATCCTCAAGGAGCTGGAAAAAGGCTCCGGCCCCGTCCGCGACCCCGAACTCTACTTCGTGTCGATCTTCGGCAAGCCCGGCGACACCGGCAAGTGGGGCTGGCGGATCGAGGGGCACCACCTCTCCTTGAACTTCGCGGTCGAGGACGGCAAGGTCGTGTCGGCCACGCCGATGTTCTTCGGCTCGAACCCGGGCGAGGTCCGCTCCGGCCCGCGGCAGGGCCTGCGGGCCCTGGCCGACTTCGAGGACCGGGCCCTGCGGTTCATCCAGGCCCTCAATGATGAGCAGAAGAAGGTGGCGATCGTCGAGAAGGCCGCCCCCAAGGACATCCGCGCGGCCAACACCCCCCAGCCGCCGACCGAGGCCGCCGTGGGCATCTCCTACGCCGACCTCAAGGACGACCAGAAGGTCCTCGGGCGCACCCTGGTCGAGTCGTACGCCCAGAGCATGCCCCCGGAGGTCGCCAAGGCCTGGATCGAGGAGATCAAGACCAACGGGCCCGACCAGATCAAGTTCGCCTGGATGGGCGAGACCGAGCGAAGCAAGCCCCATGCCTACCGCGTCCAGGGCCCGACCTTCCTGATCGAGTACAACAACACCCAGAACAACGCCAACCACGTCCACGCCGTCTGGCGGAACATGCTCGGCGACTTCGGCAACCCGGTCGCCAAGAAGTGATTCTGGCCTGACAGACGTGATCGTCTGAGAATATCGGCAACCATGAGCCCTCGGTCGCGTCCCGACCGGGGGTTTCCCTTCTCTCCAAGGGGATTCACCCGGTGATGCTCCTGCGACGCGTCTTCGTGCTCTCCCTCCTGAGTCTCGCCCTCCTCCCGACCGCCGCCCGCGCGGGCGGGCAGTGGAGCGTCGAGAAGGCCAAAGCCTGGGGCGAGGCGACCCCCTGGCTGGTCGGCTGCAACTTCGCCCCCAGCACGGCGATCAACCAGCTGGAGATGTGGCAGCCCGAGACCTTCGACCTGGCGACGATCGACCGCGAGCTAGGCTGGGCCGAATCCCTCGGCTTCAACAGCGTCCGGGTCTTCCTCCACCACCTCCTCTGGGAGCAGGATTCCAAGGGGTTCCTCGACCGCATGGAGAAGTTCCTCGCGGTGGCGGACAAGCATAAGATCGGCGTGGTCTTCGTGTTGCTGGACGCCGTGTGGGACCCGTTCCCGCAGCTCGGCAAGCAGCGCGACCCGAAGCCCGGCCTGCACAACTCGGGCTGGGTCCAGAGCCCCGGCGTCGAGCTGCTCAAGGATCCCGGCCGCCACGGCGAGCTGAAGCCCTACGTCGCGGGCGTCGTTGATCACTTCAAGGGCGACAAGCGCATTCACGCGTGGGACGTGTTCAACGAGCCCGACAACCGCAACGGCAACAGCTACGGCAAGCACGAGCCGGGGAACAAGGCGGGCCTGTCCCTGCGGCTGTTGAAGCTGTGCTATCAGTGGATCCGCGAGATCGACCCGTCGCAGCCGATCACGGCGGGCATCTGGATCGGCGAATGGGCCAACCACGAGAAGCTGACCGAGATCGACCGATTCATGGTCGAGAATTCGGACATCATCAGCTTCCACAACTACGGCAAGCTCGACGACCTCAAGCGCCGGGTGGAGCAGCTCCGGCGGTACAAACGGCCCATCCTCTGCACCGAGTACATGGCCCGCCCGGCGGGGAGCACGTTCGACCCGAACCTGGCGTACCTCAAATCGGCGAAGGTCGGGGCGTACAACTGGGGATTCGTCTCGGGCAAGAGCCAGACGATCTACCCCTGGGACTCGTGGCAGAAGCCCTACGCGGCCGAGCCCCCCGTCTGGTTCCACGACATCTTCCGGGCCGACGGCGCGGCCTATGATCGGAAAGAAGTCGACTACATCCGCAGGACCACCGGCGCCCCGGCCAAGTGACGCCGTCGCGGGGTGGTCTCATCTGTTCACCTGGAGAGATCTTCCCGCATGGATGAACCGACCGTCCGCCGCCTGTCGCCGCAACAGGCTCACATGCTGATGCAAGGCGGCCAGAATGTGGTCCTGCTCGACGTCCGCGAGGATTTCGAGCGGGACATCGCCGCGATCCCCGCCCCGGCCTCGGTGCGGGAGTCGCACATCCCGATGGGCCAGATCCCGGCCTTCGTCGAGGGCCTCGCCGACGAGGCCGCCGGGGCCGAATTGATCGTCTACTGCCACCACGGGCAGCGGTCGATGGTCGTCGCCACCTACCTCGCGCGTCGGGGTCTGGCGAACGTGTCGAACCTCGAAGGCGGCATCGACGCGTGGTCGCTCGAGATCGATGCGAACGTGCCGAGGTATTAGTAGGGTGTGTAGTGGCCGCCTCCTCGCGGCCTCTGCACCGATGGCGTCTCCCGACCCGTGGAATGGGAATGGGTCCGTCATCCGCCGATGTTGGTGCGGAGCCTCGCGTCCCTTCGGTCCGCGAGGCACCACACCTTACGGGCTACTGGCCGAGGATTTCCAGCGTCCGGCGGACGAACGCGCTGGCGGCGGCGAGGTTCTCGGCGGGGGTGGTCTTGAAGCCCTGGGCCTTCTCGAAGGCGTGGATGTGGGCGGCGTCGAGGGTGCCGGGCTTGACGTAGAGGTCCTCGCAGGCGAGCAGGAGGCAGCGGAACCCGGCCTCGCGGTACCCCCTGGCGTAGACCAGGGCCCGGACGCAGGCGAACATGGCCTCATACGTGAGGAAGTTCACGTCGGCCGACTCGGTCTGGCCGGCGTTGAGCAGGTTCGCGGCGGCCTCGAGGCGGTCGCCCGCCATCGCCAGGAGCGAGCCGATCTTGTTCGGGGCCTCCTTGTCCACGAACAAGTAGGGACTCTCGAGGCATTTCGGCAAGGTGTTGATGATCGCCATCGGCGTCGTCGCTCTCGTCGAATCGTGTCGGGTCGTGTGGGGTGGTGGCCGGCGGGTTACTTCGAGGTCGTCGAGACCACGAGGGCCGGCGCGACGTTCGACGGGGCCCGGCCCAGGACGCGGGTCTTGGCGGGGTCGCCGATGATGAACGACCGCGACTTGCCCAGGAGGCTCGTCTCCTCGATGACCGGGGTCGAGAAGATCCCGAAGAACACCGAGACGATGGTCGCGACCGTGATCGTCAGCCCGATCGGCATCGAGGCCCGGCCGAGCTTGGTCCCCTCGCTCGGGCGGAGGAACATGGCCTTGAGGACCCGCACGTAGTAGAAGGCCGAGACCACGCTGTTCATCAGCCCCAGGCCCACGAGCCAGAGGAAGGTCAGGCGATGGCTCTCGGAGCTATTGACCGCCTCCATGAACATGTAGAGCTTGCCGAAGAATCCGGCCAGCGGCGGCATGCCGATCAGCGAGAGCATCAGCAGCAGGATGCAGACCGCCAGGCCCGGCGACTGGTAGCCCAGGCCGTTGAGGTCGGAGATCTCGTCGGTGCCCTTGTCGCGGATCAGCCAGGCGGCGACGGCGAAGGCCCCGACGTTCGCGAAGGCATAGACGATCAGGTAGTAGAGCACAGCGCCGGCGGCGGCCGAGTTATCCTTGGAGACGACCGTCGAGAGAATGCCGACCAGCATGTAGCCGCCGTGGGCGATCGACGAGTAGGCCAGCATCCGCTTGAGGTTCTTCTGGGCCAGCGCGGCGAAGTTGCCGTAGGTCATGGTCACCGCGGCGATGACCGCGACGAGCCCGACCCAGCCGGGGCTGGTGAAGTTGTTGAAGCCGCTGGAATACGGCCCGAGGCCCTGGAGCAGCACCTTCATCATGGCCACGACGCTGGCCACCTTCGAGCCGGTGGCGATCCAGGCCGCGACCGGGGCCGGTGCCCCCTCGTAGGTGTCGGGGGCCCACTGGTGGAAGGGGACCGCGGCCAGCTTGAAGCCGAAGCCCACGATCACCAGGAGGACCGCGATGCCGCCGGCGATGTTGCCGCTCAGGCCGATCGGGACGCTCTGGCTCAGCAGGGCCGCGCCGATCGCGGGCAACCGGGTGGTGCCGGTCAGGCCGTAGATCAGGCTCAGGCCGAAGAGGAAGAGGGCCGAGGAGACCGAACCATAAACGAAGTACTTGAGCCCGCCCTCGATCGAGCGGGCCCGGCCCTTCTCGAAGGCGGTGATGATGTACAGGCAGATGGTCATCATTTCGAGCGTGAGGAAGAGCGTGAGCAGCTCCTCGGCCCGGATCAGGAGCATCATCCCGACGGCCGCCCAGAACAGCAGGGCGAAGTACTCGCCAACGTGCTCGGTGAACGACCAGGTGACCGAGAGCAGCACCACGAAGGCGAGCGTCAGGTTGATCAGCAGGTCCATCCGCTCCGTCAAGGGCCCGCTGAAGAGGGTGCCCGAGAAGAGGCTGGTCTCGGCGAGCGAGGTCCCGAAGATCGAACGCTGGTCGCCGGTGGCCTCCTTGAGACCGAGGAAGTCGGGCCCGAAGCCGGCCGCGATCGAGAGGGCGATGCCCACCAGCGCGAGGCCCGAGAGCACGAAGAACCGGGAGTTGACGGTCTTCCTGCGCAGGAGGCTCAGGTCGACCAGGAGGAGGATGATCCCCCAGGCCGACAGCACGAGTTCCGACCCCAGATAGACGAGGTCGGAGGAGGCGGGAGGACTGATGGTCTCGATCATCGAGGCGGACCCTTCGTGGCGTGCCAGGCGAGCGTCACGGGCGTCGCGACGGGTGCGTGTCGTGTGAGTGGGTGGATCGTTGGGGCCGGTTTCCGGGCGGCGTCAGCCCGAGAGGGTGTCGAACTTGTCGACGTCGGCGGCGTGCCAGCGGCGGTAGGCCAGGAGGATCAGGCCGATTCCGACGGCGACCTCGGCCGCGGCGATCGTGATCACGAACACGGCCACCATCACGCCGGTCAGCGGGCCCTCGCCCTCGGGGATCGGCCCGTAGCGCCAGAAGGCGATGAAGTTGATGTTGGCGGCGTTGAGCATGATCTCGATCGCCATCAGCACGGCGATCGCGTTGCGGCGGACGAGCACGCCGAACAGGCCGATGACGAAGCAGGCGGCCGCGAAGAACAGGAACCAGGTCAATGGGATGTCGTCGTACATCGGTTCAGGCTCCGACCTGGGCGGTTTCGGGCGTGGCCTCGGCGAGCGGGCCGGCGGGGTAGGTCTCGTTCTCGACGGCGATGCGGGTCTCCTCGGCCGGGTCGTCGGTGCCGCTGCCGTCGTGGACGGCCAGGGCGATCGCGCCGACGAGGGCGGCGGTCAGGAGCAGGCCGGCGACCTCGAAGGGGATCAGGAACCGGCTGAGCATCTGCTCGCCGACCGCCTGCCCCATGTTGCGGATCACGGCGGCCCGCTTGCCGTTGGCGATGGCCGTCGGGGATTCGAAGCCCTTGACCGCCGAGGGCACCACGACCGGCCGCGAAGTCTGGTCGCTCCAGGCCTTGTTGCCGTTGATGCCTTCCTGCTGAGAGATGCCCACGGCGATGACCGTGAACAGGCCCAGGGCGGCGACCCCGGCGGGGACCCGCCAGGCCCGGACGACGCTGGTGGTCTCGTCCCCCTGGACGTTCCGGGTGAGCATGATCCCGAACATCATCAGGATCGCGATCGCGCCGATGTAGACCATCACCTGGATCGCCGCGATCAGCTCGGCCTCGAGGAGGATGAACTGGCAGGCGATCAGGAAGAAGAAGGCGACGAGGTAGAGGGCGGCGTGGACCAGGTTCCGGACCAGCACCGTCCCGAGCGCCGCCAGGATGGCCAGGGTCGAAATCAGCCCGAACAGGAACAGGTTCACGAGTGCGTACTCCGAGTCAATCGCCGCCGGGGAGTTCGTTCAGGGATGCGACAGGCCGATCAGTTGCGGCTGGCCGTGAGCGACCGGACCGGCCGCTTCACGCCGATCTCCTGGTTCACCCGGTCGGCCCGGAAGAGCCGGAGGATCAGGAACAGCGAGATGAACACGATGGGCAGGGTCGCCAGGTAGCCGTAGAGATACCTGGGCGTCGGGGGCCGGACCACCAGCTCGTGCCAGACGGCGGCGGTGAGGATGTTCACGATGCTCAGGGGCACCAGGACCTTCCAGGCGAAGTCCATGAGCCGGTCGACCCGCATCCGCGGCAGGGTGGCCCGGACCCAGAACATCAGGAAGATATAAGCCGCCACCTTGATCGAGAACACGCCGACCATGATGCCGTTGAGGATCAGGGTCGAGACCCAGGTCTCGTTGCCGATCGACTCGCGGAGGTCGGGCCCGAGGATCGCCCCGCCGCCCAGGAAGAGCAGCGTTCCGAGGCAGCTCACGCCGAAGACGCTGAGGTATTCGGCCAGGAAGAACAGGCCGAATCGCATGCCGGAGTACTCGGTGTGGAAGCCGGCGATGATCTCCGACTCGGCCTCGGGGAGGTCGAACGGGGCCCGATTGACCTCGGCCACGTTGGCGATCGTCATGATCACGAACGCCAGGAAGCCCGGAGGCGAGAAGACGAACCAGCCCATCTCCTGCTGCTTGTCGAAGATGGCGACCATGCTCAGGCTGCCGGTCCAGAGGATCAGGGGGACGATCGACAGGACCTGGGGGATTTCATACGACACGAGCTGGGCCACGGCACGCATGGCGCCGAGGAGCGAGTACTTGTTGCGGCTCGCCCAGCCGGCGAGGAAGATCCCCAGGGCCGAGAGGCTCGACATCGCGACGAGGTAGACGACCCCCGACGGCGGGTTGACCGGGGCGAGCCCCACGCCGAACGGCATGACCCCGAGGACCATGAAGGCCCCGACGAGGATCAGGACCGGGGCGATGATGTGGACCCACTGGTCGGCGGTGCGCGGGACGATGTTTTCCTTGGTGATCAGCTTGATCGCGTCGGCGATCGGCTGGAGCAGCCCGAGGGGCCCGACGCGGTTGGGGCCGATGCGGTCCTGGAACCGGGCGGCGACCTTGCGCTCGGCCCAGACCATGTAGGCCACGATCCCGGGGAAGACCCCGAAGAAGACGCCCAGCCAGATCACCCACTTGATCCAGGTCGAGGTCAGGGTGATGTCGATGTCGGGCGACTGGGCCCAGAGCATCGGCAACCAGGCCCCGGCGGTCGCAAGATTCACGGAGTCGTCTCCCTATCGCCAGCGAGCGGTCGGTCGGATGTCGTCTCGTGTCGTCGAGGGGGGCGGGGGCTCACACCCAGCGGAGCACGCCCTTGGCCCAGGCGTAGACCAGGCCGACGGCGAGGATGATCAGGAAGATGATCATCTCGATCAGGGCGAACCAGCCCAGGCCCCCGACCTCGGCGTAGGACGCCGCCCAGGGGTAGAGGAACACGGTCTCGATGTCGAAGACCACGAACATGATCGCGTAGATGTAGTACTGGAGCCGGAACCGGACCCAGGTCTCGCCCGTGGTGAGGACGCCGCACTCGTAGATCTCGCCCTTCTCCCGGGACGGCTTGCGCGGGGCGACCAGCCACACGACCAGGAGCGGCGCGAGGGCGAAGCCGATCGCGCCGAGCAGGAGCATGCCGATGAAGATGTAGTTGTGGATGATCATCGTGCGAGGTCTTCCCGGGATGCGTGCGGGCCGTCCGGATCAGGAGGCGATCACTTCGAACTGGGTCGAGTCGTCGACGGCGACGACGGTGATCTCGCCGTCGTCCTTTCGGAGGCGGACGGTCGGCTGGCGGATGTAGAGCGACTTGCCCCCCATCTCCATGCCACCGATGGGGCGGACCCCCTCGGCCTCGACCACGCCCTCGACGCGGGTGATCCACCGCTTGTCGCCGACGCGGACGTGTTGGATCGCCCGGACGCGCGTCCCGGGCTCGAAGCGGGCCTTCGGCGGAGTTGGGATCATGATGGGTTCAAGCGTTGGGAGGCCGGACGATCGTGGTGTCTCGCAACCCCCGGGGCCTGCGCCCCGGACCCTCGGTCCGGCCTTCAAGGGACCAGGAAGCGAGTATCATACAAGGGCCCGGCGCGCATCGGCAAGGGCCCACCGCTGTCACGTCTTGCGCCGAGTCCCGCCCGGGTCCGGGGGCGGCCCCGACGCATAAAGCAGGTCCGTTTCCGCCGACAGCAACCCGCCCACGACCAGGACCGGCCGGGGCGGCCTGGCGGTCGTCAGCAGGGCCTCGCACGCCAGGTCGAGTTGCGTCCAGCCGAACCCCATCAGCCGGGCGATCGAGGTGCCGTAGACGATCGCCGGGATCCCCGCCCAGAAGCTCGCCGCGGCGCACATCGGGCAGGGCTCGGCGGTCGTGATGAGCACGGCCCCCGACCCGCCCCGAGGGCCGAGCCGGCGGAGGGCGTTCATCTCGCCGTGGCCGGTGCGGTCGGTCGAGCCCGAGTTGCCCGCTCGGGCGAGGATCTCGCCCGATGCGAGGTCGGCGATCACGGTTCCGAACGGGAAGTCCCCCGCCCCGGCCTCGGCGATCGCCTCCCTCATGAGTGAGGGCAGCATCGCCTCGACGATCGGCGGGAGTCCCGACGCGGCCGGCTCGCTCACGCCTTGGCCGCCGGCGCGGCCTTCGCCTGGGCGCCGAGGGCCAGGGCCTTGGAGAGGCGCTGGTCCTTGGCCTTGGTGACCTTGCCTCGCTCCTTGACCTCGGCGTCGCTGGCCCAGGCCTGCGGGTGGGTCCTGGCGTAGTAATCGCTGGAGACCAGGAGGTCCTGGAGCGAGTAGATGTGGGTCTGGTGCCGCTCGTAGTTGGCCACCTCGAAGTTCTGGTCCATCTTGATGGCGTCGAACGGGCAGTACTCCGAGCAGAGCCCGCAGTTCATGCAGACGTCCATGTCGATGTAATAGTCTTCGGCGAGCGTGACGGGCTTGCCGTCGGGGCCTTCGGCGTGGGTCATCCAGATGCACTGGGGCGGGCAGCACTTCGCGCAGATGTTGCAGCAGGTGCAGCGGACGTTGCCGTCGGCCTCGTCGTAGATCAAGACGGGGAGGACGCGGAAGCGTTCGTAGACCGGGAGGCGTTCGTCGGGGTACTCGACGGTGAAGAGCCCCTCGGTCTTGTCGTCCTGGACGACGGTCGGGGCCTGGCCGTTCTTGCCGGGGCCGTTCCAGAAGTCGAGGATCTGGTGCCCGCCGCCGCGCCTCGTGAGGGCCTGGCCGGTCTTGATGTCGCGCCAGAAGGTGATCAGGAACCGCCGGAGCGTGATGAAGTGCCCCTTGACCAGTTCGATGCCGTAGGCCATGACCTGTCGTCCCTATCGAGAAGGCGGTGAATCGCGCGGGAGATCGGGCCGGGGCGTCGCGGTCTTGAGCCGGCCCCGGCCCGCCTGGGATGTCGAGGGATCAGCGGTCCACTTCGCCGAGAACGATGTCGAGGCTGCCGAGGATGCCGACGACGTCGGCGATCTTGTGGCCCAGGCACATCTGCTCGAGCGCGGTCAGGTTGATGTAGGACGGGCTGCGGACGTGGTAGCGGTAGGCCGTGCCCGAGCCGTCGGCCTGGATGTAGTAGCCGAGCTCGCCCTTGGGGTTCTCGACGCGGGAGTAGGCCTCGCCCGCCGGGACCTTGATCTGGTACGACTTCTTGCCCGGCAGGATCGGCCCCTCGGGCAGGTCCTTGATCGCCTGCTTGAGGATCTTGACGCTCTCGCGCATCTCCTCCAGGCGGACGTAGTAGCGGTCGTAGAGATCGCCGTTCTTGCCGGTGATGACGTCGAAGCTGAAGCGGTCGTAGATCGAGTAGGGCGCGACCCGGCGGATGTCGTAGGGGACGCCCGAGGCCCGCAGGACGGGGCCGGCGGTCGAGAAGTTGATCGCTTGCTCGACGGTCAGGACGCCGACTCCCTTGCAGCGGTCGAGGAGGATCTCGTTGCCGGAGAGGTAGCGGTCGAGTTCGTCGATCTTGCCGTCGAGGCGGTCGAAAACGATCCTGGTGCAGCGGTCGACCCAGCCGGGCGGGAGGTCGAAGGCGACCCCGCCGAACCGGAAGTAGTTGCACATCATCCGGCTGCCTGAGGCCCACTCGAAGAGGTCGAGGATCAGCTCGCGCTCCTCGATGGCGTAGAGGGCCGGGGTGAAGAAGGCCCCGAGGTCGTTGAGCAGGAAGCCGACGGCCCACATGTGGCTGGCCACGCGGGTCAGCTCGGCCATGATCACGCGGATGTACTCGGCCCGCTCGGGGACCTTGGCGTCATCCCCCATGAGCTGCTCGACGGCCAGGGCGTAGCCGAAGTTGTTGCCCATGCTCGTGAGGTAGTCGAGCCGGTCGGTGAACGGGAAGTTCATGAGGAACGTGTTGCGTTCCCCGATCTTCTCGTGGTTGCGGTGCATGTAGCCCATGACCGGCTTGAGCCCGACGACCGTCTCGCCGTCGACCCGGATGTTCATGCGGAACACGCCGTGGGTCGAGGGGTGCTGCGGGCCCATGCTGACGATGAACTGGTCCGTCGCCAGTTCCTTGATCTCGACGCCCGAGGGGAGCTGCGACTTGCCCTTGGTGTCGTCCTTGGAGTCGAGGAGGTCCCAGCCTTTGAAGTCGCGCGGGATCTTGGTGTTGGTGCCGTGGGGGTTGAACTCCTCGGCCCGGAAATGCTGCCCGAATCCGTCCTCGACGCGGCTGTCGAGGACCTTCGTCGGGCCTTCGTAGTAGGGTTCGAGGTAGTCCTTGCGGAGCGGGTAGTAGGCGAACCCGTCCCACATCAGGATCCGCTTGAGGTTGGGGTGCCCGGTGAAGTGGACCCCCATCATGTCGTAGACTTCGCGTTCCTGGAAATCGGCCCCGCGCCAGATCGAGTCGACCGACGGGACGACGCCCTTGCCCTCGGCCTCGTCGGTCCGGATCCGGACGACGATCAGCTTGCCGGGGACCTTGGTGCTGTCGAGATGGTAGTTGACCTCGATGCAGTCCGAGTAGTGGACGCTCTGGAGGCTGGCCAGGTAGTCGTAGGGGATCTCGTTCTTGCCTTGGAGGTAGCGGCAGACGTCGAGGAACCTGGCGTGGTCGTTGACCAGCAGGCCGGCCTGGACGATCGTGACGGTGCCGTCGCCGAACTCCTTGTTGATCCGGCCGGCGAGGGCTTCGAGCGCCTCGTTGCCCAGCCAGACGAGGCTCGGCTTGACCTCGGCCTTCTTGATCTTCTTGACGGCCTTGGCGGCCGGCTTGGGCGCGGGGGCCTCGGCGGCGGGGGCGGCGTCGCCCTCGGCGGGCTTGGCCTTGCCGCGGATCAGGTCGAGCTTGCTGGGGCCCTTGGCGGCGGGGGCGGCCTCGGCCTCCTCGGCGACTTCGGGCTGCGGGGCGGGGATGAGGGTCGGCTTGGGGAGGGTCTCCTCCCTCGCCTCGATCAGCCCCTGCGCGGTGCGTTCGGCGGTGATTTCGAGGAGGCGGACGTCGATGAGGTCGGGCCCGAGGACGGGGACGGGGACGTCGCGGTCGACGTCGTCGCGGTACCAGGGGGTGTTACCGGTCTTGCCGAGGGCGGGGATGTCGAGCCGCTCGCCGTCGATCTTCTTCTGGAGCATGATCAGGCCGTTGAGCAGGCCCTGGGGGGTCGGCGGGCAGCCCGGGATGTAGACGTCAACGGGCAGGTACTTGTCGATGCCGGAGACGACGTTGTAACCTTCCTTGAACGGCCCGCCGCCGGAGGCGCAGGCACCCATGGAGATGACGTACTTGGGCTCGGGCATCTGGTCGTAGAGCCGGGCGATCATCGGCATCATCGTCTTGGTGACGGTGCCGGAGACGATCATCACGTCGGCCTGGCGGGGCGAGCCGCGGAAGACCTCGGCGCCGAAGCGGGCGATGTCGAACCGGCCCGACGCGGTGCAGATCATCTCGATGGCGCAGCAGGCGAGGCCGAAGCCGAGCGGCCAGAGGCTGGAGCGGCGGCCCCAGTTGTAGATGGTGTCGATCGAGCCCAGGAGTTTGTCCCAGGTGGTGACGAGAACGTGCTGCTCCAGTTCCTTCAGGAGCGCGGGGTCAATCGCCGTGCTCCATTCGGGACGGGTGGTTGTCGGGATCGACATGGGTGTTCCGCTCATCCTCGGGCTGGGCTGGAAAGGCGCGAAGCGGCCGGGATTGGTACGGGGATCGCAGTCGCTTCGTGGATTCGGAGCATCGCCCGCGAATGCGGGCCGGGGCGTCCCTCGCTTCAAGAACCATTACTCTAAGCGGCGAGGCCCTCCCATTCCAGGGGGCACCGCCCGCGAACCGCGACCGCCCGAGACGAGGCCCGGCCTCGCCAGAAACGCGAGCCACGCGCGGACGCCCGGCCTTTCCGACCACCCCGCCCGACGCCCATAATGACATCATGCGAACAGGTGGCGTCCAGATCCGCGTGACGACGATGATGCTCCTGGTGGCGGGCATCGCGGTCAATTGCTGGCTTTTCCAGTACGGCACGCTCGTGGGGCTCTTCGGGCTCTACGTCACCAAGCACGTCCTGGTCGCCTGGGTCTGCAAGGCGTCCAACCCCAGCATCGGCCCCCGGGCCCAGCCGGCCGCCGCGCCCGGCGTGACCGCCCTCCCCCCTCCTTCCGCCTCCTGAATCCCGCCGCGATCGCCGGCCTCCCCCAAACTTTCCCGATCGCCGAACTGGACTGGTGATTCTCGGTCCGGGATCGGGCAGAATGTTCCGTCACGCCGGCCCTCCACCTCTCCCGGGAGGCCGACCGTCCCACGTCCGTCCCCGGCTCACCGCCCTCTCGCCATTCTCCGTCCCATCCCGTCCCAACCCCGGAGTGCTCGCACGATGTTCGCTCGCGGTCGAAACTGGGTCGTGGCGCTGGCCACGTCCTGCCTCGTCCCCGGCCTGGCGATCCAGGCCCAGCAGCCCAACGGCCCGCGCGGTGAGGCGCCCCAGGCCAAGAAGGCCGAGACCAGGTCGGTCGACTCGGCCACCATCGAGAAGATCAAGGACGAGGGGCTCAACCGCTCGCAGGTCATGAAGACCTTGACCCAGCTGACCGACGTCAACGGCCCGAGGCTGACCGGTTCCCCCGGCCTGTACAAGGCGAACGAGTGGACCCGCGACGCGATGAAGGGCTGGGGCCTGCAGAACGCCCACCTGGAGAAGTGGGGCCCGTTCGGCAAGGGCTGGACGCTCAAACGATTCAGCATGCAGGTCTCCGAGCCGCTCTGCATCCCGCTGATCGCCTACCCCAAGGCCTGGTCGGTCGGTACCAACGGGACGGTGACTGCGCCCGTCGTCCTGCTCGACGCCAAGACCGAGAAGGACCTGGAGAAGTACAAGGGCAAGCTCAAGGGGGCGATCGTCCTGACCTCGCCCGTGCGCGAGGTCACCGCGCACTTCGAGCCGCAGGGGACCCGGCACACGGACACCCAGCTCCTCGACATGGCCAACGCCGACCCCTCGGCCCCGCGTGCCCGTCGCCCCCAGGGCGGCCCGCCCGCCGCGACCCCCAAGGCCGCCGAGAAGGGCCAGGCCAAGGCCGCCGAGAAGGCCGCCCCGAAGGCGGCTGAGCCCCCGGCCACCTCGCCCCGCATGGCCGAGATGATGGCGGCGATGGCCCTCCAGCGCATCCGGCTGCCGTTCCTGGTCAAGGAAGAGGTCGCGGCGATCGTCGACCCCAGCACGATCGGCGACGGCGGCACCCTGTTCGTCGCCCAGGCCAGCGCCCCCGGCGCGGCGGCGTTCGGCGGCGGTGGCGGCGGCCGTCGCATCTCGGTCTGGGACAAGGACGCCCCCAAGAACGTCCCCCAGATCACCGTCTCGAAGGAGCACTACAACCGGCTCGTCCGGATGGTCGAGGCCGGCGAGAAGCTGACCGTGTCGCTCGACCTCGCCGTCGAGTTCCACGACAAGGACCTCAACGCCTACAACACCATCGCCGAGATCCCCGGCACCGATCCCGCCCTCAAGGACGAGATCGTCATGCTCGGCGGCCACCTCGATAGCTGGCACTCCGGCACCGGCGCGACCGACAACGCCGCCGGGTGCGCGGTCGGGATGGAAGCGGTCCGGCTCATCCAGACCCTCGGCCTCAAGCCCAAGCGGACCATCCGCATCGCCCTCTGGACCGGCGAGGAGCAGGGCCTTCTGGGCTCGGCGGCCTACGTGGCCGAGCACTTCGGCAAGGCCGAGCGCACCGGCGGCGGTGGCGGCGGCGGGATGTTCGGCGGCGGCGGACCGGCGACCCCGCCCAAGGTCACCAAGGGGCCCGAGTACGACAAGTTCTCGGTCTACTTCAACCTCGACAACGGCACCGGCAAGATACGCGGCGTCTACATGCAGGGGAACGAGGCCACCCGGGCGATCTTCCGCCCCTGGCTCTCCCCCTTCAAGGACATGGGCGCCTCGACCCTGACGGCCTCGAACACCGGCGGCACCGACCACCTGTCGTTCGACGGCATCGGCCTGCCGGGCTTCCAGTTCATCCAGGACGAGATCGAGTACGACACCCGCACTCACCACTCGAACCAGGACGTCTACGACCGCATCCAGGCCGACGACATGAAGCAGGCCTCGATCGTCATGGCCGCGTTCGTCCTCAACGCCGCCAACCGCGACGAGAAGTTCCCGCGCAAGCCGGTGACCTTCTCCTCCGAGACCCCCGCCAAGCCCGCCGCGAAGCCGGCGGCCGTCGGCGGCGGGGCCAGGTAACCGACTCGCTGCTCGGCCCCGATTGGCAGTTCGCGGGGAGGCTCTTGGGCCTCCCCGCCTGCGTTCGAACTTAGAGCGTGAATCTTTACCCTGTCCGAAAGCTTGGTTACAGCTGAATACGCCTATCCAGCAAGGGTAAAGTTAGAGGCTCTTAGTGATTGCCGCCTGGATGTGCTATCGCTCTGGAGGATTCCCCGGTCGAGGCGATCTCCTCGCATTGCAATGGGTTACATTGGATGGAGCGTCGTATGGGACGCGGCCGAATGCACGCCCGGGAATCGGACCGGAGCCGTTCCACCCTAGCCGCATCGAGGTTTCCCAATGAGCTGGGGTCACGGCGAGTATGGCCGGCGAGTGGAGTGGGATCGCACGAAGACGGCGAAATTCGATGAGGAGTGGCATCGGCTGTCGGTGGCGGCACGGAAGGCGTTCGTCGAGACGATCAAGCTCCCGACCGGTGCCACGGATCCGTACAGCGGCGTGCTCGTCGAACAGATCGGGTCGGAGGTCGCGTCCGAACTGGAACGCGAGAAGCTAATCCGGATTGCGCGGATCACCCTCAAGGGAGGGGAGGTCCGCAACCGGGCGATCATCCAGGATGACGGTGTGGCGTTCGCCCGGCGTTTGAAGACCCTCGCCGCGTCGAAGATGCTCACCAGCGGTTCCCGGCCGGAACAGTCGGCGTATCGCTATGCCCAGGATCTCCTGGGCCACCCGATCTTCGAACGGATCAAATCTGTCCTCAGGAAGGGTGGATATCGGACGGGTGAACACTCGGCAATGTTGACCGGGTTCGTCGTCTCATCCGTCTGGGCCGATCTTGTCCAGGAGGCGTATCCCTCGAAGATCGCCGGCCGGGTCTTCGAAGAGGTCGAGGCGCTCGAAGGATCGATCGCAGTCCCTGAACTCATCCGACGCCTCACCTCCAGGAAGATCGACGAGAAGGCCGCCCGGGCGGCCATCCACGACTTGGTGACGGACCTCGTCCTGTTCGAGGATCTCGACCCCGAAACCTACGAGATCCTCGTCGGCTTGTACGGCCCGGTGCGGAACCTCCGCGTGAACGCGCGGGTGCCGAAAATCCGTCACGCCCGGCTCTCGGTTGTGCCGGCGTCCGAGATCACGATGGAAGGGCCGTCCGGTGGGATCCGGATCAATGACATTCGCTCGCTCTTAATGGAGGTGCTGGCTTCGCCGCCGAAAATCCGTCAGGACGACCAGATCTTCCAGAAGGACCTGACCCGAATCGAGAAGTCACTCGTGCCATGGCCGAAGTGGCTCGTCCAGGTCCTCGGCGAGACCCACGAGACCCGGGTGAATCGGGCCCATCAGACCGCAATGGACATCGGGTTGGTCGCCGCGGTCATCGAGGGATCATCGAGGACCCTGAAGGTCACGCCCTCGGGCCGCGATTGGCTGGGGCTTTCCGCCAATCGGCAATACGAAACCTTCTACGGTGAGATCCGCGAGAACAGCCTGCCCGACCTCGAGCGGAGGCGTCTCGACCCCTGGAGCTACAGCTATTCACCCCCGACGGATGAGCGATTCCTGGGCGTCTCGGTGGCCGTCGAGTCGCGTCCCCTCGGGAAGAACGGCCGGCCCGCGAACTGGCAGGACTACTACAATCGAGCCGACACCGAATCCCTGCGGAGCTACGAGCCGTTGCGAAGGCGTTTCGCCGAGGAAATGGAGCGGCTGCCGGCGTCGGGCTTCGTGAGCCTCGGCGACTTCCTCCACGATCAGCGGGCGAACCCCGACCTCCCCCTGCTCGTCGGCAACGCGATCAACGATGTGACCGTCTGGATCGACGGGGCCTCCCGTGCCCAGGTCGACGACATCCTCCGCCCGCTCTGGATTCAGGTCCTGAAGGATCACATCCTGAAGCGGCTCGTCCCGATGGACGCCGTCCGGGTCGCGGTCACGAACGATTCGGACATTTGCATCGCCCGGACTCCCATGCTCCCGGTCTACTACGGCCGCGGAGGACTCCCGGAGGAACCGGCCGTCGCGGCCCCGTTGTCGGTGATCGTCCAGCCCGACTTCAGCGTCACGGTGATCGGCCTCGACACCGCCCCCGCGGCCACGCTGTCGGTCTACTGCGACCGGGTCCAGGGGCACACGGGGACGGGAGCGTTGACGTTTCGGATCACCCGAGACTCGATCCGTCGCGCGGTCGCACAGGGCAACCTCACGGGCCCGGCGATCGTGAAGTCGCTGGAATCCCTTGTCACCAAGGCCCTGCCGGAGAACATCAAGACCGAGATCCTCGACTGGGCGAACTGGGTCCGCAAGGTGAATGCCGAGCACATGATGCTCTTCCGCTGCACCGATATCGACGCAGCCTCGCGGGTTGTCGCGGCGTTCGGCAAGCACGCGGAGCGGATCTCGTCCAACTACGTGGCCGTCAACATCCAGAAGATCAACGCGCCCGAACGCCAGAAGCTGCTCGGCCAGGGCATCGTGGTCACCAAAGACCGCATCACGTTCTCCAAGCCCGAACCGCCCCCGGTGTCGCCGTCGGAGACGCCCAAACGAGGCAGGGCGAAGGCGACCGGGGTGACGAAGAAGGCCACGGGCCGAACCAAGAAGTAACGGTCGCGGCGATTCTGTCGGCTGCGAGGGCATCGCCCGGATCCTCGCCGACAGCGCGGCAAAAAATCCGACACAAACCATTCCCCGAGCAATTATTATGGAGCCGACACGGGAGAATCGCGGCCGAGCGGGGGTTGGTCATGAGCTGGGATTACGGCTACGGCAAGTCGAGCCGGGACTGGAAACGCGAGAACCTGGCCCGGTTCGACGAGGCCTGGGAGGAACTGTCGGTCGACGCCCGCAAGGCCGTGCTGTTGACGATCCCGATCGACTACGACTCACGCGACGCCTACAGCGGCGTGACGATCGAGAAGGTCGGTGAGAAGGTCGCGTTCGAGCTCATCGCCGCCAAGATCGTCCGGCTCGCGACCATCTCGAACATCAAGGGAGAGGGCAAGCGGCGGGTCATCATCGCCACGGACGCACGTTCCTTCGTAAGCCGCATGAAGGACCTGGAGGATCTCAAACTGCTCCGGGAAACCGAGGTGAGGTCGTACAACCACCGTCTCGGCTCGATGCTGCTCGGTCCCCACTACCGGGCGAAGCTCGTTAAGGTGATCGAGGAGGCCGGCCTGCCCACTTTCTCGCCGGATGCGGAGTTCGAGGCGTATGTCATGTCGCCCGAATGGACCGAGCTGGCCCTCAGACGGATCAACAACCCCGAGGCCGAGCGGGTCGTCGCGCACCTCAAGGAGAAGGACGCCCCGCCGAAGCTCAAGGAACTCCTCGCGCGACTGTCGGGGACCGGCCACCCGAAGGCCAAGGTCGCCAGGGCGGTCGAGGATCTCATCGAACACATGGCGATCTTCGAGGATCTGAACGCGACGACCCACGAGATCCATGTCGGCTTCCTGCCGGTCATCCGCCTGATGCACGAGGCCGCGAGGGCCGTGGCGGACCCGAAGGTCGCGGCCCGGCCCATGGAGCGCGTGACGCCCGCCGAGGAGAGCCCCGCCTTCGGGATGATCATCAACGACGTCCGGTCGTTCCTCATGGAAGTCCTCGCGACGCCCCCCAGCCTCAAGCAGGACGGCGCCCTGTATCAGAAGGACGAGCAGCGGCTCCTCGCGACGCTGGTCCCCTGGCCCGAGTGGGTGATGGAGCTCTATCAGCACAGCCCGCCGGCCCGACTCGACACGGCGATGCGATTCTCCGAGAACCTCGGATTCGTGGACGCGCCGATGGAAGGGAACAGCCAGAAGTTCCAGATCACCGAGAAGGGGAGGAAGTGGCTGGCCCAGTCCCCGAACCGGCAGTACGACCAGTTCTACACCGAGATTCGCGAGGAGAACCTCGTCGAACAGGCCGCCGACTGGGACGACAGCTACGATGAGGACGAGGACCTGGACTACAACCCGTTCGGCATCCGGTCCATGTCGTCGTACTACCGGACTCGCCCGACCGAGATGGCCTTCCTCGGCGTACCCATCAGCATCCGCTTCCTTTCCAAGGACTCCGGGAAGAAGGCAACCCGCCCGAAACTCCGCGAGCCCGAGGGACCCGACAAGAAGGCCTTCGGGATGCTCCGCGAGGCGATCTTCTCCGTGCTCGACCGGCTCCCCGAGGGGCAGTTCGTGCTGGTGAATGACCTCGTCCGCCTCGCCGTGACCGGCACGCGTGAGCCGCTCCAATTCGGCCGACGTATGAACGAGGTGGAAATCTGGATGGATGGGATCCAGGTGCCGCCGATCGGGAGCAAGTACCTCGCCACCTGGTCCGGAATCCTCGCATCCCACGTCATGGAGCGGCTGATCCCCCTCGATGCACTCCGACTCGGCCGGACGAAGGACAAGCAGGTCTGCATCGCCAGGACGCCCCTGCTGTCGGCGTACTACGGCAAGGCGAAGCTCCCGCTCGAACCCGAGTCGTTGATCGAGTCGAGCGTGATCGTCCAGCCCGACTTCACCGTGACCGTCATCGGCCTGGGGACGGCCGCGGCCGCGACCCTCTCGGGCTTCTGCGACCGCGTCCAGGGCCTCACGGGCACCGGGGCCCTGACGTACAAGATCACCCGGGACTCGATCCGGCGTGCGGTCACCGAGTCGGGACTCACCGGGCCGAAGATCGTCAAGACCCTGGAGAGCCTCGTCACCAAGGGCCTGCCGCCGAACGTCGCCACCGAGATCCTCGGCTGGGCCGACTGGGTCCGGAAGGTCAACATCGACCTCGTCTCGCTCGTCCGCTGCCCCGACGCCGAGACGACCTCCCGCGTCGTCGCCGCGCTCGGCAAGAAGGCCGAGCGGATCTCCGACCATTTCGTCGCCTTGAAAGTAGAGAAGATCCTTTCCGCCGAGCGCCAGAAGCTGCTCGCCCAGGGGATCGTCATCACCAAGGATCTCGTCGCCTTGCCGACGGACCCGAAGCCCGATCCGAAGCCGAATGCCGCCGAGGCCAAGGCCGCGCCGAAGAAGAAGGGGCGGCCGAAGAAGTCGTGATCGTCGATGTGTGAGCCGACCAACGAGAAGGGGCCGGTCGGACCGGCCCCTTCTCGTTGGCATCACCAGATCCGCACGCGTTTCTCGGGCGGGAGGTAGAGGGCATCGCCCTCCTTCACGCCGAACGCCTTGTAGAACTCTTCGAGGTTCCGCACCACGCCGTTGCAGCGGAACTCGGCGGGGGAGTGCGGGTCGGTCGCGAGCCGGCGGCTCAGTTCGGGGTCGCGGTACTTCGCACGCCAGACCTTCGCCCAGCCGATGAAGAAACGCTGGTCGCCGGTCAGGCCGTCGATCACCGGGGCCTCCTTGCCATTGAGCGACCGCTTGTACGCCTTGTAGGCGATCGTCAAGCCGCCGAGGTCGCCGATGTTCTCGCCGATCGTCAACGCGCCGTTGACGTGCTGGCCGGGCAGCTGTGCCGGCGCGAAGCCGCTGTACTGGTCGATCAACGCCTTGGCGCGGGCGTCGAACTCCTTGCGGTCGGCGTCGGTCCACCAGTTCACGAGGTTGCCGTCGCCGTCGGACTTGGAGCCCTGATCGTCGAAGCCGTGGCCGATCTCGTGGCCGATGACGGCGCCGATGCCGCCGTAGTTGTACGCATCGTCGGCGTCCAGCCCGAAGAACGGCGGCTGGAGGATCGCGGCGGGGAAGACGATCTCGTTCAGGCCGGAGTTGTAGTAGGCGTTGACCGTCTGAGGGGTCATGCCCCACTCGTTGCGGTCGACCGGCTTGCCCAGCTTGTTGAGCATCCGGTTGGTCTCGAACACCGAGGCCCGCCGGGCGTTGCCCGAGAGGTCGTTCGGGTCGATTTCCAGCTTCGAGTAGTCGCGCCAGACGTCGGGGTAGCCGATCTTCGGCGTGAACTTGGCGAGCTTGTCGAGGGCCTTCACCCGGGTCTCGGGGCTCATCCAGTCGAGGTTCTTGATGTCCTCGCGATAGGCCTCGGTGAGGTTATTGACCAGCTCCTTCATCCGCCCCTTGGCGGCCGGCGGGAAGTACTTCTCGACGTAGACCTTGGCCGCCGCCTCGCCCAGGAACTGGCCGACGAGCGTCACGCCACGCTTCCATCGCGGGCGGTTCTGGGGCGCGCCGGTGAGCGTCTTGCCGTAGAACGAGAAGGCCTCATCCACGAACGCCTTGCTCAGGAACGGCGAGGCGTCGTGGATCACCTGCCAGGAGAGCCAATCCTTCCAGACGTCGAGCGGCTCGTCGGCGACGACCTTGGCCATCGCCTCGAAGAAGCTCGGCTGGCGGACGACGACCTCGTCCAGATCCTTGAGGCCGAACGAGGTCAGGTAGACCGACCAGTCGAAGCCGGGGGTCAGGGCGTCGAGCCCCTTGCGGTCGAGCTTGTTGTAACTGGCCGTGCGGTCGCGCGACTTGACCCGGTCCCAGTGGGACTTGGCGAGCCGGGTCTCGAAGGCCAGGATCGACTCGGCCTTCTTCCTGGCGTCGGGGATCTTCGCCAGTTCGAGCGAGCGGGCGACGTGATCGACGAACTTCTGGCGGAGCTCCTTGTACTTGTCCTCGCGGTAATACGACTCGTCGGGGAGGCTCAGGCCCCCCTGGCTGAGATAGACGATGTAGCGGTCGGACTTCTTGGCGTCGGTCCCGACGAACATCCCGAACGGGCCGGTGACCCCCTCGCGGCCGAGGTGGGCGAGCAACTTGATGTAACCGGCCTTGTCCTTGACTGCGGCGATGGCGTCGAGGTCGCCCTGGATCGGCCTGGCGCCGAGTTCCTCGATCTTGGCCTCGTCCAGGAAGCTCTTGAAGAGGTCGCCGACCTTGCGGGCGTCGGACCCGGCGGGGGCGTCGGACTTCGCCGCCTCCTCGATGATCGTGCGGATGTCCTTCTCGGACTTCTCGATGAGGTCGACGAACGCCCCGGCGAGCGCGCGCTCGGCGGGGATCTCGGTGGACTTGATCCAGCCGCCGTTGACGTAGCGGAAGAGGTCATCCTGGGGCTTGACCGCGAGGTCGAATCCGGCGGCGGCGAGGGCCTCGCGGTTCGGGGCGGCGTCGGCCTTGCCCTTGTCGGGCTCGGAGGCGAAGGCCACGCCCAGGCCGGCGGCGAGCAGGGCCGCCGCGGCGATGGACCAACCGATGAGTTTGCTGATCGGCATGAGGTGATCGCTTCGAATAGATATGGGCCGCCGGATCGGGTCGCGGCAGTTTCGTCCGGACTCTGGACGCCCGCGGAGGCGGCCCTCGGGATCGTCATCGTAGCCACGCCGGATGGACCCGGCCAGTGGGCGCGCGACGACGACCGCGTTCTACGACCCGAGCGGCGCGGAGGTTCGAACCGACGAAATCTCCCAACCTTGACGCTTGCCTTGCCCCTCTCTCGAATAGAATTCCCCGGCAACTTCGCCGGATCGGCGGGAGGAGGCGAGCGATGGCCTGGTTGTACCTGGCGATGGCGGGGGTGATGGAGGTCGGATGGCCACTGGGCCTGAAATATGCTTGGCACGAGGGGAGTTTCCGCGTCGGGCCGGCGTTCGGGTCGCTGGTCTCGATCGTCCTCAGCGGGGTCTTCCTCTACCTCGCCCAGCGCACCATCCCGATGGGGACCGCCTACGCCGTCTGGACCGGGATCGGAAGCGTCGGGACGTTCTTCCTGGGGATCCTCCTGTTTCAAGAACCCGCCAACGCCGCCCGGATGGTCTGCGCCGGGCTGATCGTGGCGGGTATCGTGGGACTCAAACTCTTCTCCGCACACTGAACAGTGGACTGCACCCGGCACACGCAAAGGTCACAGGAGGCTCCCCCGGCTCCACCCACGGCCGCAGCGTCGAGGCCGGGGGTGGAGCGGGTGAATCGAGGGGGAATCGTGACGGTTCAGAGCGAGTTCAGGGCCCTGGCCATGCGGTCGAGGGCCTCGTCGGCCTGCCGCCGGTAGTCGCGCAGGGTCCGGAGTTCATTCGCCGCGATCGGGGTCGTGGGCGTGGCATTCGTGGCGGGCCGGGCCAGGTCGCCGACCCGGGCTTCGAGCTGCTCGATCTGCTGGCGGATGAGGGCCAGCAATTGTCCCCGGTGCAGCGGCGGGCCGGGGGTCTCGCCAGGGAGCGGCGCGGTCAGCCCGACGTTCTTCCGGGCCACGTTCTCGCCCGGCCGGTCGTCGCGGAAGGCGACGGGGGTGCCTAGCAGGTCGAACGCGACGTCGCGTTCGGTTGCATTCCAGGTGGCGCCGTTGATCAGCCGATCGCCGAGCGTCTTCCACTGCTCGATCATCCAGCGACACCCCTCGGGCGTCCTTCGGAGTTGCCGGCCGATCTTCGACGGCTCCCTCCTGATCTGGGCGATGAGCAGCGGCAAGGGGCTGCCGCCGGTTGCGGCCGACGGGCCGGGGGCGATCGGCGTCGGGCCGAGCATCGCATCCTCGCGGCGCCTGAGGAATTCAAACTCGACCCCGGCCTGCACGAACATCGCCAGGGCCCGGATCCGCCCGGGCGTCTCCGGCCGGACGACGCCCCTCCAGGCCCGGATCCGCCCGGCGATGAGCCTGGCCATCTCCCTGCGCTCGGTTTCGGACCACGAGGGCCCCGCCGCCGGGGCCGCCGACTTCCCCGAGTGCCCGCGCCTCGTCGCGCGTCCCTCTCGCCGGATCTGTTCGGGATTGCTCACGATCGGACTCCCTGCCAACGCCCCCAGTTCGCCCCGCGGCCACGTCGCCGCCGGCCGGCTACGAGAATGGATATCGTCCAGACTCCGAATCGGGCTTAATTTGGTTTGCCGCTAATTTTAGCTGACTCGGGTTTGTTTGACGCGATGTCCCCCCGGAGCTAAGCTTGAATCTCGAAGGCGTGGGTCAGACGACCCGACCAAAAAATCGAATTCGGCGATCGAAACCAGAGTTTTATTGATCGAGAGGTCCGGATGATCCCATTGAGCGACCTGCTGGAACAGAACCGGATCTGGGCCGAGGCGCAGCTCGCGGCAGACCCCGAGTTCTTCACGAGGCACGTGGGGGGGCAGGAGCCGAGGCTGCTCTGGATCGGCTGCTCCGACTCGCGGGTCCCGGCCGAGCAGATCCTCAATTGCGGGCCGGGCGAACTCTTCATCCACCGGAATGTGGCCAATGTTGTCGCCTACAATGACGTGAACATCGCGTCGGTCATCCAGTACGCCGTCGAGCGGCTGATGGTCGACGACATCGTCGTCTGCGGCCACTACGAATGCGGCGGAGTCGCCGCCGCCTGCGCCGACACCCTCGGCGACGGCTACGTGGCCGACTGGCTGATGATCACCTCCTGGGCCAAGCGCTGGGTCGATGAGCGGCTCGCGGGCGAGGGGCGGACGCTCACCCGGCAGGAGTACCTCCGCGAGGTCGTGAAGGAGAACGTCCGGCTCCAGGTGAAGCACCTGACCCACCTCACCATGATCCGCAAGAGCTGGGAGCGACGCGCGGGGCTCCCCCGGATCCACGGGTGGGTCTATGACATCTCGACGGGCCTGATCAACAAGGTCATGGACGTGGTCGACGGCACGGCCGAGACCCCGGCCCCCTGATCCCAACCGCCGAGCACGCCATGCCGCCCGAACTGGTCCTCGCCAGCACGTCCCCCTATCGCCGCGCCCTCCTCGAACGCCTCGGCATCCCCTTCCGGGTCGCGGCGCCCAGGCTGGACGAGGAGGCGTTCAAGGCCCGCTCGGGCACACTATCCCCCCGAGAACTCGCCGCCTCGCTCGCCAGGGCGAAGGCGGAGACCCTCGCCGTGCACGAATCCGACGCCGCCATCCTCGGGGGCGACCAGCTCGTCGCCTTCGAGGGCCGCATCCTCGGCAAGCCCGGCACACCCGAGCGGGCCGTCGAGCAACTCCTCGCGATGGCCGGCAAGTCGCACGAGCTGATCACCGCGATCGCTGTCTGGCACGGTGGCCACCTCCACGAGCACCTGGACATCGCCACGCTGACCTTCCGCCCCCTCACCCGCGACGAGGCCACGCGCTACGTCGCCGCCGATCGCCCGACCGACTGCGCAGGCAGTTACAAGCTCGAATCCCGAGGCATCGCCCTGTTCGAGTCCATCCTCTGCGGCGACCACTCGGCGATCACGGGCATCCCCCTCATCGCCCTGACGACCATCCTCCGTCGCCTGGCATTTGTGGTCCCCTGATCGATCAGCCCGGGATCTCGACCTCTTCCAGCGTGAGACGGTCCCGGATCGCCTGAAGGATCGCGTCGAATCGCTCGTCTGTCTCCAGTTCACGATTGAGTCGGACCTGCCGCGGGGCCATGCCGAGTTCGGCGTCGCCGATCCGGCTGATGAGGATGTGCACCTCCGAGGTGACGAGACGTCCCCGCTTCTCCTGCGTCAAGCTGATGACCTCGATCCGGTCGACCTCCGACCAAGGGATCCTCTCATACTCGGGCCCATCGACGCGGCCGCCGAGGAGGAAACCGTCGTCGTCGAGATCGATCCGTCTCCGCGCACGTGTCCAGAAGAGGTGGCTTCCCAGCACCGCCAGCCCGAGCCCGATCAAGAGTGGGATGAGGACGGACCGGAGCGAAGAGGCATTGCCGAGCAGGGCGTAGAGAAAGACCGCCCCCACGAGCACGAGGAAACAGCCGAGTCCGCGGACCGCCACTCGCTGTTGGGCCCTTGGAATCCGGAGCGGAGTATCCACCAGGGGGGGCGCCATCCTCGATAGATTTCTCGGCTACGCTGGATTCCGAACAAGAAAATCCAATGGAATAGAATCAGCATGATCGGCAGGACCAGGATCCCCTGGTTGAGGATCCTCCCTGCCCAGTTTGGTTAGTGAGAGGTGATCCAATGTCCGAAGCCGGGTGCCAAAAATGAAATCAGGAGCATGAGCAGGAAACGGTAAGCGGGACGACTCTGACTGCTCATATCGATCGTGCTCGGGAGGGGGCCGAATTCTACCGATGTTTCAGCGATCTTCCCATCAATCGACTTCATCTGCTGCTGGGAGCCGGACGATTCCCAGGAGAACCCGGTCGCGATCGGTCTCATCCCCGGTCGCCGGAACGCCGCACCGCAACCGGGGCAGGTCAGGCAATTCCCCGAGTTAGACAAAAAGCCTACGGCGCCGATTCCGTAAACCCAAAGAACACTGACACTTCCGCGATCCCGACCTCGTGGCGGTCGTCGAGGCGTGGCCCGCCCTTCCCGACGCGATCCGCGCCGGGATCCTCGCGATGGTCCGGAGTAGCCAGTCGAAGGCCAGCCGGAAGCGTCGATGACGTCCGGACTAGTCTTGGTTTTCGCCAGCGAATGGACGGTTGATCTTCCGCCACTGCCTGGCTTGCTCTTGCTCCGGGATGCTACGGCAGTCGTGCTGATAGCCGAGGATGGCCATGATGAGTTGAAGGGAGTCCTTTGCCTGCCTCAAGTCCTCTGAACCCAGGGCCATCGTTGCAACCTCGTGGGCGGCAAGCATGGCATCGAAAGCTTTCTATTCGCCGAACATGAACACCGGCTGAGTCTGATTTGTCATCGCAGTAAACCTGAAATGGTGCGGTTGGCCTGAAGATCGCCAGTAGTGAACCTATCGGCAGTACCAGGCGGTCGCTCCAGCACGACTTGAGGAATTCCGCAGAACCTTTTCCTGAGCATCATCCGGTCGTCGGCCGCGTCGAGCGGCAAGCGGACGAAATCAAAGCGATGTTGACCCGGGCTAGCTGCCGGCGCGACCCGGCCCCGTTTGGCGTATCGTTCGTAAGGGCGCGACGCGCAGAGCGGGCCGAATCGCCCCCTTCCGTGTCGAGTTTGGGGAGTGACTGATCGAGGAACATCCGCGCCCCGACCACGCGGCGGTGCGGTATGGTGCCGACGGACACCCGGCGCGCGCCGAATGCGTGAATGATACCTCGCGTCGGGGTGCCACCCTGACGATCGCAATGGGGCTAGAGTGAAATCGCCGGGGGCTTGTTACGGCTCTCGCATCGGACGATGATCGTGCCGGAGAACGAAGCGCTCTAGCGGAGGACGTCCCAATGATCGGGCGGCTAGTTTGCGACGACGATAGACTTGTCGTCACGCTCGAAGACGGATGGGTCTGGAAATGCGACGCAGACCCGGGCCTCGCTGCGACGCTCAACCTTGGATACCCTCGCGGTACGTCGGGCACTCCCAAGGGGGCATCGGGAGCGGCCGTCCTGACGAAAGTCGCCGGCCTTCTAGGCGGCGCTCGGATCGAGCGAGAGATCCGGCCGGGTACGTTCGAGCCCGCTCATTTCGGGAGCGATGGCGACGAATGTGTTAGCAGAGCCCCAAATCAGCTCGTCCGGAACGTGGGCTGTCCCAGCAGCAAGGCTTGACCGCGTCCGCGTCGAGCGGGTTCGCCGCGCCCTGTTGTTTCACTCTCCGCGCCACGGGGAATGGTCCTGCCTGGCCGACCTGGAACTCGAACAATTCCTCTCGCTCGCCGTCGAGCACGAACCCCACTCGAACGACGGCGATGCCCGGATGGGGGATTGCACTATCGTGTAGCCGAGACGTGGAAGGCCGCGCCCGTCGAGAACGAGTCCATGCCGCGTCCCATGATCGGCGGGCTTCCATTCGAGCACGAAGGTGGCCGAGGGATCGCGATGAGACTGCCGCAAACCCGGACCCGAACCCTGATGCTCGCCGTCGCGGCCGTCGCGTTCCTACTCTGGGGCGGGCGTCTCGCGGTCCTGTCCTTCCGCTACGTCGGGCTCGCGAACCAGTACGGACAACACGCGGTCGGATGGCGCTCGATCGCGGGGCGGAAACAAGACGGCATGGCCAAGTTCGCGGTCGCGTGCGCGGACTATTTCGAGGGTCTCGAATCCAAGTATCGCCGGGCGTCGCTGATGCCCTGGCGCGGAGTCGAGCCGGATCCGCCCGCGCCGGGAAATCCGGGCTATCTGCCGGAGTAGACCCGCCCCGCACGACCGGGCCGCCGACCCGGGCTGCGAAGGAGGGCTGGATTCGCCGATATGGAGGGGCTCGGCACCTGACCAAGAGCACCGCATGCGAGAGTGGTCAGTCAGTCGTAAGCGTCCGGTGGAGGACGTCTGGGAAGGGTCCCCTCCGGCGGGCATGATGGTTTCGGGGACCGTCTCGCACGGCCCAAAGGAATCGGAATCAAGCGTGGGGCATGGCAACCTCAACCCCCAGGTCAACTCCGATTCGACGGTAGATCGATGCCGCCCTCGGCCAGGATTCGACGCACCGAGGTCCGGCCGATCCCGAGTCGCCGGGCGATCTCCGAGCGACAAACCCTCTCGTCTGTGAGGCGGAGGACCTCGCCGGCCTTCCGCGACGCTGTCGGAGGTCGCCCGTGCGGTCGGCCCTCTTTGCGGGACTGGACGATCCCGGCTTTGAGACGCTCGCGGAGGATCTCTCGTTCAAACTCGGCAAAGTCCGCCAGCAAGCCAGCCATCGCCTCGCGATTCCGCTCCATGTCCTCGCGCAAGAGGGGCAACCCCGGTGCGTTCGGGTTCGGGATAAGTTCGCAGAACGCGACACTGGCGAGTTCATTGACGCGAGCCATCTCGATCGCGTTGCCCTGGGAATGGGCGGCCGGTTGCAACCCGGACCCCGTGATCCGCGAGGCTCTCGATCGTCCTCGGGCCGAGCAGATCAATCGACATGTCTTGCAGGTCGCATGCGCTGCGTCTTCTCGCTCCGACCCACGGCGACGATCGCGTGGATGATCATGGCGTTGCGCTCGGCGTACGGCGTCGGGACGGGGCCGGCGAGTGGGCGAGTCGAGGTCGCCATGGTCGGGGCTCCGGGTCGGTTGTTCGGTCGACGACGGGCGAGGATCATCCGCAGTGACCGGCCGGGCGCGAGGGGATCCGGTCCGGCCGGGCGCCGCGCCCGTGTGGGCCGCTGATTTCCTTCCGGTTTCGATCCATTGGGGCGGGACGGCGGCCTCCGGGGTGCGATCCGGGTTCAAAAGAAAATCTGTCACTCTTTCCGGCCGACGGTGATTCCCTGAAGGGAGGGACGTGTCGTCGCGTCCCTGATCTAGCAGAAGGAGGCGGTCCATGAATCGCGCTGCGATCCAAACTCACGGGATCCTAGCGATCCTGTTCCTGACGGGGTCGGTCGCCCGGGCGGACATGATCATTGTCACGGATGCGTACTACGAATATCACCAGACGGCACAAATCCTGGCGGGGTCGGAGTATCAACACACCGACAAACTGCTGACGGGCATCCCCTCGTCCAATGGGTTCGGCGATGTCCTGTCCGTCGCGAGGGGGGACAACTCGGCGTTCAGCCGCGTGGTTGCCAATCTCAACGAGTTCGAATCGGGCGCCAAGCAGGAGCTGAACCTCAGGGTGACCTTCACCAATCAAGTCCGGTCGCCCGTCGATCCTCTCGCGCGGTTTGCTTCCAACACGGAGTTCTACAGCCTGTTCGCGATCACCTTCGATGTCACCGAGCCCATCGACCTCGCGATCAAATATCACGCCGGCGCAGACGAGTTCACATCCTTGCAGCCAGATTCCTATTTGGACTCGCGCACCAGGTATTACGCGTTATTTGCCCGGGTGGGCGATCGCAGTAGCGTCATCGAGTTTGGGACGGATGCCGATCTCGTGCAGAGGCTCGAACCGGGGCGCTATGTCTTTGCCGGCGATCACGCGATCACGCGGAAGCTATTCGGAGGGACGCAGGGGGATCCCGGCGCGGTGAGGTACGTGACCACCAGTGGGGTTGTCGATGTGCGTCTCACTGCCACGGCGGTTCCGGAGCCGGCTAGCGTTGGGCAACTGTCGCTGGGCTTGATCGGGGCCGGTCTAGGCTGGAGGGCCTCGCGTCGGCGTCGTGACGCGGGCCTCCGAGCGTGACGCGAGTCCGGAGCCCCTCCGGAGTAACCTGCTCGGGCGGGAGGGATACCCGGGGCTCGCCCGAGGCGTTCCACGTCGGTCAGAGCGCGGCCCGCGAGGCGCGGCGGCGATCTCGTCGTGGAAGTGATATGAGTCGCGTCCTCGAGGCTGGGCTCGTCGTCGCGGGTTCGAGCGAAGACGGTCGAGACGTCGGCGGGGCGAGAGGCGGCGGGCGGGAAAAGCTCAGCGGCAAAGGTCTGGGGCTTGAGGACAACCGCGGAGTTGAAAAGGATGGTCATGGCCTCGGGTCCAGATCCCGGGGCTTCCGGCTCGGGGGCGTCTGATCCACGCTTCGGAGCGGTTTGTTGTTGGTCGCGAGTGCCATTCACACCCGGCAGGACAATAGCACGCCGTACGTACGGCACATGCGATAGAACAGTCCGGGGAATATTCTTTTGCGCCCGGGTTGCGTACGGCCTAGAAAGTCGGCGTGTCTGATCGACCCTGAAGGATCGAGGCACGCCGATGGCTCGCACAAAAAAATCGGCGGGGAACGATCCCCGAAGAACAAAGAACGGCAGACGGGCGACGCGAAGACGATCGGGCTGCGCGTCTCGATCGCCTGTGCCGACTGGCTTTCGCGGGCCGCCGCGCACGACCGCGTGACAATCGCCGCGTTTCTCGACCGGGCCGCGATCGACCGCGCGAAGGCGATCGGATTCGCCGAAGCCCTGCCGCCGCGCATCGACTGACGCCCGAACGTCTCGACCCGGATTCCGCGCCCGTGCTGGCGTGAACACGCTGCGCCGCAAGTCGCCGGAGGTAACGTCTGGCGATGCCCCCCGCACTGGCCTCTCGCAATCCCGATCAGCCTGGCCGGGGATCCGCCGCTTCGAGGGACGTGCGCGAGCCCGAAGCGACGCGGCATCGTTTCGACAATTTCGGCTCCCGGCGCGGCCGGGGCCCCTCCGCATCCTGGTCTCGGCTGACATCTCAATTGCCGTCTGGGACTGGCCCGGACGGGCTCGACGCGTCGGGCGGCAGATGGCTCATGACATTGACGATCACGCCGTTAGGATCGGCGACGTGGAATCGACGGACGCCCCACGGCTCGTCGGTCAATGGGTACACGATCGGGTATCCCCGTGCGACCGCCTCGCGGTGCGACTGCCCGGCGTCGTCCACCTCGACGCTCAGGGTCACAGCCGGAGGCCCGGACGTCGGGGGCGTGCCCCGGACGACGCTGATCTGAGCGGTGGGGTTCTCCGGCGAGATGTACGTCACAATCCAATCCATATCCATGCCGACCCGGAGACCGAGGAAGCCGGAATAGAAGTCCCGGCAGAGGTCGGGACGGTCGCTGACGACGTTCGGGACGATGCGCCGGATGCCCATTGGCTAGCCCCGCCAGGAATGTCGCGTCGGATGCCGTTTTGCCCACCCATCTTCCAGGGGCGCGGAAATCCTTGCAAGCATCGGGAATGCCCACCAGGGCTCCGCACAGTTCGGATCGTCGGTGCGCATGCAGGTCCCATGATGAATCCGCTTGAGAAACGGATCAGTCGAACCGTTGCACTTTGGCGCGATATGGAGAGCTTCTTCGCGAGCCTGAAGAAGGAACTGATGCACAGGGAGAACGATCAGACCAGGGAGGAAGCCAGGGTCAGCATCTTCGAGTACATCGAAGTCTTCTACAACCGGATCCAGCGTTATTCCCCGCTGGGATACAAGTCACCCGCCGGGTACGAGAGAGCCTCAAAAACCGTGAACCCGGCGCCCGCCAGGCGTGGGGAAGTCCACCTGGATAGCGGGCAAGAACGCCGGCGCGTCCGTGTTCCTGAATCTCCCGCCGACGACCGGCCAGATGATCGCCTTCGACCTCGGCGCGGCAGGGATCGAGCCGATCGATTCGTCGGGCCTCCGCGTGGACCTTCACGGGCTCCGACACACGTTCTGCACGATCCTCGCGCGGGCAGGCGTCCCGCGAAGACGCTACAGACCCTCGCGCGCCACTAGACCCGGACGCTCACACTGAACGTCTACTCGCCTCTCTCGATCTTCGATACCGCCGCTGCGCTCGACGCCCTGCCCGATCTCGCCGTGGCCCCGCCCGAACGGGAGGCGATGGCCGCGACGGGCACAGAAGGACCATCGCGATGCATAAGCGATCACCTTGCCACGCATCTGCCACAACCCGCCCCCCCGACCAGTCTCGGCGCGCCCCGGGATGTCCTCGCGATCGAAGGCAAAAGCGAGCGCAACTTGGGCCCGGATCAGGCTTTCGTCCCGGCCAGTCCCGCCGCGGTCCGGATTGGCGCAACCGATTGCAGTGCAAACAACTTGCGCCCGACGAGACAAAAAGTCTGAGTTGACCGCTTGCGACATTTTGACGACCCAATCATGATGGAAGCGAACCTTGCGATCGGTTTCGGAGTAGGATGGAGAGCGAGGACGCTGTTCTGTGCGGAGGCGATCGTATGGCGGGACAGAAGCCGGTGCCGATGCGGTGGGAGAACCTGGATGCCGAGGATTTCGACCTGGAAGGGTTGATCCCGGCCGAGCCCTCGCCTGAATTGGAAGGCGTGGTGTTGCCGGCCGAACCCGAGGTGGGTGACGGGGATGATCTCGTCCCGATCCTCCAGGTTTCGGAGGGCGTGGCGAGTTCCGGGCTGGCGTCGCGGCTGGTGCCGGCGGCGGCGCTGGTGATCCTGGCTCTCGGGGTCGTGGCCTGGGTCCGCCTGGTGCCGGAGCGGCGACCGACGGAGGTCGCCGAGCGGGTGGCCCCGCTGTCGGTCGAGCGGTTGGCCGGGCCGAAGGTCGTCGCGCCGAAGGCGGACGCCGCTGCGCCCGCTCAACCGGCCGCGAAGGAGGCACCGAAGGCCGATCCGGGCGTCGCGGCGCGGGCCATCGCCCCGCCGGCGGTTCCCGTACCAGCCAGCCCCGCGCCCGCCGCGAAGCAGGTCGTCGACGACATCGCCAGGGAGGCGGAGCGGAAGAAGGCCGAGGTCGCCGAACTGGAGAAGATCAAGAAGGACACGGCCGAGGATCTCAAGAAGAATCCGCCGGCGCCGCAGCCGATGTTCCGGGGCCGTGGGCCGGCGATCCCGCCGGAGGAACTCCGGAAGATCATCGAGCAGCAGCGCAAGATGCACGAGGAGATGGTCAACCGCATGATGGGCCGGCAGCGGGACTTCCAGCGCAACGCCGCCCGAGGATTCGACGACCTCTTCGACCAGATGGAGAAGCAGTTCCAGCGCGACGTTGAGCAGATGAACAAGATGATGCAGCAGGGGCCCAACATGCCCTGGCCGCCCGTCGGCGTCGGCCCGAATGGGCTGGGCAACGGAGCCGGGGACGGGGCCAATCCGCCGGTCATCCGCCGGTTCAACACGCCGAACGGCGCAGGTGTGATCATCCGCTGGCGCGGCGGGATGATGGGCGGGAACTGAACGGGATGGATCGGATCACAGCTTATCCACCCGTTCAGGACGGGTTGGACTTCCCGCGCGACTCCTTCTCGGCGATCCCGCTGATCCCGAAGCGTCGGCCGAGTTCGGATTCGACCTCGGTGAACGGGATGTCGCGGTAGCCGAGCATCACCATGCTGTGGAAGAGGAGGTCGGCCACTTCCTTGACGAGGTGGGTCCGGCCTTGATCGCCCGGCTCGTCGGCGGCCTCGACGACCTCGGCGGCCTCCTCGGTGATCTTCGCCCCGATCTTGGGGACGCCCCCCTGGAGCAACGAGACCACGTACGACCGCTCGGCCGGCGGGTTGTTCTTGCGCTCGGCGATCACGGCCATCAACTGATTGAGGATCGAGGATTCGGCCACGGCGGGGCTCCGACGTTCACGGTTACCGGGCCCGGCAATTTACCACGAGGGCTTGTCCGCCGCCTACCGGGCTGGGATCATCGCGTCCATGCACACGCGACGAACCTTGGACGTCTGCCTCGTTCTGGGACTGATCCTACCGGGCATGACCGCCTCGGCGGCGGACCCGATCTCGACAACGCCGGGGTATACGATCCAGAGGCTCCCCCTGCCCCCGGACGTGCTCCCGAGTTGCCTGGCCACCCGACCGGACGGGACCATCGTGGTCGGGTCGATGGACGGGGAAGTGCTCCTCCTGGTCGACCAGGACAAGGATGGTCGACCCGAGACATACCGGCGCTGGGCGGGCACCCTACCGCACTGGCCGCTGGGGCTGTCGACGGAGGGGGACGACGTCCTGATCGCCACGCGAGGTGCCCTGCTCCGGCTGTCCGACAAGAACCGCGACGGCTGGGCCGAGAAGTGGACGACCCTGAGCGACGCCTGGGACGTGAGTCGCGATCACCACGACTGGACCACGGGCATCGCCCGCTGGAACGGACCCGGCGGGGGTTACGTCGTCTCGCCGGTCACCGATGACGTCCGGGCGAAGGATGTGAAGGGCCGGCACTACCTGCGCGGGAAGGCGGTGCAGGTGGCGGGCGACGGCTCGACGAAGATCCTCGCCGAGGGCTTGCGGTACCCGACGGGCTGGGCCAATCGCCCGTCGGACGGCGCGGTGTTCTTCACCGACAATCAGGGGCAGCAGAAGACGACCTGCGAGATCCTGCCGCTGGTCGAAGGGGGCTGGTACGGCTACCCGAGCCAGGCCGATCCGAAGTCGGGCAAAGGGACGCCGATCCTGCCGTCGGTGCGGATCCCCTACCCCTGGGCTCGGTCCGTGAACGGGCTGACGTTCATCGATGCGAAGTCGAGGTTCGGGCCGGTCGACGGCCAGCTGGTGCTCTGCGAGTACAACAACCGGTTCATCCTCCGTGCCAGCCTGGAAGAGGTCGGCGGCCAGACGCAGGGGGCGTGCTACCCGTTCCTGGAGAACCTGCTGGGCCCGCTGTGCGTGACCTTCGGCAACGACGGCGCGCTCTACGTCGGCAGCCTCCGCGAGCCCGCCTGGGGCGGCGAGCCCGAGCAGGGCGCGATCTTCCGGGTCAAGTTCGACGGCAAGTCCGCCTTCGGGATCCGCGAAATCCGCGCGAAGCCCGACGGCTTCCTGCTCCACTTCTGGCAACCGCCCGCCGACCGATCAAAGGCTGCCCTGGCTTCCACCTACGCCCTCCGACGCTACCATCACGTCTTCGAGGGCGCTTATCACTCGCCCCCGGTCGATGAGGAAGTCGTCGGCGTCGAGCGGGTCAATCTCTCCGACGACGGCCTGTCCGCCCACCTTGAACTCAAAGGCAAACCCATCGCGGATCGCATCTACGAGATCCGCGTCAACCTACCCGCCTGGCCCAGCATCGGCCACTACACGATGAACCGCGTCCCGTAGGGTGGGCACCGCCCACCATCGCGTTGGCATACACGAATGGGATAGTCGTCTGCTCCGCCGGGGCGAGCCTCGGATGCGAGGGGCGCGGGTCTCCCGACCCGCCCCAGCATCGGCCGCGCCGGACGACGAAATCGGGTCTCCAGACCCGTTCCGTTGGGGAAAGGTCTGGAGACCCGATGATGTGGTCTCCTTCGATGGATGTTGGGACGGAGTCGGGAGACCCTCGCCCATCGCGTTCGGCCCTCGCGCACTGCGTTGGGATTCCGCCGATTTCGATCCAACGCAACGGTGGGCGGTGCCCACCCTACGCGGCGCGGAGGATGGGCTGGAACTTCCAGTATGTGAGGGAGCGCCACATCCACTCGGCGGGCCCGTAGCGGAAGAACCGCAGCCAGACCGGGCTGAGGGTGAGCTGGAAGATCCAGATCGCCAGGACGAGCCCCGCCAACTCGGCCCGGTGCATGGTGCCGGTCCAGCCGAGGCCGTAGCCGTAGAAGAGCGTGGTGCAGAGGATCGAGTCGAAAAGGTAGTTGCTCAGGGCCATGCGGCCGGCGGCGGCGAGGCGGCTGGTGAGCCAGGTCGCGGCGCCGGCCTGGCAGATCAGCATGACCAGGGCCCCGTGTCCGATCGCGACGAACACGCTTCCGAGGTAGTTCAGCAGGAATCCCCCGCTCAGCCCGTAACCCGGGTCGAAGAACCCCGTCTCGACGTTGTGCACCATGTCGAACAGCACGGCCGGATAGCCCAGGCCGTAGCACCAGATCAGGATCTTCCAGTAGGTCTCTCGTTTGAGCGCCGCCGAGTAGAACCCCAGCTTCATCAGCCCCATGCCCAGGAGCATCCGCCCGACCACGACGAATCCCATCCCGAGCGGGAACCCGATGAGTTGCCCGAAGAACAGGGTCGGGGCGCGGTCGGCCACGATCCCGCCGTAGCCGCCCCGGTAGGTCTTCAGCTCCTTCTCCAGATTCTTGACGTAGTTCGGCTTCTTCTCGCGGGACTTCTCCATCTTGAGGTACGCCCGGCGGACCACGCGGTCCTGGATGCCGATGTCGCGCCCGGCGCGGATCTCGGCCGTGCCCCGCTCGGCGGTCTGCCGCATCCAGTCGTTGACCCTCAGGAAGCCCATGAACAGCGGGACGATGGTGAGGATCGCGAGCGTCCCCAGCACCAGCAACCAGGCCGGCCGGAGCTTGCGGAACGGGTACAGGAGGAACCCGCCGAGGGCGTAATCGACGAGGATATCGCCGTCCCAGATCAGGTAGGCGTGGATCAGGCCGATCACGAGCAGCCACGTCACGCGTCGGTAGTAGACGTCGATCAGCCGCGCCCCTCGTGCGGCGGCTCGCTCGCTCATGAGGACCAGCCCCGCCCCGAAGAGCATGGAGAAGGTCGTCATCATCTTGGTGTCAAACAGCAGGCGCTGGATGACCCAGAAATAGGTGTCCCAGGCGTTCGGATCGGGCAGAGCGTGCGGGTTGGAGTAGACCGACCCGGGCCAGGCGAAACCGACCATGTTCATCGCCAGGATGCCCAGCAGCGCGACCCCTCGGAGGACGTCGACCGACTGCACACGCTCCTGCGCCGCCACGGGCAACGCCGAGGGCGCGGGCTCGGCCTGGACGTCCGGCGCGGGCTCAACCTTGTCCGGCTCGGCCGGGTCTCCCCCGCCCGCGATCTCCGGAACCGCATCCGTCTCGGGGCTTTCCGACGATTCGAGCAGCGGGGACGACGGCCACGGTTCGGAGTTCGACGACATGAGCAGGCTCTCCGGGACGGTCGAACAGCCGGGGGAGAGGTGAGGATCCCGGCGACATGCGGAACGCAAGTGTAGTGCGAACAGGTCGCTCCGGCAAACATTCGTTCGGCGGTGCCCGATATTGGACGCCCCAAGGTCCGCCGCCTCTCGGGGGCGATTCCCACCGAGAGGGCCGTTGACTACCGGGATTCTCGCGTAAACAATCTCCCCTGCGAAACGCCCAGACGATTCCGACTGCACCCCGAGGGAGATCGCCGATGTCCGGACGCCTCGCCTTCGCCCCGATCCTCTGCTGCCTGATCGCCGCCCCCGCCCTCGCCGACGGCCCGGCCAATCTGCTCTCCCTGGCCGAACTCAAGTCACGGCTCGAACAGCCGAACGTCCGGATCCTCGACCCCCGCGCGAAGGCCGACTACGAGAAAGGGCACATCCCCGGCGCGATCCTGGTCGATTCCAAGGCCGCCCAGGCCCTCGCCTCGAAACCTGGCGGCTTCCAGGACCGCGCGGCCTGGCAGACGTGGATCGATTCGCTCGGCCTGACCGACGCGACCCGCGTCGTCGTCTGCGACGGGGCGAAGCAGCTCGACGCCGCCCGGCTCTGGTGGCTCCTGGGCTACCTCGGCGTGAAGGACGTCGCCCTCATCAACGGCAACGTCGGCCTCTGGACGAAGGAGGGCTTCCCGACCTCCACCGACTCCGCCAAGCCCGGCGCCGGGACGTTCAAGGTGAATTTCCAACCCGAGTGGCTGGCGAACCGCGAGGACGTGCTGGGGGCCCTGAAGTCAGGCGAGTTCCAGATCGTCGACGCCCGGAGCGCGGCCGAGCACACCGGCGAGCGGAAGATGTCGAAGCGCGGCGGGCACATCCCCGACGCCTGCCCGCTGGAGTGGTCCGACCTCGTCGACAAGGACGGCCGGTTCCTCGACGAGACGGCCCTCCGCGCCAAGTTCGAGGCCGCCGGCCTGAAACCCGGGAAGCCCGTCATCACCCATTGCCAGGGAGGCGGCCGGGCGTCGGTCGACGCCTTTGTCGCCAGCCGGCTCGGCTTCAAGGCCCGGAACTACTACCTCGGATGGTCTGACTGGGGCAATGCCGAGGACACCCCCGTCAAGACCGGGGCGTCCGACAATAAGTGAACCGACAATCAAACGTCGCCGAGTTCCGCCTCCAGCTCGGCGACCCGACCTCGAAGCCTCTCGTCGTTCCAGAGCATCAGTTCCAGCGGCTTGACCTCACCGTCGAGCAGGGTCAGCAGTTCCGCCGCACTCTCGGGCATCCCCATCGTCCGGACGCGGCGGATCAGGGCCCGACGGGTGATCTCCGCCCCGTCGAACGGTCCGACCGCCTTCGAAAGCAGGGCAACCAGGGCGTTCGACTCCCCGAGAGTCCAGGTCACCTTGCCGTCCAGCTTCGCCGCCTCGAACACGAGCCGGATAGCCTCGGCGAGGTTGTCGCACGCCTGCTGCTGCTGTCGCGTCGGATTTGTCGCCATGATCCACCCGGAGTCCGGAAGCTTGCTTCCGCTGTGTTCTCGCGGAGCTTCCTCCGCGTGTGACGCCCACCAGTAACCGGCCCGATCAGGGATCCAACCTGGGTCACCCTCTCCGTCGCAACGGGGAGCAAGCTTCCGCACTCCGAGCTAGACGTTCAGCCGCCAGATCATGAAGTTCAGCAACCCCGCGAAGGAAACCCAACCGAGATACGGCACCAGCAGGATCGCCGCCAGCCGCTTGATCGGGAAGAACGCCGCGAGCGTCGCCGCGATGGCAACCCAGAAGACGACCAGCTCCGCGAATGCCCCGCCGGGGTTCCGCATCCCGAAGAAGAGGATCGACCAGAGGGCATTCAGGACGAGCTGAACCACGAACAGACCGAGAGGCCAGGCACCTCGCGAGAAGCCTCGCTCGCGCCAGACGAGCCAGGCCGCGATGGCCATCAGGGTGTAGAGCGTCGACCAGACCGGCCCGAAAATCCAGTTCGGCGGGTTGAACGAGGGTTTGTTCAGGGTCGGATACCACTCGCGCAACCCACCGAAGGTCGCCGAGCTGCCGATGAACGCGGCCAGGAAGCAGACGGCGAGCCAGCCGACCAGGCCGAGCAGCGATTTCCAGCGAGACGGCGGCGTGTGATCCATCGGGCGGGCTCCGCGAGACACAGACTCCGACACAGACGGCCCCGGCCTCGATTCCGCCGGGTCATCCGGTCATTATAGTTCCGCGTCATCCCCGACCCTGTCCAGACAGGACATCGCCATGCCCCGCCTGATCGAAGGCCCGACCCGCGTCGAGGCCGCCGGCAACAAGCCCAAGCTCATCGACGAGTACGTCGGCCGCGTGAATACGAAGGACACTCGCCTGAGCGTCGCCCACATGCGGAGCCCCGCCGGCTGGGTCGAGCCGGGCCAGACGCCCGAGTTCGACGAGTACACGGTCGTCCTCAAGGGGGTGCTCCGCGTCGAGTCGAATTCGGGCCTCATGGAAGTCAAGGCGGGCCAGGCGATCTTCACCGAGGCCGGCGAATGGGTCCGCTACAGCACCCCCGAACCCGAGGGCGCCGAGTACATCGCGATCTGCCTGCCCGCCTTCTCGATGGAGACCGTCCACCGGGACGGCGCTTGAATCCGCCTCACCGGCTCAATCCGACCCACGTCCACGGATCGTAGGGCTGGCCGTAGATCTGTCCGTGGAACGGGAAGTCGTTGTCGCCATATCCGACATACGTCCGCGCCGGGTGCCCTACGGGGGCCATGTAATAGCTGTAAGGCGCCACGACCGTCACCGGCGGGGCAAGGCTGGCGCCCGTCCGGCCGTAGTACGGGGCGGTCGAGGTGACCACCGGCCCGGAGATCACCCGACCCCGGCCGATCGGCCAGCCGGCGCGGGCGTTGGTGGAACCGACCACGAGCGTGATCGCGAGGACGACGGCGGAAACGGCGAGGCGTTGCGACTTCATGACGGGCAATCTCCGGCAACTCTGCAGATCAGGGGATGCGGGCAGCTTACGTTATGGACGCAACCCGCGCGCCGATCAAGGGGCAACCCGTAGGGGGCATGCTTCGTTGAAATCGCCCAGCCGACCCCCTAACATCGAAGCCCAGCACCTCGCCAACCGCTCGCCATCGCCAGGGGTCCGACCATGCCAAGCCCGCGCCGTTCGCTGCTCCTCGGTTTCGCGTTCGTCGCCCTCCTGATGCCCAACGCCAAGGCCGTCGACCCAGGCTGGATCGAACTCATCGGCAAGGACTCGTTCGACGCCTTCAAGGGGGGTTCCAACGGCTGGGTCTACGCGAAGGACGTCAAGATCGACCCCAAGAACCCCAGGCGGCTCGCCTACGAATCCGGACACGACGCCATCGTCAACGGCCCGATCGGCCGGACGATCAACCTGGTGACGAAGGAGGAGTTCGGCGACGTCGAGGTGCACCTGGAATTCCTGGTGCCGACGAAGTCGAACTCCGGGATCAAGCTGCACGCCGTGTATGAGGTCCAGATCTACGACAGCCACGGCGTCGCCAGGCCCACGGCCAGCGACAACGGCGGCGTGTACCCCCGCGCGGAACTGCTGCCGAAGTATCATCACATCGACAAGGGTTATCCGCCGCTCCGGAACGCCAGCAAGTCCCCCGGCGAGTGGCAGACGCTGGACATCGCCTTCAAGTCGCCGAGGTTCGACGCCTCGGGCAAGAAGGTCGCCAACGCCACCTTCGTGAAGGTCCTGCTCAACGGCCAGGTCGTGCAGGAGAACCTGGAACTGCCCTACCCCACCGGCCACAACTGGCGGAACAAGGAGACCCCCAGGGGCCCGATCTTCCTCCAGGCCGACCACGGCCCCGTCGCTTTCCGCAACTTCAAGGTGCGGCCGCTGAAGGTCGAGACGGGGGCGGCGAAGTGATTCGCATCGCATTCGTCTTCCTCGGCGTGGCCTGCCTGCTGGGAGAGGCCGTCGCCGATGAGCCCAGGACGCTGCGAGTGGCCTCAGTCCAGCTCCGTTCCTCGCGCGTCCTGGCCGAGAACGTCGCGCAGATCAAGGCAAGGCTGGCCGAATGCGCCAAAGACGGCGTCCGTGTCGCCGAGTTCCCCGAGTGCGCCCTCACCGGCTACTTCGAGGACGTGGTGAAGTCGCTCAGGGCCGAGGCGATCGACGCGGCCATCGCCGAGGTGGCGGCAGCCTGCAAGGCGAATCGCATCAACGCCGTGATCGGCTCGGCCTATCGCGAGGGGACGAATCTGTTCAATTCCGCCCTGATCATCAACGACAGGGGCGAGGTCATTGAGCGCTACCACAAGGTCCAGCTCGCCGAGACCTGGCCGACGCCCGGCGACCACCTGTCGATGTTCCGCCTGGACGGGGTCCCGTGCACCGTCATCATCTGCCACGACGAACGCTACCCCGAACTCGTCCGGCTGCCCGTGCTGGCCGGCGCGCGGGTCGTGTTCTACATCTCGCACGAGTCGGGCGTCACGGCCGAGTCCAAGATCGGGCCCTATCGCGCCCAGATCCAGGCGCGGGCGGTCGAGAACACCGTTTACATCGTCCAGGCCAACGCCCCGGCCAACAAGGACACTTCCGGCTCCCACGGCCAGAGCCGGATCATCGCCCCCGACGGCAACATCCTGCACGAGGCCAGCATCTTCGGCGACGAATCCGTGCGGGCCGACCTCGACCTGAAAAAAGCCACCGCCGACAACGCCCGCAAGAGCCTCACCCGGGGCCCCCTCGGAGACTGGTGGAAGGACGGCATCCGCCGTGTCCGGATCAGATAATCGTCTCCGAGGCGTCATCTGGATCCGTTACAATGGCACGGAAGCCCGGGGCGAAGGCCAACCGCAGGTCGGCCCGCCTCGCTTCGACGCGTGCGGTCACCTCGGCGGTGGTCTCGCCGTAAGGGTTCCGTGGCGACCGTGCCCGCATCGTTCCTCCCCGAGGATCGCATTCATGGCGACCGGCTCCAAACACGTTGTTCCTTCCGCGCTAACGCTCTCGGCTTTCTTGATTCTTGGACTCGCCCCTGTCGTCCGGGCGGCTGACTCTGCCGTGCAAAATGTCTCGGTGCGCAGCCTGCAAGGGACGTCCATCTCGCTCGACGCCCCGAAGGGTGGCGTGCTGGTCATCCTCTTGTACTCCAGCGAATGCCCGATCTCGAACGCCTACAGCCCCACTCTGATCCGCCTGGCGAAGTCCTGGGAAGGCAAGCCGTTGAAGGTCGTCGGCCTTTCGCTCAATGACGACCTGTCCGAGTCCGACATCGCCGAGCACGCGAAGGAATTCGCCCTGCCCTTCCCGCTCGGCGTCGATCGCCGCGGCCGGATCGCCCGCAGGCTGGGTGCGAAGGTCACGCCCGAGGTCTTCGTGCTCGACGATCAGGGCAAGACCCGCTACCACGGACGGATCGACGATCAATTCGCCGCGCGTGGCAAGCGGAACCTCCAGCACCGCACCAACGAGCTGGGCGACGCCGTCGCCGCGCTCCTGTCCGGCAAGGCCCCCGAGACGGCTTACGTCGAGGCCGTCGGTTGCCCGCTGCCGGAGCCCGTGAGCGGCGTCGCCAAGCCGACCTACACCCGCGACGTCGCGCCGATCCTCAGGAAGAACTGCGTCGAGTGCCACCGAAAAGGGCAGGTCGGGCCGTTCCCGCTGGAGACCTTCGCCCAGGCCCAGAAGCGCGCGGGCGACCTCGCTGGCGTGGTGTCCGACCGCCGCATGCCCCCCTGGAAGCCCGACCCGAACTTCGGCGCGACGTTCAAGCACAGCCGGGCCCTGTCGGACGACGACATCGCGACGATCAACAACTGGGTCGACCAGGGTGCCCCCGAGGGCAACCCCGCCGACCTCCCCGCCGCGCCGGTCGCCTCGAATGAAGGCTGGGCCCTCGGCACGCCCGACCTGATCCTCCAGCCCGCGAAGGACTTCGAGATCCCCGCGAGCGGCGAGGACATCTACCGATGCTTCGTCCTGCCGACCAACCTGCCGAAGGACGTCTACATCTCGGCCATCGAGTATCGGCCCGGCAACCGCCGCGTCGTGCACCACCTCTTGAGCTATGTAGATATCTCCGGCGAGGGCCGCAAGAAGGACGCGAAGGATTCCGGCGAGGGTTACTCGTGCTTCGCGGGGCCGGGAGTCGAGGTCCACGGCGACCTCGGCGGCTGGGCCCCCGGCAACGAGCCGAGCTTCCTGCCCGACGGCATCGGCCGGTCCTTGCCGAAGGGGGCCGACGTGGTGATGCAGGTCCACTATCACCCGAGCGGCAAGCCCGAGGTCGACCGCACCCAGATGGGGCTCTACCTCAGCAAGAAACCCGTCAAGCAGACCCTCCACTGGACCTGGGCCGCCCAGTTCGGCATGCAACTGCCGGCCAGGAAGGACCGGATCAACGTCGACGTCGAGCGCGAGATCCCGGCCGACGTCACCGCCCTCGCCGTGACCCCCGCACATGCACCTGCTGGGCAAGCAAATGTCCATGTCGGTGATCTTCCCCGATGGCAAGACCAAGGACCTCGTCCGCATCGGCGACTGGGATTTCAACTGGCAGAACACCTACTACTTCGACAGGCCCATCGACATCCCCAAGGGGTCGAAGCTCAAGGTCGTCGGCGTCTACGACAACTCGGACAAGAACCCCCGGAACCCTAACCACCCGCCCAGGCTGGTGAAGTGGGGCGAGGCGACCACGGACGAGATGTGCATCGGCTTCCTCGCGATCGTCAAGCAAGGCCAGGACCTGACCGTCCCCGGCGCGAAAGATGACCTGATCGACATCCTCAACGAGCAGGAACGGCAGGAGCGCGAGGCTTACGAGAAGGCCCGCAAGGAGGCCGAGGCGAAGGCGAAGCGCGGGAAGTAACTGGACCGGGCCCCCGTCGCGCGCGATGATGCGGGCGATTCCCGGGGGCGGCCCGCCCTTGTCGGTCGTCGGTATGGCGAGCGGTCCCCGGCCTTGGATAAACCACCGGGGACCGATCGTCGCATGAACCTCCTGACCACCTACGCCGGCTCGATGATGGAAGGCTTCCTGCCCCAGGGGTGGGACCTCGCGAAGATCGATGCCTGCTGCTCCCACCCGCCCTCGACCGTCACCGACCGCCAGCCCTGGTGGAGCCCCGGCTTCGAGCCCGTCCCCTGCACCTCGCTGACCGACTTCGACACGATGCTCGGCCACGAGATCGCCCTGACGATCCAGCGTACCCACAAGGAAGGGCGCAAGTGCGCGCTGATCCTCCCCGTCGGCCCGATGGGGATGTACCGCTGGGCCGTCTACTTCCTCAAGGAGTGGGGCGTCCCCTGCGGGCACGTCTACGGGTTCAACATGGACGAGTGGAGCGATAAGGATGGCAACACGCTCGCATCCGACAACCCCGGCTCGTTCCAGAACGCCATGGAAGGGGCGTTCTACGGCCCCCTCGGCTCGGCCACCGTCCCCACCAATCAGCGCTGGTTCGCCACGCCCGATAAGCTTCCGAGCTACGGCGAGCGGATCGCCGAACTCAAGAAGCAAGGCGCGGAACTCTCGGTGATCTTCGGCATCGGCCGGGTCTGCCACATCGCGTTCTGGGAGCCGCACTTCGCGGCCGAGTACGACAGCGTGGACGCCTGGAAGGCCCAGACGCATCGCATCGGGGCGCGGCTGCACCCGCTCACGATCGAGCAGAACGCCCTGACCAGCTTCAAGAGCCGGACGACCCTCGTCCCCGCCTTCGCGAACACGATCGGCCCCGGCCTGTTCCTCCAGGCCGACCGCATCATCGGCGGCGCCGACGGCACCTTCGGGCGCGGGATGCAGTGGCAGGGCACCAGCCTCTGGATGACCCTCCGCTACGGCCCCGACCCCTGGGTCCCCAGTTCCTTCATGCCCACCCTCCCCGGCCGCCTCTTCTTCCACACCGACCTCGCCGGCCCGCTGGAAGCCGAGATGAACTGACCCGTAATCTCGACTCTCGTTTCCGCTGGGCGAGGGCCACGAAGCGATGGGCGAGGGTCGCGAGGCGCCGGTCGCGAGGCGCTGGGCGAGGGTCTCCAGACCCCGCCCCCACCCTCGACACGCCGTTCCACCAAACCGGGTCTCCAGACCCATTCCCAAGCTAGCGGTCTGGAGACCCGTTCCGGTGGTCCCCTTCGATCCATCTTGGGGCGGGATCTAAAGACCCTCGCCCGGCGCGGACCCACCAGCACATTCTAAAGCGAGGATCAAATGATCAAACGAGCGATAACGGTCATCCTGGCTTCTCTCGTCATCACCAACCCCATCGCCCGGGCCGACGACCCAGCCGCCCTGGCGAAGGCCATCCTCGACGACAAGGTCCCCCAGAAGGCACGCGAGGCCATCGTCGCGGACAACCCGAAGCAATCCGCCGAGATCCTCGCGGCCCTGGTCGCCGACCTCACTCCGGGCACGCCCGAGGAATACCGACGCATCCCCTGGATCTGGCGCGTGACCGTCGCCGCCGGGAAGCGGAACGACGCGGCCGAGATCCGACGGATCCTCGACGTCACCCTCCCCGCCGACGGCAAGCCGCTCCATGACTGGCAGGCCGTCGTCATCGGCGGCGGCATCATCAACGGCCTCGGCCTGGTCGGCATCTGGCCGGGCGAGCGGGTCGCGGAGATCCTACACGAGAACCAGCCGCTCTCCGCCCGCTGGAAGCGTGCCCTGACCCTCGCCTCGGCCATGGCCGACGACCCGAAGGTCAAGAACGGCACCCGCTACGACGCCCTCCGCATGCTCGGCGTCGAGCCCTGGGACCTCCGCGGCGCCCAGCTCGTCCGGTACCTCGCGAAGGGCACCGACAACGAACTGATGCAAGGAGCGATCAGCGCCCTCGGGGACGTCCACGAGCACGGCAAAGTCGTAGCACTCGTGCTGCTCTCGGGCTTCGAGCACGACTCGAAGGGTAACCAGAATTTCGCCCTCGACGCCCTCCTCCGCGACCCCACGCGGACCGACGTCCTGCTCGACGCAATCCAGGCCGGGCGGGTCACGGCCAAGCACCTCGGGCCCAAGCGGGTTGAGGCCCTCAGGAACCACCCCAACCCGGCCATCCGCAAGCGGGCGGAAGGGCTCCCGCTCTAACCCCTCAACTTGCCGCAACTTGTGTGCACAGCGAGGTCCTCCACCATGTCGTGGACGGCCTGGCCGATCGCCGCCTTCCAGTCCGCGCCGAACTTGGCCTTATAGCTCGCCTTGGTGTAGGCGAAGATGATCCCGCGCGAGTTGTTCACGATCGCGCCGAGCCCGTTCTCATCGAACGCCCCGGCGACATCCGCCGCCGTGCCCCCCTGGGTGCCATAACCCGGCACCAGGAACCAGATCCCCGGCAGGGCGGCCCGAAGCTCTTGCAACTCGGCGGGATAGGTTGCGCCCACGACCGCCCCCGCGAGGCTGTAGCCGCATTCGCCCCGGTGGGGCTCGGCCCAGCTCGCGACCTTCGCCGCCACGTGCCGGTAGACCGGCTGGCCGTCGGCGACGAGGTCCTGGAACTCTCGCGCCGAGGCGTTGCTGGTGCGGACCAGGACGAAAATCCCCCGGTGCTCGCGACTGGCGAGCTTGAGGAACGGGTTGATGCCGTCGCTGCCCAGGTAAGGGTTCACCGTCAAAGCGTCGGCGTCCCAGGACTCGGTGAAATGGTCGGCGACGGGCACGCGACCCAGATAGGCCCGGGCATACGCTTCGGCGGTCGAGCCGATGTCGTTGCGCTTGCCGTCCAGGATCACCAGAAGCCCCGCCCGCTTCGCCTCGACCATCGTCTCGTAGAGAGCGGCCATCCCCTCGGGCCCGTAGGCCTCGTAATAGGCGGCCTGGAACTTCACGATCGGCACCTTCCCCGCGACGATCCCGATCACCGCCTTGCCGAACGCGTCCAGCGCCCCGGCCACCCCCGCGCGATCGGCGGAATACCCGTCCAGGAACCCCTCGGGCAGGTCCTCGGGCTTCGGGTCGATCCCGACGCAGACCGCATTCCCCGTCCGACGAATCGCCGCCGCCAACCGATCCGCGAAATGGTCCACGAGAAACTTCTCCCCCGTCTGGATTGACAGAACCGCCGAGGATCTTACAATGCACCTGCCTTCGGGGAAAGTCACCTCAACCGTGACACCTTTCCCGAACCTGGCACGGGGCGTAGCGCAGTTTGGCTAGCGCGCTAGACTGGGGGTCTAGAGGTCGTGGGTTCAAATCCCGCCGCCCCGATTCGACTTAGGTCAAAAGCAACCGCGAAACGGTTGCGAAACGGACTGCAGGGAACCGCGAAGGTTGCGAATCGCGGTTGCGAAATGAACGGCCCGGCACCCCGCGAGGAGTGTCGGGCCGGTTGCTTTTGACGGGGACGAATCGAAACCGCCCGGCCTCCGGCGGGAGAGGTCGGGAGGTTCGCGGGAGCCGACGCAGAGACCCAAATCCGATCCATTTGCGATGGAAGTTTGGGGGCTCCCGGGCGGATGGCCAAGTGCGGAGGTTCAGGAGGGGACGGTCATGGTCACCCCTTCGGCGTCGGGCTCGATCGCCTTCACGAGCCGAAACCCGAACCGCCCTGACGGGCCGCTCTGGGCGTGCTGGACAGCGGCAGTCGCGGTGATGCTTGCTTCTCGCTGGATCTGCGCGCCTTGCGTGAAGGTGTGGGCGAACGGCTGTGTCGATGGCATCAGCTCTTCCAGTTCTTGCTCCGTGACCGGATACCGACCTTGGGCCGCTTCCCAGTCGACGGCAAATCCGTCCGGCGCCTCCAGCATGTAGGCTCGCCGCTTACTGCCGGGGAATCCGTGGGCGAATCGCCCGCCTTCGAACCTCACCAGCGTCTCGCCCTCGTGCTCGAACTCGACCACCTTGACCAAATTCATGCCGGACTCCTGTGTCCATGTTCGGGGCCGCCGACCATCGGTGGGCCTCCGAATAGGATTATTTGCCACAACCGGCCGCTAGGCAAGCGTACAGATCTGTCCGTTGGTTCACTCTTAAGATGGGAGATCCAGGCAGGATGCGTCGTCAGCCCTCCACCTCTCTTCCGCTTGGATAGTTAGCCCCCCGGCCGATCCGGGCCCAGTGCTTCACGCAGGTCAACTGCCGCGACGATGGCCCGGCCAGGATCTCCATGGTTTCGTTCTCGTGAAGGCAGCAAAGGGTCATTCTGATTATCGACAATTGTCGGACCTTTGCGTGTCCTCAATTGTTAAAAGACAGGTATGCTGGGCGAAATCGCTTGAAGGGATAGAGTACGACAGTTGGCATACCACGAATAAACCCTGAGTGGCCCTGTCTCTTTGTTTCCCCAGGATAGCCCATCCAGGGGATACTGTTGAATGTCCCCTTTCCTGTCTTCTCCAAGGAGACCGTATGTGCAAAGCCATTCTAGCGGGTGGGTGTTTCTGGGGCATGCAGGAATTGTTCCGCGCCCTCCCGGGCGTCACCGCCTCGCGCGTCGGTTACACCGGCGGCCATCTGCTCAACCCCACCTATCACGACACGCATGACAGCAAGAGCGGCCATGCCGAGGCGCTGGAGCTGACGTTCGATCCGGAACGCATTTCCTTCCGGCAACTGCTGGAATTCTTCTTCCAGGTCCACGACCCCAGCACCCTCAATCGCCAGGGCAACGACCGCGGCACGCAATACCGCTCCGCCATCTTCTATCAGGACGACGAGCAGAAGCGCACGGCGGAAGACGTCATCAACATGGTCAACGCCAGCGGCAAATGGCCGGGGCCGGTCGCGACGACGCTCGAACCCGCGGCCGTTTTCTACCCGGCGGAACAGGAGCACCAGGATTATTTGCAACGCAATCCCCGCGGCTACACCTGCCACTGGGTACGGCCCGAGTGGAGGGTTCCTTGATAGGAATGAAGAGCTCGTCCCGGGCGTAGCGGTGGGCAAAATCCTCGGCGTGTCCGGCGGGGTCTGGGGGTGGGCGTGGGGCGCAGCGCAACCGGCTCGAACTGAATCGCCACCCCAATCAACCGCTCTCCCCTGGGCGCCACATCCCAATCGCAACGTCAACACGAACGGGCGATCTCCGGGCTGGAGGACATGATATTGCCCTTCTCTTCGGAGGTCAGGAAGTCACTCTGGGCGATCCGCGCCGTGTTGATGTCGGCAACGAACGGGACATTCACCCGACAGAAGCCGTGGCGCATTCCGGGTTGCGGGGTGGGGACAGGAGCAGGCCGAACAGGGAGCCCAGGTCGCCGTGGCTGTGGCAGACGGTCCGGTGCACGTAGCCCCACGCGGTCCGCCGGCTGTGGATGTCACATTCATCGCTGTGGACCTACGTGCCCTCTGCGATCGTCGTGCGGATCAGCGGGCCGATCGTCGCCCGCTTGAGGTCGGCCCGCATCCGGATCACCACCTCGCCCCCGCGCTCGATCATGCCGAAGATCGGGGGCTTCTCCTCCTCGAGCGTCCCCTGGCCCGGCTCCCCCTTCAGGCGCCTGCGTCGGCCCGGTCGCCCTCTCCTGCAAGGGCCGCGACGCGACCCGGCGTGGGAGTCAGGCGGATCCGGCGACATTCGGAATATCGATACTGGTCCGCCAATTGCACTACGCCCCGATGAGGGGATCGACCTACGGACAACATGCGACGAACCGTACGTTTTTACTTATTTATTCAAACAAACATGTTGATTACAAATATGGTATTAGTATTATATGCTTATAAATAAAATACATGAATCACATGAGATATTTAATGAATCGGAATGCCCACCTCCTTCTCCTCCCACGGCGGAGAACCGGACGAGCCGCATCAGGTCGTCGCGGCATCTCGGGACGCGACCGGACGATCGCCTCCGGGCCGGGACAGATGCCCCGGCCCGGACGACGTGGGCCCCTCAGGCGGACCCTCTTAGGCCGGGTGCCCGTCGCCATTTCTCCGTGGGCGACACGATGGTATCGCGCAGCGGATGCCTCTCGTGGGAGTCCCGACCGCAGCGATCAGAGCTGGCCGACCTCGATGGAAAGGCGGCTGGCTGTGCTGAGATTGAGATTCGACACATTGATATACCAGGTCTGCGACTTGCTCACCGGCGAGCCGGGGACGAGTGACCCCGCCGTGCGGAAGCTCTGCTGAAAGTATGAGGTGTGGATCGCATTCCCGGAGCGGTTGAGGATCTTGACCCGGATGTAGTGGTCGGCGTAGGTGAAATCCGTCTTGGTCTGGCCGTAGAGATCGAGTTGCAGCGTCGTCCCGGAGAGGGATGCAGTGCCGCTCGCATAGATCCGCCCGAGTCCCTGGGAAGCGGAGTTGGTGATCTTCGCGGCGCTGATCACGACCCGGTAGCCGCCCTGGGCCGACCTGTTGTAGTTCGTGACCCCGAGGATGTACCGGGTGCCCGCGGCCAGGTTGTACGTGAATTTGCTGTCATCCGTGCCCGAACTCGCGTCGTCGTTGTAATTCAGACGGCTACCGCCGGTGCTGAAGAGCGCCGCGACGGTGTCGATCTTGCTTCCATTCGCCTTCGCCTCGAAGGTGTAGCTTCCGCTTCGCTCCGCCACGAAGGAGCGGTAGTCGATCTCGTTGCGCGTGATGGAACTCGTATGATTATAATTGCCATCCGGATCGAAGCTGCTGATCGAGACACTGTCGTTGCCCGAGGCATTCAAATTCACCGAACTCGGGGGAATGGTCCCCCAGGACAGGACCCGACGGTCTTCGAGCGACTCGGGGGCGGGGCGGAAGGCGGACGAGCGACGCTTCGCGGACACATGGCGACTCATGACCAAACTCCAGCATGAAGACCTGCCAACGTCTGGCCCGGGAATCCGGGCGACGAGGCGGGGGGGGGGAATGGAAATACCGCACGAGGGTCGGTCGCCCGACCGTCGGCGCGTGCCGGTCCGTGTAGAGGTGAAACACCCGCGATGGCGGGTCCGCCGCCCTCATGACGCCGGAAACGCCCATTAGATGAGGGCGGGCCGAACACGTCAAGCATGCAAAAAGTTTTTAGTTAATTAACAGCTCACTTCATTTAATTTCTAATACGACAACGTACTCATGTATGAGATTTTCTTTCGGCCGCGCGATCCCCGGCCGGTCCGATCCCCCTCCCCCGTGCGCACAATAAGGACACGTACAATGGTCATATTCCGATTATGGACACTGCTCTGACCTGTCCAATGCACCCACTGAGATTACATACCACATAATTAACTATACAATAATTACTAAATTTTCAAAAGACTACAAAAAACGCCCCCCGCTCCTCTCCACCTGGTCGTCCCTCAAACCACCGCGCCGAAGAGGGCGCCAACCCCGGCGGTGATGGCCATGGCGAGGGCGCCCCAGAAGAGGACGCGCAGGGCGGCGCGGGTCGGGGGGGCGCCGCCGGCGTGGGCGCTCAGCCAGCCGAGGAACGCCAGGAAGGCGAGGGAGACGCCGGCGACGAGCGGGACCAGTGCCGACTTCGGGGCGAGCAGGACGGCGAGCAGGGGCATCGCGGCGCCGACGGAGAACGTCGCCGCGGAGGCCAGGGCGGCTTGGACCGGGCGGGCGGTCGTGGTGTCGGAGATCCCGAGTTCATCGCGGGCGTGGGCGGTCAGGGCATCCCGCGCGGTGAGTTGCTCCGCGACCTGTCGCGCGAGGGCCGCGTCGAGCCCCCGGCCGACGTAGACCGATGTCAGTTCCTCCAGCTCGGACGCCGCGTCCGTGGCGAGTTCCTTGCGCTCGCGGTCGAGGTCGGCCTTCTCCGTGTCCGCCTGGGAGCTGACCGAGACGTACTCGCCCGCCGCCATCGCCATCGCGCCCGCGACCAGCCCGGCGACCCCGGTTGTCAGGATCTGGCCGCTGCTCACGTGCGCCGCGGCGACCCCGACGACCAGGCTCGCGGTCGAGACGATGCCGTCGTTCGCCCCCAGCACCGCCGCGCGGAGCCATCCGATGCGGTCCGTCCGGTGTCGCTCAGTATGCCTCCCGAACGCGGGATTTCCAATCGCCGGCGCGGTGCTCCGCCGGCCGGGCGAGCCCATGGCCGGCCTCGAAAGGGGCTGACCCCGCAGGCCGGATCTCCTGGATTTCTTCCCTGACTTGCTCATATGCGTCATGCTCCCGGTGCGAAAGGGCCGTCCCGACAATGGCAGACGTCAGGCGCCGATTCCTGGCCCGGAACCATTGCGGACGCGGGGACCTTGTCGGTTCATGGACAAGGTCCCGGATGGACGTTCGACGGTCTCTCTCACATTGATTGTACGGCAAACGCTCAAGCAAAGATGCAAGCGGTGAGTCGTCGTCTTCCAGGGAGATGCCGGAACCTGGACACCGCAGGGTCGGCCCCGATGGATCAATGTGGGGGCCATGCGACCTTCGTGTTCGTCGATGGCCGGTTTACGCGATTGCGATCTTCGATGGATCGATGACATCTGGGCGATGCGTTCTGATTTCTGTCCCCTTGTTCATTGGCTTTTTTGCGGTGGCGCGCGAGGGCGTCCGCGCGTGAAAAATCGCGGGCGTCGAAAAAGACCTGTCCACTGGATTGGCTCCGCCGCAGTCCTGTTGGAGATCGGATGTTGCTTTTCCGACCTTCTGCGGAGGCGCTGACCATGCTGCGAAGGACGCTCCTCGGGATGGGCCTGCTCGGGCTCGTCGTCCATGCCCTGGCCGCCAGCGGATCGGCCGGGGTGATCGTGGATCAACGGACAAACGTGACGAACGATGGATTCGTCATCTCCCAGCTCTTCCCAGACAGGCCCAAGGCGTCGACCAAGGTCTTCGACAACTTCAACGCGGATCAGGACTACCGGCTCGGGACGCTGGTGGTCTACGGCACGGACATCGGGGGGAACCCCGACTTCAACGTCGAGGTCCGCGCCTCGATCACCACGACGGCCGACTTCTTCGCCACCCCGGTACTGACCGTGACGGGCGTCGAGGTCGGAGAGAACCTGGTGTTCGACTTCGGGGGTGCCACGCTCGCGGCCGGCTCGTATTTCCTCACCGCCTACGTGGAACGCCCGTTCCTCGGCGGCGGCCAGTGGTACTGGTTGGCCACCCGGGTCGTCTCACCGCCCGACGTGATCGTCCACAATCCCGGCGGGATGCTGCAGCACGGCACGGCCCCCTTCGGCTCGAAGGAGCTCTTCAACGTCCCGTTCGACCTGCAATTCATCCTCAACGGAGACCCCGTCAACGTCCGCCAGGACGCCGTCCCCGAACCCGCCACCCTCAGCTTCGCGGCCATCGGCCTGGCCAGCCTGGTCGTCGCCCGCTTCCGTCGGGAGCACGACGAAGATAATGACTCAAAGCTTGGATTGGTCCTCACTGGCCGCCGGCACACAATATCTCCTGTTTCAGGGGGTCCAGGCCAATGCATCGGGGCAACTCACCTTCACCTCGAACGCCAACCCCACTGGAAATGGAGATTCCGCACTCTGGTCGGCGCTCCAGTTGCAGGAGTCGGCGGTCGTCGCGGGCGTCCCCGAGCCGTCGACGCTGGCCTCGGTGGGCGTGGCCGGGCTGATCGGACTGGGTGCGGCGGCCCGCCGACGTCGCGCGGGCTGACCGACGCCGAGTTGTCCATCACGCTCGACCTGAATGTCGTGAGGTGCGTCGCGATTCTCGAACCCTCGATCCGGTGACCGAGCTGTGGAGCGGCCGCGGTCCTCCCACCGCGGCCGCCCGGGCGGTCGAGACGACCGACTCCAGCCGTCGCGCGGGCTAGAGCGATTTCCTTTTGATTTTGGCGGTTGACTGGGATATCCCTGGGTGTCAGGAGGACACCGGGGATGAAGGCCTATTCGATGGACCTGAGGGAGCGCGTGGTCGCCGCCTGCGAGGCGGGCGAATTGACCAGGGAGGAGATCGCCGGGCGGTTCTCGGTGAGCGTCTCCTGGATCCGCGCGCTGATGAAGCGGTGGCGCGAGGTCGGCACGATCGAGCCCAGGCCCCGGGGCGGGGGCAGGGTGCGTGCCTTCGACGCCGAGGCCGACGCTCGGCTCCGCCAGGCCGTCCGAGACGACTCCGACGCCACCCTCGAGCAACTCGCCGCGGCCGCCGGCGTCGCCTGCGGCCCCACGGTCGTGTTCCGGGCCCTGAAACGCCTGGGCATCACGCGTAAAAAAAGTCGCGGCGGGCGGCCGAGCAGGACCGTCCCGAGCTGAAGGAGCAGCGGCGGGCCTGGCGCGAGGAGTTCGCCGGGGTCGACCCGTCGCGGCTGGTCTTCCTCGACGAGACCGGCTGCACCACCGCCATGGACCGGACCCACGGCCGGGCCCCCAGCGGCGTGCGGGTGGACGGCCCGGTGCCGCACGGACACTGGAAGGTCATCACCCTCACCGCCGCCGTGAGGCTGGGGGGCGTCCCCCAGCCCGCCTGCCTGGCCACAGACGGCGCCACCAACTCGGCCTGCTTCGAGACCTACATCGGCGACTGCCTGGCCCCGACCCTGCGGACGGGCGACATCGTGGTGATGGACAACCTCTCCTGCCACAAGTCGCCCGAGGTGCGTCGCCTGATCGAAGCGGCCGGCGCCCAGGTCCGCTACCTGCCCCCCTACAGCCCCGACCTCAACCCGATCGAGCCGCTGTTCTCGAAGTTCAAGGCGATCCTCCGCGAGCTGGCGGTCCGGACGGTCCCCGATCTCTTCGGCGCCATGGGCGACGCCCTCCGCCGGATCACCCCGCAGGACATCGCCGGCTGGTTCCGCCATAGCGGCTACACCGCCACAGAGTCAACCGCCAGACTCATAGGGAAATCGCTCTAGTCGGCGTTGGGATGAGCGTGCGGCCAGCACGGACAAGACGCATCAATAGGGGCGGCCGAACGGTCCCACGTCGGATCAACGCGGGATTCTCCACGTCGTGCCGGTGCCTGAGCTTACGCCGATCCCGCACGGGAAAAGTGAGCGCGGGTCCAGCCATGAGGATTGAAGGGCCATCGTTCAGGGTCCCATCCTGGCGATGAGTCCGATCGTCGGGAATCGGCCGATCGGATCGGCCCGCCCGGTCGAGCGGGATTGGCTTCGTTTCGTCGGGAGGGGATCCGGGGATCGCGCCTCCGCGAATTGGGTTTGTTCCGTCGATTTCGCAATCGCGGACCGGGATCGAACGGCGACGAGGTCCACGTCGACGGATCTCCGCCCCCGTCGGTCCTTTCTGTCGGGACGGCTGGGCTCCGGAACGTTGCCGGTTCAACCTCGATAGGGGAAGAAGTTGAGACGAGCTGGCTTCGTTTTGAAGATCGAGTTTCGGCGCGGCAGGGCGGTGAGAATTGGGTTTGTTCCGTCGATTTCGTGATCGATGCCCCGGATGAAGGGTTGCTTCGCGGGGTGACTCGGATCGAGTACGGCTCACGCCGAGAAGGGCATTCGACCATAAGTTCGAGATACCGGCGGGTGCTTGCGTCCCGCCTGGCCTTCCGGAAATCGCCAGGCAAGCCCGGGCGGACGCGACAAAGTGGCCCCCCGGACTTGGGAGGCCGGCGATCCTCGTCAGTACCTTGCCGCCGGGCCCTGTGATGGGCGATTCGGGATGGCGTGTCGGAGGCTTCGGCGAGGGGTGCCGTGAGGTTCCCGCCCATGCGATCGTGCGAGAGGAGAGCCGTCCTGAGAGCGTCGTCTTCGAGGCTGGTCGCAGCGAGGGGCCCCGGTTGCCCCATCCGGCAGGCCGACGACTCGTCGAGGGCTCGGTGCTCAAGCTCGTTGAGATACCAGGCAACAAGTAATCAAGTAAGAATTTTCAATCGACTGGCGGGTGGTCGGGGCGGCCGGCGGGGAGGGGGCTCCCCGCCGGCGAGGTCTGTCGGGGCGGATCAATAACGGTAGTGGTCCGACTTGTAGGGGCCTTCCTTGGGGACGTGGATGTAGGCGGCCTGCTCGGGGGTGAGTTCGCTGAGCTGGACGTTGAGGGTCTTGAGCTGGAGCCGGGCGACGTGCTCGTCGAGCTTCTTGGGCAGGACGTAGACGCCGACGGGGGTACTTGTCGTTATTGCGCCAGAGCTCGATCTGGGCGAGGGTCTGGTTGGCGAACGACGAGCTCATGACGTAGGAGGGGTGGCCGGTGCCGCAGCCGAGGTTGACCAGGCGGCCCTTGGCGAGCAGGATGATCCGCTTGCCGTCGGGGAAGATGACGTGGTCGACCTGGGGCTTGATCTCCTCCCAGCGGTAGTCTTCGAGCGAGGCGACGTCGATCTCGTTGTCGAAGTGGCCGATGTTGCAGACGATGGCCTGATTCTTCATCTTGGCCATGTGGGCGTGGGTGATGACCTTGTAGTTGCCGGTGGCGGTGACGAAGATGTCGGCCTTGTCGGCGGCGTAGTCCATGGTGACCACGCGGTAGCCTTCCATCGCGGCCTGGAGCGCGCAGATGGGGTCGACCTCGGTGACCCACACCTGGGCCGAGAGGGCCCGCAGCGCCTGGGCCGAGCCCTTGCCGACGTCGCCGTAGCCGGCGACGACGGCGATCTTGCCGGCGACCATGACGTCGGTGGCCCGCTTGATGCCGTCCACGAGCGACTCGCGGCAGCCGTAGAGGTTGTCGAACTTCGACTTGGTGACGGAGTCATTGACGTTAATGGCGGGGAACTTCAGCTCGCCGCGCTTGTGCATCTGGTAGAGCCGGTGCACGCCGGTGGTGGTCTCCTCGGTCACGCCCTTGATGGCGGCGAGGTTCTTGGCGTACCAGCCCGGCTGGCTGGCGACCCGCTCCTTGATGGCGGCGAACAGGACGCGCTCTTCCTCGCTGCCGGGCTTGTCGAGGACGTGGATATCCTGCTCGGCGCGGGCGCCGAGGTGGAGCAGCAGGGTGGCGTCGCCGCCGTCGTCGAGGATCATGTTCGAGGTGCCGCCGTCGGCCCACTCGAAGATCCGGTGGGTGTAGTCCCAGTATTCCTTGAGGCTCTCGCCCTTGTAGGCGAAGACCGGGATGCCCGCGGCGGCGATGGCGGCGGCGGCGTGGTCCTGGGTCGAGAAGATGTTGCAGGACGCCCAGCGGATCTCCGCCCCGAGCGCCTTGAGCGTCTCGATCAGGACGGCGGTCTGGATCGTCATGTGGAGCGAGCCGGTGATCCGGGCGCCCTTGAGGGGCTGCTCGGCCGCGTATTCCTCGCGGATGGCCATGAGGCCCGGCATCTCGGTCTCGGCGATCGCGATTTCCTTGCGACCCCAGTCGGCGAGCTTGATGTCGGCGACGACGTAATCCTTGACTGCGGTCGGCTTCTGCGCAACGGTAGACACGTCCAGCACCTCGGGAAATCGATGAACGGGCGCCGTTGCGTTTTGGGAAGTCCCGTCCCCCGCGAGCCTGGCAGGAACGCACACACGCGTCCGTCGCAGCGCCCCTCGCGGTGATGGTGTTCGCCTTGTAGTTTTGAGGCGAGGCTCCGTAGAAGAACCAGTCGAACACCCCTATTTAATATCAACGGCAAGCCCGATGGCAAGATGAGGGGTGCGGGGAGTTCCGAAGGTTGACACTGACGTCGATCCGTCGATGCCCTGGGCATGGACCGAACCCAATGCCACAACTGGACGTCCGACGCCGCATGCGGCCCCTCGATGCCCCGGCGCGGTCTGACGATGGGTCGAGCGGATTTCTCCGTTGTGCCACCTCAACCGCGAGAGTTTGAGGAATGGCGGTCGTTCGCCGTCCCCCTCATCGGGCCCGACGATTGACAATCGCGACGGGGGCCGACATCGTGGGACCTCGGGGAATCCCAAAGGCGAGAGGCATCCTGGATGAGCGAGCCGGCCCAGGCGTTGTATCGGAGTTCAGGCGAGTCGGTCCGCGCGAGCTTCGGCGACGGCGCCGATCAGGCGTTGGCCTACTATCAAGACCTGATGCTCTTCACCGGGGCGTGCACCCCTCCTTCGACCGAGGCCCCCTTCCCGACGATCCTGGACGTCGGCTGCGGCTCGGGCTGGTCGACCTACGCCTTCGCCCGCGCCGGATACGACGCGACCGGGGTCGACCTCAACCCCGAGGCCTTCGAGCCGCCGGCCCACGAGCGTTGCCGCCTGAAAGTCGGGAGCGCGACCGCCCTGCCCTTCGGCGACGCGGGGTTCGACGCGGTGGTCTGCTACCAGTGCCTGGAGCACGTCCCCGATCCCCGCCGGGCGCTCGACGAGATGATCCGGGTCTGCCGACCGGGCGGGGTCGTCTCGATCGTCGGCCCGAACCTGGTCAGTCCGTTCCCCGGGCTGGCGTACCTGGCGAGGCCGTCGTCCTGGAGGACGACGCCGTTCCTCCGACGCCCCGGGATGGCACGGCACCCCTACGGCAATACCGTGCCCGAGATCGTCGGGGCCGCCATCTGGCGTTCGCTCCAGATCGCGGGCAAGGTCCTGAGCCCCGCTCCGCGGCTCCTCATGCGCGAGCCCGACCTCCGGCCGCCGTTCCACGCCGACAACGACGCCTGCTACCTCTGCAACCCGACCGACCTGATCCGCTACTTCCGGTCGAAAGGCCTCTCCATACTTCGGCGTGGCAAGCCGGGACGTTCGCCCCTGACCTACCTCATCGCGGGCGGGACATGGGTCGCCGCGCGCAAGCCCGGGGCATGAGCACGGCTGCGGCGGCAGATGTGCTAAGCTGGGCGTCTGGAACGGTTTTCCCGGATCTCCCTTTCGGTCATCGGTACGGGGTGGTGTCGTTGTGTCGCAGTCGGAAAGCCTTTACGACGGGCCGGATGAGACGGTGGTGGTCCGGGCGGGGGGGATCGACCTCAAGGTGGCACGGCCGGCGGACCCGGATCGGCTGCTGGAGGCGCCGGACGTCCTGGAGTGGAACCGCCGGGACGACTACATGCCCTACTGGGCCTACCTCTGGCCGGGGGCGTATCTGCTGTCCGACGCCGTCGCCGACGAGCCCGAGCCGGCGGGTCAGGTCCTGGAGATCGGCTGCGGCCTCGGCCTGGCGGGGCTCGTGGGCCTGGCCCGGGGCTGGACGGTCAAGTTCACCGACTACGACTCGGCCCCGTTCCGCTACATCGAGGCCTCGGTCGCCGCGAATGGATTCGACGTCGCGAAGTCGGGCGTCGGCCTGATCGACTGGCGCCAGCCGCCGCCGGAGACCTACGCCTTGATCCTGGGGGCCGACCTGCTCTACGAGCGGAAGCTGATCCCGCTCGTCGCCCACGTGCTCGACAGGATGCTCGCACCGGGGGGCGTCGCCCTGCTCACCGACCCCGGCCGGTCGCCGTCGGAGGGGTTCGAGTCGGAGGCGAAGAAGAAGGGGCTGACCGTGACCATCCACCCCAGGGAGTCCCAGACCCAGCAGTTCGGACGGGTCCGGGGGAAGGTGTTTCGGGTCGCTCGGGCCTGAGTCGGTCAGTACGACTTGTTGGACCGGAGCGTCCCGACGAGGTCGTCGACCCGCTCGACCTTCGCCTCGGCCAGCTTCGTCGCAAGGTCGTCGACCAGCCGGTCCGAGGCGGTGGGGTCCGCGAAGGTGGCGGTGCCGACCTGGATCGCCGAGGCCCCGGCCACGAGGAATTCCAGGGCGTCGTCGGCGTTGCAGATTCCGCCGATCCCGATTATGGGCAGCCTCGGGAGGGCGGTTGCGACCTCCCAGACCATCCGCAGGGCCACCGGCTTGATGGCGGGGCCGCTGAGGCCGCCGATGTCGTTGGCCAGGATCGGCCTGCGGTTCCGCCAGTTGACTGCAATCCCCTTGATGGTGTTGATCAGGCTGACCGCGTCCGCCCCCCCCTGCTCGGCCGCCTTGGCGATCGTCACGATCGAGCCGACGTTCGGCGTCAGCTTGGCGATGACAGGGAACGGGCAGGCCGCACGGACGCGTCCCACGAGCGACTCGACAATTCTCGGGTCGACGCCCAGGTCCAGGCCGTGGGAGACGTTCGGGCAGGAGATGTTCAGCTCGACGGCGGCGATCCCGGGCTCGTCGGCGAGCATGCCGGCCATCTCGACGAACTGGTCCTCGCTCTCGCCGGCGATGTTGGCGATGACGGCGGTGCCGATGGTCCGCAGGTACGGCAGGTGGTGGGACTTGAAGTGCCCGATGCCGTCGTTGTCGAGGCCGATGGCGTTGAGCAGGCCGGCGGCCGTCTCGACGGTCCGCGGTGTGGGGTTGCCGGCCCTGGGACTGAAGGTGACCGTCTTGGGGATGACCCCGCCGAGGCGGTCGACACGGACGAAGCTGGTCATCTCGCGGACGTAGCCGAACGTCCCGGAGGCGACCAGGACGGGATTTTTGAGTTCCAGACGCCCCAGCTTGACGCGCAAATCGACCACGAACGGCTCGCTTTCGGTCCCGGACAGGCCCCTTCGGGCAATTCCCTTCCAGTCGGGGCCCCGGCTGGGCTTGCGCCGGGGTCCCCGCATGGATTATAGTAGAACGAATCCCCCGCGCACGATGCGCCGGTCTCCCCAAGCCGCAAGAAGTCGAGTCGGGATCCCGCCGAGGTCGCGTCGCCTCGGCCCGCCCGCCGCGTCCCGGAGTGTCCCGAGCCCAGTATGCCCCCGCAATACATCTTCCAGATCGAGAACCTGTCCAAGGCGCATGGCAAGAAGGAAGTCCTCAAGAACATCTGGCTGTCGTTCTACCCCGGGGCCAAGATCGGGGTGCTCGGCGGCAACGGCGCGGGCAAGTCCACGCTCCTGCGGATCATGGCCGGGGTCGACAAGGACTTCGTCGGCACCGCCCGCCCGGCGAACGGCACCCGGATCGGGTTCGTGCCGCAGGAGCCGACCCTCGACCCGACCCTGGACGTCCGTGGCAACGTCGAGCTGGCGGTCACGCCCATCCGGGCCCTCCTGAACCGCTACGACGCCATCAACGCCCGCCTCTGCGAGCCGATGGAACCCGAGGAGATGGAGAAACTCCTCGAAGAGCAGGGGAACGTCCAGGACAGGATCGACGCCACCAACGCCTGGGAGCTCGACCGCAACATCGAGATCGCCATGGACGCCATGCGCCTCCCGCCGGGGGACGCCGACGTGTCCAAGCTCTCCGGCGGCGAGCGCCGTCGCGTGGCCCTCTGCAAGGTCCTGCTCGAACAGCCCGACATCCTGCTGCTCGACGAGCCGACGAACCACCTCGACGCCGAGAGCGTCGCCTGGCTCGAACGCCACCTCCACGAGTTCCCCGGCACGGTCGTGGCCGTGACCCACGACCGCTACTTCCTCGACAACGTCGCCGGCTGGATCCTCGAGCTCGACCGAGGCCAGGGCATCCCCTGGGAGGGCAACTATTCCTCCTGGCTCGAACAGAAGCAGGAGCGGCTCGCCCGCGAGGAGAAGTCCGAGAGCGCCCGCCGCAAGACCCTGGCCAAGGAACTGGAGTGGGTCCGCCTGGCCCCCCGGGCCCGCGTCGCCAAGAACCGCGCCCGCATCCAGCGCTACGAGCAGATGGCGGCCCAGGAGGCCGACAAGAGGGACGAGGCCATCGTCCTCCAGATCCCCAACGGCCCGCACCTCGGCGACCTCGTCGTGGAAGCCCAGGGGCTCAAGAAGGTCTACGGCGACCGCGTGATCTTCGAGGACATGAACTTCCGGCTCCCGCCCGGTGGCATCGTCGGCGTGATCGGGCCCAACGGCGCGGGCAAGACGACCCTCTTCCGCATGATCGTCGGCCAGGAGACGCCCGACGGCGGCACCCTCCGCGTCGGGGACACCGTCGTCGCCTCCTATGTCGATCAGTCGCGCGACACCCTGAACCCCGAGAACACCCTGTTCCAGGAGGTCACCGGCGGGGTCGACCAGGTGATCCTCGGCAAGCGGAAGATCCCCGCCCGGGCGTACGTCGCGGCGTTCAACTTCAAGGGGCCCGACCAGGAGAAGAAGGTCGGCAACCTCTCGGGCGGCGAACGCAACCGCGTCCACCTGGCCAAGCTCCTCAAGACCGGCGGCAACCTGCTGCTGCTCGACGAGCCGACCAACGACCTCGACATCGACACCCTGAGGGCGCTCGAAGACGCCATCGTCGAGTTCGCCGGATGCGCCGTCGTCATCAGCCACGACCGCTGGTTCCTCGACCGCATCGCGACCCACATCCTCGCCTTCGAGGGGGATTCCACGGTCGTCTGGTGCGACGGCAACTACGACACCTATGAGACCCAGCGCAAGGAACGACTCGGGATCGCGGCCGACCAGCCGCACCGGATCAAGTACAAGTCGCTCACCCGCAACTGATCGTCCAGGCCCGGGCGGTGCGCGACGACCGCGCCCGCCCGGGCCCGTTCCCGTCGGACCCGGCGTCACGACCAAAGCGAAGGTGCAGATGTTTTCCTATATCGTCACCGTGACGGCGGCCGACCGGGTGGGCATCGTCCACTCGGTCACCGGCACGATCGCGGCCGAGGGTGGCAACATCCTCGAGCTGAGCCAGACGGTCATGCGCGACTACTTCACGATCATCCTCGCCGTCGAGTTCCCCAGGAAGCTCGACCGCGAGACCCTGACGAGGCAGATCGGCGAGCGCGGCAAGCGGTTCGACCTGACCGTCTCGGTGATCGAGATCCCCTCCGGCCCCCATCAGGCCGTCCTGCCCAACGCCGACCGCTTCATCCTCACCGTGCTCGGCGACGACCACGCGGGCAACATCCACGGGATCTCCAGCATACTGGCCTCGCACGGGGTCAACATCGTCGACCTCCACGCCCGGACCGAAGGCAAGCGGTTCTCGCTGGTCATGGAAGCCTTCCTGCCCCCCGACCTCACGCCCGTCCAGGTCCGCCAGCAGCTCGAAAGCTACGGCCGCGACCTCGGCCTGGAGGCGTTCGTCCAGCACGAGAACATCTTCCTCGCCACGTCGGAACCGAGTCCCGTGCGGGTCGGACCGGCCTTGAACACCCAGGGGGCCTCCGATGTACCGCACTGAGGACGTCCTCTCCACCCTCGGCATGGTGCGGCAGCACAAGCTCGACGTCCGCACCGTCACCATGGGCATCGACCTCCAGGCCTGCGCCTCGCCCGATCTTGACGTCCTGCGCAGCCGGATCCGGGCCCAGCTGACCCGCTACGCCGGCCGGCTCAAGGCCGTCTGCGAGGAGGTCGAGGCCCGCTACGGCATCCCGATCGTCAACCGCCGGATCGCCGTCAGCCCCATCGCGGGCGTCGCCGCCGCCCAGACGTCCGAGGGCTACGTCAAGGTCGCCCAGACCCTGGATGAGGTCGCGGCCGAGGTCGGCGTCGACCTCGTCGGCGGCTTCACCGCCCTGGTCCAGAAGGGCTGGACCGAGGGCGAACGCCGGCTGATCGACACCTTGCCCGAAGTGCTCTCGACCACCAAGCGGGTCTGCTCCTCGGTCAACGTCGGCACCACGGCGGCCGGGATCAACATGGACGCCATCGCCCGGCTCGGTCACATCCTCAAGGACACCGCCGTCCGCACGACCGACCACGACGGGTTCGGATGTGCCAAGCTGGTGATCTTCGCCAACGCCCCGACCGACAACCCGTTCATGGCCGGCGCGTTCCACGGCGCGGGCGAGCCGGAGTGCGTCATCAACATCGGCGTCAGCGGCCCCGGCGTGGTCAAGGCGGCGGTCGAGGACCTCGTCCGCCACGCCGCGAAGAAGCCGACCCTGGGCGAGATCGCCGAGGAGATCAAGAGCACCGCCTTCCGCGTGACCCGCGTCGGCGAGCTCATCGGCCGCGAGGTCGCCTCGCGGCTGGGCGTCGCGTTCGGGATCGTCGACCTCTCGCTGGCCCCGACCCCGCAGGTCGGCGACAGCGTCGGCGAGATCCTCCAGGCGATGGGCGTCGTCCGGCTCGGCGCGCCCGGCTCGACGGCCGCGCTGGCCCTGTTGAATGATGCCGTGAAGAAGGGCGGATCCTTCGCCTCGTCGTCCGTCGGCGGCCTCTCGGGCGCCTTCGTCGCCGTCAGCGAGGACTCGGCGCTGGCCCAGGCGGTCGAGCGCGGCGACCTGACGCTGGCCAAGCTCGAAGCGATGACCTCGGTCTGCTCGGTCGGCCTGGACATGATCGCCGTCCCGGGTGACACCGACGCCGAGACCCTCTCGGCCCTGATCGCCGACGAGGTGGCCATCGGCGTCATCAACCACAAGACGACGGCCGTCCGCGTCATCCCCGTCCCCGGCAAGTCGGCCGGTCAGCGGGCGGTGTTCGGCGGGCTGTTCGGCGAGATGATCATCCTGCCGATCCACGCGGCCGGCGGCTCGACCGAGTTCGTCCGCCACGGCGGCCGGATCCCCGCGCCATTGTCGTCCCTGCGGAACTGACGCGAATCCCGAGGACGCCTCGCCGATCGTGACCTACGCTTGAGGTGACCAGCTCACCCCAACGTGGCCATGAGGGCGAGGCGTGCCTGCCGCGACGTCCGACAAGCCGAAGACCCCGAGGTTCCGCGTTCCGCCCCTGGTGGTGCCGGCCTCGGCGCTCGCCGCCGGGATCGTACTCGACCGGTCGCGGGGCGAACCCCTGGTCACCGCCGACTGGGCCTGGCTCGCCCTGTTCGCGGCCGGCGTGGCGGTGACGTTCCGTCGCCGTACGCAACTCGTGCCCAGCCTGCTCATCCTCGCCTGGCTGTCGCTCGGGGCGGCCTGGCACCACGCGCACTGGTTCGACCGAGCCCCCGACGACCTCTCGCGATCCGTCCCCGACAACGCCCCGCCCCGGCCGGCCTGGATCAAGGGAATCCTGGTCGACCCGCCGATCTTCCGGCCCGGCGACCGCCCCGACGACTCCGGCCAGACCCGGGCGATGGTGGATGTCGAGGCCGTCCGCGAGGGCCCGGGCTGGCGGGGGGCGTCCGGACGGTTGATGGTCCGGATCCGGGGGGACGCCTCGCAACTGGTCCCGGGCGTGGCGGTCCAGGCGGCGGGCGCGCTCGGGCAGATCGAGCCGGCGAAGAATCCCGGCGAGTTCGACGCCCGCGACTACTACCGGTCGCAGGGAATCCGGCTCAACCTGAGCGTCGAGGCCCCGATGGCGATCTGGTCGGATCCGGACCGCCCCGGCTCGGCCTGGTTGCGGTGGCTCGGACGGATGAAGGTCTGGAGTTATGACAGACTGATCAGTGGACTCCCCGCCTCCACCGCGCCCCTGGCGGCGGCCCTGCTCCTCGGCCGCCGCGACCTGGTCGATCCCGACACCAACGACGCCTTCGCGCGCACCGGCACGACGCACCTGCTGGCGATCTCGGGCCTTCACTTGCAGGTGCTGGCCGTGGCGGTCGGGCTGGCGTTGCGGCTGGCGGGCCTGAGGCGTCGGGCGGTCTTCGGAGGGGTCGCCGGGGCGACGATCGGGTATGCTCTGCTCGTGGGGCTGGCCCCGTCGGTCGTCCGCTCGGCCGCCATGACCTGCGCGGTCTGCCTCGCCGGGTTGCGGAGCCGGCCGACCTTGCCGTCGAACATCCTGGCGATCGCCGCGCTGGCGACCCTGGCCCTCGACCCGTCGGACCTGTTCGACGTCGGCTGCCAGCTCTCGTTCCTCGCCGTCGCGGCCATCGTCTGGGTCGTCCCGCTGGCCAAGACCTTGCTGGTTCGAGAGGCCGACCCGCTGGACGCCCTGGAGGCGTACTATGAGAGCGGCGCGTGGCGGCTTTTGCGGAGGTTCCGCACCGGGCTGCTCGACGGCATCCGGCTCTCGGCGGTGGTCTGGGTCGTCGGCCTGCCCCTCGTGCTCCTGCGATTCCACATGGTGGCTCCCATCGGCATCCTCCTGAATATCCCCCTGATCCCGATCACCTCGCTGGCCCTGCTCGCCGCCGGCATGACCCTGGCCCTCTCGGCCGTCTGGGCCCCGCTGGGCGTGCCGACCGGCCTGCTCTGCGGGGTGCTCCTGAACCTGACCGAGCGGCTCGTCGCCTTCGGGGCCGCCGTGCCTTACGGGCACTGGTTCGACCCCGGCCCGACGGAGTGGTGGGTCGTCGGATCCTATGTGCTCCTGTCGATTGCCGTGGTCGGCCAGAGGGCGGCGGTCGCGGGGAGGGCCTGGCTCTGGGGTGCGCTGGGGCTCTGGTGCGTCGTCGGCCTGCCGATCTCGGCCGAGTCGCAACGACCCCGGCGGCTCGAAGCCCAGGCGCTGGCGGTCGGGCACGGCCTGGCGGTGGTGATCCAGTCGCCGGAAGGATCCCGCTATCTCTATGACTGCGGCAAGCTCGGCGACCCCCGCGTGGGACGACGGATCGTCGCCCCGGCCCTCTGGTCGCGCGGGATCCGACGGCTCGACGCCGTCATCCTCAGCCACGCCGACTCCGACCACTACAACGGCCTGCCCGACCTGCTCGACCGCGTCCGGGTCGGCGAGGTCTGGATGCCACCCGGCTTCGGCGGCGAGGAGAACCCTGGGGCGATCGAACTCCTCGACCTGTTGAAGCGGAAGGGGATCCCGCTCCGGGTCGTGAAGGCCGGCGATTCGGGTCGGATCGATTCGACATCCACCTGGCGTTCCTTGCATCCGCCGCAGGGCTGGGGCGAGGGGACGTCGGACAACGCCCGAAGCCTGGTGCTCGAAGTCGCATCCGGGGGTCGGAAACTGTTACTGACCGGCGACCTCGAAAAGTCGGGCCTGCCCGAACTCGTCGCCCTGCCCTCGCCCCCGGACGGCTACGACGCCATGCTCGCCCCGCACCACGGAGGGCGGACGGCGAACCCCGGCTGGCTCTACGACTGGGCCCGCCCCGGTATCGTCGTCGCCAGCCAGCGGGCGTTGAGCGCAACGAGCCGCGACGCCCTCTCCGGCCTGGCCGTCGACCTGTTCCGCACCTGGCAACGAGGCGCGGTCACGCTCACCTGGGGGGCCTCCGGTCTTATCGCGGCGGGATATCTCGACCCGGAACCATCGGCGATCTCCGATTCCACAACGCTCCTCTCGATGGCCCTGCCCTGGTGGTCGCGGACGCTCATCGTGATCGTAGGCCTGCTGATCGGGCTGGGGCTGTCGCTCGGCATGGCGGTCGTCGAGTGGGGGGCGTGGCTGCTCGTCCTCCCCGGCCGGCGGAAGGACAGCTTCGCGAAGCCGGAGGAGCCCGCCAGCCGCCTGGGGCCCGGCGAACGGATCGAGCTGATCGCATCCGACGGCGTCCGGCTGGTGGGCTACTGGCACCCGGCCGACATGCCCGATGGCCGCGTCGCGCTGTTCCTTCACGGCCTGGCCGAGACCGGGGCGGGCATGCGGAGCCGGGCGTGCGTGCTCAGGCGCCACGGCTGGGGCGTCGCCATCCTCGACGCCCGGGCTCACGGCCAGAGCCACGGCGACCGCGCCTCCTTCGGAGGCCGGGAGTCGAACGACCTGAAGCTCTGGCTCGATCACATCCCGACGCGAATGGATGAACCGATCCGATCGATGGTCGTCTGGGGCCGGTCGATGGGCGCGGCCGTCGCGATGCAAGGCGCGACGGAGGACGTGAGGATCTCGGCCCTCGTGCTCGAATCGCCGTTCGCCAATCTCGAATCCACGGTCGCGCACCTGCTCCGCCGCTACCGCGTCCCGACCTTCCTGGCCCGGTCGGTCGTCCGACGCGCCGAGCAGTTGGCTGGCGTCCCGCTCGCCGACCCGCCGCCGATCGAACTGGCCGCCCGGATCGAGCAGCCGATCGTCCTTCTCCACGGCGCCGACGACCGCCTCGTCCCGGTCGCCGAGGTCCGCCGAATCCGCGACGCCTGCAAGGGGCCCGCGACCCTGATCGAGGTCCCTGGCGCGGGGCACGCGAACATCGTCGGGATCGGCGGCGAGGAGCTTCTCAACAAGGTCACCGCCGAACTTCACCGCCGCCTTGATCGTTGAACACTACAGCGGATTCGCCTGCTGGACGGCCGGCATCAGGTCGTTGAACTCCTCGATCCGGAGCATGCGAATATCGCGAACCGAAGCGGAGAACCAGGGCAGGCTGCGGGACAGTTCGATCGCGGCGAGGACGCAGGTGACCGCGTTGATGGTCTCGCCGCCGAAGTAGACGCTGCCCTGCTGCCAGGTGAAGCCCTGCTTCACGAGCACCTTGCGGATCTCCGCGTATGCACTGTTGTAGGGCTCGCCGTAGTGGAGCTTGAGCGACTCGATGTCCATGTCGAAGCTGATGGCGTACAGGCGGCCCTCCTTCGGCGGCATCGACGGCATCTCGTGGAGACGCTGCGACGCTGCGGCCCGACCGGTTGTCAGCGCGGACATGATGACTCCTCCTCAAGGTTGGGTCTCGACGGTCCTTGGCCCGTACGCTCTCCTCATTGTATGGGAGGCAGCGTCGCGGGAGGAGTTCAACCGATCCGCTGGTGGTGAGTTCTCGGGTGCAGGGGTCGAACAGGAGTCCGATCCGATCACGCCGCGCCCTGGGCGGGCTGAGCGGGGGCGACGGGAAGTCGGAGGGTGAAGGTGGTCCCCTGGCCGACGCGGCTCTCGGCGCGGAGGCGTCCGCGATGAGCCTCGACGATCTCGCGACAGACGGAGAGTCCCAGACCGGTGCCACCCAGGCCGTTCTCGTCGGGCTCGGTCTTGGTGGTGAAGAAGGGTTCGAAGATCCGGCGCAGGTCGGCCGGTGCGATCCCCACGCCGGCGTCGGCGATGCTCACCTCGGCGAGCTTGCCGGCCGAGTCGGTCCCGACACGGATCTTGAGGATCCCGCCGCTCGGCATGGCCTGGCGGGCGTTGATGATGAGGTTCAGGAGAACCTGCTGGATCTGGGCGGGATTCACCCGGGCCTGCGGGCGGGACTCGACCCGGTAATCCAGGTGAACCTTGTGCTTTGTGAGATCCTTGCCAACGAGGAGCAGGACCTCGTCGACGAGCCGGGCCATGTCGGTGGCGACGCGGCGATCCGCCCGGGGGCGGGCGAGGCCGAGGACGCCCCCGGTGATGGCGGAGGCCCGCTCGGCGCCGTCGAGGATCTTCTCGAAGGCCCGCTTGCGGAAGTCGGGGTCGTGGTTGCGGAGCCCGAGCTTGGCGTAGGACAGGATCGGGGTCAGGGCGTTGTTGAGCTCGTGGACCACGCTGCCGGCGAGCACGCCGAGGCTGCTGATCCGCTGCAGCTCGACGACCTGCCGGCGGAGGGCCTCGACCTCGCGCTGGAGGTCGGCGACGGCGGTCGAGTTGCCCGACAGGCTCGGGGTGGGGATCGTGGTAGGTGTCGCCGCTGCCATGAGTCTTGGCCTCGCTGCCGGGTCCGATCGCCCCTCCTGGGAACACCCTAAGCTATCGGCCGGAACGGGGTGGGGATTGAGCGTCTCGGGGGCCCCGACGTCATGCCGGAGGCCCCCGGGACTGGCGAGTGTGAAGCCTTGACGATGGAGCAGAATCGCCGCGTGAAGATGCCTCGGATTCCGTGACCTGACGGGTCCTGGCAGACTCTGATGGCCGTCCGGATTACTTCGATCCGGGGGCCTTGGCATCCGCCGTGGCCGTGGCCCCTTGCGAGGGCGAGGCGGTCCGGAGATTCTCCAGCAATTTCTTCTGGGTTTCCGTGAGGACGCCCTCACACTCGGACAGCATGCCGGCCTGGGCGGTGGCGATCTGCTTCTCCAGCTCGTCGATCTTCGCCTGGTGCTTCGAGCGGATCTTGTAGATCGATTCGCGTTGATTGATGTTCAGCCCGATCTGCCCGAAGTAGGGGGGGACCCGACGGGCCGGGTCATACTTTCTCTTCAACTCGCCCGGCTTGGCGGCCGATGCGGGCGGCTTCGGGGCGGCCGGGGCATCACCCGGCCTGGCCGGGGTCTGGGCACCGGCGGTCAGCACGCTCGCCGCGATGGCCGCGATGGTGAAGCAGATGACGGTCACGACGCGTCGCCTCAGTGACATGGGGTCCTCCTCCGGGTTGTCAGGCGCGATAGGGACATCGGCCCGGCCCAACCTTGGCGCGGCACCTCATCCCCATGCGCGGAACATAGAACACATTCTCCAGGGATGAGAACCTTCTGATCCAAATTCGACGCAACCGATCCGACCCGCACGGGCCCAGGCCGATGACCAGGCACCTTCCCCCGCCCCGCCCCGGGCCGTATGCTCGGGGCATCGACCCTGCGGTCCTTCCCCGAGGAGCACACCGATGCGGACCCAACCGAACCGTCGCGGATTCCTGGCATCCCTCGCCGGGGGGCTGGCCATCGCCCCGCTCGCCCGGGGCGGCGACGGCCGTCCGCCGGTCACGAACCCCCGGGCCCTCTCGGGCGACGCGATCGAGCCCGACTGGTCCGAACGCCTCACCATCGCCGTCGGGCCCAAGGGGGGCGACATCAACGGGTCCGACGACAAGGCCATCCAGGCGGCGGTGGATTACGTCACTCGCCTCGGCGGAGGAACGGTCAGGATCCTCCCCGGCACCTTCCGGCTCCGGAACGCCGTGTATCTCACCTCGAAGCTCCGGATCCTCGGGTCGGGAAGCGAGTCGATCCTGATCAAGGAGCCCTCGGTCACCGCCAGGCTCGCGGCCAACTCCGACTGGTATGATCAGGAGATCACCCTCGAAGATGCCTCCGGCTTCCGGATCGGCGACGGCATCTGCCTCCGCGCCAAGGATCCGCACGACGGCGGAGCCACGGTCATCAAGCGGACGCTCGTCGCCCGGTCCGGCAACCGCTTCAAGCTCGACAAGGCCCTGCGCGAGAACCTCTGGGCGCAGGGCCAGCCGACGGCCTCGACGCTCTTTCCCTTGATCTCGGGCGAGTTCGTCTCGGACGTGACCATCGAGAACCTCGTGCTCGACGGCAACCGCGACAACAACGCCGAGCTCAACGGCAACTACTCGGGCTGCGTGTTCCTCCAGGACTGCAACCGCATCACCATGCGGAAGGTCGAGGCCCGGCGCAACCACGGCGACGGCCTGAGCTGGCAGGTCTGCCACGACGTCACGGTCGAGGACTGCTACTCGCACGGCCACCACGGCCTCGGCCTGCACCCCGGCTCGGGCTCGCAGCGCCCCTTGATGCGGAACAACCGGGTCGAGAGGAACGACATCGGCATCTTCTTCTGCTGGGGCGTCCGCTTCGGCCTGGCCGAGGGCAATCAACTCGACGGCAACCAGACCAGCGTCTCGATCGGTCATCGCGACACCGACAACCTCGTGCGCAAGAATACGATCAAGAACAGCGGCAAGGTCGGCGTGCTGTTCCGCGACGAGGCGAAGGTCTTCGCCGGGCACCGCAACCGGATCGAGGAGAACACGATCGTCGACAGCGGCAACGACAAGGGCGTCGCCATCGACGTCCAGGGGGAGACCGAGGACGTCATCCTCGCCCGCAACGTCATCCGCGAAACCCGGTCGCCGGCGCAGAGGGTTGGGATCCGGATCGGCAAGAAGACCAGCAACGTCCAGCTCGTCGAGAACACCATCCAGGGCTTCCCGACCGGGATCGCAAGGATTTCGTAGGGTGTGTTGGCCGCGTCCTCGCGGCCTCCGCACCGACATACCCACCCGCCGTCAAGATTGGTGCGGAGGCCGCGAGGACGCGGCCAACACACCCTACTTTTGCGCGGCGTGGGGCTTTTCGACGTGGCCGTGGCCTTCCACGGCCTCGGTCGCGCCCATGAGGATCATCCCGGCGAGGAGCGCGATCGAGAGCTTGATCCGGTCGTGCGAGTGGAACTGGAGCTCCGGGAGCAGGTCGCTCAGTGAGATGCAGAGGAAGGTCCCGGCCGAGAAGGCCAGGGTCGCGGCGGTGACATCCTGTGCGACGGTCGCTTCCAGAGCGCGGACGCCGATCAGGAACAGCCCGGCGCCGAGCGGGACCATCATCGCGAAGCCGAGATTGACCAGGTGAGCCGTGGCCCTCGGCACTCCCGCGCGGAGCATCAGGCTGACGATGGTCAGGGCGTCGGCCGGCTTGTGGACGATGGTCGCCAGGAAGACACCGCCGACCGCAACGCCGAAGCCCCGTCCCGCCGCCTGATCGGCCATCCAGGCGCTGGCGAGGGCGACCCCTCCGCTCAGGGTGTGCATCGCCAGGCCGAACGCGGCGGCGCTCCAGTGGAGCGAGGCCCCCTTGGTGCCGTGGGCGTGGCCGGGCGCGGCCTTGTCGACCAGGCCGGCGGCGTGGCCGCGATCGCTGGCGTGCTCGTGCGCGTGGGTCGGGCAGGGGTCGTCGGGGTCGTCCGGCGACTCGTGGTGGTGGAACGCGAAGAAGCGTTCGAGGAAGAAAAGGGCAAGCAGGCCGACGGCCGACCACCGCAGGGTCTCGGCCGAGCCCTGCTCAACGGCCTGGGGCATCATGTGGAAGAAGACCGCCCCGAGCATCGTGCCGGCCGCGAAGCTGAGGTAGAGCTGGAGCCTCGTGTGCGTGAGCTTCGCCCAGAGCGGTAGGATCCCCCCCAGGAGGCTCACCACCACGACGGCCAGGCAGAGCGCGACGAGGATCATCGAGGGGCCGCCTGAGAGCGGGGGGATGGGTCAAAAAAAACGAGGCCCAGACACGCGAAACGCCCCGACGAGCCGGGGCGTTCCTGTCAAACCGTGTCTCAGAGGATCAGGCCGGCCGAACGGAGAGCTCGGCGTTCAGCTCGGGCGCTTCGGGCCAGACTGGCCCGGGGCGAGCCGGCGGAACTTGGTCTTCGGCAGGTTGTAGACGCCCTTGTCCTGCGTCCACTTGCCGTCGTCCTGGAGGACGGCCATCCGCTCGGCGCGGGTCAGGACATTGCGGGCCCCGCCCATCGCGGCGGCCTTCTTCAAGCTCTTGTCGATCGACATCGCCTCGAACTCCACTCGGGGCGTCCACCCCGGTCTCTGGCGTCGGAACCGGTCCCGAAAGGCCGCGACCCGGCTGCGGAACACACCTGCCGCGCGGGGGCTCCCGGCGCGGTGAAGGGACTACTGTATCTCTGGACGCCCCCGAGTTCAAGCCCGATCCCGCGACCTTGTCCGCCGGCCGGGCATTCCGGTAACCTGGACGCTTTCCAACACGGGTCGACGATCGAGGAGTGAACGGCCGTGCCGCTCTGGGATTCCGCCTTGCAAGGGCTCGGCCTGACCGTCAAGCGCGGAAAGGTCCGCGACGTCTACGACCTCGGCGACCGCCTGCTGTTCATCGCCTCCGACCGCATCAGCGCGTTCGACTGGGTGCTGCCGACCCCGATCCCCGACAAGGGGCGCGTCCTCAACCTCTTGAGCCGCTTCTGGTTCGAGTCGCTGGGCGTCCCCAACCACATGATCTCCACCGACCTCGCCGCCAGCGGACTCGCCCTCCCCAAGGAGGTGCAGGCCGAGTTGGAAGGCCGGTCGATGGTCGTCCGCAAGGCGAAGGTCGTCGCCTTCGAGTGCGTCGTCCGGGGGTATCTCTCGGGCAGCGGCTGGAAAGAGTACAAGGCGAGCGGGACGGTCTGCGGCGAGGAACTCAAGCCGGGGCTCGTCGAGAGCGACCGGATCGAACCGCCCATCTTCACCCCCGCGACCAAGGCCGAAGAGGGCCACGACCTCAACGTCTCCTTCGCCTACATGGCCGACGCGATCGGGTACGACCGCGCTTCGATGCTCCGCGACTTCAGCCTCAAGGTCTACTCGATGGCCGCCGAACACGCCCGGACGGTCGGCCTGATCCTGGCCGACACCAAGTTCGAGTGGGGGCTGGTCGAGGAGACCGGCGAGCTGCTCCTCATCGACGAAGTGCTCACGCCCGACAGCTCCCGCTACTGGCCGGCCGACGCCTACACGCCCGGCGGCCCGCAGCCGTCGTACGACAAGCAGTTCGTCCGCGACTGGCTCGAAGCCTGCGGCTGGGACAAGTCCAGCACGCCCCCGCCCTTGCCAGACGACGTCGTGGCGAAGACCCGCGAAAAATACCTCCAGGCCTACGAGCGGATCACCGGCCTGGCCTTCCCCTGGGCCTGAGCCGACCCGAATCCAGGTCCGAACACGCCTCCCGACCGAGACCCTCCCGCCATGCTCCGCTATCTGACCGCCGGGGAATCCCACGGGCCCGCCATGACCGCCATCGTCGAGGGGTTCCCGTCGGGGGTGCCGTTCGACGCGGAGCTGATCAACCGCGAGTTGAAGCGCCGCCAGGGGGGCTACGGCCGGGGCAAGCGCCAGACGCTCGAAACCGACCTGGTGATCGTCGAGTCGGGCACCTATCACGGGGTGACGACCGGGGCCCCGATCACGCTGCGGCTCGTGAACAACGACGCCAAGCTCGAACGCCTCACCGAGCCCGCCGCCCCGCGCGGGGGGCACATCGACCTCGCCGGTTCCATCAATTACCAGACCGGCATCCGCCAGGTCCTGGAGAGGGCCAGCGCCCGCGAGACGGCGATGCGGGTGGCCGTCGGCGGGCTGGCGAAGGTCCTGCTGCGGGAGCTTGGGATCGAGGTCTTCGGATACGTCCGCGAGCTGGGCGGGGTCGCCGCGCCGGCGTGGCCCGACGCCCCGTTCGACGCCGCCGTCCGCGACGCCAGCCCGGTCTACACCCTGGCCCCGACCAACGACGCCGCCATCATCGCCGCGATCGACGCCGCCAAGGAGGCCGGCGACACCCTTGGCGGGATCATCGAGGCCGTCGTCACCGGCTGCCCGATGGGGCTCGGCAGCCATGCCCAGTGGGACCGCAAGCTCGACGCCCGGCTCGCGCTGGCGGTCATGAGCATCCAGGCGGTGAAGGCGGTTGAGATCGGCCTCGGTGTGGACGCGGCGAAGCGACCCGGGTCGAAGGTCATGGATTCGATCCGCCACGACCCCTCGGCCCGCGCCGACGACCCGACCTTCGGCTTCCGACGCCCGAGCAACAACGCCGGCGGGATCGAAGGGGGTACAACCAACGGCGAGCCGATCGTCGTCCGGGCCTCCAAGAAGCCCATCAGCACCCTCGCCGCCCGCGGCCCTTCCGTCAACATGGCCACCAAGGCCCCCTCGCCCGCCGCCTATGAACGCTCGGACGTCTGCGCCGTCCCGGCCGCGAGCGTCATCCTGGAAAGCGTCGTCGCCTTCGAGATCGCCGCCGCCGTCGTCGAGAAGTACATCGGCACCAGCCTGACCGCCATCAAGGCCGCCATGGCCACCTTCCATGAAGTCGGCCAGAGGCACCTGGCCCAGTACTGGAAGTGAAGGATCGTCCCCCGGACCTCACGGCTCAATCGCGGAACGCCTCAACGGAGGACGCGCAAGCGCTGGGAGACCTGCGATCAGCGTAGGGGCCCGCTCGTCATCTCGTCGGATCAAGCGATCTTGATGACGACCTTCCCGTTCAGCCCCCCTGCCCCCCGGATGCTATTCTCTTCGAGGAAATGCTCAGCCTGGGCCGCGTCGGCGAGGGGGAACGTGCGGCCCATGAGGGGGCGGAGCTTGCCCTCAGCGACCCATTGGATGATGTCCTCTGCGCATTTCTGCTGCTCGGCCGGCGAGGCGTTGAACATGGCGAAGCCGAGGAGCGAGCAGTCCTTGGGGTAGAACGAGCCCAGGGGCAGGGTCGGCTTGGCGACGCGGCCGGCCACGACGATCATCCGGCCGCGACGGCGGAGCAAGGGGATCGCGACCTCCAGGTTCGGCTCGCGCTGAGTTTCGAACCAGAGGTCGATGCCTTCGGGGGCGAACTCCTTCAGGAGCGTCGCGACGTCGTCCGTCCGGTAATTCAGTGCGAGGTCCGCACCGAGGTCGCGGCAGAGCTGGAGCTTCTCGGGCGAGCCCGCCGTGGTCGCGACCCGAGCCCCGGCGGCCTTTGCCTGCTGGATCACCATCGCCCCCACGCCGCCGCTGCCGCCCGAGACGTAGACCGTCTCGCCTGCCGAGATCCGGCCGAACTGGAACAGCCCCAGGTGCGCGGTGATCCCCACGAGCGCGAGCGAGGCGGCCTCGGCGTCGCTGAGCGAATCCGGGGTCGTATAGAGGAACGCCTCATCGACGGCGGCATATTCGGCCGCCACCCCCTGCCGCCCGAGCAGGCCCTGGTTCGAGCCCCAGACACGGTCGCCGACCTTGTACCTCGACGCCCCCGGCCCGACCTCCTCCACCACCCCGCCGAGGTCGCAGCCGATCACATAGGGGAACGTCAGCGGCATCGAGACCATTCCCGACCGGATATAGAGGTCGATCGGGTTGAGGGCAACGGCCGAGACCCTGACGAGGACCTGGCCGGCCCCCGGGGTGGGGCGCGGGAGGTCGCCGATCTGGATGGCCTCGGGCGGGCCGGTATTCTCGATGAAGGCGGCTCTCATGAACGGGCGGACCTCGGCCGGGCGGATGCGAGTTAAGACGGGGAAGACGTCAGACCTGCACCTGGATCTCGTCGCCGACGACGCGAACCGGGTAGGAACCGACACGTGTCCGGGGGCTGTCGAGCCATCGGCCGTCTTCGAGGCTGAACCTCCAGCCGTGCCAGGAGCAGGTGACGGTCTTGCTCTGGACGAGGCCGTCGCAGAGCGGGGCCCCCTGGTGCGGGCAGTTGTCGTCGATGGCGAAGTACTCGCCGTTCACGAGGAAGACCGCGATCACCCGCCCATTGACCTCGAACGGGGCACCGCCGCCGTCGGGGATCTCGCCGACCTTCGCCACGGCCTGAAAATTGTCTTCGCTCACAGGACGAATATCCCGACGTATGGATGAAGGACCGCCGATCGGACGACGGGCGACCTTGCGTTCCGGAGTAGCGGCCCCCATGATATCAGCCCGTCGCGGCGGATTGAATCGAGCACCCCGAGCCAGGCGATGCCACCCATGAGCGACCCTGCCAGCCCCCAGCCGACGTCCGAAGCCCCCAGGGCCGGCGGGCCCGTCATGGACGCCCAGGTCCACGACCATCAGGACGGGTTCAAGATCGACCCCACCGACGAGGAGGACGTCGACGCCCAGTTCGCCGCGATCGAGATGGCCGGCGAGGAGGCCGCCGTCGGCTGGAAGCCCGCCGCCCAGAACGCCCTCTCCCCCGAGGTCCGCTACCTCCACGTCTCCCGGACGATCCACCAGCTCATCAGCGACCGCAACCGCTCGGTCGGGATTTATCTGCTCGTCGCGTCGGTCGCCGTCAATACGTCCAGCGGCCTGCTGCGGACCGAGCTGCCGGTCGACCCGATCATCCCGATGCAGTCGATCCGCTACTGGTGCATGCCGGTGACGTTCGGCGTCCTGGCCGTGATCGGCCTGATTTCGAGCCTGCTCCTGATCCGCAGCCGCATCGGCCTGATCTACGAGGTCACCAAGCTGAACGTCCTGATGGGCCTGCCGTCGCAGCGGGTCGAGCGGGTCAACCCGCTGTCGATCTTCTACCTGATGAACCTCCTGGTCGTCCTCCTGAGCGGGGCCTCGGCCGGGTTCACCTACGGGATGCTGGCGCTGCCCAGCCAGGGCTCGCCGCAGTCGGCCGTGATCCAGGGCGTCATCGTGGCGATCGCGTATATCGTGCTGCTCCAGGCGATGTACTACGTCACGATCCTCCGCGCCACCACCGACACCAAGCTCGACGGAGCCCGGAAGAAGACCGCGGAGCCGGACCTCAAGGCCAGCCTCAGCAAATGAGCGACACGCCCCTGATCTGCGTCTACTGCGGGTCCTCCTCGGGGGCCCGACCGGCCTTCGCCGACGCCGCCCGCCGCGTCGGCCGGGCGCTCGCGGCCAATGGCCTCGGGCTGGTCTATGGCGGCGGCCGGACGGGGTTGATGGGGGTCGTGGCCGACGCCGTGCTCGAATCCGGCGGGACCGTCGTCGGGGTCATCACCGAGGGCCTCGCGACCGTCGAACTCAAGCACAACGGCCTCCACGAGTTGCACGTCGTCCCCGACATGCACGAGCGCAAGGCGATGATGGCCTCGCGTGCCTCGGGCTTCCTGACCCTCCCCGGCGGCATCGGCACCTACGAGGAATTCTTCGAGGTCCTCACCTGGGCCGCCCTCGGGATCCACCGCAAGCCCATCGGCCTGCTCAACGTCGAGGGCTACTTCGCCCCCCTGCTCGCCCTGCTCCGGCACGGGGTCGAGGAGCGATTCGTCCGCAAGGCTCACCTCGACTTGCTGCACATCTCCGACCAGCCCGAGGCCCTCGCCTCGGAACTCCTCCGCTTCGCCCCGCCCTCCCCCGGGCCGCTCTTCGTGGACCTCAACGCCGATCCGAAGAAGCCCGATCCCGCGACGCCGGAGTTGGAACACTAAATGAATGATGGGGAATGGGTGATGGGAGTGATTACAGTCACCCATCACCCATATCCCATCCCCTGCCCTTGTTATTTCGACGACCCTCGAAATAAACTCGCGAGTGCGTCGAATACCCGGGCAGGAGGCGTGGCGACATGAACGAGGTCTTCAAGGCGCTGTCCGACCCGACGCGGCGGGAGATCCTCCGCGTGCTGACACGGGGGGAGCAGACGGCGGGGGACCTGGCGAAGCGGTTCGACCTGACGAATTCGTCCGTGTCGCATCACTTCGCGGTCCTGAAGAAGGCCGAGCTGATCCGCAGCCGCCGCGAGGGGACGACGATCCACTACGCCCTGAATACCACGGTCGCGCAAGACGTCCTGAACTGGGTCTTCGAACTCTTCGGCACGCAGGACGCGGACGCCAGTCCGGGCCCGTCGCCGGCCGGGGAGGGTGAGTCAACGCCATGAACAGGCTTTACTGGGTTTCCACGTTCGTCCTGACCGCCGGGACCTTCCTCGGCACCGCGTACGTCTACGACAGCCTGCCCGATCAGTTCCCGATCCACTGGAACGCGAGCGGGAAGGTCGACGGCACGATGGCCAAGCCCTGGGGCCCGTACCTCTCGCCCCTGATGATGCTGGGGATCGTCGGCGTGTTCGCCGCCCTGCCGTGGCTCTCGCCGGGCAAGTTCTCGGTCGACTCGTTCCGGACCACGTACCTGTTCATCATGGTCGTGATCGCGATGTTGTTCGCCTACATCCAGTACCTGAGCCTGTACGCCGCCACGCACCCGAAGGTGGACGTCGCCAAGTTCCTGATCGCCGGCCTCGGCCTGATGTTCGCCGCGATGGGGAACGTGATGGGCCGGGTGAAGCGGAACTTCTACATCGGGATCCGGACCCCCTGGACCCTCGCCAGCGACCGCGTCTGGAACGACACCCACCGCATCGCCGCCTGGTGCTTCGTCGCCGCGGGCATGCTGATGTTCCTGGTCGCAGTCACGGGCTTGCCGATTTATCTGTCGATCTTCCCGATCTTCCCCGCCGCACTGGGGCCGGTTATCTACTCGCTGCTCCACTACAAACGGCTGGAGAAGCAGGGATTGCTCGATGCGAGCGAGATCGCCTGAACATTGCGTCCGAAGCTCGCAATCAAGATCATCAATCGGTGCTCAAGCGTAACAAGCAGGCAAAGCCCGAATTCACCGGGCGAAAACCAAAATCGCCAGGGGTGGGAGTCGGAGTCGCCAGGCCCGGGGTGAAAGCGCTGGGCGAGGGTCTCCCGACCCCGCCCTTGGATTGACCGAAGGAAACCTCTGAACCGGGTCTCCAGACCCGTAACAGATCATCTTGGATCAACATGAAAGTGTCTGGAGACCCGGTTCGGCGGTCCCACGTAGCGAGGGCAAGGGCGGGGTCGGGAGACCCTCGCCCAGCGCTTTCGCGGCTCGCCCAGATTTTCTGCCCCCGCTCAGTTCCTGTCGAGCCCAGACCAGATCTCGAAGCCGATGCCGGCGTTCGGTAGGTTGATCACTCACCCAGATCGATCCACTTCGCCAGCGCCTCGGCCTCCGGGGCGGCGTCGTCGATCTTGAGCTGGGCGGCGACGTCGCCCAGGGCATACGACTTCGTCGGCCACGCCTTCGCGAAGCCGGTCGCCGGCCGGGCGAGCCAGAGGGGAGCCGGCGAGGTAAGGGAGGCGGCCGACTTGAGGCCGCCGAACTGGAGCGCGCCCGGCAGGTCGATCTCGGCAGGGATCTCGCCGGACCCGTCGCCGTAGTCGAAGCCGTCCAGGTCGATCGCCGTCCGAGCCAGGCCGGTCAGCAGGGGGCGGGTGACGAGGGCCAGGGGCGCGGCGGTGCCGGAGGAGATCAGGCTCAGCTCGCGGACGTCGGGCTGGAACCTCGCCCAGGTCGCGACGGTCGCCAGGTCCTGCGCCCGGTCCTGGGCCAGGGTCGGGTTGTAGCAGTCGAAGTGCACCGTCTCCGGCCGGGACCGCCGGGGGCTGGCCGCGTCGAGCGACTCGCCCGCCAGGAACGGGTCGAAGCCGATGACCGACTGACCCTTCGCCAGCAGGGCCTTGACCACCGGGCTGAGGCCGCCGGCGGCATCGAGCAGCCCGCCCTTCCCGCGCGAGCTGAAGACCAGGGTCGCGCGGCCGGTCGCGTTCTTCGGAATCAGGCGGACGACCGGGATCCGATCGCCGTGCCCTTTGCGACCGACCATCGCGTGAACGGTCGTCAATCCGTCCTTGACGTCGCGGGTTCCTTCCTTCTCGACCAACTCCGCCGCGGCCGGTTCGACGGCCCCGACGCGGATCCGGAGGCTCGTGCCGAGCAGGGAACGGGCGGCCTCCCAGGTCTCGGAGACGGTCGTGGGGCCGAGCTTGTCGATCTCGCGGCCGAGCACCCCGATCAGCGAGGTTTCCAGCTGCGCGGCCGTCTTGAAGTCGCTCGGCGCGGGGGCCTTGGCGTTGAAGGTGAACAGGTCCTCGGGCGTCTCGGGGGTCTGGTGACCCTCCTTGGTGCTATCGGCATCGTCGATGCCCATGAGCCATCGGGCCATGAACGGATAAATGGCATTCCGAGACGTCTGGTTGTAGTTGTGATTGAAGTTGAAGACCTCGGCGCTGACGTTCTCGGGCTTGCCGACGAGTCGGTAGACCTCGCTGATCGCCGGATAGGCGCGGGACATCGTGAACTTGGTCCAGTCGCCCGTCGCCCCGACCATCTTCATGGGCCTGGGCGCGGCGAGGGCGGCGAACTCGACGTTGTCGGTGCCGAGCCGCAGCCCGGCGGCGTTCTCGCAGACGCAGCCGCCCTGGAACTCATGCGAGACCATCACGACCGGCGCGGCGACCTTGATCCTCGGCTCAATGGCCGTCAGCAGGAACGTCTGCGTCCCGCCGCCCGACTCGCCCGTGCAACCGATCCGCGCGGGGTCCACATCGGCCAGCGTCTGGAGCCAGTCCAGCGCCCGGATGCTGTTCCAGGTCTGGAGAGTCACCAGCGAAAGCCCCCAGCGCCGGAGGCGGTCATTCAGGAAAACATGCCCGAATGGCTTGCTGTCGGCATATCCCACCATATCATACATGAACACCACGGCACCCAGCTTCGCCCAGCGGATGCAGCGTGCCTGGACGTCCTCGTTCACGCGGCCCTCGGGATAGTGCCCGTGCGGCGAGAGGATGCCCGGCAGCTTGCCGGCCTTGCCGATCGGCCGGTAGAGGTTGCCGCTCATGTAGTAGCCGGGGAAGGTCTCCAGCACGACCTTCTCGATGGTGTAGCCGTCGCGGGTCGCCTTGCCCTCGACCCTCGGGTGCAGGTCGGTCCTGGGGAACAGGGGCCAGAGGCCGTTGGTCACCCACAACTGCTCCCGGACCGCACGGGCCCGGTCGTGCCACTCGCGGGCGGACGCCGGGGCCTTGAAATCGACGCCCTGGCGGTTCGTGCGGATGGTCGTGCGGCGGTCATCGTCCGAGGGCTCCGCCGTCTTCAAGTTGCCCCGGAGGATCGCCAGCCCGGCGGGCTCGGACCTGGGGTCGGTCGAGAGGACAAGGACGGCCGGCAGCGGCGGGGGGGGCGGGGTCTCCGCGGCCTTCTTCGCGGCCGGCTTCGGCGCGGGCATGTCCGACTTCCCAACGACGCTGACCGGCTCGGCGGCCTTGAGTTGCGCTGTGCCCAGGGTCGTCCAGACGCCCCGGGCGTCGTCGCCGTCGACCTTCGATGCCAGTGTCAGGGATTGCCCCCTGGCGTCGAGGGTCCACCGGAGCGAGGCGTGGGACCAGACCTTGACGGTGTAGCTCCCGTCGGCGGGGACCTTGAACGAGCCGGCGAGATCGGAGGCGGTCAGGACGACGGTCGAGGGTTCGTCCCCGAAGGCCGGCGAGACGCCGAGAAAGAGGCTGAAAAACCCGAGCAACGGGAGCAAGGCGCGGGGGCGGCGGTGCATGGCGGGACCTCGGTGGACCTGGACACTTGCCGGGGGATTGGGAAGGATGTTAAGACTGCCCCTGGCGAAAAGCGAGACGCCACTCCGCCGGCGCCCGCCCCGCCAGCACAGGCCGGCCCCTCTCCGACCGGCCGACCTGGCGGACGTCCCATCGACGATCACCTCCGCCTCGCAGCGCACCTCTTCGGGCACCCACCAAGGAGACAACATGCCCCGCCCTGTTCGCCTCTGGATGCGAGGCCGGTTCGCGCCTTTGGTCGCGGCCATCGCCGCCACCCTGGCGATCGCCGCCCTCTCGACGCTCACGTCCGCCTCGCCTTCGGAGGACTTCAAGCTCGACTTCACCCCGCCCGCCTACGCCATCAAGGGGGCCAGGATCGTCCCCGGCGGGACCGGCAAGGCGATCGAAAACGGCACCGTGGTCGTCCGCAACGGCGTCATCGCCGCCGTCGGCCCGGCCGACGCCGTCGCGATCCCCGCCGACGCCGAGGTCATCGAGGGCAAGGGGCTGATCGTCTACCCGGGCTTCATCGACCTCTACACGAGCCTGGGCCAGGCGACGGGGGCCGTGAGGTCGAGGACTGGCGCCGGGCGGACATCGAAATACTCCGATTACGCCTATCCCCGCACCCCTGTCGACGACCGCAACGGGATCACACCCGAGTTCGACCTGGCCGGGTCGCTCGACCTGCCCGACGCGACCGCCGACGAGCGCCGGAAGCTGGGCTTCACCTCGCTGATCGCCGCCCCGGGCGGGGCCATCGCCACAGGCCAGGGTGCCCTGGTGAGCCTGAGCGGCCTGCCGCGCCGGGAGGTGATCGTCAAGTCACCGACGGGTCTTCATATCAACCTCGCCGCTCCCTTCGAACCGTCCCCGCCCACGACGACCACCACGACGACGACCCCCAATGACTTCGCCCCAGGCCAGCGTCGCCGCGGGGGAGGCGGCGGGGCGGGGCCGAGGTATCCGCTGTCGCTCATGGGGATCGTCGCGCACCTCCGCCAGGCGATGCTCGACGCGGAACACCTCCAGGCGCTCAAGGCCGAGGCCCAGGCGAGAGGGGGGCCGCGCCCGCCGTTCGACCCGGCCCTTGTGGCCCTCGCCGCCGCCCGTTCCAGGCTCATCCCCGTCTGGTGGGAGGCGAACGCTCGCGACGAAATCCACCGCGCCCTCGACCTCGCCGAGGAATTCGGCACCGACAGCGTCATCGTCGGCGGCCGCGAGGCTTCGAAGGTCGTCGATCGGCTCAAGTCCCGGCGGGTGCCGGTCGCCCTGCGGATCGACTTCCCCGAGGAGCCCAAGCTGCCGTCCGAGGCGGAGTATCGCAAGAAGGCCGACGAGCAGGACCGCCCGCTCCGCGTCCAGGCCGATCGCCTGAAGCGCTGGAAAGAACGGGCCGGCACGGCGTCGGTGCTCGCGAAGGCCGGAGTCAAGTTCGGCTTCAGCACCGACGGGATCAGCCGCGTGGATACGTTCCTGGCCCAGGTCCGGAGGGTGATTTCCGCCGGCCTGCCGGCCGACGCCGCGCTCGACGCCCTGACGACGAACGCCGCCGAGATCGCCGGCGTCTCCGCCCGGCTCGGGTCGATCGAGACGGGCAAGCTCGGCCACCTGACCGTCCTGACCGCTCCGCTCGCGGACGAGAAGGCGAAGGTCCGCTACGTGCTGGCCGACGGCTTGAAGTTCGACATGGAGAAATCCACATCCGCCGCCACGAAGAAGGGCTTCGGCGGCCGGGGCGGATTCGGGGGCCCTCCGGGCAAGTCGGACGAGAATGTGCCCGCCAAGCCGGAGCCCCCCGCCGAGGAGAAGCCCGAGGGCAAGGGGCGGGTGCGCAGCAAGGGTGCCCAGGCGAAGCCCGACGCCAAGGCGAAGGACGTGCCGAAGGGGAAGGAACAGGAGAAGGAGGTCCCGAAGGCCAAGGATGAGGCCGCGAAGAAGGCCGAGCCCAAGCCCGAGCCGTTCGTGGATATCAGATCCGAACTCGATGAGGATCGGATCCCGACGAGCAAGACCGGCGGCAACGTCCTCATCAAGGATGCGATCGTTCTGACCGTCACCAAGGGCTCGCTCCCGAAGGCCTCGATCCTGGTGAAGGATGGCAAGATCGCCGCCGTCGGCGCCGACCTGGCCGCTCCCGAGGGGGTGAAGGTCATCGATGCGAAAGGGCTGGTCGTGATGCCCGGCATCATCGACTCGCATTCGCACATGGCCATCCAGGGCGGTGTCAACGAGATGAGCCTCTCGATCGTCCCCGAGGTCCGCGTCCTCGACGTCGTCACCGGCGACGAGCCGACGATCTACCGGGCCCTGGCCGGCGGCACCACGGCCGCCCGCCTGCTCCACGGGTCGGCCAACACGATCGGCGGGCAGGACGCGGTCATCAAGCTCAAGCACGGCCTGCCGGCCCGCGAGCTGATCGTCCGCGACCGCACCCAGGGCGTGAAGTTCGCACTCGGCGAGAACGTCACCCGCTCCACCGGCCGGTTCCCCAACACCCGGATGGGCGTCGAGGCGGTCATCGAGAGGGCATTCGAGGAAGGGCGTGCTTATGCGAATACATGGAAGGCCTACAGGGAGACGCTGGCGAAGTCGCCCGCCAAGGCCGGCCCCGCGCCCCGTCGCGACCTGCGACTGGAGGCCCTCGCGGGCATCCTCGACGGATCCATCAAGATTCATAGCCATTGCTATCGCAATGACGAGATTTTGATGCTCCTGCGGGCGACGTCCAAGTACGGCGTGCACGTCCAGTCGCTCCAGCACGTGCTCGAAGGCTACAAGGTCGCCCCCGAGCTGGCGGCCTACGGCGTGAGCGCGTCGACCTTCTCCGACTGGTGGGCCTACAAGATCGAGGCCTACGACGCGATCCCGTTCAACGCCGCGCTCCTCACCGAGGCCGGCGTCACCGTCTGCATCAAGAGCGACAGCGAGGAGCTGGTCCGCCACCTCTATCTCGAAGCCGCCAAGATGGTGAAGTACGGCGCGGTGACCGAGGCCCAGGCCCTGGCGATGATCACCATCAACCCGGCGAAGGAGGTGGGCATCGCCCACCGCACGGGTTCCATCGAGGTCGGCAAGGATGCCGATCTGGCGATCTTCAACGCCCACCCGTTCGACAGCTTCGCCCGCTGCGAGCTGACCCTCGTCGAGGGCGAGGTCCGGTTCCAGCGTGACCACGCCAGGGACGCCAGGCCCGTCGCCCGCCCCGGCGACCACGCCAGGGTCGCGATCAGCGAGGCCCGCTCGAAGTCGCTCGACCTGGCCATCGACAACAAAGGCATTTATGCCATCACGGGTGCAACCCTGCATCCTGTCACGGGTCAGGCGATCGAGGGCGGCACGCTCGTCGTGGCCGACGGCAAGATCCAGGCGATCGGCGCATCGGGCACGGCGATCCCGGCCGGGGCGAAGACGATCGATGCGAAGGGGCTCCACGTCTGGCCGGGCATGATCGACGCGGGCGACGAGGTGGGGCTGTTCGAGATCGGCAGCATCCGCGAGACGCAGGACTTCAGCGACTCCGCCCAGTACCAGCCCGAGCTGCGGTCGAGCACCGCGCTCCACCCGGACAGCGAGCTGATCCCGGTCACCCGCGCCAACGGCGTCCTGTCGTCGTTCGTGCAGCCGACCGGCGGCGTGATCGCCGGCCAGGGGGCGGTCATCCGGCTCGACGGCTGGGTGCCCTCCGAGATGGTCGTGCAGGATCGGGCGGCGCTGGTCATCAACATCCCGGCCTACCGCGTGACCGACCCGGACGCCCCGCGTCGGGGTTTCGGCGGCTTCGGCCAGGGGGGTGCGGACGGCGGCGACCCGAACGCCCGCCGCAAGGAGACGCTCGACGCGATCAAGGATCAATTCAAGATCGCGCGTTTGTATGAGTCGGCCCTCGCGGCGGCGAAGGAGGGCAAGGCCCCGACGCCCACGCCCGACCCGAGGCTCGCGGCGCTCCAGCCCTACCTCAAGGGGGAGAGGCCGGTGATCTTCGTCGCCAACCAGAAGGTCGAGATCCTGGACGCGATCAAGCTCGCGCAGGAGTTGAAGGTCAAGGCGATCGTCAGCGGCGGCCGGGACGCCTGGAAGGTGGCCCCCGCGCTGGCGAAGGCGAAGATGCCGGTGATCGTCGCCGGGGTCCTCTACTCGCCCGAGTCGACGACCGACCCGTACGACGCCCCCTATGCGAACCCGGCCCGGTTGCACGAGGCGGGGGTCGAGTTCGCGATCCGGTCGGCGCCCGACGGCGACGCCGGGACGGCCGTCCGGAACCTGCCGTACGAGGCGGCCACGGCGGTCGCGTTCGGCTTGCCGGAGGACGCCGCCGTCAAGGCCGTCACGATCGCCCCGGCCCGGATCCTGGGCGTGGCCGACAAACTCGGCTCGCTCGAACCGGGCAAGCAGGCGAACCTGGTCATCACCGCCGGCCACCTGCTCCAGGCGACCACGGAGGTCAAGGGCCTGTTCATCGCCGGCAAGCCGCTGACGCCGGAGAGCAAGCAGACGAAGCTGTACGAGAAGTATCGCAAGCGTCTGGCCGACGTCCGGGCGGGCAAGGCGCCGCTGGGGATCGAGACCACCCCCGCCCCGACGACCACCCCGCCCGCACCCGCCCCGGCCGCGACCGGCGGATCGGGCCGTTGAGGATTTGACGGAACGAACCCAATTCGTCAGGCGACGCCCGGCCCCCGCGCCGGGCGTCGTCGTTTCGAAGAATCGGGGGAACAAAGCCAATTCACGTGTTTGGTTCGGTTGACTGCGAGGTTCGTTCCGTTTTCACGCTCCGAACGGCCCGCGCCCAGCGCCTTGGCTTCGTTCGGACGTCTACTCGCCCGCCGACTGTCGAGATGATGAGATCGATATCGACGGTTCCGAATTGTCAAAGAAAAAGGGGCCCGCGTGAGCCCCTTTGCAAGTCTACAACGTCAACACCGGCCGGGCCGCGAGAATCGGGAGGATCCGAAGAGGGGGGTGGTCCTCGGCCCCGACGCCCCGCGGCCCGGCGCGATGGATCAATGGCCGGCGCGGTGGGTCAGCTTCCGGATCGCGGCGTCGCGGCGGTGCTTCTGCAACTTGTGGGTGACGGGCGTCGTCACGACGTCGAGCAGGACCGTCTGGGAGTTGCCCACCGTCGCCAGCTTCGCGGCGGCGGCCTTCGGGACCGAGCTGGTCAGGTGGCTGGCCGCGCTGCCGCCGGTGCCCGAGGTGCTCCGGAGGCCGTAGGGGCGGATGGTCCAGGGGAGATACACGGGCACGTCGCCGACCGCGCCATACTGGGTGGTCACCGGCGTGGCCGGGTTGCTGCTGGAGTACAGGACCGAGAAGGTCGAGGTGCTCGGGCGGTAGAGGGCGAAGTCGGTCTTGCCGTCGCCGTCGTAGTCGAGGGTGACGGGTTGGTCGAGCGTGCCGATGGCCCCGGCGAGAGGGACCGAGACCTGGCCGTTGTTGATCGAACTGATGTAGACGAAACCGCTCGTGGATGGGCGGAAGATGGCGATGTCGAACCGGCCGTCGCCGTCGAAGTCGCCGGTCACGGGGATGTCGGAGTTGGCCGCCCCGAACTGCTGGACCCGCGAGCCACCCGAGGAGAACTGGATGATGAAGGTCGAGGTGCTCGGGCGGTAGAGGGCGAGGTCGGCCTTGCCGTCGCCGTCGAAGTCGGCGGGGATCGGCTGGTCGGAATTGCCCGCGCCGAAGTTCAGCGTGGTGTAGATGCCGCTCGACGACGAGCGATACGACCAGGTCGCGGTCGATGGGCGGAAGTAAGCGACGTCGGTCTTGCCGTCGCCGTCGTAGTCGGCGGCGATGGGGATGTCGTTGGCGGTCGGGGTGAAGCTGGGCGTGGAGTAGTTGTCGAAGTAGGCAGGGGAGCCGTCGGACGGCATGATCCCGTACTTCACGTTGGACGGCTGGAACAGGGTGATGTCGGCCTTGCCGTCGCCCTGATAGTCGCCGGGGGCGGGATAGACGGCATTCGCGGGCCCGAACGCCACCGAGCGGCTGCCGATTGCCGTGCCGAGATACGACGTGGTCGAGGTGGATCGCTTGAAGAGGGAGAGGTCGGCCTTGCCGTCACCGTCGAAGTCGCCCATGGTCGGCTTGACCCGGGCCAGGTTCAGGGTCGTCGCGGGGGTGTTGAAGATGCCCCGGTAGCCGTTGTAATTCGAGAAGTTCGAGGTCCCGGTGCGGCTGGCGAAGGTGAGGACCTGGAAGGCGTTGGAGACGTCGGGCTTGAATCCGTTGACCAGGTTGGTCGCCAGGTTCCCGCCGAGGGTGGCGGCGCCGCCGACATTGAGCACGTCGTACTGGCCGGGGTTCACGCCGCCGACCTTCACCGCCAGGGTGCCGTTGGCGTTCTGGGTGTAGTTGCCGGTGACCTGGAGGATCGAGCCGAGGGCGGCCCCGGTGTTGATGAGTCCGCCGTTGTTGGTGACGTTGCCCTGGATCGTCCCGGGGCCGTTCAGGCTGCCGCCGTTCAGGAGGATCGCGCTGCTGCCCTGGGTCGCCAGGACGCCGCCGATGAGATTCACCGAGCCCGCGCCGGCGTTGACGGTCACGCCGTTGGCGAGGCTGAGCAGCCCGGTCGCGACCGAGAGGTTGCCGCCGTCGATGGTGATCGCCGGGCCGGAGAGCGTGGTGGTGCCGGCGGTGGTGTTCTTGACCAGGGTCCCCCGGACGCTCACGGAGCCGTTGCCGGAGAGCGTGCGGTCGGACTGGATGTTGAATGTGCCGCCCTGGGCGACGATGAGCTGACCGTTGCTGCTGATGTTGATGTCGCCCGCGCCGCCCCAGTTGGCGATGCCGAGGATCTGGAGGGTGCGGCCGTCGAGCGACTTGCCGCTGTTGCCGAGGATCTGGAGGGTCGAGCCGGCGGGGATCGTGGTGGTGCCGGTGGTGGAGCCGAACGTGCCGCCGGTCCAGACGAGCTGGCTGGTCACGTTGAGGTTGCCCGAGCCGACGACCGTGCCCCCGGAGAGCTGGAAGTTGGCGATGTTCGTCGTGCCGGCGGGCAGGCTGAGGGACCCGTTCGAGAGGTTTGCGATCCCGGTGCCGGCGATGCTGGAATTCGCGTCGAGCGTGTAGTTGTTGGCGAAGAGGAGGTTCCCGGCGGCCCCGACGTTGATCGTGCTGAAGTTCGTGCCGCCGCCGTTGAGCCGGAGGGTGCCGGAGTTGACGTTGACGGTGCCCCGGTTATTGAGGGAGTTGCCGTCGAACCCGGTCGCGCCGACGCCGCCGGCCTTGGTGAGGGTCGCTCCCTGGAGGTTGTTGAAGGTGACCTGGGCGCCGGCGCCGCCGTTGCCGAAGACGGCGTCATTCTGGATCGTGAAGGTGCCGGCGTTGTTCACGACGGAGCCGGGGCCGCCGTCGAACTCGCCGACGCCGGTCCAGGCGGTATTGCCGTTGAGGTTGAGCGTGTGTCCGCCCTGGAGGTACTTGGTGTTGGCGCCGGAGATGTTGATGATTGAGCCTGCGGCGGCGGTGGTGACGCCGCTCTCCTGCGTCGTCCCGCCGGTCCAGTCGAACCGCCCGGTGATGGTCAGGGGCGAGAGGCCGTCGCGGGTCCCCGCCGAGAACAGGAAGTTGGCGACACTAATCGGCGTGTTGATCGTGAGAGAGTCCTCGGTGAGCTGGTAGGTGCCCGCGCCATTGAGGACCGTGCCGGCGTTGAGGTCGATGGCGGAGGAGAAGATAAGGTTCTGCCCCTGACTCACGTTGAACGCACCGGTCTGCACACCGTCGCCGTTGAGCTGGAGGTTCCCGGACGTGACGTTGACCGTGCCGGAGTTGTTGAGGATGTTGTCCTGGAAGAGGGTGAGGCCGCCGCCCGACTTGTTGATCGTCCCCGAGTTATTGAAGATGACGCGGGCGCCTGCCCCGCCGTTGCCGAAGACCACGTTGTTCTGGATGTTGAAGGTGCCGGCGTTGTTGATGGTCGAACCCGGGCCGCCGTCGAGCTCGCCGACGCCTGTCCAGTTCGTGGTGCCGTTGAGGTTGAGGATGCGGCCGTCCTGAAGGTACTTGGGGTTGCCGCCGGAGAGGGTGACGGTCGAGCCCGCGAGGGCGGTGGTCGTGCCGGCCTCCCGGAAACTCCCGGCGGTCCAGTTGAGCTTCGATCCGATCGTGAGCGTGGCCGTGCCGTTGATGATGCCGCCGGAGAAGGTGAGGTTGGCGACCGTGATGTCGGTGTTGACGCTGGTCGTGGTCTGGTAGACCTGGTACGTGCCGGCGCCATTGAGCTTGGTGCCGAAGTTGAGGTCGATGTCGGCGCCGAAGAAGAAGGTGGACCCGGCGGCGACGTTGAAGGTGCCGGTCTGGATGCCGTCGCCGTTGAGCAGGATCGATCCGGAGTTGACGTTGATCGTGCCGGCGTTGTTGAGATAGTTGCCGGCGATCGAGGTCGTGCCGCTTCCGCCGGACTTGGTGATGACGCCCGAGGCGAGGTTGTTGATGACGAGCCGGGCGCCGGCGCCGCCGTTGGCGATCGGGGCGTCGCTGAGGATGTTGAAGGTGCCGGCGTTGTTGATGGTCGCGCCCGGTCCGCCGTCGAGCTCGCCGATGCCGTCGAAATTGACGGTGCCGTTGAGGTTGAGGATGTGTCCCCCGGTCACGTACTTGGTGGACCCGCCGTTGATGTTGATGGTGGAGGAGGCGGACGCCGTGGTCGTCCCGTTGCCCACGAACTGCCCGCCGGTCCAGGTCAAGGTGTTGTTGATGAGGAAGTTGCCGTCGCCGTCGAACAGGCCGCCGCTCATGGTGAAATTGGCGGGGGCGACGACGTTCACATTCTTGTTGAAGATGGCCCCTCCGCTCAGCTCGAACACGCCCGCGCCGCTGAAGGTCGCGCCCGCATTCAGGTTGTAGAGGCCGTCCTGGAACGTCGCCTGCGCGTTGGCCGAGACGTTGAAGGTGCCGCGGATGTCGCCGCCGCTGCGGAGGAAGGCGGTCCCGCCGGTGACGTTCACGACCGACCCTGCGGGCATGACCAGCACACCGAGCGAGGAGGTCGAAGCGACATTGTTGAGCGTCAGGCTCCCCGCGAGGTTCAGCCGGGTCGAGGCGGTGGTGACGAGTTGATTGACCGCCGTCCCGCTGGGGATCGAGACGTTGATGTTGCTGACGCCGATGTTCGCGACGTCGCTGGCGCCCGGGACGCCGGCCTGGTTGTTCTGATCGCGCCAGTTCGCGGCGTTGTTGAACGCGCCGTCGCCGTTCAGGATCCAGTTGTAGACCGTCAGGAGCTGGCGATCTTCGAGGGCGGCCCCCGCGAGCTCGGGCCGGAAACGCGGGGCATTGCGACGGGCGGAGCGGACGCGGTCGTTGCGGGTGCGGGGGAACATCGGGTCGTCTCCGGTTCGGCTAGGGTCGCGGACTCGTCGCGGACGTGGCCCGGATCGGCGGGCGTTATCCCTGGAGTGCGCGAGACGGCGGATCCTGTCCGGAAGCGAACGAAATTCTTTCGAGATGGACGCGGGTCCATGGCGAGGCGTCAAACCTCGGGCGACGGGGGTTGCGTGTCCCCGGTCGATCATGCAGACTTGTGCCACCCCGGAGCGGCTGGATCGCGAACGCCTGTCCACGTCCCGAGCCAATTTCCGCGCGGGCTCACCTCGTAAACGGGTAGCGCAATGAACGCGACGGACGAGACCTACGCGGGCTCGACGAAGACGGGCGACCCCTGCATCATGGTGATCTTCGGCGCGTCGGGCGACCTGACCAAGCGCCTCCTGATGCCGGCGATCTACAACCTGCTCTGCGACGGCCTCCTGCCGAAGAACTTCGCCATCGTCGGCATCGCGCTCGACGAGATGTCCACCGAGGACTTCCGGGCGAAGATGTCCGAGGACATCAAGAAGTTCAACACCCGCAAGGAACTCGACGAGGCGAAGTGGGCCGACCTCCGCTCCCGCCTCTATTACATGTCGGGCAACTTCGGCGACGCCTCCGCCTATTCCCGCCTCCATGAACTGGTGACCAAGCTCCAGCAGGAGTACCAGGCCGGGGGCAACGTCCTCTTCTACAAGGCCGTGCCGCCGTCTCTCTTCGGGCTGATCTCCTCGAACATCAAGAGCGCGGGTTTCACCGGGTTCCCCGGCTGGCAGCGGATCATCGTCGAGAAGCCGTTCGGCACCGACCTCCCCTCGGCGAAGACGCTCAACTCGCAGATCCTCTCGCTCTGGGACGAGACCCAGATCTACCGGGTCGACCACTACCTGGGCAAGGAGACGGTCCAGAACATCCTGGCCTTCCGGTTCGCCAATTCGATGTTCGAGCCGATCTGGAACAACCAGCACGTCGACCACATCCAGTTCACGGTGTCCGAGTCGGTGAGCGTCGAGGGCCGGGGCGGGTACTACGACCACTCCGGCGTCCTCCGCGACATGATCCAGAACCACATGCTCCAGATGCTGGCGTACGTCTGCATGGAGCCGCCGATCTCGTTCTCGGCGGATGACATCCGCAATGAGAAGGCGAAGGTCCTGCGCGCCATCCGGATCTACAACGAGGAGGAGGTCCTCAAGAACACGGTCCGAGGGCAATACGGCCCCGGCCGCAAGGCCGACGGCACGATGGCCCCGGCGTATCGCGACGAGCCGGGGGTCGATCCGAACTCGAACACCGAGACCTTCGCCGCGCTCCGGCTGTTCATCGACAACTGGCGATGGGAAGGCGTGCCGGTCTACCTGCGGTCGGGCAAGGCCCTCTGGAAGCGCGGGACCGAGGTCATCATCTCGTTCAAGAAGGCCCCGGACATCCTGTTCAAGAGCCACGCGGTCCCGAGGATGTCGTCCAACCGCCTGATCTTCCACATCCAGCCCGACCAGGCGATCGAGACGAGGTTCCAGGCCAAGACCCCCGGCCCGATGATGCGGCTCCAGCCCGTGAACATGCGGTTCAACTACGGCGAGGCCTTCCAGGCCTCGCGCGGGACCGGTTATGAAGTGATGATCTATAGCTGCATGTGCGGCGACCCGACCCTCTTCTCCCGCACCGACCTCGTCGAGACCGCCTGGCGGATCGCCCAGCCGATGCTCGACACCTGGTCCAAGTACCCCGCGCAGGACTACCCGAACTACCCGGCGGGCTCGTGGGGACCGGTCGAGGCCTACGACCTGATCGAGTCGGACGGCCGCCGCTGGTTCGAGGTCATCAACCGCGAGACGCTGGAGCGCGTGCCGTTGTTCAAGGGGGGCGACCCCCTGCTCCTCAGCCAGGTCAGCCTGGCTTTGCGGCCCGACACGGCCGACGAGGGGGAGGTCATCATCAAGAAGGGGGACCCCGGCTCGGAGATGTACCTGATCTCCCGAGGCGAGGTCGAGATCATCGACGGCACCGGGAACGTCGTCGCGACCCTGAGCGAGGGCAACTGCTTCGGCGAGGTCGCCCTGCTCCTCTCCGAGCCGCGCACCGCGACCGTCCGGGCGAGGACGGCGTGCGACCTGTTCGTGCTCGACCGGGCCGACTTCGCGCGGATCCTCCGCGACAATTTGCAGTTCGCCGCCAACATCCAGCAGGTCGCGCTGGAACGCTACCACAAGACCGTCGCCGCCGAGCACCTGACGGCCGAGTAACCTCGGAGTGCGGCAGTCCGACTACCGCACTCCCGATCAGAGCCTGAACGCGAAACGGCCGCGGAAGGGGTTCCCTTCCGCGGCCGTTCCTGTTCGAGACGTGTCCCCCGGGAGAGCGGCAGCCGGGCTGCCGCACCCCAAAGGGGGAGATCATGCTCAGGCGCAGTTGACGCCGTTGAACATCGAGTAAACCGCGCTCTTGCGGCTGGAGCTGCCGCCGCAGAAGCTGCCGCCCGAGGACTGGTCGTTGACCATCTTGAGGCAGTTGTAGACGGTCTGGTCGGAGTAGTTGGAGCAGCCGACGTAGCCGCCGTAGCAGCCGACGTTGACCTGGGTGCCGCCGAGGCCCTGGTCGCAGACGCTGAACCCGTAGTTGCAGCCTTCCTTGCCGCCGAGCCACGAGGTCGTGGCGTAGCAGTTGAGGGCCGACGCGAAGCACTCGCGCTCGGCGTCCTTGCCCCACGAGTTGCAGAGCTGCATGTAGTAGTTGCAGATCTCCGAGTTGGTCTTGTTGGCCAGGTTGCAGGCCGAGGACGAACCGTAGAGGTTCGGGAAGCAGCTCGCCAGCCAGTTGCCCAGCTTGCAGGAGGTGCCGCCGCCGTTGAAGCACTTGATCAGGTTCTGGCCGTCCCAGGTCTTCCAGTAGTAGCTGGTCGCCGTCTGGCCCGAGCAGATGTTCTTGGTGACGAGCTCGCCGTAGTTGTAGTCGGTCCCGACTTCGCCCTCGCCGAGGGTGATCGACGAGATCGTGTTCGAGGTGTTGGAGGAGATGTAACCGTCGGCGATCCCGTTGATTGTGCCCACCGAAGTCCTCGTGCTGTTATAGCCCGAAGGCTGTGACTCGACGATCTTGTAAGTGCCCTTGGGCAGCCCCTTGAAGTCGTACTTGCCGTTGGAGTCGGTGAAGCGGACGAGGGAGATGGACTGGGCGTACGACGAGCCCGGGTAGTTGACGGTGCCGGTGAGGTACACCGGGACGTTGGCGATGCCCTTCTCGCCCGAGTCGCGGATGCCGTCCTGATCGACGTCCACGTAGACGTTGCCGAAGAGGCTCCCCGGGTTGGCCAGGGGGGCGTTGCAGCCGTCGTTGTCGGCGCTGATCAGGCGGCCCTGCGGCGTATAGAAGATATTGCTGCCGGCCGGGCCGAACTTGTCGATCGCCTTGCCGCACACGAAGTCGATCTGGAAGTTGCTGTTGGGGACCTCGACCGTGAGGCTGTACGTCCCGCAGGAGAACGTGCCGGTGTCGGTGTCGAAGATCTTCTGGTCCGACGCCCGATTGGCGTCGAAGTACGACTGCGGGGCGGTGTAGCTGACCAGCGTGTACTCGTCGGTCTCGCCGTACGGGACGGTGAACACCGCCTTGACGAGGTCACCCTGATCGACGTTGCCGCGGAGGTCATAGACCTTGGTCGGGGTCGAGCAGCCGTTGCTGTAGATCAGGAAGTAGAGGTTGCAGGGGTCGCCGCAGCAGTCGGTCTTGAAATTGGCGAAGTTCAGGTTCTGGACCGCCGGGGCGGCCGAGGTGACGCTGACGGAGTAGTAGTCGTTGTAGGTCGGAGCCGTGCGGACGTATCCGGCCGGCACGATCTCCTTGACCAGGTAATTGCCGACCGGCAGGTTGCTGAACGAGTACGAGCCCGGGTTCGCCCCGCCGACCGTGGTGTTGGTCGAGGTGACGAGCGTGTCGTACGAGTCGAGCGACCCGTTGTTGTTCACATCCTTGTAGAGTTTGATCGTGAACGCGACGGTCGGTGCGGTATCATCCGAGCTGAGGCCGTTGCCGGTGACGTCGATGACCTTCTTGCCCGAGATCGAGCCCGGGGGCTGGATCACGACCGGGTTCAACTCGCCGAAGTTGTAGTTGACGCCCGCACCGCCCGAGAAGATCGCGACGTTGCTGAAGACGTCGTTGGCCACCGTCCCGGTGAACGGCGAGCCGAGGGTATCCTTGCCGTCGTTGTAGGCGACCGGCTGGGTCTCGGTGACGACGTAGGTGCCGGGCAGCAGGCTGTTGAAGACGTAGAACCCGTTCGCGTCGGTGGTCGTGGTGAGGCTCACCGCGCCGGCGTCGGTCGTGCCGGTCAGCGTCACCGTGACGCCCTTGATCGGCAGCTCCGTGCTCTGGAAAGTGCCATCGTTATTGGCATCGACGTAGACATAGCCGGAGATCGACGCGGCCTTCACCTCGCCGAAGTTGTTCTCGACGCCGTTCACGCCGGCCGCGAGGACGATGTTCGAGAACTTGTCGTTGGCCGTCACGCCGCCGGGCGTGCCGATCGTGTCCTTGCCGTCCAGGTAGCCGGCCGGCTGCGTCTCGGTGATGACGTAAGTGCCGGGGCGCAGGTTGCCGAAGCTGTAGAGACCGGTGCCGTCGGTGGTCGTGGTCAGGCTCACCGAGGCGCCCAGGTCATCGGTCCCCGTCAGCGTCACCGTCGCGCCCGTGATCGGCGTCTCGCCGGTGCGGTTGCCGTCGTTGTTCGAGTCGTAATACACGTACCCGGACAGCGACGCCGCCTTCACCTCGCCGAAGTTGTTGTTGACCCCGTTCACACCGGCGCCCAGCACAATGTTGCTGAACTTGTCGTTGGTGGTCGTGCCGCCGGGCGTGCCGACGGTGTCCTTGCCGTCGAGGTAGCCGGCTGGCTGCGTCTCGGTCAGGACATACGTCCCGGGCCGGAGGTTCCCGAAGCTGTACAGGCCGGTCGCTCCGGTGGTCGTGGTCAGGCTCACCGGGGCGCCCAGGTCGTCGGTCCCCGTCAGCGTCACCGTCGCGCCCGTGATCGGGGACTCGGTGCCCTGGAAGGTGCCGTCGTTGTTGAGGTCGTAGTACACGAACCCCGCGATCGACGCCGCCTTCACCTCGCCGAAGTTGTTCTCGGTCCCGTTCACGCCGGCGCCCAGGACGATGCTCGAGAAGACGTCGTTGGTCGTCGTCCCGCCCGGCGTGCCGATGGTGTCCTTGCCGTCGAGGTAGCCCGCGGGCTGGGTCTCGGCGATCGTGTAGGTGCCCGGTCGCAGGTTGCCGAAGGTGTACAGGCCCGTCCCGTCGGTGGTCGTGGTCAGGCTCACCGGGGCCCCGAGGTCGTCGGTGCCCGTCAGCTTCACCGTCGCGCCCACGATCGGAGCCTCGCCGGCACGGCTGCCATCGTTGTTGGCGTCGTAGTACACGTAACCCGACAGCGACGCGGCCTTCACCTCGCCGAAGTTGTTCTCGGTGCCGTTGACGCCCGCACCCAGGACGATGTTCGAGAAGACATCGTTGCCCGTCGTGCCGCCCGGCGTCCCGACGGTGTCCTTGCCGTCGAGGTAGCCCGACGGCTGGGTCTCGGTGATCGTGTAGGTGCCCGGGCGGAGGTTGCCGAAGGTGTAGAGGCCGGTGCCGTCGGTGGTCGTGGTCAGGCTCACCGGGGCGCCGAGGTCATCGGTCCCCGTCAGCTTGATCGAGGCGCCCGAGATCGGGGCCTCGCCGGCGCGGCTGCCGTCGTTGTTCGCGTCGTAGTACACGTAACCAGACAGCGAGGAAGGCCTGGCGGCGACGTTGCCGAAGTTCAGGCTACCCGGCGCGAGCTGGCTCTGGCGGGAGCCGGTGATGGCGACGGCTTCGAGGTAGGTGGCGTGGCCGCTGCGGCCGGTGGACTGGCTCAGCAGGCTGTTGGCCTCGGCGAGCAGGTTCGCGGTGTCGGTGGCCGAGCCGTTGACGACCGCGACGCTGCGGAAGTTGCCGGAGTTCAGGTCGATAGCGGAGTCGTGGACCAGTTCCCAGATCGCGATCTGGTAGGCGGCAGCCGTTTGTGCCGGGATCGACGCCGAGGGCGAGGTGCCGTAGGTGCTGATGAAGTTGTTGTAGAGGAACGCGATCTGCGACCCGTGGCCGTTGAAGTTCAGGTTCGGCTGGGTCTCCGGCTTCGGAGTGAGCTGGAAGACGTCGCCGAACGCGCCGAGCTGTTCGAGGGCATTCGTGCAGAACGAGTTGTAGCTGCCGGAGATGTCCGTCGGGTTGCCGGAGGTCGTGCCCAGCGAGATGTTGTAGGTGCCGGCGAGGTCGGTGACCGGGTCCCTCGGCGCGCCCGTCAGGCTGTAGCTCACCCGGACCTGGCTGCCGACGGCGTCGATCCGGCCCCAGATCTGATCCGGGTTCGTGATCGTGACGTCAATCGTCTTGGCGTCGACCGAGCTGGCCGGATTGAGCAGCGAGAGCGCCTGGGAGGCGTTGCTGGTGTAGGTGCCGGGGGCGAATTCCACCAGGCGATAGTCGCCCGCCGTGAGCGCCTGGCCCGAATTCAGATTGGTGGCGTCGTCGAAGTAGTACCCGCCGTCGGCCCCGGTCACAGCCGTACCGATCTGGGTCACGGTCGAGGGGGACGTCTTGCGGTACAGGGCGATGGTCGCGCCCTGGAGCGGGCTGTCCGCCATGTCATACTTGCCGTTCCCGTTCGCATCGACGAACGACGTCCCCTGCAGGAAGGCATTCGCCGCCATCAACTGGCGGACTTCGAACTGCTCCGTGGAGGGACGGCACTGCCGCTCCATCCGTTCGCGGCGAGGCTTGAGGCTCCGGAAGCGGGACGGGAACTTCATCGAGGCGACTCCGGGAAGAAAGATGGACGGAGGAGTTTCGAGCGACGCGCGGCCGGGTGGCGACCGCCTTCCGGCGATCCCCGTCGCCCCGTCCGGCCGCGGGCGGGGGCGGGCTGCAAGCTGACAACTGCCTATGAACTGAGACACCTTGTTGCAAAAAAGCATCACAGCAGGCATGAGAATGCGTCGGGGAGATGCGTGTCGTCTCGCGATCGGGCCGCATCGCCCGCGATGTCGGATCAAGCAGCTTGGAGGGTTCTCACCAGAGCGACCAGGACCCGAAGGAGAGGACCGTGGCCGCGATCAGCGCGTTCGCCACGGCATGGGCCAGGATGGCTTCCCACAGGGAGCCGCCGCGGCGGAGCGAGGCGCCGAAGCAGAGCCCGGCCAGGGTCCCGGCCAGCCAGCGGTCGTGCATCGCGCCGAAGAGGAAAGAGGAGATGAGCAAGGCGGGCCAGGTCATCCGTGACAGCGGGAGGTTGTCGAAGTCCGCGGAGATCAGCCGGCGGATGGCGAAGCCTCGGAACGCCAGCTCCTCGACCATGGGGATGAGCACGACCGAGCCCAGCACCTTGAGGGCGATCCACCCGAGTGTCAGGAT
>CBDIHP010000032.1:0-195115 GCA_965279195.1 Isosphaeraceae bacterium
GGTTGAGCCGGACGACCTCGTTCGCCGCCCCGACCGCGACGTAACCCGTCTTCCCATCCGGCGAGATCGCCACCCCACGCGGTTGCGCGCCGACTTCGAGCTTGCCGATGACCCGGATCCTGTCCCCCGAGAGGTCCAGGAACGCGACGTCATACCCATACCAATGTGCGACGATCCCACGCCGGCCGTCGGGCGAGATGGCCGCGCCGGCGGGCTTGTCTCCGGTCTTCAACTCGGCGAGCACCCTGCCGGACTTGGTGTCGACCAGCGAGACGGAGTCTGAGGTCTGATTGGCGGTGAGCAGCCGGCTGCCGTCGGCCGAGAGGCTGAGCGAGATCGGCGAGCGGTGCGGCTCGCTGTCCGCGGCGGCCGGCTCGATGGCGCGGGCGCCTGGCCAGGCCAGAGTGCCGACGAGGGTCAGGGCCAGGAACGTCGCCAGCCAGCGGAAGCGGGGGAGTCGCGTGCGGATCACCGTTCTGGGCTCCTTCGGGGAACGATGCGGGCGGGCGGCGGGGCGTGCGGTGGGATCGATCCGGGAAGAGGGCGTCGCCGGCGCGGACGAATTCTGCATCCTTAGGATAGGTGAACCGGCCACCCCTCGGCAAGCGCCCGTAGGGTGCGCTGCGACGCGTACCCTCGTCCACCGCACCGACAAATCGCCCCGCTGCGCGGGCGGATTGAACCGGCGTACGTCCCCGTCGGTGCGGTGGACGTGGGCCCGGGAGGCCGCGTCGCAGCGCACCCTACATGGGAGGTGGTGTGTCGTGAACCTTCTCATCCACCCCGCCGTGGACGAACTCGAACCCGAACCGGCCCTTGATGCAGAGGTGGCCGTGGGTGACCTCGACGTCCATCGGGGACGTCACCTTCACGATGCGGTTGTCCTGCACGTGCAGCGACAGCGTGCAGCCGACGCCGCAGTACGGACAGATCGTGTCGGTCACCGTCTGGCGGGATTCGTCCCACTTTCCATGCTGGCGAAGCTCGTATTCGCTCCGGAACATGAGCGCACCCGTGGGGCAGACGCCGATGCAGTTGCCGCAGTATACGCAGGCTGAATCGGTCAGCGGGACGTTCCCCTCGGTCGAGATCCGGGCGTCGAACCCTCGGCCTGCGACGGCGATCGCGAACGTGTTCTGCGCATCGGTCCCGCAGGCCTCGACGCACTTGTAGCAGAGGATGCACTTGCCGTAGTCGCGGACGTAGAGGTCGTTATCCACCTTCAACGGCTGGGCCACCGTCTCGGCCGTCCGGCCGTCGGGCGAATGATGATGGCCCGGCTCGCGGCCATCTCGTTCGGACGGCCCGGCGGGGGGCTTCGACGGGCCGTATCGCTCCGGTCGGGCCCCGTAACGTTCCGCATACGCGAGGGCCTGGGGGGCCGTCGAGAGGTCGACCGACGAGGCGAGGAACTCGATCACCATCTTGCGGGACAGTCGCACGCGAGGCGAATCCGTCTGGATCTCCATGCCCGGCTCGACCGCCCGGGAGCAGGCGGGGACCAGCGTCCGCGCGCCCTTCAACTCGACCACGCAGATCCGGCAGACGTTCACCGGGGTCAGGTTTTCGAGGTAGCAGAGCGTCGGCGTGTCGATCCCGATCGAGCGACAAGCATCCAGGATCGTCGAGCCGGTCGAGACGCTCGCTGTCTGGCCGTCGATCTGGATCTCGACCCGTTCTGGCTCGTAGCGTGGAGGCGCGACGGGGATGCTCGACGGCCGTGGCGGGGGACGGAACCAGTAGGCGTTGTCGCTCATCGGGGTGCCCCCTTGTGCGAGAGAGGTTCGAGCGCGACGAGGGCCGACTCGATGGCGTTCGTGGCCGTCTGCCCGAGCCCGCAGATCGACGCGTCGCGCATCACCTGGCCGATCTCCCTGAGGAGCGAGAGTTCCTCTTCGACCCCGCCGATCGTCTTGCCCGATCGCAGTCGATCGACGAGTTCCTCCTGCCGGACCGTCCCGACCCGGCATGGCACGCACTGGCCACAAGACTCGTCACGGAAAAACGCGGCGATCCGGGCGAGCAGGTCGGAGAGGTCGACGGTCTCATTCAGGACGAGCACGACCCCCGAACCCAGCGTGGCCCCGGCGGCCCGGGTGTCCTCCATCGTCAGCGGCAGCGACAGTTTCTCCGGCCCCACGAACATCCCCGCCGCGCCGCCGAGCAGGACCGCACGCAATGGCTTGCCATCGGGGACTCCCCCGGCCATCCCGATCAGGTCGCCGAGCGTCGCGCCGAACTCGACCTCGTAGACCCCCGGTCGCGCGACGTGTCCGGACACGCAGAACAGCTTGGGCCCGGCGGAACCGGTCGTCCCGATCCGTGCGTAGGCCTCGCCGCCGAGCCTGAGGATCAGCGGGATATTCACGAGCGTTTCAACGTTGTTCACGACCGTGGGCCTGTCGAACAGCCCCTCGTGGACCGGGAACGGCGGCTTGTTCCGGGGCTCTCCGCGCTTGCCTTCGATCGAGTTGAAGAGCGCCGTCTCCTCGCCGCAGATGTAGGCCCCGGCCCCCTTGCGGAGTTCGATGTCGAACGCAAACCCCGCATCCATCACACTCTCGCCCAGCAGTCCGGCGGCTCGCGCGAACTGGATCGCCGATTCCAGCCGACGGATGGCCTCGGGGTACTCGCCACGGACGTAGAGGTAGCCTCGCTCGCTCCCCGTGGCGAACCCGGCGATGGTCATCCCCTCGATGACTGCGAACGGATCCCCCTCCATCACCACCCGATCCTTGAACGTCCCCGGCTCCGACTCGTCGGCGTTGCAGACGACATAATGCGGCCGGGCCGGGGCCTTCGCGACGGCATCCCACTTCCGGCCCGTCGGGAACGCCGCACCGCCGCGCCCCATGAGCTTCGACGCCAGCACCTCCGCGATCGTACCCTCCGGGCCCAGTTCGATCGCCCGCGCGAGCCCGGCATACCCACCCGAGTCGCGATAGTCCCCGAGATCCGCCGGTTCGTTCCGTCCGACCCGCGCGAGCAACCGCAACGTCGGGTCGCCGAACTGGGGCACCGACCGTCTCACGGATCCGAGATCATCGGTGCCGGATCCGTTCCTCGCGTCCGCAATCGCCTTCGCCGTGGCCGGGGCGACCGATACTGCGCCGGGCGTCTCGCCTGCATGCAGCACGAGGGCCGCCGGAGCCAGTTCGCAGCGCCCCAGGCAGGGGCTCCGCCTCCATCCGCCCGGACCTTCCGGCCCGAGGGTGCGTTCCAGCTCGACGCAGAGCGGCTCGGCCCCCTTGATCCGGCAGGCGACGTCGTCGCAGATGTGCGCGACCGACGCGGGCTGCTCGGCGAGCGAGAACATGTGATAGAACGTCACCACGCCGTGCGCCTCGGCCGGGGGGACGGTCAGCCGCCGGCAGATGTAGTCGAGCGCACCCGGCGGGATCCAGCCGAACCGCTCCTGTACCGCGTGGAGCACCGGCAGGAGCAGGTCGCGACGGGAGCGGGCGGATCGGCCCCCGAGGTTCGCGCTGTGGCCCTCCGCTTCCAGGTCCCGCGCCCCGCCCGCCCAGGCCGACGCCGGGGGGCCGAGCACGGAATCGACAGCCTCTCGCTCGGCCTCCGTCGCCTCGGGGCCTTGGAAGTGGAGGTCCATGGTCTCAGGTCGCTCCCAGCCGCTCGACCCGGATGGCCGCGGCCTTGAATTCGGCGGTCCCCGACCGGGGATCCGTGGCCTCGATCGTCAGGATGTTGGTGGCGACCTCGTCCTGATAGTGAGGCGTCATGAACGTCAAACCCGGGCGCAGGCCGCCGTCGATCCGCACCGGCACCTCGACCGCACCGCGCCGCGACGACACCCGCACCAGCTCGCCGTCTCCGACTCCCAGCCGCGACGCATCCTCGGGCGAGATGTCCAGGCTCTCCCCCTTGCGCAACGGCGAGGCGAAGCCCTGGGTCTGCACCCCGGTGTTGTAGTCGGACAGCCGACGGCCGGTCGTGAGCCGGAGCGGGAACTCCTCGGTCAATCGCTCGACCGGCGGGTCGTGATCCACCGGGTAGAACGACACCCGGGGCCCGTTGAGCGGCTGTTCCCAGAGCCGGCTGTGGAGGTACAACTCGCCCGGATGCGACTCGTCGTAGCAGGGCCACTGGAGCCCGCCCTCGGCTTCGATCCGCTGGTAGCTGATCCCCGCGTGGACGGGGCTGAGTGCGCGGAGTTCGTCCCAGATGCCCTGGGCGTCCGGCTGGCCCCAGTCGTGGCCCATCCGACGGGCGAGTTCGTAGAGGATCGCGATGTCGTCGCGGGCCCCGGCCGGCGGGAAAACCGCCTTCCGGACGCGCTGGACTCGACGCTCGCTGTTCGTCACCGTCCCGTCCGACTCGCACCAGCCGGCGGCGGCCGGGAGCACCACGTCGGCCATCTCCGCCGTGGCGGTCAGGAAGATGTCCTGCACGATCAGGCAGTCGAGCGATTCCAGGCGATGCCGCGTGTGGACCTGGTCGGCCTCCGACTGGAGCGGATTCTCGCCGAGGACATACAGCGCCCGGAACTCGCCCCGATCCATCGCCTCGAACATCTGCGACATGTGCCAGCCGCGCTTCGGGGGGATCTTCGCCCCCCACTTCCGTTCGAACTTCTCGCGGTACTCGTCCACCTCGACATGCTGGAACCCCGGGAACCGGTCGGGCAGGGCCCCCATGTCGCCGCCCCCCTGGACGTTGTTCTGCCCGCGCAGGGGATTCAAACCCGATCCGTACTTGCCGATGTGCCCGGTCAGCAGGGCGAGGTTGATCAGCGAGAAGACGTTGTCGACCGCGTTGTGGTGCTCGGTGATGCCGAGCGTCCAGCAGATGATCGCACGCTCGGCCTTCGCGAACGCGTGGGCCATGTCGCGGATGGCCGTTGCGGGTACGCCGGTTTCTTTCTCGGCGTACGCGAGCGTATAAGGCTCGACGGCCTCCCTGTACGCGTGGAAGCCGGTGGTGGCGTGCGTGATGAAGTCGCGATTCTCCAGGCCCGATGCGATGATCTCCCGCCCCAAGGCGTTCGCGAGCGCGATGTCGGAGCCCACATCCAGGCCGAGCCATTCGTCGGCCCAGCGCGCGGAGCTGGTGCGCCGGGGATCCACGGTGTAGAGCCGCGCCCCGTTGTGAATGCCCTTCAGGAGGTGGTGGAAGAAGATCGGGTGGGTTTCTCGGGCGTTGGACCCCCAGAGCAGGATGACGTCGGTTTCCTCGACCTCGCGGTAGGAGTTGGTCCCCCCACCGACCCCGAACACGGTCGCCAGACCGGCGACGGAAGGGGCGTGTCAGGTCCTGTTACAGCTATCGATGTTGTTGCTGCCCAGGACGACCCGGGCGAACTTCTGGGCGACGAAGTTCATCTCGTTGGTCGTCTTCGAGCAGCTGAACATCCCGAACGCCGAGGGCCCGTGCCGCTCGACGGTCGCCCGAAGGCCGGCCGCCGCACGGTCCAGCGCCTCATCCCACGACGCCCGTCGCAGCACACCGCCGTCTCGCACCATCGGCTCGCGCAGCCTGGCATACCGACCGGCCCTGGTCTTGGACCTCATCGTTCGCACCCACCGTTCGAGGGTTTCGGGCAAGAATCCGGATCGGGCCCATTGTACGACAACCCGAACCGGACTCAAGCGAACGTACCCGCCCCGACCGCCGTCCCCCGCTCAGGACGCCCGCCCGAACCGCTCTTCCAGGAGCAACCGCGCCCTTTCGAGCCCTTCCGGCGTGAAAACGACCGCGTTCGCCTTCCCCCTCGGGTCGAGGTTCATCCCATCCCGGCCCGGACCCGATGAGCCACATTGGTGCGACGGGGTCGTACCCTCGACCCGATCGCGCGGGCCTCCACGGTATGGAGAACGCGCGGGTCGGTTTCTCAGAGTATTTCCTGCCGCAAATCATTGCGGGCGCGGGGGCTGCTGGAATCGCGGGGGCCTGTGATGACCCGTCCTGGCGGCCCCGAAGTCGGACTCCGGAAGTCCGGTCATCTCGCGACCCGGCGACGCGCCCTCAGGAGCGGCCAGGAGGCGAGGAGTCCGATCGAGCCCAGGAGGAGACCGGAGGGTTCTGGGACGGCGGTCAGGGTGATCGTCCCGGCCTCGAACGACCCGATGGGGAGGTCGCCGCCCTGGTAGGAGAGGCCCGTGTCGGGGACTGAGAATGCGATGGAATAGATTCCCGATGCGGCGGGCGTGATGTCGAGCAGGACGCGTCCGAGCGAGACGGTGGAATTGGCGGCGAGGGTGATCGCGCCATTGGGGATGTCGAAGAGGTCGGCGGCCAGCAGCGGGGAGCCGGCCTGGACCGTGATGTCGGGGCCGAAGAGGGAGTGGCCGGCGAAGATGTAGGGGGCGACGGTCGCCGTCGTGGCCCGGATCAGGTCGATCGCCGGCGCGGCGCTCAGGCCGAAGCTGAAGCCGTCGATCTGGACGGCGTCGGGCCCGGTGTTCCGCAGCAGCACGTCCAGCCCGACGCCCGACGCGCCCGGGGTCGCGGCGACGGACTCGACGCTCAGGATGAACTCCGCGCGGGCGGGCCGGTGGGCGAGCGTCGCGAGTGTCAGTGCGAGGCATGTCAGGATCGGCCGCAGCCCGAGGAAACGGTCGGTAGAACGCATCGGAGGTCCCTTGCGATCGTGGAGGAATGGGGTGGTGATGCGAGGCGATTCGGTGGTCGGGGGCTCATGCCCGCGAGCCGATCCGGCTGCGTGCGATCCGGACATCCTCGACGTCGACCACGCCGTCGCCGTTGAGGTCGGCGAACGGGTTGTAGGTGAGGACGCTGGCCGCGAAGACGCCGGACATGTCGGCGCTGCTGACGGACCCGTCGCCGTTGAAGTCGCCGTACAAGACCTTGAACGCCCGGGTGAAGCCCGCACCCTGCGACAGGGCAGTCCCGGTGGCGTCCTTGATGGCGGAAGGCCCGGTGCCGAGCAGGGACGTCGCGGAGGTCCCGGCTGTGATCGGCGCGAAGGTCCAGGTCAGCGTGTTTGTCCCCAGCCCGGAGAGCCCTGTGGCGGAGATGCCCGCGAGGCTGGCGGTCGAGGCCGAGGCGATCGGCTCGCTGAACACGGCCTGGATCCCCGTGACCTGCCAGGGGAGCACGCGGTCGGCCGAGCCGATCAGGTCGAAAGATCGGGAGCCGTAGAGGACGCGGTAGGACCGGACGACGGGCGCGGTGTCGATCGCGATCCTGGCATTCGCCGCCAGCGAGCCCGCGGCGCCCGGATCCGGCAGGGTCGGGTCGACGTCCACGCCCTTGGCGTCGCGGATGGTCCCGCCGGCGAGCTTCAGGGAGGCCGAGTCGAGGCGGGGGGCCGAGTCGCCGGGCCTGACCTCATATTCGAAGTTGAGAACCTGCTTGGATGCCATGGACTTGAAGACGGCGGTGCCGCCGGAATTGAGTACGAGGCGGGGCACGCCGGTCACGACGACGTCCTGGGTGAACTCGACGCGGAGCGTGAGGATCTCGCCCGCTCCATAGGTCCGGGGCGGGTCCACCGCGGTAACCTTGACGACGATGGCGGCGGGGTTCCCCGCCTCATAGGCTCCGAGGTCGGCCCGACCTCCCACGACCCGATCAAACCCGGTGCCTCGCTGGTCGGTCAGTCCTAGATTCGAGGGGATAACATTGAGCGCCGGGCTCCCGGGGAGGAGGGCCATGGTCGGGGTGATCCCGCCGTTATTCTGGAGCGGCCCCAATCTCGGGTCGCCGACGTTGGAAAATCCCCCCCGGGTGGTGATCTGGGGCGCACTGTCGTCACCGACGAGATTGGTTGTGCCGCTTGGACGCCCCAGGATATCGCCCCCGGCGTTCTGAGCGATGATTGATGACTGAATCGTTGACGAAGCATCCTGGATCACGAAGATGCCCCCACCGGTCGCCGCCGAATTCCTGACGATCGTGCATAGGCTGGATCGAAGAAAGAAACTGTAAAGGCCCCCACCTCGCGAACTCGCCGTGTTCCCGGAGATGGTGCTATTTGATGCGTTAAAAGTGAATTCGGCGTAGACGCCTCCGCCGTCGATGGCTTGGTTGTTGGCGATCGTCGTATTGAGGATGGTGAGGTTCCTGAACGCATAAACCCCGCCTCCTCGGAACGCGGAATTGCCGATGATGGTGCAGTTGACGAGCGTAAGATCGGGGTCTCCGACGGTAATCCCCCCACCGAACCCTCCGCTTGACGCGCCACCCGTCACGGTGAGGCGTTCGAGTCGAACGGGACTGCTGGGGGTGTTGCTCGTGTCGCCATTGATCTGGATGACGCTGAACTCCGGGGAGCCCGGGGCCGTGCTCCTGGCTAGGGTCACGCCCGCCTCCGGGCCGATGATCGAGGTCCCATTGACGAGGGTGAGTGAGCCGAATCCCGGGTCGAGGGTGATGGTCTGGCTGGATCGGAAGACGACGGGATCGAACGTCACGTGGGCGGTCACGAACGCGGTATTGGCGTAGGCCACCGCCTCGCGGAGCGAGGTCAGTCCGTCGCCATAATCCAAGACATCCACCGCCGTCGTCACGACGAGGCTCGGCTTGTCGGAGCTGCCGAATTCGAACGCGCCGATGTCGTAGCCCCCCAGGGCGGGCCTGCCGTGTCGCCTCTGGTCGCGATCCAGGCCGATGAATCGACCCGTGTTGATTGCAGGGCTGCCGGGGAGGAGGGCCATGGTGGGGGTCGGGCCGTCGTTGTCCTGCAAGGGGCTGAGTCTCGGGTCGACGTTGAGGTGGTTGACCGCCGGGTTCAGCCCGCCGCTGCCGTCCCCGATCAGGTTGGAATCGCCCAGGAATGTGCCGTTGAGGTCGCCCCCGTCGTTGCTGGCCACGATCGTGTTGAACAGAGTCGCGCCGCCGACGATGCCCCCGCCGATGGGATTCTGGGCGATCGTGCAGGAGAGAACCTGGGAGGACTGCGCGGCCCCGCTCAGGAACATGGCCCCGCCGGCCTGGATGGCCTTGTTGCCCTGGAACGTGCAGTTCTCGAGCGACGCGGCGACGTCCTGCTTGTAGAGGCCCCCGCCGATGGGGCCGGAATTCCCGATGACGCTGGTCCTGGCGAGCGAGAGTCCGCCCTGCGAGTAGATCCCGCCCCCGGACCGCTGGGCCGAATTCTGGATGATCGTGCATTCCTGGATCGTCACGCTCGAGGACATGCTGTTGTCCAGGAGCCCCCCGCCCACCGTCCTCGATGCGTTCCGACTCAGCGTGCAGCCGACCAGCGTCAGTTTCTGGCCGGAATTCAGGATCCCCCCGCCGCCGACGTCGTCGAACGCCTGGCCCCTCGCGATCGTGAGGCTCTCCATCCGGACAGAGATCTGGCGAAGGCTGTTCCCGGCCGGCACGCCGGAGAGCTGGAAGATCCGGAAGGCGGGCGTCCCGGTCGCCAGACTGCGGGCGACCGTGACCCCTCCGATGGGGCCGACGATCGTGAGGTCGTTCTGGATCGCCAGCGGGCCCGAGGTGAGGTCGATCTCGCCGATGTTGTCCTGGAACTGAATGACGTTCGCCTGGCCGTTGCCATTCGCCTGGGAAAGCACGCCGCGCAGCGTACCCGGTCCGGAGTCGGCCGAGCTTGTGACGAGGAAATTGGCCAGGAGTTGCCGGCCTTCCAGGTCTTCCACGGTCGGGACCAGGCGGGTCGTGCTGCGAGTCGCCCGGCCGGAAGGGCGCGGCCGGTGGGCGGAGTGACGTGGCCGGGGCGAGAGGGCCAGGACGAAGTTGGGTGCCATCGGGTCGGTCCCTGCGGGTCGTGTGATCGGTGATATGCAGGGAGACTGCCCCGGGGGGCGATTGGGGACTCGCGATGGTCGGTTTCGGAAAAATGGATCCGGGGCTGTCCCCAGCCGTGGAGGCGCCGCAGTCCTGTTCTGTATGATCCAAGACATGGAGCCATCGCCGAGCGAGATCCAGGCCCGGGTGGAGCGCGCCGCGGCGGGCGACATGGCGGCCCTGGGCCCGCTGCTGGAGGCCTGCCGCGACCGCCTGCGCCGGCTGGTGACGCTCCGGCTCGACCCCAGGTTGCGGGGCAGGGTGGACGCCTCCGACGTGATCCAGGAGGGATATCTCGACGCATCCGACCGGCTCCGCGACTACCTCGCCGACCCGGGTCGGATGCCGTTCTACCTCTGGCTCCGGTTCCTGGTCGGCCAGCGCGTTGCCGAGGCCCACCGGCGGCACTTCGGCGAGGGCCGCGACGCGGGGCGCGAGGTCTCGCTCTATCGCAACGCCATGCCCCAGGCGAGCACCGCCGCGCTCGCCGCGCACCTGCTCGGCAAGCTCACCAGCCCGAGCCAGGCCGCGATGCGGGCCGAGCGCCGCATCCGCTTGCAGGAGGCGCTCAACGCCATGGACCCGGTCGACCGCGAGATCCTGGTCCTCCGCCATTATGAGCAGATGTCCAACGGCGAGGTGGCCCTGGTCCTGGGCCTGGACAAGTCGGCCGCGAGCAAGCGCCACATTCGCGCCCTGATCCGACTGAAGGGGCACCTGGGCCATCCCGAAACCTGAGTCCCGGGGAGGCGGTCGTGAACGACTTTTCGGCACGAGAGGAGGCGCTCACCCCGGTCGTCGAGTCGTTCCTGGGGAGGTTCCGGCGCGGGGAGCGGCCGTCGATCGAGGAATATGCATCCCGGCATCCCGAACTCGCCGACGCGATCCGCGAGGTGCTGCCGGCGCTGGTCGCGGTCGAGCAGGACCTGACGGTGGATCGGGGGGAGATGCCGGGCCAGGCCCGCGTGCGCGGGCTCCCCGACCAGCTCGGCGATTACCGGATCCTCCGCGAGATCGGCCGCGGCGGGATGGGGGTCGTCTACGAGGCGGTGCAGCAGTCGCTGGGGCGGCACGTCGCGCTCAAGGTGCTGCCCTGGACCCTCCTGGCGCCCAACGGCACCGAGCGATTCCGGTCGGAGGCCCGGGTGGCGGCCCGGCTCCACCACACGAACATCGTCCCGGTCTTCGGCGTGGGCGAGGACGGCGGGACGCACTACTTCGCGATGCAGTTCATCCAGGGGCAAGGGCTCGATCAGGTGATCGAGGAACTCCGGAGGCTCCAGGCGCGGTCCGGGACCGTCCCGGCCGACATCTCGACCGTCGCGTTCCGGCCCTTGCAAGCGCGGTCCCGGGGATCCTCGCCGGATGCCATGGCCTCGACCGGGGACGCCTTCGCGACGCTCGTCCTGCCCGGGGACTCGGGACCGGAGGAGTCCCCCTCGCCCCCGCCCGAATCCCTCAGCCCGTCGCTCTTCGGCGATCGCGGCTCGATCGGCAGCCACGACCGCGTCTACTTCGACGCCGTGGCCCGGATCATCCTCCAGGTGGCCGAGGCGCTGGCGTATGCCCACGCGCAGGGGATCCTGCATCGCGACATCAAGCCGTCGAACATCCTGCTCGACTCGCGGGGGACGGCCTGGGTGACCGATTTCGGCCTGGCGAAATCCGATGAGGACGCCGGCCTGACCCGCACCGGCGACGTCGTCGGCACGATCCGATACATGGCCCCGGAGCGATTCGACGGCATCTCCGACCCTCGCAGCGACGTCTACGGCCTGGGCGCGACCCTCTACGAACTCCTGACCCTCCGGCCTCTTTTCGAGGACGTGACCCGACCTCGACTGGTCGACCAGGTCCTGCGGCGCGAGCCCGTCCGGCCCCGCCTGATCGACCCTCGGATCCCGCGCGACCTGGAGGTGATCTGCCTCAAGTGCGTGGCCAAGGAGCGAGCCGGCCGCTACGACTCGGCCGAGCGGCTGGCGCAGGAGCTGCGCCGATATCTGAATGGGCAGACGATCCAGGCCCGGCAAATCGGCAGCTTCGAGCGCTCCTGGCGCTGGTGCGCCCGCAACCCGGCCGTGTCGGGGCTGCTCGCGGCGCTCTTGACCTCCCTGGTCTTCGGGCTGGTAGGGGTCTCCTACCAGTGGTGGCAGGCCCGGCTCGAGCGGCAGGATGCCGAGAACGAGGCCGCGCGTGCCAACCTCTCCGCGCGGCTCGCCGAGACCTCGGCCCGCAAGGAGAAGGCCGCGCGCGACTCCGAGGCCGCCGCCCGGCTCGACGCGCAGCGGGTCGCGGCTCGCACCGCGCTGGCCCAGGGGCGATCCCGGGCGGATCAGGGCGCGGTGGCCCAGGGCATGCACTGGATGGTCGCCGCGCTGCGGCAGACGCCCACCGGCGACCGCGACTTCGAACGCCTCGTCCGGCTCAACCTCGCCGCCTACGGTCAATTCCTGGCGAGGGGGTCGGATCTGCTCCCCGACACCCCGCCGATCGTGGCCGCCGGGTTCTCGGCCGACGGTTCGCGGGTCGCGACCGTCCGCCTCGTCGACGCGGCCAGGGGGAGCCTCGAATGCAGCGTCCGCGACGCGTCGGCCGCCGGACCTCCCCTCCGGACGATCCCGGTCGGCTGGGGCCACACGCTCTCGCCCGACGGCCGCACGGTCGCGTATGTGGACGGAACCGGGCCGATCGTCTATCGGGATGTGGTCACGGGTCAAGCCTCTCTCACGCCGCCCCCCTCCCCGATCTCGTTCCCCCAGGGACTGACGTACTCGCCCGACGGCCGGAGCATCGTCGAGTTCGGGGCGACCGGCCCGGCGGACAAGTCCCCCGGCCTCGTCCGGATCCTCGACGCCGCGACCGGCCGGGCGATCGGCACGCCGATCCCATTCGCGACTCGGGTCATCCAGGTCCTCTTTCGCCCGGACGGTCGCGCGATCGCCGTGGTCAGCAGGGGCGAGACTCTCTCGCTCTGGACGCTCCAGCCCGATCGGCGCGAACTGCTCAGGACGCCGCTCAACGGCACGATCGGGCATTCGCCGGTTGCCATCGAGCCGGGGGGGCGATGGATCGTCGCCTGGAGCCTGGCCGGGCAGGGGGCCGGCCTGAGGTTCTGGGACGCCACCAGCGGCCAGCCCCTGGATCGTCGGATCGACCTGGGCGAGTCGTTCACGCCCTGGTTGTCCTACAGTCCCGACGGCCAGCTGCTCCAGGTCGCCGAGCCGGGCGGTCTCGTACGGCTCTTCGACGCCTCCACCGACCGCCCGCTGTCCTACCCGTTCGTGAGGATCCCTGGCGGCCTGAGGACCGCCTTCGACGAGACCGGCCGCGCACTGCTGGCCACGCCCGCCGGCAACCCGGGGCAGGCCCGTCGGATCGCGATCCCCGAGGGCATGGAGGCGGCGACCGGCCCGGCAGGCGTCGACGATCCCCGGTCGCGGTCGCAAGCCCGGCCCGTCGCCACGGTGGCCGATCAGAGCCAGGGGGCCAGCCACATGTTCGCGTGGAACCCCGCCCGCGATCGCCTCGTCACCACCGGGAAGACGGTCCGCATCCTCGATCCGGAGACGGGCGAGGCGGTCGGCCCGCCGATCCGGAGCCGCTGGCAGACCCCCGGCCCCGTGGCGATCAGCCGCGACGGCGCGACGATGGCGCACGTCTCGAACAACACCACGGGCGACATGCCGGGGACGATCGACTGCCTCGTCGAGGTCCGCAACGTGGCGACTGGCCGGCTCGTCGGCCCGCCGATCTACCCGCGGAACACCGTGATCGCGCTCGACTTCAGCCCGGACGGCCGCTCGATCGCGACCGGCGACTTCAGCGACCTTGTCCAGGTCTGGGACACGGCCAGGGGTGCCCCGATCGGGCCGCCGATCCTCCAGGAGAACATCGTCTGGTCGATCGCCTACAGCCCGGACGGATCGCGCCTGGCCGTCGGCACGAACGAGCAGCGGGCTGAGGGGCACGCGGGGGTCCGGATCTGGGACCTCGCCGCCCGCCGCCCGGTCGGGCCCGTCGCGAGGCACAGGCCCGCCGGCGACGTCCTCTCGCTGCTATGGTCGCGGGACGGGTCGCGGGTCGCCTCCTTCAGCCGCAAGTCGGGCGAGATCATGCTGGTCGACGGCCGCGACGGCGCGTGCCTGGCCCGCGCGTCGGATTTCGGCGCTCCACCGCACATCATGATCGGATCCCCCGATGGCAAAATGCTGCTGGTCGGCACCACCGAGGGGACGGTCGAGATGCGCGACGCGGCGGACCTGAAGCGATCCGGCCCCGCGATGCTGCCCCCGGACACCCTGCTGATCCGGCGCCGGGTGGACGCGCTGGCCATCTCGCCCGACGGGCTCACGGTCGCGGCGGGACACATCGACGGCACGATCCGCCTCTGGGACGTGTCGACGCGGCAGCCGATCGGCCCGACCCTGAGCCACGATCGATCGGTCTTCTCGCTGGCCTTCCGCAAGGGCGGCCGGACGCTCACGGCGACCTCGATCGACGGTGAGGTCCGCCACTGGCCGGTGCCCGGACCTTGGGAGGGCCCGGCGGATCTGCTGGCCCTGCAACTCGAAGTCGAGACCGGCCTCGGTCTCGGCCCATCTCAGGATGTGTCTGTGCTGCCGCCCGACGTCCTCCGGCGGAAGTCCCGCGAACTGTCCGAGTCCGGGCCGACGACGGCGAACGCCATCCCGGACGACGACCTCGGACGACACGAGGGCGACGCCCGACGCGCGGAGCGCCGCGCCCAGTGGTTCGCCGCGCGATTCCACCTCGATCGCCTGATCTCCGCTCGCCCCGACGACGGCCGATACCGGGTCCGCCGCGCGCTCGGCCTGGCCGCCGAGGGGCAGGCCGACGAGGCGAGGGCCGAACTGTCGAGGGCCCTGCAGGCCGGGCCGCGCGAGGCGTGCCTCGACCTGCTGGTCCAGAGGGCCCACGACGCGAGGGAAGCCGGCCGGCTCGATCTTGCCGCCTGGGCCATCGACGCCACTTTGACGGCGCGTCCCGATGACTGGCGGCTCCACGCCGATCGCGCCGAGGTCTGCGAGCGGCTCGGTGACGCCGACGGCCGCGACCGCGAGCGTCGCCTGGCCGCCGACCTCGGCGCCGACGCCCTCTACCTCGTGCAGCTCGCCCGTCGCCTCAGCCTGGAGGGCCGGCCGGGGCAGGCGCGCGAGTTCCTCGAACGCGTCACCGATCGCGTGGACGAGCGATTGAGCCTGCATATCCTGTTGACCACGACCCACGATCTGACGAGGCTGGGCTCGCTCGAACGCGCCGGGAAGCTGACCGCCCGGATCGCCGCCGTCGCGCCGGTCGACACCCTCGATGTGATCTATCTCCGCGCCATGGCGGCCGTGGCCCGCCGCGACCGGGCCGGCTACCGATACGAGTGCGCGAGGGCCCTCAAGCATGTCAACGCCGGCGCCTCGCCGGAACTCGCCAACGCCGTCGCATGGATCTGCGTGCTCGGGCCCGACGCCTCGGACGACCCCGATCGGATCGTCAAGCTCGCGGGCGACGCCGCCGCGAAGGTCCCCGCCGACCTGCGGCCTACGGTTCTCAACACCCTCGGCGCCGCCCTGATCCGATCCGGGCGGCCGTCCGAGGCGGTCCGGCCGATCCGAGAGGGGATCCGCCTCCGCGGCGGGCCGCCCCTCCTCCAGGATCGCCTCTTCCTCGCGATCGCCGGGGAGTCGCCCTCCGACAACGCCGCGACGCTCCGCGAACCGGCTCCTTCCGATCGGTCCGAATTGCCCTTATGGGACACGCTGGAGATCGAAATCCTCCGACGCGAGGCCCGGCAGGCGATCCTCGATCGGGCATTCCCCAATGACCCCTTTGCAGCCTCCCGTTGAAGGCCTGCAGGCCATCCACGAGAGGAGAGGCGAGCGACGCGACTGCAATGCTACGGCGATGTCATCCCCTGGCTTTCCCCCGGGACGCGAAAAAGGAGTTGTGGATTTCTCCACAACTCCTTCATTGCAAAAATTTTGCGCCAAGCTGGGGAACTAGGATTCGAACCTAGACTAACTGATCCAGAGTCAGCCGTGCTACCGTTACACCATTCCCCAAAATCGAACGATTGTGTCGTCCGACCGCATACTTATATCGAAAGTCCGGCGGTCGGTTCAAGGTCAAAAAGTTCCAGTCGTGCCAGGCACGGGTGGAACGGTCCTTGTGCGAGACGTCAGGTCAGGAGTTGTGAGCGGAATTGCTTGAACCAGTTGAGGATGGGTTTGGGGCTGCGCTTGGCGTCGAGCAGGCCGGCGTTGGGGTAGAGGTGGGGGGTCGAGTCGTCGAGCTGTCGCCAGGCGACCGAGCGCACGAACGGCTTGGCGATCGCGAGCGCGATCCACTGGGCGGCGACAACTTCCTGGTAAGCCGGGCTCGGGGGGGTGGCGTGCTGGGTGAGCTCGACCCGGACATTCGGATTGGCCTGGGGATCGGCGGCGGCGGAACTCGGAAAGGCGAAGGTGATGTAGAGGGGGAAGTTCAGAAGCGAGTAGAGGTCGAGCAGCTTCGAGAAGTCGAGGAGGTCGCGGATGTGACTGCCGGGCGCGGAATAGCCGGGGGCGATCTCCACTCCGACGCCGACCATGCCAAGTTCGGCGCGGGCCAGATAGTCGGCGAGGTGCAGCGGGCCGAGCTGGAAGGGGCTCGAATTCATCCACTCGGCCCAGGGACGATCCAGGTCGATCAGGGCCTGGGCGCCGGGGTCCACCTGGCGGGCGAGCTGGAGGACCCTCGCTGTGAGCCGGATCTGCTCCTCCTCGCTCAGGCCGAGCAGGTCGGTCGTGGCCGGGCGATGGACCAGGTGCCAGGTCGAGATCTTCCCCTTGTAGCGCGAGAGGATCAGGCGGACGTATTCCAGGACCTGGGTCTGGATCGAGTCGAAGTCGCCCTGCCAGAGGTACAGCCAGTCGGGGAGCGACTGGGGGTGGAGGTCGATCAGCGGGCCGGCCTGGACGGCCATGCGGTTGCGCTGGGCCCAGGCGAGCTGGCGGTCGATGAGGTCGAAGTTGAGCTTGTTCTCGGTCGGGGCGATCGACTTCCAGGTGCAGGCGATCTGGACGGCGTTGAACGCCTGGGTGAGGCCGATCTGGTCGCCCAGCGCACCGGGCTCGTCGGTCAACTGGATCGCCAGCTGGGACGGCAATTTGGCGCCGCCGGCGAGTCGGTTCTGGAGCACCTGCGAGACATACGCCTCGATCAGCTTCTGGCCCGCCGCGTAAGAAAGGGCGATGCTCTGCTGTGCGGATTGGAAGGCCTGGGCCGGGTCCTGCCGCGATGTCGCGGCCTTGAAGAAGGCCTTCTGCGCCTGCTCGACGAGTTTCTGGAGTTCCTCGCTGCTGCGGAGGCCCATTTGCCGCCAATCGGCGAGCTGGTTCCGGACGTCGTTGAGCTTGCCGCGGGCGAGTTCGACCGCGAGTTCGTAGGTGTCCCCGCGTTCGGAGAGGGTGGCGGTGCCGACCATCGGCATGCCCTGGCCGTCGACCTTCCAGGGGATGAAGAGGCGGCCGGACTCCGCGGTGTCGCGGTGGACGAGGAGCTGGGGGGCCTCGGTGCGCGTCTCGACCTGGACCCGGCTGGGGGTCCGGTCCAGGCCCGTGACGTAGGCCTTCCTCGGCTCCCAGGAGAAGGAGTCGGGCGCGGGCGACGTCAGCTTGAACTTGAGCAGTCCCATTCCACCCGGTCCCGATCGCGAAGAGGAACTCACAAGAGGCACGCCGGCCCGGGACGGAGACGGATCGGCGTTGGGGCGATATCCGGCCCGGTGACGGGGTTTCCGGTCGAGCGGAGGCGCGTGAAGCCCCAACCTCCGCCAGACTCTCCACCCCGAGTCGTACTAATTTATCACGTTCCGCGCGACGGTGACGACCCGAGTCGGGAGATCCTCATTTCAGGACGTCAGGATTGACCGGATTCAACGGCGGGCGGCCCTGGAGCACGGCGACCAGATTCTCGGCGGCGATCCGCGACATCGCCGCGCGGGTCGAGATGGTCGCACTCCCGAGGTGGGGCAGCAGGACGGCCGTGTCGCATTCCGCAAGCCCTTCGGCCATCTCGGGTTCCCGCTCATAGACGTCGATCCCCGCCCCGGCGATCCGCCGCTCCTTGAGGGCGACGACCAGCGCCGCCTCGTCGACGACCGGGCCGCGAGCCGTATTGATGAGGTAGGCGCTGGGCTTCATTTTCGCCAGGGCCTTCGCGTCGATCATGTGCCGGGTCTGGTCGTTGAGCGGGACGTGGAGGCTGACGAAGTCGCTGACCGCGAGCAGTTCCTCGAGCGGCAGCCGGCTCGCGCCGAGGGCGTCGAGGCCGGGGCTGGGTTTGCGACCGTGGTAGACGACCTTCATCCGGAACCCCTTCGCACGTTCGGCGACGGCCTGGGCGATCCGGCCCGGGCCGATCAGGCCGAGGGTCTGGCCGGTGACGTCGCCGCCGAGCATGTAGAGGGGGCCCCAGCCGGGGAAGCGGCCGGCTCGCATCTCGACGTCCCCCTCGACCACACGCCGGGAGACGGCCAGGATCAGCGCCCAGGTCAGGTCGGCGGTGCAGTCGGTGAGGACCCCGGGGGTATTCGTCACGAGGATGCCGAGTTTTGTCGCGGCGGCGACATCGATATTGTTGTAGCCCACCGCCATATTGGCGAAGACCTTGCAGCCCCTGGCGGCTTCGAGCACCTCGGCGTCGATCGCGTCGGTGAGCAGGCAGAGCACGGCATCGCGGCCCCGGACGGCCTCGATCAGGTCCTTCTTGTCGAGCGAGCGGTCCTCGGGATTGGCGTCGAGGGTCGAGGCGACACCCCGGACGATCGTCGGGCCAGGTTCGGGGATGGCCCGGGTGATGAAAACGGAACCGGCCAAGGGCGTGACTCCCGACGTGGACTGTCCTATTGCTGACGATCGACGTCGCCGAGGATAGCGTCGAAGGCGTCCGGACGCCAGAAGTTGTGACGACCCGGAGCGCCGCGAACGCGACGGAACCGATTGGCCTCGGCGAGGTCGAGCTGTTAAGATGGAGAACTCAGTTGCTCGACCAAGCTCGCGGGAGGGATTGGCTTTGAACCGGCTCGCCCTGGCGTTTCGCGCCTTCTGGAAGATCCTCACCGAACCCCTCTTCGCGGACCGGGCCGCCGCGCTCTTCGTCGAGGAGCCCAAGGGCCCCGACCTCCGCGTCCTGGCGATCCTCCAGCGCGACGGTCGGCTGGTCGACTTCCTCCTGGAAGACCTCGACGGGGCCTCGAACGAGGTCATCGGCGCGGCCGTTCGGGAGATCCACGCCGGCTGTCGCAAGGTCCTGCACGACTATTTCAAAGTCGAGCCAGTGCTCGGATCCCCCGAGGGCGAAACGGTTTCCGTGCCGGCCGACTTCGACCCGTCGGCGATCCGCCTGACGGGGAACGTCACCGGCAACCCGCCGTTCCGGGGCGTCCTTCGGCACCACGGCTGGAAAGTCGGCTCGGCCCAGTTGCCCGTGCTGCCGGGGGCCAAGGTCGATTCGGACATCCTGGCCCCGGCCGAGGTCGAATTGACGTAAGTTCTTACTGAGGACGGTTTCGGGCGACGGAGCGACGGACGACCACGAGAGGTTCGGGACAACTTCGGGGGTTGCCTCATGTCGCGCTATGTCGTCGGGATCGACCTCGGCACCACCAACTCCGCCCTCGCCTATGCCGAGACGGCCGGGGGCGGCGACACGCTGCCGCCGATCCAGGTCTTCCCGATCCCGCAGGTCGTCGGACTCAATGACGTCCAGGAGCGGTCGGTCCTGCCGTCGTTCCTGTATCTCCCGGGCGCCAAGGAATTCCCGGCGGGTTCGATCGGCGTGCCCTGGAAGCCTGATGCCGATCGAGTGTTGGGTTCGTTTGCCCGGGATCACGGGGCGAAGGTCCCCGGGCGACTGGTTAGCTCGGCCAAGAGTTGGTTGTCGCACATGGGGGTGGACCGCCGGTCACCGATCCTGCCCTGGAACTCGCCCGACGACGTGGCGAAGGTCTCGCCGCTGGATGCGTCCACGGCCTATCTCGCGCATCTCCGCGACGCCTGGGATGCGGCCCATTCGAAGGAGGATCGCCTGGAGATCCAGGAGATCCTGCTGACGGTCCCGGCCTCGTTCGACGCCGCCGCGCGGGATCTCACGATCGAGGCCGCCCGCGCCGCGGGGCTGGCGAATGTGACCCTGCTCGAAGAACCCCAGGCGGCGTTCTACGCCTGGCTGGGGGCCGAGGGCGATCGCTGGCGGAAGCGCGTCAAGGTCGGCGACCTGATCCTGGTCTGCGACGTCGGCGGCGGCACGACCGACTTCACCCTGATCGCGGTCTCGGAGCAGGGGGGTGACCTGGCGTTGAACCGCGTCGCCGTCGGCGACCACATCCTGCTCGGCGGCGACAACATGGACCTCGCCTTGGCCTATGCCGTCGGGGCGACCCTGCCTGGCGGGATGGAGGGGCTCGACCTGACCCAACGGGCCGCGTTGGGGTATGCGTGCCGTGCCGCCAAGGAGACGCTGTTCGGCGACGGCTCCAAGGACTCGGCTCCGGTCTCGATCCTCGGGAGGGGCTCTCGGGTCATCGGCGGGACAATCAAGACGCAACTGACACGCGAGACGTTGCAGTCCGTCCTGCTCGGCGGCTTCTTCCCCGCCTGCGCCCCGACCGACGCCCCGGCCCGCGGACGACGGACGGGGCTCACCGAGATCGGCCTGCCCTACGCGGCCGACGCGGGGATCACCCGCCACCTCGCGCGCTTCCTGAGCCGACAGGCCGGTTCGCTGCACACCGAGGGGAGCCAGGTTCACCCGTCGGCGATCCTCTTCAACGGGGGCGTCTTCAAGGCGGACCCGTTGCGGAACCGGGTGGGCGAGATCCTCGCCGAATGGTCCGGCAGGTCCGTCCCCGCGCTCGACGCCCCGGACCTCGACCTCGCCGTCGCGCGGGGGGCGGCGTATTACGGGCTGGTGCGGGGGGGCAAGGGGGTCCGGATCCGGGGGGGCGTGGCGCGCTCCTATTATGTCGGAGTCGAGTCGTCGGCCCCGGCGGTCCCGGGCGTGACGCCGCCGCTCAAGGCGCTCTGCGTCGTGAAGATGGGGACGGAGGAGGGGACCGAGTCCGACGTCCCGGGTCCGGATTTCGGCCTGATCGTCGGCGAGCCGACCTCGTTCCGGTTCCTCAGCTCGACGACACGCCGTGACGACGCCCCGGGGGCGATCCTCGACCGCTGGTCGGCCGATGAGCTGCAGGAACTCGACCCGATCGAGACGACCCTCACCGCCGAGTCGGGCGAGGAGGAAGGGGATGTGGTCCCCGTCCGGCTCCGGGCGAATGTGACCGAGGTCGGCACGCTCGACCTGTGGTGCCGCGGGGCGCGCGACGACCGCCGCTGGAAGCTGGAATACAACGTCCGCGAATCGTCCGACGACTGATCGCCTTCGTATTTGCATTCACGCACGCTTGAGACTGTCCGCGGAGCCGCCCTTGATGCGCCTGGAAGACTCGCTCCTGACCGAGGCCCGGAACCCACGGTCGGAGGACCTCGATCGCCTCTCGGCGGCCGAGATCGTCGCCCTGATGAACGCCGAAGACGCGAAGGCCGTCGAGGCAGTGAGGGAGGTCTCCGACGCCGTCGCGAAGGCCGTCGACGTCGTGGCCGACCGCTTCCGCAAGGGGGGGCGTCTCATCTACATAGGTGCGGGGACCTCCGGACGCCTCGGGGTGCTCGATGCCTCGGAATGCCCGCCGACCTTCAACAGCCCGCCCTCGCAGGTCGTCGGGCTGATCGCGGGCGGCCGGATGGCCCTGACCACGGCCGTCGAGGGGGCGGAGGACGATCGCGAGCAGGGGGCCAAGGAGATCGCCGACGTCGGGGCGGGGCCGGATGATGTCATCTTCGGCATCGCCACGTCGGGCCGGACGCCTTACGTGCTGGGCGCCGTCGAGGCGGCGAAGCAAATCGGGTCCTACACGATCGGCCTGGCCTGCAATCGGCCGAGCCTGCTTGGGGAGGTTGTCGACCTGGAGATCGCCCCGCTCGTCGGTCCGGAGGTGCTCGCGGGGTCGACCCGGCTCAAGTCGGGGACGGCGACCAAGCTGATCCTGAACATGGTCACGACGGGCGCGATGGTCCGGATCGGCAAGACGATGGGCAATCGGATGGTCGACCTCCGGCCATCGAACGAGAAGCTCCGGATCCGGACGCGTCGGATCCTCCGGGAACTGACCGGGATCGGCGACGACGAGGCGGGCACGCTGCTCGCAGCCTGCGGCGGGGAACTCAAGACGACGCTCGTGGCCGGGTTCAGCGGGGCGTCGCCCGAGGTCTCGCGGCGGGCCCTCGCGGAGAATGACGGGCAGGTCCGCGCGGCGGTCGACTGGATCCGGGCGGGTCGGGATCGGGGGGACGAATGAATCCCGACCGCGTGCTCCTGCTCGGCGTGGATGGAGGCGGGACGTCGACGACGGCCTGCCTCTCGGATGAACTCGGAACCGTCCTCGGCGTGGGCCGTGGGGGGCCCTCGAACATCAAGTCCGTCGGAGGCGATGCCGCGCAGGCGGCGTTGAACCAGGCCATCGGGGCGGCGTTCGAGGACGCGGGCAGGATCCCCTCGCCCGTCACGGTCTGCTGCCTCGGGCTGGCGGGCTTCGACCGGCCCGAGGACAAGGATTGGCTCCGGGGCTGGGCCGAGTCGACCGGGTTCCTGGGGCGCCTCGTGCTGGTGAACGACGGCAACCTCGTCGTGGCCGCCGGCACGCCGGAGGGCTGGGGAGTCGGGCTGATCGCCGGCACCGGTTCGATCGCCGTCGGCCAGGATGCCCGCGGCCGGACCGGCCGCGCGGGGGGCTGGGGGCACCTGATCGGAGACGAGGGGAGCGGTTTCGGCGTCGCGATCTCCGCCCTCAGGCGCATCGCCTGGATGGCCGACGGCCGATTGCCGGGCGGGAGCGACAACCCGCTTTGTATCAAAGTTTGCGAGGCCCTTGAAATCGAAGGCCCGGCGCAGTTGATTCGAAGGCTGTACGGCACCCCCTTCGACCGCGCCGGGATCGCGGCCATCGCGCCGGCGGTGCTCGACGCCTCGAAGGAGGACCCGTCGATCGTCGCGGAGATCCTCGAACCGGCCGGGGCCTCCCTCGCGATGATGGTCGCCGCCGTGGCCAGGCAGCTCGACTGGCACGGGGGGAGGCTGGCCCTGGGGTTGGCCGGGAGCTTCCTGCTGCGGTCCGACACGCTCTGCTCGATCCTGCTGCGGCATTTGCACTCGATGGGATACGACGTCCACGCGACCCGCGTCGAGGAGCCGGTCATGGGCGCGCTCACGCTCGCCCGCCGGGCCCTGCTGGGGAGTGACCCGCGATGAACTTGCTCTCCGTCACCACCGGCCTGGACCAGCTCGTCTCCGAACGCTTCCGACGGATCCGGGGCCGTCGCGTCGGCGTGATCGCCAACCCGACGAGCGTCGACCGCCGGCTCGTCCACATCGGCGACCATCTGACGACCATCCCCGAGGTCGAGCTCGTCGCCCTTTTCGGGCCCGAGCACGGTATCCGGGCCGATGCGCAGGACATGATCGGCGTCGAGTCGTCTTCCGACGCCCGGACGAAAGTCCCCGTCTATACGCTATACGGTTCGTCCGTGGAGAGCCTTCGGCCGACGTCCGAGCAGCTCGATGGGATCGATTTGCTCGTATTCGACGTCCAGGATGTCGGTAGCCGTTACTACACGTTCGCGGCGACGATGCTGTACGCGATGGAAGAGGCCGCCGCGCGGGGGATCGCGTTCCTCGTCCTCGACCGGCCGAACCCGATCGGGGGCATGCGGATCGAAGGGCCGACGATCCGTCCGGGGTTCTCCAGCTTCGTCGGGCCGCACCCGACCCCGATCCGCCACGGCATGACCGTCGGCGAGCTGGCGATGCTGTTCAAGTCGGAGAGGGGGCTCGACCTCGACCTCGAAGTGGTGACCTGCGAGGGGTGGGACCGTCGGATGACCTGGGCCGAGACCGGGCTCCCCTGGGTCCTGCCGTCGCCCAACATGCCGACGCCCGAGACGGCGCTCGTGTATCCCGGCGGCTGCCTGATCGAGGGGACGAACCTGTCGGAGGGGCGGGGCACGACCAAGCCGTTCGAACTCTGGGGCGCTCCCTGGATCGATCCGTACGCCCTGCTCGACATCCTGCCCGACCTGCCGGGCGTGACCTTCCGGCCTTGTGCGTTCCGGCCGATGTTCCACAAGTTCGCCGGCCAGCTCTGTCAGGGGTTGCAGCCGCACATCCACGACCGCGAGGCGTTCGAGCCGGTCTGGACCTACACGCTCCTGATCGAGGCGGTGCGGCGGCTCCTCCCGGATCGGTTCGCGTGGCGGACGGAGACCTACGAGTTCGTCGACAACCCCATCGCCATCGACCTGCTCTACGGCAGCGACCAGCCGCGCCAGGCGATCGAGTCGACCGGGATCCGGGGCCTCGAAGAACTCAAGTCGGGCCAGTGGGACGCCGACGACGCCGTGTTCCGGACGCGGCGACTTTCGGCGCTGCTCTATCACTGAACCCGACCCAACCACGGAGGATCCAGCATGAGCGAATCCGATTCCCGCCTGATCGTCGACGGGGCCGTGGAGCGTCCGTCGCAATTGAGTTTCGAGGAGTTCCGGGGGTTCCCGCCCGAGCAGCAGGTCCCCGACGTCTCCCGATTCCACACGAGCCGCCGCGGCGACGCGGTGAGCCTGGAGGCGGTCCTCCAGCGAGTCGGGCCGAGGTCGGACGCCCGTTTCCTCACGCTCCACGCCGATCGCGACGACTTCCACGTCTCGATCGCGCTCGAATCGGTGCGGGGCGAGGGCCTGGTGGTCTACAAGGTGGCCGAGGCGCCGATGACCCCTCAGCAGGGGGGGCCGTTCCGGTTCCTGATCCGCAACCCGTCCGCGTGCCACACGGACGACCTGGACGACTGCGCCAACGTCAAGTTCCTGACCCGGATCGAGCTGACGGTGGAACGGGGCCGCGATACTCGCCCGGCGGACGAGGCCGCTCACGAGGCGCTCCACGCGAAGGACGCCCACTGAGCTACCAGTTCAGCAGGTCGCCGAACCGCAGGGCCAGGACGATCGTGGTGATGGTCGCGGCGACGACCACGCAGATGAACACCCCGCCGGCGGCGATCTCGCGGGCGATCCGGAGCTGGGGCTCCTCCGGGTCGCCGACGGCCCGGGCCAGGGTGTCGATGGCGCTGTGGACGATCTCGGAGAAGAAAACCAGGCAGGCGCAGAGGGCCAGCAGGCACCAGGCGTGGACGCTCAGCCCGATCATCCCGGCGGTGACCCCGATGAGGACGCATCGGTAGGCGTGGGCGAAGAAGCTGGAGTCGCCCCGGACGGCGTGCTTGACCCCGCTCAGGCCGGCCCAGAACTTCTCCTTGAGGTTCTTTCGGCCGGCCCGGGCGCCCCAGCTCGGCGAGACGTCTTCGAGCTCCTCCCACGTCGGGTGGTATTGGTCCGACGGGCGGCGGGGCGTGCCCTCGAGCGATTCGGCCTGCTGCGGATTGGGCTCCATCATCACTCCACCGGCGCGAAGCGCGTGTCGAGTCGGCCGAGGCCCGCGCCCGAGCCGAATCTCAGGTTCGGGCTGAGTCGCGGTGCGATCTCGAAGCTGAACAGGTAGCTCTGCCGCTGGGGATCGACGGCGAGCCCGACGGTGGTCAGGTAGTCGGCCCCGACCCGGGTCAGCGAGACGTTCGCCCCGAGGAGGATCTTGTTGCCGAAGTCGTACGACGTCCCGAAGGTCGAGTACCACTTCGGGCTCATCCAGTAGCTGTAGCTGGCGTTGATGGCCGAGGTGGCGATCGTCCCCGTGTTGATGATCGAGTAACCGAGGTAGACATTCGCCCGGGGCGGACGCGACATCGAGATGCCCGCCGTGATGACGTTCAGGCCGAGCGGGTCGTTCGACTTCTTGACCGGATTGATCGGCGAGCCCGTGATGTCGAACTGCTCGAACCAGCCGTAGGAGACGATGCTGGTGCGGTCGCCGATGAACCATTCCCAGTTGTAGGTCGTCTGGCCGAACGACTTCCCGAAGTTGTCGCGCTTGGCGTTGGGGAAGAAGGTCGTGTCCACGTCGAAGACCATCCAGTCGATGATCCGGCGTTTCCCGATCGGCCCGCGCTGGGTCTGGAGCCGCTGGTGGATGCCCAGGCGGAGCATCTGGATCGTGTCCTGGATGTCGTTCGGGCCGGTGATCGGGGACAGCCCGCGGCGGAGCAGCAGGAACCGGGGGTCGTACTGCGCCGGCAGGATGCCCCCGTTGTAGGTCGTGAGCGCGAAGTAGCGGCGGACCTGCTCGTAGGTGTTGTCGTCCAGGTCGTCCTGGATCCCCAGCGAGTTCAGCCCGACGTTGCTGTAGGACGTGCGGTAGTCGGCCAGGAAGTTGATCTTGTGGTTCAGGCCGTGGATGTTGAGCAGCTCGTTGTTGACGTAGGGGAAGGCGCGATGGGCCATGACGTCGGCCCGGGCGCCGGCGGCCCCCCAGAGGCGACCGACCGAGTCGCCGTTGATCTGATTGTTCCAGCCGATCGCCTGCCCCTGGACGTACGGAACCACCCGCACGACGTTCAGGTTGATCGGCATATCGATCTCGTGCGTCGTGAACGCCCGGCCGCTTTCAAACGTGCCGGTCGTGTTCGAGATCGGGTCATAGGGGATGAAGGCGAAGATGTTCGGGTTGTTGACCTCGTTCGCCGTGTGGACGTTGGCGTAGTCCACCCCGGTGTGCGAGTAGTGGGTGAACAGGTTGCCGAGGAACGAGTCGCCGATCCGGTAGTAATCGAGCTTCGGGAGCCACTGCGACTCGGTGTTGAAGTCCTGGAGGTTGGCCTCGGCCTGGACGGTGAACGCCCAGTTCTCCTTCTGGCGGATCAGGTAGGCCAGGGTTTCCTGGTCGAGCCCGGTGTCGAACAGCCGCTTGTAGTACTGTTCGAGGAACTGCCGGTCGGAGACGTAGGCGGCCTCGAGGTTGATCCGGAAGTCTTCGAGCGGGTCGGCGTCGGGGCGGAGCAGCGACTGCATGTGCCTCAGGACGAACCGGCCTCGGAACTCCTGGAACGGCGGCGAGAATGTCCGGCTATAGCCCTTCTTGCCCTGGCCCGGCTGGGTGATGACGGCGGGGCCGGGGCCGAGGGTGTCGTAGCTGCCGTCGCGGAGGCCCCAGATGTCGAAGTAGCCGGCGTAGCTCTGGAGGCGGCTCGGCGGTATGGACTTGTTCCGGTGATAGGGATCGCGGATGTCGCGGATCAGGTCGTTCCCGAACCAGCCGATCTCGCTGCCGACGGCGATGCCCTGGCCCGGCTTCTTGTCCCGGGCGCTGAGGTAATCGATGTCCAGGTTCCACTGGTCGATCTCGCGAGGCCGCCGGATGTTCAGGAGCTTGAACATGTTCCAGTCGGTGAGGACCTGCTGCCCGAAGTAGTTGTTGGTGCGGAAGTTGATCTGGCGGAGCGGGATGTCGAGGTCGTCCGCCTCGGTGACGAACCGGGGCCAGTAGAAGATCGGGATCCGCCCCATGTAGAAGGCGTTCTGCCGGGCGTCGATGAGCCAGGTCAGGTCGTCGGGCTCGAACTTGTTCGGGTCGCTGCCGGCGCCGACGTTGGCGGAGGAGTCGACCACCTGCCGGACGTCGATCGAGCTGCTCCGGAACCGGTAACCCGGCCTGGCGAAGCGGCTGCCGGTGCTGACCGTCTGCTCGGCGCGAAGCTCGGGGGCCTGGGACGGCGCCAGCCCGTTGGGGCCATTCACCATCGGGTGATACTGCATGACCCGAGGCGTCCGGATCTTGAGCGGCGAGATCAGGCCGGGGGCGAACAGGTCGACCTGGGCGTCGACCATCAGGAACTGGTCCTTCTGGTAGTCATAGTAGGCCGAGGTGGCCTCGACGGCCTTCTGGTCGGATTTGCCCAGGAACCGGTTGGAGTCCTGCCGGAAGATCACGTGACCTTCCATGTAGACCTCCATCGGGTCCCGGTCGGACTGGACGATCTCGTTGTTGAGGGAGATCCAGTCCTGGCCCTTCTGGCCGTTGCGGACCCAGATCACGACGCGGTCGGCCTCGATGTCGACGGTGCCGAACTGGGGCGAGGTCGTGACGAGGTTCACGCCGCCGGTGATCACGGCGACCGAGGTGCCGTCGGTCTGGGTCGGTCGCATCTCGAACGTGAACGGCTGGCCGCTCCGTGAGAGGATGCGCGTCACGCGCTGGGTGCCGGGCTCGATCGGCGGGCCGGCCGGCTTGGGTTGCTCGATCGGGGCCGTGCGGGGCGCCTGCCCTGGGAGCGCATCGAGGTTCGGGACGCCGGGAGTGCCGGGTGTGCTCGGCGCGGCGGGCGCGGTTGCGCCTGGCGTGTCGACGGGCGGTGGGGCGTCGGACGGGCCGAAGTTGTCATCCATGGGCGTCGGCCGGCCCGGGCCGTTCAAGGGGGGCGCGGGGGGCGGGCCGGGGAGCACGTTGTCAACATCCGGGGCCGCGCCGGGGCCGGTCGGGAAGCCCGGCTGGTCGCGCTCCACGAACTGCGAGAGCTTGACGGAGTCGTCCTTGCCCCGGGCCGTCGGGTCGGCGCCCGCGACGGACGCGGGGGGGACCATTCCCTTGGGGACCACCAGCACCGGCGGCGGTTCCTCGCCCGCGTCGGGAAGGGCCGGGGGGGTGGCCTCGGCCAGCTTCGGCGGGGACGGCGAGGGATCCGGGATGGGTGGGGCGTCCTGACGGGGCGGGAGCGTGGTGCCCGCGAGCAGGCCCTCGGACGCGGCCGGCCTTGGGAATGCGCGGGCCAGGATCGGCAGGCCCGCGGGGGCCCTGGGCAGCTCGCTACGGCCGCCGCCGGCGATCGGGTTGAGCTTCATCCCCGCCGTCGTGCGGAACTGCCGCCGCGCCTGCTTCAGGGAGACCCCCGGGCGCTCGGTCTGGACGACCTTCCCCTCGGCGAAGATCTCGACGAGGTATTCTTGCCCGGCCGGGCCTTGCCTCGGGGCGATCTTCACGACGGCGGTCAGCGCGCGCAGTCCCTCCGGCCCCTGGAAGACCGAGGCCTGGTCCTCGAGGAGGACGTACTGGGTGCCGTCGTCGCTCCAGTGCCGGATCCGACGGGCGCCGAGGGCGACCGGCAGGGCGTCGCCGCCGCGAGGTGCGGTCGGCGGCGGTTCCGACGACGGGGCATCGTCCGCGGAAGCCGGGGTGCGCAACGCCAGCCCGACGAGCGGGGCGATGAGCAAGGCGGCCAGGACGGCGTGACGAATTCGGCCGCTGGTCTGCGAGTGACCGCGCACGGCTCCTCCTCAACGTGACACGCGATCGACTCGCCGCCGGGCCTTCCCTGGTCCGGGGTGGACGATCGGCACCGCCGGGGCCCTCCCGGCCTCGGCCGCTCGGCGAGCGGGAGGACGTCGGGCCATTCGGCGTGTCCGGGCGACGTTGGAGGAGGAGCAAGCTGAGGGACGATGTCGCTGGACCCGCCGCGCAGGCGATGGGGCAATCGTCGCGGAAAGTAGCCGTGACCGCCCGAGGCGTCAACCCGAGTCATTCGACTTCGCGGCTGCGTCGGGCTCGCCGGGGGCGGCATCTCGGATCGGCGATTGTCCCCGGCATGCGACGGCATTACTATAAGAAGAGTCGAATCCCCGACTCCCCGCCGAGGCCGGACCCATGCCGCCGATCCAGCTCAACCGCCGACGCTTCCTCGGTTGCTCGGCGATGGCGAGCCTCGCGCTCACCCAGGCCCAGGGGGCGGACGGCGCGTTGCGGTCAGGCCCCGTCCGCGTCGGCCTGATCGGCGCCGGGACGCGAGGCACGTCGCTGCTCCGCTCGCTCCTCGAACTCGACACCCAGGTCGTCGCCGTCGCCGACATCGAGCCCAAGCACCGGCTCCGGGCCCAGGGGATCGTCGAGAAGGCCCGGTCCGCCCGGCCGGACGCCTTCGAGAAGTACGGCCACATCCTCGAACGCCGCGACATCGATGCCGTGATCGTCGCCCTGCCGTGCGACCTCCACGCCACCGTCTACCGCGACGCCATCCGCGCGGGCAAGCACCTCTACGGCGAGAAGCCCATCGCCCTGACCGTCGCGGACTGCCAGATGGTCGAGGCCGAGGCCGCCAGGCGACCCGACCTCCGGGTCCACATCGGCTACCAGAGGCGCTCGAACCCCAGGTACCGCGAGGGGGTCGAACTCCTCCATCGGGGCGAGCTTGGCGCACTGGTCTCGGCCTCGGCCTCATGGATCAGCTCCAACGGTCCGATGAACGGCCACGACGACTGGCTCTCGCGGCGGTCGAGGTCCGGCGACTGGATGGTGGAGCAGGCGGTCCACGTCTGGGACGTGTTCCACTGGATCAAGGGGACGCCGCCGGTGCGGGCGTTCGGCCAGGGCCGTCGCGACGTCTTCCGGGGCGTTCAGCCCGACCGCGACGTGACCGACGACTATGTGGCCCACCTCCAGTGGGCCGACGGATTCCATCTGGTTTTTCAGCAGTCCTGGATCGCCCCGGCCGACGACGGCTTCACCGGGGTGACCCAGAAGGTGGTCGGGCTCGACGGCGGTCTCGACTTCGGCACCGGCGCGTTGACTTTTCGCGACAAATTGAGGGGGCGCCGGACGTTGCACCCCGGCAACCAGCCTGATACCCGGCTCGCCCTCCAGGCGTTCCTCGACGCTGCCCGGACCGAGGGGACCGCCCCCCCGCCGGTTCCCCTCTCCGACGCCGCACGTGCCACGGCCATCGGGCTTTTGGTCCGCAAGGCGGTCGACGAATCGAGGGTCGTGGGCTGGGATGAAATCGTCAGCGGTTGATGCGACCGGGCGGCACAAGCGGCGTGCCAACATCAGTCGTATAAAAAAATTGAAGCGCGGTCACGCTGACAGCCGAATTCCGTCGACTACAATAGATGTGACGAAGTCGCCGGGTGGTCGCCGACGGCCGGTCCGACTTGACCGATTCCGGTCGGAGTCGGATGATCCGGGCGCGACGAAGGCGGAGCCGTCCGCCCGATTGTCCGCCATCTCTCAACGTTGAATCGTCGTTCAACACAGCCTGGCGGGCCGATGCGACGTCGTACAGGGAGATCGTTCGATGACGTTCGAGCAGTGCCACGAGTTCCTGCAGTCGATCCGGTCCAAGCAGGGGACCGATCGCCCGCTGGTACGCATCGAGCTCGGCAAGACGACCGTCCAGGGCCGGGTGGCCCGGTCCGATAGCGATCCCGGCCGCCGCCGCCCGAGCGCCAGCCCGTTCGGCGTCCTCGTCCTGGAGAGCCCTGGCCTGGTCCGGACCCCGGAGACGATCGTCCAGATCGCCGACATCCCCGATGGCGGGATGCACGACCCTTCGGACCATTGACCGTCCGAACGACACACGCGACATTCGCGAAGGGCAGGGTGGCTCGTCCATCCTGCCCTTCGTCATTTCCGCCCCGGCTCAGCCGGGCGGGACCATCGGGAACGCCGCGACGACGACCGGGACGCCGCCTTCGGCCGACTCGCCCAGGGTCAGTTCCGACCCGGGGACCGCGAGCGGGGCGCGGACGTAGCCCATCCCGACGCACTTGCCCCAGCCCGGCGAGTAGGTCGCCGAGGTGAGTTCTCCTACCGCCTTGCCGTCCGACCAGAGGGAGACGCCGGCCTCGGGAGGGGACTCGCCGGGGATGAGCAGGCCGGCGAGCTTCTTGTTGACATGGCCGAGCGCGTCGAGCCGGGCGACGGTCTCCTGGCCGAGATAACACCCCTTCGCGAAGTCGATCGCCTGGCGGTCGCGGCCGACCTCCTGGGGCAGATTTCCGGCCCGGACGTCGACTCCCGACGTCGGCGTGCCCGCCTCGATGCACGCCGCCTGGAACGCCTGGGGAGTGAGCGGCGAGAGGCCCGCCGCTGGCCCGAGTCGGCCCAGGAGTTCCTGGATCGGACCTTCGAGTTCCCTGGGCGCGAGGATGGTGAATCCGGTCTGGCCGGTGGGGGATTCCCGGACGATCCTGGCCTGCATCCCCTGGATGGTCGTGGTGACGTGGTTGAGGGGCAAGGGCTGGGGCAGGATCCCCCAGAAGCTCCGGAGGAGGTCCTCGGCCCGGGGGCCTGCGACGTGATATTCCAGCATCCGCGTCGAGGCGTCCTCGATCTCGACGTTGTCGAAGACGCTGTACTTCCTCAGGTGGGTGAAGAGGGCCGATGTGTTCGGGCCCTCGGTCCGCACGATCAGGTTCCGGTCGGTGGCGAGGTAGCTGATGAACGCCAGGGTCTTCCCCTGGGGCGTGGTTACGAAGGCCTCCCGGCCCGAACCGACGGCCAGGCGCTTGACGTCGTTGGTCGTGAGGTTGTGGAGGAATTTCGCCCGATCGGGCCCGGAGACGTCCAGACGGAGGCGGTCGCCCCGGTCGATCCAGGCGACGGATCGCCGGAGTGCTTCGTAGCCATCGTCGCTCGATCGGTTTGAGGCAGACATGGTTGACACCGAGTCAGTTCAATGAGGGGCTGGCGATCAGTCTTGCGACGTGGGCGAGGACCTGGCAGCGGGGCCCTCGCCAAGGACGGCGGCCCGGAACAGGTCGGCCGCGCTCAGGAGGGTGACGGAGTGGGCTCGTGAGGCCAGCCTGGCGGCCTCGGAGGGCCGGTCGAGCCGGATCATCCCGAGATCATCCGGACCGAGCGAGCCGGGGAGGCCGGAGGCGTAGACGTCGGCCCAGTCCAGGATTTCGAGGAGTCGGAGCGCCAGTTCGCGGTCGGCGGGGGAGGTCTCCGCTCGCGAGAGGGCCCGTTTCGCCTCGCGAGGGCTGCGTGCCGAGGCCAGGAGTTCGAGCGCGGGGGTGAGGGGGGCGTCGACCCGGCCGAGGGCCACGATCTTGCCCGCCCTCTGGACCAGGTTCATGGCCGACTCGAGCCCGGCCACGAAGCCGTCCCAGCCGAGCGGCCCCGTCCCGACCCCGAGGCCGGCGACCACGAGGTCCGCGCGGGCGTCGGCCTCCAGACGACCGTCGGACCCGATCAGACGCGCCGCCTCGGCCTGGAATTCCGGGGAGATCCCGGCGACCACCCGCGCCACGCCCCGGCGGCCGGGGAGCCACCCGATCTGATAGATCGTCCCCAGGAGCCAGGCGACCTCCTCGGAGTCCGCGTCCGGGCCCGAGGGCGGCCCCGTGCGAGCCTGGCCGTCGTCCCCGAACTGGGGATAGATCTCGTTCCAGGGGCCCCGATCGCCCCCCTCGCGTGAGGCGGAGAGCCGCCCGATCGGGATCACGCAGTCCGCGTCGGTCAGCACCTTGTTGAGGTAGACCCGCGTCCCCGATCGGGTCGCCGCCAGGTAGGCGAGCGACTCCCGATCCGACGGGTCGTGATGGACGACCTGCACCCCGTCGGGGGCAGGGAACGCCTCGCCCTCGGTCGGCGGGAATAACCAGGTCACCGACTCGACATTAGCCTTGATAAGCAGATCTGACGCGACGCCGAGGATGGTCCGCACTCCCGGGGCGGCCGGATTGCATGCAAGCACCACGCGGTCGCCCGGGACGACCACCCTGGAGATCGGCGCGTCGTTCGACGTATCCTCCAGCGCCAGATACGCTTGAATGCGGAGCTGGTCGTCGGAGAGGGACTCCGGCAGCCGCCGGGCGGCGATCACCTGTGCGGGATCGAGATCGAGGTCGATCGAATCCCCGGGCGAAGTCCACGGTATATGTCATGGCAGGGCGAATTCGATTGACTGGAATGCGACAGTGGCCGGGCATTTTGACGAAGTTCATCATAGACTCGGGAGGGCCCGGGGACAAGGAAACGGCTCGAAAGAAATCGACGCTCCTGCGTCGGATCACGGTGCGTGCGCCGTCAATTTTGGCTTCGGACTCTCCGGGAGATATGGCGGCCTCGTGGGGCGATGCCGCGATCTCGGCGACCGTCCGTCCGAACTGTCGCCGCGACGCCCGTGCCGCGTGCTCGTGGATGCGGTGGCGGTGGTCCTGAAAAAACCACGACCGGGGACCGAGATGCGGCCTTCCGCCGCAAAAACGCGTAGGATGCAATCTCGGAGGGAACTTCCCGTCGGGCAGGAGCGTCCAACTCCATGATGGCCGAGCGGAGCGACGACACCTCACTCATCGAGGCATGCCGGAGGGGGCAGTCGGAAGCGTTCGGGCAACTCGTCCGGCGCTACCAGGACCGCCTCTACCCGACCATGCTCCGCCTGACCGGCCGCCCGGAGGACGCGCTCGACCTCCTCCAGGACGCGTTCCTTAGGGCGTACGAGAAGCTCGGCTCCTTCCACGGAGAAAGTTCCTTCTACACCTGGATCTACCGGATCGCCGTGAACCTGGCCCTGAGCGACCGCCGCCGTCGCAAGTCGAAATGGCGGCTGTTCGACTCCTCCGAAGGCCAATCCAACGAGCCGGAAGACCTGATCCACGAGAACGATCCGTCGCTCCCCCTCGAACGCGCCGAGCGCGATCAGAGGATCCAGGCCGCGCTCGACACGCTGGCCCCCGAGCACCGTGCCGTGGTGGTGATGAAGGAATTCGACGGGCTCCGGTACGAGGAGATCGCCGAGGTGCTCGACGTCCCGGTCGGGACCGTCCGCAGCCGGCTGCACCGGGCCCGGGCGGATCTGAGGCAACGGCTGGCCGGGCTGCTGGATTCGGAGTCCCCGACCGACACCACGCTCCCCACGCACTCGATGTGAGACGGTTGACGGCGGGCCCGGATTGGGTTCGTTCCGTCAAAAATGGAGAGGCAAGAGGCCTGGCGGATTGCTACCAAGCCTTAACCCTTGAAGACCATCATGACCCTCGACGACGAAACTCTGCTCTCCGGCTACCTGGACGACGAACTCGACGCGGCCGAGCGTCAGGCCGTCGAACTCGCCATCCAGGCCGACCCGTCGCTGGCCGATCGGCTCCGCGAGCTGTCGGGCGCCCGCGAGCTCTTGGGTGGGCTGGGCCGGCCGCGTTGCCCCGTGGACCTGACCGCCTCGGTCCTGAACCGGATCCCCTCCGGCGTCGGGCGGTCGGCCTGGGCGTCCCGGCGCGGCAAACTCGTCCCCCTGGTGGTCTCGGTGGGTGCGATCGCCGCGAGCACGCTCGCAGTCGTGTTCCGCCTCCCCGCCCGCCCGCCGGCCGATCACGCGGCCGGCCCGGTCTTGGCCATCGCGAGGGCGGGCTCGCCGGACCCGATCGCCCCGAGCCCGACCGTCGTCGCCGATGCCCGCCCTGAGGTCCTCACGGTCGCGCCCACCGCGGCCGAGGTGTCGGCCGCCCGCGAGGCCCACATCGTCGCGACCGACCGCGACGCCGAACGGCTCCGCGAGCTACTCCGCCGGCCGGACGCCACCCGGGTCTTCATCCTCGCCGACGCGCTCGACGTGCCGAGGCAGTTGACCGAGGTGATCGAAGGGACCGCGCGGAAATCGGCCGACTTCGGCCGGATCTTCATCCAGCAAGGTGTCGTGATCGACCCGGACAACCCCGGCGAGGCGACGGTCTTCGCGATGGTGATGGATCGCCGCGAGCGGGAGCAATTCCTCAGGCGAATCAACGACCTGAGGCCGAGCGAGCCGCAGGGCGTCCGGCCGGAAGTGCTGGCCCAGCTCAACGACCTGCCTGACGCGACGATGGTCGCGGGCAAGGCCGCGGCCGGGCTCGACATGCCGCCCCGGGAGGTCGGGGCGATGGCCCTCAAGGCCCACCCGCTGCCCCCGGATCGTCAGGTCGTCGAGGGCGGCCACTCCGGCGGCGAGACCCATCGCGGAATTGCCGGTCGCGACGATCGGGCGGATCGGAAATCCGACGCGCTCGCGTCACACGATCGCGAACGGGCCCCATCTCCTGAAGTCACGACCGACCAGGCTCGGGCTGAAGGTCTTCGGGACCCCGACGGGCCGGGGCTGGTCCTCGTCTGGGTGAGCAAGGATGCCCGGAACGACCCGACGCGTTGAGCATCGCGGTCCATCGGCCACTCGCGAGAATCGATCGGGTCCCATGATCGAAGTCGAGCAGCTCAGCAAAGAGTACGGATCGATCCGGGCTGTCCACGGCCTGAACTTCCGGATCGGCCGGGGCGAGGTCGTGGGGTTCCTCGGGCCCAACGGGGCGGGGAAGACCACGACCATGCGGATGCTCACGACCTTCCTCCCGCCCAGTTCCGGGCGGGCGAGGCTCGCGGGGCATGACGTCCTGGATGATCCGATCGAGGTCCGGCGCCGGGTGGGATACCTGCCCGAGAACGTGCCGCTCTATCCCGAGATGCGGATCGCGGATTACCTCGATTACCGCGCCCGGCTCAAGGACATCCCCCGGACGCGACGCCGGGCGGCGATCGAGCGGGCGATGGAGCGTTGCCAGCTCGTCGAGAACCGGCGGCGGTTGATCGGGCACCTCTCACGCGGGTTCCGCCAGCGCGTGGGGCTCGCGGATGCCATCCTGCACGAGCCGGACATCCTGATCCTCGACGAGCCGACGGCGGGCCTGGACCCGATCCAGATCCGCGACGTCCGGGCCCTGATCAAGGAACTGGGCCGGGAGCACACCGTCCTCCTCTCGACGCACATCATGTCCGAGGTCGAGGCGGTGTGCGGCCGTGTCCTGATGATCGTGAAGGGACGGATTGCCAGGGATGAGCCGCTCGACCGGCTTCAGTCCGATCAGGCCATCGTGATCGAGGCGAGGGGCCCCTCTCAGCCGCTCCGCGATGCCCTGAGAGCCTACCCAGGCGTGACCCAGGTCGGGCTGGTGAGGACCGAGGGCGAGATCTCGGTTTACGAGGTCCGGACCGATCGGGACGCCGATCTCCGCGAGGCGCTCGCCCGGGTGGTGATGGATCGGAGCGTGGGGTTGATCGGCCTGGAACGACGTCGATCGGACCTGGAGGACTGGTTCGTCGAGGCGGTCCGGGCCGCGTCCATCATCCAGATCCCCGACGCGTCGGAGGTGGCCTGAGATGCGCCACGTCCCCACACTCCTGAGGCGGGAACTCGCGGCCTACTTCCTGTCGCCCATGTGCTTCCTGTCGCTGCTCGCGTTCCAGGCCATCGCCTGGCTGAACTTCTGGGACCTGGTCGAGGTCCTGTCGCGCACCGGGGCCTCGCTCTCCGGCATGCGTGACCCGCTCAACACCTACATCGCGGGCAGCACGCCGTTCTGGATCGCGATCATGGTGGTGGTCCCGGCCCTGACCATGCGGCTGTTCGCCGAGGAGCGACGGTCGGGGACGATCGAGACGCTGCTCACGACGCCGATCCGGGAGTCCGAGATCGTGGTCGCGAAGTGGGCCGCGGGGCTAGTGATGTACGTCACGATGCTCCTCCCGTTCGCCCTCTATCTGCCCTTCCTCTACGTCCAGGGCCGGTATCCGTTCGACCTCGGGCCGGTGGCCTCCCTGGGCATCGGGCTCGTGACGATGGGAATGATGTTCGTCTCGATCGGCGTGTTCTTCAGCGCATTGACCCGGAACCAGATCGTGGCGGCCATCTGGACGTTCGTCGCCCTGTTCCTCCTCGTGCTCCTCACGTACCTCGGCTACGACTACGCGTTGAGCCAGAGGTCGCCGTGGGCCGAGGCGATCCAGTTCTCAGCCGTCCTCTATCAGACGTATCTCTTCGGGACGGGGCAGCTCGACCTGCGATTCCTGGCCCTGCACCTATCGGTGACCGTCTTCATGCTGTACCTGAGCACGAAGGTCCTGGAACTCCGCCGCGAGAGCTGAGCGGCGTGGTCGGGGATCCTGTCGGCGAAGGCACGTCCGCGCGACCTGGGGGTGAGCGAACGATGGGGCAGTCGCTGGTCGAATTCCTGTCGCGCAGCGAGGTGGTCGCGGGGGCCCTCTCGATCGTGGCCTGGTTGGTCCTGACCTGGATGATCCGGGGCGTCCCGATCGGCCAGGCGGCCCCGGGTGACGGCCCGTCGGCGCCCTCTTCGGGATACCGCGACCGGGTCGTGCTCGCCGCCGTGGTGGGCTTCCTCCTCGTGTTGCTGGGCGCGCTGATCGCGGTCAACCAGGGGGTGCCCTGGTCGATCCCCGTGTTCCTCGCCGGCTTCGGGCTGATCCTGACCGTCCAGCGGATCAACGACCGTCACCGGCACAGCAGCCCGACCCTCCGGCGCGTGGCGGCCTTCTCGAATGTCGCGATGAACACGTCCTTGCTGGCCGGGGTGCTGGTGGTCGCCAACGCGATCCTGTTCCGCGTCGGCGGGCGGCCGATCGACCTCACTCACGACGCTTCGTATTCGATCTCCTCCCAGACGACCAACATCCTCCGGGGGCTGGAGAAGCCCGTCCGGTTCGTCGTCTTCCACGGGCGGAGTGCGTCCTCCCGGCAGCAGCTCGACCGGGTCCGGCAGCTCCTCTCGCTTTATCAACGGAGTCGACCGGATCGGATCCGGATCGAGTACGTCAACCAGTTCGAGGCCCTGACCGAGTTCCAGGAGCTCGCCAAGCGCGTGCCCGACGTCGCCGCCGCCAACGGCGACGGGCTGGTCATCGAATACGGCGAGGACGGCGAGGCCCGGCGGGCGACGATCACCAATCCGGAACTCTTCGAAGTCCCGCGCGATGGGGCATCGGCCACGGGCCGCTACGCGTCGAGCTTCCAGGGCGAGAATGTCCTGACCTCGACGCTCGTCCGGCTGATCGAGGGCAAGTCGATCCAGGTCGGGTTTACGCAGGGGCACGGCGAGCCCGCACTCGACGAACTCGGCGCGGATCGAGAAGGGCTGGGGCTCTGGAGGTCCCGGCTCGTGTCGGTCGGCGTCAGCCCGACCGCCGTGGATCTGGTCCGCGCATCCGTGCCGAATGAGGTCCAGCTCCTCGCGATCGTCGGACCCAAGAACGCCTTCCTGCCCGATGAGGTCCGGCGGCTTCGCGAGTTCGTCCAGCGCGGGGGGCGGCTGATTGTCCTCCTCGACGGGACCGCCAGGGCGGGCCTGGAGGACTTCCTCCGGACGTTCAACATCGAGTTCGGGCCCGGGATCGTGATCGACCCGGCGTTCAATTTCAACCGGGTCCCCGAGTTCTGCTTCGCCGGCATCGGCCGCAACGAGACGCATCCGGTGATCGCCTCACTCGCCGGCCAGTCGATCCTGGTGCCGACGGCCTCGCCGATCCGGATCCTCGGGGCGGGGCAGAATGCGGGGGCCAGTTCGACCTCGAATCCCGGCATCGAGGTGCGGCCGATCCTCCAGACCTCGGTGCAGTCGTGGGCGGAGACCGATCTGACCACCCGACCGCCGCGCCGGGATCCGGGCAAGGATCTGTTTGGTCCGGTCACGGTCGGCGTGGCGGCGTCGGAGAAGGCTCTCGACGGCAAGTCGCCCGCCGACCCGAAGCTCGTCCTGATCTCCAGCCGGTTCCTGCCGCAGAATTCGATCCTCCAGAACTGGCCGCCGAACCTCGACCTGCTCCTCAATTCGATGTACTGGCTGCGGGGCAAGCCCGAGCGCCTGGGGATCGCCCCCAAGACGCACGTCAGCCCCCTGTTCGTGGCCGATCCAGGGCTCAAGCGCCGCCTCGTCCTCGTCCCGACGACGCTCGCCATCACGCTCATCATCGGCCTCGGCGTGACCGTCTACCTGAGCCGCCGAGAGTAGGTCGCGTCCCCTGATCGTACCCGGTCGTCCTGGCGAATCCGACCCTCCTTTCTGCTGGCCCGACCCATGAAATCACGCGGAACTCCCATCCTCCTGGGCCTCTTCTTCCTCGGGATGGTCGGCTACTGGTATCTGGACCGGGGGATTCTCCCCGAGCGGGAACGAAAGCGCCGCGCGGGGGGGCGAGTCCTCTCCGAACTGCTCGACACCCGCCCGGATGACCTTCGCATGGTCGTGATCCGCGACCCGAAGGAGAAGCCGGTCGTCTTCGAACGCCGGGGCCCGACGGCCTGGCAGATGCTCGAGCCGATCGACGTGGCGGCCGACCCCTCGCAGGTGGAGACCCTGGCGTTCACCCTCAAGGAGATGACCCGCATCCCCGAGGCGGGGGCGATCGAGGACACCTCGAAGCTGGCCGACTACGGACTGGCCAGCCCCGAGAAGACGATCGAACTCTGGGGCCAGGACCTCTCGCAGCCCCTGGTGACCCTGGACTTCGGCGCCCGCAACGTCAACCGCCGGTTCGTGAAGGTTCGGGGCCGCGACGCGATCGAGGTCGTGGATGGTCGGTCCCTGGACGCCGTGGATTTGCCGGTCTCCCGCTGGCGCGACCATCAACTCCTGCGGCTCTCCACCTTCCAGATCGCCGGGCTGACGGTGAAGGGCGAGGGCCGCGACCTGCAACTCCGTCGCTCCAAGGACCACTGGCGGATCAATCAGCCTGCGAAGGTCGTCGCCGAGGACGCCAGGGTCGAGAGTCTGCTGTCCGAGATCGCGTCGCTCAAGGTCGCGAACGAGGCCGGATTCGTCGCGGACGATGCGAAGGATCTCGCGGCGTTCGGCCTCGACACGCCCCGGGCGACCGTCTCCCTCTCCGTCCTCCAGCGCGACGGTTCAACGAAGGACGTCGAGTTCCAGGTTGGCAAGGGTTCGGAGAAGGAGAAGGGCAAGGTCTACGTCAAGCGGTCGGATCAGGACGACGTCCTCCTGGTGGACGGCAAGGCCCTCGAAAATCTGGGCCGGGAGTTCCAGTCGCTCCGGAGCCAGCGGCTGTTCGACTTTCTGCCGGCCGTGGTCACCGCGGTCGAGATCCAGACGCCGGAGCAGACGCTCGTCTTCGCCAAGGAGCGCCGCGAATGGTCGCTCATCAAGCCGGGCCAGTCGAAGGTCGAGCCCAGGGCGATGGCCGACTTCCTCAAGCAACTGGCCGAGTTGCAGACGAGCGTCTTCCTCGACGAGAAGTCGGCGCCGGGGAACGGCCTCGACTCTCCGGGTTTCGTGATCAAGGCGTGGGTCGGAGCGACGGACCTCCCTCCGAAGGCCGTCGAGCCCACCGGCCCGCCGCGCGGCGAGGTCCGGCTCGGGCGCCGCGATGCGGGCAAGCGGGTCGTCTATGCGAGGCTGCCGGGGGACGAATCGACCGTCCTGGCCGTGCCCGACAAGTTCCTCGAGTCGGTCCCTCGCTCTGCGTTTTCGATGCGCGAGCGGATCGTCCTCCGGCTCGACCCCGCGCAGCTCGATACGGTGACGCTCGACCGTCACACAGGTTCTCTGAGCATGCGGGCCCCGTCCGATCCGTCCGACGGCGGCCTCTGGCAGGTCATCAAGCCGAACGCGGGCGCGACCGATCCCGAGACCCTGGGACGCCTCTTCGCGCTCCTGACCGGCGTGCCGGCGGAGGCGTACATCGCGGAGAATGTGGCCGACCTGTCGAAGTACGGGCTCAAGGTCCCGGCGCTCCGGTTCTCCTGGACAAGCCGGCCGCCGTCGGCGACGCCCGAGAAGCCGAAACCGGGCGTGCCCGCCCTCCAGCGCGGCCCCGAGACCGGGGCGATCCTCCTGGGCGAGCCCGTCCCCGGCAAGGACGGGGCGAGGTACGCCATGATCGAGGGCAAGCCGACCGTCTTCGCGATGGCGGGGGCCCTCGTCCGGATCTTCGAGGCGGAGTTCCGCGACCGGCTGGTCGTGAGCTTCCCCATGGAGAAGGTGAAGCGGGTCGTGTTCCGGTGGCCGAACCTGGGCCTGGCGCTGGTGCCGCCGCCGAAGGATCGGGCCGGCGAGCCCTGGCAGTTCGACGGGCCGATCGTCGCCCAGCCGGGTTTCGACACCGCGCGAGTCGGCGGCCTGGTCAAGCTGCTGTCGGACCTCAAGACCGAGCGATTCACCCTGCCGCCGGGCAAGATCCCGGCCGACACGGGGCTGGATTCCCCCCGCCTGAGGATCGAGATCTACTTCGACGAAGGGATCCCGCCGCGCGTCCTCCGTCTGGGGCGTTCAAACGGGAATGGCTCGTTGTTCTCCACCAATGAGCCGGGCCCGCTCGGCCCCGTCTTTTTGCTGGGCGAGGACGTCTGGAATGAGTGGCTCAGGCCGGCGAAGCTCGGCGACGAACTGCCGTCGGACGTGTTCGCGAAGTAGCGGTCGAGTTGGCCGGGAAGGCACGGCGCTGTATATATAGGGTTCTAGGGGCGGCATGAGGTCGCCGTCCTCTTCGGGTCGTTCGCCTGTCGGTCGGAGCGTGTCCTTTGCTGCATATCGTGCCATTCCCGCACCCCGCATTGCGGTTCGAGTCGAAGCCGGTCCTGAGGATCGACGAACGCCTCCGTCGCACGGTCCGGCACATGTTCGACGCGATGTACGACGCCAGGGGGATCGGTCTCGCCGCGAACCAGGTCGGCGTGCCGCTCCGGTTCTTCATCCTGAACCTGACCGCCGACCCCGAGCAGAAGGACAAGGAACTCGTCTTCATCAACCCCGAGATCGTCAAGCGGCACTCGACCGAGGAGAACGAGGAGGGCTGCCTCAGCTTCCCGGGGCTCTACTCGCCGGTGCTACGGGCGAGACGGATCCGCGTCCGGGCGTATAACCTCCAGGGGGAGGAGGTCGAGTACGATGCCGACGACCTCTTCGGACGGGCGATCCAGCACGAGACGGACCACCTCGACGGCAAACTGTTCGTCGACTACCTCCCCTCCGCCGGGACCAAGCAGGTCGAGCCCCTGATCCAGAAGATCGAGAAGAAGTACCGGACAGAGCAGGCGATGGGCTGGTATCCCTCCGATGAGGAGATCCGGGCCCGCCTGTCCCAGATGGCCAGCGACGGCATGGCCGACCCGGTCGGGCTCACCCAGTCGGGGTTCGATTACGGCAAGCCGGATGAAGCGGGGCCGGATGCCGAGGGCCTCCCCCCGGAAGCGGACCAAGACCAGGGGACCGCCTGACATGGTCCCCCCGATCCGCATCATCATGCTCGGCACCGGTGACTTCGCCCTGCCGACCTTCGAGCATCTCCACTCGACCGGCCACGACGTCGTCGCGCTCATCACGCAACCCGACAGGCCGCAGGGGCGGAAGCAGGAACTCATCCCCAGCCGGATCAAGGTCTCGGCGCTGGGTAGGGACGTCCGGGTCGAGCAGCCCGAGAACGTCAACGCGCCCGAGTCGCTCGACCTCGTCCGCTCGATGTCGCCCGACCTCCTCGTCACGGCCGCCTACGGCCAGATCCTCTCGGCCGACCTGCTCTCGATCCCCCGCCTCGGGGGGATCAACCTCCACGGCTCGATCCTGCCGTCATACCGCGGGGCGTCGCCGGTGGCGCGGGCGATCCAGAACGGCGATCCCGAGTCGGGCGTGACCGTGATCCAGATGTCCCCCCGGATCGACGCGGGCGGGATGATCGCGGTGGCCCGGACCCCGATTCAGCCCGACGAGACGGCCGGGGATCTGGAGGAGCGGCTCGCGGAACTGGGGGCGCCCCTGATCGCCGAGTGCGTCGCAAAGGTCGCCGCCGGGACCGCCCGGATCCTGCCCCAGGAATCGGCCAGGGTCACGAGGGCGCCGAAGCTCAAGAAGGAGGACGGCCGGGTCGACTGGTCGAAGCCCGCCCAGGCGATCCACGACCTCGTCCGGGCGATGCACCCCTGGCCGATGGCCGACACGGTCTGGAGGCGTCCCGGCGGGGCCGAGCCGATGAGGCTGATCCTCCACAGAACCCGCGTCGAGCCCGGCGAGGGCGAGCCCGGCCGGTTGATCGAGGCCCGGGGCGACCGGATGGTCGTGGCCGCCGGGTCGGGGGCCGTCCGGATCCTGGAGATCCAGCCGGTCGGGAAGAAGCCCCTGCCCGTCGGGGAGTTCCTCAAGGGCTACAGGCTCGAAGGCGAGACCCTCGGCTGACCTCCCGATTCGGTAGGCAGTCCGGACGGGATTTGCTAGACTCTTTCTGGAGAAACGCGGTTGGGCTGGCATCGCCTCCAATCGGATCGACGCTCTCCGGGTTCCATGACGCTCGCATGGGTTGATACCCCGGTCGAATAGGCTCACGGAGCCTGGATACACATGGCCGACGGCCCCACGAACACGACAACGAAGAAGAAACTCTTCATCGAGACCGTCGGCTGCCAGATGAACGTGCTCGACAGCGAGCTCGTGGTGGGCAAGCTCCGCCAGGAGGGGTACGTCCTCACCGACGACATCCGCCAGGCGGACACGATCCTCTACAACACCTGCTCCGTCCGCCAGCACGCCGAGGACAAGATCTACAGCGCCCTCGGTCGCATCAAGCGGATCAAGGAGACGAAGCCGGACGTCACCATCGGCGTCCTCGGCTGCATGGCCCAGAAGGACCAGGAACTGATCCTGAAGCGGGCCCCGCACGTCGACATCGTGGTCGGACCCGGGCAGCTCGGGAGGGTTTCCGAGCTTCTCCTCGAGGCCAAGCAGCAGCAGAAGCCCCAGCTTGCCGTGAGCCTCCCGCGCAATGCCGGGACCAAGGACGAGATCACCGCCAGCTTCGCCGAATACGACCCGATGCGCGAGCCGGCCATGCGGCCGAGCCCGTTCCAGGCGTTCGTCCGGATCATGATGGGGTGCGACAAGTTCTGCACCTACTGCATCGTCCCGTCTGTCCGGGGTCCCGAGCAGAGCCGCCCGCCCCGGACGATCATCGACGAGGCGAAGCAACTGGCGGAGCAGGGGGTCATCGAGATCACCCTCCTGGGCCAGACGGTCAACAGCTACAAGTATCAGGACGAGGCCGGGCAGCGCTGGCGGCTGTCGGACCTCCTCGCCGAGCTGCACGAGATCCCCGGCCTCGGCCGGATCAAGTTCATCACCAGCTTCCCCAATGACATGACGGACGACCTCCTCCAGGCCGTCCGCGACCTGCCGAGGATCTCCCGGTACCTGCACGTCCCCGCGCAGAGCGGCTGCGACGATATCCTCAAGAAGATGAAGCGGATGTACACGGTGGAGCTGTACGACGACATGCTCCAAAGGATCCGCGAGACGATCCCCGGCGCCAGCGTCTCCAGCGACTTCATCGTCGGCTTCCCGGGCGAGACCGAGGAGTCGTTCGGGAAATCGGTCGACCTGGTCGAACGGGCCCGATTCAAGAATTCGTTCATCTTCAAGTACAGCCCACGGACGGGCACCAAGGCCGACCTCCTGCTCATCGACGACGTGCCGGAGGAGGTCAAGAAGCGACGGAATAACGACCTGCTCGCGATCCAGACGCGGATCAGCCTGGAGGACAACCGGGCGATGATCGGCTCGACGGTCGAGGTGCTGGTCGAGGGGAAGAGCAAGTCGTCGATCCGCCGCGAGGCGTACGGCGGGATCGAGCAGCTCACCGGCCGCACCGCGTGCGACCGGATCGTCGTGTTCGAGGGTGCCGAGCGGCTGATTGGCCGCTTCGTCAGGGTCGCTGTCGAGGACGCCAGCGCCGTCACGCTCTTCGGCCAGGTCGAGACGACCGAGGCCGTGTCCGCAGGCGTCTGACGCAAGCGAGGGCGAACGCGATGGCAACTCGACTCTGGGACGCGGTGGAACGCTGGTGCGCGGCGGTGGGGATCAACCCCAACGACCGCCCCTCGCGGGCCCGCGTCGAAGCGGCCTTCTCCGGCCGGCCCGATCCGATCCGTCCCCCGTCCAGCCCGGCCGCGATCTACGCCTGGGAGCACCGGCACGGGTTCCTCCTGCCCGAGGCCCTCAAGGCCTGGCTCCTGGTCTCCGACGGCCTGATGCTCGACGGCTCGCTCCTGCACCCGCTCTCGGCCATCGGCCCGATGGTCCCGTTCGCGCAGATCCCGACGGTCGTCGTCCAGCCCGAGAGCTGGTTCGAGATCGGCAACCCCGGCGACGAGACGGTCTGCATCGACCTCGCGTACCGCTGGCTCGGCGGCGACTTCCCGATCTTCACCTCGGGCGACGACCTCAGCGGCTCCCGGCCCAAGATCATCGCGACCGGTTTCACCCCCTGGTTCCTCGGCCTCCTGGAGAACGGCGGGCACCAGTTCTGGTTCGAGCGAAACTACCCGACCCTGGGCGAGCCCTGGCAGGAGCACCGCCGGAACGTCCCCACGCCAGAATTGCCCGCGACCCTCCAACGCCTGACCGAGCGGGTCGGTGCCCTGGTCGAGGCGGGGAACGATGACCGCTCGATCTCGACCGATCTGGGGATCTCCCGGCTTGATGTGGAATCGATCCTCCGCCACCTCCAGCACGGCTCGACCTTGAACCTGCCCGACATCAAGGACCGCGCCCGCGTCCCGGGCGCGATCCCGACCAACGGCGTCTGAGTCGGCCCTTCGTCGCCGACCCAATGGATGGATCGATGGCCGCGACGAAGTTCCTCACCGCCGCGCAGTTGCGAGGCCTCCTCGACGACCGCGAGGCCGTGCGCCTCTGGCTCTCCGGGCTCGGGCTCCGCGACCCCGAGCGCGGCTATCGCGACCTCCGCGACCTCGCGAGCCGGGGGCTCTCGTCCGGCTGCCTGACCCAACTGGTCGGGCAGCTCGATCAACTCCTCCCCCGCTGCCCCGACGCCGGCATGGCCCTGACCAACCTCGAACGGTTCGTGACCGCCTCGATCGAACTGGGCGACTCCACCGAGCTGCTGAGCCACCCCCGCACCCTCGAAATCGCGCTCCAACTCTTCAGTACCAGCCAGTTCTTCAGCGAACTCCTGATCCGCGAGCCGTCATTGCTCGACTGGCTCCGGTCGGGGACCGAGCGGCCGTCGCGGCCGGCCTTGATCGAAGGGCTAAGGCAGGAACTCGACTCGGCCCGGACGGACGAGGAGCGGAAGCTCCGGCTCCGGAGGTTCCGGCGCCGGGAGATCCTCCGGATCGGCTACAACGACATCGTCCGCGAGTTGCCCCTCGAACTGACCACGCTCGACCTATCCCAACTGGCCGACGCCTGCCTGGAGGTCGCGCTCGAGGTCGCCCTGAAGCACGCCGACGAGAAGTTCGGCCCGCCCGTCGGCCGAGGAGGGCACCGCGCGAAGTTCGTGGTCCTCGGGCTCGGCAAGCTCGGCGGCCTGGAGCTGAACTACTCCTCCGACATCGACCTGATCTTCCTCTACGACGTCGAGGGCCAGACCGCCGGACCGAAGGTCGTCTCCAACTCCGAGTACTTCGGCCGGATGGGGAGCGAGATCGTCCGCCTGCTCTCCGACCAGACCGCGCTCGGCGTGGCCTACCGGGTCGACATGCGGCTGCGGCCCGAAGGGCATCAGGGGCCGCTGGCCCGCTCGCTCCGCGCGACGCTCGGCTACTACGATACCTCCGGCCGGACCTGGGAGCGTCAGGCGCTCATCAAGTGCCGGCCGGTCGCGGGGGACCTGGATCTCGGGCAGGAATTCCTCGATGCGTTGACGCCGTTCGTGTACCGCAACTACCTGAGCGCGGCGGAGATCGGCGAGATCAAGGCGATGAAACGCCGGATCGAGGGCCGTACCGTCTCCAGCGGCAACGCCGACCACGAGGTCAAGACCGGCCACGGCGGCATCCGGGACGTCGAGTTCGTCGTCCAGTTCCTGCAACTCCTCCACGGCGGCCGTTACGCCGAGGTCCGCCACGCCAACACCCTCGCCGCGATGGCCAGGCTCGAACTGGTCGGGTGCCTGACCGCCGAGGAGCGGGGGATCATGGAGGACACCTACCGGTTCCTCCGCAAGGTCGAGCACCGCCTCCAGACGATGTTCGACCGTCAGACCCACGAGATGCCGCGCGACCTGGAGAGCCAGCGGGTCCTGGCGATCCGCCTGGGCTACCCGCCGGCGAGCATCTGGGAAGATCGCACGGGCCCGGCGCAGCGGTTCCAGGCCGACTACCGGGCCAAGACCGATCTGAACCGGAGGATCCTCAACCACCTGCTCCACGACGCCTTCGCCGATGACCGACGGGGTGCCGACGAGCACGTCTTCGACTTGATCCTCGACCCGAATCCGACCCCGGAGCTGATCGCGGCGGCCCTCGGCCCGTATCCTTTCCGTGACCGCCAGACGGCGTATGAGAATCTCATGGCCCTGGCCCGGGAGGAGAGCCCGTTCCTGTCGCAGCCGAGGTGCCTGCACTTCCTGGCGTCGATCGCGCCTCGCCTGCTTGAGGCCGTCTGCAAGACGCTCGACCCCGACATGGCTCTCAACAACCTGGAGAAGGTCTCGGCCTCGCTCGGTGCCAAGGCCGTGCTCTGGGAACTGTTCAATTTCAACCCGCCGACGTTGCGCCTCTACGTCGAACTTTGCTCGACCAGCCAGTTCCTCTGCGAGATCCTGATCAACAACCCGGGCATGGTCGACGACCTGATGGATTCCCTGGTCGACGACCGAGCCCTCCCCGCCTCCGCGATCCGCGCCGAACTCGCCGACCTGTGCCGGGGGGCCGAGGACCTCACGCCGATCCTCCTGGGCTTCCGCAACAAGGAACTGGTGCGGATCGGGACCCGCGACATCCTCGGCCGCGAGCCGATCCGCGACGTGACCCGCGAGCTGGCGGATGTCGCCGAGGCGATCGTCGGGCAGGTGGCCCGCGAGCAGTTCCAGGCCCGGGTCGAGAAGGTCGGGCATCCGAGGCGCGCGGCCGACGGCAAGAGGTCGCGCTGGGCGATTGTGGCGATGGGGAAGCTCGGCGGCCGGGAGCTGAACTACCACAGCGACCTCGACCTCGTCTTCCTCCACGACGGCGACACGCCGGAGTCCGAGGAGTTCTTCACCGACCTGGTGAAGCGGGTCCTCCGCGCCCTCGGCGGATCCTCGGGTACGTCGAGGCTGTACGCCGTCGACACCCGGCTCCGGCCCCATGGCTCGGCCGGGGCCCTGGCGATCACGCTGGAGGGACTGAGGCAGTACTTCGGCGGCAACGGCACGCAGCACGCCCGGAGCTGGGAGCGACTGGCGCTGACCCGTGCGCGGGTGATCTACTCGTCCGGCGGCCTCGGCCGCGACATCGCCGAGGCCATCCGTGATCTCCTGATCCATGTCGAGGACGTCGAAGGCCTGTCCCGCGACGCCCTGGAGATGCGTAAGAAGCTCGAAGGCTCCTCCGGGACGCAGGACCTCAGGCGCGGCCTGGGCGGACTCCTGGACATCGAATTCCTGGTCCAGTACCTCCAGATCGTCGAGCTTTCCGGGGGACACGCGGACTCGTTCCCCCGCAGCAACGTTTGGGACGCCCTCGACGCCCTCCGACGCTGCCAGCGGCTGGACCCCGTCGCGCATGCCGAGCTGAGGGACGCCTACGAGTTCCTCCGGACGGTCGAGAACCGGCTCCGGATCGTCCAGAATCGGCCCGTGGTGGAACTCCCCGATAGCCTCGAAGAACTGGTTCGACTGACCCGGCGACTCGGGTTCGACCAGGACAGCCCCGAGGACGCCGTCGCGGCCTTCCGCTCCGACTTCGAGCGGCATTGCACCCGGACCCGCGCCCACTTCGTGGAAGCGTTCCGACTGGAGCGTTGATCGCAAATTCCGCCCAATCGTCAAGAAATGTGCTGGCGAGCCCGCCGCTCGCCCGCCAGAATGGATTCAAACGTGTCGCTGGAGAACGGATGGCGATGGAACCGACAAAGTCCTCCAAAACACAGCCGCTGCCCTTCGAGTTGATCGACGACCTCTTCGCCACGGCCGAGGCGTCGGGCGAGATCAGCGCGTTCGAGTTCCTCGCGCAGGGCGACGAGCAGGAACACCCCGCCGTCACCGAATACGCCTTCTACGACGAGGAGGAGGACCGTCTCGATCGTCCAATGTCGGTCGCCGACCCGATCGACTCGCCGACCGAGCACGAGCCGGCGGGCGGCTCCTCGGTCTACTTCAACTTTCTCGACGATGAGCCGATGGAGGACGCGGTCATCCCCGACATCCTCCCCGGCACGACCTGGGACAAGGACCTGGACGAATCGGACCCGTCGGACACCATCGAGGCCAGCGCCGAGGTGATCCTCCGGATGATCGAGTCGGAGCAGCAGCAGGAAGCGCCGCCGGCCTGGTACTCGCTCTGAAACGCGAATCAGCCCTCCGACGGCCCATTCCCCCGGCGGATCTCCCCCATGAGATACGTGGTCTTCGACTGCGACTCGTAGTACGTCCGCATCACCATCTCGGCCAGCACCCCCATCAGGATGCTCTGCACGCCGCCGAGGAAGAACATCACGGCGAGCAGGGGCAGGGGGGTCTCGACGAACGTCTTGGCGCGGTCGTCGATCGGGAACGGGAACGGATAGATGTACTTGAAATAGATCATCGCCAGGAATGACAGCGCGCTCAGGCCGATCGACCAGAGTCCGATCCGGCCGAACAGGTGGATCGGCCGCTGCGAGTAGCGCTGGAAGAAACGGATCAAGAGCAGGTCGAGGACGACATTGAAGGTCCGGCCCAGCCCGTACTTGGTCTTGCCGGCCGTACGCGGCCGATGGTTGACCTCCAGTTCGGTGACCTTGCCCCCCTGCCAGGAGGCGAAGATCGGGATGAACCGGTGCATCTCGCCGTAGAGCCGCACGCCTTCGAGCACCCGGCGGCGGTAGGCCTTCATCGTGCAGCCGAAGTCGTGCAGCGAGACGCCCGAGATCTTCGCCACCAGGCGGTTGGCGATCCGCGAGGGGATCTTCCGCGTCACCAGCGTGTCGTGACGCTTCCTCCGCCAGCCGGAGACGACGTCGAATCCCTGTTCGAGCCGTTCGAGCAGTCGGGGGATGTCGGCCGGGTCGTTCTGGCGGTCGCCGTCCATCGGGATCAGGATCGCCCCGCGCGAAACGTCGAGCGCCGCCGAGAGGGCGGCGGTCTGGCCGCAGTTGCGACGGAGGAACGCGACCAGGACGTGGTCGGGGTCGGCGGCCTGGATCGAGTTCAGCTTCGCCGCCGTGCCGTCGATCGAGCCGTCGTCGACGAAGATGATCTCGTAGCGCAGCGACGTGCCGCGAAGGACGGCGTCGATCTCCCGGTGGAGCGGCTCGACGTTGTCGACCTCGTTGTAGACGGGGATCAGGATCGAGAGATCCAGCGCGGGCTTCGTCGAGACGGCATTCATGGGGTTCGGTTCGACCTCAACCGGCGAGGTACTGGATCAGGTAGCGTCGGCTGACGATCAAGGACTCTTTCCGCTTCTCGAGCGAGCCCTCGAACGCGCGATCCTCGACCTCGATCGCGACGTGACCATCGTAACCGGTCTCGGCCAGCGCGCCGAAGAACTTGCCCCAGTTCACGTCCCCCTGGCCGGGGATCTTGGGCGTGTGCCAGAGGTTCGGGTACGAGAAGACGCCGTGATCGTCGAGCGCCTTGCGGTCGATCCGGGCATCCTTGGCGTGGACGTGGACCAATCGATCCTTGAACTCGGCCATGGGCGCGACGCAATCCATGTGCTGCAGGATCATGTGCGAGGGGTCGTAGTTCAGGCCGAAGTTCGGGCTGGGGATCGCTTCGAACATCCTCCGCCAGATCGCCGGGGTCGTCGCCAGGTTCTTGCCCCCGGGCCACTCGTCCTTCGTGAAAAGCATCGGGCAGTTCTCGATCCCGACCCGCACGCCCCGGTCGGCGGCGTGCTGGATGAGCGGCGTCCAGGTCGCCACGAACCTCGGGAAATTGGCCTCGAAGGACTGCGCCGGGTCGCGCCCTATGAACGAGTTGACGACGTTCACCCCCAGGTCCGCCGAGGCGTCGATCAGCCGGTGAAGGTGGTCCACATAGACCTTCGACTCGGCCGGATCCGCCACGAGAGGATTCGGGTAGTAACCCAGGCCCGAGATGGCCACGCCGGTCGAGGCGGTCAGGTCCTGGATCCGCTTGATGCCGCCCGCATCGAGCGTCGTGACGTCGATGTGGGTGACGCCGGCGTAGCGCCGCTCGGCCTTGCCCGGGGGCCAGCACATCACCTCGACGCTCGAAAAGCCCTCGGCCTTCGCGAAGTTCAGGACATCTTCGAACGACAGCTCCGGCAGGATCGCCGTCACGAAACCGAGCTTCATCGGGAACACCTTGATCGGGAAAGTGGTCAATCTTCGACGACATCGACCCAGCGTTGCGACTTCGCGCTCTCGGCGATCGCCTCGCAGAGCCGGACCTCGCGGTGGCCGTCCTCAAAGGTCGGGAAAGGCCGTTCTCCCGGGGGCGATCCGGAGGCGATCCACTGGTAGACCGACCGGTAGAGCTGGAGGAACGAGTCGGGGAACCCTTCCACGTGGCCGCCGGGGTAGTGGGCGAAGCAGGCCCCCTCGGGCGAGAGCAGGGCGGGGTCGCGGACGAGGATCTCGTTCGTGCCGAACCGCCGGCCGATCCAGAGGCGGTCGGGGCACTCGCTGTCCCAGACCATCGAGCCTTCCGTGCCCGCGACTTCGAGCAGGAGCCGGTTCTTCCGGCCCGCGAAGGTCTGCGAGACGTGGAACTGGCCGTGGATCCCGCCGGCCATCCGCAGCAGCACGGCCCCGAAGTCCTCGGTCGTGACCTGGACGGAGGTCCGCTGGGTCTTCGCCTTGGTGGGGTCAGTAAAGGTCTCGGTCGGGCCGACGGGGCGGTTGCGGGTCTCGTGGAAGGTGACGAGGTCGGCCAGGACGCGGTGGACGTTCGATCCGGTCACGAACTGGGCGAGGTCGAGCCAGTGGGTGCCGATGTCGGCGACGGCCCGGAGGTTCGTGCCGCCGTCGGCCTCGACCCGCCAGTTGTAATCGTCCGGGGAGAGCAGCCAGTCCTGGGTGTAGGACCCGGTCACAGTGAGGACCCGGCCGATCTCGCCGCGCGCGATCCGCGCACGCATCTCCTGGCAGAGCGGATAGAAGCGGATGTTGTAGTTCACCGCCGCCGCGAGCCGGGGGTGCGACATGGCGATGTCGCGGAGCACATAGGTCTCCGACCCCCGCACCGCCAGCGGCTTCTCGCAGACGACGTGGCGCCCGGTCTCCAGGGCCCGACGCGCCTGCTCGAAGTGGGCCCCGTTGGGCGAGGCGATGTGCAGGGCCTGGACGTCGGGGTCGTTGATCAGATGGTCGAGGTCGTCGTAGACCTTCGCGATCCCCAGTCTCTGGTTCTGGAGCCGGGCCCGGTCGGGGTTGGAGCCGAGCAGCCCGACGACGGGGATGCCCAAGCGACGCAGGGCCTCGGCGTGGACGGCGGCGATGAAGCCGGTCCCGATGAGGGCGACGTTCGGGGCCTCGGAGATGACCAGCGGCGCACCCATCGCGATCCCCCAAGCCGGTTCAGAACCGCAGGAGCCCCATCAGCAGGCCCGAGACGAACCCAACCCCGTGCGCCGTGTTCGCCACGGGCCCGATCCAGGTATCGCCCGTCCTGGGGTCGGTCGTGACGAAGCCGAGGACCAGCCACCCGACCATGATCAGGATCGCGTTGCTGTGGATCCGGAACCGGGCGTCGGAGGTATAGTGGGACGCCGTCAGGATGTAACCGAACAGCCCGTAGACCACCCCGGACATCCCGCCGAAGTTCCCGCCGGTCGAGTAGAACTGGCCCACGTTCGCCGCGATCCCGGTGACCAGGATGACGACCAGGGCCTTCCACCGTCCCTTCACCCACTCGATGCGCTGGCCGAGGTTGATCAGCCAGGACATGTTGAAGGCGAAGTGCAGGATCCCGAAGTGGATGAAGATCGGCGTCAGGAGCCGCCAGACCTCTCCCGAACGGATCTCGCGGAACCCCGAATCGGTGACGAATCCGCCCTGATCCAGGAACAGCCGGGAAAACATGAGCCAACGGTGGGTCCAGAGATAGCCCTGGACGCTGGCGTTCAGGAAGAAGATCGCGGTCGAGATCGCCAGGAATGTGAAGGTGACCGGGGCCCGCTCCCAGAGCGGGGAGGACCAGGCTTCCGAGACGAGCCGGGAGTTCTTCCGGTGGATCGCCTCATCCCGCTCGGCCTGCTTGCGGATCGACCCCGGGCCTCGGAGACCGCGGCATCGTAGCGCGGATCGTCGGGGCCGGTTCGGAATTCCTCGAACTCCCGGCGGGCCTCGTCGACTTGCTCCTCGCGCCGGGCCCAGACGGTGTGCCCCCCCTTGCCGGCGACGACCTTGGTGGCGATGGACCGGGTCAGGAGGTAGTCCGCGAGCCGCTGGGCGGAGGCCTCGTCGGGCAGGGTGCCGATCTCTCGCACGGGCCAGGACTCCGCCGGTTCTTCGACGACGCATGGGGAGGACGCGGACCCGAGCGTACCAGACGGGGGATCCGCCGACCACGCCCCTCGTCAGCTCTCGATGCTCTCGCTCCTGGGGTACGAGCCGAGGATCTCCAGACGCTCAACCCGCTTGCGGACGAGTTCGAGGGCCTTCTGGACCTGCTCGTCGTCGGTGTGCCCCTCGACATCCACGAAGAACAGGTACGTCGGGTTGCGGACGTCCAGCACGTCCGCCGTGGGGAACGACTCGATCCAGGTCATGTTCACCCCGAGCTTCTCGAACGGGGCGATCGCCTTGGCCAGCGAGCCGGCATTGTTCGAGAGCCGGATGATCAGGGTCGTCTTGTCGTTGCCCGTCCGCTTCTCGCCTCGCTCCGAGATCACCGCGAAGCGCGTCGTGTTGTGCGGCTGGTCCTCGATGTTCGCCGCGAGCACGTCGAGGCCGAAGGCATCGGCAGCGGGGCGGCTGGCGATGGCGGCGGCGAACGGCTCCTTGGCGGCGATGTCGGCCGCCGCGGCGGTCGAGACCACGTCGACCAGCTTCGCCTGGGGCAGGTTCTTGCCCAGCCAGTTGCGGCACTGCGACAACGCCTGGGCCTTGGAATAGACGCGCTGGACGTTCGCCCACGGGCACTTGCCCATCAGGCAGTGCCGCACGCGGAGCCGGACCTCGGCGCGGATCTGGAGGCCCGACAGCTTCACGAACATGTCGAGCGTGTCGGCGATCCGTCCGTCGGTGGAGTTCTCCAGCGGCACGATCCCGAACTGGACGTGACGCCGATTGACCTCCTCGAAGACCGCCGCGATCGAGCCGACCGGGACGTGCTCGACGGCCTCGCCGAACTTGGCGACCGACGCGAGGTGGCTGTAGGAGTACTTCGGCCCCAGGCAGGCGACCCGGATGGTGCGCTGGAGGGCCCGGCTGCCGGACATCAACTCGCGGAAGATGAGCTTCAACGTCTCGGGCTGGAGCGGCCCGGGGCTCTGGTTGACGACCTTCTGGAGGACCTCGTCCTCGCGGGCGGACGACCAGACGTCGATCCCCTGCTTCTGCTTGATTTGCCCGATCTGGACGGCGATCTCGGCCCGGCGGTTGAGCAGGCCGACGAGGTCCTTGTCGATCTGGTCGATTTCCGTGCGGAGGCCCGACAGGGTCGGGGCCTTCTTGCTGTCCGCGCCTCGGGCGGCGGCTTTCTTGGGGGAGACCGGGCCGGAGCCCGAAGGGGAGGAGGCTTTTCGGGACATCGCTCGGCTCGGGATGATGCGCGGGTGGTGCCGGACCCATTCGCCTTAAAGTCGCGGGATATCAGTAGATAGTAAAATGGGCCACGAATGTCAAGTTGCCCGGGATGGCAGGGGCCGGGAGTGTTCAGGCCGGTCGACGGCCGGTTGCGTCCCCGCCGCATGCGCTGCACACTCACAGCCTGACATCCCGGACCCGACTCGGAGTGCCTCGCATGCGTCCGCGACTCGTCCCCGCCCTGGCTTCTGTCCTCGTCCTGGGCCTCTCCCCGCTCTCGACCGCCCAGGCCCCGCCGACCTACAACGACCACGCGAACCTGCTCCTCGTGAAGGACGGGGCCGGCGAATCGGTGCCCGTCAAATCCCCGGCCGACTGGTCGGTGCGCCGGGCCCACATCCTGGCGAACCTGGAAGCGGTCATGGGCCCGTTGCCGGGCGGCGAGCGTCGCGTGCCGCTCGACGTGAAGATCACCGAGACGGTCGAGACCCCGAAATATACGCGCTACAAGTTGACCTACGCCTCCGAGCCCAACGACCGCGTCCCGGCGTGGCTGACGATCCCCAAAGGCCTGACCGGCAAGGCCCCGGCGATGGTCTGCCTGCACCAGACGACGAAGATCGGCAAGGACGAGCCGATGGGGCTCGGCGGGCTGCCGAACCTGCACTATGCCCAGGAACTCGCCGAGCGGGGCTACGTTACCATCAGCCCCGACTACCCCAACTTCGGCGACTACAAGATCAGCCCTTACGAACTCGGGTACGCCAGCGCGTCGATGAAGGGCATCTGGAACCACATGCGGGCGGTGGATTTACTCCAGTCCCGGCCCGAGGTCGATCCCGAGAAGATCGGGGTGATCGGCCACTCGCTCGGCGGGCACAACTCGATCTTCCTCGGCCTGTTCGACCCGAGGGTCAAGGTCATCGTCTCGTCGTGCGGGTTCAACGCCTACACGAAGTACTACAACGGCAATATCGCGGGCTGGTCGCACAAGGGGTACATGCCCAGGCTGCAGTCGAAGTACGGGCTCGACCTCAAGAGCGTCCCGTTCGACTTTCCCGAGCTGATCGGTTCCCTCGCGCCCAGGGCCTTCTTCACCAACTCGCCGCTCCAGGACGCCAACTTTGAGGTCGAGGGCGTCCGCGAGTGCATCAAGGCGGCCGAGCCGATCTACTCGCTGCTCGGCGTGCCCGAGAACCTCAAGGCCGCCTACCCCAAGGCCGAGCACGACTTCCCGAAGGCGGAGCGTGATGCGGCCTATACCTTCATCGACACGTCGCTGAAGAAGTAAGGACGCGGTCCGGGGGCCGGGACAGTCCCTGTCCGCATGCCCCCGGGCGGCCCGATTGTCCGTCAGTACGAGTCGGCGCTGATGACCTCGCCGCCGGCGCGGGTGGCGAGGCGGACGAAGACGTCGTGGTTGATCTGGTTCTTGATGAACCGGACGGAACCGTCGCCGAAGACGAAGTTCACGCCACCGGGGTGGCGGCTCCAGATGTCCTCGACGTGGGCCCGGGGGTTGTTGGGCGTGCGGGGGGGATCTTCCTCGCCGATCGGGCTGAGGATCATCGTGAACGCCTCCTCGGCGTCGGCGGCGAACTGGTCCGTGCCGCCTTCAATCGACGAGGTCCGGAAGAGATAGCCGCCGACGTACCGGGCGGTCCAGGTCACGTAGCTGAGGTTGTGGCTCCGCTCGCCGACCATGAACGTCTGGCTGGTGCCGTCGATGACGTCGCGGATCCCGATCCGGCTGTTCCGGAAGAAGATCCCGTTGCCCCGGCCGGGGGCGTCACCGATCTCGCCCGTGCCGAAGATCCCGACGTAGTTGCTCGTGCCGACCTGATCGACGGTGATCGCGTTGTTCTGGTCGCGGACGGGGACGGTCTGGGGAGTGACGTCCGACGGGCAGAGGTACGAGTTCAGCCGCGCGATGGCTGCCGTCTTGTTGTCGGCGTGGCCGACGGTCAGGCTGAAATTGATGGCGCCGTAGATCGTGCCCTGCTCGACTTGCGGGAGGATCATGCTGGCCCACGCCCAGCCGGGGCCGAAGTCGTCCTCGGCCGTGCCGGCGTCGCCGCCGTCCTGCCGGTATCGGCTGACGTAGCCGGGCGGGAAGGTGTTGTGGAGGTCGTGGTAGTTGTGCAGGCCGAGGCCGATCTGCTTGAGGTTGTTGACGCACTGGATCCGCCGGGCCGCCTCGCGGGCCGACTGGACGGCGGGCAGCAGGAGGGCGATCAGCACGGCGATGATGGCGATCACGACCAGCAGCTCGATGAGCGTGAAGCCGCGGCGGGATGCGATACTGAGATTCGGACACATGGATGAATCACTCCGGACCGCCGGGGTCCGCGACAGGTCGACGCGGGAAGACCCACGGGCGAGGCCCTTGACCGGGATGTAGGCGGAAGCCGATGACGCGAGATGGTCAGCCGGGGACGCAATGCCTGGCGAACGAGCGCTCACGCTCGTTGACGTCAGACACCGTCCCTGGATGCAGTCAGGCGACCGATCGCGGCGGCGCGCGGCTTCCGATCCCGGGGAGCGAGACCGGTTCGAGATGGACGACCTCGGGGACGATGGTGTCCGGCGAGGCCAAGGCGAGCGGCAAGGGCTCGACGGCGACGGGCGGGGTCGCGATCGAGCGGAACTGGCAGACGGGGCAATCCAGGGGGGGGACCACCACGTCGTCGGCCTTGTGGCCCGTCCAGTGCGGGCAGGCGTCGTCGCAGGAGGCCTCGTGCGACGAGCCGCCCGATGCCTCGGATCCGTGGTGGTGCCAGGCCTGGACCGGGAGACCGGTCAGGAGGGCCAGGCAGACCAGGAACCAGCGCAGGGGCTTCACGCGTGTTCGGCTCGACTTGAGGAAATCGGCGGGATACGAGCGCTAAACTATCGGCCCGACCGTTCCGTTCTGTCAAGTCGATGCATCCCGGAATCCACGCGCGACCCGAACGCCAGCGGTGGCCAGGTTCAGGCTTGCTTGAAGATCGGGCAGGCGAGCGTGCCGGTGCTGTCGGCGAAGGTTTCCTGCTCGACCCCGAGGCTGCGGAGGATGTTGACGAACAGGTTCGACATCCGCTGCTCGCCCTGGCGCCAGTACTGGCCGTGCTGGAGGCCGAGGTTCTTGCCGCCGACGATCAGGGTAGGGAGATTTTTCGGCGTGTGCGTCGTGCTGGCTCCCGACCCGTAGAGCACGATGGTGTTGTCGAGGACGGTGCCGTCACGGTCCTTGTACTCGGTCAGCCGGTTGAAGAAGTGCGCGAGCTGCTGGCTGAGGAAGAGGTCGTACTTCGCGAACGCGAGCTGGCCGGCCTTGTCGGTGGCGTGCGACAGCGAGTGGTGGGTGTTGGGCAGCCCCAGCTTCAGCGGGAAGGTGTCGCTGATGCCCATGCCGTCCTCGCGGTTGAGCATGAACGACACCGACCGCGTGATGTCGGCGTCGAACGCCAGGGCGATCAGGTCGAACATGTTCCGGTAGTACTCGGCGGGCTCCCCTTCGTTGGTGGCGTCGAGGTTGAGGTGCGAGTAGTCCTGTTTCTTGAGCGGGATGTCCACCCAGCGCTCGGCGGCGATGAGCCGGGACTCGACCTCATCCAGCGAGGCGAGGTACTGCTCCATCTTCTCGCGGTCGGACTTGCCGAGTTGCTTGTTGAGCCGTCGGGCCTCGGCGGCCACGGCGTCGACCAGCTTGATCTGTCGCTGGAGCTTCTCGCGCTCGGAGCGGATCGACCTGCGGTCGGCCCGGAAGAGGCGGTCGAAGATCCGACGCGGGTTATTCTCGGCCGGGATCGGTCGGCCTTCGAGGCTGAAGGAGATCGTCCCGGTTCGCGAGAGGAACCCGGTGCCGGCGTCGATCGAAAGGACGATCGACGGTTGGCGGCAGTACTGCTTGGTGTGGAGCGCGACGACCTGATCGAGGGCGACGGTGTTGTAGGTCCCGGGTCGCGGGTTATGGAGCGGGGCCCCGGTGAGCCACATGTCCGAGCAGACGTGCGGGTCGGCCTTGGGCCCGCTGGGATGGTAGAGGCCGCCGACGAAGCTGAGCTGGTCGCGGAACGGGCTCAACGGCTCGGTGGACTTGCCCAGGACGAACTTGCCGTCCTTCTGGGCCCGGGGGAACCAGCTCCACTCGTCGAGGCCGTGCTGCTCCTGCGGCAGCGACATGCCGTTGGCCGTGTAGAGGGCGCAGAAGCGTCGGGGCGACTTCGCGGCGACCTCCGCCCCCATCGCGTCGAGGGCCGGCAACGCCAAAGCCATGCCGCCGATCCCCTGGAGGAACGCCCGGCGCGGCATCAGTCGGGTCTTCGACATCGGAATCTCCGGCCGTGGCCTACTTTTCGAGGAAGATCGGGCTCGTCACGACGTATCGCAGGAGGTCCTGCATCCGATATCCGTTCGGCTTGAACCGGGCAGCGTCGCGTTTGAGGGTATCGAGCTCGTTCTGGCTGAGTGTCCGGCCCGCGGCGTAGGTCGCCAGGTGCTTGAGGACGCTGAACGCCACCTGGTCGAGTCGGTCGTCGGCCAGATGGGCCTTGAGCCCTCGGGTGCCGACGACCTTGGCCTGGTCGGGCAAGGTCGAGCGGGCGTCGACCGTCTGGGGCTTGAACTGCCCGCCGGCGTCGTACTCCTCGAGGGCGACGCCCCAGGGGTCGATCTTGGCGTGGCACTGCTGGCATCCGCGCTGGTTGCGGTGCTTTTCGAGGCGTTCGCGGAGCGTGAGGTTCCTGGTGTCGTCCTTGAGGGCCGGCACGTTCGGCGGCGGGTCGTCGGGCGGCTCGGCGACGATCCGCCGCGCCAGCCAGGCACCCCTCTTGATCGGGTTCGACTCACGCCCGTCCGACAGCCCCGCCAGGATGGCCGCCTGCGACAGCACGCCACCCAGGTCCTTACGGCCGTGCGGGATGGCCACGAAGTCGAAGCCGCTTTCGGTCCGATCTGCCAGCCCGTAGTAGCTGGCGACCACCTCGTTGGCGACGAGGAAGTCGGAGTCGATCAGGGCCCGGGTCGAGACGTTCTGTCGCAAGAGGTACTGGATGAAGTGGATCGGCTCGTCCCGGAGCTGCTTGCGGGTGTCGCTCGTCAGGGTGGGGAACCGCTTGCGGTCCGGCTCCAGCACCTGAAACTTCTCCAGGGCGAGCCACTGGGCCGCGAAGGGCTGGACGAACCGCTCGAACTTCGGGTCGGCGATCAGCCGGGTGACCTCGCCGTCCAGGCTCTCCCGCAACCGGCCCTGCGAGGCGAAGCCCAGCGTCGTGCCGTCCGGCGGGCTGTTCCAGAGGAAGTACGAGAGCTTCGAGGCGAGCTCGAAGTCGTTGATCGGCTCGGGCGCGGGCGTCTCGCTCGACTCGATCAGGAACAGGAACTGGGGCGAGGTCAGCACGACGAGCAGTGCATCCTTGATCGCCCGCTCGAACGGGGCCCCAGACTTCACGGCCGAGTCGTAGACACCAAGGATCGACGCCTCCTCCATCGCGTCGATCGGACGCCGGAAGGCCCGGGACGCGAAGCGTCGGAGGACTTCGCGGGCGTAGGCGTTGCGGTCCTCCTTCGCGGGCGAGTCGATGAAGATGTTGCGATGCGAGGCGGGGGGCCAGATGTCGTAGTACGGGCCCTCGAACTCGACCGATTTCAACAGCAGGCGGGGCATGTCGCGACCGTCGGTGATCTCGCTCCGGACGCCGATCTCGCGGATGCCCGCCAGGTAGTTGACGTTATCCGACTCGACCTCGGGGCTGGGGAAGTTGCGGATCGCCCCTTCGAAGACGAACGCCGCGGGCGTCTCGCTCTTCACCGTCTGCGGCACGCCGACGGGGTTCAGGGTGCTGCCGCAGTCTCGCCGGAGGCCTAGATGCACGCCGAGGCGGGGCGACCGCTTCTCGAACGCCAGGAACCGAAGTCCCAGATCCGAATCCTCAACGACCGGGGTGAGCACGACCCGATCGAGCCTCGCCGGGCCGGTGTCCTTGACGTGGATCAGATACTCCCCCGCGTCGAGCCGGGCGACCACGAATGCCGCTTGCTGCCACTTCGCGGCGAACTGGCGGTCGCCGAGGTGGAGTGTGACGTCCTGGGGCGCGTCCTGGACCGGGGGCGGGATGAGCTTGCGGCCGGGCTCGACGAGGGCCTGGATCTCGTCCGGTTCGAGGGCCCGTCTGTAGAGACGGACGTCGCCGATCTGGCCCCGGAAGGGCGTCGAGTCGGGGACGCGGCCGATCGAGAGGGGCAAGATCGGGTTCGTCAGGTCAGCGCCGTTGATGGTCCCGGTCGCGACGTCTTCGCCATTCACGAACAGTTTCGCCTGGCCCTTACCCCGTCGGACGATCGCCGCGACGTGCTGCCAGGCGTTGGCGCGGATCGTTTCGGGGGCGGTCTGGATGGTGCCGTTACGCTTCTTGTCCGGGCCGGCCGTCTCGATCCGCAGCACGCCCTTGCTGTTGGGCATGTCGAGCACCCAGCCCTGGGCGAAGCCGTACTTGCCCAGGCTGACGATGCCCGACTGCCGCAGTTCGGACGGATGGATCCAGGCCGCGACGGTGAAATCGCCGGTGCCGACGTTCATCTCGTCGGAGGCAGGAACCGACAGCGAGTCGCCGTATCCCACCAGTTTCAAAGTCTTGCCGAGGGGGGAATCGGCGAACGTCGCATCGCCGAGCAACTCACCCTTCAGGGGCCAACTGGTCGAGAGGGCGTCTGACAGCCGATCGGCCTTGATCGTCACCGGGCCGGGTTCACGCGAGACGGGGTGGATGTCGACCTGATAGATGCCCGGCCGAGAGATGGCGACCGTCTGGGAGGACTTCGGGTCGCGGACGACGACCGCACGATCCTCCGCCGGGGCCGACTTCGTCCCCGGGTCGAGCAGGAGGCCGTCTCGGTACTTCGCCGCCGCGACGGTGACCCGGAACTTGCCGTGGTCGGGCAACTCGCGGAGGGAGACCTTGAAGTTCGCCTTCGGGCCGTAGGTCGCGTCGCCCTCGAAGATCTCATCGGAGGTGATCGACGGTCGAAGCAGGAGGCCCTTGGGGACGGTGTTGGTGGCGAAGCCCTTGGGGTAGCCGACTGCCCCGCGCAGGCAGGCGAAGACCGAGTGATAGATGCTGTCGTACTCCCGCCAGCCCCGGACGGTGTTGTTGCCGTCGTAGCCCTCGATGAAGCGGTACTTGACCCGCATCTTCGCGTGATCGAACGCGAATGGTTTCTCGGGCCTCGGCTCGGTGACGAGCACGTCGCGATTGTCGAGCAGGACGTTGTTGGCCCCGAGGATCAGGGTATCGGGGCATGGCTTCGGGTTGATGCCCGTGCCCATGTCCATCCGGAATCGCTGGATCTTCGGGACCGTCCTCGGATCGACGATTGAGCGGTCGAGGGCCTGCTCGGCAATCTCCAGGTAGGCCTCGATCAGGAGCGGCGACAGGGCGAGTGTGTCCTGATTGTTCAGGAACCCGTCCTTCGAAACCGCGTCGGGGGGGAGGATCTCGGTCAGCTCGTCTTCGAGCAGCAGGAGGCCGCGCAAGGTGTTGCGATACTGGGCGACGGTCAGCCGACGGATGCTGCCGTTCTTGGGTCTCGGCTTCGATCTCGCAACGTCCAGGGTCTTCGCGATCCAGCCGGCGAATTTTTCTCGCTCCTGGGCGGTCGGCTGGGGTTCGTCCTCGGGGGGCATGGCCTCCTTGCTGACCTGGCGTCGGAGGCTGTCCCAGAGCTTGATCTGGCGGTCCTCGACCTCCGCCCCGAGCTGATCCACCCGCACGCCGGAAGTCGGCTCGTCGGCGTTGTGGCAGCGGATGCAGTGTTTCTGGAGGAAGGGCCGGATCTCGGCCTGGAACGTCGGATCCGCCCCGTCCGATGCGTAGGCCCCGCCCGTCGCCGCGAGGACGAGGAGCAGGGCGGGGATCCAACGGGCGGTCGCGGCGTGCTGGGCCATCGGGGGACGTCCGTCGGGCCGGCGTGGGTGGAAATGCACCCGGTGTGCAGCAAACATTAAACAACAGCCGGCCCGTCGTGTCCAATCGGGATGGGGGCGAGGCCGTTACTCGCCACGCGCCGCAGGGCCCCAGAGCGGCGGGACGAGTTCCCGGTCCCAGGCGTCCCAGGCGGCCTGGAGGGCCTTGACCTTCTCGGGATGGTCGGCGCTCAGGTCCTTCGATTCGCCGATATCCGAGGACAGGTCATAGAGCCGGGCCGGCGAGACCTTCACCTTCCCCGGCGCCGATCGGGTCCCCGGCTGGTCGAGGGCGGCGTCGTAGCGGACGAGCTTCCAGTTGCCCTGGCGGACGGCCGACTGCTTGCCGAACCGCCAGAACAGCGCCTCGTGCGGCCGGCCCTCGGCCTTCCCCGTTAGGTAAGGGACCAGGTCCACACCGTCGAGCTTCGCGTCCGTCGCGACGGGCTTGCCGGCGGCGGCCAGGGCCGTCGGGAGGATGTCGAGCTGGATCACCGGCTCGTCGTAGACCTTGCCCTCGGGCAGGACGCCCTTCCAGCTCAGCACGAACGGCACCCGGATGCCTCCTTCGAGAGTCGTCCGCTTCGAGCCCCGGAGCGGTACATTCCGCGCGGCGTTGACCGAGGTCCCGAGCATCGTCGGGCCGCCATTGTCGCTGATGAAGACAATCATCGTCTTCTCCCGCAATCCGGCGTCGTCGAGCGTTCCCAGGATCTTGCCGATCGCGTCGTCCATGGCCGAGAGCATCGCGGCGTAGGTCCGTCGCTTCTCGTCCTTGATGTGGGCGAATTTCGACAGCCTCGGGGAGTCGGCCTCCATCGGGGTGTGGACCGCGTTGAAGGTGACCTCCAGGAAGAACGGGTGTGCCTTGTGCGTCTCGACGAAGGCCGAGGCCTCGCGGCCGATGGCATCGGTGAAGTAGTCGGGCTCGGTGATCGTCTGATTGTTGCGGTAGATGTCGCCGCTCTTGCCGGCGAAGTAGGTGTGGGCCCCGCCGAGGAAGCCGAAGAACTCGTCGAACCCCCGGCGATTCGGCCGCTGCTCGGGACGGTTCCCCAGATGCCATTTCCCGACCAGGCCGGTCGAGTATCCCGCCGCCTTGAGCCGATCGGCGATGGTGGTCTCCGTGACAGGGAGCCCCGCGCCGGGCTGCGAGGGGTTGAACTCGTGCCCGAACCGCTGCTGGTAGCGGCCGGTCAGCAAGCCCGCGCGGGTCGGGCTGCAATACGGGCCGGAGACGTATCCGTTCGAGCAGCTCACGCCCGACTTCGCCAGCTTGTCGATGTTCGGAGTCGGGATGTCCTTGCCCCCCTGGAATCCGAGGTCGGCGTACCCCAGGTCGTCGGCCACCAGGATCAGGACGTTAGGCTTCGTCGCATCGGCGGCCCGAAGGTCCCCGGCCGAGGCCGTCAGAACGCCCACCAAACCGATCCACAACGCTGTCAATCGCATCGACGAGACCCCTATCGGGACGTGCCGGACTCAAGTTCCCCTTTGTAGTCGACCCGGCCGCGCGGGGCGACGGCCGAGCGATCGGAGGCGGAGGATATCAATTCCCTCCTTAGTCAGTCAATTTGATTGGGAAGTAATCTTGACGTATACGGTCGGAATGGACGATATTTGTCCCGTCAGGCGGGGACGAGTCGAGCCCCGCTGTTTTCGCCGGATGGGCAGGACGCCGTCCGGAGAGATAGGCGAGCCGGAGGTGGATCGTGCGACTGTTGCGGAACGATCGTGAGTCGGGTTGGGGTGGGGTCGGCGAGCTGGTCGGGGTGGTCCGGGTCGAGGGCCGCGACTGTCGCCGCCGGGGGTTCACCCTGATCGAGCTCCTGGTCGTGATCGCGATCATCGCCGTGCTGATCGCCCTCCTGCTGCCGGCGGTGCAGTCGGCCCGCGAGGCGGCGCGTCGGATCCAGTGCGTCAACAACCTCAAGCAGCTCGGCCTGGCCTTGCACAATTACCACGACGTCCACGGCCGGTTCGCGCCGGGGTCGATCCAGGTGACCCTGGCCAGCGGGTACTCGTATCGGCAGCCGTTCATCACGTCGCTCCTGCCGTTCCTGGAGCAGGCGAACCTGACGAACAGCTTCAACTTCAACCTGTCGTTCCAGGAGACGGCCAACGACACGACCCGGACGGCCCGGGTGAACGTCTTCGACTGCCCGTCGGACCAGAAGATCGTATTCGTCAACAACGGCGGCGGGGTGAACGACGTGAAGGGGAACTATGGCGTCAACTGGGGCCAGAATGTCTATGCGAATCAGGGCCTCCCGGCGCCCTTCGGCCTCAACTACGGCGCATCGATGGCCGAGCTGACGGACGGCACCAGCGGCACCTTCCTGCTCTCCGAGCTGATCCAGACGCCCCACCCCGCAGGCCAGCCGGTGTCGGTGATCGACCGCCGCGGCCGCGTCTGGAGCGACCAGCCGTCGTCGCACCAGATCTCGACCCGCCTCGGGCCCAACAGCCAGCTCCCCGACTACGGCGCCTGCTGGCCCGCGCAAAAGGCCCCCTGCTCGCGCAACACCGGCGATAGCGACAACCACTACATCGCGTCCCGCAGCACCCACCCCGGCGGCGTGAACACCCTGTTCGGCGACGGCTCGGTCAAGTTCACCAAGGACTCGATCAATGTCACCGTCTGGAAGGCGATCAGCAGCCGCAACGGCGGCGAGGTCGTGAGCGCGGACTCGCTCTGAGAACCCATCCACGAGGTTGAACCCATGACCGATACCGATCACGAGTCGCGAACCTATCGGATCATCCTGGTACTCGCACTGGCGTGTGGCGCGGCGATCGGCTGTTCCTCGGACGCGAATGTCGGCCTCGACGTCAACGGCTCGGTCACGCTCGACGGCAAACCGTTGCCGAGCGGTACGATCTCCTTCGCCACCCCCGACGGCCGCTCCCTCGGGACGGCCGAGGTGGCCGAGGGCCGCTACGCGATCCCCGCCTCCGCCGGGCTCCAGCCTGGGACGTACCAGGTTGAGATCCTCTCGGTGGTGCCGACGGGGAAGACGGTCAAGAACCCGGACTTCCCCAACGAAACCATCAAGGAGGTCCGAAACGTGGTCCCCGCCCGGTACAACGTGCGGTCGGAACTGAAGGCCGAGCTCAAGGCTGACGGCCCGAGGGAGTTCTCCTTCCCGCTGTCATCAACCAAGGTCGCCGCCCGCCAGGCGCGCGGCCGTTCTTGAAAAACAAGGCGGCTGCCGATACGCCGGTCGGGGGACGGTGTTCCCTGATCGGCGTTCGCTTTTGTGACACCGACCCCTCCCGGGAGAACCGACCAAGGTGCGACCGAACCGAATCCTCCTCACGCTCGGGCTGATCGGCGGGCTGGCCTCGCCGGCGATGGCCGAGCCGCCGAAGAAGCCCAACGTCCTGTTCATCGCCGTCGACGACCTCAACCACTGGGTCGGCTACCTCGGCCGCAACGCCCAGACCGCCACGCCGAACATCGACCGCCTGGCGAAGCGCGGCGTCCGGTTCACCCACGCCTACTGCGCCGCCCCGGTCTGCAACCCCTCGCGTGCCGCGTTGATGTCCGGCCTTCGCCCTTCCACCTCGGGCGTCTACGAGAACAACAACGACTGGCGGACGGCGATCTCGAAAGACCTGCCGCTGACCACGACCTTCCGCAAGGCGGGGTACTCGGTAAAAGGGTCGGGCAAGATCTACCACGGGGCCTACGAGCGTCGCGCGGAGTGGGACGACTACCTGGAGGATCCGGGCCGGGATCCCCAGCCGACCGGCGACACCGGCGTCGGCGGGATCAAGTTCGCCCCGCTCGATTGCAAGGATGAAGACCTGCGCGAGTGGAAGATCGTCCAGTACGGCATCGACGAGCTGGCGAAGCCCCACGACAATCCGTTCTTCCTGGCCGTCGGCCTCCACAAGCCGCACATGCCCTGGAACGTCCCCCGCAAGTATTACGACCAGCACCCATTGGATAAGATCCAGCTTCCGCCGCACCAGGCCGACGACCTCAAGGACGTGCCCCCGTCCGGGGTCCGCATGGCCAAGCCCGAAGGCGACCATAAGCAAATCCTCGAATCCGGGCGCTGGAAGGAGGCGGTCCAGGGCTACCTCGCGGCCATCTCCTACTGCGACGCCATGATCGGCCGGCTGCTCGACGCCTTCGACAGGTCGCCCGAACGCGACAACACCATCATCGTCTTCTGGGGCGACCACGGCTGGCACCTCGGCGAGAAGTCCCACTGGCGGAAGTTCGCCCTCTGGGAGGAGGCCACCAGGGCGCCATTGATCTGGGTCGCGCCCGGCGTCACCAAGCCGGATTCGGTCTGCGACCGGACGGTCGATTTCATGTCGATCTATCCCACGCTCACAGACCTCGCCGGCATCCCGACGCCGTCGTACGTCGAGGGCAAGAGCACCCGCAGCCTGCTGGTCGATCCGACCTCCGCCTGGGAACAGCCGGCGCTCACGACCTACAAGTTCAGGAACCACGCCGTCCGTTCGGCCGGCTTCCGCTACATCCGCTACGAGAACGGCGACGAGGAACTCTACGACGAGGCCGCCGACCCCTACGAGTGGACCAACCTCGCGAAGGATCCCAAGCACCACGCGACCAAGGCCGAACTCGGTCGCTCCCTGCCGAAGTCGGACAAGCCCGACATCGGCAACGCCGGCCCGCGCCGCAAGGCGGCCGGGGAGTGATTTTCGAGGAAGACTCTGGCAGACTCCTCCCATCCCCGCTCTCCAACAACCCGTCGGGATGGGAGGTCTGCCTTGTCTCGATTCGCCGCTGCCCTTGCGTTCGCGTGCTCATGTTTCGCGATCGTCGGTTCCACCCCGGCGGCCCAGCCGAACGTGGTCCTGATCTACGCCGACGACATCGGATACGGCGACCTCGGCTGCTACGGGGCGACCCGGGTCAAGACGCCCAACGTCGACCGGCTGGCCGCCCGGGGGATCCGGTTCAAGGACGGACATTCGGCCTCGGCCACCTGCACGCCGTCACGGTATGCCCTGCTGACCGGGGAATATCCCTGGCGGAAGAAGGGCACCGGCGTCCTCCCCGGCGACGCCGCCCTGATCATCGAGCCCGAGCGATTGACGCTCCCCAAGGTCTTCCAGAAGGCCGGGTACAAAACGGGCATCGTCGGCAAGTGGCATCTGGGGCTCGGCGAGGGCAAGGACAAGCTCGACTGGAACAGGCCCATCAGCCCCGGCCCGAAGGAACTGGGCTTCGACGAGTCCTTCATCATCCCGGCCACCGGCGACCGTGTGCCGACGGTGTACGTGCGGGACGGCAAAGTCGACAAGCTCGACCCCGGCGATCCGATCAAGGTCAGCTACGGCAAGCCGATCGGCGACGAGCCGACGGGGGCGAAGCGGCCGGACCTCCTCAAGGTCAAGCCGAGCCACGGCCACGACATGACCATCGTGAATGGCGTCAGCCGGATCGGCACCATGACCGGCGGCAAGGCGGCCCGCTGGGTCGACGAGGACATGGCCGACAGCCTGGCGAAGGAGGGCGAGGCCTTCCTCGAAAGGCATAAGTCGTCGCCGTTCTTCCTCTACTTCGCCACCCACGGCATCCACGTCCCTCGCGTCCCCCACCCGAGGTTCGCCGGCGTCACCGGCATGGGCCCCCGAGGCGACGCCATCGCCGAGTTCGACGCCACCGTCGGGGTCATCCTCGATGCCCTCGATCGGCTGGGGCTGACGCAGAACACGATGGTGATCCTGTCGAGCGACAACGGCCCGGTCGTGGACGACGGTTACCGGGACGACGCCGTGGCCAAGCTCGGAGACCACCGGCCGGCCGGCCCTCTCCGCGGCGGGAAATACAGCCTGTTCGAGGCCGGGACCCGCGTCCCGTTCGTCGTGAGCTACCCGGCGGGCGGCAAGACGGGGACCTCCGACGCCCTGGTCTGCCAGATCGACCTCATCGCCAGCTTCGCGGCGATGCTGGGCCAGTCGCTGCCGGACGACGCCGCCCCCGACAGCCAGAATGTCCTCGGTGCCCTGCTCGGCGACCACTCGAAGGGCCGGGACTCCCTGGTCGTCCAGGGTAACGGCCTGGCGTTGCGGGAGGGGACCTGGAAGTTCATCGGCAAGGGCAAGGGGGCGAAGGTTTTCCAGTACACCAACGTCGAGTCGGGAGTGGACAACTCGTTTCGTCTGTTCGACCTGAGCCAGGACCTCGGCGAGACGAAGGACGTCGCCGACCGGCATCCCGAGCGGGTCCGTGCGATGGCCGAGAAACTGGCCGCCGCCCAGAAGGCGAAGCGGACCCGGCCTTGAATGAATGTTCAGGCCGATCGGAACAGTTCGGTCGAGAAGTAACGCTCCATGCGGTCCGGGAAGACGGTCACGACCCGGTCGTCGGGCCCGAGTGTGCCGGCGACCTGGACCGCCGCCTGGAAGTTGAGCCCGGAGGAGGGCCCGACCGGGAACCCCCGGCGGATCAGGCGGCGGGCGACGTCGAGGGCGACGTCGTCCGCCACGTCCACCTCCACCAGGTCGGCCCACTCCGCCTCGGCGTAGATTCGGGAGAGGCCGTCGACCACCCCGGGGATCCGGCCGCTGAAGCTGCAACACTCCACCTCGACGACGCTTGAGCCTTTGACCGGCCGGGCGGCGTAGGGCCGGACCCGGCAACCGTGGTCGCGGAACCCCCGCCACAGCCCGACCAGCGTCCCGCCCGTGCCGACGCCGCTGACCACTGCGTCCACGCAGCCGCCGGGGATCTGCGCCAGGATCTCCAGCGCGGTCTGGGTGCGGTGGGCGTCGGGGTTGTCGGGGTTGGCGAACTGACGGGGCAGGAAGCCGTTCCGGGCCTTTGCCTCTTCCTCGGAACGCCGGATGGCTTCGAGGATCCCGGCCGATTTCGGTGTGAAGAGGATCTCTCCGCCGTAGGCGCGGATGATCAGGAGTCGTTCCTGGCTGACCCCCTCGGGCATGACCGCGAGGAACCTCAGGCCGAACTGGGCGCAGGCGAGGGCCAGCGCGATGCTGGTCGAGCCGCTGGAGGCCTCGACGATCCAGTCGCCGGGCCGGATCTCCCCGCGCCTCAGGGATTTGGCCAGCATGAACTGGGCGATCCGGTCCTTCGTCGACCCGCTCGGATTGAGGTATTCGAGCTTGCACCAGATCTCCGGGCCGCCCGGATCGAGCCGGACGGGGACCAGGGGGATCCTCGTGGCGCGGTCCTCCGCACGGCCCTGGCAAGGGATCATACCGACCGTTCCGACTGCGTTCGACATGCCGCCTCGCCCCTTCGTCACCCCGCCCGGTGGATCCGACCTCATCTTACGTCACGGCCGTTGACAATCAAAATGGGGCGGAATGTCTCGATCCTGCGACAGTGCCTCCCACGCGAGCGGGCCCGGCCCAGGCCTCGGGACGTGGAATTCCGGGGATTCGCGGAACTTGCCCTCGGTTTGCATGTTTGAATTCGTGACGGCATCCCGTTTTCTCGGGGAAACCTCGACGCGATTCAACGCTGAGATTTGGAAGGGGGGGCGAACCCCCCGGGCGTCGGCCGCCCATGCCAAAAACGCGCCCCAATCCGTGACAGTGAGACCGAGCGTACCGATGCGTTTTCCCGCCATGCCCACGGCCTTCTGCGCGGTCGTCCTGTTGGTGGCCTGGCTCGGCCTGTCCGTCGGGCCGGGGCCGGTCGTCCGAACGATCCGCGTCCAGGATGCGGTGGTCCGGATCCGGGCCGCCTCGGCCCTCCAGCTCGCCCCGGTCCCGGGGAGCTCGGTCGGCTTCGACTGCAACAACGCGATGGTCTGGAAGGACGATCGGCTGATCGCCTTCAGCTCGCACGAGAAGCCCTATCGCAGCACCGGCCGGAGCGTCCGGGACTTCGAGCGTCCGGCCGTCGAGGTCGCGATCGATTCCCTGGGCTCGACCTTGAAGGGGGGCGTCTGGATCGAGGCGGTCCATCGTGACCCGTCGGGCCTGCTCTACGCCTGGTACCACAACGAGCCCAAGGATCTCCCGGGCGTCCCCGGCGACCGCACCGCCCCGCGGATCGGGCAGATGGTCTCGGCGGACGACGGCAAGTCGTGGCGGGATCAGGGCATCTTGCTCGAGGCGCCGAGTTCCTCCCATCGAGTCCCGACCGACAACCGATACTTCGTCGGCGGCTTCGGGGATTTCTCGGCCGTCCCCGACCGTTCCGGCGAGTACCTCTATTTCTTCATCAGCCAGTACGACGCCGATCCCCGGTCCCAGGGGATCTCGACCGCCCGGCTCAGGCTCAGGGACCTCACGGACCCTGTCGGCCGCGTCGAGATGTGGCGGGGCAGGGGATGGTCGCCGGGGCAGGGCGAGGTCCCCGGCACGCCGATTTTCCCGGCGCGTTCCGACTGGCATGCCCGCGATGCCGACGCCTTCTGGGGCCCTTCGGTCCACTGGAACTCGGCGATACGGGCCTTCGTCATCGTCCTGAACCGGGCCGAGGATAGCGGCTGGAGGCAGGACGGCCTGTACCTCTCCGTCACCTCACGGCCGGATCTGCCCTCGACTTGGTCGACGCCGACCAAGCTGATCGACTCGAAGGAATGGTACCCCCAGATCGTCGGCCTCAACGCCGCCGCCGGCGAGACCGACCGGCTGTGCGGCGACACGGGGCGACTGTTCGTGAAGGGGCAGTCCAGGTGGATGATCACGTTCGAAGCCGCCCCGGCCCAGCCCTGATCGAGCCTGGATCGATCGGGAAACGAAAACGCCCTGGCATTCCCGATGGGAAAAGGCCAGGGCGGCACCGCGGAATGGTGCGTCGCGAGGCGGCTCACTGGCCGGGCTTCACGTCCAGCAGCTCGATGTCGAAGATCAAGACGGCGTTCGGCGGGATCGGGCCGCCCTGGCGCGGGGTCTCGCCGTAGGCCAGCTCGGACGGGATGAAGAGCTGCCACTTGGAGCCGACCTTCATGAGCTGGAGGGCCTCCGTCCAACCCTTGATGACTCCGCCGACCGGGAAGGTGGCGGGCTCCCCGCGCTTGTAGGAGCTGTCGAACTCGGTGCCGTTGATGAGCGTGCCGCGGTAGTGGGTGGTCACCTCATCCTTGGCGGTCGGGGTCTTGCCGGTGCCTTCCTTGACGACCTTGTACTGGAGGCCGCTGGCGGTGACCTTCACGCCCGGGGCGGTCTTGTTCTTGGCGAGGAAGGCGACGCCGTCGGCCTTGGCCTTGTCGGCGATCTCTGCGACGGCCTTGGTCTGGAATTCGCGGATGGCCTCGGTGATCTGCTCGTCGGTGAGGAGCGCCTTGCCGCCCCCGAGGGCGTCCTTGATCCCCTTCGAGATGAACTCGGGGTCGAGGTCGATCGACTGCTTCTTCATGTTGCCGCCGATGCTCAGGCCGATGGCATAGCTCGCCTTCGACTTGAGGTCCTTGAAATTGGCATCGGCCTTCGGGGCAGCCTTGGGGTCCTGGGCCAGCGCGGTGCCGAGCACCAGGGCCGAGCCGACCACGGCGAGCGTCGCGAACTTCATCCGTTCTCCTTGGGTGGGCCGTCGATTGGGGGGGAATCGGGCGGGCGGGGAGGGCTCCGCGGGGCCGGGGCGGCCCCGGAGCGAGGTGCGGGGGTTGGTCAATCGGACTCATATTGTAACGATTCCGACGGTCGAGCCTAGGGTGAGGCCGAACCGTTTCGGCGTTCCCCGTGTCGAGGAGTCCCCCGGGATTCTGAACCGGCGGCGTCGGAGACTCGGACTTTTCGGGAAATTTCGGTCGAGCGGAAGCGAATTTTCCATTGTCACGCCGGCAGGTCTCTGGTCGTAATGAATAGTTGAGGCTGTCAAACCACAGTCCATCCCCTCCCAACCTTCGCCCGCCCTCGGAGGATCAGCGATGCTCGGGATCCTCAAAGACCTGATCCGAGGCAAGCCATCCGGCCTCGTCGCCTCGCGCTCCTCCCAAGGACGGGTTGACCTCGAACGACGGTTCGCGATCATCGCCCCGACCTCGCAGGGCTCGATGTCGCACGTCTACAAGGCCATCGACAACACCACCGGCAAGACCGTCTGCCTCAAGGTCCAGATCCAGGACAAGCACGAGGCCGCGCTCGCCCGGGCCCACGTCGACAACCGGCCCGACGAGGGTGAGATCGGACTCAAGATCGTCCACCCCAATGTCGTCCGGACGTATGAATGCGGCGTCTCCAAGGAGGGGGCCCATTACATCGTCATGGAGTACGTCGACGGGGTCCACCTCCAGTACGTCCGCCAGGCGACCAAGCTCGGCACGCGCGGGAAGGTCAAACTGCTGTGGCAGGCGGCCGAGGGCTTCGCGGCCATCCATCAGGCCGGCTTCATCCACCGCGACATCAACCCGCACAACGTGATCGTGACCACCCGCAACGAGGTCAAGATCATCGACTTCGGCCTCTCGGTCCCCAACACCCCTGAGTATCGAAAGCCCGGCAACCGCACGGGCACCCTCGAATACATGGCCCCCGAACTCATCCGGCGGGAGCCGACCGACGAGCGGCTCGACATCTTCGCCTTCGGCGTGGTCGCCTACGAGCTGATGACCGGCAAACGCCCCTACGACGCCCCCGGCTCGATCCCGGCGATGCTCCAGAAGATGAACCTCGGCGCCATGCCCGCCAACCTCCTGAACCCCAAGCTCTCCCCCGAACTGACCAAGGTCCTCGCGAAGGCGATCCTGGTGAGGAAGGACGACCGCTGGTCGTCCATGGCCGAGTTCGCCAGGGCGCTGCGGGAGGTCCCGGTCAAGGCGGAACCATCGGTCTAGCCCGGAGTGCGGGAGCTTGCTCCCGCTCTGTTCCCGCGGAGCTTGCTCCGCGAGCCGGTCTCGTCAGCAGACGGTATGGGACGAGTCCCAGCGGAGGTGCTCGGGCCTTCGCAACGGGGAGCTAGCTCCCCTACGCGAGAGCAGAAGCAAGCTTCCGCTCTCCGGGGGGCTACCTGGGCTTACGGGTGGCCCGGATAACCCTCGGGTGGTTCGCGTGGTCGCGGATGGTCGGGGCCAGGGTCAGGGCGGGCTCGGCCTCGATCAGGGCACGCACCTGCGATTCCTGATCCGAGCCGATCTCCAGGATCAGGTGGCCGCCCGGCTTGAGCAGACCGACCGCGTCCCGGATCAGGGGAGCGACGACCCGGAGGCCGTCCTCGCCGCCGTCGAGGGCGAGGTGAGGCTCGAAGTCGCGGACGCCCGGCTCCAGGGTCGGGATCACGTCCGTCCGGATGTACGGCGGGTTCGACAGGATCGCGTCGAACGGGCCTTCGGACGTGACGGGCTCCAGGCCCAGGCCGTGCCGGAACTCGACGCGATCGGCCACGCCGAGCGCCGAGGCGTTCTTCGATGCGACCTCGATCGCATCGGGACTGGCATCGATCGCGATGAACCGCGACGATTTGTGCTGGTGGGTGCAGGCGATCGCCAGGCAGCCCGAGCCGGTTCCGACGTCGACCGCCCTCGGGGCCTCGATCCCCTTGAAGAGGCCCAGGAACTCCACGACCACGAACTCGGAGTCGGGCCGGGGGATGAGCACGGCGGGGCCGACGTGGAGGGTGAGGGAGTAGAACTCCTTCTTGCCCACCAGGTACGCGACCGGCGAGCCCTCGGACCGCTTCTTGACCAGGTCGCGGAAGGCGGCGCGGTCGTCCTCGGAGACGTCCTTCTCGAACCGGACGTAGAGCTGGACGCGGTCGCACTTGAGCACATGAGAGAGCAGCACCTCGGCGTCGAGGCGCGGCGATTCCGAGCCCTTCTTGCGGAGGTAGTCGGTGGTCCAGGTGAGGAGCCGGAGGACCGTCCAGCGATCGTCCTGGGGCTGGGTCATGTCGTGGCTCGGCCTCGGTCGTGTGGCTCGTTCCGGCTCAGTCGCTGAACTCGCCGAGCTGCTCCCGGCGGTCGTGGTCGATGAGGGCCGTGGTCAGGGTGTCGAGCTCGCCGACGATGACCCGGTCGAGGTTGTAGAGGGTCAGGCCGATCCGGTGGTCGGTGACGCGGTTCTGGGGGAAGTTGTACGTCCGGATCCGCTGGGAGCGGTCGCCCGAGCCGATCAAGCTCCTGCGCTGCTCGTCGCGCTCGGAGCGGGCCTTCTCCTCGATCTGGTCGAAGAGCCGGCTGCGGAGGATGCGGAGGGCCTTGGCCTTGTTCTTGTGCTGGCTCCGCTCGTCGCGGCAGTTGACCACGATGCCAGAGGGCAGGTGGGTGATCCGGACGCCCGACTCGGTCTTGTTCTGGTGCTGGCCGCCTGGCCCGCCGGCCCGCATGACGTCGATCTGCAGATCTTCGGTGCGGATGACGATGTCCACGTCCTCCGGCTCGGGGAGGACGGCGACGGTCGCGGCCGAGGTGTGGATCCGGCCCTGGGTCTCCGTCTCGGGGATGCGCTGGACGCGGTGGCCGCCGGACTCGAACTGGAGGTGGCGGAAGGCCCCCTCGCCATTGATGCCGAACGATGCCTCGCGGAACCCGCCGAGCTCGGTCGGGACGATGTCGAGGGTCTCGAAGGACCAGCCCTGGGTCTCGGCGTAGCGGCGGTACATCTCGAAGAGGTCGCGGGCGAAGAGCGCCGCCTCGTCGCCGCCGATGCCGGCCCGGATTTCGATGACGAGCCCCGCGCGGTCGGTGCGGGCGACCTGGTCGTAGAGGATCGTGCGGAGGGCCTCCCCCACGACCTTCTGCTGCTCGGTCAGGGCGACGACCTCGGCCTCGAAGTACGCCCGCATGTCGAAGTCGGCTTCCGACTCGCGCAAGGCGCTGGCCTCGTTGATCCTGCGGCCGAGGTCGAGATAACGCTCGTAGGGCAGGGCTCGCTTGGCGAGGCTGCCGCGCTCCTTGGCCAGGGCCGCCAGGCGCGCGGGGTCGGCCGCCACGTCGGGGGCGACGAGGGCGGCTTCGACTTCGAGGAACCGCTTGTGGTCGGCCTGGAGCTTTTCGAACAAGGCCGGGGTCCGGACCGGTTGGGGAGGGCGAGGTCAGGCCGGCGGGCGGGGCCGACGGGATGCGCCGAAATGACAGGCGGCCCGGCCGTTCCCTGGGACAGGGGCCGGCGGGCCGCCGCGACGTATCTTCGATCCGGGCACTAGGCGGTGGCGGTCGGCTTCTTGGCCTTGCCGTAGGTGCCCTGGAACTTCTTGTTGAACTTATCGACACGGCCCGTGGCGTCGACGAACTTCTGGGAACCCGTGTAGAACGGGTGGCACTTCGAGCAGACTTCGACCGCGATCTTGGCGCGGGTGCTGCGCGTCTGGAAGCTGTTGCCGCAACCGCACGTGACCGTGCAGTCCTGGTACTTCGGGTGGATCCCGTCCTTCATCGTTCGCCCCTGCACTTTCTGTCTCGATGCGCAACCGATCTCGATCGTTCCGGATCACTTCTACGCGTTCGATCCGGGCCAGGTTCGACCGAGCCGCCGGTCCGCGAAGGGAAAATCCTAGCAGACTCGCCCGCGCGGGGCCAGATCAATCGCGAAATCTCCGGAACAAAGCCAATTCGCCCGAGTCGGGTGTGGTGCCTCGCGGACCAACCGGACGCGAGGCTCCGCACCAGCAAGGGCGTTGATCGCGAGGGGAACCCACGAGCCGGGGCGATGGTTGGTGCGGGACCCTCAACGTCGCCGTGCGACGCTGACGGCGACACCCCACAAAAACTGCGGGAACAAACCCAATTGGCCCGGGGTCACTTGCCGGCGAGATACTTGGCGACGAACTCCTCGACGTCCTTGTAGGTGTACTGGTTGTTCGGGTCGTCCATGGTGAACCGCTTGATCTCCTTGCCGTCCGGGCCGTACAGGAACACGGCGGGGATGGTGGTCACCTTGAGAGACTCGAAGCCCTCGTCGAGGGTCTCGTCGAGGACGAAGTTCCGGAAGGTGGCCTTCTTCGACTTGAGGAAGTCGAGGGCCTCGGCGACCTTCTTGGGCTTCTCGGTGTCGTCCATCGAGAGCGAGACGACCGAGAGGCCCTTCGGACCGTACTTCTCGTGCATCTCGACGACGTGCGGGAAGTTCTCCTTGCAGGGGCCGCACCAGGTCGCCCAGGCGTCCATCATGATCAGCCTGGCGCCCTTGGTCTCGGCGAGCTTGGACAGCAGGGCCGTGTACTTCACCGGCACGAGCTCGACCTTCGCGGCCGAGTCCTCGGCGGAGACCAGCGACAGGGAACCGAGGCCGAGGGTCAAGAGGCCGGCGCCGAGGGATGCGAACAGGGCGCGACGGTTGCGGATCATGGTCGGGCACTCCCGGGGCAAGGGTTCGGACGGGGATACGGGTCGAGGGGGGGACGGCCGGGAAACGACGAGACCGTCGAGGGATGGCTCGACGGTCTCGACGGATTCAGAGCGGTCGAGTGAGATCGTCCCCCTACTCATCATAAGGGGACGACGCGCTCACTTCTTCTCGTAGGAGATGCCGCAGCCGACGGCCTTGGTCTCGGTGACCTCGACCGACTCGCCCTTGAGGACGGCCTCGACGGCGTCGCGGACGTAGTTCTTCTTGGCCTTCGACTCGTCGAAGGTGCTGTCGTCCAGGGCGCCCATGTAGCGGATGGTGCGGTCCTTGTCGAGGACGAAGAAGGTCGGGGTGGCGACGGCGCCGTAGGCGCGGCCGGACTTCTGGCTCTCGTCGTAGCCGTAGACGAAGTTGTACTTCTTCTCCTTGAAGCGGGCCTTGATGCCGTCGATGTCGTCCTGCGACTTCTGGCTGGGCGAGGTGGTGACGCTGATGCCGATCACCTTGACGCTCTTGCCCTTGAAGTCGGAGGCGAGGTCGATGACGCGGTCTTCGGTCGCGACGACGGCCGGGCAGTGGTTGGCGAGGAACGCCAGGACGACGACGTCTTCCTTCAGGTCGGCCAGGGAGACCGAGGTGTCCTTGTCGCCGTCAACGGCCGGCATGGCCTCGAAGCCGGGGGCCTTCTGGCCCACTTCCACCGACTTGTTGAACTTGCCGGCGAGGACGGGGCTGGCGAGAAGGGCGAGGCCGGCGAGGGCCAGGAACGTCTTGCGCATCGATGCGTGCTCCAGAATAATGGGGTCGGGACGCGGACACGGATTTCGGTAGAACGCGACGGTGTTGTTTCGACCGGCCCCGAGGAGGACCGGGGCGAGGGGGACGCGCCCATCCGCGCGACCCGGGCGAACGGTCTCTGCTTCGTCCGACCGTATTTCCCTCGGATGCACACTCAAGAGCGTCGAATGCGGCCGGCCCGTGCTGGGAATCTCCCCGCGCAGCGCCGCATTTCGGCCTGATTCTAGGCGAGCCGGAAGGTGTCGTCAACCAGCACCGATGCCCGGCCGGCCAACCCGCCGGAGGATACGGACCCTTCGAAATGACAACGACCCGCACCGGGCGGGTCGTTGCATGCAAGCTCGCGTGGGCCTCAGCCGACGGGCGTGAAGGTGTACCCCGCGCCGTCCCAGCCGACCTCGACCTTCTGGCCCTCCCTGGCCCGGCCGTCGAGGACGGCGGTGGCAAGGGCGTTGGCCAGGCGCTGCTGGATCACCCGCTTGAGCGGGCGGGCCCCGTAGGCCGGATCGAAGCCCTCCTCCGCGAGTTCCTTCTTGGCCTCGTCGCTGACCGTGATCGAGATCCCCGCCTCGGCGAGCTGCTTTTCGAGCCGCCGGAGCTGGATGTCCACGATCTTCGTCAGCTCCTTCATCCCCAGGGGGTGGAAGATGATGGTCTCGTCGATCCGGTTCAGGAACTCCGGCAGGAACTCGGCCTTGAGGATCTCCATCACCCGCTTCCGCATCCGGGCCTCATCGCCGGAGTCGGCCATCTCGGCGATGGCCTGGCTGCCGAGGTTCGAGGTCATGATGATCACGGTGTTGCGGAAGTCCACGGTCCGGCCCTGGCCGTCGGTCAGGCGGCCGTCGTCGAGCACTTGGAGCAGGACGTTGAAGACGTCGCGGTGGGCCTTCTCGACCTCGTCGAGCAGGACGACCGAGTACGGCCGGCGCCGGACGGCTTCCGTGAGGCGGCCGCCTTCCTCGTAGCCGACGTAGCCCGGAGGGGCCCCGATCAGGCGGGCGACGTTGTGCCGCTCGCCGAACTCGCTCATGTCGAGCCGGATCATCGCCGTGTCGGAGTCGAAGAGGAACTCCGCGAGGGCCTTGGCCAGCTCGGTCTTGCCGACGCCCGTGGGCCCGAGGAAGAGGAACGACCCGATCGGCTTGTTGGGGTCCTGCAACCCCGCCCGGCTGCGGCGGACCGCCTCGGCCACCGCCTTCACGGCGGCGTCCTGGTTGACCATCCGCAGGTGGATCTGGTCCTCCAGCTTGAGGAGTTTCTCGCGCTCGGTGGTCAGCATCTTGGCCACGGGGATCCCGGTCCATTGGCTGACGACCTCGGCGATCTCCTCGGGGTCGACCTCGCGCTTCAGGAGCCGCTGCGAGTTCTTGGGCGCGACCTCCTTCTCGTTGGTGGCCTCGGACTCGGCGATCTTGGTTTCGAGGGTCTTCCGCTCGGCGTCGAGCTTGGCAAGTGCCAGGAACTTCGACTCGTCCGGGCGTTCCCCGCGCTGGATGAGATGACGGATCTCGGCCTCGGCCTTGTCGTACTCGACCTGGAGGGCGGCGAGCCGCTCGCGGACCTTCTGGATGTCGCCCAGGCCGGATTTCTCCATCTCCCACTGACGGCGGAGGTCCTGCAGCTCCTTCTCCAGGTCGGAGATCTCGGCCTCGACCTCGAACAGCCGCTCGCGGGCGTGCTCCTCGTCCTCGCCCGCGAGCATCCGCTTGGCGAGCTGGAGCTGGAGCAGCCGGCGCTGGACGACGTCGATCTCGGTCGGGACCGACTGGAGTTCCATCGACAGCCGGCTGGCCGCCTCATCGACGAGGTCGATCGCCTTGTCGGGGAGGAATCGGTCGGTGATGTAGCGGGAGGCGAGCTTGGCGGCCGAGACGAGGGCGGAGTCCTTGATCTTGACCTTGTGGTGGACCTCGTAGCGCTCCTTGAGACCCCGAAGGATGGCCACGGTGTCCTCGACGGTCGGCTCGCCGACGAACACCGGCTGGAACCGCCGTTCGAGGGCGGGGTCCTTCTCGATGTTCTCGCGGTACTCGTCGAGCGTGGTAGCCCCGATGCAGCGGAGTTCGCCGCGGGCGAGGGCGGGCTTGAGCAGGTTGGCGGCGTCCATCGCGCCGTCGGCCTTGCCGGCCCCGACGACGAGGTGGAGTTCGTCGATGAACAGGATGATCCGGCCTTCGGCCTGGGTGACGTCCTTGAGGACGGCCTTGAGACGCTCCTCGAACTCGCCCCGGAACTTGGTGCCGGCGACGAGCGCACCGAGGTCGAGGGCGATGACCTTGCGGTTCTGGAGCGACTCGGGCACGTCGCCCGTGACGATCCGCTGGGCCAGCCCCTCGACGATGGCCGTCTTGCCGACGCCCGGCTCGCCGATCAGGACGGGGTTGTTCTTGGTCCGGCGGCTGAGGACCTGGACGACGCGCCGGATCTCGGAATCGCGGCCGATGACCGGGTCCATCTTGCCGGCGCGGGCGAGCTCGACGAGGTCCTTGCCGTACTTCTCGAGGGCCTGGTACTTGTCCTCGGGATTCTGGTCGCTGACCCGCTGGCCGCCCCGGACCTTCTGGAGCGACCTGAGCAGGTCCTTCTCGTTGACGCCGACGGCGTCGAGGAGGGCCTGGGCCTTGCTGGGGACCTTCGTCAGGGCGAGCAGGAGGTGCTCGACCGAGACGTAGTCGTCCTTCATCCGCTCGGCCTCGGCCTGCGACAGGTCGAGGACGCGATTGAGGTCGGGGCCGAGGGAGACCTCGCCGCCGGACATCTTCGGCAGCGAATTCAGGCCCTCGTCGGCGGCGCGGACGAGACGGTTGGGCTCGGCGCCGAGCTGGACGAGGAGCGAGCGGACGACGGTCTGCTCGGGGTCGAGCAGGGCGGCCAGGAGGTGCATGGGCTCCAGGCGGGAGTGGCCGCGGTCGCGCGCCAGGTCCTGGGCCTTCTGAACGGCCTCCTGACTCTTGAGCGTGAGTTTATCGAAGCGGAACGCCATCGGGGCGCCTCCTCTCGTCGAGTTCCGGTATCAAGTGGTGGGGATCGTCGGGGCCCGGGCGGGACCCGTTTCGGGAAGGTGTCTTCCCATGTTACGACCGATTCCCAACCTTGTTCGCGGAATTTGCAAAGATCTGGATGTGACCCCTACCGGGATCCGACCTGCAACGCGCGCACCGGGACCGACATCCGAAGGATTTGCTCGGTTTTTCGAGTGGTTCGACAAGGCGCCGGGCGCGGGTCTCCGACCCCGCCCTTGCCCTGAAGGGTCAAACCGCAGGAGCGGGTCTCCTGACCCGTCAATCCAATGCCCCGACCGGCGGGCGGTTCTCCAAAGGTCTGGAGACCCGGTTCGGCGGCCCGGAGCAGCCAAGGCAAGGGCGGGGGTCTGGAGACCCGCGCCCTTGCCTGGGCGGCGGCCTGTGCAGCACTGGACACGGGGTCTGGACGCCCGCGCCCTTGAGCATCGGCCGATGATCACGCATCCCTGGTTCTCGAGGTACCAGTATTCCGCGTCAGAAGGGGGGGGCTTCGGGCCAGTCGGCGTAGTCGCGGGCGGTCTGGAACTGCTTCCACCAGAACGGGATGTCGCCGGTGGTGGTCTGCTCCTTGGTGACGTAGACCTCCCACCATCCGTCGGCCGGCTTGACGAGGTTGCCGGAATCGGTTCGGGCCTTGGGCTTCTGGATGACGATTGCGCTGAGGTCGGGGAGGCCGTTCTCGATGCAGAGGGCCTGGACGGGCTTGAGGACCTTGTTCACGACCGTCCTGGGGGTCTCCTTGATGCCGACCTCTTTCACGAGGTTGCAGAGGTCGTCGTAGGAGATCCAGCCGGGGGATCTGCGCTCCTGGACGGCCAGGGAGAGGTCGCGTGCCACGCGGACCAGGATAGGGTAGACAGCCCTCGCGTTTTCAAGCGACATCGGGAGAATCCTTCTGGGTGCGTGGCCCGGGCCGTCGAGCCGGGGCCCCCGCGCGCCGTCGGGGCACGCGGGGGGCCGATCGTCTGGGGGTGATTACTTCTTCTCTTCGAACTCGACGTCGATGACGTCGTCGGGCTGTCCGCCGCCCTGGCCCGCGGCCGCGCCGGGGTCGGCTCCCGGGGCGGGCCCGCCGGGTTCGGCCCCGGCGCTGGCGTACAGATGTTCGGCCATCGCCTGGCTCGCCCGATTCAGATCTTCGATTGCCGCCTGCAACGCCGCAAGATCGTTGCCGTTTTTCGCCGCGTTGACCTTCTCGATCGCCGCCTTGACGGCCGACTTGTCGGACTCGTTCAGCTTGGCGTCGTTTTCCTTGATCAGCTTCTCGAGCTGGTACACCCGCTGCTCGGCGGTGTTGCGGGCCTCGGCCAGCTCGCGCTTCCGCTTGTCCTCGGCGGCGTGGGCGTCGGCCTCGCGCTGCATGCGGTCGATCTCGTCCTTGGACAGGCCGCCCGAGGACTCGATCTTGACCGTCTGCTCCTTGCCCGTCCCCTTGTCCTTGGCGGAGACGTTGAGGATGCCGTTGGCGTCGATGTTGAACGTGACCTCGATCTGCGGCACGCCCATGGGCGCCGGCGGGATCCCGCTCAGGTCGAACTTGCCGAGGAACCGGTTGTCGACCGCCATCGGGCGCTCGCCCTGGTAGACGACGATCGTCACGGCCGTCTGGTTGTCGTCGGCGGTCGTGAACGTCTCCTTCTTCTCGGTCGGGATGGTCGTGTTCCGCTCGACGAGCTTGGTGAACACGCCGCCCTTGGTCTCCAGGCCCAGCGAGAGCGGGGTGACGTCGAGGAGGAGCAGGTCCTTGACCTCGCCGGTGAGCACCGCGCCCTGGATGGCCGCGCCGATCGCGACGACCTCGTCCGGGTTGACGCCCTTGTGGGGCTCCTTGCCGAAGATGTCCTTGACGATCTGCTGGACCCGGGGCATGCGGGTCGAGCCGCCGACCAGGACGACCTCGTCGATCTCCGACGCCTTGAGTTTGGCGTCGTCGAGGGCCTTGTGGACGGGCTGCTTGCAGCGCTCGAAGAGGCTATCGGTCAGCCGCTCGAACTGGCTGCGGCTGATGACCATCGTCAGGTGCTTGGGGCCGCTGGCGTCGGCCGTGATGAACGGCAGGTTGATGTCGGCCTGGGCCTGGAAGGACAGGTCCTTCTTGGCCTTCTCGGCGGCCTCCTTGAGGCGCTGGAGGGCCATCTGGTCCTTGCGGAGGTCGACCCCTTGCTCCTTCTTGAACTCGTCGGCGATGTGGTTGATGAGGGCCTCGTCCCAGTCGTCGCCGCCCAGGTGGGTGTCGCCGTTGGTGGAGAGGACCTCGAACACGCCGTCGGCGACGTCGAGGATCGAGATGTCGAACGTGCCGCCGCCGAGGTCAAACACGGCGATCCGCTCGTTCTTCTTCTTATCGAGCCCGTACGCCAGGGCGGCGGCGGTGGGCTCGTTGATGATGCGGGCGACCTCGATGCCGGCGATCTGGCCGGCGTCCTTGGTGGCCTGGCGCTGGGCGTCGTTGAAGTACGCCGGGACGGTGATGACCGCCTTGCGGACCTTGTGCCCGAGATAGCTCTCGGCGGCTTCCTTCAGCTTGCGGAGGACCAGCGCGGAGATCTCCGGCGGGGTCATCTCCTTGCCGCCGGCCTGGACCTTGACGTAGTCGCTGGCGCCGCCGGTCACCTCGTAGGGGACCATCTTCTCTTCGTTGCGGACCTCGTCGTGGCGGCGGCCCATGAACCGCTTGATCGAGTAGATCGTCCCGCGCGGGTTCGTGACGGCCTGGCGCTTGGCCGGGTCGCCGACCAGGGTCTCGCCCTTGCCCGTGAAGGCCACGATCGACGGGGTCAGGCGGCTGCCTTCCTGGTTGGCGATGACCTGGACGTCGCCGCCTTCCATGACGGCCACGACGCTATTGGTAGTCCCCAGGTCGATACCGATGATCTTCTCGCCTTCGGCCACGATGGGCCTCCTTTCAGGGGTCGCTCGCGGCGAGTCGACCAACCGTGGCATCCCGGGCGGGGCCTCGAGATGCAATGGCGGTCCTCGCGTTCGATTTCCCTATTCTAGCAAGGGTCGTGCCCGAACACGAAATGATGCCGCTAGCTTGTCGTAAGGAATTGATGTCAAATGGTTAGCGTCAAGACCCCTGTTTCGGCGACCCGGTCGCGGGTTTCGGGGACTGCCAGAATGGCGAAGGGGGAAAAGGGACGTCCGGGGGAGGGCTGCCGAAATGGCAGGATCCAGTCGGTCCCACGTCCGATCCTGTCCTCTGCGAGGCCTGACGGAGTGGGTTTCGCTCGATTTGGAGCCGGTTCGTGTGCCGCTAGCCATCCCAGTGCCGGCAGTCACCTCGAAGATTGGGGGGACATTCGGAGAATCCTAAACCCAGATGTCCCTCAATGATATGTCCGGGCCGACCGTTGCAATGGCAAAGCCAGTGGCACGCGAACCGGCTCCAAACAGGTAGAAGGTTGATCGTTTCGATCACGGCTCACACTCCCAGGCCGGATCGATCCCCCGGCTTGACGCTCCGATCGATTTCTGCCACAAGGTGGCCGTGACTTTGCGCCGATGCGCCTCGGACGGATTCGAGGATGGTGCGGTCGCGGCGAGCGTGTGGTCGCGAGACCGGACGCGTCGCCCCTCGCCAGGGATGGATGGAGGGCCCGGATGGGCAAGGCAAGCGATTGGCAAGGGCCGGGTCACCAGGCCGAGTCCGCCAGGGTCGGCCAGCCGCCGCACCGCTGGACCCGGGTCGAGGACCACGGCGAGGTCGCCGTCGTCGCCGCCTACTCCACGGTCATCGCCGGAGGTGGGCCGGCGGGCCTGACCGCCGCCTATGAGCTGACCCGCAACGGCCACCCCTGCGTCGCGCTCGAGGCCGACCGCAACCTCGTCGGCGGGATCTCCCGCACCGACCAGTACAAGGGCTACCGATTCGACATCGGCGGCCACCGGTTCTTCTCCAAGAGCGACGAGGTCAACCGGCTCTGGAAGGAGATCCTCGGCGACCAGTTCATCACCCGCAGTCGCCTGAGCCGGATCTATTACAACCGCCGGTTCTTCCACTACCCGCTCAAGCCGGTCAACGCCTTCGTTCAGCTCGGGCCGATCAAGTCGCTGGCGATCCTCCTGAGCTACTTCAAGGCGCGGATGAGGCCGATCCAGCCCGAGGCGAGCTTCGAGGACTGGGTCGTCAACCGCTTCGGCCGGATGCTCTTCGAGATCTTCTTCAAGACCTACACCGAGAAGGTCTGGGGGATGCCCACGAACCGGATCTCGGCCGACTGGGCCGCCCAGCGCATCAAGGGGCTCAGCCTCCTGGGTGCGGTGTTCAACGCCCTCGGCTCGATGATCCCCCGCTTTCTTCGGTTCGGCTCGAAGAAGGGCGAGGTCATCAAGACGCTGATCGACCAGTTCGAGTACCCCCGCCTCGGCCCCGGCCAGATGTGGGAAGCCGCGCGCGACAAGGTCCGCGCGGGGGGCGGGGCGGTCCATCTCGACCGCCGGGTGGTCGAGGTCGAGCACGACGGGTCGTCGGTCACCGCGTTCCTCGCGAAGGACGGGCAGGGCCGCGTCACTCGCTACGAGGGCGACCACTTCGTCTCCACGCTGCCGATCCGGGACCTGATCCGGGCGATGTCCCCCGGGGCCCCGCCCGAGGTCATCCGCGCGGCCGAGTCGCTGAAATACCGCGACTTCCTCACCGTCGTCCTGATCGTCGACCGCCCCGAGACGTTCCCCGACACCTGGATCTACATCCACGAGCCGGGCGTCCGCCTGGGCCGGGTCCAGAACTTCAAGAACTGGTCGCCGGACCTCGTCCCCGACCCGACGAAGAGCAGCCTCGGGCTCGAATATTTCTGCTTCGAAGGGGACGATCTCTGGACGAAGTCCGACCCGGAACTCGTCGCCCTCGGCACCCGCGAGATGGACGCCATCGGCCTCATCAAGGCGGGCGACGTGGTGGACGGCTGCGTCGTCCGGATGCCCAAGGCGTATCCGGTCTACGACGATATCTACCAGGAACACCTCAAGGTGATCCGCGAGTGGCTGTCGCGGTTCGGCAACCTCGAACTCGCCGGCCGCAACGGCATGCACAAGTACAACAATCAGGATCATTCGATGATGACCGCCCTGCTGGCGGCCCGGAATATCCTGGGCCAGGGGCGGTTCGACACCTGGAAGGTCAACACCGACGCCGAGTACCACGAGGGAGGCGTCAGCGAGTCCGACCCGTCGGGGCGGCAGGTGCCGAGGGCCCTCGCGGCGGGGGGTTGAGCGGGCTGGACCGGGAGCTAGTTACCGCCCCCTCAAGATTGTCAAATCCTTGTTGACCATCTCCCGTCCGGGTGGCCAGAATGACCGGGCGATTCGGTCGGGGGCCGCGTCCGGTCTATGCGCCGGTCCTCCGCGATCATCGATTCTCGAGAACGGGAAGGACGTGATTGATGGACGGGTTCCAGGGGACGTGCAATGGCGGCCATTCGCGCCGACGGTTCCTCCAGACGACCGCCGCGGCCGGTGCCGCGCTGACGGCCACGAGCACGAGCCGGTCGCTGTTCGCCGCCACGCCGACCCTCTTCGATGAGGCGAAGGTCCCGACCGTCACCCTCGGCAAGACCGGGGTCAAGGTGACCAAGCTCGGCATGGGCACGAGCTGGGCCCTCACGCCGAGCTTCGTCCAGCTCGCCCTGGCGTCGGGCGTCGGCTACATCGACACGTCCGAGTCCTACGAGAACACCGTCTCCGAGAAGGTGCTCGGCGAGGTGCTCGAGCGGACCAAGATGCGCGACAAGGTGTATCTCGTCACCAAGAACGCGGGCTTCCGCACGGCCAAGGGGGCCGCGGCGTCGAAGGTCTTCGAGGATCACCTCAACGCCTCGCTCGACCGGCTCCGCACCGACTACATCGACAGCTACTACATCCACGGGATCAACGGCGCCCAGTTGGGCATGCTCGACGACCCCGGCGTCAAGCAGGCGTTCGCGGACCTCAAGAAGGCCGGCAAGATCAAGTTCTGCGGGCTCTCCTGCCACGACGCCAAGCTGCCGGAGATCCTGGAGAAGGTCGCCGAGGTCGGTTGGCTGGATCAGGTCATGATCAAGTACAACTTCCGCGACGTCGACCACGACAAGCTCCAGCGCGCGATCGACAAGTGCGCCAAGGCCAACATCGGCCTCGTCGCCATGAAGACCCAGGGCGGCGCGGCGAACTTCCCCGAGAAGTTGAAGGCCCTGACCGAGAAGGGCTTCAAGAAGGAAGTCGCCGCGATCAAGACCGTCTGGCAGGACGAGCGGATGCAGGTCGTCGTCAGCGAGATGGTCAACCGCAGCGACCTCCGCGAGAACATCGCCGCGAGCCGCGACGAGCTGACCCCGAAGGAGGCCCGCCTCCTCGAAGAGCACCGGCTCAAGACGGCCAACATGTACTGCCACGGCTGCGGCCACCTCTGCGAGACGGCCGCCCGGGGCGTGCAGGTCTCGACCGTGCTCCGCTACCTCCGCTACTACGAGGCCTACGGCAAGCGTCAGGAAGCCCGCGCCCTCTACCAGGCCCTCCCGGCCCAGGCCCGCGCGATCGCCGACGCCCGGCTCGACCTCGTCGACGCCGCCTGCCCCCACGGCCTCCCCGTCGCCAGCCTGCTCCGCACGGCGGACAAGACGCTGAGCTGAGCAGCGGACGAACTCGCTGAGACATGGAGAATGCCATGGCCGAAAGCGCTGGGCGCGGGTCTCCAGACCCCGCCCTCGCCTCGGCCACTTTCGACGGCAAAACCGGGTCTCCAGACCCGTATCGGCACAGGCCCGATACGGGTCTGGAGACCCGGTTTGCTTGTTCGCTTCGAGCGGGGTCAGGGCGGGGTCTGGAGACCCACGCCCAGCGCTTTGAGGCCCCGCTGCGGGCGTTTTCGGGCTGAGCCGGACGCCAAGCATCAGTCGTCTTCACCGTCGGTTTCGGCCCCGGACGGCGGCAGATCTTCCGGCTCCCCTTGCGGGTCGGACCGCAACGGGGTGCTGATCTTGTTATCGCCGTCGATCCAGCGGCCGAGGTCGATCAGCTTGCAGCGCTCGGAGCAGAAGGGGAAGCCTGGCTGGTCGTCGATCTTCTCGACCTCGAACCTCTTGCCGCAGGTCGGGCACTTGCCCCGGATCATGAGCCGCTCGACGTCGACGGGGTGGATGAGGACGAAGGCGAGGCGGCGGGCGTCGAGCCGGAGCTTGAAGTGCCGCCGCTCGAACCGGTCGAGGACGATTGATCCTTCTTGGCCCCGGCCTTGTAGGACTCGCTGCGGTAGTCGGTCTGGTAGAAGCCGGACCCCTTGAAGAGGACGGCGGCGCCGGGGCCGATCTTGCGGCGGAGCTTCTCGGCCTGGCAGGACGGGCAAGTCGTCTGCGGGTCGGCCTTGATCGACTCGAAGGCCTCGAACTCGTGCCCGCAGGCGTCGCAGATGTAGTCGTAGGTGGGCATGGCGAGTCTCGTCGCGGGGGCGTGATTGTCCTGGGGAATCAGCTCGCGGGCTTGATCGAGACGGCGACCTTGGTCGGCCGGAGGACCCGGTCATTGAGCTTGTAGCCCTTGCCCAGCTCGGCGACGACGGTCCCCTCGGGGTGATCGGCGTCGGGCTGCTGCATCAGGGCTTCGTGGTAGTTGGGGTCGAAGGGCTGGCCGATCGCGGAGATCGCCTCGACGCCGTTCTTCGCCAGGGCGCTGAGCATCTGCCTGTGGACCATCTCCAGGCCCGAGACGATCACGGCGGCGCCCGGCGCTGGTGGCGGCCTGCATGGCGCGCTCGAAGTTGTCGAGCACGTCGAGCAGGTCGAGGGCGAGCGGCCGGATCATGTAGAGCCGGTCGTTCTCGGCCTGGGCCTTGGACCGCTTCTGATAGTTAGCGAACTCGGCCTGGAGGCGGAGGTACTTGTCCCGGAACTCATCACGCTCGCGGCTGAGGTCGGAGGCCTCCGGGGCGGCGTCTCCGGGCTGGTCTGCGGCGTTGTTCTGGGCGTCGGTGCTCATGGCCTTCGATCCTGGGCGGTGACTTCGTCCGACCGCGAGAGGGTCGTGCGTCTCCGGATGGGAGCGATGCAGATGGCTCGCCGGGTGATTGCGAATCCGCCGGGCTTTGGACGATTCAGCCCGGCGTGCCTTCGCCCGCCTCGGCCTCTTCGGTGAAATAGTCGCGGAGCTTCTCGAAGAACGATTTCCGGCGCGGGCTGACGTCGAGGCGCTCGATCTCGGCCAGCTCGCGGAGCAATTCTTCCTGCCGCGCGGTGAGATGCCTTGGCGTCTCGACGACGATCTCGACCAGCTCGTCGCCGCGTCCCCGGCCGTTGAGGTCGGGCATCCCGCGGCCCTTGAGCCGGAGGATCTCGCCGGACTGCGTGCCCTTGGGCACGGCCAGCCAGTCGGGGCCATCGAGCGTGGGGACCTCGACTTTGGATCCCAGCGCGGCCTGGGCGAAGCTGATCGGGACCTGGCAGATGAGGTCGTTCTTCTCGCGCTCGAAGAAGGGGTGCGGCTTGACCTGGATCTGGATCCGGAGGTTCCCGCGGGGTGCGCCGGGGTCGCCGGCCTCGCCCTGGTTGCGGATCTGGAGCCAGCGCCCCGTCTCGACGCCGGGCGGGATGGGGATCGGGATGGTGGCCGTCGCGGGGACCTTGCCGTTGCCCCGGCAGGTCGGGCAGGGGTCGTTGATCCGGACGCCCTCGCCGCCGCAGGCCGGGCAGGTCGAGGCGACCTGGAAGAATCCCCGCGAGGCGACGACCTGGCCCTGGCCGCCGCAATACTGGCACGTGGTCGGCTGCGTCCCCTTGCGGGCGCCCGAGCCCCGGCAGTCGGTGCAGGTCTCGTTCCGGGTGATCTCGATCTGCTTGGTCGTGCCGCGCGCGGCCTCGAGCAGATCGATTTCGAGCTTGACCAGGAGGTCCTGGCCGGGGCGAGGTCCCCGGCGTCGTTGCCCGAACAAATCGCCGAACACGCCGCCGCCGAAGATGTCGGAGAAGGCGGACATGATGTCCTCGGCGTTGCGGAAGTCATGGACTCCCGCGCCGTTCAGGCCCGCGTGGCCGTATCGGTCGTACCGGACCCGCTTCTCCTGGTCGGACAGGACCTCATAGGCCTCGGCCCCTTCCTTGAAGCGGCGTTCGGCCTCGGCGTCGCCGGGGTTGCGGTCCGGGTGATTCTTGAGGGCCAGCTGCCGATAGGCCTTCTTGATGTCGTCCTGGCTCGCGTCGCGCTTCAGGCCCAGGACTTCGTAATAATCGCGCTTCGTGGCCATCGGCATGGCGTCTCGATCGGTACGGGGTGGGGCGTTTCGCCAATCGGATCAGGATACCATACGGGAGGCGGCTTTGGAGTGAGGAAGCGGGGCGTCCGCTTTCGGAGGCAGGGGACAGACGAAGCCAAATGGGTCGGGGAGGGTGCTCGGGCGTCGGCTCGGAGCGGGTGACAAACCAAAGCGGGAGCGATGCTTTCGCACTCCAAGGGGGCCCGAGATCGGGCCCCCGGAGTGCGGGACGATCAGCGGACGGAGCCCTCGACCTTCTGGGCGTTGTCCTTCTCGTCGTCCTTGATGTTGGTGATCATCGCCTCGGTCGTCAGCATCAGGCCGGCGATGGAGGCGGCGTTCTGGAGGGCCGACCGCGTGACCTTGGTCGGGTCCACGATGCCGGCGACGAGCATGTCCACGAACTCGCCGGTGTTGGCGTTGAAGCCGTAGCTGCCCTTGAGCGACTTGACCTCGTCGGCGATCACGCCGCCGTCGTGGCCGGAGTTGCCGGCGATGTGGCGGATCGGCTCTTCGAGGGACCGCAGCACGATCGCGGCGCCGAGGCGTTCGTCACCCTTGAGAGATTCGAGGAGGGTCTCGACGGCCGGGATGACGCGGAGCAGGGCGGTGCCGCCGCCGGGGACGATGCCTTCCTCGGCCGCCGCGCGGGTGGCGTGGAGGGCGTCCTCGACGCGGGCCTTCAGCTCCTTCATCGCCGCCTCGGTCGCGGCGCCGACGTTGATCAGGGCGACGCCCCCGGAGAGCTTGGCGAGCCGCTCCTGGAACTTCTCCTTGTCGTACTCGCTCTCGGTCTCCTCGATCTGGCGGCGGAGTTGGTCGATCCGGCGCTGGATCTCGGAACGCTGGCCGGCGCCCTGGATCAGGGTGGTGCTGTCCTTGTTGATCTTCACCTGCTTGGCGGTGCCGAGCTGCTCGACCTTGAGGTTCTCGAGCTTGAGGCCGAGGTCCTCGGAGATCACGGTCCCGCCGGTCACGATGGCCATGTCGCCGAGCATCGCCTTGCGGCGGTCGCCGAAGCCGGGGGCCTTGACCGCGCAGATGTTGAGGATGCCGCGGAGCTTGTTGACGACCAGGGTCGCCAGGGCCTCGCCGTCGACATCTTCGGCGATGATCAGGAGGGGCCGGCCGGACTGGGCGACCTTCTCCAGGAGGGGGATCATCTCGCGGAGGTTGCTGATCTTCTTCTCGTAGAGGAGGATCAACGGGTCGTCGAAGATGGCCTCCATCGACGCCGGGCTGGTGACGAAGTAGGGGCTGAGGTAGCCCTTGTCGAACTGCATGCCCTCGACGAATTCGAGGGTGGTGACCGCCGTCTTGCCTTCCTCGACAGTGATGACGCCGTCGCGGCCGACGCGCTCGACAGCATCGGCGAGCATCTGGCCGATGGTGGCGTCGTTATTGGCCGAGATCGCGCCGACCTGGGCGATCTCTTCCTTCTTGGAGATGGGCTTGGAGATGTTGGTGGTCAGCTCGGTGACCGCGGCCTCGACGGCCTTCTCGATCCCGCGGCGGACGGCCGTCGGGTTGGCGCCCGAGGTGATGTTCCGCAGGCCTTCGCGATAGATCGCGCGGGCGAGGATGGTGGCGGTGGTGGTGCCGTCGCCGGCGACGTCCGAGGTCTTGGACGCGACGACGTTGACGAGCTTGGCCCCCATGTTCTCGAAGGGGTCCGGCAGCTCGATCTCCTTCGAGACGGTGACGCCGTCCTTGGTGACGGTCGGGCCGCCGAAGGACTTGCTCACGATCACGTTCCGGCCGGTCGGCCCGAGCGTGGTGCCCACGGCGTGGGCGAGGATGTCGACGCCTTCCAGCATCTTGCGCCGGGCGGCATCGGAGAAGAGCAATTGCTTGGGCACGGATGGGGCTCCCAGGTAAGAAGCGGTCAGCGTGTTCGGGGCGGGAGGAATGGGTGATGGGTCATGGAAGTTAAGTGAGAGATCGGGATTTCCCGTCCTCGATCACCCAGGAACCATCACCCATCACCCATCCTTGTCAGACGATCTTGGCCAGGATGTCGGACTCGCGGAGGATCTTGATCTCCTCGCCGTCGACCTTGAGCTCGGTGCCGGCGTACTTGCCGAAGAGGACCTCGTCCCCCTCCTTCACGCCGATCGGGGCACGCTCGCCGGAGTCGAGGAGCTTGCCGGGGCCGACCGAGACGACCTTGCCGCGCTGGGGCTTCTCCTTGGCGGTGTCGGGCAGGACGATGCCGCCGGCGGTCTTCTCCTCGGCCTCGATCTGCTGAATGACGACGCGGTCTTCCAGGGGACGGATCTTCGCCATGGTCGCTATCCTTCGTTCGGTAGGGCCCGGGTCCGGCGTCGGACCCGGGCCTTGTGTGTTGGGAGAGTGAAGAACTCGAATGATCTCGCGTGGGGGCGGCGGGGAGCGGATCCGGGGCCAGTCGTGCGGCCCCGGCGTCGGCTCACATCATGCCGCCCATGCCGCCCATGCCGCCCATGCCGCCCATACCACCCATGCCGTGGTCGTGGTGATGGTCATGGCCGCCGGCGTCGGCCTTCTTGACCTTCTTCTCGACGATGATGGCCTCGGTGGTCAGCAGCAGGCCGGCGACCGACGCGGCGTTCTGGAGGGCCGACCGGGTGACCTTGGTCGGGTCCACGATGCCGGCGGCGAACATGTCGCCCCAGGTGTTGGCCTCGGCGTTGTAGCCGAAGAACGGGTCGTTCGCCTTGAGGATCTTGCTGACCACGACGGCGCCATCGACGCCGGCGTTCTCGGCGATCGAGCGGGCGGGCTGCTCGATGGCGCGGCGGATCAGGGCGACGCCGTATTCCTCGTCTCCGGTGACCTTGACGTCCTTCAGGGCGGTGGCGGCGCGGATCAGGGCGGTGCCGCCGCCGGGGACGATGCCTTCCTCGATCGCGGCGCGGGTGGCGTGGAGGGCGTCCTCGACGAGGGCCTTCCGCTCCTTCATCTCGGTCTCGGTGGCGGCCCCGACGTTGATCTGGGCGACGCCGCCGGCGAGCTTGGCGAGACGCTCCTGGAGCTTCTCCTTGTCGTACTCGCTGTCGGTCTGGCCGATCTCGCGCCGGATCATCTCGGTCCGGCCCTTGATCTCGTCGGCCGTGCCGGCGCCCTCGACGACGGTGGTGTTCTCGCTATCGATGGTGACCTTGCGGGCGCGGCCGAGGTCGGAGAGGTGGATGCTCTCCAGCTCGATGCCGAGGTCCTTGAAGATCGCCTTGCCGCCGGTCAGCACGGCGATGTCGCCGAGCATGGCCTTGCGGCGGTCGCCGTAGCCGGGGGCCTTGACGGCCGCGACCTGGAGGATGCCGCGGAGCTTGTTGACGACCAGGGTCGCCAGGGCTTCGCCTTCCACGTCCTCGGCGATGATCAGCAGCGGCTTGTTGGCGCGGGCGATCTGCTCGAGGACGGGGATCAGGATCTTGGGGGTGCTGATCTTCTCTTCGTAGATCAGGATGTAGGGGTCGTCGAGGACGACTTCCATGCGATCCTGGTCGGTCACGAAGTGCGGGCTGAGGTAGCCGCGGTCGAACTGCATGCCCTCGACGACGTCGACGGTCGTCTCGAAGCCCTTGCCTTCCTCGACCGTGATCACGCCGTCCTTGCCGACCCGGCGGAACGCGTCGGCGAGCTTCTCGCCGATGGTCCGGTCGTTGTTGGCGGCGATGGTGGCGACCTCGGTGATCTCCTTGTCGGTCACCGCGCGGGACTGGCTCTTGACGTGCTCGACGACGGCCAGGACGGCCTTGTCGATGCCGCGCTTGAGGGCCATGGCGTCGGCGCCCGAGGCGAGGGACTTGAGCCCCTCCTTGAAGATGGCCTCGGCCAGGACGGTGGCGGTGGTGGTGCCGTCGCCGGCGGCGGTGGAGGTCTTGGAGGCGGCCTCCTTGACGAGCTGGGCGCCCATGTTTTCGTAGGCGTCGCTGAGCTCGATCTCCTCGGCGACGGTGACGCCGTCCTTGGTGACGGTGGGGCTGCCCCAGCCCTTGTCGATCACGGCATTGCGGCCGCGGGGTCCGAGCGTGCTGCGGACCGCCCGCGCCAGCTTGGACACGCCACTGGCCAGCTTCTGGCGTGCCTCGTCGTCGTAGGCCAAAATCTTCGCCACGGTGAAAGTCTCCCTCGTCGCGGCCGCTCGTCGTAGCCGATGGGCCGTTTCTCTACTCCAGGGCAGGCCCCCGGACCTCGTCGAGGCCCAGAGACCGCCCAGACGTGCCGCTTATCATGCAAGAGCGATACCGAAATCGTTTGAATAATCGCAAGACACTGGAATTAAAGGGTTTACGGTCTGTGGTGGCCGGAGGACGAGTAGGCGGCGTCTGCCGTTTTGGCAGTCCTGGCCTGGAAGTGACAGGGGGATGTCCCGGTGTCTCCGGACGCGCCGGATCTCAGGCCGGTGGCGTGCAGTCGGGCGGGCTGCGACGCGGACTCGCATCCACACCATCGACGGATGGCCCGGTCCGCGGGGCCAAGACGGTCGGGTCCAGCCGTTCGATCACCCCCCCACAGGTGCGGTGGACGCGGCCCGGTTGGCCCCGTCGCGGCGCACCCCGCCGATGATTTGACCGGACCGGGTTGTCCGGCAGATGCCGAGAAGCCCTTGACGCCGGGCGGGCGGCGACACAGGATGTTGCCGACCGACGGAGCGCGATGTTGCCGGGCAACCCGAAGTGGTCCCCCGGCCACGGGTTTCGCGAGATCGGTCGCCCCGCCAGCGAATGCCCCGCCGCCCAGGCCGATTGCGACCTAATCTTCTGGAAAGACAGTCAGGCCCAATCCGGTTGTCCGGTCGAGTCGTCCCCGGGGCGAGCGGCGACCGTCCGGGCGGGCGATCCCGGCGGTTTCGGACGCCGAGATCGCGGGACGGGCGTCGGGTGCGTCGGAGGACCTTGGCCCATGTCGAGCGCGGTCGATCCCAGGTTGACGCTCCCATCGTACGTCTCGGTCAAGTGCCGATGCGGGAGGAGCCTCCGCGCCCGGCCGGAGCAATTCGGGGGCGAGGTCCGGTGCTGGGATTGCAAGAACGCGGTCGCGGTGCCGATGCCCAAGATGGGCATCCGGCTCCGCTACGGGTTCGTCAAGTCCTTCCAGGATATCTTCCTCCTGCGACCCTCTCTGTTCCTGATTGGGCTGGCGTTGCTGCTGACCGCCTGCATGGCGCTGCCGCTCACCGGGCCTGGCGTGGTGTTCGGGATGATCGCCCTGCTGGGGGCGGGCTACGGCGACATCGTGCGGCGGGTCTCGGCGAGCGAGTCGATCGCCCCCGCGCTGGGCGGCAGCCGGACGAAGAAGGCGTTCGTCGTCCTCTGGCGGAGCTTCCTGTGCGTCTGCCTGTCGGCCTGGATCGTGATCCCGATCTGGTGGCAGCCCTGGATGAAGGGGGACCTGCCCCGGTTCGAGCCGGCCTACCTCGCGGCGGCGGTATTCGGCTGGATGGTCCTGCCGACGATGGTCCTGGCGTCGTTCGGGCAGGATCGGATGGGCGTCCTGGGGATCGGGCGCACGGTCCGCCTGGTGATCCGGCATCCGTTCGCGTCGCTGGCGACGCTGCTGCTGATCCCCCTCGGCCTGATCCTGATCGAGGCGATCCTGGTCGGCATGCTGAGCTACCAGGGGATCTTCAGCACGGTCCTGCTCGACCACTTCGCGATGCCGGGTAGCCCTCAGGTCATCATGAACATCCCGTTCTATGATAACATCGAGTATCGCCACGTGCCGGGCGCCGATTACTACAAGCATTATGCCTCGCTGCTGAGGCAGGGCTACACGCTGCTCTCGGCGATCCCGGCCTCGCTCAACACGGGAACGCTGAACCAGCTGAATACCGAGGCAACGATCGAGTACACGGCGACCGTCTATCTCGTGATCCGCGAGGCGTATACCTTCTTGATCAATCTGATCATCCTTGCGATCCTCGCGGTCCAGGCCCGCTGGCTGGGCCTGCTCTCCGCCGTGGAATACCGGCACTCGCTCGACTGAGGGCGGGCCGACCCGGGGAGAGCCGGACGCGACACCTTCGACCTCCCCGGAAGACGCCGACCATGCCCCTTCGACACTCTCCACATCCCGGCCTCTCCCTGCTGATCCTGCTCGGACTGGCGATCGCACCCGACAGCGTCCGGGCCGCCGGGCCGGTCACCGTCCCACTCTGGCCCGAGGGCGCACCGGGCGCGAAGGGGACGACCCCGGCCGACGTCCCGACCCTCACCATCTACAAGCCCGATCCCGCCAAGGCGACGGGCGCGGCGGTCGTGGTGTGCCCGGGCGGGGGTTATGGCGGCCTGGCCGATCACGAGGGGCGGCCGATAGCCGAATGGCTCAACTCGCTGGGGATCACCGGGGTCGTCCTCAAGTACCGGCTCGCCCCGCGCTACCGGCACCCGGCGATGATCCACGACGCCAACCGGGCCATCCGGACCGTCCGCTACCACGCGAAGGACTGGGGCGTCGACCCCAAGCGGGTTGCCATCCTCGGCTTCTCCGCAGGCGGCCACCTGGCCTCGACGGCCGGCACCCATTACGACGCCGGCAAGCCCGACGCCAAGGACCCGGTCGAGACGCTCTCATCGCGGCCGGATCGGATGATCTTGCTCTACCCGGTCGTGGCGCTGGCGACACCCTACGCCCACGGCGGCAGCCGCCGGAACCTGCTCGGCGACAAACCCGAGCCGGCGCTCCTGAACAGCCTCTCCAACGAGACCCAGGTGACCAAGGACACCCCGCCGGCCTTCCTGGCGCACACCAACGAGGACGGCCCGGTCCCGGCCGAGAACAGCCTGCTGTTCGTGCTGGCGATGCGGAAGGCCGGCGTCCCCGTCGAGATGCACCTCTTCGAGAAGGGGCGGCACGGGCTCGGCCTGAACGGCGGCGACAAGGCGTGGGCGGCCTGGCCGGGGTTGTGCGCGACCTGGCTCGAACGCCAGGGCTTCCTGGCGCGGTAGAATTCCCCGGCCGATTTCCCCCCCCAGCCCGAACGCCGGAGTTTCCGTTGGAACGTGTCCTCGACCAGCTCGATGCCCTGGAGACCCCCGTCTACGTCCTCGACGAGGAGGCGATCGCCGAGGGCGTTGAGCGAGCGACCGTCCTGCGCGAGGAGGTCGGGCTCAAGGTCCTGTTCTCGGTCTCGGCGCTGCCCTATGTCGACCTGCTGACCGAGATCTCCCACCTGATCGATGGCTTCGCCACGTCATCACTCTTCGAGGCGAAGCTCGCCCGTCGCGTGCTCGGCAAGGAAGGGTTCGTCCAGACATTCTTCCCGGGCCTGCGGCATGAGGGCATCGCGCATTACCAGGAGCAGAGCGACCAGATCATCCTGAACTCGCTCTCGCAGTGGGAGCGGACCAAGCCGAGCCTCCTGAAGAAAGGCCGGCCGGGCCTGCGGGTCAATCCGAAGGTCTCGTTCGCCACCGACCCGAGGCTCGACCCGTGCGGGCCGCGTTCCAAACTCGGCACGCCGATCGAGGAACTCGAAGAGGCCATCGCCACAGAGCCCGAGCTGCTGGAAGGGCTCGGCGGCCTGGCGGTCGAGGTGATCCAGGACAGCAACGACTTCGGCCCCCTCTGGCCGACGGTCATGCTCCTGGAGCACCGGCTCGGGGCCTGGCTGCACCGCCTCCGCTGGATCAACCTCGGCGGCGGATTCCGGCTGGAGGATATCCAGAACGTCGACGCCCTGGTCGAATCGGTCGAGCACCTGCGCTGGAAGTTCGGCCTGGAGGTCTTCCTGGAGGTCGGAGCCCCGGTCGTCCGCGAGGCGGGATTCCTGGTGGCGACGGTGATCGACCTGTTCACCTCGGACGACATCGACATCGCCGTGCTCGACACGACCCTGTCGCACCTGCCCCAGACCTTCAGCGGCCTGCGGCAGCCGGAGGTCCTCGGCCACGACGACGACGCGGCGAACGTCTACTCGCTGGTCGGATCCAGTAGCGCACCGACGGATGTCTTCGGCGTCTTCAAGTTCGACCAGCCGCTCGAACTCGGCTCGAAGGTGATCTTCCTCGAAGTCGAGCCGTCGAGCATCGTCATGGCGGGATACGATCAAGGGATCAACATCCCCCGGGTGTATAACCTCACCCGCGACAACCGCCTGGTGAGCCGCGTGTTCTTCGACGACCGCGACTACCTGAGGCGGTGCGGGGAGATTGAGTAGTTTGTACGCCCCGCCGTCCTCGTGGACTGGTGGCTCGACGGAGTCTGTCGGTGCGGTGGACGCGGCCCAAGAGGCCGCGCTGCACCACACCCGACAAGATCGATTTATTCGACGACCTTGATGTGAAGCTCGCGGGTCTGCCGCATGTCCACGGTCCCGGGGGCGCCGGTCATGAGGTCGGTGCCCTTGGCGGTCTTGGGGAAGGCGATGCAGTCGCGGATGTTGGTCAACCCGCTGTAGAGCATGACCAGGCGGTCCATGCCCAGGGCGATGCCGCCGTGGGGCGGGGCGCCGTTGCGTAGGGCGCTGAGGAGGAAGCCGAACTTCTCCTCGGCCTGCTCGGGGCTCAGGCCCAGGAGCCCGAACACCTTGGCCTGGATGGCCGAGTCGTGGATCCGGATCGTGCCGCCGCCGCATTCCTCGCCGTTGACCACGAGGTCATACGCCTGGGCCCGGACCTTCGCCGGCTCGGTGTCGAGCAGGTGCAGATCCTCGGGCAAGGGCATCGTGAAGGGGTGGTGCTCGGCGACGAATCGGCCTTCCTCGGCGTCCCAGCCCAGGAGCGGGAACTTGACGACCCACGAGTAGTGGAACGACTTCGGGTCGTAGAGCTTCAGCTCGGCGGCGACCCGCGAGCGGAGGTTCGTGAGCGCCTGGCTCGACACGGCCTGGGAGTCGGCGACGATCAGGATCAGGTCGCCGGACTTGGCCTCGAACCGCGCGATCAGCTCGGCCTGGACCTCGGCCGGGAAGAACTTGGCCGTTGGGCCGGCGAGGGCGGTCCCGTCGACCTTGAGCCACACCAGGCCCGAGGCGCCGAACCCTTTGGCGAACTCGGTCAGGCCGTCGAGGTCCTTGCGCGAGTAGTTCTCGCCGCCGGTGGGGACGCAGAAGCCGCGGATCCGCTGGCCGTTGTCGCGGGCGATGGAGAAGACCTTAAACTCGGTCTTCGCGGCGATGTCGGCGAGGTCATTGAGTTCCAGGGCGTAGCGGAGGTCAGGGCGGTCGTTGCCGAACCGCTCCATGGCGTCGTGGTATTCGAGCCGGGGCAGGGGGAGTTTCAGGTCCTCGCCGCCGAACTCCTTGGCGAGCTGGGCGACGAGATTTTCCATCGTGCCGATGACGTCCTCGAACTCGACGAACGACATCTCGACGTCGAGCTGGGTGAACTCCGGCTGCCGGTTGGCGCGGAGGTCCTCGTCGCGGAAGCAGCGGGCGATCTGGAAGTAGCGGTCGAAGCCGGCGACCATCAGCAACTGCTTGTACAGCTGGGGCGACTGCGGCAGGGCGTAGAAGTGGCCGGAGTGGACGCGGCTGGGGACGAGGAAGTCGCGGGCCCCTTCGGGCGTGGAGCGGCCGAGCATCGGGGTCTCGACTTCGAGGAAGCCGAGTTCCGACATGGTGTTCCGCATCAGCATCGCCATGCGGTGCCGCAGGATGAAGATCGCCTGCATCGCCGGGCGGCGGAGGTCGATGTAGCGGTACTTGAGCCGCAGCTCCTCGTTGGCCTCGGTCCCCTGGAGTTCGAACGGCGGGGTGGGGGTGGCGTTGTAGACCTGCAACTCGACCGCGCGGACCTCGACGGCCCCTGTCTTGAGCCTGGGGTTCTCCTTGCCCGGGAGGCGGGGGGCGACGGTGCCCCGGATCCCGATGACATACTCGCTGCGCAGTTCGCGGGCTGCGTTCTGCAAGTCGGCCCCGGCATCGGGCTCGAAGACGACCTGGGTGACGCCGAAGCGGTCGCGGAGGTCGATGAACACCAGGCCGCCGAAGTCGCGCCAGGCGTCGACCCAGCCGTTGAGGATGGCGGACTGCCCGACGTGTTCCTTGGTCAGTTCGCCGCAGGTATGCGTCCGCTTCAGCATGATGGGGTTGCCAATCGCTCAGATCGGAGACGGGGACCGGGGCGACCCCCCGGCCCACTGGGAAAAGACACCATTATCTTCTCAGGGGGGACACCGTCAAGCGAGCGCGGGTTCCCGGGACCAAGTTCGCCGCCGCCACGTCCTAACCGGCGCACGGATCGAAGGCGCTGGGCGCGGGTCTCCAGACCCCGCCCCCAGCCCGATCGAAGAGGACCACCGAATCGGGTCTCCAGACCCGTTCCAGGTCCCGAGCGAATCCGGAAGGGGTCTGGAGACCCGATTTTCTGGCAACAGGCGGCATGGGTTGGTGCGGGGTCTCGAGACCCGCGCCCAGCGCTTCTGACCCCTCGACCAGCCCCTCGGCCCGGCGCCCAGAGCTTTGGACCGCGAGCAGCGCTTTTACGCCCCGGCGGAAGTCAAGATTCAGGCATTTTTCAGCGTCTGCATCGCCGACTTCAAGGCCTGCTGGTAAATCCAGATATCGCCGTTGTACGCTAGCATTTTGGCGCCCTTGGCGAGCATCTTGGGGCCGTCTTCGAGCTTGAGGGCGAGGTAGCCGAAGGCTTTGCCGCTGGCCTGGCAGGCGGCGATGATGCGGTCGACGGCGGCGAGGAAGGTCGGGTGGTCAAACTGGCCGGGGATGCCGAGCGAGGCGGTCAGGTCCGCCTGGCCCAGGAAGATCACGTCGATGCCCTCGACCTGCGTGATCTCCTCGACCTTTTCGAGCCCCTTCGCCGTCTCGATCTGGCCGACGACCACGACCTTCTCATTCGCGGCCTTGATCTTGTCGGCCATCGTCCCGGGGGCGTAGTCGTCGTGGGCGATCGAGAAGGCGGATCCCCGGCGCCCGACGGGCGGGTACTTGGCCGACTCGACCAGGCGCTTCGCCTGCTCGACGCTCTCGACCATCGGCGCCATGATCCCGGCCGCGCCCATGTCGAGGACCCGGGCGATGAACTGGTAGTCGGTCGCCGGGATCCGGACGATCGGGGCCACCTTCGTCGTCCGCGAGGTGGCGATGAGCATCTTGATCGTCTCGATGCCCCAGCCCGAGTGTTCCATGTCCAGGATCGCGAAGTCGACGCCCGCCTGGTCGATGATCCGCATGATGCCCGGCGTGGCGAACTCGAACATGAACGTGCCGTAGAACGGCTCGCCGGCGGCCAGCTTCGACTTGATCAAGGATCCGGACATGTGAAAATCCTTGTAGGGTCCGCTATTGCGGACCAATCTCCCTACACGACAAGGGGATCGGTCCGCAATAGCGGGACCCTACGGGAGAGGAAAGTTGGACGACGTCGTCAATCGCGCTGGAGTTTCAGGAACACCACGCCCAGCGGAGGGATTCTGAGGGACACGTGGAACGGGCGTCTGCCGTGCCAGCCTTCGTGGGCCCAGGTGCCGCCGTAGTTGCCGTGGTTCGAGCCGGCGTAGATGTCGGAGTCGGTATTCAGGACCTCGCGGTAGAACCCCGCCTCGGGGACGCCGATCCGGTAATGCTCGCGCGGCACCGGGGTGAAATTGCAGACCACGACAATGAAGTCGCCGGAGTCCTTGGCTCGCCGGAGGAAGCCCAGGACGCTGTTCTCCCAGTCGTGGAGTTCCAGCCACTCGAAGCCGTGCCAGTCGAAGTCGACCTGATGCAGGGCGGGTTCGGACTTGTAGAGCGCGTTGAGGTCGCAGACCAGGCGGAGCATCCCCTGGTGGTCGCGCCACTGGAGCAGGTGCCAGTCGATGCTCTGGTCGTGGTTCCACTCGCGCCACTGGCCGAACTCGCAGCCCATGAACAGCAGCTTCTTGCCCGGGTGGCCGAACATGTAGCCGTAGAGCAGCCGGAGGTTGGCGAACTTCTGCCAGACGTCGCCGGGCATCTTGTCCAGCAGCGAACCCTTGCCGTGCACGACCTCATCGTGCGACAGCGGCAGCATGAAGTTCTCGGTGAACGCGTAGATCAGGCTGAAGGTGAGCGACCCGTGCTCGTACTTCCGATAGACCGGGTCCTTGGCCATGTAGCGGAGGGTGTCGTTCATCCACCCCATGTTCCACTTCAGGCTGAACCCGAGGCCGCCGAGGTAGGTCGGCCGGGAGACGCCGCCGAAGCTGGTCGACTCCTCGGCGATGGTCAGGACGCCCGGGTGCTCCTGGTGGCAGATCTCGTTGAGCCGCTTGAGGAAGTCGATGGCTTCGAGGTTCTCGTTGCCCCCGTACATGTTGGGGACCCACTCGCCTTCCTTGCGCGAGTAGTCGAGGTAGAGCATCGACGCGACGGCGTCCACGCGCAGGCCGTCGATGTGATAGCGTTCAAGCCAGAACAGGGCGTTGCCGAACAGGAAGTTGCGGACCTCCGGCCGGCCGTAGTTGAAGATCTTGGTGCCCCAATCGCGGTGCTCGCCGAGGCGGGGATCCTCGTGCTCGAACAGGTGGGTGCCGTCGAAGTAGCCCAGCCCGTGGAGGTCGCGCGGGAAGTGCGCGGGCACCCAGTCGAGGATCACGCCGTAGCCGTGCGCGTGGAGGGTATCCACGAAGTACGCGAAGTCATCGGGCGAGCCGTGGCGCGAGGTCGGGGCGAAGTAGCCGACCGGCTGGTAGCCCCAGCTCCCGTCGAACGGGTGCTCGCTGATCGGCAGCAGCTCGACGTGGGTGAACCCGGTGTGGTGCAGGTACTCGACGAGCTGGTCCGCCAACTCTCTGTAGGTCAGGAAGCGGTCGCCCTGATCGCTGACCCGCTTCCAGGAGGCGAGGTGGATCTCGTAGACCGAGATCGGGGCGTCGAGCCCCTGGCGCCGGGCCCGCTGCGCCATCCAGTCGTCGTCGTTCCACTGGAAGTCGGTGATGTCCCAGACCAGCGACGCCGTCTTGGGGCGGAGTTCGGAGGCGAAGCCGTAGGGGTCCGACTTCTGGACGAGGTAGCCGTTGTGGCGGCTCTTGATCTCGAACTTGTAGACCTCCCCTTCGTCGATGTCGGGGATGAAGATCTCCCAGAACCCGGCCGAGCGGTGACGCATCGGATGGCGTCGGCCGTCCCAGTGGTTGAAGTTCCCGACCACGCTCACGCGCTGGGCGTTCGGCGCCCAGACGGCGAAGTGGACCCCCTTGAACCCCTGGTGCGTCAGCCTGTGCGCACCGAGCTTCTCATAGTTCTTGAAATGGGTGCCTTCGCCGAGGAGGTAGAGGTCGTACTCGGTCAGGACCGGCAGGAACTGATAGGGGTCGACGAAGTCCCAGGAGTGCCCCTCGAAGTTCTCGACCAGCAGCCGGTAGGACGACGGGGCCTCGGCCTTGGAGAAGACCTTCTCGAAGAATCCGTCCGGATGGATCTTCTCCATCGGGATACGCACGCCGGGCTCCCCCTTGGAGAGGTCGACCACCCACGCCTTGAGCGCCTCGGGCAGGAACGCCCGGATGACCTCCCCCACGCCGGTCTTGTACGGGATCTCGTGCCGACCGAGGACCTCGTACGGATCCCAGTGGTCGGCGTAGATGATCCGGCTGATGGCGTCGGCGGGGGTAACGGGCGTGGGCAGGGTGCTGGAGGCCATCGATGACGTATCCCGGTGCGCGTGGAGGACCCAGGGGACGCCTCGGTCCCGACTCCTGAAGGGTAACACGCCGATCGGCGGTCGCAACCTACATACCCGCATTCGTGCGGACTTGATCGAATTTAACGAACCGGCGGCGTGGGACCCCGCGCGGCGAGCACGGCTTCGGCCGCGATCGGCAGGTGATCGGACCCGAAATCCGGTCCGATCCAGCAGGAACGGAAGCCGAACTCCTGCGTCCCGATGACGTGGTCGATCCGGACCCAGGGGTAGGACGACGGCCTCGTGTATCCGTAGCCCCAACCGCTTTCCTCGTAGGCCGATCGGTAGCCGCGCGAGAGCAGCTTGAGCAGGTCGTGGTCCATCGACATGTTGAAATCGCCCGCGACGAGCACGGGGGTGTCCTTCGTCTCGGCCAGGGCGGCGAAGGCCCGTTCGGTCTCCTGCTGCCACCATTGCATGTGGGTCTTGAGCCCCTCGACGTCCCCGGCCGCGAACGCCTTGAACCCGGGCCGGAGGGTCGGCAGGTGGATGTTCGCGACCAGGAACTCGCCGCCGTCGGGGAGCCGGAGCTTCGCCCTGTAGAGGCGAAAGGTATACCGGCCCCGGTCGCGGTTGTCCTCCGGCGGGGGAGGGATCTCCTCGACGATCGGGAACCGGCTGTAGATCGTCCCCTCCTTGTCGGAATGCCAGCCTTTCTCGAACTCCTGATCGAGCAGCGGATTGCGTCCCTGCTCCTGGAAGACCACGACGTCGATCTTCTGGCGGTCGAGGTAGGCCAGGAAGCGGTTGGCGTCGACGGTCTGGCTGCCCTGGTTGTAGCTCAGGATCCGGATCGGCGACCCGGTCGGCGTCCCGCCGGTGAGCCGGACGACCGGCAGGTTCCACCCCATCCAGGGCCAGAGGATCAGCAGCGAAACGAAGCCAAATGCCGACCACAGCCGGACCGATCGCCGCGCATCGAGGAGGATCCCGATCGCCAGCAAACCCATCGGAACGAGAAACGCCCAGCGCGGCATCAGGATCAGGGCCAGGACCGGCCAGGAGGACGAGCCGACGAACGCGATCAGTCCCATCGCAACGATTGTGACGAGGCCCATGGCGGCCAGGCCGACCCAGATCGAATTGGCTTTGTTCCCGCGCTTTTCCTTCGAAGGTGCCTTCGAGACCTCGACCGCGACCGGCTTCGGGCCCATCGGGGCGACCGTCTTCGGCCTCGGGACCCCGCAGGCGACGCATCGGGTGATGTAGCCGGCCATCGGGTTGGGGGACCCGCAGGAGTCGCAACGCCAGAACGCCTGTGCTTCCGCCATGTCGCAAACGCCCCGGCCTTCGATCGGGTCAACGCTTCACCGAGGGGGTATCATCCCATGAGGTGGCCGGCTTTGCGATCCATCCCGGGGCCTTTCCGAACATTCAAGGGGCCGCCGACGTATTACGCGGCGAGGTCGACCACCCGAACAGGACCTACCCCATGGGCACCGTACTCCTGGTGGACGACAGCCCCGCCGATCGGGCGCTGTTCCGGACGATCCTGGGGCGGGCGGGCCATCGGGTGGCCGAGGCGTCGTCGGGCCGCGACATCCTCGACCAGCTCGAGGAGCACCGGCCGCACGTGGTCGTCCTCGACGTCAACCTGCCGGGCGTCCCCGGGTTCGACCTCTGCCGCCTGATCCGGGGCGACGCCCGACACGGCAACGTCCCGATCCTGATGCTCACCTCGCAGCAGGCCGAGGCGGATATCTTGGGCGGGCTCGAGGCCGGCGCGGATGACTATGTCGGCAAGGACGACCCCCACGCCGTGATCGTCGCCAGGCTCCAGCGCCTGATCCTTTACCGGCTGATGAACCAGTCGGCGATCCTGAACGAGCAGCTCGCCTCGGTCGGCCGGCTCGTCGCCGGGGTCGTGCATGAGATCCGGGGGCCGCTGTCGGTGATCCGGGGCCACGCCGAGCTGTTGCAGTTCGAGCAGCAGGCGGCCGGCGGCGAGCTGGCCTGGGTCGAGCCGATCCTGCGGAACGTCGCTCTGCTCCAGAGCCGGCTCGAATTCCTGATGGCGAGCGTCCGGGCCGGGCGGGCTCGACGCGAGGAATGCCTCGTCCGCGAACTCGTCCGCGAGGCGGTGAACCTGTACTCCAAGGGTGTCGACCCGCTCCGCGAGACCCTGACGATCGAGGTCCGTGGCAACGACGGCGACTGGCGATGCTCCGCCGACGGCGGGCAGTTCATCCAGGCCCTCCTCTGTCTCCTGGGACATTCCCACCGGGTTTCGAGCGCCGGCGGGCGTCGGGCGGAGTTGAATCTCCTGGTGAGCGGCCACCCCGAGGTGGTCCGCATCGACCTGGAAGACAATGGCCCGCCGTTCCCGCCGACGCACCTGGACCGGGTCTTCGAGCCGTTCTTCCCGGCCCGCCCCGGCGAGGACGGCTTCGGGCTCCATCTGGCGGCGACGATCGTCGCGGAACACGGCGGCCGGATCGCGGCCGAGAACCTCGACGGGTCGGGCGTCCGCCTGACGATCTGGCTCCCACTCCACCACCCCTCCTCCTGAGCGAGTCATCCGTTGAGATCGAGCCGAGACCAGTCGAACCCCAAACGCCGCCCGCGGCTGACCTGGCCGATCGCCGTGAGCCTGGCGCTGGCGTCGGGCTGGAGCGTGGCGATCGCGGTCGTGTTCGTGTTCCTCGGGAAGACCTGGGCGGCGGGGATGTTCGCCGTCGCCATCGCCGCCGTCCTCGCCGGGCAGGAAATCCTCCGCCAGCAGGAACGCCGGCGCTGGGTCGACCCCATCGGAGAGCTGCAATCGCGGCTCGGCACCTCCGGATCCGAGTCCCATTCCTCCTGGGAGTTCGAGCACAACGACGAGATCCAGGGCCTCTTGCGGTCCCTGAGCGAGTTCCGGAACTCGCTCCTCGAGGCAAGGGACACCGAGGCCGACACCGCGGTCACGAGCCTGGAGGAGAGCCGCTTCGCCGACAGCGGCGAGATTTCGAGCAGCAGCTCGCAGCCCGAGCCGCTGATGACCCGCAGCGGCATGTATGACATCCCCCCCGGCCTCGACGGCGACTCCGCCACCGGCATCGGTTCGGTGGACCTGGTGAATCGTCTCGAACCCAAGACCCTCCGCTGGCTCGAATCGAGCTCGGCGGAGCAGGAATTCCTGGGCTGGAGCCTGTCCGAACTGCGCGACAAGACGTTCCTCGAAGTGGTCCATCAGGACGACCGGGAACTCGCGAGGCAGCAGCTCCGGGCCGCGCTCCACAAGGGAGAAGCCCACGGGCTGGTCTATCGGATCCGGAACTCGCGGGGGGAGGTCAAGGCCGTCCAGATGAACGTCGGCGTCCGGTACGGGCCCGACATGCGGGTCAGCCACATCCGCTGCCACATGACCGACATCACCGCGAAGCTGAGATCCGACCGCGAGCTCCGTCGGCGGACCCGCGAGCTGATCCAGGCGAACGAGGACCTCCGCCGGGCGAATCGCGAGCTGGAAGAGTTGAAGAACCGCTACACCGACCTCTACCAGAACGCCCCCGCGCTCTACTTCAGCCTCGACGCCGCCGGGCGTTTCGTGGACTGCAATGACACACTGCTTCGGACCCTGGGGTATCCCCGGCAGGAGCTGGTGGGCGAGCCCTACCAGCGGATCGTGCCCGAGGCCCGCGCCGCCCGGTTCCACGAGAAGTTCGCCGAGTTCCTCCGGAAGGGCCACGTCGAGGTGGAGAGCGAGTGGATCAAGTCCGACGGCGAGGTGATCCAGGTCTGGCTGACCGCGACCGCCGTCTACGGCGCCGACGGGCAATTGCTCCACTCGCGGAGCGTGGCGCAGGACATCACCACCCGGCGGCTGCTGGAGGCGGAACTCCAGGCCAAGAATCAGAGCCTGGCCGCCGCCAACGAGGAATTGTCCCGCAAGAACAAGGAACTCGACGAGTTCACCTACGTCGTCTCCCACGACCTCCAGGAGCCGCTGCGGACCCTGATCGCGTTCTCCGACTTCCTCATGAAGGATTACGGCGATTGCCTCGACGAGCCCGGCAAGGAATACGTCCGCTACCTCGTCGACGCCTCGCGCCGGCTGCGGTCCCTGATCCAGGACTTGCTGGCTCTTTCGAGGGCGGGCAAGGTCACCGGGGATTTCGCGCCGGTCGCCCTGGGGGAAGTCGCGGACATCATCCTCTCGGACTTCAGCGAGCTGATCCGCTCGCGGGGGGCCGAGATCGTCATCGACCCCGACTTGCCCGTGATCTGGGGCGACCGCGACCGGATCGGGCAGCTCCTGGGGAATCTCGTCGGCAATGCGCTGAAGTACAACAAGAGCCCGACGCCCCGGGTCGAGGTCGGGCAGCCCCCGGTGACCGACGCCAACTCCCGGGACGCGACCTTCTTCGTCCGGGACAACGGCATCGGGATCGATGCCCGATTTCACGCCAAGATTTTCCAGTTGTTCCGCCGCTTGCACACGAGAGAGGAATATGAAGGCACCGGCGCGGGCCTTGCAATCTGTCACAAGATCGTCCAGGCCCACGGCGGGAAGATCCGCGTCGAGAGCGAGTCGGGGCAGGGGGCGACGTTTTTCGTGAGCCTCCCCCGGCCGCCTGATAAACTTCCCTTGCCGAGCGAGTCGACGACCAGCTCGTCCGAGTTCCCGCGGATCGAACCGCCCCATGCACGCTGACTTCCATATCCTCCTGGTCGACGACAGCCCCACGGATGTGCTCATCATCGAGCGCGCGCTGAGGGAAGGGAACGTCAGCCACCGGCTCACCGTGCTCCGCGACGGCCAGCATGCCCTCGACTACCTCGTCGGCCTCCAGCAGCCCGACAGCCCCGACGAGCACGTCCCCGACCTCATCCTCCTCGACCTCAACCTCCCGGGCGTCGACGGCTACCAGATCCTCGCCGCCATCAAGGCCGATGCGTTCCTCCGGATCATCCCGGTCGTCGTCCTCACCACCTCCCGGCGCGACGAGGACATCCTGGCCATGTATCAGGCCGGGGCGAACACCTACATCCAGAAACCCGCGGAGTATCCGATGTACCGCGACCTCGTCGTCGCGCTCCGGAGCTACTGGCACGACACGGCCATCCGCCCCCCCAAGGGGCACCGCCGCGAGGGGTGAACTCAGGACGAGTGGAGCTTCAGGTTCCTCGGCTCCGCGACCGACCGCGAGATGGTGAGCACCGCGTCGGAGTGCCCCCTTATCAGGGAGAGCGGGCAGCGGGACGAGACCGGCCCGTGGAGCGCCTCGCGGACGACCCCGGCCTGCCAGGACCGATTGGCGTAGATCCGCAGCCGCCTCGCCCCCAGCATGGCACCCATCCCGACGGTCACCGCCCTCTCCGGGACCAGGCCGAGCGAGCATCCCAGCGCGATCGCCAGGTGGGCCCGCGACTCGGGGGCCAGCGCGACGACCCGGCTCGCCGACCGGGCGAACACCTCGGTCGCGACGTCCTCGGGTTCGTTGTAGCCGAGGTGCCCGTTCAGACCGACCCCGGCGAAGCAGCCGTCCACGCCGCCGCGATCGGCGATGATTTCGTCGACCAATTGCGGGCGGTCGGGGCAGGGGAAGACCCTGTTCTCGGGCCGGATCACGTTCCCGAGCGGCAGCCGCTCGTAGAACTCCCGGCCCATGAAGGCCCGGTAGCTGAACGGGTGGCCCAGGGGGATCCAGGCGTTCGTCTCATCGACGAAGTCGTTTGTGTGGATGATCGTCGTGCCCGTGCAGTCGACCGACTGCTCGACGATGAGCTGGGCGAACCGCTGGAGCGGAGCGATCGGCGAGACCGAGAGGATCAGGCAGGTCTTGCGGCCGTCGTCGTTGTTGGTCCGGATCAACTCGACCATCTCGCGGGCCATATGCCAGGCGAGATGGTCGGAGTCGGACTCCACCCGGATCGCGACCCCCGAGCCCGCGCCCAGGGACTCGCCGGGGATCGCGTTGATCTGCCAGAGATCCATCATCGGCCTCCGACCCGGGTGCGTCCGCGACCGCCGGTCAGTCCAGGTAACCGCATTTCTTGAGGTGGGCCACGCTCGCGGCGACCCGCGCCTGGCGTCCCGCGAGCCCCGGCTCGGGCTCGCCGCCGATGCCCTCGATCTCGATCGTGTAGGCGCCGTCGTAGCCGATGCCGTCGAGGATGTTGCGGACGCGGGTGAAGTCCACCGCCCCGCCTTCGCCCAGGGCGGGGAAGAACCAGTCCTCGAAGCCGCCGCGGTTGTCCTTGACGTGGACGTTGCGGACGAGGTCCTTGACCTTCTCCAGCTCGTCGGCGGGGTCCACGCCCTTGTTGTAGTAGGCGATGTTGCCGGTGTCGAAGTTGAGCCTTAAGGCATCGTGGTCCAGGTCCGACATGAGCCGCAGCATCGCCTCGGCGTTCTGCGTCGGCCCCTTGTGGGTCTCGAAGGCGATGACGATCCCGAGCCCCCTGGCGACGTCGCCCAGTTCCTTAAGGTGCGTGAGGATCGTCGCCCGCTCCTCCTCATTCTGGGGCTGGCCGGCGCCCGAGACCACGACGCTGACGTCGAACCACTTCTTGGAGAACTCGATCCGACGGCGGGTGATCTCGACGCCTTCGCGGGTCCGGATGTCGGCCCCGCCGACGTTTGTGCCGCTGACCCAGACGCCATTCTGCTTCATGAACGCGACGAACTCGGATGCCTCGGCGTCGCTCGCCTTCTCGGTGATCACCGCCTCCTCGGGGATGACCAGGCCGCCGAAGTTATGGCCCCGGAGGGCCAGTTCGAGGTGGCTGATGCCGGCGTCCTTGATGTGCGAGACCGCCGCGCGGACGCCATCGGCCCCGTAACAATTCGTGAAGCAACTGACGATCCGTGCCATGGGAGGCGATGACCTCGCGGAATCTGAGGGCGTGGGGTGGAGAGTGCCGGGCGGGATCAGTCGGTGTCGGAGAGCGCGACGGGGACCTCGGCGCCCGGGTCCACGATCCGGAGCGACCGCTGGCCCGAGAGCACGTCGAGGATCGTCCGGCCGCAGACCTCCTCGCGCCAGCCCTGGAGCAGCACGGGCCGCCTGTCTTCGGGCTGGCCGTCGAGGAACCACCGGAGGACTGCCTTCAGGTCGTTCGATCCGCCGATCAGGGCGGGCGAGATCTGGGCCTTCGCCGCGCTCTGCGACAGGGCGGCATTCAGGAGGCTGACGACCATCGCCTGACCCGGCGGCTCATCGAACCGCGACGGCGGCTCGGGGAGTTCCTCGTTCGGGACCGCCAGCGCGTCGGCGATGACCGCGAGGATGTCGTTGGAACGGTTGAGCAACTGCGGACGGTTGAAGTCGCGGAGGGCTTCGAGGTCGCGGCGGGCCGTGGGCTGGCGCTTGGCGATGGCGATGAGCAGGTCGTCGCGGAGGACGCTCCGCAGCGGGCGGTTGGCCCGCCGGGCGTCGTTCTGCCGCCAGTCGGAGAGCCGCCGGGCGACTTCGAGCCCGCGACGGTTGAGCTGGTGCAGGCCGGGCAGTCGCCGCCAGCGGTCCTCCTCGGCGCGGGTTTCGATGGCGTCGAGGAAGTCGCGGAACTCATCCTCGGCCCAGGAGGCGCGGCCGAAGTGGTCGAGCCGGGCCTTGAGCCAGTCGGCGGCGTCGAGGAGGTGGCGGACGTCGTCCAGGGCGTAACGCGCCTGGGCCTCGGTGAGCGGGCGGCGACGCCAATCGGTGCGGGTCTCGCCGCCGGGCAGGCTGATCCGGAGGATCTGGTGGATTAGATTACCGAGCGAGAGCGGGTAGCCGAATCCCACAAGCCCCGCCGCGAGCTGGACGTCATAGACGCGCCGGGGCAGCTTGCCCGTGCGGATCCGGCAGATCCGCAGGTCCTCCCCGGCGGCGTGCATCACGACCTCGATCGAGGGGTCGGTGACGACGTCCCAGAACGGGGTGAGGTCGCGGATGGCGAGCGGGTCGACCACCGCCAGTCGGTCGCGGGTGGCGACCTGGATCAGGCAGAGGATCGGCTCGAATGTGTCTTCCGAGACGAACTCGGTGTCGAACGCGAACCGGCCGGCCTCGCGGAGGTGGGAGACCAGGTCGTTGAGGTCGGAGGCCGACGCGATCAGCGGCTCGTTTTCGGGATCAGCCATCGGCTCGGCGTTCCGGACGGGCCTGTCGGGCACGGCTCACGACGCAAACGGATTATGCGCCTTGACATGGCGCGAAGCAAGGATCAGGCCCGCGCATGTCAGCAACCCACCGGATGTTGCCTCACCACGACGCCATGGCCTCCGCCATCGCCGCGTTGGTCGCGTCGGGATCCTCGAGTGGCGCGAGGTGGCCGGCCTCCGAGACGACCACGAGAACGGCCCCCGGCACCGCCTCGGCCATCCGCTCCGCTTCCTCCAGCGGGATCACCGCATCGTGGGCCCCCGCGATGACGAGCGTCGGCACGCGGAAGCCCGCCAGGTCCGGCGTCCGGTCGGGGCGGATCGCGAGGCCACGCAAGGTCCCGACCACCCCCGCCGGCTTGGTCGCGAGCATCCGGGCCCTGGTCGCCTCGACCAGTCCCGGGGAGCGCCGGACGGTCGCCGGGGCGAACAATTTGGGGACCATCCCCGCAACGACCTCGGCGATCGATCCGGACTCCTCGATCAGAGTCGCCTGTCGCAGCCGGTTCTCGGCGACCGCGGGGGAATCGGCACCGGCGCGGGTGTTGATGAGCATCAGGCCGTCGAGCCGCTCCGGAAACCGCACGGCGATCGAGAGGGCGACGTACCCTCCCATCGACAATCCACCCAGCACGAACCGGCCGGTCACGCCCAGGTCGGCCAGGGTCTCCAGCACGTCGTCGGCCAGCGAATCGACCTCGTAAATTCCCTCGGGCGCGGGCGTCTCGCCGTGCCCGCGGAGGTCAGGGCAGATCAACCGCCACTCCGATGCGAACCGCTCGGTCTGGTTCGACCACATGGTGCGGTCGAGCGGGAACCCGTGCAGCAGCACCAGGGGCCGGCCCGCCCCGATCACCTCGCAACTCAGTCGCATGACAGACCCCCGATGTAGACCGCGCCGAACTTCTTCGGACCGCTCCCTTGACAGCCTCTGACAAACGTCGCATGATGGGTGAAGGTGAGTCAGACATTCGTCAGAGGTTCGATCAGGGTGGCGTGATGAGTTTAGGCGGCGCCTTGAGCCTGGATCAACTGGTCGCCCTGAATGACGAGCTGGCGGCACTCGTCCGAGCCGGGATCCCGCTGGAGAAGGGGCTCCGCCTGCTCCGGCAGGACGGGCTCGGCCGGGGGGGCGACCTGGCCGGTCGACTCTCCGAGCGGCTCGAAGCGGGCCAGACGCTCGAAGCGGCCCTGGAGGCGGAGGGCTCGACCCTACCCCCGCTCTACCGCGCGGTGATCGGCGCCGGCGTGCGTTCCGGACGCCTGGCGACGGCCTTCGAGGGCCTCTCCGACTTCGCCAGGGAGTACGCCGAGGTCCGCGGCGCTCTGGGCCTGGCACTGCTGTACCCGCTCATTTTGCTCGTCTGTGCGTATGCGTTCTTCGTCCTGTTCATCCAGTCCTTCGCGATGCGGTTCGTGGACGTCGCGGCCGACTTCGGCCAGGGGGAGAGCCTCCCGATCCGGATCCTGGCATTCCTCCACGCGACGATCTACTTCTGGGCCCCGATCGTGCCGATCGGCCTGGTGTTGCTGGGGCTCTGGTGGGTCGCCTCCGGGCGGTCCGGGGCCCTCTCCACCGGCGGTCCGGGGATGCTCCTCGGCTGGATCCCCGGGTTCCGCCCGATGATCCACGAGGCGGAGTATGCCGGGTTCGCCTCGCTGCTCTCCGTGATGATCTCGCACGGCGTGCCGCTGGGCGAGGCCCTGCGACTGGCGGGGGAGGTCAGCGGCGACCCGAGACTGATTGCCGACGTCGAGAGAGTCGCGGCCGACCTGGAGCGGGGCTCGCGTGAGGTCCGGCCGGCGGATCGCCCTCGCGACGGCATCCCGTCGCTACTCCGCTGGATGATCGAGTCCGGTCAGCCGGGCGGTTCCTTGCCCGAGGCGCTCCGGAACGTGGCCACGACCTACCGCGACCGGGCGCTCCGTCGCTCGGAGCGACTCAGGCACATCTTCCCGACGCTGCTGCTCGTGGTGATCGGCGGCCTGGCGGTGAGCGTGTATGTAGCGACGGTGCTGGTTCCGTTGTCGTCGCTCTGGCAGACGTTCTCCCGGCCCGTGAACTGAGCCGGGGCCGGAACCGCAACCGATCCCATGTCCAACGAACTCGCGGAGAATCCGATGGAAGACGGGGCACGTCCGAAGGACGCCCGCGAGGTCCACGAGCTGACAGGCCACCTGGCCTCGCTGAGCCGCAACCAGTTGCCGTTGCCGGAAGGGCTGCGGGCGCTGGCCGGCGAGCTGGACTCCTCGCGGTCGCGGGCCCTCCTGAACGCGGCCGCCACGCGGCTCGAACTCGGCGAGGACCTGCCCGCCGTGCTCCGGGGCAAGGATGGCGCGATGCCGGGCGACCTCGGGCACCTGCTCGAACAGGGGATGCGCGACGGCTCCGTGAACCGCTACCTGTCGGAGTACCTCCGGCACCACGACCTCAATGCGGAACTCCGCCGCCGGTGCGTGTCCGCCATCGCCTATCCCGGCCTCCTGCTTTGCGTGCTCCTGGGCCTCCTCTGGTTCACGAGCGTGACGCTCGCTCCGGCGTTCGACGAGATCTTCGAGAACGCCTCGGCCCAGTACTGGAACATGGCCGCGACGACGAGCGCGACGGCGGTCTTCGCGATCATCCACCTCCTCGCCGAGCAGGGGACGACGATCGCCGCGGTCCTCGCAATGACTGTCGCCTTCACCGTGCTGTTCGTCCGCGTCCTGCTCCGGCCCGCGACCCGCTCGCGCTGGATCAAGAAGCTGCCGATCGTTGGATCGATCGTGTCGAGCGCGGGGCTGGCCGAGTTCTGCGACATGCTGGCGATCCTGGTGGACGCCTCGTGCCCGTTGCCGCGCGGGGTGGAACTCGCGGGTCAATCTTCGCGGGACGATCAGATCTCCGCCGCCGCGTCCGACATCCGCCGCGACCTCGACTCGGGGCGGTCGTTGCTCCGTTCGCCGACCGCGATCGACGTCCTGACCTATCCCGTGAGCTTCTGGATCGACCTGGCCTCCCGACGCGGGGGGCTGGCGGAGTCGCTCCGGATCCTGGCGAAGCTCTATGAATCCCGGGCCCGGTCGCAGACGCGGTATCTGGCCTACGTCCTCCAGATCCTCCTGGGCGTCCTGACCCTGTGGGGGCTGCTGTTCCTCTTCGCGTGCGTCTTCTACCCGCTCCAGACGATGCTCAGGTTCCTCACATGACCCAACCCGATGGATCGCCCTGGAACGACGACGCGCGAAAGCCCCCGCCTGTGGGGGAGCTCGGCCGGCCGCCCGGCTGGGGCGAGGGGCCCAGGCCGCTGGTGGGGCCAGCGTACACCGCGCAACGGTTCCAGTTCGGCCTGCGACACATCATGGTCGCGTCGGTCTACTTCGCCCTGGTCTTCTGGCGCACCGGGATCGCCGTCCAGGATCGCCAGTCCAGCAGCGTCCTGCTGGCGGGGCTGGTTTTCTCGGCCGGGACGCTCTTCCTGGGCCTCTACATGATCCAGGCCTCGCGCCTGATGGCGCTCTTCGGCTGGATCCTGATCTTCCTGGCCCTGGCGGTGTCGTCCGGTGTCACGATGGGGTTGCTCTCGATCCCCGCCGTGGCGTTCGCCCTCATCGGGATCAGTTCGATCCAGCTCCAGCAGCGGAGGCGGAACGAGGAGATGCTCCTGTGGTCGCTCGCCCTGACGACCGACCGGGGGCTCCCCGTCGGCGAGGCGGTCGAGGCGCTCGCGAGCCAGTTCATCGGGACCTACCGCCGCTGGACATTCCACCTCTCCGAGCAGCTCCTCCAGGGGATCCCGCTCACGACCGCGCTCTGCAGCATGCCCAGGCTCTTGCCCCGGGACGCGATCTTCCTGATCTCGGTGGGCGACGAACTCGGCCAGCTCCCGGCCGCGCTCGACACGGCCGCCCGGGCCCGGACACAGAGCCTCGACTCCGGCGAGCCCACCGGCTCCCGGGCGGTCTACCTCGGCATCGTCGCGTTCCAGGTCCAGATCATCCTGGGATTCCTGATGTACTACGTCGTTCCGAAGATCGAGGCCATTTTCAAGGACTTCGGGACGCCGCTGCCCTACGCGACCAGCTTCGCCCTGCGGGCCACGAACTTCATCGTGGGCACGCCGATCATGGCGATCGGCCTCTCGGCCGAGCTGGCGTTCCTGCTCTACCTGGGGTACTCGCAGTTCACGAAGGGGCGATTCGGAGTCCCCTTCCTCGACCGACTGATGGTGCTGAACCACACCGTCTCGATCTATCGGGGGCTGGGGATCGGCCTGCGGAGCGGCTCGGGGGTCGACCAGATCCTCCGATGCCTCTCGAACTGGTATCCCGTCCCCTGGGTGGCTCGCCGGCTCGAAGCGGTCTCGCGGGCCGTCGAGTCGGGCTACGACTGGACCGACACCCTGCGGGCCTACGGCCTGATCGGGGCCACCGACGCCGCCGTGCTCAGCTCCGCCGAGCGGGCGGGGAACCTCGACTGGGCCCTCGGCACGCTCGCCGAGCTGAACGCGCGGCGGCTCGCGAACAGGGCGAAGGCCTGGAGCCGGGTCGGTTTCGCCCTGGCGATCCTCGGCCTCGGGGCGGTCGTCGGCTTCTTCGGAGTCGCGTATTTCACGCCTCTGGTTCAACTGATCACGAGGCTCTCCTGATGAGAATCCACCCATCGCAATCCGGTTCGCGACCCGGCCGATGTCGCCGAGGGTTCGGGGTCGTCGAGCTGGCGATCTCGGTCGTCATGCTCGCCTCGATCGCAATCCTCGTCATCCAGGTCGTGGACGCCTCCGCGCGGCAGAGGGTCGCTTCGGGCCGCCGGGCTTACGCGATCCAGCTCGCCTCGAACCTGATGGAGCGGGTCTGGGAGTCGCGTCGATCCGGCGCCGCCAACCCCCTCGCGCCGGAGCCGAGCAGGCAGGACCTCGAACGGCTGCCGGGCCTGAAATGGACGGCCACCACGGCCGCCGAAGTCGGCCCTCCCCGGAGCACCCGCATGACTCTGGAACTCACCTGGCAGCGCCCGGACGGCACCCGCGAGGCCCCCGTACGGCTCGTGGCCTGGTTCCCGGAACGAGAGGGGGCGAAAAAATGATGATCCATCGCAAGACCCTTCGCCGGCCCGGCTACTCGCTGATCGAGATGCTCACCGTCCTCGGCGGATTCATGGCGATCCTGGCCGTCTGCATGGGCATGATGCATCAGCTCATGAAGCTCGATCGCGGCCAGCGCGACCACACCGTCTCGGCCCGGCAGCAATTCGAACTGACCCGGGCGCTTCGCGACGACATCCACCGGGGCACCGGTTCGCCCGACGTCCAGGAGGCCACATTGAAGCTATCCCTGACCGACGGCTCCGACGTCGAGTACCGCCCGGACGGCGCGGCCTTGCTCCGCACCCAGACAGCGAAGGGCCTGTCAACACGACGCGAACGGTTTGCCCTCGCGGCCGGTACAGCAGGCCGCTTCGAGAAGTCGGAGCGTTCGGGCCGGGTCTGGATCCGCTACGAGACGGTCGCTGCGAAAAAGGGCGAACTCTCCCCCTCCGGCGTCGTCGCCCCGGTCGAGGCGATCCTCGGGCGGGACGCGCTACGGGAGAAGGAGTGACGCCATGAAGAGATCCACCGCCCCCAGGAAGCGCGGGATGATCGCCGCCATGGTGATGGTCCTCCTCGTCGTGGTCGCGATCGTCGGCATGGGCATCCTCAAGCTCGGCCTCCAGCAGCGATCCGAGGTCGAACTCGAGGAGCGTCGGGCGCAGGTCGACTGGCTCGTCGAGTCGGGCCGGCTCCGGGCGTCCGAGCGACTCAACAGCGAGAAGTCCTATCGCGGCGAGTCGTGGAAGATCCCCGCCACCGCGTTCGGCGGCCGTGGTGCGGCGGAGGTCGCGATCAAGGTCAAGGAATCGGCCGGTCGCCCCGAATCCGTCGAGGTCGTCGCCCGATATCCCATCGCATCCCGCAGCCCGGTCCAGAGGACCGCGACTTTTCCCATCACGACAGGTCCCTGACACGGGAGACTCGCCATGCGTCCCGATCGAAACGACCGCGGGCCGGCCCGCGGCTTCACCCTGATCGAATTGCTCGTCGTCATCGCGATCATCGCGGTGCTCGTCGCGCTCCTGCTCCCGGCCGTGCAATCCGCCCGGGAAGCCTCACGCCGGCTGGAGTGCGTCAATAACCTGATGCAGCTCGGCCTGGCTCTCAAGAGCTATGAGACCTCGTTCGAGACCCTCCCGGCCGGCGTGGTCGATTCCTCCAACGGCCCGATCCTGAACCAGCCCAAAGGTCAGCACGTCGGCTGGATCGTCCAGATCCTGCCGTTCATGGAGCAGCGCGCGGCCTATCAGCGGTTCAAGATCGAGGCCGGGGTCTATGCACCCGAGAACGTGTCGGTGCGGGCCTACAAGATTCGCAGCCTGCTCTGCCCCTCGGATCCCGTCGCGGTGAACTCGGCGTCCAGCAGCTACGCCGGCTGCAACCACGACGCCGAGGCCCCCATCGGACCCAAGAACCACGGCGTGTTCATCCTCAACCGCCCGATCCGCTATGAGGAGATCGAGGACGGGACCTCGAACACGATCTTCGTGTCCGAGAAGCTAATCGAGCCGGGCGACCTGGGCTGGGCCTCCGGCACCTCGGCGACGCTGAGGAACACAGGCACCCTCCCGTCGCGGATCAACATGAGCCGGCTGCCCGTGTCGACTTTGGCCGGGCCCGCCGATGGCACCGGCGTACCGGTGCAGGCACCGGCGGCGGGCAAGGGGGGGGCGTCGGCCTCCGAGCAGTCCGCTTCGTTCGTCGGCGGGTTCAGCAGCCGCCACCCCGGCGGGATGAATGCCAGCTTCGGCGACGGCTCGGTGCGGTTCGTCAAGTCCAGCATCAACCCGCGAGTCTATCAACTCCTGGCCAACAGGGCCGATGGCGAACTCGTGAGCGCGGACCAGTACTGAGTCGGGTACGAGCGGAGGCACCCCATGCGACAGTCGCGGCCGCGCGGATTCACGATGATCGAGATGCTCTGGGTCGTGTTCGTCATCTCGGTCCTGATCTCCCTGCTCCTCCCGGCGGTCCAGTCCGCCCGGGAGGAGGCCCGGCGGATGCAGTGCGTGAACAACCTCCTGCAGATCAGCCTGGCCACCCGGGCGTACGAGACCACCTATCGCGTCTACCCCCCCGGCGTGGTCGACACGACGGGGCCGATCTATCACACACCCGTCGGCTACCACGTGAGCTGGGCAGTCCAGATCCTGCCGTATCTGGATCGCAAGGCCATCCTGCTCCACCTGGACCCGAACAAGAGCGTCTACGACCCGACCCAGTTCACCACGACGCGACTTTCCATCCACGGGTTCCTCTGCCCCTCCGACGGCTTCGCGCCACCTCCCCAGAACGGGCTCGCCTACGCCGCGATGTCCTACGCGGCTTGCCACTCGGGGACGGATGAATTCATTGACAAAGATAATAACGGCGTATTCTTCCTGAACAGCGCGATCAAGGACGATGACATCCCCGACGGCCTCGCGACGACCATCTTCTTCGGCGAGAAGCGGAACGTCGGGGGCCTGCTGGGCTGGGCGTCCGGGACGCGGTCGACCCTCCGCAACATGGAATTTCCCGTCAACCGCTCGCCGGAGCTGAACGTCCCCCGCGCGATGCTCTACAGCGACCCGTTCGAGGACGACCCGGGCAAGGAACAGGATCCGGATGATCTCGATCCCGATGCGCCGCCAAGGCCGAAACCCCAGCCGAAGCCGAACGTGGCGGTCCTGCCGGGCAAGTCGGGCGGGTTCAGCAGCCACCACCGAAGCGGGGCCAATTTCGCCTTCGGCGACGGCTCCGTGAGATTCATCAAGGATTCGATCGATCTTCAGATTTATCGCCAGCTCGGCCAGCGGAATGACCTGAACCTGATCTCCGCCGGCTCATTCTGAACGGCCCCGCAGGAACGGCCCCGTCTGGCTCGCCGGGTCCGATGCGAGCCCGGCGGGCGTCCCCTCGGCGACGAGTTGCCCTCCCGCGTCGCCGCCGTCGGGGCCGAGTTCGATGAGCCAGTCGGCCGCGCGGAGCACATTGGTGTGGTGCTCGATGACCACGATCGTGTTGCCCAGATCGGCCAGCCGGTTGAGGATCACGAGAAGCCGCTCGACGTCCGCGAAGTGGAGCCCGGTCGTCGGCTCGTCGAGGACGTAGAGCGTCCGGCCCGTGCCCACTCGACCCAACTCCGCCGCCAGCTTGACCCGTTGCGCCTCGCCGCCGGAGAGGGTCGTGCTCGACTGCCCCAGCGTGATATAGCCGAGCCCGGATTCTTCCAGCGAATCCAGCCCGCGCTTCACGAACGGGATCGCATCGAAGAACTCGCGGGCCTCGTCCACCCGCATCACAAGGACATCGCCGATCGACTTCCCCTTGAACTTGATCTCCAGCGTCTGGGCGTTAAATCGGCTCCCCTCGCATCGCTCGCAGCGCACGGTCAGATCGGGCAAGAACCCCATCGCGATCCGCCGCAAGCCGAGCCCGTCGCACGCCTCGCAACGTCCCCCCTTCACGTTGAAGCTGAAGCGATTGGCCGTGTAGCCCCGGAGCTTCGCCTCCTTGGTTCGGGCATAGAGGCGACGGATCTCGTCGAACGTCCCCGTGAAGGTCGAAGGGGTCGAACGCGGGCTCCGGCCGATCGGCGTCTGGTCGATCTCGACCAGCTTGTCGAACGCGTCCAGTCCGATGATCGAGTCATGAGCCCCCGGCGCCGGCCCGCGATTCTCCAGCGCCCGCCGGACCGCCCTCGCGACGATCTCATTCACGAGCGTGCTCTTGCCCGACCCGCTCACCCCGGCGACGCCGATCAGGCAACCGTCGGGAAACCGGACGTGGATGCCTTTGAGATTGTGCTCCCGGGCCCCTCGGACCTCCAGCCAACCCGCGCTGCGTGTCAGCCGCGGCGGATCGGCCTGCGGCGGGCTCGCGGAAATGCTCAGATATCGGAGAGTCGACGAGGCCCCGAGGGAGGTTTCGACCAGGCCCGACGGCGGCCCCTGCGCGACGATCCGGCCCCCTTCGCGGCCGGCGCCGGGGCCCAGGTCGACCAGCCAGTCGGCCTCCCGGATGGCGGACTCGTCGTGCTCGACCACGATCAGGCTATTGCCGCGCTCCTTCAGTTCGATCAGGGCATCGAGGAGCCGGCGTGTGTCGCGCGGATGGAGGCCGGCGGTCGGCTCATCGAGGACGTAGCAGACCCCGACGAGTCCGGACCCGATCTGATTCGCCAGTCGCACGCGTTGCAACTCGCCGCCGGAGAGCGTATCGGCCCTCCGATCCAGCGAGAGATAGCCCACGCCGACCCGCTCAAGATACGAGAGTCGTGCGTCGACCTCCCGAAGGATCGGCGTCGCGACCACATCCCAGGGCGGTGCGAACGTCCAGCCCGCCATGACCTGCCGGTCGGAATCGATCGCCTTCCGGCACAGGTCGGGCAGGTTCAACCCCTGGACCGTGACCGACCTCGCGACCGGGTTCAGCCGTGAGCCATGGCAGGCGTCGCAGGTCCGTTCCACGCGGAAGGCATTCAGCGCCGAGCGTCGGGCTTCGCTCCTGGCATCCTTCCACTCGGCCTGGAGACCCGCCAGGATGCCCGGGAAATCCCCATCGCCCGACCAGAACGCAGACCGGGCGGCGGGCTTGAACTTCGAGTAGGGCGTCTCGGGCCTGAGCTTTTGCTGTTTCAAAGAGGTGATCAGGAGCGGATCCGACCGGTGGGCTTCGCGCGCCTTGCGATCCAGGGCATCCCAGGCGCGGACGAGGCCGGTGTCGATCGAGAGCGATTCGTCCAGGACCAGCCCGGGGTCAAACTCCGAGACCACGCCCAGGCCCGCGCAGGTCATGCAGGCGCCGTGCGGGCTGTTGAAGCTGAAGCTCCTGGGCTCCAGCGGCTCGAAGCCGATCCCGCAGGTCGGGCAGGCGTTCTTGGTACTGAACCGCCGGTCGACCCACGCCCCATCTTCCTGGACGGACAGCAGGATCTGGCCCTCGCCCAGCTTGAGCGCCAGGTCAACACTCTCGGCCACCCGGGGGCGGAGGCCCTCCCGGATGACCAGGCGGTCGATGACGGCCTCGATGTCGTGAACCTTGGTCTTCGCGAGCTTCGGGGCCTCGCGGACCTCGACAATCTCGCCGTCGACCCGGGCGCGGACGAGCTGGGCCTTCTCGATGGCGCGGAAGGCCTCGTCGTGCGAGCCCTTCTTGCCCCGGACCATCGGGGCCAGCACGATCACCTTCTTGCCCTCGCCCAGCCCGAGGATCCCGCCGACGACCTGCTCGGCGGTCTGGGCCCGGATCGCCTCGCCGCACTGGGGGCAGTGGGGAGTGCCGACCCTCGCGTAGAGCAACCGCAGGTGGTCGAGGATCTCGGTGAGGGTCCCGACCGTGCTCCGGGGGCTGACTGAGCCCGACTTCTGGTCAATCGAGACGGTCGGCGGCAGGCCCTCGATGAGGTCGACGTCCGGGCGCTCGAGCTGGTCGAGGTACTGCCGCGCCTGGCTGGAAAGCCCCTCGATGTAGCGCCGCTGGCCCTCGGCGTGGATCGTGTCGAAGGCCAGGGAACTCTTGCCGGAGCCGCTCAGGCCTGTCATGACCACGAACTTGTCGAGCGGCAGGTCGAGGTCGATCCCCCGGAGGTTGTGGACCCTCGCGCCTCGGATCCGGATGTACGCGGGATCCGACGTCTCGGGCCGTTCCGACATGAGTAATTCCCGATGCAGGCCGAGGAGGCGTCGCGCCTCAGAGAGGCTTCACGCGGACGTTCCGGAACTCGATGCGGTATCCTTCGGCCTCCAGTCCAACATATCCGCTCGGCACATGGCAATCGCCCCACCGGTTCGCCTCCTGCCCGTTGATCACGAGCACCACTTCCTTGCCCTTGCAGGTGACCTCGAATGTGTTCCACTCGCCCGGCGGCTTGACGGCCTTTGCCCTGTCCTCCTTCTGCAAGGTGAACCGCTTGAGCTTGCCCTCCACGGTCGACTCGCCGAACAGGAAGCCCGCCGGGCCGGGGCCGGTCTGCCCCTGGTGCCAGATGCGGGCGTCCTCGGAGTTGCGGACGTAGATGCCCGAGTTGTAACCCATCTTGCCGGAGGTGACCGGGACGAACCGCCACTCGACGTGGTAGACGAAGTCCGCGAATGATCTGTCGAAACGAAGCCATTCGTGCCCGCCGTCGCCGGCGCAGGTGAGGACCTTCGAGGTCTCGTCGAACGACCACTGCGACTCCGGCTTGACCTTGCCGCCCGGCGGGATCGTGAGCCGCGTCCAGCCCGCGACCTGGCCGTCGTCGCCGGCCTTTGCGAACAGGTCGATCCAGCCCGATGGGGCCTCATCGGCGCCGGCCAGGGCCATGCACAGGAATATCGCAAGGGACGAGGTGATCCATCGACGGAGGGGCATGGGATGGTCTCTCGGGTGGCGCGGAAAGGTCGGGTGGACGCTTGAGTGCGGCGCCCGGGTCTGTTACCACACGAGGATACCCACCGACACTCCGCCAACACGCCCACCCCGAGGATGCCACCCCATGTCGCCGACCACAAGACGGGACTTCCTGGCCAGTTCCGCGCTCGCCGCCGGGGCGCTCGGCCACCTCGTTCACCAGGAAGTCGCCGCCGAGGACGTGAAGCCGGGCGCGACCGGCAAGCCCGCCGGGGCCAACGACAAAATCCGGCTCGGATTCATCGGCGTCGGGGGCATGGGCTCCGGACTGCTGAACATCTTCAAGGGGATGCCCGACGTCTCGGTCGCCGCGCTGTGCGACGTCTACGAACCACATCTCCTCAAGGCCAAGGCCGCGGCCGGCGGCAAGCCCGACACCTACGGGGACTTCCGTCGCATCCTCGACCGCAAGGACATCGACGCCGTCGTCATCGCCACGCCAGATCACTGGCACGCGATCCCGACCATCCTCGCCTGCCAGGCCGGCAAGGACGTCTACTGCGAGAAGCCGCTGGCCTACCGCATCGGCGAGGGCCGGGCGATGGTCAACGCCGCGACCAGGCACAAGCGAGTCACCCAGATGGGCAACCTGATCCACGCCGGAGACAACTACCGCCGCGTGGTCGAGATCGTGCAGTCGGGCACACTCGGCAAGATCGCCAAGACCCGCGTTTGGATGGCCGCCGACCGCAAGGGCCTCGGCTCCCCGCCCGACGGCCCCGCCCCGGCCGGTCTCGACTACGACTTCTGGCTCGGGCCGGCCCCCAAGCGGCCGTTCAACCCGAACCGATTCACCTTCAACTGGCGGTACTACTGGGATTACGCCGGCGGCATCCTCTGCGACTTCGTCTGTCACATCGTCGACCTCGTGCACTGGGCGATGGACGTGGATGCCCCCGAGACGATCGTGGCCACCGGCGGCCGGTACGCCCTGGAAGACAACGCCGAGACCCCCGACACCCTGGAAGTGCTCTACCACTACGCCAAGGGCTTCGACATGGTCTGGAGCGAGGTCGACTTCAGCACCCACGGGCTCGAAAACCGGGGGCAGGGCATCATGTTCCAGGGGACCAACGCCACCCTGGTCGCCGAGTACGGCAGCTTCCGGATCTACGAGGAGAAGGGCCGGAAGATCGAGATCCCGCCGAAGTCGATCCCCAGCTCCGTCGGGCACCACCGCGAGTGGCTGAACGCCATCAAGACCCGCGGCCAGACCTCGTGCCACTTCGAGTATGGCCACCGCCTGTCGACCGTCGGCCACCTGGGGAATATCTCGCTCTGGACCGGCGAGAAGCTGCGCTGGGATTCGGTCAAGGAGCGGGTGGTGAACCACCCCGAGGCGAATCGCTATTTGCTCCGAGAAGAATATCGGTCCCCCTGGCAGTTGCCCTCGGTCTGAAAGTCGTCACAATGGGCGAGCGTTGCCACTCTCAAGCCCCCCGGACGAGACGACTTCGATGATTGAACGACTCGCGATCCCGGCCTGGCAAGCCCCGCCCAAGACGCTCGACGACTGGAAGACGGCCCTGGAGTCGATCCCCGACGCCGGCACGGTCACCCTCGAACGGGAGTCGGGCACCGTCTACTGGTTCGAACTCCCGGCGCGCCGGCTCCGGGGGTACGCCATGCTCGAAAACGCCGAGGTGACCGCGATCAACTTCGAGTTTCACGGCGTCGACCCCGGCCCCTGCCTCTCCGCGGTCGAGGACGTCGCCAGCCGGCTCGGCTGGGAACTCCACGAAGACGAGGACGATGAGGACGACGAGGACTGACCCGCTCGACGATCCTGCCAAGATACGACGCAATCCGGGAGACAACGCATGAGCAAGCGACGCGGAATCCTGGCGACGGCAATCGGCCTCGCCCTCTCCGGCATGGCCCACGGGGCCGACGAGCCGGCCTGGGTCAAGCACGAGATCAACGCGAAGAGCATCTTCGAAGGCGCCGGCGCGTTCGACGTCGACAAGGACGGCAAGATTGACGTCGTCTCCGGCGACACCTGGTACAAGGCCCCGGACTGGAAGCCCTTCCCGGTCCGGAAGGTGAAGCAGTTCGGCACCTACATGAACTGCTTCTCCACGCTCCCCGCCGACGTCAATGGCGACGGGAACATGGATTTCCTCACCTGTTCCTACTTCGATCAGAACGTCGGCTGGGTCGAGAACCCCGGCGAGCCCGGCAAGCCCTGGACCTACCACGAGGTCGACAAACCCGGCCCGAATGAGTGCGCGGTCCTCGTCGACCTCAACAACGACGGCCAGCCCGAATTCCTGCCGAACTGCGTCAAGAAGGTCGTCTTCTACAGCCTCGAACCGACCGGCAAGGGCAGCGAGAAGTCCATCAAGCTCCACGACCTCGGCACCACCGGGGCGGGCCACGGCGTCGGCACCGGCGACATCAACGGCGACGGCAAGCTCGACATCCTGTCGCCCAACGGCTGGTTCGAGAACCCCGGCGACCTGAACTCGAAGTGGGCGTTCCACAAGGAATGGAACCTCGGCACCACCGGCATCCAGATCTACGCCCGCGACTTCGATGGTGATGGCCTCGTCGACCTCGTCTATGGCAACGGCCACGCCGTCGGCCTGTTCTGGGCCAAGCAGACCAAGGACGCCAGCGGCAAGTCCACCTGGACCCCCGAGCTGATCGACAAGACGGTCGCCTCGGTGCATGTCCTCCAGTGGGCCGACCTCGACGGCGACGGTCAGGCGAACGAGCTGCTGAGCGGCAAGCGGGTCTATGCCCACGAGCGCGAGCCCGACGACGTGAAGGCCCCGGTCATCGCCTGGTACGACTTCGACAAGTCGGCCGGCAAGTGGAACCGGCACCTCATCTACGAGGGCAAGGACGCCGCCAACGCCCCGGCCGAGCCGGCCAAGCGGAACGCCCAGAAGGACTTCGAGCCGGGCACCGCCGGAACGGGCCTGGAAGTCACCGTCATCGACCTCGACGGCGACGGCGACAACGACCTCGTCTGCCCGGGCAAGAGCGGGCTCTACTGGTTCGAGAACACCCGCAAGGGCAAGGGCTCGGGCAAGTAATCCGAGGTAGGTTTCGTGTACAATCCCAGGCCCGCGGCGACCTCGCCGCGGGCCTGTTGTCATTCCCGAACGGCCCTTCGCGAGCAACCGGCCATGCGAGTCAATGTGCACCTATTCGCCGCCGCCAGGCAGCGGGCAGGGGCCGTGCAGTGGAGCGTCGAGATCCCCGAGGGAAGCTCCGCCGGCGGCTTGAAATCGGCCCTCTCGCGCGAGTGTCCGCCGCTCGAACCGCTCCTGGCCGTATCGAGAATCGCCGTCAATGGCGAGTATGCGACCGACGACCAGTTGATCGGGCGGGCGGACGAACTGGCGGTGATCCCCCCGGTCAGCGGGGGGTCGAGCGAGATCGAGGAACGTTCATGGTAGAAATCGTCGAAACGCCGATCGATTACGAGGGCGTCACCGAGCGAGTCCGTTCGAATCTCGCCGGGGCCGTCTGCATCTTCCTGGGGACCGTCCGCGAGATGACCGCCGGGCGGCAGACGTCGTCGCTGGATTACGAGGCGTATCCCGACATGGCCCTCAAGAAGATGGCCGAGCTGGAGGCCGAGGCGAGGGAGCGTTGGCCGATCCTGGAGGTGGCCATCGTCCACCGCGTCGGACACCTGGAACTCGGCGAAATCAGCGTCGCCGTGGCCGTGAGCACGCCGCACCGCCACCAGTCGTTCGACGCCTGCCGCTGGCTGATCGACACCCTCAAGGAAGTCGTCCCCGTCTGGAAGAAAGAAGTCTGGGCCGACGGCACCGAGGAATGGGTGCATCCCGGTTCGTAGGGTCCGCCATTGCGGGTCATTTGACGTGTGATTAATCTAAAACCTTGGATCAGTCCGCAATCGCGGACCCTACGAATTCGCCGTACCGGATGGTCCAGCGGCCGTCCGGCTCGGGGCAGAGGAAGACGCCGGTGTTCGCGCGGATCGCGGCCCGGGAGGGGTTGAAGGCGGTGAGGGCGAGCCCGCCTTCGAGTTGCACCCGGCCGTCGCCCTGGCCGGGGATCCCCGACCGGCCCGTGCGACCATAAACCGGGCCGGTCGGCATCGCCTTCGGGGAGGACGCGGCCGGGCTCGCGAGGCTCGTCGCTCCGAGGACGGCCCCTGCGCCGACGGCGAGAAATGAACGGCGGTTCATGTCGAAGCTCATGGATGGATTCCCAACAAGGTTTCGGTCGGTCTACATCGTGCTTCACCGAGCCGAGCAAATCGCGGTCCATCGGACCTGGGTCCGCCGGACGCTCTCGGCACCGGGTTTGCCCCCGCCGGTCTGGTGTCGTCCGGGCATCCAGGCATCGAGGGAGGAGAAACTCTCGTGTATCATCACATCAAGAAGCTCATGTTCACCGTCCGGGTCGGCGCTCCGGACCCCCGCTTCGGCCGCATGCTGCTGGAGCAGTTCGGCGGGGCCAACGGCGAGCTGGCCGCCGCGATGCAGTACTCGATCCAGGGGATCAACTGCGAGGACCCGGCGCGCAAGGATCTGCTGATGGACATCGGCACCGAGGAGCTGAGCCACCTGGAGGTGATCGGCACCCTCGCCCGCATGCACCTGAAGCCCAGCGGCACGGCGCGCGAGGCGGCCGAGGCCGATCCCCTGATCGCCATCTGCGGCGGCGGCGGCGTCAACCTCTTCAACTCCCAGGGCAACCCCTGGACCGCCGACTACCTCAAGGTTACAGGCGAGCTCGACGTCGACCTCCGCAACAACATCGCCGCCGAGGCCCGCGCCAAGATCGTCTATGAGCGGTTGATCAACTTCACGGATGACGCGGGGTCCAAGGAGGCGCTCCAGTTTCTCATGACGCGCGAGATCACGCACATGAAGGCGTTCATGATCGCGCTGGAGAGCATGGGCAAAAACCCGCTGGAGATCGGCAAGATCCCGCCGTCGCCCGGCGTGGTCGACCAGTTCTTCAACGACTCCACCGGCGAAGGGGACGCGGGCAAGGAGTTCCGGGGCCCCTGGAACGAGGGGAACAACTGGCAGTTCGTCGAGGCCCCCGCGTTCAAGGAACTCAAGGATCGGGCCGGCTCGCGCTGACCGTTCGTCATCTTCGAGAAAAAGTAAACGCCCCCGGGCCGCGACCGTTGGATCGGGGCCCGGGGGCGTCGCGGCTGAAGTGCAGCGGCCGTCGCCGCCGGACCTCAGGCCTTTGTCTTCGAGGCGGACTTGCCGTTGACAACGGAGTCGATCCAGGCAGCCTGGTTGTCCACGCGGGTATTGAAGGCGATGTCGCCGAACGCCGAGCCGGCTGACGAGCCGCCCGAGACGATACCGGCTACGTAAAATGCCTTCCCTCGCTTCACGAACAGAGGCGAGCCCGAGTCGCCCGGCGAGGTGTGGACCTCGTTGGTTTTGTCGTAGGTCCAGTCGATGAGGCCGGACGAGACGGCATCGATCGTGGTGTCCCCGCGCTGCTTGACCCCGAACGGCAGGCCATTGCGCGACCCGAAGCCGACGAGGGTGAGCGTCTCGTTCTGGATCGGGGCATCGCGGAGGACGCCGCTGGGGGTCACTCCGGCGATTGGTGAGGCCAGTTGCAGGATCGCCAGGTCGTTGCCGCGATCGGTGCCGGCGAAGCTGCGGTCATAGCCCGGGGCGTAGCTCACCGACTTGACCGCCATCTTCTGGCCGGCGACGGTGAAGGTGAGGTCATCGAGTGCCCTGCCCTGGACGAGGTGGGCGGCGGTCAGCACGAAGTTCGGCGCAATCAACACGCCGCCGCCGTGCGGGCCGGAGGAGTCGCCCACCAGGCCGACGCTCGCAAACCCCGAGGCGTCGGAGGACGTGAGCGTCGGGGCGACCGTGGTGGTCGCGGTCGGCTTCGCTTTGCCGGGCTTCGGCTTGCCGAACGTCGTCTTGAACGGCTTTCCGGCGCGGAGGGAGATGCTCGCGGCCCGCGGCGAGACCGACTCGACTGAGATCCCGGTGTCGTTGGTGCCGTCGTACCGCTTGAAGTACTCGTCCGAGCCGAGCAGGACGACCGTCAGGGCCAGGCTGCCCTTCGCCTTGAAGAGTTTGGCGAAGTTAACGGCGTCCGGCTGGAGGGCGGCGCGTCGGAGGTACCGCTTGCTCTGGGCCTGGACGTTGGCGTTGATCGCTTCGGCCGAGTTCACGACGCTCCCGGCGATCTGCTTCCGCCCGGCGACGGTCTTCGCCTTCGCCAGCAGGCTCTTCGCCTCCGAGGCGTTCGGTGCCCGGTTCAGCGCGGCCTTGAAGAGGGCGGTGAGGAAACCGGCCGGGGTGCTGCCCCCCTTGACCTTGTAGAACTCGGCCGAGGACAGCAACGTGATCTTGTAGGCTTCGAGCGTGCCCTTCTTCAGGGCCTTCACGCCCGCCGCGAGTTCGGCCGCGCTCGGGGCCCGGCCCAGGGTGGAGCGGAAGACGGTGGTGACCACCGCGTTCTGGAACGCGGGCGAGCCAATGAACTGCGTGATCACATCCGCACGCGTCTTGCCCCTGGCGAGCAGGTTGTCGAGCGTCTGGAGGTCGGCGGCCGTGGGATTGGCGCCGGTGAGGTCGCGGATGGCCTGGGCCAGGAACGAGCGGGTGCCCGTCGCGGTGCCGCCGGGCGCGCCCACGAGCTTGATCGTGAGCGACTGCGTGAGCGAATCGGCCTCGGGCTCGCCGTCGAGCGGGTTGAGCGCCGAGACGGTGAAGGTGAACCGGCCGGCGTTGCCCGAGACGTTGAGGTTCGGGACGAACACCGCGCCGCGGAACTGGGCCAGGCTGTAGGTCAGGCCCGTCTGCGGGATGGTGCCGTCGGCGAGGCGGATATCGCCGAATTCGGCGCTGGGGGTTTCGGTGACGGTGAAGACGAGCTTCTCCTTGCCCCCAGGCCCGACGTAGTTGATCGCGCCGAGGCCGAGGGAGGTCCTTGCCGCGTTCTCCAGGACCGAAATGTCCTTGACCGCGCCGGCGGTCCGGACCGGAGTCTTGCCGAGCGAGACGACGTTGAACGGCACGTTCAGGGCGTCGGATGGGCCGTTGTTGTCGATCAGCGTGATGCTGAGCGATCGCGGGCTCTCGTCCGGCGAGACGCCGGTGTTGCGGTACTGGATCGAGCGGATGACCTTCTGGTACTCGGCCAGGGTGGCCTCGCCCGTGAAGTAGATCGCACCCAGTTCCTTATCGAACGTCGCTTTGATGTTGCCCGTGAGCGAGTAGGTCAGGGCGTCCTCGGTCGGCTGGTAGCCCTGGATCCTGACCGTGGCACCCTGGATCGGCTCCTGCCCGGTCGAGTCGGGCGAGATCAGCATCAAGCTGGGGACGAGACCGATGGGCCGGCCGCCCTGGATGAAGGTCGGCGTCGGGGCGGGGTCGGTGCCGGTCGGGGCCAGGGCGATGTCGACCGAGACGGCATCCGGGTTGATGTAGACCAGGCTCGAAACCGGGTCGCTCGTCGTCTCGACGTCGGTGACCGTGAAGGAGACTTCCAGGAACCGGGCGTCGGTGTTCTTCCTCGAGTTCCTGTAGGTGATGGACCGGAGGGCGTTCTGGTAATCCTCGACCGTCGCCGAGCCGGTGAGCGTGAGGATGCCCGTCTCCCGGCTGAACTTGCCCGTGATCCCCGCCTGGTTCGTGAAATCAAGGAAATCCTCGCCGGGAACGTAGCCCTCGCCGAGCGAGACGGTCGCGCCGTTGAGGTCGTCGCCGTCGAAGCCGACGGTGATCTCCGGATCGACCGGGACGCTGGTGCCGCTCTCCTCGTACGAGGCCGAGCCGGTGCCCGAAGTCAGGGTCGGGACGACCGGGACGACGAGTTCGATCCGATCTTCGTTGCCCCTGGAAAGCCCGTCGCGGAGGGCGATACGGATCCCACGGACGCGGGCGTCGCGATTGACCGCCTCGTTCCGGTACTGGACCAGGGTGAGGATCGATCGGTAGGTCTCGGCATCGCCGGTGCCGGCGATCGTCAGCACGCCGCGTTTGGCGTCGAAGCTGGCGGTGAAGTCGGGGAACTCCGCCAGTTCGACGCTGAGGACGTCCTCGCCGAGGACGTAGTTGTCGATCGAGAAGGTCGCACCGAGGAGGGTGCTGGAGTCGGGTGAGGACAGGCTCGGCTCGGGCGAGACGGCGATCGGCGTGTCGTCGAGCGGGGCGGTGATCGAATGACGCCCGCTGAGGATCTCGGCGCCCGACAGGAAGTTGAAGGAACCGACGATGACGCGGACGGTCGTCGTCGCCGTGGTGTTGCCCGAGGGGGCATCATCGGCGGTGACGATGATGTTGCGGACCCCCTGGTTCTTGCCGAGCGTGCCAAAGGTCACCCTTCGGAGGGCCGCAGTGTAGGCGGCCGTGGTGCCGTTGCCGGTCAGGGTGAGGGTGCTCGACTCGGGATCCCAGGAGCCCGAGATCCCGTCGCCCGAGGTGTAGCTCAGGACGTCCTGGCCGGGGAAGTAGGTGGCCTGGTCGATCGTGACCTTCGCGCTCGAGATCAGGTCGTTTTCGGGGTCGCGGATGGTGATCCCGACGTCGATCGGCACGAGCTTGGGGGTCAAGGGGGCGAGTGAGGCGATGCCGCTCGGGATGAGCTGGGCGGGCTGGTTCGTCGCGGCGATGTTCACGCCGAAGCGGGCCTGGCGCTCGTCGCCGAGGTCGCTGCCGATCGAGAACACCAGGGCCTTGAGCGGGCCGCGATCATTCGAGACGAACTGAATCTGTCGGATCAGGGCCTGGTAATCGGCGACGCTGGCGACGCCTTGGAGCGTGAGGATGCCGGCCTTGCCGTCGAAGCGGGTCGCGATGCCGCCCTGATCGGACGTCAGCCCCTCGTTCCCGGTCGCGGGGACCGAGAGGAAGTCGAAGCCGGGCTTGAAGTTCTCGATCTTGATCGACGCGCCTTCGATCCAGTTCGAATCGGCGTTGCCGAGGCGGAGGTTCTTGAAGAACGTCGCCGGGCCGGATCCCTGGGTGTAGTCGAACGACTTGACCAGGTTCTCGGTGATCGACGCGTTCGTCGCCGCCGCCCCGCTGCCGCCGCTGCCCCCGGTATCCGGGTCGAGCTGCATCTGGAGCGGATTGACGATGAAGTTGATGGTCACGGGCTCGGGGGCGAGGAGAAAGGCGCTGCTCGGCCGGCTGATGGCGACCTGGATCGGCGCGTCGCCCGAGTCGAGCAGGGGGGCGTACACGAGCCGGTTCAGCCAGTCCCGGACCTCCGCGACCGTGCCGGACAGGGCGACGTCGCCGGTCCCGATGCCGGTCGCGCCCGACGGCGCGGTGCCGCTGAAGTCGAATGTGCCGTAGCTGGAGGTCAGGTCGATCCGGACGTCCTTCTTCGCCTCGTACTCGGGGATCAATTCGCCCGCGCCGATGTTCGGGAGGATGTCATTCGCCTGGAACGCATAACTCGAACCCGACTGCACCACGACCGGCGGTTTGCCCTCGCCGACAAGGTTGCCGAAGATGTTGAGCGAGAGGTTGGGAAGGATGATCGGCGGCGAGTACGCCGAGAGCACCGGCTGGTTACGGTCGACGACGTCCGTCCGGGTGTTGTCGCGAATGACCGCGTAAATGTAGATGGGAACACTGGAGTTGTTGATCGGGGAGGCGAGCTCGTCGAGATTCGGGAGGACGACCTCGTCGGTATTGGGGTCGTACTTGACCGAAGTGATCAGCTCGCCGTCGTAATCGGCGTTGCCGGGCTGGGCGTAGAAGTCGATGACGGTGTCGGCCGGGTAGGACGTCGTTGCCTTGAACTTGACCCTGAGGTCGAGGTTGTCCGGGCTGACGAAGTTGATGTCGGAGAACGAGATCGTCGGGGCTGGGGCGAGTTCCGGCGTGTCGTTGGGAGGCGCCTCCCCCTCGCCCGGCAGGGTGTCGTCCTCGCGGAGGAAGGCCTGCGCGATCCGGCCCTTGGGGTCGTTCAGCGACGAGATGATCGTCGGCAAGGCCGAGGCGAGCGGCATGCCGCTGTCGTCGAAGAGCCTGAAGTCGAAGGTCTTGTCCGACCCGAACCGTGTGTTCAGCCAGATGCGGCCGTTGCCGTTGAGGTTGATCCGGACTTCGAACCGTTTGATGAAGATGATCGCGAAGCCCGGCGCAGGGGCATTGACGGAGAGGAACGAGTCGTTGGGGTTGTTCGGCCGGATCTGGAGGCTGACGCTGTACTCGTCGAGCTTGCGGTTCTTGATCGGGTTCGGCAGGAAGTTGGGCGTGTAGACGCCCATGCGGAGGCCGGCGTTGACGTTGCCGGAGGCGTCCATCGTGATGTCGACTTTGCCGCGGAAGATCCCGGCGATCGGGTAGCTGACCTCGCCGAAGACGTGGACGCGGGCCAGGCCGTCCCAGGAGAGTTCGGCCGTGCCGTTCGAACCGGTGCCGAAGAGGCCGCCGAAGTACTCCTGCCTGCCGGTGAGCCTCAGGCCGTTCCTGTCTGCGTAGATCCGGCCGGTGATCTTGCTGACCGCGACGAACCGCGACCCGACCTTGACCGTCGGCCCGATCGAGGCGGTGACGTTGCCGGTGAACTGGATCTGTTCCGGGTTGTCGAGGTTCTTCAGCTCGGCGTTGATGTCGGTGAGGTAGATGACCTTGGCGATGGGGATGCCGGGCGTCGCGTGGAAGCTGACGTTGATCCGGCGCAACTGGCCGTTCTGGATGTCGAAGCTGCCGCCGACCTCGATGCCCCTCGGCAGCAGCAAGATGCCGCCGGCGGTGATGGACTGATTGCCCGCGTCGTCCTCGGTGAACCGGAAGAGGACGTTCTTGGCCCCGTACCGACCGAATGTGATCAGCGGGGCGCTGATCTCCAGGCCCTTCACCTGCACCTTGCCGGTGTCGGTGTTGATGAGGATCCCCTTGCCGGGCAAGGTCACCTCGGCCTGGATCTTCCCGGTGAGGTTGATCGCCACGCCGCCGGTGAACTGGAGGATGTTCGTGTCGGAGCTGTAGCGGATCCGCAGGCTGCGCGAGGTGAGCGTCAGCTTGGAGATCGTGATGGCGCCGTCGATCCGGACGTCGAGTGTCTTGAGGCTGCCGTCCTGGATCAGGATGCCGGGGGCGCGGAAGCTGCCCTCGCCGAGCGTGACGCCGAAGTTATCGAGCACACGGCGTCCGCCCTGCGGGGCGGTCGAGAGGGCGACGGCGCCGTACATGCCGAACTCGGAGCGGTCGGCGTTGTAGCCGATGGTCAGATTCTTGACCTTCACTTCGAGGCTGGCGACCTTGAAGTCGGCGTTGACGCGGGCGGTCAGCTCCTTGAGCTGGCCGTTCTCGATGACCAGCCCGTTGCGCCCCTCGACGCCGAGCGTCACGCCGAGGGTGTTGTCCCTGCCCAGGGCCTTGTAGGTGAGCGTGGCGTCGCCCGTGACCGTGTAGCGGCTGTTATCGCGCGAGTAGACGAGCCGGAGGTTCTTTGTGGCGAAGGTGACCTTCGAGAACGTGAACTTGCTGGTGACGGCGGCGTCGAAGCTGTCGAGGTCGCCGTTGCGGATGATGATGCCCTGGCTGGCCGGCTGGGTGCCGCTGGCCGCCTGGCCGAAGGCGAGCCGGACGTCGACCCCTTTGGCGGTGAGGCTCGTGTTGCCGCGCAGGGTGAACGTCGAGGTGGCGTCGTCGTAGGCGCCCGCGATGAAGTTGGCCCCCACGTCGCCAAGGGCGTCGCCGGCCTTGAGCGTCACGCCGCCGATCTGGAAGTTCGCCCCGACGATGAACACCAGGCTCTTGAGCTGGCCGTCCACCAGGGTGAAGTTGGTGAGCGCGACCTGGACGACGTTATTCCGAAGCTTGAACGTCGCCCCGCCCTGGATGGACAGGGTCGAGGTGGCGTCGTTGTAGGTGGCACCGAGGTTCTGGACGTCGAGCTTCAGGCCGCCGATGGTGAAGCTGGAGTTGATCGAGAAGCCGAACGACTTGATCGCGCCGTTGGCGATGACCAGGCCAGGGGAGTTGGCACTCCCCAGGCCGATGTCCACGGTGTTGTTCTTGAAGGAGAACGATGCGGCGCCGGCGATCGTGTAGGTCGAGGTGCTTGCGGAGTAGGTGCCTCCGAGGCTCCTGGCGTTGACTGTGAGGCCGCCTAGCTTGATGGGCCCGGTGACGGCGAAATTGACCGAAGCGAGGGCGCCGCTGGTCACGACGATGCCGGGTGTGGTGGCGTCGCCGAACTGGACGTTGACGGGGTTATTCTTGAGGTTGAACGTCCGGCCGCCGTAGAACGAGGCCGACTGCGTCGCGGTGTCGACCTTGATCGAGAGCCCGCCCCCCCTGAACGAGAGGCCGCCGAGGTTGAGGTCGCCGTTCAAGGTCGGGATGGCGCCGTCGGTGCCGAACCCGAACCCGGCGGCGGAGACGATCGCCGAGGCGACGCCGGGCGCGCCGACGACCGTGCTCAGGTTGCCGAGCGCGGGGTAGGCGAGCTGGCTCGCCAGGCTGAGCGCGCCGCTGGATGTCAGGGCGATCCCGAAGTGGCCGTCGAGGCCGAGCTTGCCGCCGAGGGCGTCGATCGGGTTGGCCCCGTCGAAGACGATCCCGCTCGCCGACTGGAGTGCCGAAATTGAGAGGACTCCGGCCGAGGCCTGGAGCACCTGGGCCTTCGCATTCGCGAAGATGTCCAGCTCGCCCCTGGGCGTGAAGGCTTCCTTCCCCGCGGTGAGGTCGATGTCGACGCCGCCGGGGAGCTGGAACACCGGCAGGAAGTCGCCGGCCGTGGGGATCTTGCCGACGGTCACCACATCCGTCGAACTGACCGTCGCTCCGTTATCGAGGAAGGTCCCGGTCGTGAAGAAACGCAGGCCGGCGATGTCCTTCGCATCCAGCAACTGTCGGGTTTCGAGGGCTTCCAGACCCGGCCGACAGGACGAGACGCCGCGCCGACGGGCCCTCCGGGAGGGCGTCCGGGCGGGGCGGCGTTCCGAGGGATGAGAGGACATTGCGGGGCCTCAAGACTTGTCGAATGAAGATGTTTAGGAATGAGCAAGCAAATCGTTATACAGCGACGCGCGCACGGGAATCGGACGACCTCCGGTCGCGACGGTTCGGCGGATTCAGCGGCTTGTCTGGGTCGTGCGGGGGATGCGGATCAAGCGCGAAGCCGTGGTCGGGCGACGTTGCCCCGGGTCTCGTTTCGAGGTGGAGCCGCCGTCGTGGCGGGAGCGGGGCGACGCCCGGTGAGCCCGGGCGGATCATCCCCCACCCCGTAGTAATCAAGTCAATCCCGGAATGTTACAAAGCGGCTGGTTGTCCTCCGCGAATGGCGCTGTTCGACGGATTGCATGCACTCACTTGGGCCTGGGGCCGCGTCCGGTCGCGACCTTGCGGGTCTCCCAGATGTCGAGGTCGCCGACCGTACCCGCTCGGTTCGACGCGAAGATGATCCTCGATCCGTCCGCCGAGATCGCCGGCGAGATGCCGATGCCGCCGGAGTTGACCGCGGGTCCGAGCGAGGCAGCCGGACGGAATTCCTCCTCCGTGTCGCCCCGACTGGTCACCCAGAGGAAGTCGCCCGGCAGGGCGCGGTCGAGGACGACGTGCCGCTGGTCGCCCGAGAGGTAGGGCAGGCGGATCGACCGGAGCTCCTCGGGCAGCCGCAGGGGCATGGGCTCGCCGAATTCCGCATCGATCCGGGGACGCCTCGCGATCACGGGGCCCATCGATCGGCCGGTGTAGACCAGAACCAGGCCGTCGGTCGAAAGCGACGGTCGCTGCTCGCCCGAGTCGGAATTGATCCCCGGCCCGAGGTTGCGTGGCGAGCCCCAGGGGGCATCGATCGAAGGTCGTCGGGACTCCCAGAGATCGGAATTCCCCAGCGAGCCGGCGCGGTGGGAGACGAAGATCAGCAACTTGCCCCCGTCGGCCAGGGTCGGCTCTCCGTCGTGCTCGGGGCTATTCAGCACCTTCCCCATGTTGCGTGCTGGCTGGAACGTGTCCCCGAGCGTGGCCCGATGTGCCTCCCACAAGTCGGTCTGGCCGAGCCCTCCGGGCCTCCAGGAGTGGAACATGAGCGTGAGGCCGTCTTCCGACAGCGTTGGGCCGCCGTCATCCTGTTCGCTATTGACGCTGGCGCCGAGATTGACCGGTGCCGTCCATTCGGCCTGCGGCTCAGGTGCCGAGGCGGTCACCGCGGCGGGGGCGGCGACGGCCGGGCCCTGTCGCGGCCACCGAGCGAGGAGCAGACCGAGCAGGAGGATCGCCGCGGCCGCGGCCGCGGCTCGGTACCAGGAGCGTTGACGATGTCCCGAGGTGGAGGTGATTCGCTCGACGTCCGCCTTGACCTCGACGGCCTTCTGGTAGCGGAGTTCGGGCGAGTTCTTCAGGCTCCGCTCCACCACGCGATCGACCCTGGGGTCGACCTTCACGCAGCGCGACGGGGGCTGGAAGTCGGGGGCGGGCAGGTCCCCCGTGAGCATCTCGTAGAAGAGCACGCCGACGGAATAAATGTCCGAGCGATGATCCGAACTCGACGTCTGCTTGAACTGCTCGGGCGCCATGTACCGAGGCGTGCCCATCCGGGCGTGGGCCTCGGTGAGCGTGATGCGCTGCGGGTCGTCCATCACCTTCGCGAGCCCGAAGTCGACGAGCTTCGCGTTGCCGTCGAGGTCGACGAGGATGTTCTCGGGCTTGATGTCGCGGTGGACGACGCCCCGGTCGTGGGCGTACTGGAGGGCGTCGCAGACCTGGGGGATGAGCCGCAAGGACTCGCGCGGCGAGAGCCGACCCTGTGCGAGCAATTCCCGCAGCGTCACCCCCTCGATGAGTTCCATGAGGATGTACAGATAGTCGGCGACCCGGCCGGAGTCGAAGACCCGCACGATGTGGGGGTGCTGGAGCTTCGCCAGCGCGGTGGCCTCGCGCTCGAACCGCTGGCAGAAGACCAGGTCCGACGACAGGCCGGGGGAGAGCACCTTCAGCGCGCAGCGGCGGTCGATCGCGACCTGCACGGCCTCGAAGACGCTCCCCATGCCCCCCTGCCCGAGCAGGCCGACGATCCGGAGCTGCGGGAGGTGCCGTTCCAGGTCGTGGACCGTCGGCCCCGAAGCCGGCGACGCGTGCGGATGCGGGCTGGCCACGACCACCTTCAGCAGGCAAGTGGGGCAGAGGGCCTCGGGGGCTCCAGGAGGGATCATGCCCCCGCAACTGGGACAGACAGCGTTGTCCGACATGTTCTGACCGTGCTTCCGATGGCCGGCGGGCCGCTCGCCCGCAACTCCCACTGCCTGCTAATAATCAGAATCGCGACAGATTGTTACGCGTGCTCATTCCGAATCGGACAGACAACCTTCATCGATTCCTGAGCATGGATGCGAGGGTCAAGGGTCGAGGCTGAGGGCGTTGAGCAGGCTGACGAGCTCGACCTGGACATCCTCGCCGGGCCCGAGGGTTCGGGCGATCTCCTCGCGCATCAGCTCGGAGAATCGCTTCTTGAGCCGGAAGACCGCGACTCGGACCGCCCCCTCGCTCATGCCGGTCGACTCGGCAACCCCCCGCCCGCTCTGATCGCCGGCGCCGGTCAGGAAGCCCTTGAGGGCCTCGAAGCGGTCGCCGCGACCGTTCAGCTCCCACTCCTCCCGCAGCCTCCCCAGCACCTGCTCGACGACCGAGATCGCCCAGGAGTACTCGAAGGCCCGCTCGGGGGTCGCGGGGTCGGTCGGCTCGATGCTCAGCCGTCTCTCGGCGTCGATCGAGTCCAGCGGGATGACCCCGCGCGGGGGCTTCCGCTTGGCCGCGTTGTCGTAGCGATCGGCCCGGATCAGATATTGCCGGACGGCGACGATCAGGAAGTTCCGGAACCGCCCCCGGGACTGGTCGGCCCTTGAGACGAGATTCGTCTCGATGAGCCAGGCGAAGAACGATTGCGTCAGGTCCTCCGCGCGTTCGATCGAGAGGCCCTTGCGCCTCAGGTAGCCGTACACCGGGAACCAGTAAATCCGGCAGAGGGCTTCCAGGGCGTTCCGAGAATCCTGCTGACCCCGCCCCGCGCTGAGCACGAGCGTCCAGGAGGTGTTCGCGAACTGCCCCGGCGGCGCGGGGATGTCGGAGGCGACGGGATTTTCCGACATGGCGACCGTGCCCGGGAGGCCGTTCAAGGACTCGGCAGAGTATCCGCGTGGGGGGCGCCCGACGGTTCGCCGGCGGGGAGGAGTGCTGGACTCACCGATGGATTCGAGGTCACCCATCTTCAGAGCCAGCCCAGGGGCCGTCAACCCCCCGAACAGACCGTAAGGAAAAGGCCCCGCAAAATGTTCAGATTAATCCTCAGAGTCGGACGGCAGGGGGGCGGTCAGGTGAGGATTTCCTTGATCACCTTGGCCCCCTCGACGCCGGTGAGCTTGGCGTCGAGCCCCTGGAACTTGATGCTGAAGCTGTCGTGGTCGATGCCGAGTTGATGGAGCATCGTGGCGTGGAGGTCGTGGACGGTCGTGACCTTCTCGACCGCCGCGTAGCCCAGTTCATCCGAGGCGCCGTGGACGATCCCACCCCGGAAGCCGGCCCCGGCGACCCAGACCGACATCGCCTTGTTGTGGTGGTCGCGGCCGCTTCCCCCCTGGGACATCGGCGTGCGGCCGAACTCGCCCGCCCAGACGATGATCGTCTCGTCGAGCATCCCCCGACGCTTGAGGTCGGTGATGAGCGCCATGCACGCCCGGTCGATCTCCTCGGCCTTGAGCGTGACACCTTCTTTGACCCCGCCGTGGTGGTCCCAGTCCTTGTGGTAGAGCTGGATGAACCGCACCCCGCGCTCGGCCAGCCGGCGGGCCAGCAGGCAATTCGAGGCGAACGAGCCGTCGCCCGGCTGGCAACCGTAGAGTTCCAGGGTCTTCGCGCTCTCGCCCTGCACGTCCATCAGTTCCGGCACGCTCGCCTGCATCTGGAAGGCCATCTCGTACTGCGCGATCCGCGTGGCGACCTCGGGGTCGTGGATCGTGGCGTCATACTGCTGGTTCAGGGCGTTGATCGCGCGGACGTCGGCACCTTGCTGATCGCGGTCGGTCCCGGACGGGTTGGCGAGGTACAGGACCGGATCGCCCTTGGCCCGGAGCTGGACGCCCTGGTACTTGCTCGGCAGGAACCCGCTGCTCCACTGCCGCGCGGCGATGGGCTGGTTCTGACCCCCGCGACCGAGCGAGGTCAGCACGACGAAGCCGGGCAGATCCTCGGCCTCGCTGCCGAGCCCGTAGGTCACCCACGATCCCATGCTCGGGCGGCCGGCGATCTGCGAGCCGGTATTCATGAACATGTGGGCGGGGTCGTGATTGATGGCGTCGGTGGTCATCGAGCGGATCAGGCAGATCTCGTCGATCACCGAACCGATTTTCGGGAACAGCGAGCAGATCTCGATGTTCTCCTTGCCGAACGCCTTGAACGGCAGTTGCGGGCCGAAGCAGGTCAGCTTCTGACCCTGCAACTGGGCGAGCTGCTGGCCCCTGGTGAAGCTCTCGGGCATGGGTTTGCCGTGCATCTCGGCGAGCTTCGGCTTGGGGTCGAACGTCTCCAGGTGCGACGGCCCGCCGGCCATCGTCAGCCAGATGACCCGCTTCGCCTTCCGCGGCAAGGGCAGCGCGCGGAGGACGCCCTGGCTCGCGTCGGCGGTGGACGTGAGCGAGCCGGCGAGCGAGGCGAGGGCGACGGAGCCGAGCCCCTGGGCGGACTTGCCGAGGAACGCGCGTCGGGTCTGCGGGGAGGCGGGCTGAGTCTTCATATTGGGTCCGATCGTTCGCGAATCAGGCGAGGATGTCCTTGACGACCCTGGCCCCCTCGACGCCGGTGAGCTTGGCGTCGAGCCCCTGGAACTTGATGCTGAAGCTGTCGTGGTCGATGCCCAGCTGATGGAGCATCGTGGCGTGGAGGTCGTGGACGGTGACGACCTTCTCCACGGCCGCGTAGCCGAGGTCGTCGGTCGCGCCATGGACGATGCCGGGCTTGATGCCCGCCCCGGCGAGCCAGATCGACATCGACCGATTGTGGTGGTCGCGGCCGATCGGCCCCTTGTTGCCTTGCGACATCGGGGTGCGTCCGAACTCGCCGGACCAGACGATCAGGGTCTCGTCGAGCATCCCCCGGCGCTTGAGGTCGGTGATGAGCGCCATGCACGCCCGGTCGACCTCCTTCGCCCTGAGCGGGAGTTCCTCCCGGAGCAGGCTGTGGTGGTCCCAGTCGCGGTGGTAAAGCTGGATGAACCGCACCCCACGCTCCGCCATGCGACGGGCTAACAGGCAGTTGCCGGCGAATGAGCCGTCTCCGGGCTCGCAACCGTAGAGGTCGAGCACCGACTGGCCTTCGCCCCGGATGTCGGTCAGCTCGGGCACGCCCGCCTGCATCCGGAAGGCCATCTCATACTGGGCGATCCGGGCCGAAATTTCCGGGTCGTGGACCATCGCATCGTGCTGCGCGTTCAGCCTGTTGATGGCCTCAACATCGGCCGATTGCTGCTCGCGATCGACCCCCGCCGGGCTCCCGAGATAGTGGACCGCCTCGCCCCGGCTGCGGACGGGCACGCCCTGGTACTTGCCGGGCAGGAAACCGGCCCCCCACTGCCGCGTGGCGATCGGTTGCGGCGAGCGTCCCTTGCCGGTCGAGACGAGTACGACGAACCCGGGGAGATTCTCCGACTCGCTCCCCAGCCCGTAGGTCACCCAGGCTCCCATGCTCGGGCGGCCGGCGATCTGCGAGCCGGTGTTCATGAACATGTGGGCGGGGTCGTGATTGATGGCGTCGGTCGTCATGGAACGGATCAGGCAGATCTCGTCCATGACCGAGCCGATGTGCGGGAAGAGCGTGCTGATCTCGGTGCCGTTCTTCCCCACTCGCTTGAACGGAAACATCGGCCCGAGGCAGTAGAGATCCTGCCCTTGCAACTGGGCGAGCTGCTGGCCCTTCGTGAACGACATGGGCATGGGCTGCCCGTTCATTTTTGCGAGGGCCGGCTTGGGGTCGAAGGTCTCGAACTGCGACGGCCCGCCGGCCATCGTCAGCCAGATGACCCGCTTCGCCTTCTGGGGCAGTGGGAGCCTGCCCAGCGTCCCCGCGACCCCGCCCGCCCGGAGCAACTTCGGGTCGAGTAGCGAGGCGAGCGCGACCGTCCCCACTCCCTTCACCGCGCGGCCGAGGAAGGCCCGACGCCCCGGCGATGTCCCGTCCGAAAACGTGCCCATGTCAGGACCTCGTGATCGTCTCGTGGAGGTTCAGGAGCACCCGGGCGACGTGCGTCCAGGCCGCGAGTTCGACGGCATCGAGCTTGTCGGGAGCCTGGGAGAGCCCGACCTTGAGCAAGGCGCGGGCGGCGTCCGGATTCTTTGCATAGGCATCCCGTTGAGCCTTCAGCAGATCCCGGATCGTCGACAGCTCCTCCGGCCTCGGCTCACGCTGGAGGGCGAGCTGCCAGGCGCGGGAGAATCGGGCGTCGTCGTCGTTGGGGTCCTTGAGGATCCGGGCGGCGAGGACGCGGGCGGCCTCGACGTAGCTCGGGTCATTCAAGAGCACGAGGGCCTGCTGCGGGATGTTCGAGCGGGTCCGCTCGGCCGCGCACTCCTCGCGGCTCGGGGCGTCGAAGGCCAGCATGCTCGGGTGCAGGAACGACCGCTGCCACCAGGTGTAGAGCCCACGTCGGTACTGGGACTCGCCCGCGTCGGCCTCATACTGCCGGACCGGGAAGTTGAGGTTCTCCCAGTAACCTTCCGGTTGGTAAGGCTTCACGCTCGGGCCGCCGATCTTCGGGATGAGCAGTCCGGCGATCGCCAGCGCGTTGTCGCGGACAAGCTCGGCGTCGACCCGGTAGGCGTTCTGGCGTGCGAACTCGCGATTCAGCGGATCCTTCGACGCGAGTTCGGCCGACGGCACCGAGGTTTGCTTGTAGGCTTGGCTGGTGACGATCACCTTCACCATGTGCTTCATGTCCCAGCCGCTGTCGATGAACTCGCAGGCGAGCCAGTCGAGCAGGGCGGGGTTGAGCGGGGCCTCGCCCTGGGCTCCGAGGTCATCGAGCTGCTTGCTCAGGCCGGCCCCGAAAAGTTGCTTCCAGAGCCGGTTCATCACGACCCGGGCCGTCAGCGGATTCTCGCGCGACACGAGCCACTTCGCGAGATCCAGGCGGTTCAGCTCGCGGCCCTCGGCCTTGGGCTGGGGCAGGTAATGGGGCAGGGCGGGCTTCATGACCGGCCCGGTCTCGTCCATCCAGCTGCCGCGCGGGAGGATCCGAACGACCCGCTTGTTCGGGGTGCTCACGCTCACGATGCACTTGGGCAGCGAGTCGTAATAGGATTTCCTGTCGACCTCGGCCTTCGCGACGGCCTCACGCTCGGCCTGGAACAGGCTCGTGCCCTTCGCCTGGAAGTAGGCCCGGAGCGTCTCGCGATCCTTGTCGTTGCGGTCCTTCGCCGGTTTCTTGACCGCGGCCATCACCGCGCGGGCGATGGCTTTCTCGGGTGCCGGGGCCTTCGAGTCCTTCGCCAGCTCGGGCAGGATGACGTTGTAGCGGACGATGTCGGCTTCCCACTGCCGCTGGGCCAGTTCGAGCTGGGGGACGACCTTCTTGAGGTTCGCCCGGGCCGACTTGATCACCTCGTCGAGCCTGGCGAGATTCCTGTCCTGCTCCGGCGTCGTCACCGGCATGCCGTCCTCGCGGCGGCCGATGATCGGCTCCTGGATGTCGGCGAAGAAGGCCCCGAGCGAGTAGAAATCCTTCATCGTGAAGGGGTCGAACTTATGATCATGGCATTGTGCGCAGCCGGTCGTCTGGCCGATCCACGCCGCGCCGATGGCTCGGACCCGATCCGTGAGCATCCGGGACTCGTAGTCCTTCGGCTGCGCGCCACCCTCCTCTGTACTCAGGATCAGCCGGTTGAAGGCCGAACCGACCTTCGTTTCGAGATCCGCGTCGGGCAGGAGGTCGCCCGCCACTTGCTCGATCGTGAACCGATCGAAGCGCTTGTTGTCGTTGAAGCTCTTGATGACCCAGTCGCGATAGGGCCAGATGTTTCGGGGATTGTCGCTGTGGTAACCGGCCGTGTCGGCGAACCGCACGACGTCGAGCCAGCCGATCGCCATGCGCTCGCCGTAATGCGGGCTGGCGAGGATCCGATCGACGACCTTCTCATACGCGTTGGCAGACCTGTCCGAGACAAACGCCCGGACATCCTCGGGCGTCGGGGGCAGGCCCGTGAGGTCGAACGCCAGCCGCCGGATCAGCGTGCGGCGATCGGCCTCGGCCGAAGGGGCGAGCCCGGCCTCGTTCAGACGCTTCTGGATGAGCACATCGATCCCGTTCGCCGAGGCCGGAATCACCCCCTTGACCGGCAGCTCGTAGGACCAGTGCTTCTGGTAGGTCGCGCCTTGCTCAACCCAGCGCTTGAGGAGATCCTTTTGCTCGGCCGTGAGCACCTTGTTCGACTTCGGCGGCGGCATCTGCTGATCGGGCTTGGTGCTCAGGATCCGCTCGACGAGGAGCCTCTGCCCGGAGTCGCCCGCATCGAAGGCCCCGGCCTTCTCGGCCTCTTCGCGGATGTCCAGCCGCAAATCCGCCTTCCGGCGTCCGGCGTCGGGCCCGTGGCAGAGGAAGCAGTTGTCCGAGAGGATCGGCCGGACGTCGCGGTTGTACTCGACCTTCGTCGGCCCCGCCGAGTGGGCCGGTGCGGCCCAGAGCAGGCACATCGAAACGAAAGCCGTGAGGCCGACCATCGAACGGGGCCGGCCGAAGGAGCGCGTGCTCCGGCGGGTGATCGGGGACGTTCTCATGGCGGAACCCTGTCGGTTTCGTTGCGGAGGGAGGGACGGCGGGGATCGTCGAGCGGTAGACCTTTGATGGTAAACCGTCCCGACTCCCGAGGGAAGCACCCGGCCGATTCCCGCAACCGCGCAATGAATCGCCCACGCGACATCCAGGCGTCGCGTGGGCGTTTCACCGATCATCGGTTCAACCTCTGGCCCGCTCAGGCCAGGGCGAAGCGGGCCTTCGCCGCCTTGACCTGCTTCTTCTTCAAGCCATTGGGGCCCGAGGGGAGAGCGGCCGTCGGGGACTGGGTCGGCGTTACGCCGAACTGGAGGGGGATCTTCTTCCTGTCCGCACGCCCTTGCCCGGTGATGTTTTGTGGCTGATAGGCGGTGATCTTCGCCGTGTCGCCCTTCAAGGTCAGAACGAGCCCCGGGGAGATCGTCCCGGAGTTCCCCTTGTTGATGAAGCTCACCACCTCGACCCGATTCTTGCCGATGGCGATCGACTTCCAGCCGTAATTCTGGAGCGAATCCTGCTGAGGATTGGCGATGACCAGGCCCGTGTTGTTCAGGGGCCGCCAGGGTCCGTTGAGCGAATCCGCCACGAAGCCGTACATCCCCTCGGGGTACTTGTACTTGAGGTCGCCGATGAACGTCCGGTCGTGGGTGTCCGTGAAGAGGTAGTAGCGGTTGTTCTGGTAGATCACGTGCGGGAGTTCGAGCTGCTCGTTGACCCCGATCCCGCCGAAGATCGGCGGGAGGAGCTTCCAGTTCGTCAGCGTGTTGTCGGTCGCGACCGCGATGCCGACGACCGCATCGTTACGCGGCAGGGTCGTGTCGACCTTCTGCGGGCCGGCGTCGGGGAATTTCTGATCGCCCGTGCTACCGACTCCGACCGACTGGTCGCTGCCCCAGTTGGCCGCGAAGATCAGGTAGCTCCGGCCCGACTTCGGGTCACGGAAGTAGAAGGGGTCGCGGAAGGCGTAGACCTCGGTCTCGGTGTTGGCCTTCTCGGGGGTGGTGTACCACTGGCCGTCGGGCCGGAGCTTGATCCCGAACTGCTGGAAGTTGGTGAAGGTCAGCCCCTGCTTGTTCGCCACGGGGCGGGCGGTCGCGACTGCGATCTCCTGGCGCATCTGCTTGCCCGAGGGGGACTGGACGAATTCAGACGGGTTACTCCCCTGGACCGGCGTGTAGAAGATGTAGAGCAGGTTCTTGGCCCGGTCGTACATCATGTCGCCGCTGAAGAGCTGGTCGCCGAGCCCGCCGGGCGTGCCGGTGCTGACGAGCGTGCCCCCCTCGATCCAGTTCACCCCGTCCTTCGAGATGATGTAGCTGAACTCACGCAGCGTACCGATCGAGTCATTCCGGGGCGTGGCAAGCCCGGCCATGACGTACCAGCCGCCGATCTTCGCCAGCGAACCATCCTTGTTCTTGATCGCGAACGGGTCGCGGACGATCCAGTCGCCCGCCCGGATGCTCTGGGAACGCGGCGAGACGATCGGCTGGGTGTTCGACGTGTTGTAGGTGAAGCCGTTGAGGCTGTCGATCGGCCAGTTCGTGAACTGATAGCCGATCCCGCCGCCGAATGTCGTCGTGGGTGGACCCGAGTTGCCGCCGCCGCTCGGATCCAGCGACGACGGATTGCCGGATGCCATCGCCACGCGGGGCTCCAGCTCGTTGACGTGGAGCGCGAGCCTGCGCCGGGTACGGAGGGCGGGTTCTGGGCGGGCGAGGAGGCGAGTGAACGGATTCGAGATCATGGTGTCGTACTCCGGATGGCGCGCAGGCCGACCGGGGCGCGTCGCGCGACGCGTCGGCATGGCCTGACTGTCGGGCTGAGTGGCCGGATCCGAGAGGGATTCGACCAGGAGGAGGTCGGTCCGGCCATCGCGCGTGGGGCGGAGCACGTTGCGAAGGGCCGCATGGCTGCGTCAGCCCGTTGTCAAGCAATACGCGTGCCTTCGGCGGTGAAATCCACCACCAAGGAGATCAGGTACGCAATTTCATCGAACCATGTCTTTATTTCGAACCCGCCAGCGTCCCGCAGGCCGCCTGGATGTCGGCGCCGCCGGAATAGCGACGGACGACGGGCTGGCCGAGGGCATCCTGGAGCCGGGTGCGGAAGCGGAACAGCTCGTCGAGCGTGGGGGGCTCGAACCGGCCGGTCGGGTCGGTGACCTCGATCAGGTCGAACCGCACGGGGGTGTCGCCGATCAGCCCGGCCAGAGCGAGGGCGTCGTCGTCGGAGACGTTCTCGTTACGCATGCAGACATAAGAGAGATTGATACGTGTGCGACGCGACAGGGCGTGCCGCCTGGCGGCGGCCATCACCTCGGCGATCGGGGTGCGGGCGGCGATGGGGACGAGCCGCTTCCGCTTCTCGTCGGTCGCGGCGCCCAGGCTGATCGAGAGACGGTAGCGATGCCCCTCGGCGGTGTAGCGGTCGATCTCGGGGACGAGCCCGACCGTGCTGATCGTCATCGCCTTGGCGGCCAGCGCGCCGGCGTAGGAGCATCGGAAGAGCTCGGCGGCGAGCAGGACGCGGTCGTAGTTCAGGAACGGCTCGCCCATGCCCATGAAGACGGTCCCGGTGATCCGTCGCCCCTGCTCGCGCGCGATCGCCCGCGCCTGGACCCACTGGTCGACGATCTCCCAGGCCGCCAGGTTGCGGCGGGCGGTCATCCGGGCGGTGGCGCAGAAGACGCAGCCCATCGCGCAGCCGACTTGCGACGACAGGCAGAGGCTCACCGCCCCCGGCTTCTCCAGGGGGATCATCACCGTCTCGACCGCCATGCCATCGGCGGTCAGGAACCGGAGCTTCTGGAACCCGTCCTTCGGGGAGGTGACGGTGGCGTCCAGGGTCAATCGGGGCAACTCCCCGACCCGCCCGGAGAGGATCTTCGGGACCTGGAACGACCGGCCCCACGTGGCGGCGTCATGCAGGCCGTGCTGGAAGATGGCGGTCAGGAGGCGCCGGGCGGCGTAGTCGGGGACCCCGAGCGCCACGGAGCGGGCAACGAAGGCGGTCGGGTCCTGATCCCTCGGGTCCCAGGTCGGCTCGATTTCGGCGGGCATTCCAATCTCGTGGACGTTTCGACGAAAGGGACTACAAGGACCAGGGGGACGTTGCGCCCTCGGCGGGCGATCGTCGGTCGCGATTGACAATCCTCGGGAAAAATGCCATCTCCCGAGCAAACCTTCGGAAGTTGACGCTCGTAAGGATGGAAGCACCATCCGAGCGGATCAGGCGATCCGTAAGCCTGTCCAGCATGCCGACGGAGTCGCCGGCCCGCAAGGGGTGGTCCATCACATTCTTCACCTGGAGATGATAACGGAATGAAACGCAACGCAGTCGCCTGGGCGGCTCTCGCGGTTTCTACCGCCGCCCTGATCAGCTCGGCCGGTCTGACCCGGAAGGTCCCCGCCACCCTCGAGATCCCCGCCGCCGCGCAGGCCCAGGCGGAGGCCCTCTCCACGGCCTTCAGCTCGGTCTCCGAGTTCGTGAAGCCGTCGGTCGTGCAGATCTCCGTCAAGAAGAAGGCGACCCCCCGCGCCCGGATGAAGGGGGCCCCGCGCCCCGGCGATCCGCACCAGAACGTCGATCCGAAAGAGTTCGAGGAGATGATGAAGCGCTTCTTCGGCCCGGATTTCCGGTTCGAAAAGGAGCAGTTCGGCGCGGAAATGGGCACCGGCTCGGGCTTCGTCTACGACGACAAGGGCCACATCCTGACCAACAACCACGTCGTCGAGAACGCCGAAGTCATCGACGTCACGTTCTCCGACGGCGAGAAGTTCTCCGCCAAGGTCGTGGGCGCCGATCCCAAGTCGGACGTCGCGGTCATCAAGGTCGAGACGACCTCGTACCAGCCGCTCCCCCGCGGCGAGAGCGCCAAGGTCAAGGTCGGCGAGTGGGTCCTGGCCGTCGGCTCGCCGTTCGGGTTCGAGCAGTCGGTGACCGCCGGCATCATCTCGGCCCTCGACCGCAGCGACGCCCGCATCCTGGGCAACGACACCTACGAGGACTTCCTCCAGACCGACGCGGCCATCAACCCCGGCAACTCGGGCGGCCCGCTGGTCGACCTCAAGGGTCGGGTGATCGGGATGAATTCGGCCATCGCCACCTCGACCCGTTCGAGCGCCGGCGTCGGCTTCGCCATCCCCATCGACATGGCCTCGCACCTGGCCGACCGCCTCATCAAGGACGGCAAGATCCAGCGGGCCCTGCTGGGCATCACGCTCCAGCCGCTGTCGTCCTCGCTCGCCAAGGACCTGACGGGCAACCCGAAGGTCAAGGGCATCCTGGTCGGCGACGTGGTCGAGGACAGCCCGGCCGCCAAGGCCGGCATCAAGGCCGGCGACATCATCACCGGCTTCAACAAGAAGCCCGCGCAGAGCGTCCCGCTCTTCCGGAACCTGGTCTCGACGAGCGAGATCGGCCGCAAGTTCCAGCTCGACTACATCCGCGACGGCAAGCCGGAAACGGCCGAGGTCGTCCTCGCACCCGCCGAGGCCGTCATGAAGGTCGTGAATCGCGGCGAGCCCAAGGTCGAAGAGAAGGCCGCCGACAAGCCGAAGGAGCCCGAGGTCGCGAAGGCCGAGGTCGCGGATTTCGGCCTGGAGGTCCAGGAACTGACCCCCGCCCTCGCCAAGCAGTTCAAGTTCCCCGAAGGCACCAAGGGCGTGCTGATCAGCTCGGTGAAGGAAGACTCCGCCGCCGATGCCGCCGGGCTCGCCCCGGGCCTGGTCGTCTCCAAGGTCGTCAAGAACGGCCGGGTCGCAACCCTGAACTCTCCCAAGCAGTTCAGCGAACTGACCGCCGGCGGTCAGGAAGTGACCCTCTATGTCTCGACGCCCAACGGCCGGGGCATGTTCGTCCCGCTCGCGAAGCCTCAGGGCAAGTGAGCCGGGTCGTCTGACGTCAACCAGGATCGGGCCGCCGGGGAAACTCTCCTCGGCGGCCCTTTCTCATTTGACCGACGGGGTTGCCCGCTGCTCGGCGATGATATCGGCGAGGATCCGATCCAGCCCCCGGCTGGGCCGGTAGTCGATCGTCCGCTTGATCTTGGACAGGTCGGGGATCCGCCGCACCATGTCCTCGAACCCGGCCGTGTAGGCCTCGCCGTAGGGGATGGTCTTGATCGTGCTCGTCGAGCCGGTCGCCTCGATGACGCGGCGGGCAAGTTCCAGGATGCTGGTCTCCTGGTCGTTCCCGATGTTGAACACCTCCCCGCGCGCCGAGGGCGAATCCATCAGGCCGATCAGGGCCCCGACGACGTCGGCCACGTGCCCGAAGCAGCGGCTCTGCTTGCCGTCGCCGTAGACGGTGAGCGGCTCGCCCACCAGGGCCTGGCTCACGAACCGGGGGACGACCATCCCGTAACGACCCGTCTGCCTGGGCCCGACGGTGTTGAAGAGCCGCGCCACGACGACCGGCAGCCTCGCCTCGTGCCAGTGGGCGAGGGCGAGGAACTCGTCGAGGGCCTTGGCACAGGCGTACGCCCACCGCCTGGTGGTCGTCGGGCCCATCACGCAGTCGTCCCCCTCGGCGAAGGGGAATTTCTCGCTCTTGCCGTAGACCTCGCTCGTCGAGGTCAGCAGGACAGGGCGGCGGTACCGTGCGGCGAACCGGAGGACGATGTCCGTCCCGTTCACGATGGTCTCGATTGTCTTGACCGGCTGATCGACCACCAGCTTCACGCCGACCGCACTCGCCAGGTGGAACACCGCCTGGCAATCGACAACGCAGCGCTCGACGACCACCGGATCGGTCACGCTCGCGACCCGGAGCTCGAACGCCGGGTTGCCTTCGAGGTGGGCGACGTTGGAATAGCGGCCGGTGCTGAGGTCGTCCAGGGCCAGGACGCGGTGGCCTTCGGCGATCAGTCGATCGCAGAGGTGGCTCCCGATAAATCCCGCACCGCCGGTCACGAGGTAGTTCATGCGTCGATCACTGGTTCGGGTCGCTGGAAGTCGTTCGTCCGGAACCACTATAGCCGACGGCGGCGGCGCCGGAGAGGGTGCAACGCCGCACGCCGGCTGGTAACATGTCTCCTCCGCCCTGCGACGAATCGAACCGACCGGATCAGGATGCCCGAATGAAAGCCGAGATCATCGCCATCGGCAGCGAGCTCATCAGCGGCCAGAGCCTCGACACCAATAGTCAGTGGATCAGCAAGTCGCTCGGCGACCTCGGCATCCCCGTCCGATTCCACACCACGATCGGCGACGACTTCGACGAGAACGTGGCCGCCTTCCGGGTCGCCATCGAGCGCGCCGACCTCATCATCGTCTCCGGCGGCCTCGGCCCGACCCAGGACGACCTGACCCGCGATGTCGTCGCGGCCGTGGCCGGGGTTTCGTTGAAAGAGGATCCCGATAGCCTGGAGGCGATCCGCGCCCTGTTCTCCCGACGCAGCCGCGAGATGCCCGAGCGCAACAAGGTCCAGGCGCTCCTGCCCGAGGGCGCCGAGGCGCTCTTCAACCGGGTCGGCACGGCCCCCGGGGTCTGGCGGAAGGTGGGCCGGGCGACGATCGCCTGCCTGCCCGGCGTCCCGAACGAGATGAAGACGATGTTCGGCGAGCAGGTCGTCCCCCGGTTCAAATCCGGCGGGTTTGTTGACCGCGTGATCGTCCACCACAAGATCAACCTGTTCGGCAAGGGCGAGTCCGAGGTCGAGATGATGGCGATGGACCTGACCGTCCGGGGCCGCGTGCCCGAGGTCGGGATCACCGCGTCCGACGCCACGATCGCCTTCCGCGTCGCCGGCGAGGGCCCGACCGAAGACGTCGCCCGCGCGATGATGCAGGAGACCATCGACACCATCCGCGAGCGGTTTGCCGAGTTCATCGTCGGCGAGGGGACCGTCGACGTCCTGGAATCGGCGGTGAATCAGATGCACCGCACGGGAACTACGCTGGCCACGGCCGAGTCCTGCACCGGCGGCCTGATCGCGCGTCAACTTACGACCGTCCCCGGCGTCAGCTCGGTCTACCACGGCGGGCTCGTGACTTACACCCCCGATGCCAAGATCGAGTTGCTCGGCCTGTCGAGGGAACTCCTCGAAGAATATGGCGTCGTGAGCGAGCAGGTGGCCGCCGCGATGGCGACGCTGGTGAAGGCGAAATTCCGATCGGACGCCGGAATCGGCGTGACCGGCATCGCCGGCCCCGGCGGCGGCACGCCCGAGACGCCCGTCGGCACCGTCTACATCGGCCTGGCCGTCGGCGAGGTCGTGATCGTGAAGAAGCTCGAAGTCGGCCCCGAGCAGCCCCGCGAGGTCATCCAAAGCCGCGCCACCAAGCACGCCCTGAACATGCTCCGCCTGGCCCTCCGCAACGCGTGACCGCACCATCTTCACAAACCCGTCGGGTGTGGTGCCGCGAGGACCATCGGTCGACGTCCACCGCTCCCACGAACGCATCGGCTCGCGTTCACAATCACTTATGCCACGCCTGGAACAGATTCCAGTACTCCCTGGCCATGTCCGAAAGCCCCTCCGGTGCCTCCCGGCTTCCCGTCACCCAGGCCGCCTCGAACCGGTCGAACCACTCGGCCGGGATCAGCGACTCCGCCGGCACGGGCTTCCCCTTCCGTACGCAGAGAACGAGGTGCCGGAAGATCGCCGAGACCTCCAGTGAACGGATCGCCGCGCATTCGTTCGCGCCGAACCCCTTCTCGACCAGCCTCCACGTCCACTCCTCCGTCGGCACATAGCCGCCGGAGGAGGGGTCGGGATGGGCGCGTGCTACGACCGGGGCGGGCGAGGTGACAACCGTTGCCGGCGGCTTTGGCGGGGATGGCGCCACCGGAGGCGGGGATGGCGCCACCGGAGGCGGTGATGGAGCCGGGGGCGCGATCGGGGCCGGCGCAGGAGTCGTCGCCGACGGGGCCTCTCCCTGGATCGCGGCGAGGATCGCCGCTCCGAACTTCTCCATCCGCGAGGGGCCGAATCCCTTGATCCCCTGGAGTTCCTGGGCCGATCGGGGCTTCTGCCTCACCAGGTCTTCGAGCACGGCATTCGAGAAGATCGTGTATGGCGGGGCCGCAGCCTCGGTCGCCCAGGCAGTCCGCATGGAACGCAGGCGGTTATAGAGCGGGTTGGTGGACAGATCGGCAGGCGGGCCGTCCTCCGCGGGCGGGTTGGGTTCGTTTGGCGCGGGCGTCGTCCTCGCTATGCGCTCCAGGCCCCCGTTGCGGACCTTGGCGAACAGCGGATCGGGGAGGCTGAGCGATGGGGAGTGCGACTCGCTTGCCTTCAGGAAATCGCGGCCTTTGTCGCTCAGCTTGAGGATGGGGCGGAAGCGGTCCACCTCCTCGCTTTCCAGGTACCGGGCCGCCGTCAGGGCGTCGAGCAGGGCCGCGATTTCCGGCTGTCGGAAGGCCGACAGGATCCCGAACGTGCTCAGGCTCGCCAGCCCCGATTTCGTCACCTTCTCCGAGTTCGACCCCGCGAGCATCTGGGCGATGGCGGTCTTCCCGAACCGGCCCTTCGCCCGGGCGACGCCCGACAGCGCCTTCAGCAGGACCTCCCGTCCGCCCGGCGTGTCGATCGCCCGCGCCGGCTTGCCCGAGACGTTCAGCTCGCCGTCGCCCCGCGCACAGTTGTCGCAGTTTCCGCAGGCGGTGGCGTCGGGGTCGCCGAAGTAGCCGAGGATCGTCTCGCGGCGGCAGTCGCGGCTCTCGGCGTAGGTGATCATCCGGTCGAGCTTGTCGAACTCCTTCTGGCGACGGACGTTGAGCGCCTGGAAGTCGATCGGCAATTGCTTCGCCCGGACGTCGCGGTCGATGACCCGGATGGCGTTGCCCCGGAACGGCGGGACGTAGTCGATGGGCAGGTCCGCTGTGAGGGCACGGATGGCGCGGGTCAACGCGGTGCGGTCGAGGCCGAGGCTACCGGCGATCTCGTCCGGAGCGATGTAGACGGGCTCGCGGAGCCGGCGGTCGACGAGGGCTTCGAGGGCCATCAACACCATGCGCTGGACGTGGGCCTGCGGGCCAAGGCGGTCGACCAGGCTGCCGTCCTCCGGCTCGGTGTTGATCCGGATGATCGCCATGTTCTCGCGGGGGTGGAATCGTTCCAGCCCCCCGGCGGTCTCCAGGATCTTGAGCGCCGCCCCGACGGCCGACTCGCTCAGGTTCAGGCCGAGCCGCTCCTTGATCTCGCCGTGGGTCAGCTCGATCGGGTCGGCGTCCTGGAGCCGCAGGTATTCGTAGATCCGGTGGATCACGTCCTTCGGCGGGTACTCGTTCTCGATGAACAGCTCGTGGAGCTTGCGATCGCCGATGGCGTAGAGGAGCACGCAGGCGGCCGAATCCCCGTCGCGGCCCGCGCGGCCGGCCTCCTGGTAATAGGCTTCGAGGGTCCCCGGCATGTTGAAGTGGATGACGGAGCGGATGTCGGGCTTGTCGACACCCATGCCGAAGGCATTGGTGGCCACGACGATCTCCGCGCGCCCTTCCATGAAGGCGTCCTGTGCCGCGGTCCGATCCTCGCGCGGCAGCCCCGCGTGGTAGACGACGACGCTCCGCCGCAGTTCGTGCTCGATGTACTGCGCGACGTTCTCGCAACGGGCCCGGCTCGATGCGTAAACGACCGCCGAGCCCGGGTGCTGTTCGAGGGTCCGGGCGAGTCGTTCGAGTTTCTCGGGGTCGCGTCGCGCGGCCACGACCTCGTAGGACAGGTTCGGCCGATCGAAGCCGCTGACGAACTGGAGCGGGTCGTTCAGGTCGAGGTGGTGGGCGATGTCGCGCCGCACGAGGTCGGTGGCGGTCGCTGTGAGGGCGATGCACGGGGGGGAACCGAGTTTCTTCCGGGCGAGGCCGAGCCGCGAATAATCGGGCCGGAAGTCGTGCCCCCACTCACTGATGCAGTGGGCCTCGTCCACGGCGAGGAGCGCGGGCTTGACCTCCGACATGATCTCGACGAACCGGGAGCTGCGGAACCGCTCGGGCGCCACGTAGACCAGGTCGTAGCGGCCCGACTGGATCTCGAAGAGCCGTGCCCGCTGCTCGGCGGGGTCGAGCATCGAGTTCAGCACCGTGGCGCGGATCCCCCTGGCCTCGAGGGCGTCCACCTGGTCCTTCATCAATGCGATCAGCGGGCTCACGACGAGCGTCGGCCCGTTCAGGAGCAGCGCGGGCAACTGGTAGCAGAGGCTCTTGCCTCCGCCGGTCGGCATGACGCAGAGGACGTCCCGCCCGGCCAGGACCGACTCGATCACCGCCCGCTGCCCCTTGCGGAAATGCTCCAGCCCGAACCGCTCGTGGAGCGTCGCTTCGAGGTCGTACGCGGGCGCGGCTTCGGTCGACATTCGCGACAATTCCCGGGGCAACACCGCCGAACTCCTGCCAATCCGATGGATTATACGCCCACCCCCTCCGCTGTGCGAACGTACCGTAACGGCGATGCGGCAAATTCTCCCCGAGAGTCGGGCCCGTTCGGAACCAGGTGGTTGACACCGGGCATCGCGGAGGCAATAATCTTCTACATACCTGCCCCCATCGTCTAGTGGCCTAGGATACTAGGTTCTCAGCCTAGGGACCGGGGTTCGAGTCCCCGTGGGGGTATTCACAACGACCTCGCGAGCTGTTTTCAGCTCGCGAGGTCGTTGTGTTTTCCGTCCCCGACCGACCCATGAGGCGGGCCCGCGTGGTGCACCGGCCGAGCATCTCCCGGTGCATAACGACGGATGACGCGCCGTACCGCGAAGTCGGATCGGATGCTCGCCCGTCGCGGTTGGCCTGAGCCGCACCAGTGAATTGATCAGGCCGCTCGCCGCGCTATCCGAGTTGCCTGTTGAAGTGGCGCCGCACCGGCGGGCTGTTGAGGTAGACGCAAACGGCGGCGTAGCCGACGAGCAGGGCGATGCCCCAGGTGAATTTCTGGGAATCGAAGCGGTCGATCGGGGACGTGATCTTCACATCATCGTCGTCGGGATTGTCCGAATGAGGTCGGGCGACGATCTGGACGTCGTCGTAAGCAGTATAGAGCGGCATGGCGACCAGGAGCATGACGTCGATGATCGCGCCGATGGTGAGGGCGATGACGAGGAGCTTGATCGACTTGTTCCGGAGAAACTGGACCGCTGCGTAGATCCCGAAGAGGCAGGGGACCAGGAGCAGTTGTGCCCCGGTCACACCCTTCTGGAACATCAGGAACGAGATCAGGGTCAGGACAACACTGCCCATGAGCGCGAGCGAGCCGACCAGGATCACTCCGATCGGTGGCGTGGTCGAACGCGTCGGGGCGGGGCCCGTGATGTCCTCCATCAGGTCGACGCGGCGGCCGGTATCGATATCGATGCCGCAGTTCGAGCACAGGGACATCCCCTGGGGCACGTAGCCGCCGCAGGTCGGGCACCGGCGGGCCTGCATCCTCGCCTCGGCCCCCCGGGGCCGCTTGCGAGCGGGCGGGTCGTCCTGGAAGAGCGCCAGCGCGTCCCCCTGGGCCCCCCCGGCCGCCGGCTTGCTGGCGGGTTCCGAGAGCAGGGGGATGTCGAACTGCTCGCGGAGCGACCCCGGGGCGATCGGGGCGACCGGCAGGTCGAAATCCACCGATGGCGGCCGCTTCAGGTTGTCGACCGACGGCGGGGCGATCTCGGCCGTGCCCCTCGCCGTGGCGGTGGGGGAGGTCGAGGGGGCCCCGGTTCCGGCCTGGAACCGCGTCTGGCACTTGGGACAGCGCAGGCGCCTGCCGATGGCGTCAGCCGGCACGTTCAGAACCACGGAGCAATTCGGGCAGAGGATCGTCGTGGCCATGGAATTGTCTTCGGCGACCAGGAGACGTGGGGGGAATCGGCCGCGGCGACCTCGTTGGGGTACGAGGTAGAGGACCGCGGACGGGTTCGACATCAGCCCACGGACAATTGTAACCGAGGTTCGTCAAGCCGCGATGCGGAATCCGGCCGACTTCCGCGATTCTTCGACGTCCCGGGGGACCGTTTCTTAGGGGGAACCGGCGACATTTTCTCGCACGCCCCGCACGGTGAATTCCCGGTTAGTCAGCTAGTTGGCGGATTCGAACGCGGCTTTCGTGGCCTGGTGACGGTAGGCGAACATGCGCTCCAGTTTGTTCAGGATGAAGCGTTTCCCGAGCGCGCGTCCCAACCATCCTCCCGGCGGAGTGAACTGGACATCGTCCCGAAGGATTGTCCCGCCTTGACCATCGGGCAAGAACCCGTGCCGGTGGTACCAGGACGCGAACGGGCCCGAGACCTGACGGTCGGCGAACAGGCGGCCGGGCTCGTACTCGGTGTGCTCGGCGATCCAGGTCAGGGGGATGGGGCCCAGGTGGGTCCGCAAGACGACCCGGGAGCCCACCTTGATCGAGTCGCCGCCGGAGACCACCTCGACCTTCTCCCAGGGGGGGGTAATCTTGAGGATCGCCCCCGGCTCCTCGTGGAAGGCGAAGACCCGCTCCGGGCTGGCGGCGATCCGGGTTTCCTTGACGAATTGCATGGCAGGCTGGCCTCTCCCGGTCGGGTCCCGCGGGTTGATCCCGGGGCGTGGACAAATTTCCCCAAAAACGGTGTAGGCAAGGACAACAGGGTTGCAAGGGCAGGGCCCCTGGGGGACGATGACGCTAGCCGGCGTGATCCCGCCAGACTCCCACCAGGCGGCCTCCTTCGCGCCCGAGTTCCCCTGCCCAAATTGATGTCCAGGAGTTCCGTGCGATGACCGAGAAGAACGCGGTGTCGCGTCGTGGTTTCTTGCAGACCACGGGCGCGGCGACGGGTGCCCTCCTGACCAGCCAGGCGGCGATCGCCCACCCCGCCATCGGCAAGGTGAAAGGCGCCAATGAGCGCCTCAACTTCGCGATCCTCGGACCCGGCGGTCGTGCCCAGGCCCACATCAAAGTCCTGATGGACATGAAGGATGAGGGCAAGCCGGTCGACATCATCGCCGTCGCCGACGTCTACGAGGGCAACCGCGAACGGGCCAAGAAGAAGACCGGCGCCAAGCAGGCCGAGATCGACTATCGCAAGGTCCTTGAGAACAAGGACGTCGACGCGGTCGTCATCGCCACGCCCGACCACTGGCACGCCCGCATGACGATCGACGCCCTCGAATCGGGCCGCGACGTCTATTGCGAGAAGCCGATGACCCACACGATCGACGAGGCCCGCAAGGTGGCCGAGGCGGTCAAGCGCACCAAGCAGATCATGACCGTCGGCGTCCAGTCCACCGCGGATCCGCGCTGGAAGATGGCCAACGAGATGATCACCGGCGGCAAGATCGGCCACGTCATGCAGGGCATGACGAGCTACTACCGCAACAGCTCCGTCGGCCAGTGGCGATACTACCCGCTGACCGAGGACATGAACCCCAAGACGGTCGACTGGAAGATGTTCCTGGGCACCGAGTTCGGCCTTGCCCCGGACATGCCGTTCAACCGCGCCAAGTTCGCCCAGTGGCGCTGCTACTGGGAGTTCGGCGGCGGCATGTACACCGACCTCTTCGTCCACCAGCTGACCCACCTGATCCAGGCGATGGGCGTCCGGTTCCCCCGCCGGGTCGTCGGCGCTGGCGGCCTCTACTTCGAGTATGACGGCCGCGATTGCCCCGACGTCGCCACCGTCGTCGCCGACTACGACGAGGGCTGCCAGGTCATCATCACCGCGACGATGGCCAATGACATCCAGATCCCCGAGATGATCCGCGGCCACACCGGCCAGATCTTCTTCGGCAGCAACAAGGAAGACGGGCCGTTCATGGTCCACGGCTCGCAGGCCCACGCCCTCGGCGGCAAGCCCGCCCCTCCGGGCACCAACCTCGGCCTCACCGGCGACAAGTTCACCCCGCCGCAGCCGAAGGACGACACCCGCGCCCTCTGGAATCACTTCATCGAGTGCATCCGGTCGCGCAACCCCGAGACCATGTGCACCGCCGACCTCGGCTACGCCGCCATCGCCACGGTCAACATGGGCGTGCAGTCCTACCGCGAGGGCAAGGCCCTCTTCTTCGACAAGGCCAACGGCGACGTCGTCGGCGCGGACAGCTCCTGGTCGGCCAAGTGGGAAGAGCGCTCCAAGCTCCGCGGCAAGCCCAACCAGGTCATCGGCTGGAAGGCCGGCCTCGAAGGCTCCACCCTCAACCCGCCGAAGTACCAGGCCCTCGAAGGCGACTGGATTAACGGCGAAGATCCCGCCAAGAAGGCCTGACCTTCCTCGCTAGGTCTTGAATCGAAAACGCCCGGCACCTGCCGGGCGTTTTCGTTTCCCTTGATCGAAGGCGTGGAGTGCGGATGCTCGCTTCCGCTCTGTTATCGAGGAGCTTGCTCCGCGTGCGAGATCGAAGTTTACCGCTGCTCTCCGATTGGGTTTCTCGGGAGCAAGCTCCCACCGGGCGACAGCGGAAGCAAGCTTCCGCACTCCAGGCGGTCACACCGTCGGGGTGTCGACCTTCAGCGCCTCGGCCAGCTCGCAGAGCTTGGCCCAGTGGCCTTCTTCCAGCGGGATCCCCACCTTGGACCGCAGCGCCATCGTCCGTCGCTCGGGGTCGCCGGGGAGCAGGATCGCATCGACCCCCTCGGCCTTCGGGGTCGACCGGACGTACTCGGCCAGCTCGCTGGTCTGGCCGATCATCTCATCCTTGCCGGCGAAGTGGCCGGGGTCGAGGGCGATGAACACGACGTTGTTCCCCTTGGCCGGCGGCGCCCCCTTGTGCGCGACGCGGCCTCCGCTCAGCCCGCCCGCGAGCATGTCCAGCACCAGCCCGAGGCCGAACCCCTTGTAGGCCTGCGACCCGCCCATCGGGAGGATGGTCCCAAGAGGCTTCTCGTAGAGGACCGACGGGTCGGTCGTCGGCTGGCCGTGCGAGTCGAGCAGCCAGCCCTCGGGGACCGGCTTGCGGTTGTTGAAGTAGTGGACGCGGACCTTCCCCTCGGCGGCGACGCTGGTGCCGAAGTCGAGAACCACCGGGCCGGCATCCGTCGGCACCGAGGCGCACAGGGGATTGGTCCCCAACCTCGCCTCAAGCCCCCCCGGCGGGGCGACGCGGAGGCCGGCGCCGCAGTTGTTGACGGTGGCGATCAGGACGAGCCCCTCGTCGGACGCCCGCTCGGCATACTCGCCCAGCCGGCCGATGTGCCCGCAGTTCTTCGCCGTGCCGGCGGCCAGGCCGAGGGTCTTGGCCTTGGGCAGGATCAGGTCCAGCAGCCTATGGGCCTGGACCTGGCCCATGCCCCAGCCGCCGTCGCAGACGACCACGCCGGGTGATTCGTGCTCGACCGTCAGGGGCGCGCCGGGCTTGTATTCGCCCTTCTGGATGAAATCGACGTACTGGGGGATCCGGAGGACGCCGTGGGAGTCGTGGCCCCGGAGGTTGGCTCCGATCAAGTTGTCGGCGACGATGGCGGCGTCGACCGCGGGGACGCCGGCGGCGATGAACAGTTCGACGGCGAACTGGCGGAGGGCGGGGGAGTGGACGGTCGGCACGAGGGATCCTCCAGCGCGGTTGGGAAAAACGGATCTTACGCGCCCGGCGGCCCTTTGCAATCGGCCCCCGACTTCGGTCGAATAGGGCCGACTTCCTCCCGACATCTCGGGCGGTGCGAGCAGGCGACCCGGCCGACGCAGGCAGGCCGCACGCACCCCGTCACCGGCCACGACTTCGAGGCGGCCCATGGCCTACCGCGTCATCAATGAGACCAGGGGTTCCCGGCAGGTCATCACGCTCAAGGACGACGCCACCGGCGCATCGGCCTCGGTCCTGCCGTCGTTCGGGTTCAACCTATTCGACCTGAAGCTCCCCATCGGCGGCAAGATCCGGCCGATCCTGGCCACGACCCCCGACTTCGTCGAGAAGCCCCGCGACCCCGCCCGCAACGGCACGCCGATCCTCTTCCCTTATCCGAACCGCATCCGCGACGGCAAATACTCGTTCGGCGGCAAGAACTACCAGCTCCCCGTCACCCTCGGCCCCAACGCCATCCACGGCTTCGCCATGGACGCCGCCTGGGATGTCGTGGACTCGGGCGCGAACGCGAACGAGGCCTTCGTCGAAGGGCGCTACCAGCTCGCCAAGCATTCCCCGGGCCTTCGCCCCCTCTGGCCGACCGACGCCATCCTCCAGGTGCGTTTCACCCTGTCTGGCCGGAAGCTGACGATGAAGATCACCGTCACCAACCCGACCGAGCGCGACCTGCCCTACGGCTTCGGCATCCACCCCTACTTCAAGCTCCCGCTCGACCCCGGGGCGGACGCCTCGAAGACGAGCGTGATCTACCCGGCGTCGAAGTCCTGGGTCCTCGAAGAGTTCCTCCCGACCGGCGAGGTCAAGCCGGTGACTGAGGCCCTGGACTTCCGCCAGGGTAAGCCTCGCCTCGGGCTCAAGCTCGACGACGTCTTCACCGGCCTGACCTTCGAAGGCGACCGGGCGGTCTGCCGTCTGCGTGACCTCAATCTCGGCGGCGAGGTCCGCATCCTGTTCGACAAGAACTTCCGCGAACTGGTCGTCTACACCCCCAAGGAAGACGACGTGATCTCGCTGGAGCCCTACACCCAGACCACCGACGCCATCAACCTCCAGGCCAAGGGCGTCGACGCCGGCCTGCGGGTCCTCAAACACGGGCAGTCCGAGTCGATGGTCATCGAGATGGAAACCCTGGGCTAATTTTGCTTTCTTGGGCGTCCGTGAGGTTCCATCTCCGGGAACCTCAGCCTCCCTCCGCGCCGGGCGAGCATCTCCGATGCTGCCCGACAACCTGCCGAAGTGGATCACCGGATCGGATCTCCCTTCCCCTCGACCGGGGCCCACGTCGACGGCTCGGGAGGCCCGATTTCGTCCTACGCCGGGGCAACCGGTGGGGCGGCATCGGGAGATGCTCGCCCGGCGCTTCCATGCGGTTCGGTGCGACGGCGCTTTCATCCGGTTCGGTGCGACGGGAGATGCTCATCCGACGCCGATGGATTGGCTCGGGTTCCCTTTGGCTTGCCCTATGGTCGGGAGCGGCCGGGGCCTTGTAAGATAGTTTGAGGCAATGCCGGCGGGCGGCCCGGGGTGTCCGGGCCCCGCAGGATCGCCGTCGCCGACCGAGTCCACGGCCATGGAGTCCCCCTCGACCGGAGCGTCCAGCCCGTACCGGAATCTCCGGCTCGACCTCCTTCGGTCCGCGATCTCAAGCTACCTGGAGATCGCCTACCCCGGCGGCAATATCCCCGAGCCCGTGAAGCGGCGACTCCAGTGGGCCGACGGCCTTGAGGCCGAGGCGCTCCTGACCGCGCCCCCGTTCGAGCGGGTCGGGAAGTCGCCCGTGGGGGGGGCACCGATCGTCGCCCTCCGGCTCGGCAATGCCGGGTACCCTCACATGAAGTTGCAGGTCCAGCCGTGGGACAACCCGGCCGGGTTCCTGCTCTCGGTCAACACCCACGACCAGATCCTGGGGCTCGAACAGGATTCCGACCCCGAGGACGCCGCCGCCTTCCGCGCCCTCCAGGCGGTGAACCAGAAGGTCAAGGAAGCCATCGAATCGGCCTGGGCCGCCGCCGGGCTGCCGACCTTCAACCGCTTCCTCCGCGACTACATCGCCAGCCAGCAGAACGGGAACCCGGGTTCAAACAACGCCTGACGCCGCACCGGCGTGGAGGCCGTTGGGATTCGGGGGCGGGAGCGTCGCCGGGCCCATCCCCCGGAACTTGCGAGGGACGGCGAAGACGAAGGTCGAGCCCTTGCCCGGCTCGCTGTTGACCTCGACCGTCCCGCCGTGCAGCTCGACGAAGGTCTTCACCAGGCAGAGCCCCAGCCCGATCCCTCGCTTGCCGAACTGGTACTCGCCGGACGAGTGCCGCATCGTGTCGTAGCCGGTGAAGAACGGCTCGAACAGGTGCGGGCACTCCTCAGGCGCGATGCCGACGCCCTGGTCGGACACCTCGAACCGGACGTTCTCGCCGTCCGGCTCGGCCTTGAGTTGGATCGTGCCGCCATCCGGGGTGAACTTGATCGCGTTCACGACCAGATTCGTCAGGATATCGGTCAACTTGTGCGAATCGACCTCGGCGATCCCCAGGCCGGGATGCAGGGCCAGCTCCACCGACTGCGTCCGCGCCTCCAGGAACGGGTGGAGGTCCTGGATCGCCCGGCGGATCAGGCCGTCCAGCTCGACCGGCGCCGCGTCGATGGCGGCGGAGAACCGAGTCGACTTCAGGAGCTTGAGCATCCGCTCGACCGTCGTCTCCAACCGCTTTCCGGCGGCGTGGATCCGGTCCACCCAGCCCTTCTCGGCGTCCGAGGCCTTGCCCGCCTGCGACATCCGCCAGAGTTCGGTCAGCCCGAGGACGACCGTCACGGGGGTGTTCAGCTCGTGGCTGGCGACCTCGATGAATGCGGACTTGAGCCGGTTGGCCTCGCGCAGACGAAGGTTGCTCGCCTTCAGTTCCTCGACCAGGCGATTCTTCTCGACAATCAGGGCGTTCTGCTCGGTCGCCTGGCGGATGACCCCGAGGAATTCGTCGGGCTCCCAGGGCTTCGTGATGTAACGGTAGATGCTCCCCTGATTGATGGCGTCGATCACCGCCTTGATGTCGGCGTAGCCGGTCATCAGGAGGCGGGTCGCGTCCGGGCGGAGCTCCTTGGCCCGGTGCAGGAACTGCACGCCCGGCATCTCGGGCATCCGCTGGTCGGACATCACGACGCTCACTTCGGGCAGGCCCCCGAGGGCCGTCAGGGCGTCGGCGGGCCTGGTGAAGGTCTCGACCTTGTAGTCGTAGCGCAGGAGGTCGTGCACGGAGCGCAGGACCTCCGGCTCGTCGTCGACCACCACGAGCAGCGGCCTGTCGTTCATGAGGGGCGCCCGTCCGACGCGAGAGGGTCGCCCTCGCCGTCCGCGTCGGCCGGGGGCTGGGCCTGGAACCGCTTGATCAGCGTGACCTCATTCCCGACCTCGTTATGGCGGACTTCATCGACCATCCCTCGGGTGATCATGAGTCCGAACCCGCCCTCACGGAGCCCCAGCTTCTCGCGCACGTCCAGGTGGGCCAACGGATCGTCCGGCGACGCCGCGTGCGACAGATTCGCCCGGTCGAACCCCGATCCCTCGTCGCGGATCACGACCTCGGCGCGGTCGGAATGGATCCGGTACTCGATCCGGACGAGCTTGTCGACGTGGTACTTGTTGCCCCACTCGATCGCGTTCTGGCCCATCTCCATCAGGGCCTGCCGCAGGTGCATCACGTCCTGCGAGGCGAACGGGAACGCCCGCGTGACGTTCACGAGCATGTCGTTGACCTCCTGGAGGAACGTCACCTCGCTGCGCAGCTCGACGAGGATCTCCCCCCGGATCTTCGACTCCCGCATCTTCTCGCGCCAGGCCTGGACCCTGCGGATAGCCGCGAACAGCTGCTCGGCCGAGTAGGGCTTGGTGACATAGGCATTCGCCCCCACCCGGTAGCCCCTCATGCGGTTGCGGGCGTCGCTGAGCGCGGTGAGCATCACGATGGGCGTGAGCATCGTCCGCGGGTCCTCCCGCACCAGGCGACAGACCTCGAACCCGTCGATGTCGGGCAGCATCAGGTCGAGCAGGACGAGGTCGGGCCGGAGCGAGCGGATCAGCTCCAGGCCCGCCCGGCCGTCGTGCGCGACGGATGCCTTGAACCGGCGCAGCCCCACCAGCCGCGAGGCCAGGTCCGCCTGGTCGGCATCGTCCTCGACGATCAGCGCCGTCTCCATCGCGGAACCCCCCATCCATCCATCTTTGGAGGAATGCTCATCCACGAAGAAAGTGGGCTCGGTCGTATTCAACGTGCTGTGACCTCTCACGCGCGCCTCATCACGTCTACGCCCAGATCCGACAGTCCTATTCTACGCCCGAATCCGCCAACCGTCCGACCGAATTCTCCGATTGCATCACGTGTGCAGCTCGACCACGTCGGCGTCGTGCAACTCGTGGTCACGCTTCACGGTCTGGCCCTCGAAGACCCCGGTGCCCCAGACCTTGGCGAACTTGAGGGTTTGCTCCAGATCCCTGTGGATTTCCCGGGCGAGGTCGAGCACCGTGCTGCCCTGGGGGACGGTGAACGGGCTCTTCCGGTCCGCCGGCTTGCCGGGGACCTTGGTGTAAATCCGCAACACCCCCAGGAGATCGTACGCCCCGGCCTTCAGACTTTCCAGGCCGAGGCCGGTCGTCGCGGACACCTCCAGGATGGGGAAACGTCCCGCGACCCACTCCGTCAACAGCTCCAGCCGGTCCTTCGCCGCCGGGTCGTCGCATTTGTTGGCCGCCAGGATCGTCCTCACGTGCTGGAGCGTCTCGTCCTCGACGTCGAACGGCAGCTCGCCGACCAGCTCCGTGTGCACGTCGGCCAGCCTCCCGAGCGCGACCTCGGCGCCTTCGATCAAGTCATCGTCGGCCAGGTCCACGACCAGCGCGGCGGCGTCGGCCGACCGGATGATGTTCGGGACCCAGGGCTCAAGGAAATCGGCCGTGATCGGCGGCAGGTCCACGAGCTGGAATCGGATGTCGAGGTGCGAGACGATCCCCGGGTAGGGGGCCCGGGTGGTGAATGGGTAGGGGGCGATCTCGGGCTTCGCGTTGGTGGTCGCGGCGAGGATCGCGCTCTTGCCGGCGTTCGGCGCCCCCACGAGCACCACCTGGCCCGCCCCTTCGCGGGGGACCCGGTAGCTCGGCCCCGACTTCTTCCCGCCCGACTTGCCGGCCTCGACCTCGTCGCGGGCGCGGCTGATCTTCTGCTTGAGGTCCGACTGGAGCTTCTCCGTCCCCTTGTGCTTGGGCAGCAGGCGGAACAGGGTCCGGAGCGCCTCCAGCTTCTCGGCGGGCGAGCCGGCCTTGCGGAAGTCCTCCTCGGCCTTCATGTACTGAGGCGGAAGATTGGCCGGCATGTCTGGGGACTCTCCAGGTTGTTGCGCAATCGTGATCCGAAACGCTAGCCGTTCCGAGGCCGGCATACAAGCGCGGGCCCGGTCGCGGTCGCCTGGCACGGGGGCGTCGCGGCCGTTACGATCGTCAGGATCCAATCCGGCGGCGTGAGTCTCCACGCCGCGATGGCCCGATCCGCGGGGATCCCGAAGCGATGCTGACGAACCGGCTCCGTCCTCGACTCGCCCTGGCCCTCGTGCTGGGGACCGCCGCCATGGCCCCGGCCGCCGACCCCAGGCGCGACGTGCACTCTTACGCCCGGCCCGACCAGATCAAGGTCACCTCGCTCGGCCTGGACCTGTCCATCGACTTCGGCAGGAAGCGGATCGTCGGCGTCGCGACCGAGCACCTCGAACGCGCGCAGTCGGCACCGGCGAATGCCCCGCTCGTGCTCGACACCCGAGACCTGACCATCACCAACGTCCTCGCCGGACCCGACGAGAAATCGCTCCGGAACGTCCCCTCGATCCTCGGCGAGACCGACAAGGTCCATGGCGCGCCCCTCAGCATCCGCGTCCGGCCCGAAGACCGCGTCGTGCGGATTCTCTACCACACGTCGCCCGGCTCGACGGCCCTCCAGTGGCTCGACCCCCAGCTCACCGCCGGCAAGCAGAAGCCCTTTCTGTTCAGCCAGGGCGAGGCCATCCACACGAGGAGCTGGATCCCGATCCAGGACTCCCCGGCCGTCCGAGCGACCTACACCGCCAGCATCCAGGCGCCGCCGGGCATGACCGCCGTCATGGCGGCCGACCAGGTCCGCGGCGATGTCGCTACCGGCAAGTTCCAGTACCAGATGACGCAGGCGATCCCGCCATATCTGATCGCCGTCGCCGTCGGGGACCTCGCCTTCCGCGAACTCGGGCCGACGACGGGCGTCTACGCCGAGCCGAGCGTCGTCGACAAGGCGGCCTTCGAGTTCGCCGACACCCAGAGGATGGTCCAGGTCGCCGCCGAACGGTTCGGGCCGTATCGATGGGGACGCTACGACATCCTGGTCCTCCCCCCGAGCTTCCCGTTCGGCGGGATGGAGAACCCCAAACTGACCTTCGCCACGCCGACGATCCTCGCGGGCGACCGCTCGCTGGTGGCACTGGTGGCGCACGAACTGGCCCACTCTTGGTCGGGCAACCTGGTCACCAACGCCACCTGGCGCGACTTCTGGCTGAATGAGGGGTTCACCGTCTACATCGAGCGCCGGATCGTCGAGGACGTCTACGGGCCCGGCGTCGCGGCGATGGAACGCGTGCTCGGCCTCGTGGACCTCGAAGGGGAGATCAAGTCGCTGCCCCCGAGGGATCAGATTCTCCACGTCGACCTCGACAACCGCGACCCGGACGAGGGTTTCACCCGCGTCCCCTACGACAAGGGGGCGCTGTTCCTCGAACGGATCGAGTCGGTCGTCGGGCGGTCGAAGTTCGACGCCTTCCTCAAAGGTTACTTCGAACGCAACGCCTTCCAGTCGATCACCACGGCCGACTTCCTGGCCCAGCTCGACGCGGAACTCCTCTCGAAGATCCCCGGCGCGAAGGAGCAGGTCGACGTCCATGCCTGGACCGAGAACCCCGGCCTGAACGAGACGTTCACACCGCCCGTGGCCGAGCGGTTCAAAAAGATCGACGCGTTCGTGGCCGACTGGAAGAATCTCAAGGCCGCGCTCAAGGATCTCGACACGAAGGGCTGGGTGACCCAGGAATGGCTTCGGTTCCTGCTGGCCCTGCCGGAGGAGATGCCGGTCGAGACGATGGCGGAACTCGACAAATTGTTCCAGTTCACCCCGCGCGGGAATGTCGAGATCGCCGGGCAGTGGCTCGTGATGAGCGTCCGGAACCACTACGCCCCGGCCTATCCCCGTCTCGAATCGTTCCTGACCTCGATCGGCCGCCGCAAGTTCCTGATGCCCCTGTACAATGAGTTGAAGAAGACGCCCGGGGGCCTCGCCCGGGCCAGGGCGATCTACGCCAAAGCCCGGCCGAACTACCACCCGATCGCGGTCGATTCGGTCGATAAGGTGATCGGCAAGCCCTGATCGGCGATCGCCGACGAGCCCTCTCCCTCGGACCCGAGCACGCCATGAGCGACCGCCCGTTCCTGCCCGCGACCGTCATCGGGAGCTGGCCGTTCCCCGGCTGGTTCGACCAGTTCATCCGCGACGTCGCCGCCTTTCCCGACCGCTTCGGCCCGTTCGACCGCGACGAGGCGGTGGCCGATGCGGTGCGGCTGGCGGTTGAGGATCAGCTCCGCGCGGGCCTCGACATCATCACCGATGGCGAGGTCCAGCGGATCGACTTCAACCTCGGTTTCTATGATTACCTGACCGGATTGGAAGCCCTCCCCGTCGGCCGCAGGCTCGGGCCGCCGGCGCACGACCAGCGGAGCAAGTACGTCTGCCGTGCGGAGATCGAAGCCCCGCGCGGACTGGGAACCGTGGAGGAATACCGACGCCTCCGCAGGTGGACCGACGCCCCCGCCAAGATGCCGGTGCCGGGGGCCTTCACCCTGGCCGGCTGCATCGCCGGCGGGGAGGTCTACAGGGACCGCAGGGCCGTCACCGAGGCCCTCATCCCGATCGTCAACAGGGAACTCCGCGACATCGTGGCGGCCGGGGTCGATTTCATCCAGCTCGACGAGCCCAGCTTCGCCTGCCACCCCGGCGACGCCGATTATTTCCTCGACGTCATCGCCCGGACGGTCGCGGGCGTGAATGCCTACATCTCCATGCACATGTGCTTCGGGAATTACCGCGCCCGGGCCGTCGGCTGGCGGTCGTACGCCCCCCTGTTTCCCCAGATCGGCAAGGTCGCGATCAAGCAACTCGCCCTGGAATTCGCCAGCCGGGAGATGGCCGAGGTCGAGCGACTGGGCGAACTCCCCGAGCACCTCGACGTCGCCGTAGGCCTGATCGACGTCAAGAATACCTGGATCGAGCCGGCCGACCTCGTGGCCTCGCGGCTCCGGACCGTCCTCCAGTACGTCGCCCCCGAACGCGTCTCCATCACCCCCGACTGCGGCTACTCCCAGACCGCCCGACACATCGCCTGCGCCAAGTCCGCCGCGATGGTCGAGGGCGTGAGGACGGTTCGGAAGGAATTGGGACGGTCGTGATGAACGTGTCGGTTCCCCTCCACAGCTCGGACGCCCAGACTCTGGGCGACCCCCGCCGCGACCTCGGCCCGAGCCCCCGAGCGCTGGGCGCGGGTCTCCAGACTGTACAGACCGGACACAGGGGTAACAGACGTTCGGACACATGGGTAACACGATCTCTTAAGCTGTGCGGGCACCTCTGGGAGGCGTCCGCGATGGCTGGGAAGGAGAGTGGCCCCGTGTTGGATCGTCGGGAATTCGTGGCCCTGGCCTCGGCCGAGGGGGCCTGCATGAGCACGCTCTGCGAGCGTTTCGGGATCTCCAGGAAGACCGGATACAAGTGGCTCAACCGCTCCAGGGTCGGCGGGCCCGACGCCCTCCTCGATCGATCGAGGAGGCCCCGCTCGTTCCGCTCGCCCACGGCCTCGGAGGTCGAGGCCAGGGTCCTCGAGGCCCGCGACCTCCACCCCGCCTGGGGCGGCCGCAAGCTGCACCACTGGCTCAAGGCCAGGGGCCCGGCCGACCCGCCGTCCCCCAGCACCATCACGGCCATCCTCCGCCGGAACGGCCGGCTCGAGGACTCCGCACGCGGCGGCACCCCGGCGCGCGACTGGGTCCGCTTCGAGCACCCGCGCCCCAACGACCTCTGGCAGATGGACTTCAAGGGGGACTTCGCCACGGCCGACGGCGGCCGCTGCCACACGCTCACGGCCCTGGACGACCATTCCCGGTACTCGCTGGCGGTCCGGGCCTGCGGCGACCAGCGGCGGGAGACCGTGCAGGCCCACCTCACCGACGTCTTCCGCCGCTACGGCCTGCCGCGGCGGATGCTCATGGACAACGGCGCCCCCTGGAACGCCAGCAACTCCCCGGGGGCCTACACCCGGCTGACCGTCTGGCTCCTGCGGCTGGGCGTGCGGGTGACCCACGGCACCCCCTACCACCCCCAGACCCAGGGCAAGGAGGAGCGGTTCCACCGCACGCTCAAGCTGGAGGTCATCGGCCGGGGCCCGCTCGACGACCTGGCCCACGCCCAGGGCCGGTTCGACCGCTGGCGTCGCGAGTACAACCAGGAGCGGCCGCACGAGTCGCTGGCGATGGCCGTCCCGTCGAGCCGCTATCGCGTGAGCGACCGCCGCTTCCTGGAGCGGCTGCCCGACCTGGAATACGCCGCGGACCTGTCGGTGCGGAAGGTCAGCCGTGCGGGCCAGTTCAAGTTCGGGGGCCGGTGCTGGCGGATCAGCGAGGCGTTCGGCGGCGAGCCGATCGGCCTCCGAGCCACGGCCCGCGACGGGGCCTGGACGATCCACTACGCCGGCCACGAGATCGGCGCGATCGACCTGAACGCCGTGGGCCCCGGCGAATCCAGCCCGACGCCCTCCGACCGCCGACCCCGCCCGCAGATCGGCGAGGCCGCCGCGGCATCCGCGATGGACGCGAGCACAGGACCGGGATAAGTTCAGTGTGTTACCCATGTGTCCGAACGCGCGCCACCCATGTGCCCGGTCTGTACACAGACCCCGCCCCAGCCGTCGCCGCACCGTACCAGCGAACCGGGTCTCCAGACCCATTTTCTGGGCCGAGTCCCGAACTGGTCTGGGGACCGGAATGGGTGGTCTCCTTCGATCTCGGTCGGGGCGGGGTCTGGAGACCCGCGCCCGGCGCTCCGGGGTTCGCACACGGCGCCCCGGGGTTCGGACACGGCGCTCGGCGGCTCGCGTCCTTCTCGCGTGCGGAGGAGTGCGTGAACTTCGACCTCATCCAGCCCGCGAAGAAGGGCTCCGAACTTCTCGAGGAGATCCGCGACGAACGACCGGCCCCGGGCTCGCTCTTGATCTGGTGGCTCGGACAGAGTGGTTACGCCATCAAGTCGCAACACGGGCTGCTGGTGATCGACCCCTATCTCTCCGAGCACCTCACGGCCAAGTATGCCGCGACGAACAAGCCGCACGTCAGGATGACCGAGGCACCATTCCGGGGCCACGAACTCCAGAACGTGGACCTGATCCTGTCGAGCCACAAGCATTCGGACCACCTCGACCCCGCCACGATGCCCGACCTGATGGGGGCGTCGCCACGGGCACAACTGGCACTGCCCGCCTCGCTCCTGAATCATGCCTTACAGATGGGGCTCCCCGAGCCGAGGACGACCGGCCTCGACGCGGGCGAATCGATCGATCGTGCCGGTTACCGCGTCCGGGCGATCCCGTCGGCCCACGAGGGGCTCGACACGGACGATCTCGGCAGGCATCTTTACCTGGGGTTCGTGATCGAGGCCGAAGGGCTGCGGCTCTACCACAGCGGCGACACGCTCGCTTACGATGGGCTTGTTGAACAACTGTGCGACCGACCGTTCGACGTGATGTTCCTGCCGATCAACGGGCGGGACCCGAAACGCGGGGTCTCGGGGAACATGGACTCGTCCGAGGCGGTGTCGCTCGCCACTGCCGTCCGGCCCCGGTTCGTCGTGCCCCATCATTACGACATGTTCACGTTCAACACGGTTCCCGTCTCCGAATTCGAGGCCGAGGCCGCGAGGTTGCCCCTAGGGGTCGCGCCGAAGGTCCTCCGTTGCGGGCAGCGCTGGGAGATTAACGCGTGGGTGTGACCCTCGGCATCGACATCGGGACGTCCGGGACCAAGACCATCGCCATCGACGAGTCGGGCGCCATCCTCGCCAGCGCCTCGGCCGAGTACCCCTGCGGCCACCCCAAGCCCGGCTGGTCCGAGCAGGCCCCGGACCTCTGGTGGAAGGCCACCGTCGAGACCATCCAGGGCGTCATGGCGAAGGGGAGGCTCAAGCCGTCCGACGTGGTGGGCGTCGGCCTCAGCGGCCAGATGCACGGATCGGTGTTCCTGGATGATGCGGGCGAGGTCATCCGCCCCGCCTTGCTCTGGAACGACCAGCGCACGGCCGCCGAGTGCGCGGAGATCGAGGAGCGGGCCGGCGGACGCGAAGGCCTGATCCGGATGGTCGCGAACCGGGCCCTCACCGGTTTCACGGCCCCGAAACTCCTCTGGGTGCGCCGGCACGAGCCGGCCAACTGGGACCGCGTCCGCCAGGTGCTCCTGCCCAAGGACTACGTCCGCTACAGGCTCTCGGGCACGTTTGCCACCGAGGTCAGCGATGCCGCCGGCACGCTCATGCTCGACGTCGCCAACCGCCGCTGGAGCACCGAACTCCTCGGCAAGCTCGACATCGACACGGCGCTCCTGCCCCCGTGCCACGAAAGCCAGGAGGTCTCGGCGAAGGTCTCCGCCCTGGGCGCGAAGGCGACCGGCCTGCTTGAGGGGACCGCGATTGTCGGCGGCGCGGGCGACCAACCGGCCAGCGCGGTCGGCAACGGCATCGTCCGGGCCGGGGCCGTGTCCGCGACAATGGGGACCTCGGGCGTGGTGTTCGCGCACACCTCCGAGGCCGGCTTCGACCCGGTCGGTCGGCTCCAACGCGGCTGTCACGCGGTGCCGGACGCCTGGTGCGCGATGGGCGTGGTGCTCTCGGCCGGTGGCAGCTTCCAGTGGGCACGCAACCACCTCGGCCAGGCGTTTATCGAAGAGGCGAAGGCCCAGGGCGTCGACCCTTATGAGTTGATGAGTGCCGAGGCCGCCAAGGCGCCGGCGGGTTCGGAAGGGCTGTTCTTCCTGCCGTACCTCACGGGCGAACGCTCGCCGCACTTCGACCCCGACGCCAAGGGAGGCTGGATCGGCCTGACCGTCCGCCACGGCCGTCCGCACCTGTTCCGATCGGTGCTCGAAGGGGCGACCTACGCCATGCGCGACAGCCTGGAGCTGATCCGCGAGATGGGGGCGTCGATCGAGCAAATCCGACTCTCCGGCGGCGGGGCCCGGGGGGCGCTCTGGCGACAGATCCAGGCCGACATCTACGGCCAGGAGGTCTGCACCATCAACGCCGTCGAGGGCCCCGCCTTCGGCGTCGCCTTGCTCGCCCAGGTCGGCACCGGCGGCTTCGCCAGCGTGCCCGAGGCGTGCGACGCCACCATCCGCGTCGTCGAGACCACGTCCACGGACGCCGAAGCGAAGGCCCTTCACGACCGCGCGTATCCGATCTATCGCCAGCTTTACCGCGACCTCAAGGGCAGCTTCGCCGCCATCTCGAAGCTCGTGAGCGCGTCCTGACCCGCACCCCGGAGTGAATCGCGTGGCCCGTCGCCCGAACCCTGCGCTCCGCCCCAAGCCTGTTGCCCCGGCGGCTCCCCCCGCGACGGTGCCACCGCTCCCCGAATTCGTCGCAAGTCGCCCCTGGAACCCGACGACGCGGCTCGGAAAACTCTTGGTCGCGCTCGCGGTCTCGGTGATCCTGTCCTGCCATGCGCTCGCGGCGGTGAAGAGCTTGCTGCAGGAGAACCCGACCGTTGACGAAGTCGTCCACCTGCCGGCGGGCGTCACCTACTGGCAGACCGGGCAGTTCAAGCTCTATCACCACAACCCGCCGCTCGTGAAGCTCCTGGCCGCGCTTCCTGTGGTCCTCGCGAAGCCGGCGACGGAAGGGCTGTACGATCTCCCGAGCTGGCGGGACGAGTCGCAGGCGAGCTTCGCCCACTCGTTCGCGTACTTCAACGCCTCTCGGTATTTCGAACTGTTCGACCTCGGCCGGCTGCCGATGCCCTTGTTTTCGGTGATCGGCGGCCTGGTCGTCTTCGGCTGGTCGGCCCGGCTCTACGGGGCGGGGGGGGGATTGCTCAGCCTCCTGCTCTGGACGCTCTGCCCCAACGTCCTCGCCCACGGCCGGCTCTGCACCAGCGACATGGCCGCCACCGCGCTCGGGGCGGGGGCGACTTATGTGTTTTGGCGATATCTGAAGAATCCAACCTGGACGCGGGCGTCGCTCGCCGGGCTGGCGCTCGGCGTGGCGTTGCTCTCGAAATTCAGCCTGCTGTTGCTCTACGGCCTCTGGCCATTGCTCGGCGTCCTGCGCGTGGTACTGCCGGCCGAGCGGGCGAGGCTGCTCTCGCCGATCAAGGCACGGCTGGGTCAGGCGGGTGTGGTCGTGCTCCTGAGCGTCTTCGTGATCGACGTCGGCTACGGCTTCGAGTCGGTCTTCCAGACGCTCGGTTCGTTTGAGTTCGCCTCGCGGAGCCTGACCCGACCACGCCTGCCGACCGACCCTCGGCCGAAGCCGACGGCCAACGACCTGCTCCGGCCCGCGTTCCAGTATCGCATCAATCGGTTCCAGGGCACCCCGCTCGCCTGGTTGCCGGTACCCTTGCCACGCCACTACCTGCTCGGGTTCGACGAGCAGAAGCTCGAGTCCGAGGGTATCCCGCGCTACTGGTTCGACCCCGGCCGAGGCGTCAACGAGGACGACATCGAGGGATACACCGTCTACCTGAACGGCGTGATGCGCCGCAAGGGCTGGTGGTACTACTACATCGCGACCCTCGCCGTGAAGGTGCCCGAGGGGACAATCCTCCTGGTCGGGCTGTCGGTCGTGGTGCTTTTCGTCGTCCGGCGATCCGCCGAGGCCTGGATTGATGAGCTGACCGTGCTCATCTACCCGACGATCGTCCTGGCGGCGATGACGTTCCTGACGGACATCAACCTCGGTTTGCGGTACATCCTGCCGATCTTCCCATTCATCTTCATCTCCTGCGGCAAGCTCATCCCCTGGGCGACCTCGTTGCTCGCCTGGCGGCGCCCGCTCGCCGTGGCATTGCTCGGGCTCTCCGTGTCCGCGACGGCGGCCGCGACGGCGACGATCCACCCCGACTACCTGGCCTACTTCAACTGGGCGTCCGGCGGGCCCGATCACGGCGATGAGCGCCTCATCGACAGCAACCTCGACTGGGGCCAGGACCTGCTCAAGCTCCGCGACTGGGTGAAGGCCAACGCACCCGGCGAACGCATCGGGCTGGCGTATTTCGGGCAGATCAACCCCTCGATCCTCGCCCTGCGCGGGGACGGATTCGAGTGGTTCCTGCCCCCGATCGCGAAGGGCCTCGACGTCTACCCGATGCTCAAGAACCTCGACCTCCTGATCGGACCGGCCCCCCGCCTGACGCCCGGCTACTACGCCGTCAGCGCCAGCCTGGCGCGCGGGCTCCCCTGGCGGTTCTACGACAGCGCCTCGCTGATCGCCCCGACCTCGGCCTGGTCCCAGGCCTGGAACGTCTCCGGCCCGGGGGCGTTCTCCTACTTTCTCCAGGCGAAGCCCATCGCGCGCGTCGGCCATTCGTTGCTGGTCTACAAGCTCGACCAGGCCGACTGCGACCGCCTCAACGCCCTCGTCGCCCCGCCGAATATCATGAAACGGCGTTGACATTCGAATTGATCGATTCGGGAGGTCGGGGCGCGTCGCAGTCCACTCTACTTGGGATGTCGGCGGATCGGGAGTCGATCACCCGGCGAGGCCCGCGTTACGAGCCCAGGAATGCCACCGCCGACCCGCCCTTGGGCTTCCTGCTCGATGGCGTGATCGTCACGGTGGGGAGGATGACGGGCGCAAGGGACAGGGTCGAGGTCACGCTCGCGGGGGTGGAATTTCCACCGAAAAACAGGCCGCTCACGACCGCGTTCACGCCGCTGGTATTGGTGACCCGCAGGACGACGTGGCCTTGCAAGTTCCAGGAGAGATACTGGCCCCCCTGGAACTTGCCGAGGGCCTGCGTGCTCAGCACGGCGCCGGTGTTCGCGTCGAGCACGTCGATGCGTTCGTTCCGCCCGCCGTTCTGGTCCCAGTCCAGGGCGTAGAGCGCGACGCGGTGCGACTGGCCGTCGGTCAGATTGACGTCGAAGGACAGGCTCACGTTGCTATACCAGCATGCGGCGATCCGATCGCTGGCGGCGGAGCCGGCCGACTTCCGGAGCCCGCGGGCGTCCGATGAGGTGGCCGCCCACGTCCAGTTCGACGCGTTCGAGACCGACACCTTCGCGTAAGCAGGAGTGGTGTTCGAAGCCGCGTTCAGGAGGACGCCGTCGCTGCCGTACCGTCCCGCCCAGTTCCCCTGCGTCGCGGTGTCCAGCGCGAGAAATGCCGCGGAATTCGTCGCGGAGGGCTTCGCGACGGCCGTCTCGTAGGCCCCGATGTCGGCCGAGGCCCCCTGAGGACGGGCCAGGCCGGCGAGGTCCACGACGGGGGCGTAGGCGTTGGTGGCCGCGTCGAATGCCGGGCTTCCGGACTTGAGATGGTAATCGTTCGCCGAGGCGTTCGCGAACAGCGCGGTCGGGTCGGAGACGATCGAGTGGACGTCGTTGCCGGTCAGTGCCCGCCACGAGGCCAGGCTGATGACCGAATTCTCCCCGTCGGGCGAGAGACGATCCTTGACGACATTAAAGTCTGAGTTGAACCCGGCGATGCTGTCGGGCGAGACGGTGATCGAGCCCCGGAAAGACTGGCCGGTGTAGAGGATGTTGTTGCGGAAGACGTTGCCCGTGCTGCCGCCGCTGAGGGTCGCGGCCCAGCGGCCGTCGGTCGCATTGACGATCGTGTTGTTGACGACCAGATTGTTCCTCGATCCGTCCGAGCCGTTCTGGCGGAAGAACGAGATCCCTGACCCGTGGTTGTTGTAGAGCAGGTTGTTGCGGAAGGTCGAGTTCTGCACGCCGTCGTTGTTGAGGGCCGCACCGCCGGCTTTGCCGTTGTCCCTGACGACATTCCCCTCGACGAACGCCCCGGTGATGATGCCATCGCCCCCCGCCTCGCCGTCGGCATTGATCTGGATGCCCGAGGCGTTGTTCCCCCAGACGGTGTTGTTGCGGATGACCGGCCGGTCCGCCGAGTTGCTGACGTAGATCCCGTGCTGGACCGCCGAGCGCGACGCCGCGTTGTTCTCGATCGTCACGTCCTCGCTGAAGCCCGTGAAAATGCCCCAGTAGGTGTTCAGGTCGGCATTGTTGTTGCGGATCGTCGCGTGCGTATTGGTGACGCTCCGGATCCCCGCGCGGGGCATCCCGGAGACGCTGAAGCCGTCGACCGTGACCCAGCTCGCCCCTTCGAGGTTGATGCCGTCCCTCTGGTTCCAGGGGTTCGGCGAGGTGATCGACACGCCGGCGTCGGCCTTGAAGACGATGGGCGCGCCCTGGGTGCCGCTGGTGGTGAGGTTGAAGCCGGCGTAGGTGCCCGCCTTCACCGAGACCGAGTCGCCCGGGCTGACGAGATTGGCCGCACGCTGCAGGGTCTTCCACGGTGCGGCGGCCGTGCCGGCCGCCGAGTCGTTGCCGGCGGGCGAGACCACGAACTGGCTGAGGACCTGACGGACTTCCAGCGCCTCGACGCGCCCGACGAACGCGCGGCGGCTGTTCCGCCCGCGCGGTGATGAGTTGCGATGCAACGGTGGCACTCCAGGTTGTGCGAAGCGGAGATCCCTCAGGCATCACAGAACGCGACGTGAGTTGGCCTTCGTTGGGGGATCATCGGATCGTAGGAGGACAACCCGAATACGTCAAGGTTCAATCGTCATTGAAATTTTTGATCAATCCACAGTCCCGGAGATCTGCGGTTGCAACGCACCCGGGCGTACGACACAATATGGATATTGTTGTCCAATTCAAATCGGGCCGGGTCTGCGGTACAATCGACCCGGGGTCGGGCGTCGAGGATACGGGAGAATGGTGATGTCTGGACTTCGCAGGATCGGGGCGGCGATCGGCCTCCTGGCGTCTCTCGGGATCCCCGCCGCCCCGTCGCGTGCCGAACTGCCCATCGAGCGGGAGCCGATCCGATACGCCGATTCGAAGCCGACCGACCCGATTGCCAGGCTCCAGGCGAGGATCGACGCGGGCTCCGAGCGACTGGCCTTCGACGAAGAGGGGACGGGCTACCTGGCGTCGGTCCTGAGGGCGCTGGGGGTGAGCAAGACGTCGCAGACTCTGGTGTTCTCGAAGACGAGCTTCCAGCACACCAGGATCGCCCCGCGCACGCCGCGTGCGGTTTATTTCTCGGATGACGTCTATGTCGGGTGGTGCCAGGGCGGCGACGTCGTCGAGGTCGCCGCCGTCGATCCGAAGCTCGGGGCGACCTTCTACATCCTCGACCAGGAGAAGGTCCGGAAGCCCAGGTTTCAGCGCCAGACCGACCTCTGCATCCAGTGCCACATGTCGTCGAAGACGAAGGACGTCCCCGGTCACCTGGTTCGTTCGATCTACCCCGACCGCCGCGGCTACCCGATCTTCAGTGCGGGCGGCCACGTGACCGACGCCACCAGCCCGCTCAAGGAGCGCTGGGGCGGCTGGTACGTCACCGGCCAGCACGGCGACCAGCGGCACATGGGCAACGCGATCCTGGAGGACGCCGACCACCCGGAGAACCTCGATGTCGAGTCGGGCGCGAACCTCGACGATCTCAAGCGGAAGGTCGACACCACACCGTACCTCGCCGGCACCAGCGACATCGTGGCCCTGATGGTGATGGAGCATCAGACCCAGGCCCACAACGTCATCACCGCCGCCGGCTACGACGCCCGCATGGCCGATCTCTACGACAAAGGGATCAACGAGGCCCTCGGCCGCCCAGCCGGGACGGTCTCCGACAGCACGAAGTCCCGCATCCGATCCCACGCCGAGAACATCGTCCAGGCCTTCCTGTTCTGCAACGAGGCCAAACTCACGGCGCCGATCACGGGGAATTCCGGCTTCGTCGAGCAGTTCGCGGAGCGAGGGACGCGGGACAAGCAGGGCCGCTCGCTCCGCGACTTCGACCTCAAGACCCGCCTCTTCCGCTACCCCTGCAGCTACCTGATCGAATCCGAAGCCTATCGCTCGCTGCCGCAGCCCGTCCGAGACCGCGTCGCCCTCCGCCTCCGCGAGATCCTCGAAGACCGCGACCACACCGAACCTTTCGCCCACCTCAGTACTCAGGACCGCCGAAACATCCTCCAGATCCTCGAAGAAACAAACCCAGACATCCTCAAGTAACCCCTTTGGAGTGCGGCAGTCCGGCTCCCGCTTTTCTTCTCCACCCTCTCGCCCCCCAATCCACCCCTCGGTTGAACAACCCTCCAACCCCTGTTAAGAAAGGACCATCCACGACCCACCGACGCCGAATCCGAGGTGCCCAGTGAAACGACTCTCCTTCGCCCTGCTCATCACCCACCTCGCGATTCTCCCCGCCCTCGCCGCCGACCCTCCCTTCCGCGCCGGTGCCGCCGTCGTGGACATCACCCCGACGAAGCTCCCCGCGATCGTCGCCGGCGGCTTCCTGGAGGCGAAGGGCAACAAGATCGAGGACCGACTCTACGTCCGGGCGATCGTGATGGAGTCGGGCGGGACCAGGCTCGGGTTCGCCATCGTCGACACTTGCATGATGGCGCAATCGCTCATCGATGATGCGAAGCAGGGCATCCAGAAGGGTTGCGGGATCCCCGTCGATCACCTGATGATTTCGGCCACGCACACGCACTCGGCCCCGGCGGCGATGGGGTGCCTGGGTACTCGACAGGACAAGGATTATGCCGCGGTCCTCCCCGGCAAGATCGCCGACGCGGTGGTCGCCGCGAACGGGAAGCTCCAGCCCGCGAAGGTCGGCTGGGCGTCGGTCGACGACTGGCACCATACCCACAACCGGCGCTGGGTGCGTCGCCCCGAGACGAAGATCGTCGACCCCTTCGGCAACGCCACCGGCCTGGCTCACATGCACCCGGGCTACCTCAGCAAGGACATCATCGGGCCGTCGGGTCCGGTGGACCCGGGCCTCTCGGTGGTGTCGATCCGGACGGCCGACGGCACGCCGCTGGCCGTCCTTGCGAACTACTCGCAGCACTACTTCGGCGCGCCGGCGGTCTCGGCCGACTATTACGGCTACTTCTGCGAATCTCTCGCGAAGATGATGGGTCAGGAAGGCAAGGGCAACGGGCCGTTCGTGGCGGCGATGTCGCAGGGAACGAGCGGCGATCAGATGTGGATGGATTACGGCTCGCCGAAATCCGACCTGACCCTGAAGACGTACGCCGAGGCCGTCGCGAGGACTGCATTTCAGGCCGTCGGGAAGGTCGAGTACAAGGACTCCGTCCCGCTCGGGATCGTGGAACGACGGCTGGACCTGGCGTATCGGGTTCCGAACGACTCTCGCCTGGACTGGGCCCGGCCGATCGCAGCGAAGGTCGAGGACGACCTGCCGAAGAACCAGCGCGAGGTCTACGCCAAGGAGGCCCTGATCCTCCACGAGCGGCAGCGCACCCAGGTCAAGCTGCAGGCCATCCGGATCGGGGACCTGACGATCGCGACATTGCCGAACGAGGTCTACGCGATCACAGGACTGAAGCTCAAGGCCCAGTCGCCGTCGCGTGCTCATTTCAATATCGAACTGGCCAATGGGGCGGAAGGTTACATCCCGCCCCCCGAGCAGCACGTCCTCGGCGGCTACACCACCTGGCCCGCGCGGACGGCCGGGCTGGAAGTCCAGGCCGAGCCGAAGATCGTCGAGACGTTGCTCGGGGCCCTCGAAGCGGTGACGGGACAGAAACGTCGCCCGCTGGTCGACGAGCACGGGCCCTACGCCGAGGCGGTCCTGAAACTGAAGCCGGGCGGTTACTGGCGGCTCAATGAGATCCAGGGCGAGCAGGCAACCAATGCGGTGGCGGGAGGCCAACCCGCCATGGTCAGCGCCGCAGGGCACGCCTGGTACCTGCCCGGCGTCGCGACGGGGACGGGCGTCGGCTCCGACGAGGCCCTCCGTCCGTCAGCGTTCTCCGGGTCGAATAAGATCAACCGCTCGGTTCATCTCGCCGGGGGCGCGATCCACGCGGACATGAAGCACATTGGCCGGTACTCGATCGCGCTCTGGTTCTGGCTCGGCGAGTCCAGCGGCGCGAGCGATCGGGTCGGGAAACTCATCGACGCGTCGGGCGGCCTGGCGGTGAAGGCGAAGCAGGATCGGGACCACAGGGTCAGGCTCACGCTCGGCGATGCGGTCACCCGCATCGACTGGAACGCATCCGAGTGGCATTTCCTCGTCGCTGTCCGCGATGGTGAGACGATCCGGCTCTTCGTCGACGGCCAGAACGCGCTCGAAGCGCCGTCAAAGGCGACTTCTCACCTCCAGCGTATCCTCGTCGGCGATGGGCTCCAGGGGAAAATCGACGAACTGGCGGTGTTCGATCGGGCTCTCGACGCGGGCGAGATCGAGATGCTCTGGAAAGCCGGTGGCGTGAAGTGAGACCTCGCCCCGCCCAATGGCCCGGCGAGGGTGCGTCACTAGCCGCCGTCGGTGGGTCGGCTGATCCGATGGTCGCGTCCTCTCGCTGACGGGGGCGGAGCCGGGTTGGAGACGACCGCGCGGCCCGGCTTGTCGCGGTGGGGTGACTCCTCCCCTTCGCGACATCTTCGACTCACTCGACTCGGGTGAACGCGGCGAGGGCGGCCCCGCCTCGAACGCAGGGCCGCCCTCGCTTGACCGCACAGGGGGGGGGCACACCAGACAGAACCTTTCGCGGCCCGATCAGTACGCGAGGGTGACGGCGCAGAATGCGGAGACCGGGGTGTCGGTCCGATAACCGAAGTTGCTGTAGATGTCGCGGAAGCCCAGGCCAGGCAGCAGCATGTTGGCACCGGCGATCACGATCATCTGATCGTTGAGGAACGGCCGCCACTCGAAGCCGCTGCTCATGTCGATGCCGACCGTGCGGTGGACGGTGCCGCTGTACAGGAACTGCTGGAGGACGTTGGTCTTGTCGAACATGAGGAAGTTCATGTTGTTGACCATGCGGAGCCTCGGGGTGAGGTCCATGTCCTGGCCGAGGTTGAAGAGCAACTGGCCGGGGTTCACGAAGTTCGACTGCGACTGGATCTTGTTCGACCGGAGGTCGGACATCAGCGAGCCGGGGTTGAACAGGTTGACGCCGAAGATCGGGATCGCCTGGCGCTGGATGTAGCTGAAGATGCCGCCGGCGAAGACCTGGTTGTCGAGGATCGAGTCCCAGCCGGTGGCCTTGCCATTGTTGATGTTGCCGTCGCCGGACTGCCAGAGGAAGGAGGTCCGGAACCGCATCCAGTCGCGGTCGTAGGAGAGTTCGATGGCGGCCATCTGGGCGGAGATCTCGACGCCTCGGTTGGCGAGGGGGTTCAGGCCGTCCCGTCCGAAGACCCAGTAGAAGGCGTGGTTGACGTTGAACCTGCCGAAGTGGCCGTCGCCGGTGAAGCCGAGGTAGACGGCGTCGATGCGGTGCTGCTGGAAGATACCGACGGGGTCCGGGCGGTTGAGCTGGCGGTTCTTGTTGAGCTTGAAGAACGGCTCGTCGTTGTTGTAGTGGATGCTGCCCTGGACCGTGTAGCCGGGGACGATGAAGTCCTGGCGGTAGTAGTTCGCGATGAACACATTCTGGTGGCGGTCGTGCCAGGAGTTCAGGCCGGAGTTCGTGTCCTTCTCCCACTGGCGGAAGTAGATGACGTTGAACTGGTCGCGGTTGGCGTTCCTGGTTCCGAAGAGCCTCACCGCCCGGTTGGCGTCGGAGAAGACGAAGCCGCGGAAGTCGGAGTTGAAGAACTGGGTACCGGCCCGCAACGACGTGAAGTCATAGTTCGGGCTGGTGTCGGCGAGCTTCATCTCGCCGAAGAGTTCCTGGAGGGCGAAGAACGTCCGGGAGCGCTGGGTGCCGGCGAGGACGTTGGGGTTGACCTGGGCGAGTTCCGACAGCGACAGGTTGTTGACGTTGAAGGTCGGCGTGACCTTGATCTTCCAGTCGGCCGGCTTGAAGGCCGCGTCGCCGTGGGACAGTTCGATCCCGATGTTGGTGAGGTTCTGGAAGAAGAACTGATTCGGGCGGCCGAAGAACGGGAACTGGCCGGCGCGGGAGGTCGACTCGAACGGCCCGGTCTGGGTCACGACCCGGCGGTACTCGAAGAAATTGAGGGTCGTCGCGGTGACGTCGAGGAACGTGTGGTTCCCGATGATCGGGTAATCGCCCTTGAACACGTTCTGATTGTAGGGGTCGAGGAGCCGGCCGAGGACGAACGGGTAGTCGTCCTGGGGCGGGTGGCCCTTCTCGTAGCGGTCCCACGCGGGGAAGCCGATCCGCCAGCGGTCCTCGATGGGGATGAAGTCGGCCGAGGTCTGCCCCTCGGTCGGCAGGATGCTCGACGGGCCGGTGTACCCGTTGGGCGAGTAGACCGGGTTGCCGAAGCTGGTCCCGATCGGGAAGGTCGGCTCCGGCGAGGGGGCGGGGAAGGTCGGCTCCGGCCCCGGTGCGCGGAGGATCTCCGACGGGCCGTCGGGGATCGGCGGCAGCTGGAATCGCGATCGCCTGACGCCGGGGTCGGCCCACTTGCCGGCGGCGCCGATGGGTGCCGGCTCGGGCACCCCGTCTTCGCCAAAGGCGGGAGGGGCACCGGCCGCGAGCCCGGCGAGACACAGGCTCGCGACGCTCGCCCACGTCGATCGATTCGCCCAGACGGCTCGAGCCATGAGTTTCACTCCCTCCAGCGGGGGTTCGAGGGGAGACGTCGGGCATCGCCCGGTCACCATCGACGGTACGTAAACGAGACCAGCTCACAGGGACGTTGGGGGGCCGGAGCGGGGCCCGTTGACCTGCTCGTCGGGTCCGGATCAGCACCCAGATGTGGTCGGGGGCATGACCGGCTCAGACCGAGGTCTTCGGCCTTCAGAATCGGTTTTCCGAATTGATGGCCTTGAACGATTCGCCGGATTTCGCGGATTTCACGCGTGGAAACGGTTGTCCCGGACGCTCTGGTTGATTTGCCTGCGTCGAATTTGACGGTTTTCGGGGTTCTCCGCGATTTTCCGAACAGTTCGCGAGGCCCCCGTGCCGATCCTAACAATCGATACGACCGTCGATGTCGAGGCGCAGCCCCGGAGGATCCCTCCCCCGAGGTCGCCGGATGGTCGGTGCCCGTCGCCGAGGCGCGGGCTCGAACCGGACACGGGCCGAAACCGGATCCCCCGCGGCGAGTGCGACTGGATCGCCTGCCGGGCCCCCCTACCAGAAAGGCAAAGCCATGCTGTTGCCAGGCTTCCGATCAGGCGGATCGCGGCGCCGCGACGGTCAGCCGAGCCGGCCCCGGCTCCGCGTCGAAGGTCTCGAACAGCGTGCACTCATGGCCGGGGATGCCGACACGACCGCCGTCCCGTTGGCGGCACCGACCGTCGACATCGCGGCCACCTCCTCGGCCGAGACACTCTCCACGGTGACCGACCAGGCCATCGCCCCCGACTTCTCCCTGTTCAACACCGATGACCCCACCGACCCGGTTGGTAGCGCGGCCTTCGATGAGGCGACCCGAGCGGGTCAGCTGACCTCTGCGGAGGTCAACGCGATCCTGCAGAGGGCCTCGGCGGCGGACCCCTTCAACTCGGCCATCATCGCGGTGGTCGACCGCGGCGGCAGGGTCCTCGGCGTTCGGGTCGGCACCAACGTCTCGCCCACGATCACGGGCGACGCCGACAAGCTGGTCCTCGCCGTCGACGGCGCCCTCGCCAAGGCCCGAACCGGCGCGTTCTTCGGGAATTCCCAGGCGCCTCTGACCTCCCGGACGGTCCAGTTCATCTCCCAGACGACCATGACCCAGCGGGAGGTCAACTCGGACCCCAACATTCAGGACCCCAACTCGACCGAACGGGGCCCGGGATTCATCTCGCCGGTCGGGATCAACGGCCACTTCCCGCCGAACGTGCCGTTCACCCCGCAGGTCGACCTCTTCGCCATCGAGCACACCAACCGGGATAGCATCGTCCACCCGGGCCCCGACCACATCAAGGGCACCCCCGACGACATCCCGCTCGACAACCGATTCAACGTCTCGAATGCGTACATCCCGGCCGCTATCCAGGACACCGGGACCGGCCTGACCCCGCCCGAGTCGTACGGGCTGGCCTCGGGCCTGCTGCCCAACGCCCAGGCCCGCGGCATCGGCACGCTGCCGGGCGGCCTGCCGATCCAGCGCAAGGTCGCCGTCGCCGGCCAGGCCAAGCCTCAAATCACCCAGATTGGCGGCATCGGCGTGTTCTACCCGGGGACGACCGGGTTCGCGACCGAGGAGAACTCGAAGCTCAACTTCCGGACCTTCAACGCCAAGCAGACCGACCTCTCGCAGGTGGCCGAGGCCGTCGCGCTGGCGGCCATCAACGGCACGCTCGACAAGGTCCCCATCCTCAACCGCCGGCTGACCTTCCCCACCCTCGGCGGCGTCGAACTGACCCCGAACATCGGCGTCGGCCTGCCCGGCAACGGCCGCATCGACCTCGTCGGCATCACGCTGGATGTCATCGGCGCCAGGGGCAATCTCGGGCCGCAGAAGACCATCGAGTTCGTGAAGCGGACGACCTTCTCGAACGGCAAGAAAATCGGGGGCGGCGACGTCGCCGCCGGCGTGAACCTGCCGGTGTCGAATGACGTGGCGAACACGATCTTCGGGTTCACCACCGCGCCCGTGAATACGAGCATCTACAAGAACTACACCACGATCGACCCGGCCCAGTCGGACATCAACCCCGCGACGGGCCAGCCGTTCGGCGGCGTTGATTTGAACGTCAATCCGGCGACCAACACCCGCGGCGGCCGGATCGTCCCCGACGGCTGGCTCGTCGATCCGCACGCCTCGGCCGACGGCACGATCACGGTCGAGGACGTCAAGACGATCATCGCCAACGGCATCGCCCGGGCCAACTCGACCCGCGCGGCCATCCGCCTACCGCTCAATCGCCAGGTCCGCATGGTCTACGCGGTCAGCGACAAGGACGGCAACCTCCTCGGCGTGTACCGCCAGCCCGACTCGACGATCTTCTCGATCGACGTCGCGGTGGCCAAGGCCCGGAACGTGTCGTACTACAACGACCCGGCCGAGCTTCAGCCGCAGGACAAGCTGCCGAGCGTGCCGCTCGGGACGGCCTTCACGAACCGGACGATCCGCTACCTTTCGCTGCCGCACTTCCCCGAAGGCATCGACGTCTACCCGTCCGGGCCGTTCTCGATCCTCAACGACGGCGGCGTGAACCTCACGAACGCGACGACCGTGGGCCCGCCCTTGCCGGCCTCGGCCTTCCAGAGCGTGCAGGGCTACGACGCCTTCAACCCGGGCACGAACTTCCACGACCCGTTCAACGTCGCCAACCAGAACGGCATCGTGTTCTTCCCCGGCTCGTCGGGCATCTACAAGACCGGGCCCTCGGGCACCAAGGTGCTCGTGGGCGGCTTCGGCGTCTCCGGAGACGGCGTCGATCAGGACGACGTGGTGACGTACAGCGGCTCGCTGGGCTACCGTCCGACCGACGTGCCGCGTGCCGACGAGGTGTTCGTCCGGGGCGTCCGGCTGCCCTACCAGAAGTTCAACCGCAATCCGAAGATCTGACCTCCCTCGGCGCCCCGGGGCCCGCCCCCGGGGCGTCCGACTTCCCATAAAGGGACCGTCCCATGAACAGTCGCCTGCGAATCCTGGTCGCGCTGCTGGCGCTGGCCGGGGGGCTCGGGCCGGCGCTGGCCGTCGCGCACGACGGCGAGCACCAGGTCCTGCCCTGGTCCAAGAAGCGGAAGGCCGACCCTGCCAACTTCCGCTACCATCGCTGGTTCCCCGAGCGGGCGCCCAGCGAGGAACTCTCGGGCTACCCCCACGACATCTCCTGCATCGCCCACCCCAGGTACTCCGAGAAGTACTGGGGCTACTACGTCGGCGGCGGCAAGGCCCACGGCGGCACCGAGCCCACCGCCGACGAGGGGACCTTCGGCTGGGACTACATCGGCCACCCCTGGCTCCATTCCAAGGTCTACCTCGGCTGGACCCGCAAGAAGTACCAGGGGGGCATCGGGGCCTACGACACCCGCACCCCCGAAGCCATCCACCACGCCGGGCAGCGCGAGGGGAACGCCAACCCCAATGGCCACGGCGTGGGCGACACCCACGTCCATGTCCCGGGCCGCTGAGTTGCGCGAATGAGACCCAGGCGGACCGGTCGACGGCGTCCCCACGTCGCGGACCGGTCCGTTTCGCGCGTTTACGTCGGCCCGCACGGAAAAACCTGGGGAATCCCCCGGCCGACGGCGGGACACCCCGGGCGTTTGCCGCTACAATGCCTAGCTCGATCGATGGGACGATCGCCCGACGATGGGCGAGGGGAGGCGGCCAGCCATGTCCGACAACGGCGAGTTCCAGCTCCGGATCTTCGACGAGCAGCAGCGGCAACTCTTCATCCAGGACTTCGGCAAGCCCGTCGAGCTCGGCCGACAGGCCCAGAACGAGCCCGGCCCCTTCCACCAGCGCGTCGACGCCAGCCTCACCCGGATCGTCGTCGCCCCCTACAACGAAGACACCATCTCGCGCAAGCATCTCCTGCTCGAACCGCTCCCGGGCGATCGATGCCGGCTGCGGAACCTCAGCGCGCAGGTCCCGATCCGGATCGCCAACGGCACGCTCGTCGCGCCCGGGACCGACGCCGAGTACCCGCTGCCCCTGAGGTTCTACATCGGCCGGCGGATGGTCTCGCTGGCCCCCACCGACCAGGCCGAGATCCCCCTGAACAAGCTCTCCGAGGCGACCATGCCCCCGGGCTCGTTCTCGGGCGGCTCGTCCCGGCTCCAGGGGCTCTCCCTGTCTCTCTCCGGCGACGGCTCGCCGGGCGACCAGGAGAAGATGATCCGCTGGCTCCAGGCCGCAATGGATGTGATCCACTCGGCCGCCAACTCCACCGACTTCTTCGACAAGGCCGCCCGGGCCGCCGTCGACCTCGTCGCCCTCGACACCGCCCGGGTACTCCTGTACGTCCAGGGCGACTGGCGGCCCGAGTCGTTCCAGACCTCCGCCCGCACCTCGCAGGACCTCCAGTCCCCGCCGAGCCGCAAGGTCCTCAAGACGATCCTCGAGACCAAGACCGCCATCTGGGAGAAGCCCGACGGCCGGTCGGGGGACTCCAACAGCCTGGAGAGCCTCTCCGCCGTCGTCGCCGCCCCCATCCTCAGCAAACAGGGAGAGGTCATCGGCGCCCTCTACGGCGACCGGTCGATGACCGCCATCGCCAACTACCGGGGGCCGATCACCAAGCTCGAAGCCCTGCTCGTCGACCTGCTCGCCGGGGCCATCGCCGCCGGCATCGAGCGGCGGAACCAGGAGACCGCCGCCATCAAGGCGAAGGTCCAGTTCGAGCAGTTCTTCACCAAGGACCTCGCCACCGAGATGGCGGCCGATCCGAACCTCCTGGCCGGCCGCCAGTGCGAGATCAGCGTCCTGTTCTGCGACATCCGGGGCTTCTCCAAGGTCAGCGAGAAGTTGCCCCCTTCGGGCGTCGTCGAGTGGCTCAATGACGTCATGAGCTGCCTGTCCGACTCCGTCCTGGAGAACGATGGGGTGCTCGTGGACTACATCGGCGACGAGCTGATGGCGATGTGGGGCGCACCCAAGTCGCAGCCGAACCACGCCCTGCTGGCGTGCAAGGCCGCCATGAACATGATCGAGAAGCTCCCCGAGCTGAGCGCCAAGTGGGAGGCCCGGATCAACTGCTCGATGGACCTGGGCATTGGCATCAACAGCGGGCTGGCGAGCGTCGGCAACACGGGGTCGAGCCACAAGTTCAAGTACGGCCCGCTGGGCAACACGGTCAACCTGGCCAGCCGGGTCCAGGGCGTGACGAAGTACTACAAGTCGCGGCTCATCATCACCGAGCACACCCGGGCCAAGCTCGATCAATCGGTGCTCACGCGTCGCCTGGGCAAGGTCCGCGTCGTCAACATCGGCGAGCCGGTCGAGCTGTACGAGGTCTTCTCCAGCCCCGACGCCGCCGACGACAAGCTGCGGCTGCACTACGAGAAGGCCCTCGGCCACTTCGAGATGAAGGACCTCCGCCCGGCCGCCCAGCTCCTCGGTCAGCTCCAGCTCGAATACACGGGCGACGGGCCGTCGCTGGTCCTGCTCTCACGGGTGGTGCAGTCGATGGTGGCGCTCGAGAGCTGGGACCCGGTCTGGACGCTCCACGGCAAATAATCGGCCCCCGGGCATGCGAGTTGGGGCGGCGATCCCTGGATTCCCGCCGGGTTATCGAATAGCCTGCGGACTGGGTTGAACCGTTCTCCAACACCCGGAATCCGACCGATGAGATCCTGGACGCTGCTCCCCGCCGCGCTCATCCTGAGCGCCCCCGTGCTCGCGCACGCCGCCCCCGCCGACAGCCAGAATCAAGCCCCCGCCGGCTACACCGCCATCTTCAACGGCAAGGACCTCGCCGGCTGGCACGGGATGCCCCACTTCGACCCCTACAAGCTCGCCGCAATGAGCCCCGAGGCCCGCGACAAGCAGGTCGCCGCCTGGACCGAGGACGCCAAGAAGCACTGGTCGGTCGACAACGGCGAGCTGGTCAACGACGGCTACGGCGCCTACCTGACCAGCGACAAGGAATACGGCGACATCGAGTTCTGGATCGACTACAAGACGGTCCCCAAGGCCGACAGCGGCATCTACCTCCGCACCACCCCGCAGGTCCAGATCTGGGACTCGACTCCCAACGGCCGCGACAAGTCCATCGGCGCCGACAAGGGCTCGGGCGGCCTCTTCAACAACTCCAACGGCGCGCCCGGCCGCGACCCGCTCAAGCTCGCCGACAAGCCCTTCGGCGAGTGGAACCGGTTCCACATCATCCAGGTCGGGGCCCGGACGACCGTCTACCTGAACGACGTCCTGGTCGTCGACCATGCGATCATGGAGAACTACTGGGACCGCAAGAAGTCGCTGCCGGCCAGGGGCTACATCCAGCTCCAGACCCACGGCGGCGAGATCCGCTGGCGGAACCTCTTCGTCCGCGAGATCCCGGCCGGCGAGGCCAACGCGATCCTGGCGAAGAAGGCCGCCGAGGGCTACGCCCCGGTCTTCAACGGCAAGGATCTGACCGGCTGGGCCGGGGCCGTCGATAACTACGAGGTCGTCGACGGCGCCATCCGCTGCAAGGCCGGCAAGGGCGGTGCGCTCTACACCGAGAAGGAATTCGCCGACTTCCAGGCCCGGGTCGAGTTCAAGCTCCCGCCCGCCGGCAACAACGGCCTGGCCATCCGGTTCCCCGGCAAGGGCGACCCCGCCTACGCCGGCATGACTGAACTCCAGGTCCTCGACGACGGGCACCCGAAGTACTCGAAGCTGGACCCCCGCCAGTCCCACGGCTCGGCGTACGGCATGATCGCCGCCAAGCGCGGTTACCTCCGGCCGGTCGGCGAGTGGAACTTCGAGGAAGTCACCATCAAGGGCTCGAAGATCAGGGTCGAGCTGAACGGCACGGTGATCCTCGACGGCGACCTGGGCACCGTCAAGGAATACATGGCCAACAGCCCGCACCCCGGCAAGGAACTGACCAAGGGCCACTTCGGCTTCGCCGGCCACGGCGACGCGGTCGAGTTCAAGAACGTCCACGTCAAGCCGCTGGATTGACTTTCGCCTCCTGGCATGGACAAACGGACGCGGGGGCCGAGATCGGCCCCCGCGTCCGTTTGCGTTTGTGGCGGCATGGAGTGCGGAAGCTCGCTTCCGCTCGGTTCTCGCGGAGCTTGCTCCGCGTGCTTTAGCGAAGCCGAAGCGTCTACCCGGAGGTGGCCTGTCGGGAGCAAGCTCCCGCGTTCCAGGAGCGGAAGCGAGCTTCCGCTCTCCGGGTTGTACGCCGACTCGATCACTTCAGCGAGTGCAGGAACGTCACCACGTCGAGCAGCTCGACGGGCGACATCGCGGCGGCGAGGCCTTCGGGCATGCTGGACTGCTTGAGGACCCGGCGCTCCTCGATGTCGGCCTTCTTCAAGGTGTGCTTCTGCTTGCCGTCGTAGATCATGATCTCGGTCGGGGTCTCGCCGGCGAGGAGGCCGGTGTAGACCTTGCCGTCGTTCATGGCGACCGAGGTCGAGTTGTACTTCGGATCAAGCTCCGCGTTCGGCTCGATGATGGACTCGACGATCTTGTAGCGGGTCAGGCGGGTGCCGACCTTCTCCATGTTGGGGCCGAAGTCGGCGCCTTCATTGAGGGCCTTGTGGCAGGCGGTGCAGCTCCGGCGGAAGATCGCCCGGCCGCGCTCGGCGTTGCCGCCGGAGGTGTCGGAGATCGCCTGCATGGCCTTGTTCCGCTGCTCGGCCGTGGCCGGGTCGCGGCCCAGGAGGGTCTGGAGGTAGGGGAGGATCTCCCCGGCCTTCTTGTCCATCGCCAGGATCGAGTCGAGCATCTTCCTGGCGCTGGGGGCGATGCCGCCGATCTCGCCCTTGAGATACGGCCCGCGCCAGACGTCGAGGTTGGCCCCCATCGCGGCGTCGGCCGTGTAGTTGACGTAGTAGTCGCCCGGGTGGACCTTGAGCCCGGCCAGGACGGCGTTCGCCGCCTCGGACGTCTCGAAGTAGCTCAGGCCGCGGAGGGCCTCGGTCGTGACCCGGGGATGTTCGTCCTTCGCGGCCTCGGCCAGGAGGGCGAACGCCTCGGGGAACCGGTCCCGCTCGTCGGCCAGGACGCGGGTCGCGGCCGCGCGGGCGTCGGCGGTCTTGGCCTTCAGGAGCGACTTGAGCAGGTCGAGGTCGACCGCGTGGTAGCTCTCCTGGGTCCAGAGGACCTCGCAGCGGAGGCGGTCGTAGTCCTTGTCGTTCGGGTCGAGGGCCTTGAGCCACGCGGCGGCCGCGGCGAGGGCCTCGGCCTTCGGCCTGGCCTGGATGGCCCGCCGGGCGTGGTACCGGGTCCGCCACTCGTAGGTTCTGAGCTGGTCGAAGATTTCGGCCAGGCCCTTGCCCTCCTGGGTGATCGGCTTGAGGAGCGGCTTCTCCTTGTAGACCAGGCGATAGACGCGGCCGTGGATGTGGTCGCGATACGGGTCGCGCTGGGAGTACTGCATGTGGCCGATAAGCGGATTGGCCCAGTCGCCGAACCACAGCGCGCCGTCCGGGCCGATCATCGGGTCGACCGGGCGGAAGTGCTTATCCGTGGACTTGATCAGGTCATAGGCCGTGTTGCGGTCGGCGGGGTTCATGCGGACCCGGGTGCCGTGGTAGCCGGCGCCGTCGTCCTTGATCTCCCACCGGGGGATGCCGTTCATGTTGATGACGCAAGCGTAGATGAACTGCCCCTGGACGTCATCGGGGAAGGCGCGCGAGACGAGGAAGTCGCTGCCGACGACCGGGCGCATGCCCTCGGTGTCGAAGACCGGATTGAGGCCCTTGCGGCCGGGGTACTGCTTGCCGGAGAGCGGGGTGTCCCAGTGCTGGTTGGCCCCGGTGCCGTCGCCGCAGATGCCCTGTCCCCACTCGTTGAAGACGTAGCACCAGGGGTTGCCGTAGCCGGGGGTGTTGAAGTGCCGGATCTTCCAGGTCCGGGGGTCGAGCACGTAGGCGCCCGAGGACCCGAAGTTCCGGAACGGCCCCCAGGGGGTCTCGACCGTGGTGCTCATCGCGATGCCTTCGAGCATGTGGACGAGCCCGCTCGGGCTCATCTCGAAGGCGCCGACGGTGTGGTGGGTGTCCTCGGTGGCGAAGCCGTCGAGCGCGTGCACGACCTTGTCGGCCTTGTCGTCGCCGTCGGTATCCTTGAGGAAGATGATCCGGGGCTGATCGACCACGAGCACGCCGCCGTCGAAGAACTCGAAGCCGGTCGGGCAGTGGAGCTTGTCATAGAAGATCGTCGACTTGTCGGCCTTGCCGTCCTTGTCGGTGTCCTCGAGGATGACGAGCTTGTCGCTGGGCCTGGGATCGCCGGGCTTCCACTGGGGGTAGCTGGGCATGGTCGAGACCCACAGCCGGCCCTTGGCGTCGAAGCTCATCTGCACCGGCTTGGCCAGCTCGGGGAACTTCGTCTCGTCGGCGAAGAGCTTGATCTCGAAGCCCGGCGGGACGGTCGCGGTCTTGATGAACTCGTCCGGCGGCAGGATCCGGGGCCCGGCCTCCTGGTCCTCGGAGTACTTCTGGCGCGACTCGCCGAAGCGGGTGGCCGGGGTGATCAGGTCGCCGGTCTCGGAGTCGTCGGGCTTCTCGGCGACCGGCTTGCCCTGGGCGATGTCCCAGACATACGTGTCGCGGACCTTCGCCATGTTCCGGATCTTCAGGTACTCGCGCGGGAACGTCTCGGTGTCCCACGTCCGCCGGCCGCCGTAGACGTACCAGCCGTTGAGCATGCGATAATCCTGGAGGTGGACCCAGGACTTGTCGTTCACGGCCGCCTTGAGCTTGGCGAAGAGGGGGCTGTTCGAAACGCCCGCCCCGTTGTCGGCGAACAAGGCCCCGTCGAGGGCCTCGCCGACGGCCTTGTCGCCGGCCTCCTGGACGTGGGCGCCGTTGATCGTGTACTGCAGGCCCGGCTGGGCGGTGAAGGCCGTCAGGGTCGGGGTGAAGATGTCCACATACGCCAGCCCCCGCTTCTCGGCGACGGCCTTCGTGGCCTCGGCGTAGAGCTTGAGGTTGGCGTTCTCCTTGGAGCCTTCGGGCAGGAGCGGGTCGCCGGTGGGCTCGAAGGCGATCGGGGAGATCAGGACGAACCGGGGCTTCGAGCCGGCGTCGTCGCGGGGGTAGGTCTTCGCGTACTCGTCGAGGAACGACTCATAGGCCGCCTTGTACGCCGCCACGCCGTCCGGGCCGGCGAAGGACTCGTTGAACCCGAAGAAACAGAGCATCGTGTCCGCGCCGAAGCTCCGGAGCGGGTCGTCGAGGCGGGTGTAGTCGTTGGCCCGCTGGCGATTGCCGACCTCGTCCGCCGGGCGGGCGAAGTTGCGGACGACCAGGTCCTTGCCGGCGGTCCGGAGCTGGAGCCGGGTCTCGAAGTCGCCGAAGAGGTTCATCCGCTCGGCGGTCGAGTTGCCGACCAGGGCGATGCGCTCGCCCGTGATGAATTCCAGGGGCAGCTTGCTCGGGGGCAGGTCGGCCCGCTTCGGCCGGGCGGGCAGCTTGAGCATGCCCTCGGCGCCCTGGGGGATGGCGGCCTTGGGTTGGGCCTTGGCCTTGGCTTTGGCCTTGGGGCGCTGGGAGTAGGCGTACGATGTGAAGACCAGCGAGGCGATCAGCAGGCCGCCGACGAGCGGCCCGGATCGCCCCAGGGAGATCCGACGCGGCATGACAGACTCCAGGGTTCCGCTTCGTGAGAAGGTGGGCGTGGGAATGCCATCAACTTAGAGCATTCCCCGCCCGACTTCCACGGCCCACCCCCCGGAGCCGCTCACTCATCCCGCCGGCTTGGCCGGCTTGCGGGGACTCAGGTAGAGGGTCACCGGCGTGCCGCGCGGGGGCATCCTGGCGGTGTTGGCCACGAAGCTGCGGTCGGCGTCGCTCTGGCTGGAGCGGATCGGCAGGTCGAGGATGGCCGAGGGGAAGTTGGCCACGGTGATCAGGTCCCCCTCGTCGGCGGCGTAGAGCCGCTGCTTGGTCATGGGGTCGTCGAAGACCTCGCTGCCGGCGAAGACCCAGTCCTTCTCAAGGGCCTTCCTGGCTCGGGGATCGAGGATCCACTCGCGGGCGTCGGCCGTCTGGACCTTGCCCCTGGCCTCCCACTCCAGCTCGATCTTGATCGCCGTCCCCTGCGGCGGGACGAACTTGGGCTCGAACTTGACCGACGAGCCGGCCTCCGCGCCCGTGAGCAGCAGCCCGGCGTGGATCATTTTGGGGGCCGTCTCGACGACCAGGGTGGACTCGTGCTCCTTGGTCCCCTTGAGACAGAGCAGGTGTTCGAGCGAGCCGTCGGTCAGGGCGACCCGGGCCCGCATCACCAGGCGGCGGGACTTGGGGTCGAACCAGAGGTTCTTCGCCAGCGACTTCCAGGCGGGGTCGGGCTTGAAGGCGTCCGGGGGAGGGGGGGCATTGAAGTCGAGTTCCTTGGGGACCTGGAACCCGAGCACGGCGACGGAGAGGACGAGCGGCACGAGCATGGTTGCGGCCTCCGTTGGGATCGGCACATTCTCCTGAATGGGAGCGTAGCCGCTCGGCGCGGGAAACGCAAAAAGGCCGTCAGGAGCGGGTCCTGACGGCCTAACGCGTTGGGAAGTGTTCGTCGGGGTCCCGGGCGGGTTTCAGTCGGTCACCCGGCCCGGGTCGGTCGGTCGGTCCTGCGAGTCGTGCCCGATCAGAGCGACGACGGCGGGACGCCCAGCTTCTCTTCTTCTTCCTCGAGGATGATGATCCGCGGGGTGACCATCAGCATCAGGGACTCGGTCCGGCGGCCGATGCCGACGTTCCGGAAGAGGCGGTTGATCATCGGGGTCTTGGAGAGCACCGGCACGCCGAATTCGAGCCGCTGCTCACGCATCCGCTTGACGCCGCCGAGGAGGACCGTACCGCCGTCGGGCACCGTCACCGTGGTGTTCATGGTGGTGGTGGTGAACTCGGGCAGCTGGATCTGGCCCTGGACGCTGGTGGCGTTGCCGCCC
>CBDIHP010000033.1:0-184431 GCA_965279195.1 Isosphaeraceae bacterium
GTTCCGTCGGCGCTGGATGACCGGCTCCGGCGGTTGCGACGCCCTGCCACAATGCGGGCAGCGGAACCAAACCGGGATCGGGTCGACCTCCGCCTCCAGCTCGTTGGCGCAACGAGGGCAGCGGTAAGTCACCAGCGTCGTCCGTCCCATCAGCCCCGTCGACATGGCACACCCCGAACTCGGTTTTGGGGACGTCCTGCGGTCCGACATCTGTCATGTTAACCGATTTGGAGGACGATTCCTCCTCAGGTTTGACGTGTTGTGGCGATTTTGACGTTGAGGCTTCGGCCACGACTGGCTGTGTGGGAGGCAGATCTCGAGTACAATTCAGGATTGCGATACCACCGCCTCATCCGATGAGCCTACCTTCATGCCTCGCAAAGTCCGCGAGTTGGTGCGAGACTTGGAACGGGCGGGATTTGTCGACCGAGGAGGGCGCGGCAGTCATCGGAATTTTGAGAATCCGGCGGGTGTGCGAGTCACAATTTCCGGTCAGATGGGGGATGATGCCAGGCCGTACCAGGAACGCGAAGTGCGGCGGGCCATCGCGGCGTGCGGGTCCGACGACGACCAGGAAGAGGCCGGGTCATGACCGAGGCGGCACGATACGTCAAGATCGTTGAGTGGTCCGATGAGGACGGGGCGTTCGTCGGCCAGTGTCCCGGGATCATCGGGCCGTGTTGCCATGGGCTGGATGAGGCCGAGGTTTACCGGCAGCTCTGCGAGATCGTCGAGCAATGGGTCGCGATCTCGCAGCGGGATGGCCGCCCGCTTCCCCCACCCACGGCGGGCCGCAACGTCGCGAGCCTCCTCCGCTGAAGCGGGCCGATCCGTTCCCTTCGACACGGCCCCCAGACTCGGTCTTTGCGAGATTCTGCGGGCTGACGGGTGGGTCTGGTGTTTCGCTCCGCACCCTGGAAGGGTGCCGGGAGTTAGCCAGGGGTCTTCGACTCCTGGTACGGGGGCGGTCGTTTCCCGGAAACACCTGGAACGATTCGGGGACTCACCGCGTTGGCCCCGAATGCGATGAGGTTGCCCTGTGGTCGCCATAAGTCCCTGACAAGTTTCGCCTTCAGTCCAGGGGGCAATGACCCCTGGCTACCTTCCTGCACCCTTCCAGGGTGCAGGAACTCGGCCCCGATCATCCTCAGGTCGGTCGATGGACCATGTGATGTTATCACCTCGGCGACGGAAATCGCGCACTGACGGAACCCCTGTCGAAATCATCGGTTGCGTGGCGCTTCGGGTTCCTTTTGCGACGATTTCCAGAAACTTGTAACCGAAGCCATCCGGCCGGCCACTATATTGGGGACGCTCTTGCACGATGTAGGGAGACGGCCATGGCGACCGCGACCGATGAAATCCTCGACGACTCGTCCGTCCGGCCGATGGAGCAGGACGAGCACGGCACCGATGTCGATCTGTTAAGCCGTTTCCTGGAAGGGGATGCGTCCGAATCCGAGGCCGCGTTCCAGGCGCTGGTGGCCCGACACGGGCCGATGGTGCTGGGGGTCTGCCGGAACATCCTCGACCGGATCCACGACGCCGAGGATGCGTTCCAGGCGACGTTCCTGGTCCTGGCGAAGAATGCCGCCACCTTGAGAGACCGCAGGCTGGTCGGGTGCTGGTTGTATGAGGTGGCCTACCGGATCGCCCTCCGCGCCCGGAACCGTTCCGAGCGCCGTCGGACCCAGGAAATGGAGGCGGCGGAGATGCTGGCCGGCGAGCCCGGGACCGAGTCCGATCCGTCGTGGAGCGAGCTGAGGCCGGTCCTCCACGAGGAGGTCAACCGCCTCCCCGAGAAGTATCGCTCCGCCGTCGTGCTCTGCTACCTGGAAGGCCGGACGAACGAGGAAGCCGCCGCCTTGCTCGACTGGCCGGTCGGCACCGTCAAGGGGCGCCTCTCCCGGGCCCGCGACCTGCTCCGCTCCCGGCTCACCCGGCGCGGGCTGGTCTTCTCGGCCGCGTTCCTGTCATCGTGCCTCTCCCGAAACACCGTCTTCGCCGAATGCGTCCCCTCCCGGCTCGCCCGCGAGACCTCCCGCCACGCGGTGCTGGTCTCCCGCGGCGGCGACCAGGCCATCGCGGGGCTCTCGCCGACCCTGGCCGATATGATCCGCCAGGAGTTGATCGGCGGCGCGATCCGCAAAGTCCTGCCCGCACGGACCTGGATCGGGCTGGGGAGCGTCCTCGCGTTCGTCCTCCTCGCCGGAGGCATCGGATATCAGATGCGGCGGTTCCTGCCGGCCAACCCCGGCGCCTACCTGCCCGCCTCACTCAGCGTGTCGACGCCGGACGCCCCCGTCTCGGCCTGTCACACGCCTCCCGGTGACTGATCCGGACCGGCCCGTCCGGATCGGCTCGGGCTGTTTCGTCTCTGCCCCAAGGGCGAGACAGCCCATGAATCGCCCCGCCCCGCAGACGACGCGAGGCGGGGCGATTCCCTTTTCCCCGGGGCCCCGACCTCATAGCATGGGGACCAGCCACCCACGCCCGCCCGCCGAGGTCCACCGCCCATGGCCGTCGCCATCCGATCCTATCGCCCCTCGGACCGCGAGATCCTCCGGGCCGTGACGATCCAGGCGTTCGAAGGCGTCTCCATCGACCATGCCATCGACCAGAAGCTCGGCCCCATCGCCGCGCAGGACTGGAAGACCCGCAAGGGCCGCCACGTCGACGACGACCTCGACCAGATCGGCGGCCTGATCCTCGTCGCCCACGACGACGCCGATCCCGAGTCGAAGCCCCTGGGCTACGTCTCGATGCGGCTGGACCGGGACGCCCTCGTCGGCTGGATCCCCAACCTCGCCGTGGTCCCCGAGGCCCGCAACCAGGGGCTCGGCCGCTACCTGCTCCACGCCGCCCTCGACCGCTTCCGCGCCGAGGGCATGGTCGTCGCCCGGATCGAGACCCTGGAACACAACCAGGTCGGCCGGCACCTGTACCCCTCGGTCGGGTTCCAGGAGATGGCCCGGCAGGTGCACTATGCGATGGATCTGAGGCAGCTTGGCGATTGATGGCGGGTTGGCGTTGCTGTCCGCATCGGGAGATGCTCGCCCAGCGCGGTGGTCTCGGCCGACCGCGCTGGGCGACTCGTGTCCGAGTGGGGTCACTTCTTCTTGGCCAGTTCGAACAGGATCGCCTTGGGGAAGTCCATCTTGAACTCGGTGGGGCGTTCCTCGCCGAGGCAGAAGGTAAACTTGTCGCCCTCGACCTTGTAGATGCCGACGAGGGACTTGCCCTCGGCGTCCTCGGGGCCCTTGTTCACCTTGACGTCGATCTTGCCGGGCTTGGCCTTGGTGTCGAGCGTGATGGTCGTCTCGTAAGAGCGCTTCTCCGACTTCACCGACATCTTCGAGCCGTCGACCTTGTAGGTGACGTCGCCCCCCTCCTCGCGCTTCTGGACCCACTCGCCCTGGATCGCCTTGAGGTCGCCCTCGACCTTGGCATCTTCGGCCAGAACGGGCACCAGGAAGAAGGAGGAGAGGACGAAGCTGCCGAGGATCCAGACGCGTCGGGACATGGGGACCTTCCTTGCTCGGGGCGTGTGATGGGTGACGGAAGTGGCAGGCTACCGGGTCGGCACCGGTTCGGGTAGTCTGATCGTATTCAAACCCGTCCCATCGGCCACGACCCACCCGAATTCGCCCAGGGCCCGAGCGAATGAGCGCGACGCCACGTCTGGAGATGCGGTCGATCACCAAGCGGTTCGGCGGCGTGCACGCGCTGGAGGGCGTCACCTTCGAGGCCAGGGCGGGGGAGGTCCACGCCGTCTGCGGGGAGAACGGCGCGGGCAAGAGCACGCTCATGAAGATCCTCTCCGGCGGCCTCCATGCCGACGCGGGGGAGATCCTCATCGACGGCAGGCCCGTCCGCCTCAGCGGCCCCCGAGGCGCCGAGGCGTATGGAATCCGGATCATCCACCAGGAGCTGAACCTCGTCCCCGAGCTGACCGTCGCGGCGAACATCTTCCTCGGCCGCGAGAAGCGGAAGGCCCTGGGGATCCTCGACAACCGCGCGATGGAGGAGGCGAGCGCCCGGCTGTTCGAGCGGCTCGGCACGCCGATCTCGCCGAGGGCCCTGGTGTCGTCGCTGCGGATCGGCGACCAGCAGATGGTCGAGATCGCCAAGGCCCTGGCGTTCGAGGCCAGGATCGTGATCATGGACGAGCCGACCTCGGCCCTGTCCGACGCCGAGGTCACCCGTCTGTTCCGCGTGATCCAGGACCTCCGCACCTCGGGGACGACCGTCCTCTACATCTCACACAAGATGAACGAGGTCTTCACGCTGTCCGACCGCGTCACCGTCCTGCGCGACGGGAGGCACGTCGCGACCTCCGAGCGAGACGCGGCGACGCCCGGCCAGGTGGTGCGCTGGATGGTCGGCCGCGAAATCGCGTCGCTCTCGTTCGAGGCCGAGGTGAAGCCCGAATCCGGACCCCAGCGACTCGTGGTCGAGGGGCTGTCGATGGCCGCCGGGGCGGGGCACGGGCGGCCGTCGCTCAAGGATCTGAGTTTCCACGTCGCGCCCGGCGAGGTCGTGGGCGTGGCCGGGTTGCTGGGCGCCGGCCGAACCGAGCTGCTCGAAGCGATCTTCGGCGCCAGCGAGCACGCCCCGACGGGGATCATCGTCCTGAACGGCCGGGCGGTGCGCTTCCGCCACCCCCGCGAGGCCATTGCGGCGGGCGTGGCGCTCGTGACGGAGGACCGCAAGCTGCTCGGGTTGTTCCACGAGATGGACGTCGCGCGGAACATCACGATCGGCGAGCTGGAGCGGATGACCCGGCTGGGGTTCGTGGACGGCCAGGTCGAGAAGTTCGCCGTGTTCGAGTCGATCGACCGCCTGGGCATCAAGACCCAGGGCGGGGGGGCCGCGATCACCAGCCTCTCGGGCGGCAATCAGCAGAAGTGCATCATCGCCCGCTGGCTCCTGACCAAGCCCAAGCTGCTGCTTTTGGACGAACCGACCCGGGGCATCGATGTCGGGGCCAAGGCCGAGATCTACGCCTTGATCCGCCTGCTCGCCTCGCGGGGCATGTCGATCCTGATGACCTCCAGCGAGCTGCCCGAGCTGCTCGCCGTCGCCGACCGCATCCTCGTCATGTGCGAAGGGCGGATCACCGCCCAGTTGCCCAGAGGCCAGGCCACCGAGGAGTCGATCATGCAGGCCGCGACCGCCTTCCTCGATCGTGTAAGCGCCTGAAATGCGGCCGAAATGGATCGCTTTTACGCTGGTTTGGACGTTTCTTTACGCGGCCGAGTGCGTCCTGTTTCGGTCGTTTCACCCGACCCGGATGCTGGACGTCCTCTGCGTCTTCGTGATGATGGTCGGCAACGTCGCGGTCGTCCTGCTGATGCGGTCGGCCTCCCCCGCCCGCTGGGGCCGAATCCTGGCGGTGGAGCTGGTCGCGACGGTCGTCGTCGTCCTGGCCATCCAGACAATCTACGACGTCCTCCTCGGCCCCGACCCGAGGCGATTCGGGTTCGGCTTCAATTTCGCGAGTGATTTCGCGCTCATGAATCTGCACGTCTGGCCGGCGCTGGCGATCCTTGCGTGGGCGGATCGCCGCGACGTGAACACCGAGCTTTGACCTGTCTGGAGCCAGATCATGGGCCCTGAGTGGTGAGGCGCTGGGCGAGCATCTCCCGATGCCGCCTGACCGTGGAGCGAAGGGAACCACGCAACCGGATCTCCCGATCCGTTTTCAGGGGGCCCGACGGATGGGGAGATCTGGTTCCGCGGTAGGGCGCGTCATCCGTTGGGGCGGCATCGGGAGATGCTCACCCAGCGCTTGCTTGCCCGGTGGCACTTGGACTGGCTCCAAACGGTGCGTTTGCTCACCAATTCGCTGATACACATTGTGGAGTTGATGTCTTGGTCCAGGATCGACGTCAGTGGAGTCCCAAAGTCCTCCTGGCCATCGCCTACCTCGGCTTCGTGAGCCTGGGTCTGCCGGATACGGTGGCGGGGGTGGCGTGGCCGTCGGTGAGGAAAGCGTTCGACCTGCCCCAGCAGGCGTTCGGGCAGGTGTTCCTCGGCCTCGGGGTTGGCTACTGCGCATCGAGCTTCTTCGGGGGGACGCTGCTCCAGAAGCTCGGCGTCGGCCGGTTGCTGATCTTCAGCACGACGCTGGTGGTCGTGGCGATGTTCGGCAACGCGATGGCCCCGAGCTGGTGGGTGTTCGTCGGGCTGGCGTCGATCTGGGGGCTCGGCTCGGGGGCAATCGACGCCGGGATCAATGCGCACGTCTCCGCCCGATACTCGCCCCGACACGTCAACTGGCTGCACGCCTGCTACAGCCTCGGTGCGACGCTCGGCCCGTTCCTGATGACGGCGATGCTCGTCGGGCTGGGTTCGTGGCGGTACGGTTACGCACTGGTGGGAACCGTGATTCTCGGGATGACGTTCACCTTTGTACTCACCCGCGACGCCTGGGGCTCGCCGGCGACCGCTTCCGGATCCGATCAACCGACCGCGAGCCTGCGGGAGACCCTCGCCGAGCCCGTGGTCTGGTTCCAGGTGGCGGCGTATTTCGTGTACACCGGGATCGAATTCACCGCCGGGCAGTGGTCCTACACAATCCTGACCGAGTCTCGGGGCATCCGTCCCGACATCGCCGGGTTCCTGGCCGGGGCGTATTTCGCCTCGATCGGCCTCGGCCGGCTGCTCTGCGGCTGGCTGGTGGAGCACCTGGGGATCGACCGGCTCGTCCGGCTCGCGACCTTCACCGCCCTGGCGGGTGCAGGGATTTTCCTGATCGACGACTCGCCGATCACCAGCGCCCTCGGCTTGCTCATCCTCGGCCTGGGCCTGGCTCCGGTCTTCCCCTGCTTGATGGCCCGGACGCCCGAATTGCTCCCGCCCGAGAAGGCCCAGCATGCCTCGGGCTTCCAGGTCAGCGCAGCGATGGTCGGGGCGTCGACCTTGCCGTTCGTCGCCGGGCTGCTGGCCGGACGCGTCGGACTCGGGGCCGTCGGGCTATTCAACCTGGGACTGGCGGTGGCCTTGATCGTCGTCCACGAGGCCAGAATTTACTGGTCCCGGTAGGGGCCGCTATTCCGGGCCGATCTCGTTTTTCACAACAAGATCGGTCCGCAATAGCGGACCCTACGCGAAACCGCCGCGGTCGACACTTGGGCAGGTCGATCGCGGCGGTCCGTCGGGGTTTCCCCCGAATTGGCTTTGTTCCGTCGTTTTACTTCGGGGCGGTGGCCTTGTCGAGCTTCTCGCCCAGCTTCTCGCCGGGGCCCTTGGGGTCGACCTTGTCCTTGAGGTTCTCGACGCCCTTGTCGATCTTGTCGCCGGCCTTCTCGGCCGGGCCACGGGGGTCGAGGGTGTTCTTGGTGTCGCGAGCGGCGTTGTCGATCCGCTCGCCGGCCTTCTCGGCGGGGCCCTTGGGCTCGCAGCCGACCAGCATCACCACGCCGCCGAGCACCGCCGCCGAGATCGCATTCCGGGTCCAGGTCATCGCAATCATCCTCAATCCAGCAGTCCGAGCCTCGTGAGGAAGGCCGAGGTGGGGCAGCACCCCCACCGCAGCCCCTGGCGTCGCCGCCGCCGGGCTCATGTCGGGATTGAGGAAGCGACTCCCGTGCCGGAATCGCGCCGGGGAGAAATGTTTAATTGATGTGGCACATCAGCGGGGCGACGTCCACCGTCTCCCCGCCGACATAGGGCCCCGACCTGGGAGGCAGGAGCGCCAGGGCGTCGGCCTTCGCGAATCCGGGGAGGTCGGCGGCGCCCCGGGCGTGGAGGAGGCGTGCGATCGCCTGGCCCTGGTCGTCGTGGCCGAGCGAGACGGGAACGGCCCAGAGGCGGTCGTCGGTGGCGCGGTGGGTCCCCTCCCAGCGGGCACGGACGGTCGCCGGGCCGGCGGTGGGGGCGCCTTGCAGATTGGAGATCAAGGGCAGGACCAGCAACGTGAAGACAGTCAGGGCCGCGACGGGCGTCGGCGGCAGGTGGAAGACATGGTGCGCGACGCGGCCGGCCTCGTCGCGGACGACCCCGTAGGTCATCCGTTTTCCGGGGTGCACCGAGACCCCCTGGAGCACGGCCTCGACCTGGAAATGCTTGAGCGCCCTGGGAATCGCCCCGGTCGGCTCGCCCAGGATCACCACGACGGGCGCGGAGAAGGCCCGCTCCATGGTGGCGCGGATCTGTCCCTCGGGCACCGCGCCGAGGTCATGGGCCATGGCCCCGGACTGGACCGCGAGGGCGACGAGCGGCAGGTTGGAGGCGTTGCGCTCCCGGTTCATGATCGGGGCCTCGACCGGGCTGACCAGGTGGTCGCCCACGGCGAGGATCGCGACGCGGACGCGTCGGTGGCAGACGGGGTGGACGCACCCTTGAGAGGCGAGCAGGGGGATCATGGCCGGCTTGACCCGGGACCCGGCGGGGACCAGGACGGTGCCTGCGGTGAGCCACTCGCCCCGGTGGACGACGTTCTGGCCCCGGTCGACCGTCCTGAGGACCTCGATCACGCGGGGCGGGCCGGAGCCGGCGGCGTCGGGGCGGGAGTCCTCGGTGCGGACGACGGCGTCGGCGCCGACGGGCAGGGGCTCGCCGGTGACAATCCGGGCGGCCTCCTGCAGCTCGACAGCGGGCTCGACGAGCGCCTTGCGCCCCTTGGCGACGGAGCCCACCACGCGGAGGAGCCCGCCGGCGGTGGCGTCATGGGCGCGGACGGCGTAGCCTTCCTGCCCCGCGCGATCGAAGGGGGGGAGGTCCACGTCCGCCACGGCCGGCTCGGCCAGGACCAGGCCGACGGCCTCGGACAGGGGGATCTCGATCGGCTCGCCTGGCTCCGCCAGGGTCAACATCCGTGCGCAGGCCTCTCCCAGCGATAGCATTATTCCCTATCACCCCATCGCAGACAGGCAGGAGACGAGGGTCGGTGCGGGCCGGTCGGCCGCCGCCCCCGTCGCGTCATGGGATCGTCAACGGCGCCTATTGTAACGAGGGGCCGTGAGCGGCCAAGGTCGATCGGCGGGGTCGGGTCGTCGGGGCTTTCCGGGTTTTTTCTCCGGATTTCTTGACCTTGACCGCCCCGACTGGCCGATTCCCTGGTTGTGACGCAATCCCCAGGACCGCGCCAGACGGAGTGTCCGGCAGACTGTCGGGGGTTGTGAGTAGGACACACCGTCGGTGGTCGGGCCTCGAAACAGGATGTGGCCGTCCGCCGTTCTACCATGGAGGGTGAAGACCGATGTTGTCCTTCCGCGCTGAGACGTCGCGGCGGTCGCAAGGCCGGCGGTGGTTTGTCCTGGCGGGCCTCGCCGTGCTCGGACTGCTGCCCGGTACCGGTTGCCAGGTCGAGTATGCAGGGATGACCCTGCCGTCGGGCAAGTACATGCACGACGATGTCCAGTATTTCGCCCCGGGGCCTGACTTCCCCTGGGCGAACACCCAGGCCGCCACCGTGCGGGCCCGGATGATGGCCGCGGGCGAGACCCCGCCGCCGCCGATCTCGGCCACCGCGCCGAACCCCGTCGTGCCCCCGGGCGGCATGCCCGGTGCTGCCCCGGCCCAGGCCGCCCCCGGCTTCGGACCCGGCGACGGCATCCCGCCGGTGCCGAACGTCCCGAACGCCGTCGTCCCCGGCGCCGGCGCCCCCGTGCGTCCGGCCGCCCCGGCCGCGGCCCCGGCCCCCGCGCCGGTCCCGCCCCCCCCGGGCATCACCGCCCCGCCGCCGCCCCCCCAGTTCTGAGCTGAGGTCGGCGAAGTCGCGAACCAACCTGACCCCGTCCCGGTCGAAACCGGGGCGGGGTTGTTTTGTTTTCGAACAACCGTACACTACCGCCAGGATGTCCACCCTCGCGAGCGACCCGACGCCATGATCCGCCCCGACGAACTCCCGGTCCGCGACGGCTATGCCGCCTGGGCCCCCTGGTATGACACCGACGGCAACCCCCTGACCGCCCTCGAAGAACCCGTCATGCTCGGCTGGTTCGGGGAACTCCGGGGCCGGGACGCCCTCGACCTCGGCTGCGGCACCGGTCGGCTCACCGTCCCCCTCGCGCGGGGCGGGGCGAGGGTCACGGGCCTCGATTTCACCCCCGAGATGATGCAGGAAGCCCGGCGCAAGCTGCACAACGTCGACGTCCGCTGGGTCGAGCACGCCCTCCCTGAGCCGCTCCCCTTCGAAGGTCAGAGCTTCGACCTCGTCGTGATGGGCCTGGTGATCGAGCATATCGAGGATCTGGACGCGTTGCTGTGCGAGGTCGCGCGCGTCCTGAGGCCCGGCGGCCGTTGCCTCGTGTCGGCCCTGCACCCCGACCGCACCGCGGAGGGCCAGCGAGCCCGGTACATCGACCCCGACACCGGCGAGCGCCGGCACATCGCGACGATCCACCGCGATGTGTCCGACTATCACGCCTCCGCCCGCAACGCCGGGCTGAGTCTGGTCGAGGACCGGACGTTGCGCGTCACCGAGGCCCTCGCCGAGCGACTCCCCCGCGCCCGGCGGTACCTTGACCTCCCCCTCGGCTGGGCGGCCTACTTGGAGTGCGGAGGCTTGCTTCCGCTCTCGGGCAGGGGAGCTTGCTCGCCGTAGGCGTCGCAGTCGAGGATGAGAGGTGCGGTGTCAGAGGCGATTGCTGACGAGACCCACGCGCGGAGCAAGCTCCGCGAGAACAGAGCGGAAGCAAGTTTCCGCACTCCGGGTCAGATTTCTTCGGCGAAGACGTCGTCCTCGGGGGAGTAGCCGAGGATCTCGAAGCCGCGCGAGAGGTCCCAGCGGGTGCCTTCGTTGTTGGACATCCCGTTGATGACGACGAAGGTCTCGTCGCCGAGGTCGGCCTCGACGGCGCACTCGAAGAGGTGGAGCATGTCGCCGTCGGACAGCCAGAGCAGGCGGGACCAGTCGTCGGGCAGGGTGGAGGGCTGGTTCTCGCCGGCCTGGATCCAGCCGATCCGAAGCGCGACAAAGGTCAGGTCGAACGCCTTGCTGAGGCTCTGGCCCAGGCGCTCGCCCATCAGCTTGGTCGCGCCGTAGGGGTTGCCGGGCTTGGGGGTGAGGTCCTCGGTGATGGGCATGTCGCCCATCCCCTTGTAACCGCCCATGGCGTGATTGGAACTGGCGAAGACGATCCGGTCGACCCCGGCGACGACGGCGGCGTTGAAGACGTTGGCCAGGGCGTCCATGTTGGGCGCGTAGAGTTCCTCCCAGGTGGCGTGCTCGGAGGGGTTGGCCGCGAGGTGGATGACGGTGTCGACGCCCACGAAGTACTGGGCCCACTCCTCGTCGTAGACCGACAGGTCGGCCGCGATCACCTCGGAGTCGTCCGGGTCGGCCTCGCGGTCGATCAGGACGAGGTCGTAGAGGTCCGACCACGCCTCGCGGAGCTTGCGGCCGATGTTGCCGTTCGCCCCGGTGATCAGGACCGAGCGTGGCTCGTCGTCATATTCTTCGTCGTCCGCCTCGTCGTATTCCTCGTCGTCCTCATCGAACTCCGACTGCCCGAGCACTTCGAGGCGCGGGAAGCTGATGGTCGCCGGTGACGGGGATTCGGTCTCGGATTCGGGCTCCTCGGCGGGAGTCTCGGCCTCGGGCTCGACGGCCTCCGCGGGCCGCTCCGGGTCGGTCGGGATCGGCGTCTCGGGGTCGTCCGGGGTCATGGCTCGCTCCGATCGGGAAGACATGGAGGATGGGTCATGGGGGATGGGTGATGGAGGGATCGCGAGGGGTGGGCCGTCCGTGATCAACCATCACCCATTCACCATCACCCATCCTTTTACCGTGTTCAGCCCTGCGGGGCGAGGGCCTGGGTGTCGGCCAGGACCTTCGTGACGGCTTCCAGGAAGAAGAAGTCGCCCCACATCACGGACTCGTCGACGCCCAGCTTCTTGTGGAAGTGGTAGACGCCGTGCTTGAGCACGCCCTCCCAGCCGGGAGTGTCCCAGGCGACGTAATGGCTGGTGCAGAGCGAGTCGAGGATGGTGAGGGCGGCGTCCTGGTAGCGGGTGGCTGCCTTTGAGTCGATCGGGAAGGTCAGGTCGGCGAGCTGCCAGAGGCCCGATGCGGCGATCGCTCCGGCGGAGCTGTCGTCGATGCGGTCGGGCCCCTCGGGGGCGTCGAAGTCCCAGGGGGGGACCATGCTGTCGGGGCACCGGGCGATGAAGTGATCCGCATTGCGCCGGGCGACGGCGAGGTCGGCCGGGTCGTTGGTGTAGGTGTAGACCGTGCCGTAGCCGTAGAGCGACCAGGCCAGCCCGCGGGTCCAGTCGGAGTCGCCCCGGAGCCCCTGGTGGGTTGTCTGGCCCAAAAACTCTCCGGTCTCGACGTCGAAGATCCCCTCGTGTGCGGTGCCTCCATCCTCGCGGACGAGGACCCGCTCGGTCGTCCGGCAGTGCGCGACCGCGAGGTTATCTAGCTCCTGGTCGCCGGTCTCCTTCGCGGCGTAGAAGATGATCGGCACGTTCATCATGATGTCGATGAACAGGCTCTCGGGCGAGACGAACGACCGCAGGTACTGGCCCGCGTCGTTGAACCGCATGGCGAGGGTCCGTCCGGCGGTGATCAGGACGTCGTTCAGCTCGGGGTCGCCGGTCAGCCGATACCAGGGGAGATACGTATTCAGGAAGATGAATCCGAGGTCGTGGACCTCGCGGTCGTGCTTCTTGTATTCGAGGAGCTGCGAGTAGTGCTCGGCGAGCGACCGCCAGGCGCGGTCGCCTGTGCGCTGGGCGACCTTCCACATCATCCCGGCGTGGAACCCCGCGCACCAGTCGGTCCAGAGTTCCCCGCCGTGCTGCCACTTGCCGTCGACGGTGTAGATGGGGAAGTAGTCGGGAGTCCGCTCGGTGGTCGCCTTGACCTGATCGGCCGCGAACGAGAAGGCCCGTTCGAGCCGGGGACGCAGATCGGCCAGGTCAATGATGCGAGGCTCGGCCATCGGGCAGGGGCTCCGGGTGTCGGTCAAACGGTGTGGAGGTTGGACAAGAAAACCGCCCCGGTCGACCGGGGCGGGAGGTAAGTTGAGTGATACGGGCCAGGTCATGCGCGATAGGAACCGGGTCAGAGGCACTCGGCGCGGGTCTCCAGACCCCGCCATTGCCTTCGCCGCGTCGTCCAACCCGATCGGGTCTCCAGACCCTTTCGGAGACTCACCTCCATCGGACCATCTGATTTTCGGGTCAGGAGACCCGCACCTCCGGTACCGAGTCTCAGGGTGGGGGCGGGGTCGGGAGACCCGCGCCCAGCGCGGACTTCGTCGAGGTCCGGATCAGATCGCGCAGACCGCCCTCGCGGAGCGGATCTGCCGGGCGAAGGGGCCCCAGTATTCGCCGCCGTTGGAGGTGGCCCAGAGTTCACCGGAACGGAAGGCGACGACGCCCTGCTCAGGGCAGCTCGGGTCCCAGCGGATGTCGGTGACGGTATCGTTCTCGAGCGTCGGCGGGAAGCAGCGGATCAGGTTCGCCCAGGTCTTCCCGCCGTCTTTGCTCTCGAACACGCCGAACTTGCTCGACTCGCCGGCCGCGACCAGGAGCTGATCGGGCGCGCCGGGCTTGACCTCGATCGCCTGGATGGCGCGGAAGGCGTCGAGCCCCTGGCTGCGGTCCTCCCAGGTCGCCCCGCCGTCGGCCGTGAACTTCACGCCGTCGGAGGTCGCCAGGAACAGGTGGCCGTCCTTGCCCGGGACGGCGCGGAAGCCGAAGACGCCGGCGGGCAGGCCCTCGACCTTGGTCCAGGTCGCGCCCGAGTCGCCGCTCCTGTAGAGGCCCGATCCGGTCACGGCGGCGAACCAGTTGCCCGTCGTCGGGGCGTGGAGCGCCCGGATGCTGGGGGTCTGCGACATCGAGGTGATGTTCGGGGCGCCGAGCTTGGTCCAGCCCCTGAGGTCGGCCTTGGGCTTGGCTGATTTCGCCGGTGTCGCCGGGCCGGTCTTCTTGCCGGTCGCGGCGGCGACGAGCGACTTCGTGCCGGCGTTGACGTAGTTCGTCGCCAGGTCGACGATCGACTGCTTCGGCGGGCCGACGGGCGAGCCCATCATCCTCCGGTAGACCGCGAACGGGCGAGGGGTGGCGATCACCAGTGACGACGGTGTGCCGCCGACGGCCAGGCTGGTCGGCGAGGTGACGTCGTCGGGCAGGGGGACCTCGCGCCACGAGAGGCCGTTGTTGCCGCTCTCGTAGACTTGGCCGGCCTCGTCGAGCACGGCGAGGAACCCGCGCCCCGGGGACGCCAGGCTGACCACCGCATGCTCCTGGAACCCGTGGAAGATCGGCCAGTTTTGCCCTTCGAACCAGCGGTAGATCCCGTCGTCGGTCCCGATCAGAAGCATGGCGCTTTCACCCCAAAACCATTCGCAGTGAAGGACGTGCGCCCACCCTCCTGGCGCGCCCGCTCGTCCGTTGCCGGCGACGAACAGGATACCCGCCCACCCAAAGCTCGGCAAGCGACGCAGGACCCCCTTTGGAGTGCGGCCGTGCGGCTGCCGCTTTTCTGCCGGGGCGACCGACCGGAATCATGGAGTCGAGGTCGCATGCTGCCCCCTCAGCCCGTCTCCCCGCCCGATAGCGGCAGCCGGACGGCCGCACTCCAGAGTGTCACCCTGTCTTGATGTAGGACGCGAAGAACAGAGCCGCCAGCGTCAAGTCGATCGCCCCGAAGCCGAGCACGGTGCTGGTCAGACGGCCTTGCCAGAACAGGACGATGGCCGCGGCGCCAAAGGTCACCTTTTCGAGGATGGCCGCCCACATCAACGGGCGGTAGCGGGCCGGGTCGGTCGACATGATGAGGAAGGCCACCTGCCAGGCCATGCCGACGGCCGCGAAGCCGTAGAAATACTCGGGATGCGTGATGGCCGGCGGGGTGTCAGTTCCGACCTTGTTCTCCAGGAAATACTGCGGGACCATCACGATCAGGCCGTAGATTCCCGCCAGCAGGAAGACGCGACTCGCGAACTTCATCCGTACCGCCCCCGATCGAATGTTCACCGGCCCTGGACTCCCCCTCGCGTTAAGGTTTACGATGAACCCTGACCCAAGGGGAAGCCGGAACCGGCCCCCGTCCCAACCGGCCCCGGACGTGCCATGCTGACCGGAAACCTCGTCCGAGTCCGTGCCCAGAAGCAACGGATCGTGCCGCTCTATCTCCGGCGCGACGATCCGTACTGGCTGGAGGTCGCCGAGAGCCTCCTGCTGATTTTCCGCGACGCCGTCGGCCGGACCAGGGGGGAGATCGAGGTCGAGATCGACGAACTCGTCGGCGACGGCCTGGCCGCGCTCACGCATCGCGGGCTGGCGAAGGTCCTGGAGGACCGCGCCGAGTTCGAGGTCGTGGCCGACGTGCCGCCGGAAACCATCCGCGAGAAAGTGTTTACCGCCGCCGCCGAGCAACGCAAGTCGCTCCGCGCCGCCGGGCATCGGGCCCCCTTCAAGAAAGACGAGGTCCTGGAGGCCGTCGCCGCCGAACTGAAGCTCACGCCCGATCAGGTCGAGTCGTCGCTCTTCGCCGACCTCAAGGACGAGAACCGGATGCTCTCGTTCGACGACCTCGACGCCCAGCGCCTGGTCGACCGCTACAACCTCGCCCTCGCCCAGGCGGTGCTCCTGCGGTCGGTCCTGGTCAAGGCCGAGGTCCGCAACGAGAAGCCGGGTCGCTATCGCCAACTCTTCCGGCACATGAAGTTCCACCGGCTCCTGTACCGCGTGGAAGGCTCGATGAAGGACGGCTACACGTTCCACATCGATGGCCCCCTGAGCCTCTTCAGCGCGACCAATCGCTACGGCCTCCAGATGGCCCTGTTCCTCCCCGCGCTCTTGCTCTGCAACGACTTCCGTCTCGACGCCGAACTCCGCTGGGGCCCCAAACGCGAGCCCCGGTCGTTTCATCTCGAGCCCACGGATGGCCTGATCTCGCACTACCAGGACACCGGCACCTACGTCCCCCCCGAGTACAACGCGTTCGTCGACCGCTTCCGCCAGATCGCCCCCCACTGGGACGTCACCGAGGCCACCGACGTCGTCGACCTGGGCAAGGAAGGCGTCTGGGTGCCCGACTACAAGTTCGTCCACCGCAAGACGGGCGTGGACGTGCTCGTCGAGGTCCTCGGCTTCTGGAAGCGCGGGAGTCTCGAACGCCTCCTGAAACTCCTGCCCAACCACGGCCCCGAACGATACCTGCTGGCCATCTCCGACCGCCTCAAGGTCGACGAGGAGGCCGCCGCCGACCTGACCGGGCCGATCCTCCGGTTCCGCGAGATCCCCAACGCCCAGGAGATGCTCGCCCTCCTGGAACCCTTCGCCCGGAACGTGAGCCTCTGGGATTCCAGGGCGTAGAGACAGAGCGAGTCGTGGACCTTGAGCGCGGCCACTTGCCGACGCTCTGTTCTCGCGAAGCTCGATTCGCGTGCCGGTCTCGCCGCGCCATACTTCGACAGGTCGCCGCCTCTCGGGAGCAAACCCCCGCCAGGCGAGAGCGTCAGCGAGCGGACGCACACCCGATCCGCCCGATGGGCGAGCAGTTCTATTTGTTCTGAGTACCTGGAACCACCAGGGGTAATCCGCCCCTCGGATTCGCGACCGTGCCGGTTTGAACGATTTTCATCCGGTCAAATCGTCCAAGTTGGACCAAAACGGCCGTTTTTGTCGAAGGTATTTGGACGATTCCTTGTTCGGCCAGTTGTCAAAGCGTCCTCGCTGTCGTACGATGTAATCGTTCAATTCGTCCAGTCATCCTGGATGGGGAACAGTGGTTCAATGTCGAGTGCGGATTCATGGGCGACAGGGAAACCTACCTCAAGACGCAGCAGGTCGCCGATGCCCTCGGCGTAAGCGTCAGCACGATCAAACGTTGGGTGGATTCGGGGGAGCTGAAGGCGGTCCGGACGCTGGGCAAGCACAGGCTCATCCCCCTGACCGACGCGATCGGTTTCGCCCGCCGGCAGGATCTGCCGACGACCTCGCTCGAAAAGCTCAAAGCAACCGGTCCTGCTGCCGCGATAAACGATCAAATCGTCCTCAATGAGGCCACCCGCGACGAACTTTTGGGGCTGCTCAAGGACGGCCGGACGCGTGAGGCGACCCAGCGGATCGTGGATATCGGGAAGTCCGGCGTCGGCGCGGTGGCCCTGGCCGATGACCTGATCCGCCCGGTCATGGAACGGATCGGTCACTCCTGGATGGTCGGGGCCTGGGACGTCTACGAGGAGCACCAGGCGTCGCTCGCAGTTGCCGCGGCCCTCAATGAATTGATCGGCAAGATGCCCGCCGGCGGGGGGCCGAACGCCCCGGTCGCCGTCGGCGCGACGCCGGACGGCGACTTTTATCAGATCTCGTTGCAGCTCGGCGAACTCGTGCTCCGCGAGGCCGGCTGGGACGTCCGCAACCTGGGCTCGAACCTCCCCCTCAAGTCGCTCGCCCGCGCGGTACACGACTATCGCCCCAACCTGGTTTTCCTGTCGGCGAGCTACATCGCCGACCCGGCCCGGTTCCTGCGGGACTATCAAACCTTCTTCGAAAACACCACGAAGGTCGGGGCCGCCGTCATGCTCGGCGGCCGCGCCCTGAGCCTCGACCTTCGCGCCCGGCTCATCTACGCCAGCTTCGGCGAGCGGATGAGCCACCTCGCGGAATTCGCCCGGCGCGTGCGGCCCTCGTCGCTCGCCGCGTCCATGAGTCGATCAGGATCCACCAGTTCGGCACCGACACCAATGCCGGAAAGGGATGCGTGATGAGGACGTCGAATCGGATTCCGGACACGGACAGCCTGGCCAACCTCGATAGCGCCGACACGCAGGTCTTGAACGCCAAAGACGAGCGGGCGCTGCTCCGGGAACTCAACGAGTGCAAGCGGAAGCTGGCCGACGCGCTCAGCTCGATCCCGGGCGCCACGATCTCCGACGGGGCCGATGATCCCCAGGCGCTGGCCAACTACATCACCGAGTTCTACGCCAACAACGGCACCTCCGAGGCCCGCCTCGGCGCGGTCTATCGCCGCTATTCCGAGCTGCGTGGCAAGCTCGCGATGGCCAACATGCGGCTCGTCGCCCACGTCGCCAAGCGGTTCCGGGACCGCGGCATCTCCTATTCCGACCTCCTCCAGGAAGGGTTCTGCGGCCTGCTCGAAGCCATCGATCGCTTCGACATGTCGCACGAGACCAAGCTCGCGACCTACGCGACCTGGTGGATCCGCCAGGCCATGCAGCGGGCCGTGGCCGCGGGGGCCTATCCCGTCCGGCTCAGCCCCCGGCACCTTCGCCAGCTCGCCCAGAATCAGGACGGGTTCGACGGCAACAACAACGAACCGGCCGGGCAGGTCGAGCCCGAGGCCGGGGTCACCTCGAGCGAGATGATTCAGCGGATCCACACGGCGACCCGCCCGACGATCTCGCTCGACGCCCAGTTCGACTCCGACTCGAACTTCAACCTGCTCCAGACCATGAGCGACCCCGAGGGCGACCGCACCTCCGAGGTCGACATGGACGAGACCGTCGGCAAGATGATGGAGTCGCTCCGCCCCCGCGAGCAGCAGGTCCTGGCCCTCCGGTTCGGCCTGGGCGGCAAGCCCCGGCTGTCCCTCAGCCAGGTCGGCAAGGTCCTCGAAGTGTCCAAGGAACGCGTCCGCCAGATCCAGGACCGGGCGCTCGAGAAGCTCCGGGGCGTCGCGGCCGAGAACGGCTGGGCCGAGGCGATCCTGCCGGGCGTCTGATCGCGAATCTCGCCGGGAAACGGATCATTCCCGGCGCGGCCGGGGCGAACCGACTCGCTCCGGTTGAAGGTCGGCGGGCAGGGCAGTCGATACCGAGGATGGTGGACGTTTCCACAGCGGACGTCCCCGCATCGAGTTCGACCCCGAAGGACGCCCGCACATGGCCGGCAGCCCCATCCCCCGCGACAGGCAGGGCGACCCGATCGGCCCGTTCCTCCATTACCTGATGGCGGAATGCGGGGTCTCGCCCAACACCCTCGCCGCCTACCGCGGCGACACGATGCGTTTCCAGCGTTGGCGTCGCGAGCACGCCCCTGGCCCGCTGGCGAACGTGGACCTCCCGACCCTCTCGGGCTACGTCGATTATCTGGGCAGCCTCGAACTCTCGCCCAAGAGCATCGGCCGCCACATCGCGAGCCTGTCGACCTTCTTCCGGTTCCTGGTCTTCGATGGCCGGTTGAACGAGAACGTCGCCAAGCTGCTCACGGCCCCGACCGTCTGGGACCGGCTGCCGACGGTCCTGTCGCCCTCGATGGTGGATAAACTCCTGAACGCCCCCGACCTTTCGGCCCGCTACGGCCGTCGGGACCGGGCGATCCTGGAGACCTTGTACGCCACCGGCTGCCGGGCCTCCGAGGTCGTGAACCTGCGGGTCTCGGACCTCGACCTCAAGCGGGGGACGGCCCGCTGCGTGGGCAAGGGCGACAAGGAACGGCTCGTGCCCCTCGGCCGCCCGGCTCGTGAGGCCATCCGGACCTATCTCGACCACGACCGGCCGAATTTCGTGGCCAAGCTGCCGACCACGGCCGAGCTGTTCGTCTCGAAGTCGGGCAAGCCGATCACCCGCATGATCCTCTGGCGGCTGGTCACCGACTACGCCCGATTCGCGGGCCTCAAGGGCAAGGTCAGCCCCCACACCCTGCGGCACAGCTTCGCCACCCACCTCCTCGCCGGCGGCGCCGACCTCCGCGCCGTACAGGAACTCCTCGGCCACGCCTCGATCGCCACCACCCAGATCTACACCCGCGTCGAGCTGAGCCACCTCAAGGCCGTCCACGCCAAGTTCCACCCTCGCAGCCAGGCGAATCGGACAGATTCCCGATGACGATGGGCGATTGACGCCCACCTCCGTTGACTCCCGTTCCAGGTGCAGCTACCCTGGAGTCCTACGTTTGTCGGAGAATGCCCTCATCCCGACTCGACGGAGGACGCCCGTGACGACGCCACGGTGGTTCGCGGGGCTGCTTTTGATCGCCCTGGTGCTCGCGGCGCCGGGGCGTCTGGTCGCGTGCCTGAACGACAGCGACACGGCGGCTCAGGAGCTTGTACGGGCGCGGATGGCCTGGGTGAAGAGGCAGTCCGACGCGATCCTCGGACGATTCGAGCGGTTCCCGGCGGCGTATTACGAGCGTCGTATCGAGCGGGAGCGGGCCCAGGTTGAGAAGACTCCGACCGCCTTGAACCTCTACGACGACATCGCGGTCGCGCTCGACCGGCTCGGCAAGGATGACGAGGCGATCGCCTGGATGGCTCTGAAGTTCGATGCGATGGCGAACAGCAAGCCGTCGAGCGAGGACACGTATCGTTACCACGCGAACCTCGGGACATTTTACATCCATCGCTGGTTCAAGGCCGGTGCGGACCGCTCGAAGATGACCGACGTCGAGCTGGCCAGGACGCACGTCGCGAAGGCGGTCGAGATCAACCCCGGAGCGCATTTCGGTCGGGAAACGGTGCAACTCAAGGCCATCGACTGCATCCTCAAGCCGCCGGCGATGATCTCGACGGGCTGGCTCGGGGCGAAACGGCTCCCGTCGATCATCGGTGAGGTGCTGACGCCGGTCGAGGCGAACCAGGCCGTCGAGGGACTCACCGGGTTGATCACGCTGGGGAACGCCTGGGAAAGTATCGATGTCTTCAACTCGCTAGTTCTGGCCCTGAACCAGTCCGACGAGGGCAAGCCCCTGGCGAGCTGGGCGAGGCTTCGGGCCGAGGAACTCGCCCGGAAGGGCCGCACCTCGTTCCACCCCGCCGCCCTCAAGGGCGAGGCGCTGGTCGGTCAGCTTGCCCAGCCCAGGTATGACTCCGTCGGCTTGCGTCGGAGCTATCAGATCGAAAAGTTCATCGCCAACGATGACTTCGCGTCCTGGGAAAAGGTGACCCTCGCCCTCCTCAACGATGAGTTCCCGGCCAGCCGGCCGGTCGAGAGCCTCGTCGGCCTGACGGCCTTCCCCGAACGCGCGGTGGCGAGCGAACTGATGATGCCCGCACCGTTCCGGGCCTGGAGCCTCATCCGGACGGCGGAGTTCCTCCTGGGGATCACCTTCATCGCCGGGTCGATCTTCCTCATCCTACGAGCCTTCCGGAACGCCCGTCGAAACTGGACGCGTGATGCCGCCGTGGGCGAGACGGTCCCGATGAAGTTGCGTCCGTTCGACCTTTCGTGACCGTTCCCTCAGCTCCGAGAGGCCCCTGGCGCTACCCGGTTGGCACAGCGGTGGCTATGATGAGCCCGCTCGAACGAGCCAGCCCGGGACTCGAGTGTCGGCCCCAAAGGTCAACACGCGACCGCCCCGAGGGCCGGCGATTTGGAGCGACAGGAGGCCCGTCTGAGCCAGGGAACGTCCTCAACGACCAGCCCCGATGAGTACGACGAAGACGACGGCGACCTCGACGGGGCGTTGGACGCCGTCGTGCATGTCATGGTGGCGTTCGACATCGGGTATGAGATCGACCTCAACCGGGCCAGGGCGACCTTGCCGAGCGAGGATGGGGCGCTGGCGAGGAGGCGGAGGACGCCGGAGTCGATTCGCTATCGTCCTGCGCCGCTTCGGATTGCGCTCGATGCGACGGGGCTGGCGTTGCCCGGTGGGTTCGTTTCGTCGAAACCGCCGAGGGCGGAGCTGGCGTTCTTCGACTTCGCCGCCGCATCGCTCACGATCCGGTTCCCCGTCCGGCTGACGCCCTCCGACCTCCTCGAACTCGCCGGCGACCTGGCCGATCCGGCCCCGCTGAACGCGGCGGCGAGGCTGGTGATCGAGCCCTGGATTGAGCGGATCCGGCCGTTCGTGACGGGGTATGAGGTCAGCGAACTGACCGAGGAATTCATCCTCTTCCAGGTCCCCAAGCTCCCCCCGGGCTGGCTGGAGACCCGCAAGGGCTGGATCGCCGGGCTCGTCCGGCTCGACGCGGAGCCGTTGAGCGAAGGGGAGGTGATCGAGGCCACCCGCCTGAGCCTCGACTACACCCCGCACGACCTCGTCACCCTCGACTGGGCCGCCGGGTTCGTCGCCGACACCGACTGCGACGATACCTTCCAGGTCATCGAGTTCGCCAACGTCCAGCTCCTGGAGTTCCGGCACATCGACGACCGCCTTGATGACCGCCTCGAAGCGGCGTACAAGCTGATCCGCCCCGAGAAACGTCGGGCGGTCTTCCCCTGGCGGACGCATGCGGGCGCGGTGCGGAACGTCCGCGAGCTGGAGATCGAGGCCACCAGCCTGTTCGAGCGGGCCGACAACAACCTCAAGCTGATCGGCGACCAGTACCTCTCCCGCATCTTCGACATGGCCCGCGCCCGGTTCCATCTGGGCGAGTGGCAGCAATCGATCCGCCGCAAGCTCGACGTCGTCGGAGACGTCTACGACCTGCTGATCCACCAGGCCGGCGGCAACCGGATGGAGCTGCTCGAAGTGATCGTCGTGATCCTGATCTCCGTCGAGATTCTCTTGGCATTCATCCGCCATTAGTCGGGATCGCGATGACGGTCCAATTCTTGTTAGCGAAGACCCCGTCAGGATTTGAGTCAATTCCGGGGATGGTCCGAAATCGCGGACCCGGCGTGTCGATTTCCGCCAGGGCTGTTCGTCGTCCTCATGTCCCGGCGGCGTGGCCGGACGAGAGCCCTCCCCAAATACGGATATGCGAGGACGAAAGATGGCCCAATTCATGCTCCTGCTGCACGAGACGCCCGGCACGTTCGCTCAATACTCGCCGGAGGAGATCCAGGCGATCATCGAGAAGTACGGCGCCTGGAGTGCGAAGCTCGCCGCGGCGGGCAAGCTCAAGGGCGGCTCCAAGTTGCGAGACGAGGGCGGGAAGCACGTCAGCAAGCCGAAGGGGAAGGAGACCCTGTCCGTGGTCGACGGCCCCTACGTCGAGACCAAGGAGGTCATCGGCGGCTTCTTCATGATCGAGGCCGACGACTACGCCGAGGCCACGGAACTCGTCGCCGATTGCCCCCATCTCCACTGGGGCACGGTCGAGATCCGCGAGACGGATCCGATGGCAGGCTGAGCGACGGAGGGCCCATGACGCCGATTTCGCGCGGGAGCAACGCGGGGGATGGCTCGCCCATCCCCCTCCTGGTCGATCACATCTTCCGGCGCGAATCGGCGAAGATGGTCTCCGGCCTGAGCCGCGTCTTCGGGCTGGAGAACCTGGACCTGGTCGAGGACGTCGTGCAGGACGCGCTCGTCCAGGCCCTCCGGTCCTGGCCATTCTCGGGGATCCCCGAGAATCCCGGGGCCTGGTTGACCCAGGTCGCCCGAAACCGGGCGAAGGATCTTCTGAGGCGGCGGTCCGTCTTTCGTCGCAAGGCCGCCGAACTGGCCCCGACGGACGAGGCCGTGCCCGAATCCGCCGTCGACCGGCTCGACCTCGACGACCCGCTGGGCGACGAGACCCTGGCGATGATCTTCGCGTGCTGTCACCCGTCGCTCGCGATGGACAGCCGGGTCGCACTGACGTTGAAGACCGTCTGCGGCTTCGGCGTCTCCGAGATCGCCCGCGCGTTCCTCGCGAACGAACCCGCCGTGGCGCAGCGACTCGTCCGGGCGAAGTCCCAGCTCAGGGACCAGGGTGTTTCGCTGGAAATCCCGGCCCTCGCCGAACTCCCCCGGCATCTCGACGCCGTCCTTTCAGTGATCTACCTGCTCTTCAACGAAGGCTACGCGGCCCATCGCGGGGACGACCTCATCCGTCGCGACCTCTGCGACGAGGCCATCCGGCTCGGCCGGCTGGTCGCGAGCCGCGACGCCACCGCGACGCCGGCCGCCCATGCCCTCCTGGCCCTGATGCTCTTCCACGCGTCCCGGCTCACTGCCCGGGTCGATGTCGAGGGGGATCTGGTCCTCCTTTCGGATCAGGACCGCGCGAAGTGGGATGTAAGTCTCATACACGAAGCGATGTTCCACGTGGAACGCTGTTCGGAGGGCGACCAGCTTTCCGAGTACCATCTCCAGGCCGGGATCGCCGTCATCCACGCCGTCGCGCCTGATGATGCGTCTACCGATTGGTCGCGGTTGGTGGAACTGTACGACCTCCTCCTCGACATTCGCCCTTCGCCGATCTCGGCGCTGAACCGGGCGGTCGCCCTGGCGCGGGTGCAAGGGCCGCGGGCGGGGCTGGACGCCATCGACGATCTCGCCAGGGACGGCGACCTCGACACCTACTACCTGCTCCATGCCACTCGGGCCGACCTCCAGGCCCGCATGGGTAACCAGACCGAGGCGGCGTCGTCCTACCGCAGGGCGCTGGATTGCGACTGTTCGGAGCCCGAGCGACGTTTCCTCCGGACGCGTCTGGAGCGGCTCGCCGAGGGGGCGGCCACATCACTGGTTGACGCCGGGAAACGCCAGGGCCTACGATAGCCGCTCTAAACCGTTCGGAGGCGTTGCCTTGCGGCGCGCCAGCATGTTTCGAGGACTCGACGCGATGGTGTCAAGTTTCGTGGTCCAGGTGGCCCTGGGGATCTACGCGGTCTTGCTGGCGGTGGGGGGATTGATCGGGTTCCTCAAGGCCGGCAGCAAGCCATCGCTGATCGCGGGCCTGGCGAGCGGGGCCCTCGGTGCGCTGGCGGCGGTGCTCGTCGGGAGCAGCCCGGTCGGCGCGTATCTCGGCCTGGCGCTTGCCATTGCGATGGGCGTGCTGTTCGGGAAGCGGTTCGCCAAGGGCCGCAAGTTCATGCCCGCCGGGCTGCTGGCCGTCCTGAGCGTGGTGATGCTGATCCTGATCCTCGCCCACCTGTTCGCCTGAACCGGGTCGGGACGTTCTCTCGAATTCCGGCCGCGATTCGAAACCGCCGTCCTCCGCGGGGGTTCAGTGGGGTATTGGACCCGCGTGGTCGCGGCCCTCGTGACGAGGCGTCGCCACGCGGGTCATTCCCGGGAATCTCCTGGCCGATCGGGTCGCGACGACCCTCGGCCTCGCGGACGGAACGAAAGGACGGTCGCGATCATGGCGAAGGTTCTCCCCGACTGGTTCCGACTCCGAGGTCGGCGCCCCCTGGCCGCCCTGGCGACGACGGCCACGATCCTCCTGGTGCCGGCGCTGTCCCTGGCGTTCGACGACGACGCCAAGCCGAAAGGCAAGGCCAAGGCCGAGGTCACCGAGGCCAAGGTGAAGCCCAAGAAGGCCGCCAAGGCGAAGGCCAAGCAGGAGGCCGAGGAGAAGGCGGCGTCCGGGATGTCGCCCGAGGAACTCGCCAGGACCCGCGAACTCGCCGTCGCCGTCCGCGACCTCTCGCTCGCCCTGGCGAAGAGTAACGCCGCCGAGCGTTCCAAGCCCGCCGAGCCGATGCCGAGCCGGCCGGGCAAGTCGGTCACGCCCCCGTCGATCGACTCGGCCGCGCTCGACGCAATGCTCGACAAGGGCCTCGTCGCCGCCAAGACGGTCGTCTCGCCCCAGACGACCGACGAGGAATTCGTCCGCCGGGCCTACCTCGACCTCACGGGCAAGCTCCCGACGATCGAGGAAGTCCGCACCTTCGCGATCTCGAAGGAGAAGGACCGCCGGGCGAAGCTCATCGACAAGCTCCTCTCCAGCCCGGCCTACGCCGATAACTGGGCCCGATACTGGCGTGACGTCGTCTTCTACCGCGCCCCGAACGCCAACCCCCGGCTGGTCGGCTACCCGCTCCTCGAAGACTGGCTCGCCGAGCAGTTCGCCAAGAATCGCCCCTGGGACGAGATCGCGACTGAGGTCATCACCGCGACCGGGTCGAACGTGGAGAACGGCGCGACCGCCTTCACGGTCGCGCAGGAAGCCCAGCCGGTCGAACTCGCGGGCGAGGTCTCGCGGATCTTCATGGGCGTGCAGATCCACTGCGCCCAGTGCCACGACCACCCCAGCGACATCTGGAAGCGTCAGCAGTTCCACGAGTTCGCCGCGTTCTTCTCGGGGATCCAGTCTCGCCGGAACGGCCAGACCCAGCCGCCGACGTTCACCGTCCGGAACCTCCCGAACGCCCCGCGCTATGCGATGCCCGACCTGAAGGATCCGCAGAAGTCGATCCCGATCACCCCGAAGTTCTTCCTGGGCGACGCCAAGCCGGTGCCGACCAGCCTGAAGGCCGAGCAGCGCCGAACCCTGGTGGCGTCGTACATCACCGGCCAGGACAACCCCTGGTTCGCCAAGGCGTTCGTGAATCGGGCGTGGTACGCCCTGATGGGCGAGACCTTCTACAACCCGATCGACGACCTCGGCCCGACGCGGACGGCGAACTCACCCGAGGTGATTGAGGCGCTGGCGAGCCAGTGGCAGCAGGGCGGCTACGACATCAAGTGGCTGTTCCGCACGATCATGAACACGAAGGCGTATCAACGGGAGTCGCGTTCGACGAACACCCAGTCGGGCCGGACGCCGTTCGCCTCGAACTGCCCCAGCCGGCTCCGCTCGGATCAGATCTTCGACGCCCTGGCCCACGCCCTGGACCTGTCGCCCGAGAACATGGTCCCCAACCGCGCCGCCCGCCGCATGGCCGCCGCCAAGGGGGCCAAGGCGCAGGCCGAGGCCGCCAAGGCCGACAAGGCGGATGAGAAGTCCGCGGGCAAGGCCGACGCGGTGTTCCGCAAGAACGCCCTCCGCAACGGCCCGAGGTTCCAGTTCAACTCGACCTTCGGCGTCGATCCGTCGGTCTCCCACGACGACGTGATGGGGACGATCCCCCAGGCGCTGTTCATGATGAACAGCCCGATCATCAACCGCTCGGTCCAGGCCAACCCCAGCACGATGCTCGGCGAGCTGCTCATGAGCACCCCCGACAACCGCGCCGCCCTCGACGCCCTGTACCTGAAGGTCCTCGCCCGCCGGCCGAACGCGAAGGAAGTGGTCGTCTGCGGCAAGTACCTGGAAGGCGTCCCCAACCGCCGCGAGGCCTTCGAGGACATCCTCTGGAGCCTCATCAACTCCACCGAATTCATCAGCCGCCGTTAATCAACAGAGGAATTGAACCACAGGGACACAGAGGACACGGAGAAGAGATCGAGGATTCATCGGATCGAAATCTCACGTTGTCTCCGTGTCCTCTGCGTCCCTGTGGTTCAACCTCCCCCTCCCACACACACCCAATCCGGATAGGTGTTCCATGTTCGAGAAGAGCATCCTGAAGGTGGCGATGAACGGCGAGGGCGTGCTGGGCCGGCGAGGGTTCCTCCGCACGGTGGGCCTGGGCGCGGCGGGGCTCGCGTCGGTGAGTTTCACCGACATGATGGCCCTCCAGGCCGACGAACTCCGCAAGAAGCAGATGGCCTGCATCCTCCTCTGGATGCAGGGCGGCCCCAGCCAGATGGACACGTTCGACCCCAAGCCGAGTACCGAGAACGGCGGCACGATCAAGGCGATCGACACGGCCGTCCCCGGCATCCAGATCGCCCAGCACTGGCCGAAGGTCGCCCAGTCGATGAAGGACATCGCCATCATCCGGTCGATGTCCAACAAGGAAGGCAACCACCAGCGGGCGACCTACCAGCTCCACACCGGCTACGCCCCCTCGGGCACGGTCAAGCATCCGGCCTTCGGCAGCGTCGCCGCCGCCGAGCTGGGCGATCCCAAGTTCGACCTGCCGCACATCGTCAGCATCGGCAACGGCCCGACGGTCGGCGCGGGCATGCTCGGCGTGAAGTACGAGCCGTTCCTGGTCAACAACCCCGAGCAGCCGCCGGCCAACACCGTCCTGGGCTCGAACCCCCAGCGCTTCGGGCGCCGGATGAATCTACTCCATAGCCTGGAGGTCGCCGGCTTCGGCAACTCCGGCGGGCTGGACCGGGTGAAGGAGCACCACGAGATCTACAAGCAGACCGCCGGGATGGTGCTCTCGCCCCGGATGAAGGCGTTCGACCTCTCCGGCGAGGACGCGAAGACCCGCGAACTCTACGGCAAGTCGACGTTCGGCCAGGGCTGCCTGCTGGCCCGTCGCCTGGTGCAGACCGGCGTCACCTTCGTCGAGGTCCGCTCGAACGGCTGGGACATGCACGACGACCTCGACAACCGCATGGCCAAGCTCGGGGGCGAGGTCGACTCCGGCTTCGCGGGGCTCATCACCGACCTCAAGCGCCTGGGGATGCTCGACCGCACCCTGGTCGTCTGGATGGGCGAGTTCGGCCGCACGCCGAAGATCAACCCCAAGGCCGGCCGCGACCACTTCCCCAAGGTCTTCAACGTCGCCCTGGCCGGCGGCGGGATCAAGGGAGGCCAGGTCATCGGGACGTCGAGCTCGACCGGGACCGAGGTCAAGGACAACCCCGTCGCGGTCAACGACCTGCTCGCCAGCCTCTGCAAGTCGCTCAAGATCGACCCGGCCAAGGAGAACATGAGCCCGATCGGCCGGCCGATCAAGATCGTCGACGGCGGCAAGCCCGTCGATCAGCTCTTCGGCTCGACCAAGCTCGGTTGAGCCCACGAATATCGTCGGCGACCACCTTTGGGCCGATGAGCGAAGGTCGGCGATCGGGCCGCGCGGCGGCTTGACCGCCGACCTTCGTGTTCTTTACGATCCGGCCTTGAATCACGACCACAATTTGGAAACGCGCCATGGATCGGCCGGTCAACCACACAGAGAGCGGAAGCTTGCTTCCGCTCTTGCCAGGCGGGAGCTTGCTCCCGAGACACCACATTCGATCGCACGCTCTCGCTCCGACCCCGCACGCGGAGCAAGCTCCGCGAGAACTGAGCGGAAGCAAGCTTCCGCACTCCATGTGGAGCGTCGCGCTCTGCTTGCTGATCGGCTGCGGCGAAACCCGCACGCCGACGCCGACCTCGAAGGACATCGGCCCGCTCACGCTGGAGAAGGCCGGCCCGGCGGGATCGGATGTCGAGCTGACCCCGGGGCAGCCTTTCCCCCGGATCGAGTTCGCCTTCACGGGCGGCCCGGGGTTCGCCAAGCAGATCGTCGAGGTCACCGGCACGGCCGAATCGAAGAATGCGGGAGCGTTCGTTTATGACACGCTCTTCCGGGCGCAGGATGTCGGGCGGCTGAGGTTCGACTTGATCCCGAACCCGCCGGACGCCACCGAACCCTCGCAGGCGAAGGTCCGCCTCGGCGCGGAATCCGGCGGCGAGGATTCGGACGCCTCCTACAACCCCCGCCTCTGGTTCGGGCCCGGTCACGAAACGACCCGGATCCGGGTCAAGATCGCCGAGCATTCGAAGGGCCGGCCGCTGAAGGCCGACGAGGAGATCGTGCTCGCCGAGATCGTCGCGACGCCCTCGGACGCGGGCCGGAAGCCGATCGCCCTCACCTGGAAGGTCCAGTTCAGCGGCACACCCTCGCCGCCGAGGTTGAAGGCCAAACGGGTCGGGTCGCCGCCGGCGGAACGGTCGGCCGGGCCCTGAACGATCCGACTCGGTCCTAGCGGATCGACAGGCTCGCAATCTTCCCCGCATCGCCGACGGCCCAGCCTTGCGCGTTCCCTTTCGAGAAGGCGAGGGCGTGGAACCCGGCCGGATCGACGGGCGTCCAGGTCTCGCCGTCGTCCCTGGTGATGTCGGCACCGGTCGGGCCGACCGCGACCCAGGTTCGGCTCCCCTCGCCCGGTACCCACGCGACCGCCGATCGGTATCCCGATGGTCCATGACCCTTCGGGGAGGTCCAGTTCGCGCCGCCGTCGGTCGTGAGGGCGACGACCGCGGTGCGATCGTCCCCCTTCTGGTAGTCGCCGCCGACGGCAATGCCGCGGTCCGGGTCGCGGAATCCGATCGAGAAGATCCCGCGGGAAGCCCGGTCGGCGCGGACGGGCGTCACGGCGACGGCCCAGGTCCGGCCGCGATCGCGGCTGCGGAAGACCCGGGCCTGACCGGCGCCTCCGGTGGCGAACCAGGCGTGGGAGTCGCCGAGCGTGACCAGGCACGTCCCGCTCGCGGCGAAGGCGCCTTCCGACGGCCTCGCCTCGGGCATCCCGGTGCGCGGGATCCGGTCCCAGTTCTTGCCTCCGTCGTCGGTGGCGAGGATCGTGAACCGCCCTTCGGTGGGGTCGCCCAGGGCCAGTCCGCGGTCGGCGTCGAAGAAGGCCAGGGCGTCCAGGAACCCCTTGGGGTGGGCGTTGGTGTGCTGGAGCGTCCACGACCGGCCGGAGTCGGTCGACTTGTAGATCCGAGATTTCGACGCCTCGCCGCTGGCGAGCAGATAGGCCGTTCCGCCGGGGAAGGCCTCGACGTCGCGGAAGTCGAGCGTCTCCGCGCCGGCGACCTTGCCGGGCGACCAGGTGCGCCCGGCGTCCTTCGTGCGCACGAACGTGCCGCCGGTGCCGCTGGCCCAGGCGTTCTGCGCATCGACGACGCAGAGCCCCCGGAAGCGGGCATCCGTCCCGCTGTTCTGGGCCGTATACACCCCGGCGATGGCAAGCGACATCAGCGACACCCCGCCGAGAATTCGGAGTTGGATCAAGAGAGCGGGCATCGACGGTTCCCCGGTCCGGAATTGTTTGAACAGTTCACCCCGAGGGTATCCGCGTCGTATCCTTGGGTGAAGTCTCGACTATCTGATAAGCTCTCGCCAATCTCGCGGAGTCCAGCCGGCGGCGAAGCCGGTGACAACGGAGCGGTTCCTTCCATGCCGATGCTCACGGTCTCGATCGCCCTCCTCTCGCTCGGGAATCCTTTCCCCAGGCTCGCCCCGGGCAACCACGACAAGACCATCGAGGTCAACGGCCAGGCCCGGACGTACTTCATCCACGTCCCGAAGTCCTACGACCCCGAGAAGGCCACGCCGGTCGTCCTGGCGCTTCACCCGTTCGCGACCACCGCCACGATGTTCGAACGCCTCAGCGGCCTGAGCCGGGCGTCCGAGCGCGAGGGCTTCGTGGTGGTCTATCCCAACGGCACCGGCCGGGGGAACGTACTGGCCTGGAATGACGGGATGATGCCCCTGAAGAAGGTCGACGATGTGGGGTTCCTGTCGAAAGTGCTGGACGAGGTCGAGACGCAGATCCACGTCGACAAGAGGCGAGTCTACGCGACCGGGATGTCCAACGGCGCGATGATGTGCTACCGCCTGGCGTCGGAACTCTCGGGCCGGATCGCGGCGGTCGCGGCGGTGGCGGGGACGATGACGGTGCGCCGGATCGAGTCGAAGCGGCCCGTCCCCATCTTGCATATCCACGGCACGTCGGACACCATCGTGCCCTACGCCGGGGGCAAGCCCCCCGGGCCGATGCCCGTGCGGTTCCGCTCGGTCGAGGAGTCCGTCCTCGCCTGGGCCAAGTTCAACGGCTGCCCCGAGACGCCCCGCGTCGAGAAGCTGCCCGACGCCGTGACCGACGGCACGCAGGTGCTCCGGCGCGTCTACGGGCCCGGCAAGGGCGGGGCGGAGGTCGTGCTGTACATCGTCGAGGGGGGCGGCCACACCTGGCCGGGCAGGCCGATCCCCGTCCCATTGATGGGCAAGGCCACCCGCGACGTCTCGGGCGATGTCCTGATCTGCGACTTCTTCCGCAAGCATTCGCTCAATTGAGAAACAGCACCGACGAGGCCCCGAGATGACGGCGCGACGAATCTGGCTGGCGGCATTCCTGGTCCTCGTCGGTACGAATGCGGTTCGGGCCCAGGGGACGCCGACGACCATCGTCGTCCTCGGCGACTCGATCACCAAGGCCGTCCGTCCGGGCGTGACCGCCGAGCAGACCTTCGGCGCGATCCTCGAAGCCAAGCTCAAGGCCGAGGGCAAGTCGGTCCGCGTCCTGAACAAGGGCATCGGCGGCGAGCGGACCGACCAGGCCCTCGCCCGGCTCGACGCGACGGTCCTGAACGAGAAGCCGGTCGTCGTCACCATCATGTACGGCAGCAACGACAGCTACGTCGACAAGGGGAAGGCGGCCAGCCGGATCACCCGCGAGCAGTACCGGGCGAACCTCGTCGAGTTGATCAAGCGGTTCCGGAAGATCGGGGCCACACCGATCCTGATGACTCCGACCTGCACCGCCGAGAACGCCGGCAAGAACGGCCTGGGCGAATCGCCGAACATCCGGCTTGAGGACTTCGTCAAGGCTTGCCGCGAGGTGGCGAAGGCCGAGAATGTCCGGCTGGTCGACCACTTCGACCTCTGGACAGCCGCCGCGAAGAAGCGGGGGAAGCTCGCCGACCGGATGACCGACGGAGTGCATCCGAATCCCGAAGGTCAGGCCATCCTCGCCGACGCGATCCTGCCCGCCGTGCGCGACGCGCTGGCGAAAGGCGAGGTGCGCTGATGGCCCTCGTGAAGATCTCGGCCTTCCCGAAGTGCTACCTGGAGATCATGGGGCCCGGCCGACCGAAGTCGGTCTTCGACTGGATCGAGGAGGCGAAGAACCTCGACGCCGACGGCCTGGAGATGTACGAGGGGTTCTTCGAGAGTTTCGAGCCCACATACCTGGAAACGGTCGGGCGGGCGATCCGAGACGCCGGGTTCGCCATGCCGATGTTCTGCTGCTCGCCCGACTTCACCAACCCCGACCCCGACGGCCGCAAGCGGGCCCTCGACCGCCAGGTCGAGATGATCCGCGCCACCCGGCAGCTCGGCGGCCCCCGCGCCGTCTGCCGGATCCTCTCGGGCCCTCGGTATCCCGAGGTCTCGCGCGAGCAGGGGGTGGCCTGGGGTCCTCGATTCTATCCGGGCCGTTCTGCCCGTTGCGCACGAATATGATGTCGCGCTGGGGATGGAGAACCACTACAAGGACGGCTTCTGGAAGTACCCCGAGTTCGCCCAGAAACAGGACGTCTTCCTCGAAATTGTCAACGCGATAGACGACCGCACGCACTTCGGCGTGCAGTACGACCCGTCGAATGCGATCGTCGCGGGGGACGATCCCATCGAATTGCTCAGACTGGTCGCCGATCGCGTCGTGAGCATGCACGCCAGCGACCGCTACCTGGCCGAGGGCACCACGCTCGACTCCCTCCGCCAGACCGACGGCACCCTCGGCTACTCGCCCAACCTCCGCCACGGCGTCACCGGCAAGGGTTTGAACGACTACGACGCCATCTTCCGAATCCTCGCCGCGCACAACTACCGCGGCTGGATCAGCATCGAGGACGGCATGAACGGCTTCGACGAGATGGCGGAGTCGCTGGCGTTCCTGCGGAAGATGGTATCCAGATATTTCTAATCTCGGCTGGGGTGTGGGGCGTCCGTGGCTGCGCTGGGCGCGGGTCTCCCGACCCCGCCCCTAGTGTCGCCGCGATTCACCACAAAACCGGGTCTCCAGACCCGTGTCCTTCGGGAACGCAACGGGTCAGGAGACCCGGTTGGGTGGTCCCCTTCGGTTACGGTAGGGGCCGGGTCGGGAGACCCTCGCACAGCGCGTTTGCGTCTCGCTCGGCGTCGTGAACGGCCGTTTCGGAGACGACGCATACAATTGGGAGCCTGCCCGTGGAACCCGTTCGCGTTGCGCTCGTCGGCTGTGGCAAGGTCGGCGGAATCCATGCGTCGGCACTCAAGAGCTTGCCGATGGCCGACTTCGTCGCGGCGTGCGACGCCAGCCCCGACCGGGCGCGGGCGTTCGCCGAAAGGTACGGGGCGAGGCCGTTCTCGAACCTGCATGACATGTTCACGCAGGCCCGGCCCGAGGTCTTGCTGATCGGGACGCCCCACCCCTTGCACGCGGCGGCGACGATCGCGGCGGCGAAGGCCGGCGTGAATGTGCTGATCGAGAAGCCGATGGCGGCGAGCCTGGCGGATTGCGACGCGATGCTCCGCGCGGCGAGCGACCATGGCGTGACCCTCGGGGTCATCAGCCAGCGGCGTTGGTTCGAATCCGTGCTCAGGGTCAAGCAGGCCATCGACGCGGGCAAGATCGGACGCCCCGCGCTGGGTCTGGTCACGATGCTCTCCTGGCGGGACGAGGCGTACTACCGCTCCGATCCCTGGCGAGGCCGCTGGGACACCGAGGGGGGCGGCGTGCTCGTGAACCAGGCGCCGCATCACCTGGATTTATTACGATGGATGATGGGGGAGATCGAGGAGATCAGCGGAGCCTGGGCGAATTTGAATCACCCATTCGTCGAGGTCGAGGACACGGCGGTCGCCACCCTGCGGTTCAAGGGCGGCGGCCTGGGTTCGATCGTGGTCAGCCTGTCGCAGAAGCCGGGTCTCTACACCAAGATCCATATTCACGGGACGTCGGGCGCCTCGGTCGGGGTCGAGACCGACCGGGGCGCGACGTTCATCGCGGGCATGACCGGCATCGCCGAACCGCCCTGGAATGACCTCTGGACCGTCCCCGGCGAGGAAGATGCCCTGGCCCGGTTCGAGGCGGAGGACCGGGCGCGGTTCGCGACGATCGACCCGACCGTCGCGTACCACGCGCACCAGATCGAGGACTTCCTGATCGCCGTGCGGGAGAATCGGCCGCCGATGGTGACGGGTCTCGACGGCCGCGAAGTGGTGGCGATCTTCACGGCGATCTACCGCTCGCAGGCCGAGCGGCGGCCGATCCTCATGGAGGAGCTGGCGTTCAGGAACGGATGAGGGCGACGGCGGCCTTGACGTCGTCGCTCTCGACCTGCTCCCCGGCCAGCGACTTCATCGCGACGCCCATCGCCATGCCGTCCTTGGGGGCGGCCTTGATCTGCTCGGCCACCGGGGCGAGCTTCTCGGCGATCTGCTCGGGCGTGAGGACGGGCGGCAGCCATTCCAGGATCAGGGCCACTTCCTCGGGCGTGAACGTCGTCTGGCCGGACTTCGCCTCCTTCACGACCCCGCGCATCTTCTTGATGGCGTCGGCGTCGGAGAGTTCCTCGCCCGTGCCGAGGGTCAGGCCCGCCATCCAGTACCGAAGGAAGTTCGTGCGCGCGGTGTCCCGCGCCTTCATGGACTCTTTGAGCTGCGCCCGCATCCGCTGAACGATCGTCATGTCCGTGTCCTGTCGCGACGGAGGACCGATCCGCCCGGGACGCCCGACGGGGGCACCTGGGCACGACCGGCCCTCCACTTCAAGCGCTATCGTAACAAAGGACAGCCGCCGGGGTGGTCCGGGTTCGGCCGCCCGGACGGGGTCACTTGTCGAGGAGGTCCGAGGGCTTCACCTTGCCCTTGTAGTCCTTGATGAAGCCGTAGAATTCCGGCTTGTAGTCGCCGACGATGGCCACCTCGGTCTTGTCGGTGATCTTGTCGTCGAGGCCGACGGCCCAGTAGACGGCGTTGACGAGCAGGCGGCGGAGCCCCTCGTTCTCGAGGTCGGTGGCCGCGCCCATGGTAGTGGTGAAGACCCGGGCGGGCTTGCCGGCCTTGCCGGTGAACGTCTTGACCCAGGCGACGGGCATCATCGGGTCGTTCTTCTTGCCCTCGACCGGCGGGTCGGCCGGCTTCATGCCCTTGAGGACCTGGCCGAGGATCAGCGGCTTGCTGTCGCCGGGCAGGGGGAGCCGGACGCCGTAGACATCGGTGCCGCCCCAGATGTCGCCGTCCTTGATCCCGCGGAGGATGGGGTGCGAGGCCTCATCCTTCGCCACGATCCCCCGGGTGCTCTCGGACTTGTGACCGCCGTGGTGGCTGATCCAGGTCTCGCCGAGGACCTGCCGGCCGAAGCCGCCGTCCCACTCCTTGCTGGTCCAGGAGTAGTGGTCGAAGGTCTTGCCCTTCTTGATGTTGAAGGCGTGTGTGGCGGTCCGCAGGCCGATGACCGGTCGGCCCGACTCGACGTAGTTCACGATGTGCGACATCTGCTCGTCCGGGAGGTCGCGGAATCGGGTGGCGATGATCATCAGGTCGGCGTTGTCCAGGGCGTCGAGGCCCGGGATGTTGTCGCTCTGGTTCGGGTTGATCAGGCCGGTCTTGGGCTCGATCGCGAACAGGACCGTGCACTTGAAGCCGTGTCGCTTCGAGAGGATCTTCGCGAGCTGCGGGAGCCCCTGCTCGGAGCGATATTCCTCGTCGCCGCTGATCAGGACGACGTGCTTCCCCTTGCCCGGCCCTTCGCCCCCTTCGAGGGTGATCCAGGGATCCTCGGCGCGAACGGCCGAGGCGAGGCTGAGGGCGATCGTGGCGGCGAACGCGAGCGGTCGGAGGCGAACCATGGCGTGAGGCTCCCTGGCGCGGTGCGGTTCGGCGGGTTGTGGACACGCGATGTCGGCATGTTATCGCCCCCGGGCGGCGGGCGAAACCGTCTGGAGCGCCGGGCGGCGGGGTCGGCCGCCTCTGGCGATCCGGGGGCATCTCGATTATGACAATCGGATCGGCCATCCCCGCCGCCTCGCCCGTTGCACCCGCCCCGGAGCCCACCCTTGCGACGCCAGAACATCTCAATCGGCGTGATCGCCGCCGTCGCCCTCCTCACCGCCCCGGCCGCCCGCGCGGGGGAAGTCACGCTCGACGGCAAGACCTTCCGCCTACCCGACGGGTTCGTCCTGGAGAAGGTCGCCGGGCCACCGCTGGTCGACCGCCCGATCGTCGCCGCGTTCGACCAGGAGGGACGCCTCTACGTCGCCGACTCCTCCGGTTCCAACGACCCGATCAAGAAGCAGCTCGAAGAGAAGCCGCACCGGATCGTCCGACTGGAGGATACCGACGGCGATGGCAAGTTCGACAAGCGGACGGTCTTCGCCGACAAGATGATGTTCCCCGAGGGGACCCTCTGGCGCGACGGCTCGCTCTACGTCTCGGCCCCGCCCGTCATCTGGAAGCTGACCGACACCGACGACGACGGCGTGGCCGATCGGCGCGAAGAGTGGCTCGACGCCAAGACGCTGACCGGCTGCGCCAACGACCTCCACGGCCCCTACGACGGCCCCGACGGCTGGATCTACTGGTGCAAGGGGGCCTTCGCGGAGCAGACCTACGAGCGCCCGGGCAAGTCGCCGCTGGTGACCAAGGCCTCGCACATCTTCCGGCGTAGGGCGGAAGGCGGGCCGGTCGAGACGGTGATGACCGGCGGGATGGATAATCCCGTCGACGTGACCTTCACCCCCGGCGGCGAGCGGGTCTTCACCACGACGTTCTTCCAGTACCCCGCCGGCGGCAAACGCGACGGCCTGATCCACGCGATCTACGGCGGCGTTTACGGCAAGGTCCACGCGGTTCTGGACAACCACGTCTGGACCGGCCCCGACGTCATGCCCGTGCTCGTCCACCTCGGACCGGCGGCCCCGGCGGGCCTGACCACGTTCGAGTCGGACGGGTTCGGCCCCGCCTATCGCAACAACCTCTTCGCTTGCCAGTTCAACCTCCAGCGCGTGAGCCGGCACGCCCTCAAGCCCGACGGCGGCACGTTCGCCCCGACGAACGAGGATTTCCTGGTCTCGACCCACCACGACTTCCACCCGACCGACACCTTCGAGGACGCCGACGGCAGCCTGATCGTCGTGGACACCGGCGGCTGGTACAAGCTCTGCTGCCCGACCTCGATCTTCCACAAGCCGGACGTCCTCGGCGCGATCTACCGGATCCGCAGGGCCGGGGCGCCGAAGGTGGATGACCCGCGCGGGCTCAAGATCGACTGGGCGAAGCAGACGCCCGGGCAGCTCGCGACCCTCCTGGCCGACCCCCGCCTGGCCGTCCGCAAGCGGGCGGTCGAGGGGCTCGGCAAGCTCGGCGCGGCCTCCGTCCCGGCGCTCCGTGGGGTCGTCGAGATGGGACAGTCGGCCGACGCCCGGCGCCTGGCGGTCTGGGCCTCGGCCCGGATCGATGATGAATCCGCCCGCGAGGTCGCCCGCAAGGCGCTGCCGGATGGGAACGAGGACGTCCGCCAGGCGGCCTTGCACGCCATCGGCGTCCGTCGCGACAAGGCGGCGGTCTCGGCGCTCTTGCCGGTCCTCCGGAGCAATTCCGACCAGAACCGTCGCGCCGCCGCCGAGGCCCTCGGGCGGATCGGCGACCCCTCGGCCGTCCCCGCGTTGCTCCAGGCGCTCAGCGCCAGGAACGACCGGGCCCTCTCCCATGCGTTCACCTACGCCCTCTACGAGATCGGCGACGCGAAGGCCACGGCCGCCGGGCTCGCCAGCGGTAGCCCCGAGACCCGCAAGGGGGCGCTCGTCGCGCTCGACCAGATGGGGGCGAAGGACCTCGACGCGAAGGTCGCGGCCGGCCTGCTCGCCTCGACCAGCGGCGAGGTCCGCGACGCCGCCGCGTGGGTCATCGGCCGGCATCCGGAATGGGCCGAGGTCCTGACCGGGCAACTCGCGGAGCGTCTCAAGTCGGCCAATCTCGACGCGAAGGCCCGCGAAGAACTGGCCGGGCTCCTGGCGAAGTTCGCCGGCTCGAAGCCGGTGGCCCAGCTCCTCGGCGAGACGGTCGCCTCGGACTCCGCCGGCGAATCGGCCCGGCGGGTCGCCTTGCTGGCGATGTCGCAGGCGACCCTCAAGGCCGCCCCGACGGCCTGGCTGGAGTCTTTGGCGAAGGCATCGCGCAAGGGCGACCTCTTGAAGGAGGTCGTCGCGACGGCCAGGAGCCTGCCCGCGCCGGCGTCGGCCCCGGCCGCTTGGACCGAGGCGTTGCTCCAGGTGGCGGACAACCCCGCGCTGGGGAATGACGTCCGGCTGGATGCCTATCTGACGCTCCCCGCCGCCGCCATCCCCGCCACGCCGACCCGGCTCACCTATCTGCTCGGGCTCCTGGGTGAGGACAACCCGGTCGCTCTCCGGACGGCGTCGGCGGACGTGCTCGGGCGGATCAAGCTCGAACCGGCTCAGGTGGAGCAGGTCATCGAGGCCATCCGCGAGGCCGGGCCGCTCGAGGTGAACCGCCTTCTTGGCGCGTTCGACGCCGCCTCGGCCCGGACGGAACCGCTGGGAAAGAAACTGGTCCAGGCGTTGAAGGGGTCGAACGCACGGGGCAGCCTGCGGGTCGAGGCGCTCAAGCCGCGCTTCGAGAAGTTCCCCACGCCGGTCCGCAAGGATGCCGAGGAACTCTACGCGGTCCTCGACGCCGAGAACGCCAAGCAGCGCGCCAAGCTGGAGTCGCTGCTGTCGTCGATCACCGCGAAGTCCGGTGACATCCGGCGCGGACAGGCGGTCTTCGCCGGTCCGAAGGCGGCCTGCCGGACCTGCCACTCGATCGGCTACGTCGGCGGCAAGGTCGGCCCGGACCTCTCGAAGATCGGCGGCATCCGCTCGGAGCGCGACCTGCTCGAAGCCATCGTGCTGCCCAGCGCCAGCTTCGTCCGGAGCTACGAGCCGATCGTTGTCTCGACCAAGGACGGCAAGGTCTACGCGGGGATCCTCAAGAACGACGCCAAGGATGAGGTCGTCCTGACGATCAACGCCACCGAGGAAGCCCGGATCCCCCGGGCCCAGATCGACGAGATGAAGCCGGGGAATGTCTCGGTCATGCCCGCCGGCCTCGACCAGCAGCTCACGCCCGAGAACCTCGCCGACCTCATCGCCTTCCTGAAGGCATGCAAGTAATCGAATGTCCTCACGCGGCCGCCTCGTCCGGGGCGGCCGTTTCCTTTCTCGCACCAGGGAATCGCGCACCATGACCCACTTCGGCATGCACCTCCTCGCCGCGTCGCTCGCGGTCGGGGTCTTCTTCTCGGCCGGACGCACCCAGGCCCAGACGTACCACGTCTACGTCGGCACCTACACCGACGGCATGAGCCAGGGGATCTACCGGCTCGAACTCGACACGGCCACCGGCAAGCTGTCCGAGCCCCAGCTCGTCGCCAAGGCCAAGAACCCCTCGTTCCTGGCGATCCACCCCTCGGGCAAGATGCTCTACGCCGTCTCGGAAGTCGACGGCGCCAAGGGCGGTGCGGTGATCGGCTACGGTCTCGATCCCAAGTCGGGCGCCCTCACCCCGATCAATCACAGCTCGACGGTCGGCGCCGGCCCTTGCCACCTGGTCGTGGACAAGACGGGCAAGAACGTGCTGGTGGCGAACTACGGCGGCGGGTCGAGCGCGGTCATCCCGATCGGAGACGGCGGCAAGCTCGGCGAGGCGTCCTGCTTCGTACAGCACAAGGGTTCCAGCGTCGATCCGGGCCGCCAGAAGGAGCCCCACGCCCACTCGATCAACCTCGACGCGGCCAACAAGCACGCATTCGTCGCCGACCTCGGGCTCGACAAGGTGCTCGTCTACAAGTTCGACCCCGACGCCGGCACGATCACCGCGCAGGAGCCCGCCGGCAAGGTCAAGCCGGGCTCGGGTCCCCGTCACTTTGCGTTCTCGAAGGACGGCAAGCATGCGTATGTGATCAGCGAGATGGGCAACACGGTCACGGTGTTCGACTACGACGCCGACAAGGGCACGCTCGCCGACGTCCAGAGCATCTCGACCCTGCCCGAGGACTTCAAGGGCACCAGCTACACCGCCGAGGTCGTCGTGCACCCCTCCGGCAAGTTCGTCTACGGCTCGAACCGGGGCCACGACAGCCTCGCCGTCTTCTCGGCCGATCCCGAGACGGGCAAGCTGACCCTGGTCGACGTCACCAAGACCGGCGGCAAGACCCCGCGCAACTTCGCGATCGACCCGACCGGCAAGTACGTCCTGGCCGAGAACCAGGGGAGCAACTCGATCGTCGTCTTCGCCGTCGATCAAGCCACCGGCAAGCTCACCCCCACGGGCCAGACCGTGAAGGTCGGCGCGCCGGTGTGCGTGAAGTTCCTGCCGAAGGCGGAATGACCGTAGGGTGTGGTGGCCGCCTCCTCGCGGCCTCCGCACCGAGATCGTGACCAGGGAATCGGTCGGGAAATCGCGTCATGGCGTTCATCGGTGCGGAGGCCGCGGCCACCGCACCCTACGCCAGATTCGGGCGGTCGAGGTGGTGCGACGTGGCGGCCTGGTAGGCGAGGCCCAGGGCGAGGAGGCGGTTCTCGTCGTAGGCCCTGGCGTCGAGCTGGATGGCGGTGGGGAGCTTGGCCTTCGTCAGGCCGGTGGGCATGACGAGGGCGGGTGTGCCGCAGACGTTCCCGGGCCCGCCCATCGACTTGGTGTTGAAGGCCCCGCCGAAGGGGCCTTCGGCGGAAGGCGCCGGGCCGCCGGTGGGGACGGTCAGGATGGCGTCGTAGGGCGAGAGGAAGGCGTCGAGCGACTTGCAGAGCTGCGTCCGGATCCGCTGCGCCCGGAGGTACTCGGTCGCGAGCATCGACTGGCGGGCGAATCCGCCGATGCGGTCCTCGGGGGCGGTCAGGTCGAACACCTCGCCGGCGTCGACCATCTCCTCGAACGCCGAGGCCATCTCGCCGCCGAGAACCGCGCGGGCGACCAGGGCGAAGGGGAGGTCGGGGATGTCCACCTCGTTCACGGTCGCGCCCAGCGACTTGAAGACGCCCACGGCCTTCTCGAAGTTCTCGCGGACCTCCGCCTGGGCCCCCTTCACGCCGTCCTTGAGCACGGCGAGCTTCCAGGGGCGGCCCGGCTGGTCGGCTGGGGGGTATTGATAGGGGCGGGAGGTGGCCGAGTTGTCGTCGGGGTCGGGCCCGGCGATGGCGTCGAGGACGAGCCCGCAGTCGTGCGCGTTGTGGCACATCGGGCCGATCTTGTCGAGCGTCCAGCTCAGGGCCATGGCCCCCGCGCGTGAGACCCGGCCGTAGGTCGGGCGGAGGCCGGTGAGACCGCAAAAGCTCGCCGGGGTGGTGATGCTGCCCCAGGTCTCGGTGCCGATCGCGAACGGGACGAGCCCGGCAGCCACGGCCGAGCCCGATCCCGACGAGCTTCCGCCGCTCCACTTCGACGGATCCCAGGGGTTGCGGCCCGGGCCGGTGAGGCTGGCGTTGGCCTGCCGGTATCCCATGCCCCCCGCGCACTCGACCATGCTCACCTTGGCCGCGAGCACGGCCCCGGCCTCGCGGAGCCTCACGATGACGCTCGCATCCTGGTCGATGACCCGGCTCTTGTACGGAGCACAGCCCCAGGTGGTCGGGTATGTCTTCGTGGCTAGGAGATCCTTGGCGCCGTAGGGGATGCCGTGGAGCGGCCCGCGGTCCTTGCCGGCCTTGAGTTCGGCGTCGGCCTTCGCGGCCTGTTCGTGGGCGAGGTCGCGGGTGAGGGTGGTCAGGCAGTTGAACTTCGGCCCGATGGTTTCGAGCCGGTTGAGGAAGAACTTCGTCAGCTCGACCGACGTGATCGCCCCCGAGCGGAGCTTGGCACCCAGGGTCGCGATCGACGCGAAGGCGATGTCGAGGTCGGTCATGGTGGGCTCGCGGGGCCGGTCAGTCGAGGGTCCAGGTGATGTCGGACGGGTTCTTCACGAGGCAGCAGAGGAGGGTGATCTCTCCGCTGAGCGTGAGCAGATATCGGTGCTCATCGGCCCGTCGGCCGTAGGCGAGGGACACACGCTCCTGCGCATCCTTGAGGATCGTCTGCGAGTCCGTCGGCGGCATGTAGCGATCGCGACGGACCAGGAGGCGGGACTGCAGCGGGATCAGTTCCAGCGTGCAGATCGCCGGGGAGCCCCGGCCCTGGACCGTCCGGCCGTGGACGGTGTCGGTGGGGACGGCGAAGTTGATCAGGGCCTGCCGGCCCGCGTGGAAGAGCTGGAATTCGAGCTGCTTGTCCCCGAACTGGTAGCTGATGAGCTGGGACCCTTCGGAGGAGGTGATCAGCGAATCCAGGTTGTCGCGGAAGAACGGTATGAGCGGCATCGCTGGCGATCCGGGGGGTGCGGTGGGGAGGCCCCACCATCGCTTGAATGTTCTCGGGAGCATCGTAGGGTGTGCATCGCCCGACATCACGTCGGGGTTCTGGGGAGGTGCCCGAGGGCTTCGGGGACACGCGGAATCGGAGCCGGTGGAGGGCGGCGCCCACCCTACTCGAGGGGGGCCCGGTGGGGGATGAAGGCGGGGTAGGGGCCGTCGCCGTTGGTGAGCTTGAATTTGCGGAGGTCCTCGCCGAGCCGGATCACGCCCGCGACGTCGCGGCGGATGGAGGCGAGGGCGGCGGCGTCGAGCTGCTTGTGCTTGCCGAACCGGGCGACGATCAGGGCCATCCTGGCGTCGAGTTCCGAGGGCGGATCGGCCGGCTTCGGGGCGTCCTTGGGCGCGTCCGCCTTCGCCTTCGGCTCGTCGGCGATCGCGCCCGAGGCCGGGACGGCCGCGAGGGCGCCGAGGGTCAGTCCCCGGACGAAGTCGCGACGGGGCAGGGGCTCGCGGTCGTTCTCGGACATGGGGTGCCTCCTCGATCGGGTGCGTCCGCGTCAGCCGGTCAGCTCGCCGGTCCTGGAGAAATAGACGTAGGCGGGGATCCCGGCGAAGATGATCCCGAGGCCGGCGAAGGACTCGGCGGGGGTCTGCGACAGCATGCTCCACATCAGGATGAACGACGCCATGACGTAGACGATCGGGGTGATCGGGTAGAGCCAGGTCTTGTAGGGCCGGTCCAGGTCGGGGTGGGTCCTGCGGAGGATGAACACGCTGGCGATGGCCATGGTGTAGAAGACCGTTCCGCCGAAGATCACATAGGTGAACAGGATGTCATACAAGGCCCGGTCGTTGAGTTCCTTCCAGGCCTTGAGCAGCCAGGGGGCCAGGCCGCTGGTGGGGGGCGGGACGAGCTTGAAGATCGTCCCCAGTATGATCAGGATCACCGCCCAGACGGTCTGGGCGATGATGGCGTTGGCGGGGGTCGCGTTCTTCGGGTGGATCCGGCAGAGCGCCTTGGGGAAGACGCCGTCGCGGGCCATCGCGAAGTAGGCCCGGGGGCCGGAGAGCGCGTTGCCGTTCAGCGAGATGAACGTCGAGCACATCACGATCAGGCCGATCGCCACCAGGCCCGGCTTGCCCAGGAGTACATTGCAGAATTCCGCCGAAACGATCCGGGGCGATCCATTTTCATCGAGCGGCGACTGGATGACGTCCAACGGCAACACAAGGTGATACACCACCGTCATCCCGAGGTAGACGGTGATCAGGATCGCCATGCCCCAGACCAGGGCCCGGGGGATGTTCTTGCCCGGCTCGCGGATCTCCTCGGCCAGGGCGGAAGTGTTCACCCAGCCGTCGTAGGTCCACAGGACGCTGATCATCGCGGCCAGCATGCCCTTGAACAGGGCGCCGTCCCAGGCCTGCGGCCAGACCGGTGTGAGGAGTCCGGTATCGACCTTGCCCATGAAGAAGGGCAGGACCATCATCGCCACGAGCGCCCCGACCTTGAGCGCGGTCCCCAGCACCTGGACCCAGCCGCCGGCCTTGGTGCCGATGACGTTGATCACGCAGAGGGTGATGATCGCCACGACGGCCGCGGAGGTCTGCCAGACGAGCAGCGGCAGCCCCGCGGGGGGCGAGACGAGGAGCGAGAAGTTGAGCCCGAACGCCGTCGCCAGGGTCGCGATCGACCCGGCCCGGATCACCAGGAACTCGGCCCAGCCGAACAGAAACGCCGGCAACCGCCCGTAGGCCTCCCGCAAATAGACATACGGCCCGCCCGCGCTGGGGAGCATCGAGCCGAGTTCGGCGAGCGTCAACGCCCCCGCCAGGCTGAAGATCCCCCCGATGATCCAGACCAGGGCGATCCCCCCGAGGAACGGGACGCTCTTGGCGACCCCCGCCGGGACGATGAAGATCCCCGAGCCGATCACCGACCCGACCACGACGCAGAGCGCGTCGATCGGACCCAGGACGCGCGGGAGTTCCTGCTTCGGGGGGCCGACCGACTCGTCAGCGAGCGACATGGGACCTCGTTCGGGCTGGGGCGAGGGCCCGGTCAGCCCGTCCGGCGGAGGATGCGGCGGGCGAATCGGGCCAGGTGGGGATGGTCGTGCGCGAACCGCTTCATCTTCCGGAGCGCCTCGATCGCGTGCGGCCCGGGGCGGACCTCCACGAGCTGCTGGATCAGGCGATAGTGCTCATACGGGATGAAGAAGTCCAGGACATTCACGGGCGTGGACATGGCGTCCAGGGCGACGCGGTCGTCGGCCTGCGCGTAGTAGCGATTGATGCCGTCGAACGCCGCGAACGCGTAGCCCGAGCCCAGGACGCGCGGCTCCCACAGTTCCCGGCCGTTCGACTCGACTAGGATCACACGAGGACGCCAGCGTCGCAAGTCCAGTCCGGCGAACACCCGGGGCTCGAACCCCTCCACGTCGACCTTGAGGAAATCGATTGCGGTCCCCGGCGGGACGTGCTCCGCCAGGATCGAGTCCAGCGTTCGGATCGGGACCTCTCGCTCGAAGGCGGTCATCCCCGCCTGACGGTACTGGTCCGCGAAGCTCTCATCAAACGTCGACCAGCCGTGGAGCTGCGGATACTCGTGGAAGGTGAGGGTCGAGTCCGAGTCGGACACGCCCAGGTTGAGGTTGATGTCCCGGGGGCGGTCTTCCACCAGCGCGCGATGGAGGATCGGATTGGGCTCGACGTTGATCCCGCGCCATCCCTGGATCGAGAACTGCTTCGTCACCGAGTGGAACAGGGGGTGATTCGCCCCGACGTCCACGTAGAAGCCGCCCGGCCGGTCCTTCCAGAGCCGCCAGAGGAACACGTCCTCCTGGTTCTGGGCGTAGGAGACAAACCGGTAGCTGACATCGTCGAACGTCATCCAAGGCGCAGGGTGTTCTGTGCTCATCACGGCCTCGTGGGAGGGGAACCCATGGACTACCCACGTCATCGACGCGAAGGCCTTCCCGGGTTGACTCCACACTTGCCATAACTTGTTTCGGCGATCGGCATGTTGCGGAATCGCGAGGGACTGTGCGCGGATCAGGCCGTCCGGCGGAGCACCCGCCTGGCCACGCCCGCGAGGCGGGGATGCCTGCGGGCGAGGTTGCGCAGTCGGCGGACGAACCCGATGCTCGCGGGCCCGAGGCCCAGCTCCGCCGCCTCGCCGATCAGTCGGTAGTGCTCGAAGGGGATGGACTGGTCCATGCAATTCACCGGCGACGCCAGGGCCGAGAGCGTCGCCCGGTCATCGGCCCGCGCGTAGAACCGATTCACGCCGTCGAACACCGCGAATTCGTAGCCCGATGCCAGGATCGCCGGCTCCCAGTCCTCGCTGCCGTTGGATTCCACCACGATGATCCGGGGCGTCCAGCGCCTGAGGTCGACGCTCCGGAAGACGTGCGGCTCGAAGCCCTCGACGTCCACCTTGAGGAAGTCGATCGGCGTGCCGGCGGGGACGTGCTGCTCCAGGATCGTCTCCAGCCGACGGACCGGGATCCGCAGCTCGTTGGGCTCGCTCCCCGTCGCCCGGAAGTGCTCGGCGATCGTCGGGTCGAACGACGACCAGCCGCGATCCTGGGCGAACTGGTAGAAGATCAGCTCGGAATCGACGTCGCCCACGCCCATGTTCAGATTGATGTCGCGGGGCCGATCCGCGACGAGCAGCGAGTGCATGCTCGGGTTCGGCTCGACGTTGATCCCGCGCCATCCCAGGTGCGAAAACAGCTTGGTCACCGAGTGGTAGACCGGGTGATTCGCCCCCAGGTCGACGTAGAACCCCGGCTCCGACCTGTCCCGGAACGCCCGCGCCAGGAGGACATCCTCCTGGTTCTGGGCGTAGGAAATCATCCGATACTGGATCGTCTCAAGCGTTAGCCAGGGGACGGCTTGCAGGTCGGTCATCGTGACCTCGGGGGAAAGCGGCCTTGCTAGGGATTCTGGGTATCCCGGACGCTAGCCCAACTCCCCCGGACGGTCAATCCCGGATCAAGGGAGCGGAATATCCTTGAACTCGAAGTCAACCGGGATGGTCAGGACCTTGCTTGGGGTCTCGTAGACGAGCTGGTAGTCCCCGGGCTTGCCGGGCGCGTCGACGAACAGGTACTCGAACGAGAGCTTGCCCTCGTCCGAGCCCGTGTTGTTGAACCCGCCGTTGTGTTCGAATCGCGATCCGTCGGCCTTCTGGAGCCAGATCCGGTTGTTGAACAGCCCCTGGCGGTAGCTCTCGAACGCCGGCCCGCCCCCCTTGTAGGCGACCGAGACGTTGACCTTCCACACCTGCTCGTCGACCTCCGTCGACTCCAGCTTCACGCTGATCTCGCCGACCTTCTGCTCGACATTGTTCGCCGCCAGGGTCGGGAACTTGAAGGTCTTGAGACCCGCCGGGACGGTTACCTCGCCTTTCACCTTCACGCTCTTGAGCGACTTGGCCGCGCGGTCGGGGGCCGTCAGATTGAGGTTCATCTCGGCGACCGGGTTCTCCGGCCGGAGGACGACGTCGCCGCCTTCCTGCATGACCTGCGGCATGACCGGCTTGTCGCGGTCGTCGATGATCTTGATCTCCTCCGACTTGACGGCCAGGAGCATCGGCCGGAGCCGGGGCTCCCAGGCCAGCTCGAACTGGGCGTTGGCGGTCCGGTTCCCCGTCTCGAAGTCCTCGACCACGCCGACCTGCTTGAGCTTGATCCGGAACGGCCCCTGGTACTGGAGCCGGGGCTTGGCCATCGGCATCGTGCCGCCCTGGGGGGCCCCGGCCATGAGGCCGATCGAGCCGTCTCCGGTGAAGAAGTTCAGCGTCAGCCCGGCCTTGGTGGCGATGTCATCGAGCGACTCGAAGAATGACTTGTCCTTGAGGTCGAGGTCGAGGCCGGGGTTGGTGACGTCGGCCCCGAACTGCTCGCGGAGGTCGTTGATCTGGTTCGACGACTGGGCCTGGAGCTTCTGGAGGGCCTCCGAGAGCCGGATCCCCTGGCCCTGGATCGTGACCTTGCTCGCCCCGAGATTGGTCTGGTCGGCGGACTCGCGGATGGCGGTCCGGACCTTCTCGAGGGTCGCATTGGCCTCCTTGCTCCCCCCCTTGATGGTCTCCGGGAGGAACGGGAGCGCCTTGGTGCCGAGCTCGACCAGCGCCTTCTCGGCCGCCTGGCGGGCCTCGACCTTGGGGGCGTCGAGCCGCTCGACGAGCTGATTGACCCGATCCTTGAGCGCCGAATCCGACGACTGGCCCATGGCCTGGCCGCCGCAGGCGAGCAGGGCCGCCAGGGCGAGGGGGGCGAACCGGGACGTCCCGAGGCGGGACCCTCGTGCGCGGGGACTCGGACGCATCGGCCTGGCTCCTGATTCCGGTTGGGTTCGTTCGGTCGGCGGCGATCCCGGGCCGGGTGCGAACCGTCGGCACCCGACTCCGTAGGAATTCATGCTAGCCGCGCCGGCGTCCGGGATCAATGACGGATGTCGTGGGCGGCTTGACGATCCCGAGTGCAGGCTCGACAATCGCACTCGACCGCCCGGCGATGGTCGCCTCCCCGGCCGCCCGGGTCCAGGGGGCATGGTCTCCCAGCGTTCGAAAATGCGCCGAACTCCCTCGCAACCGCAACGGTAGACAGGTGCCCGCATGATGGTCCCGAAGATCCGACGCGTCGCGCTGTCGCTAGCGCTGGCCGCGACCGCCGCGCTCGCCCCGGCGCTCCAGGCCGCCGAGAAGTCCTATGTCAGCCCCAGCACCGGCCGGCTCAAGTCCGACGTGAGCTTCCTCGCCGACGACAAACAGGAGGGCCGCGCCCCGGGCACCGCCGGGATCGAGGCCGCCGCCGACTATATCGCGAAGTCGTTCCAGGAGTCCGGCCTCAAGCCCGCGCCCGGGGCCGACGGCTACTTCCAGAAGTTCACCGTCAAGGGCTCCGCCGAGCTGGTCGGCACGCCCTCGCTCTCGGCGAAGACGTCCAAGGGGGAGACGGCCGCCGCGAAGGAAGAAATCAGCCCGCTGGCCATCGGCTCGTCGGCCGACGTCGCCGGCCTGCCCGTCGTCTTCGCCGGCTACGGCATCACCGCCCACGACCGCGGCCTGAAGATCGACTACGACGACTACGACGGCGTCGACGTCAAGGGGAAGGCCGTCCTGATCCTGAGGCGCGAGCCCCAGATGCAGGACGAGAAGAGCGTCTTCGGCGGCAAGGCGACCACCCGCTACGCCACCTTCCAGCACAAGCTCACGAATGCGTTCCAGCAGGGGGCGAAGCTCGTCCTGCTCGTGAACGACATCGGCACCGACCCGACCGCCGCCGACACCCTCATGCCCCTGAACCAGGCCGGCAGCGAGGAGAACTCGCCCGTCCCGATCATCATGACCACCCGCGCCTTCGCCGAGGAACTCCTCGCCGCCGCCGGCATGCCGAAGCTCGCCGCCCTGGAGAAGCAGATCGACGAGACCCTCAAGCCCCGCTCGAAGGTCCTCGAAGGCGTGACGGTCTCCGCCCAGACGAAGATCAGCCGCAAGGCGCAGGAGACCAAGAACGTCATCGGCGTGCTCGAAGGCGAAGGGCCGTTCAAGGACGAGACCATCGTCGTCGGCGCCCATTATGACCACCTCGGTCGCGGCGGATTCGCCTCGGGCTCGCTCGCCTTCCTCTCGCGCGACATCCACAACGGGGCCGATGACAACGCCTCCGGCACCGCGATGGTGATGGAACTCGCCCGGCGCCTGGCCAAGCGGACCGACCCCCTCCCGCGCCGCATCGTCTTCATGACGTTCTCGGGCGAGGAGAAGGGCCTGCTGGGCTCCCAGCACTACGTCGATCATCCGCTGATCCCGCTTTCGAAGACGGTCATGATGATCAACTTCGACATGGTCGGCCGGCTGAACGACAAGTCCGAACTGACGGTCTTCGGCACCGGCTCCAGCCCCGGCGTCGACACGATCGTCGAGGCACTGGGGACCTCGGGCGGGTTCAAGGTGAAGAAGGTCGGCGGGATGAGCGACGGGATCGGCGGCAGCGACCACGAGTCGTTCTACCAGAAGAAGATCCCCGTCCTCTTCCCGTTCACCGGCATCCACCCCGACTACCACCGCCCCAGCGACGACTCGGACAAGATCAACTACGACGGCATGGCCCGGATCGCCGACTTCGGCGAGCTGCTCCTGCTCGACATCGCCCGTCGGCCCAAACGGCCCGAGTACGTCTCGGTCGCGGCGCAGCGGCCGGCGGCCGGCGGCTCCCACGGCGGGGGCAACGCGGCGATGGATCCCTCCCACGGCGGCGGAAAGCCGGCCAGCAAGGATGGCAAGGATCCCGCCCGCGCGGGCTTCTCGGGCTATATCGGCAGCATCCCCGACTACTCCGACGACGCCAAGGGCGTGAAGCTCTCGGGTGTCCGCGAGGGGAGCCCCGCCGAGAAGGCCGGGATCAAGGGCGGCGACATCATCATCGGATTCGGCGGCAAGCCCATCGCCACGATCTACGACTACACCGAGAGCATTGGCCGCTATCGCCCCGGCGACAAGGTCGAGGTCAAGGTGAAGCGCGGCGACAAGGAAGTCACCGTCACCGTCACCGTCGGCTCCCGCCCCGGCGGCAATTGACCGGCACCCCTTTGGAGTGCGGGAGCGCCGCTGCCGCTTTCCAGGGAGCCGACGACCGGCGGCCTGGGCGTTGGATCTCTCATCAGCCTCCGCCCCGGCCGATCTCCCTGTCCGAAAGCGGAAGCCCTGCTTTCGCGCTCCAACGGGCTCAGAGGAATGGATATGCCCCGCTATCGATTCCTCGCCATCCTCGCCCTATGCTGTTGCGGCTGCCTGCCCGCCTGGAACGATCCGCGTTCGACCCTCACCATCGCCACTTACCTCGATCGCCCGACCCGCGAATCCCTCGCGTCCGGGTTCCCATCCGCGCGAATCCAGTGGATCGTGCTTGGCCCGGATGACCCCATCGGGCCAGTCCTGGACCCGACTGCCCGCGTCGACGTGCTGCTCGGCGGCCCGATGGAGGAATTCCAGCACCTCGCGCCGGTGGGTCCGTTCCTCAACCTCCAGGGCGACTCGCATCTGGCCCTCCAGATCGACGTCGCCGACCGCAGCGCGACCTGGCTCGAAGGCAAGAGCCGGGGCCTCGATCCTCGTAGTTCCGCCCACGTCCTGCGGAGCTGGACCGGCCTGATCGACAAGGGGACCTCATCCGGCTGGTATCGCCGCGTCCTCGATTACGCACGCAGCGGCAAGTCCGACCTCCCCCGGCCGATCGAACTGGGCATCTATCGCGAGGGGGTCGCGGTCCTGAAGGGAGCGGCGAATCCCGACGGGGCCGCCGACTTCCTCAAGTTCCTTCGGACGTCCGGGCGCGCCGAGCGGGCCCCGGAGGCCGAGAACACTCGGACCGGGGCCGATGACCTGCTGGCCGACCTGATCGGCGCGGCGGTCGTCGACGCCAGGGCCGAGCTGGACGCGGCCGATCGCATTCTGGCGCTGGCCGGCCATCCGAACCTGCCCGAGGCCCGGCTGGTCGAGGCGCCGCCGTGGCCTCCGGCGTCTGTGTCGAAGATCCTGGCCCGGTCGGATGACGGCGCGGCGTTGCTGGACGTCCTCGCCGAGCAGCTCGTGCCCGACCCGAAGCCCCGGGCCTGGCTGCTGCGGAGCTGGCTCGAACCGATCCGGCCGATCGATCGCAATCTCCTGGCCGGCGTGGCGAATGCCGAGGGGGGCGTCCTGATCCGCGAGCCTCGCTTCCGCGCCTGGCTGCGGGCCGAGTGGTCCACCTGGGCCCGACAACGCTACCGCCGCGTCGCACGACTGGCGTCGGGCGAGTGGAAGGGCCCTCGCGGAAATCGACCAAACGAACCCAACTCGGTCCGGGAAACCCCCACCCCATGACGCGCGTCACGCTCGATGGACTGGTCCGCCGCAGGGACCGCGTGTCGGTGGTCGACGGCGTCTCGCTGGAGATCCGGCCGGGCGAACTCGCCTTCGTGCTCGGCCCCTCGGGCGCGGGCAAGACCACGCTCGCCCGGGTCATCGCCGGGCTGGAGCCGCTCGATGCGGGCGAGATCTTCTTCGACGAGCGGATCATCCAGTCCATGCCCGCCGCCGCGCGCCGGGTCGGGCTGGTGTTCCAGGGCGATGCCCTCTGGCCCCGCCTGACTGTCGCCGAGAATGTCGGATACGGCCTGAAGGTCCGCAAGGTTCCGCGCAAGGAGCGGAAGCTCCGGATCCTCGAAGCCCTCACCGCCCACAGGCTCGACAGCCTGGCCAACGAACTCCCCGGCCGACTGACACCGTTGCAGAAGCTGCGCGTGGCGCTGGCGAGGGCGATGATCCTGGAGCCGGAACTGCTGATCCTCGATGACCCCTTCTCGTCGCTCGACCCCCGCGACCTCCCCGAGTTCCGCGACCAGGTCCGCCGCACTCAGGGCGAGACCGAGACGACCATGCTCGTCCTCTCCTCCGACCCCCGCGAGGCGATGGCCATGGCCGACCGCCTTGCGATCCTCGACCTGGGCCGGATTGTCCAGGTCGGGACCGCGACCGAGGTCTACAACCGCCCCGCCGACGCCTTCGTCGCCCGCCTCCTCGGCCAGACGAACCTCATCCAGGGGCAGGTCGAGATGTCCGACGCGCGGGGGGACCTGGTCGTCCGGACCCCGCTCGGACGCCTGATCGGCCAGGGGGGCGGCAACACCCTGGCCCCCGGCTCGCCCGTGACCCTCTCGATCCGGCCCGAGTCCCTCGTGGTCGGATCGACGATCCCCCAGAACGCGAACCGCTTCCCCGCCACTTTGGAGCGTCAGATCTTCCTGGGCGAGGTCCGCCAGCTCATGCTCCGGGGCCCCGCCGACTGGCCCGTCACCGCCCTGGCGCTCCAGAGCCAGTCCGGCCAGTACCGCGAGGGCCAGACCCTGACCGTCTCGGTCCTCCCCGAGCAGGTCATCGTCCTCCCCGGCAAGTACACCGTCCGCGAGTAGGGTGGGCACCGGACCGCCACCGTGGACATCACGGCCGTCCCAATACGCATGCGAACGTGCGTATGCGATGGTGGGCGTCTCCCACCCTATGAGTGGGCGACGGGCTCGGCGGGTTCGAGGAGTTCCTCGGCGTCGATGAGGCCGACGAACCACAGGGGGCAGTCTCGGCTGACGGCGTCGTTGGCGGCGAGGACGACCCGGGCGAACGCGACGATCTCGGGTGCGTCGCCGACCCAGCCGTCGTCGGGGTCGCGGGAGACCAGCAGCAGTTCGTTGAGCGCGTGATCGTCGAGCGGCAGGTCCCATGCAGCGGCCAGCTCGGCGAGTTCCCTCCGCAGTCCGTGCAGGCTCACGCAGCGTAGCGGGGCGCCGTTGTGGAGCGGCAACGCCACGGGACGGATGCTCATGGGCAGGCAGACGCCGCGCCCTTCGGCGTGGAGCGCCAGGAGGTTTCCGACGTTCTCTGCGCCGAGCGTGGCGATCGCACGCTCCTTGAACTCATTCCAGGCCGCCTCGTCCACGACGCCGAAGGTCCGGGGGCGGACGCCTTCCCAGTCCCCCTCGGCCCCGAAGGAATTGTCGAGCATCCCGGCGAGGTCGGATCCGAACCGGGCGCGGAAGACAGACTTGGCCCCACCGACAGCGAGCGTCAGACCCATGACTCACCTCCCGACGATCAGGGCTGTGGGATCGAGACTCGGCCCGAGTCTCGCCTGGCGGCGGGCCCCGGGGCATGCGGGTTGGCGTGGGATCCTCCTGGATCGTCGGGCGCCCCATTCCCTGGGGTCGCCGGCGGCTCGTGGCCGCGATGGGCCGGGCTCGCAACCCGGCGGGAACGCGCCGGTCCGGTACGCGCGGGTCTGGCAACACGACGCGGGGCGTCGTATCCTGCCAGGACGAAGCGTTTGCGGATTCCGGGGTTCAGCCTGAAGTTTGCAAGGCGGGCTCGCCGGTTGTCAAGCAAGAATCGTGGGGAGACGGATTTTCATGCTTCGACCTGGCCGACCTGCCATCGTATCCACATCCCTGCTCGCACTCATCATCCTCCACGCCATCCTCCCCGACCCGGCCCCCGGCCAGTTCGCCAGGCTCGAACCGTCCACCAGCGCCCCGCGGCCGATCGGGTTCCTGCCCGGCTCGGCCGCCCCCCAGGCCGCCGCCGAAGCCCGCGCCCTGAAGGTCCCGACGCCGAAGAACGCCCGCACCTGGCTCCGGTCGCTGACCGAGGAGCCCCACGTCGCCGGCACGGCCGCCGACTACAGGACGGCGCTCGATGTCCGCGACAAGCTCCGCTCCTGGGGCTGGCAGGCGGACCTGTCGGAATATGAAGTCCTGCTGAATTATCCCAACCCCGCCTCCGTCTTCTGCCAGCTCGTCCGCCCGGAGAAGGTCGATTTCAAGGTCACCGAGGAGGCCGTCGGCGCCGACAAGGACTCCGCCTCCGGCGACGCCTTCCCCGCATTCCACGGCTACGGCGTCTCCGGCAACGTGGCGGGGCAGGTGGTCTACGCGAATTACGGCCGGCCCGACGACTTCGCCGCACTCGAACGCCTCGGCGTGGATGTGAAGGGTCGGATCGTCCTCGTCCGGTACGGCGAACTCTTCCGGGGGCTCAAGGTCCTCAACGCCCAGAAGCGCGGGGCCAAAGGCGTGCTGATCTACTCCGACCCGGGCGATGACGGCTACGCACGGGGCGACGTCTATCCGAACGGCCCGTTCCGGCCCGGCTCGGCCATCCAGCGCGGGAGCGTCCAGTTCCTGTCACTCGGGCCCGGCGACCCCTCGACCCCCAACGGCCCGTCGATCAAGGGGGCCAAGCGGCTGCCGATCGACCCGCTCGACGGCTTCACACTCAAGGAACGCGACATCCCCGGCGATCTCGGCGTGCTCTCGGTGAAATCCTGGGAGAAGGAGACCGGGCTCGTCCGCGACTCCTACTTCGCCACGATCCCGAGCCTCCCGATCAGCTACAACACCGCCCGGCCGATCCTCGAAACCCTCGCCGGCCCGAACGTCCCGACCGGCTGGCAAGGGGGCCTGCCGATCACCTATCACGTCGGCCCCGGGCCCGCCGAGGTTCGGTTCGGGATCACGATGGATTACAAGATCCGCCCGGTCTGGAACGTCGTCGCCACCATCCAGGGCGACGTGGCGCCCGATCAGTGGGTCATGATCGGCAATCACCGAGACGCATGGGTCTATGGCGCGGTCGACCCGAGCAGCGGGACCTCCGCGACGCTGGAGATGGCCAGGGCGCTCGGCGATGCGGTGAAGTCGGGCTGGAAGCCGAAGCGGACGCTCGTGTACGCGAGCTGGGACGCCGAGGAATACGGCCTCGTCGGCTCGACCGAGTGGGCCGACGAGCACCGCCAGGAGATCGACCGCAAGGCCGTCCTGATGCTCAACGTCGACTCCGCCGTCTCCGGCAACGAGCTCGACCTCGACGGCGTCCCCTCGCTCCGCGACTTCCTCCTCGAAGCGGCCGACGCCGTCACCGACGTCTCCTCCGGCCAGTCGTTGAGATCGCTCTGGATGTCCAAGAAACGCTCCGCCTGGGCCAGCTCGGCCCCGATCGACCTCGACGACCTCTGGGAGCCGATGAACCCCAACGGCGGCAAGACGAGCACATCCCTGCATGCGTCGCTGCCGCGGTCGAGGCCGTTCTCGCCCCAGCTCAACCCGCTCGGCTCGGGCTCGGACTACACGGCGTTCGTCGATCACCTGGGCGTGCCGGCGATCGACGTGGGCTTCGCGGGGCGTTACGGAGTCTACCACTCCATCTATGATAATTTCTTCTGGATGGAGAAGTTCGGCGACCCCGAGTTCCTGACCCACGCCACGGCCGCCCGCCTCTACACGCTGATCGTGATGCGGGCCGCCGGCGCGGACGTGATCCCGATGCGGTTCACGCCCTATGCGGAGGCGCTCAAGGAGTATCTCGACGAGATGCGCCGGATGTTGATCCGCAAGGAGCGGGGCAAGGGGGACGGCGCCGAGGCCTTACCCTTCGAGTTCGCCGGCTTGCCCCGGCTCGTCGCCGCGATCAAGTCGTTCGCCGAGCGGGCCGAGGCGGTCGACAAGGCGACGGCGACCCTGACCCGGCAGACGAGCGTCCCGGCCGCGAAGCTCGAAGCGGTCAACGCGGCCCTGGTCCGGGTCGAGCGGTCGTTCCTCATCCCCGAAGGCCTGCCGGGCCGCCGTTGGTTCAAGCACGCCATCTACGCCCCGGGCCTGACCACCGGCTATGCCTCCTGGCCGATGCCGGGCGTCCGTCAGGCGATCGAGCAATCCGACTCCGGCTTGCTCGCGACCCAGTCCCAGGCCCTCGCCCTGCGCATCGAGGCCGCCGCCGAGGCCCTTCGCAACGTGGCCCGGCTCGCCGATATCGAACCCGTCAAGCTCGACCCCGACGCCGACCACCCCATCAAGATCGACGTCGAGAAGCCCGAGACCGCCACGCCCGAGGCGAACAAGCCCCGGTAAGGTGGGCACCGCCCACCACGACCATGGCCGCAATCGGCCGAACCGCCCGATCCTGTGCTGGGCGAGCATCTCCCGATGCCGCCAGACCGGAGGACGCGCCGTTCCACGGAACCGGATCTCCCGATCCATCTACACAGGGCCCCTCGACGGATCGGGAGATCCGGTTCCGTGGTCCTCTTCGGCAGATCGTGGGGCGGCATCGGGAGATGCTCGCCCAGCGCGTCCTGCGCGATGGTGGGCGGTGCCCGCCCTACACGTCGTAATATAAGGTGAACTCGAAGGGATGCGGGCGCATCCGCAGGGCGTCGGCCTCGTGGGTCTTTTTGTACCAGATCCAGGTGTCGATGACGTCCGGGGTGAAGACATCCCCGCGCAGGAGGAACTCGTGGTCGTTGCGGAGGGCGTCGAGCGACTCTTCCAGCGACTTCGGCGTGGTGGGGACGTTCGCCAGTTCCTCGGGCTGGAGGTCGTAGATGTCCTTGTCCAGGGGGTCGCCGGGCCGGGCCTTGGTCTGGATGCCGTCGAGGGCGGCCATGAGCATGGCGGAGTAGAGCAGGTACGGATTGGCCGCGCTGTCGGGGCAGCGGTACTCGATCCGACGGCTCCTGGGGCTCGGGCTGTGGACGGGGATCCGGATGACGGCGGCCCGGTTGCGGCGGGAGTACGAGAGCTTGGTCGGCGCCTCGTACCCGGGGATGAGCCGCTTGTAGCTGTTGGTCGTCGGGTTGGCGAAGGCACACAGCGCCGGCGCGTGCTTGAGCAGGCCGCCGATGGCGTGCATGCCGAGGTCGCTGAGGCCGGCGTAGCCGTTGCCGGCGAGCAGCGGGTTCTCGTTCTTCCAGAGCGTGAAGTGCGTGTGCATGCCCGAGCCGTTGTCGCCGTGCAGGGGCTTCGGCATGAACGTGGCGGTCTTGCCGTGACGCCGGGCGACGTTGCGGATGATGTAACGCGCCAGCATGACCTGATCGGCGCACTCGACCAGGGACTGCGTCGTGAGGTCGATTTCCGACTGCCCGCCCGTGGCCACCTCGTGGTAGTGGGCCGAGGTCGCGATCCCGCAGGCGGCCATCATCTCGGCCATCTCGGTGCGGAGGTCGGCCAGGCTGTCTGTCGGCGGGCAGGGGAAGTAGCCCAGGCCCGAGCGAGGCTTGTATCCCAGGTTCGGCTTCTCGTCCCGGCCCCGGTTCCAGTCCCCCTCGACCGAGTCGACCCGGTAGAACGCCTCGTGGCCATTGGAGTCGTAGCGGACGTCGTCGAAGACGAAGAATTCCAGCTCGGGCAGTAGCTTGCAGTCGTCCGCCAGGCCCGTGGATCGCATATAGGAGAGTGCGTTGCGGGCGATGTTGCGGGGGTCGCGGGTATAGTCTTGCTGGGTGATCGGGTCCTGGATGTTGCAGATCATCATCAGGGTCGGCCGCGAGGCGAACGGGTCGACGAGCGCGGTCTCGGGCTGCGGCACGACCAGAAGGTCGGCCTCGTTGATCGCCCGCCAGCCGACGACGCTCGACCCGTCGAAGCCGATCCCCTCCTCGAACGTCTCCTCGGTGAGCGCGTCCGCCGGGATCGAGAAGTGCTGCCAGACCCCCGGGAAATCCATGAAGCGCAGGTCGACCGTGACAACCTCGCTCTGCCGGATCCTCGCCAAGACTTCTTTGGGTGTCACCGCGAACCGTCCCCTTCCCGAGGATCACAGGGCCCCAGGGCTTGCGTCGTCCCCCCGCGATCCGATAAGCCTCCAGGCTACCGGAGACCCGGGCCGTCGAACAGAGCAGCGCGGGGTAACTCCCCGGAAATCTCAACGTCCCGGATGATCACCCGATGAGCCAGCCCCACGTGAGATTTGTGATCCTCGAACACCGCTGGAACGGCATCCACTGGGACGTCCTGATCGAATACCCCGACCAGCCCGACGGGCCGCTCGCGACCTGGGCGGTGGATGGGGTGATCCGGCCGGGCCTGGAACAGCCGGCGCGGCGGCTGCCGGACCATCGGCGGGTCTATCTGGAGTATGAGGGGCCGGTGTCGGGGGGCAGGGGGGAGGTCAGGCGAGTGGCACAAGGGAACGCCTCAGCCCAGATCTGGACCGAGGCGCTCGTGGAACTCGATGTGAAAGGGGATCAGCTCGCCGGGCCGGTCTCGCTGCGGAGGACGGGGGCCGAGGGGTCGGCGGCCTGGGTGTTCCGCCTCGGGAAGTTGAGCTGAAGCACCCGGCGGTCGGGGAGCTTGGGGGCCTTGGCGACGCCGTCGGGCTTGTTTGTACGCCCGGAGAGGCGGACCTGTCCCTGGCGAAGGTCGAGGCGTTCGAGGACGAACTCGGCCTTCGCGGGATCCTTGCTGTAGCGGAGGGTCGCGACGTTGTCGCCGTTCTCCTTGCTCCAGGCCAGGTCGATGTTCCGCGACTTCGCCTGGTGGCTGATCTGGTCGATGAACCGTTCGGCGGGGATCGGCAACGCGCCGGCTCGGATCTTCTCGATGGTCAGCGAGACGACGTTCTCCTCGGGCACGCGGACCGCGGCGACGATCCAGATGACCGAGCGGACCGCCCCCTGATCGAGCTGGAACGCCAGCGTCAGTCGGTTGTCCTCGAAGGCGACGCGGGGATCCTTGACCTCGGGCGGGAGCTGGTCGGCGAAGTGCTCGACCAGGTCCCTGGCGAGCCAGGCGTTGACCTCCTCATCGGAGAAGATCGCCTCCCAGTTGGGCTCGTTGTGGATGTCGTTGCGGAGCTGGAGGCTGTGTGCGACGAAGTTCTTCGCCTGCTCCTCGCGCACCTTGGGCGGTATCGCCACGAGGTCGCGATAGAACGAGGGCTGATAGGAGAGCGTCAGCCAGACGGAGGTGGGGGCGATCACCAGGATCGCCAGGATCAACCCCGCGATGGCGACTCGCTTGCCAGGTTTGCGCATGGGGCGACCTGCCTTACTCGCGCGTCTTGGGATGGGGTCCGATCTGCGGTGCGTCACGGCCAGGGGAGTGTCCACCCGCGCCGGGGAGGCGATCGGCGGTTGGGAATCGGCAGGATAGCACCTGGGCCGGAGGCGTCAACGCGAACCGGCCCCTACCATCGTTCGTGTCCCCCCACTTGTTCGGCAAGCCCCGGGCCGTATAGTGAAGAGATCCGTCCGGAACCGACCGGAGCCCCTCTCATGCCATCTCGCTGGGTCTGTCTGGCAATTCTCCTGTACTGGGCCTTCGCCGCCACCGGCCTGTTCACCCGGGACCTCCTCCCCGACCTCATTACCACATCTCCCCCGGACCTCCGGACCCTCGCCGGGCCCGACGCGCCCGCCTCGCGCTCGAAGTGGGCGATCATGGTGGCCGACGACCCGGCCTATCAGAACCTCCGCACCGTCGGCGAGGCCCGCACCGCCACGATCCGCCAGCCCGACGGCGGCCACACCCTCACCAGCAAGGTCCGGTTCGACTCGGGCGACCTCCTGAAGAAGACCAAGTTCGCCCTGGACCGCAACGATCGGCTCCTCATCGACATGACCTGCGCGGTGGATCCGACCGGGAATCTCAAGGATTTCCAGGTCCATGTGCGGCTGGCCGACGGCGGCGACCCGCTCCTGACGGTCCTCGGCAAGGTGGCGGGCGACGTGCTGGAGGTCGAGACCCGGGGGATCGAGGGAATCCCGATGCTCGCCGGAACCAAACGGTTCCCGTATCAGTCGAAGGAGATGGTCCAGAACGCCCTCGGCCCGATCGACCGCCTGCCCGGACTCCAGGTTGGCCAGCGCTGGAAGACCCGGGTCGTGAGCCCCCTGGGCGGCCAGGTGCAGGAGGTCACGGTCGAGGTCCCCCGGACGCAGGTCATCCACTGGGACAAGAACCTGGTGACCACGTTCGAGGTGATCCACCACCTTGGCACCGCCTCGCCGAGGACCTGGGTGAGGCGTGATGGGCTGGTCTTGAGGCAGGAGATCCCGTTCCCGCTGGTTCGGCTCATCGTGGAGCGGCAGCCGGAGCGGTCGGGCGAGCTGGACGACATGGCCGAGGACCGCCGTCGATGATCGAACTCCGGGGCGTCTCCAAGTTGTACGGGTCCAAGCAGGCCGTCGATCACCTCGACCTGACCGTCCGGTCGGGCGAACTGTTCGCCTTCCTCGGGCCCAACGGCGCGGGGAAGACCACGACCATCAAGATGGTCTGCGGCCTGCTCACGCCGACCTCCGGCACCGTCCGGGTCGGCGGCCACCCCGCCTCCAGCCCCGAGGCGAGGCAGCTCCTCGCCTACGTGCCCGACCAACCCTACCTTTACGAGAAACTGACCGGCCGCGAGTTCCTCAAATTCGTGGTCGAGATGTACGACATCGAGCCGAAGCTCGCCGCCCGCCGGACGTCGGAGCTGATCGAGACGTTCGAGATGGGTGATTATATCGACGAGCTTTGCCAGAACTACTCGCACGGCATGAAGCAACGGGTCGTGTTCGCCGCCGCGCTGGTGCACGACCCCAAGGTCCTGATCGTCGACGAGCCGCTGGTGGGCCTGGACCCCCGAAGCGCACGCATCGTCAAGGACCTGTTCGTGGCGCAGGCGAGGTCGGGCGTGGCCGTGTTGATGTCGACGCACCTGCTTTCGATCGCCGAGGAACTCGCCGACACCATCGGGATCGTCGACCACGGCCGGATGCTGGCACACGGGACGCTCGAGGAGCTCCGCGACCGGGCCCAGATGTCCGGGCCGCTGGAGGACCTGTTCCTGAAGATGACCGGCGGCGACCGCCCGCTGGCCCGGCACGCGATGGCCGAGGCCAACGGCGACCTGGGTGTGGCCTGATCCCAGGGATGACCACGCGAAGGGAGATCCTCGGATGAGCATGCGCCCGGAGATCGCAACGCCGCCCGGGCCCCCACGGGTCACGCCCCCCGACCAGGCCCGCCGGGCCATGCGGCTCCTGCGCAGGCTCGTCGTGCACAACGCGTTGGTCGACCTCCTTCGCGTCTCGCGGCTGAGGCTGGCGACCATCCTGTTCTGCTCCGCGGTGTTCTGGGTCGGGCTGTTCGGGCTGTTCTACGGCGGGTTCGAGTTCATCGGCTCCTACGTCTCGCTCCAGGGCGAGCTGGTCGAGTACGTCTTCAGCATGTTCTTCCTGTCGCTGTTGATCATGCTCGTCTTCTCGACCGGCATCATCCTGTACACGGGGTTGTATCAGTCGAAGGAGGCGGCGTTCTTGCTCACGACGCCGATCTCGACCGACCGGATCTTCGCGTACAAGTTCGGCGAGGCGATCGCCTTCTCGAGCTGGGCGTTCATCCTGCTGGGGAGCCCGCTCCTGGTCGCCTACGGGATCACGGTCGGGGCCGACTGGCGGTTCCACGCCGGGTTCCTGGCGTACCTGATCTCATTCGTCCTGATCCCCGGGAGCCTCGGCTCGATCATCGCGATCCTGGTGGCGCGGTTCCTGCCGAGGCGCCAGAAGACCATCCTGGGCATCGCCGGGACGGTCCTCGTGGTCGGGGGCATCGCCCTGACGGTGCGGGCCATCCAGACGCCCGGCGACCCCTTGAGCGCCAACTGGCTGGGCGGGCTATTCAGCAAGCTCGCGTTCAGCCAGCACCCGCTCTGGCCGAGCCGCTGGATGTCGGCCGGGCTGGTCGCCGCCGCCCAGGGGGACTGGGACCGGGGGCTCTTCTACCTGGCGGTCATCACCTCGAATGCGGGCATGCTCTACCTGCTGGCCGCCGTGGTCTCCCGCGACCTCTATCGCGAAGGGTACAGCCGGGTTCAAGGAAGCCGGTCGTCCCGCAAACGCGTCGGTTGGTCGGGGATCGATCGGGCGTTCCACGCCATCTTCGGCTTCCTGCCGAGGCCGATACGCCTCCTCATCCTCAAGGATCTGCGGACCTTCTTGCGAGATCCGGCGCAGTGGTCTCAGTTTCTGATCTTCTTCGGGCTGCTCGCCTTCTACTTCATCAACATCCGCCGTTTGAGCTACGACGTCCAGAAGGAGTACTGGCGGAACCTGATCAGTTTCCTGAACCTGGCGGTGACGGCCCTGATCCTGTCGACCTTCACCAGCCGGTTTATCTTCCCCTTGCTGTCGCTGGAGGGCCGGAACTTCTGGGTACTGGGGCTCCTGCCCCTGAAGCGGGAGTCGATCCTGTGGGGCAAGTTCGCGTTCGCCTCGGGGATCTCCCTGGTGGCGACCGAGATCCTGGTGTTGCTCTCCGACAGCATGCTCCGGATCCACCCGCTGATGATCGTCCTGCACATGGGCATGGTCGCGGTGCTCTGCCTGGGGCTCTCAGGGATCAGCGTCGGCCTGGGGGCGCGGCTGCCGGACTTGAAGGAGGACGACCCGTCGAAGATCGCGGCGGGCTTCGGCGGGACGTTGAATCTGCTGGTGAGCCTGGCGTTCATCTTCGCGGTGGTGACCTCGCTGGCGTTGCCCTGCCACATGTACTTCGCGGGGCTCGACGCGCAGTCGGAGTTCGGGGGCTCGGTGCTGTCGGCCGGGCAGTTCCGGTTCTGGATCACGGTGGCAATTTTCGTCAGCCTCGGGGTCGGCGTGGTCGGGACGGTCGTGCCGCTTCGGATCGGAATCAAGGCATTTCAGCGTATGGAGTTCTGAAAACGAGACGAACTCCTACTGAATTCGTCGGGGTCGAATTGTCCAAGAAGTTCCAGGGAAAAATTCTCGGGTAATGATGTTCGGCCGCGGCCGCTCCCGGCAATACTTGTGAATAGAGCCGCGCAGGTTTTCGACGAATCGGTGCATTGCGATAATTCGATACTTTGTGCGACAATCGCGGATGCCGGCGCGGTCCCCCTCTCGATGTCGCGAAAACACATCTGGTTCGCCCGACTGCTCCTCTCGCCCGGGGCGAGGACGCCCCGCTCTGCACGGCCCGCCGACGCGCCGTACCCCTGGCCCTAAAACTCGGCCGGGGGATCCAGAGATCGCAACGGACGGACGTCGAAGAAGGACTTCATCCATGCTCCCTCTCGAACCGCAGGACGGACGACTGACCACCGCTTCGGTCTGGCAGCGGCTGATCGAGGCCTCCGGCACCGACGGCATCGCCCTCGACCTGCCTTGCGCCACGGCCGACCCGAAGGAGGTCGAACTGCTCATGGAGGCCTGGTACCACGAGCGTAGCCAGGCCATCGAGACCCGGATGTGGCTCGCCCGCGTCGAGAAGCTCCTCGTCCGCCTGATGGCCGATGAGCCGCTCTCCGACGTGACGGCCCGGCAGATCCGCAAGCTGCTGCAGGGCCTCGCCAAGCTGGAACGCCCGAGCTGAGCCGACCCGCGCCGACCAGGCCTGGCCTCCTAACCTCCCCTCGACCGATCGCAGCCCCTCCTCGTCCGCCTTGAACTCGTCAGCTCATTGTGGGACCCTGAAACCCTCGCCGACCCGGAACCGGGGGCGACGGGGCCGATCGCTCATGGCCGAAATCTACGTCAGCACCGATGTCGAGACCGACGGACCGATCCCCGGCCCGCATTCGATGCTCAGCTTCGCCTCCGCCGCCTACCTGCCGGACAAGACCCTCGTCGGCACCTTCTCGGTCAACCTGGTCCCCCTCGACGGGGCCCAGGGGCATCCCGAGACGATGGCCTGGTGGGCCACCCAGCCCGAGGCGTGGGCCGAGTGCCGCAAGGAACCCCGCGACCCCGCCGTCGCGCTCCCCGAGTACGTCGCCTGGGTCAAATCCCTGCCGGGCAGGCCGGTCTTCGTGGCCTATCCGGCGGGGTTCGACTTCCTGTTCGTGTACTGGTATCTGATCCGATTCGCCGGCGAGAGCCCGTTCTCGCATTCGGCGCTCGACATGAAGACCCTGGCCATGGCGCTTTTGGGCAAGGGATACCGCGACGCGACCAAGCGGAACATGCCGAGGTCGTGGTTCGACCCGATGCCCCACACCCACGTCGCGCTCGACGACGCCAAGGAGCAGGGGCTCCTCTTCTGCAACATGCTGGCCGAGCGGCAGAAGCGGCTGGGCCGGTGAGCCCCGCGCGGGCAACTCGCCTCGTCAGGTCTCCGTCGGGCGGTTACAGTGCCGACGGGGCCCCGGGGAGTGGGCCGACGGCACCGGACAGGGACGGCCCGCATGACCGACTCGACCTCGCCCAGCACGGGCCCGACCGGGGCCCGTGACCTGGAATTCGACTTCCTCGCGAAGGCCGCCTACTCGCCCGAGGGGACCTTCGAAGACAAGGACCACCTCTGGGCCAGGGCCCTCGGTCTGGGCGTGGTCTACGCGATAGCGCGCGGGGAGCTACCCGACGTCTCGCCCTACATCGCGTCCAACGCGGGGGTCGCCTCGGGCCAGCCGCTGCTCAAGGTCTTCACCGACACCGAGCGGCTCCACGACTTCGCCGAGGCCAACGGACTGCTCGACCCCGACGGCGGCGTCTCCGCCCTGGCCTTGCCGCTCGCCGGGCTCCTGCGGGCCGCGCACGACTACGCCCGCAGCGGCATCTACGGGATCCACTTCAACGCCGACGAGGCGAGCTACGGCTTCTTCACCCCGTTCGAGCAGCTCCCCTACATCCAGGAGCACCTCGACGGCCTGAAGACGCGGGCCGCCGAGCCCGAACGCGTGGTTGCCGTGGACGCCCCGGTGCAACAGGCCCCCGTCGTGGTCAAGATCCGACGTCGCCGACCGCCCGGGCCGTCGGGCGGGGTGTGAACGACGACCGGATGGACTCGTCGCCCCACCCCGCCGATTGCCACAATCACGCCCGTCGGGGCAGGTGCTGGCGGAAGAACCGCAGCCAGTTGCCGAAGAAGACGGCGTCGAGGGCCTCCGAGGAATAGCCCCGACGCGCCAGGATGTCTTCAAACTTCTGGAGTTCGGAGATCCGGTCCAGCCCGGTGGGGACCTGCTCGGTGCCGAAGCCGCCGTCGAGGTCGCTGCCGATCGCGATGTGATTGACGTTCCCCGCGAGCTGGCAGACGTGGTCGATGTGGTCGGCGACGTTCTCCAGGTTGACGATCTCGCGGGTCGTCGTGCCGATCGTCCAGCCGGGGATGCACATCCAGGCGTCGAGCGCCGCCCCGATGACCGCGCCCCTCGCGATCAGCCGCTTGATCTGATCGTCGCTGAACTGCCGGCCGTTTGGCACGAGCGTACGGCAATTGTTGTGGCTGGCCAGGACGGGGCCACTGAAGCGGTCGAGGGCCTCGTAGAAGCTGGTGTCGGAGAGGTGCGTGGCGTCGAGGATGATGCCCAGGCGTTCGAATTCCTTGAGCAGCTCGATCCCCTTCGGGGTCAGCGGGCCGTCGTCGCCGGTGCCCACGGCGTAGTGGCTCTTGCCGTAGTGGGCCAGGTTCACCGACCGCAGTCCGGCGTTGAACCACTGCTCCGCCTGCGCGGGGTTCACGATCGGGTCGGCCCCTTCCATCGCCAGGATGATGCCGACGGGATTGGCCTGGGGCCCCTTCTCCTGCCAGCTCGCCCAGTGGGCGTCGAGGTCCTCGACGGTTTGGAGGAACTTGATGTGGCCCTGCTGCTCCAGCACCTTGTAATAGGCGAGCTGACCCTGGCCGACGGCGTGGGCGATCTCCTGCGACGGGTGGTCGAGGCTGAGGCGGCTGTGCCCCTCGGGCTTCCTGAGGTCGGGCTTGGAGCGGACCAGGACGGTCGCCTGGCAGACGGCGATGTTGCCTCGCTTCATCTCATCGAGCGACGTGGTGGCCCGGCCGCGGCAGGGGTGGTCGGTCATCCCGGCCTCTCGGGCGTTGAGCTCGTCCAGCGGGAGCTGCTGGTCGCGGCCCCAGGAGAGGGCGTTCCAGGAGAGGTCCAGGTGTCCGTCGATCAATGGCCGCATGCCGCGCACTCGCTTTCGGATACCGATCTGACAGGGTTCAACCGTCGAGGGTAGGGGGCCGCGACGACGCGGGTCCCGACCCAGCGAGGGTATCCGGACGGCCGGCGCGGGGAAACCCCAGAACGGCCCCCCTTCTGTCCCGGCCGGGGAGTCGGTAACCTGACGGGTTCGGCGACTTCCCGCATCGCAACCGCCAGGATGAGCCTCCCATGGCGCTCACGCCCTCGACCATGCTCCCGCTGGGCACCCCGGCCCCGGCGTTCTCGCTGCCCGACACCGACGGCTCGACCGTCTCGCTCGACGACTTCGCCCCGGCCCCCGCGCTCCTTGTCATCTTCCTCTGCAACCACTGCCCCTACGTCAAGCACGTCCGCGAACGGCTGGCGGCGCTCGCGAGGGACTTCCAGGCCAGGGGCGCGGCGGTCGTCGGCATCAGCTCCAACGACGCCGTCGCCTACCCGGCCGACGGCCCCGAGGCGATGAAGGCCGAGAAGGCCGAGGCGGGCTACCCCTTCCCGTACCTCTACGACGCGTCTCAATCCGTCGCCCGCGCCTACGACGCCGCCTGCACGCCGGACTTCTTCCTGTTCGACTCGACCCGCCGGCTCGTCTATCGCGGCCAGATGGACGACTCCCGCCCCGGCAACGGCAAGCCCGTCACCGGCTCGGATCTGCGTGCGGCTCTGGACGCCGTCCTCGCCGGCACGACGGTCGCGATCGATCAGAAGCCCAGCATCGGCTGCAACATCAAGTGGAAATCTCGCTGAACCGCCCGGAGTGCGGAGGCTTGCTTCCGCTCTCGCCCGGCGGGAGCTTGCTCCCGAGCAACCACCTCGGTTCGTTGGTTGCTGCTTCGATCACGCGTGCGGAGCAAGCTCCGCAGCGCCAGAGCGGAATCAAGCTTCCGCGCATCATGGGAAGCCTCGTTTTATGAGCACCGCCTCACGCTACGATGAACTGATCCGACGGGCCAAGGAATGGAGCCTACTGGGCTCGTGCTCGGCGCTGCTCGGGTGGGACGAGCAGACCTACATGCCCCGGGGCGGCACGGCGCATCGCGGCGAGCAGAGCGCCTTGCTCGCTGGCCTGAGGCACGACCGCGCGACCGACCCTCGCGTGGGAGAACTCCTCGGCCTGCTCGAAACCGAGATGGACCTGGGCGACAGGGACAGCCCGGCGTCGGTCAACCTCCGCGAGCTCCGGCGGTCCTACGGCCGCGCCACGAAGCTGCCGCGTCGTCTCGTGGAGGAGTCCGCCAGGACGACGACGCTGGCCCAGCAGGAGTGGGTGACCGCGCGTCAGAAGAAGGACTTCCAGCACTTCCGGCCCCACCTGGAGACGCTCGTCCGCCTCAAACGCGAGGAGGCCGAGTGCTACGGCTACGAGGATTCCCCCTACGACGCCCTGCTCGACGAGTACGAGCCCGGCGCCAGCAGCAAGGAACTGGCCACTCTGTTCGCCGCCATCCGCAAGGACCTCGTGCCACTGGTCGCGGCGATCCAGGGATCATCGAAGCGTCCCGATTCGTCGATCCTGAAACGAGCGTACCCGGTCGAACGCCAGCGGGTCTTCGGCGAGGCCGCCGCCGCTGCGTTCGGCTTCGACTTCGAACGCGGCCGGCTCGACGTCACCGAGCATCCATTCTGTACCACGATCGGGCCCGGCGACTGCCGGATCACGACGCGCTTTCATCTGAACAACTTCGAGGATGCGTTCTTCGGCATCCTCCACGAGACCGGCCACGGGCTCTACGAGCAGGGTTTGCTCGAAGAGCACGCCGGGACGCCGATGGGCGAGGCGGTGTCGCTCGGCGTCCACGAGAGCCAGTCGCGGCTCTGGGAGAACCTCGTCGGCAGGGGACGGGCATTCTGGACCTACTGGTTCCCGCAGGCCCGCCGCGTCTTCCGCGAGGCCCTGCACGACGTCCACCCCGACGCCTTCCTGTTCGCGATCAACGAGGTACAGCCGTCCCTGATCCGCGTCCAGGCCGACGAGGTGACGTATAACCTGCACATTTTCGTACGCTTTGAATTGGAGAAGGCGATCCTCTCGGGCGACCTCCCCGTCGCGGACATCCCCGGCGTCTGGAACGAGACGTACACCCGCGACCTGGGCATCACCCCGAAGGATGACTCCGAGGGCTGCCTGCAGGACATCCACTGGAGCGCCGGCCTGTTCGGCTACTTCCCGACCTACACCCTCGGCAACGTCTTCGCCGCCCAGTTCTTCGCGAAGGCGAAGTCGGACCTCGGCGACCTCGACCACGCCTTCGCGCAAGGGGATTATCAACCGTTGCTCGACTGGCTGCGCACGAACATCCATCGACACGGGCAGAGGTATCGCTCGGCCGATCTCGTGAAGGTCGTCACCGGCCAGGCGCCGGATCCGAGGCCGCTGGTGGAGTCGCTGCGGTCGAAATATGCTCCGCTGTATGGGATCTAGACCTTTGCTTGCCGGGGTCTCGCCCGCGAGACCCCGGCCACGAGGGGAGGTGATCAGACGAGTTCCATCATCGGCAGGCGGATCCTCGCCACGGGCACGGCGATCGGCCCCTTGACCGTGAGGACGGGGCAGGGGGCGTGGCGGGCCACGGACTCGGCGACGCTCCCCATCACGAGGCGGCCGAGGCCCGAGCGGCCGTGCGTGCCCATCACGATGAGCTGGGCGGGCAGTTCCGAGGCGACGCGGCAGATGGCCGAGGCGGCGTCGCCCCGCTCCAGGCGGGTCTCGACCGGATGCTTCAGGTCGGGGCCCTCGACCTCCTTGCGCAGGTCGGCCATCGCCTCGTGATAGACCCGCGGGTCCATCGGGACGGGGATGCCGCCTGCGTGGAGGACCTCGATGGGTTCGACGAAGAGCAGGATCAGCCGGGCACCCTGGTCTTTCGCCATCGCCCTGGCGACGGGGAGCGCGACCTGGGCTCGGTCGGAAAAGTCGGTCGGGTAGAGGATGGTCTCGAACGCGGTCATGGTCGTCCTCCCTCCTGGGATTCAAGCCATCGCGATATGACGCGCGAACTCCGGCGCGGCCTCGGCCGCGGGCGTCCTGCGGAGGGTCAGCACGGGGCAGGTCGCCTTGCGCATCACGGACTCGGCGACGCTGCCGGCGAGGAGCCTCGTCACGCCCGATCGGCCGTGGGTGCCCAGCACGATCAGGTCGCAGTTTTCTTCGGCGGCCTCCGAGAGGATCTCGTCGACCGGGTCGCCCTCGCAGACCTCGTACTCGACCGCGATCGGGCGGCTGGGGACGTACTCGTCGGCCAGCCGATCGCGCAACGCGTGCAGGTGCGTTGCGTCGGTCTGTGCGACCGGGATCGGCACGCCGAGCTCGCCGAAGCCGATGGATTCCTCCATCAGGTAGGTCCGCTCGACGACATGCATCACGATCAGGCGGCCGGCTCGGTCGCCTTCGAGCATGGCGCAGGCGATCCGGAACGCCTCGCGCGAGTGTTCCGAGAAGTCGGTGGCGAAGAGGACGGTGTGGAAGAGGTTCATGGGCCACCTCGCGGACACGGCTGTGTCCAAAGGGTCTCGACGCGTTCCGTTCCATTCCGCACGTGGGGGTCGGGGGCCTCAGTCGCGGTCGGCGGGGATCGGCTCGGGGTGGGCTTGGTGTCTTCCGTCCCGGGGGATCAGGACCTCGAGGAGCCCGCCGACGAGGTTGGCTTCGGCCCTGGCGACATCGAGGCCGTCGGGCAGGGGGATCCGCCGCATGACGGCGGACGATCGATAGGCGTTCTCTTCCGGGTCGATGAGCCCCCGGACGACGAGCGTGCCGTCCCGGATCGAGAGATCCAGGGATTCGGGGATCAGGCCGGCGATCGGGATCGCGACCCGGAACGGGGCCGATCGATCCGGCTCGCTGGCGGGAAAGTGACTCGCGCCGGCCGCCCCGGCCAACGGGGAGCCGGGCTCGGCACATGAGCCGTCGAAGAGGTGCCGGAGTTCCTCCGCCAGCCGTTCGAGGGCGGCGGAGGGATGGCTCGTTTTCGGGGCCCGGCCGAGGAGCACTCTCCTGGCGGGGCCCGTCGGGAACCGCGGCGGCCGGCGCGAGGGGGACCTTGCGAGGAACCACCAGGCGGCGACATCGCCGATGTCGGGTCGCTCGGTGAACATGATCACGCTCCCGCCGAAAAGGGGGGCCTTCCGGGGACGATCCGGAGATCGCCCTCCGCGCGGGGGGACACGGGCTCGGGCCGGGGGCGGCTGCCGACGACCCGGCGTCTGGCGCGAGGAACCGACGTCACACCGTCCGGGGAGACGGTCCGAGGGCGAAAATCGACCGCACCCGCGTGTCGACGGGGCTGTCCGTGGGCGTCGGGCCGCTCGCGAGGGATTCGCTTCTGGGACGACCTTCGGGCATTCACAAGTCACCTCCCGGCGGGATGTCCTGGGACATCTCCGCCACGGTCGCGACGCGTCAGATGGCGTCGCCTGGTACTTGCCGCCCATCCCGGGCTCCCTGGCGTCCGGTCGGAGGATGCCGGGGTCTTGGAAAATCCAACAAAAAAACCCGACCGCGCGATCTCGTCGCACGTCGGGCCATCTTAGCCTGTCGAGGGCCCTTCGCGAGCCATCAACACCTCTTAATCTACATGAGCCCTGGGGGTTCGTCAAGCCGCCGGGCGTGATTTCCCCGGGGTGGCCGCGGGAGAACCCTTCCGCTCACGGAAAACTCATTGGACTCGCCGGGACCTTCGCGTCAGGATGACGCCCCTCACTGGACCCCTTTGCCACGACGGTCCGCCACCGCGGACCCGACCGATCATCACACACTATGGCCACACACACACTCCGGAACCTGGCGACCGGCCTGGTCGCTGCCGCCGTCATCTGCGTCCCGATCTTCGCCGAGGATCCCCCGAAGCCGGCCGAGGATCCGCCCCGCTACGCGGGCGCGATGAAGGACGGTGGGACACTCCTGGCCAACGGCTGGACCATCACCCCGGCCGGGCTTCAGGTCGAGCTCAAGGACTTGCCGCTCAACATCCTGACGACCCCCGACAACCGCTTCGCCCTGGTGGCGACCAGCGGGTTCAATGCGCATGAACTTTCCGTCGTGGACCTGGCCGCGAAGACGGTCGGATCCCGCGAGACCGTCCGGCAGAGCTGGTTCGGCCTGGCCCACGACGCCGCCTCCGGCCGGATCTGGTGGTCGGGCGGCGGGGCGAAGGCCCTGCACACGTTCGACCTCAAGGACGGCAAGCTGACCCGGACCGGTGCGCCGGAGGCCGTGGCGAAGAAGGGGGCCGCCAAGGCCAGGAATGCCCCGAAGGGCTTCCGGACCGGCCTGACCTACGACGCGAAGGCCAACCTCCTCTATACCCTCGACACCGAGACGGCCACCCTCGCGGCCACCGACCCGGCGACCGGCAAGGTCAGCAAGTCGGGCACCGTCGGCGTCCGGCCATATGACGTCGCGGTCGCCCGGAACGGCTCGCGGCTGTATGTCTCCGACTGGGCGGGGCGTTCGGTCCTGGCCGTGTCGCCTGACGACCTGCGGGTCGTGGCGAAGATCTCGGTCGGCGACCATCCGTCACAGCTCGCCCTCCACCCGAAGGACGACCGGCTGTTCGTGGCCAACGCCTCCAGCAACAGTGTGTCGGTCATTGATACGAAGCGCGGGGTCGTGACCGAGACGATCATGACCGGCCTCTTCCCGCTCGCCCCCGAGGGCAGCACGCCGACCGCCCTGGCGGTCAGCCCGGACGGCGAGACGCTGTACGTGGCCAACTCGGACAACAACTGCGTGGCGGTCGTCGATGTCGAGGCCCCCAGCCGGAGCCAGGTGAAGGGATTCATCCCGACCGGCTGGTATCCGACCTCGGTGGCGATGACGCCCGACGGAAAGAACCTGCTGGTGGGCGTCGGCTGGGGCAATCAGCCGAGGGCCAACCCCCCGAGCGAGGACCACAGGAAGAAGGTCGAGGAGCTGATCAAGGGCACCAAGGGAGAGCTGTCGAAGGAGGTCCAGGCCAAGCTGAGGAAGTTCCCGTACATCGGTACGACCCTCTCGGGGGCCCTGTCGATCGTGCCGGTGCCCGACGACAAGGCCCTCGCGGCCTACACGGCGACGGTCTACAAGAACTGCCCCTACTCCGACAAGCTCCTCACCGATGCCCCCTCCACCCGCAAGACGGCGATCCCGACGAAGGTCGGGGACAAATCGCCGATCAAGCATGTGATCTACATCATCAAGGAGAACCGGACCTACGACCAGGTCTTCAGCGACATCCCCGTGGCAATCGGGACGAGTCGCTCTTGCTCTTCGGCCGGCCGATCTCGCCGAACCATCACAAGCTGGCGGAGGACTTCGTCCTGCTGGACAACCTCTACTGCAACGGCCACGTCTCGGCCGACGGCCACCCCTGGTCGACCATGGCCTACAACACCGACTACATCGCCAAGAACTGGGCACTGACCTACTCGGGCCGCGAGGGGGTGGACCTCGACGACGACGCCGAGCTGGAGAAGGCCCCGTCGGGCTACATCTGGGACCTCTGCGCCCGGCACAACCTGACCTACCGCAGCTACGGCGAGTACGGCCGGCGGGTCAGCCAGCCCGACGGCTCGGTGCGGATGGAGGCGCGGGCCCCCGGCCTGGTCGGGCACATCTGCCCCGACTTCGGCGTGCCGAAGGTGCCCGGGCAGAGGGTCCGGGACACCGAGAACGTCGAGACCTTCCTCGAGGAGTTCCGGGAGTTCGAGAAGGCCGGGAACCTGCCGAACTTCATCGTCATGAGCCTGGGCGAGGACCACACCACGGGGACCGCCCTCGGCACCTTCACCCCCCAGGCGTGCGTCGCCAGCAACGACCTCGCCCTCGGCCGCCTGGTCGAGGCGGTCACGAAGAGCAAGTACTGGCCCGAGACCGCCATCTTCGTCATCGAGGACGACGCCCAGAACGGCCCCGACCACGTCGACGCCCACCGGACCATCGGCCTGGTCATCAGCCCCTACACCCGTCGCAAGCACCTGGACAGCACCCAGTACTCGACCGTCAGCATGATGCGGACGATGGAGCTGATCCTCGGCCTGCCCCCGTTGAGCCAGTTCGACGCGGGCGCGACGCCGATGTTCGGCTCGTTCACCGACACGCCCGATCTCGCGCCCTACACGCACCTCCCGGCGCAGATCGACGTGAACGCGAAGAACACGGCCCTGGCCTACGGCGCCGAGCGTTCCAGTAAGATGGACTTCAGCGAATATGATAAGATTAACGATTTCGAGCTGAACGAGATCCTCTGGCGGGCGATCAAGGGGCCGGATGCCCCGCTGCCCCCGGCCGTGCGCCGGGCGATCGCCTACCGGACGGCGATCCGGCCCTGACCAGACCGTTCGAAAGCGAACGACCCGGCCCCGAATCGATTCGGGGCCGGGTCGATTTGTTCGGTTCGGGCGAACTTCGCGCGGCTCAGGAGCGTCCGGTGCACTGGTTGATGATCCAGGTGTCGACATCCGACAGCATGTGGGACGTCATCCGGTGGGCACACGGGTAGGACTGGAAGGACACCCGCATGCCGGCGTTGCGGAGCATCGTCACGCTCCGCCGGGTGTTCTCGACCGGGGCCTTGCCGTTCCACTCGCCGTGGACGGCGAGCACCTTCAGGTCGCGGGCGGCCTTGAGCCGGCCGAGCGGGCGGAAGCCGTTGGGGATCCAGCCGTTAATCGAGACGACCCCGGCGAACTTCTCGGGGTACATCAGGCCGAGCCGGAAGGCCACGGCCGCCCCTTCGCCGTTGCCGACGAGGAAGATCCGCTCGGAGTGGATGTGCAAGGAGCGCCGGATCTGTCGGATCGAGTGGAACACGGCATCTTCGAGGTGATCGACCGGGTCGGCGGGGGCGTCGAAGAGGGAGGTCCGGGCGGCGTCATGCCGGGCGCCGGCGTGGGCGTGCTGGCGGACGATGCGGTCGGGCCGGCCGAACGGGTGGCCCCAGCTGTAGCAGTCGGGCCGGCCGGGCCGGACGATGGACTCGGGGCCCCGGAGGCTGACGCCGACGTAATTCCGCCAGCTCAGGGTGGGCATCGCCCGGAGCATCTGGTGCTCGTCGGCCCCCCTGGCGTGGAACATCACGAGCAGGGGATACGCATAGTTCGGCTCATAGCGCTGGGGGATGAACCGGGATTCGACGATCGCCCCGGTCGTATTCGTCGCGTCGCTGGAGGCGGACGCGTTGGTTGGCTCGCTGTACATCCCAGGCGCACTCCCGACACGTTGTGACATCGCTGGCGAGCGTCCGTGCTCGTTTCGCATCGCCCGGCCACACCCGATGGGCCCCGCTCAGGATGGCCGCCGCGGTGGGTCGCCGAATGAGGGAAGCATAGCGGGGAAATTGCCAGTCTTCAATAAATCCCCCAGATAATTTGGGTTTTCTCTCAAGTTTTTTACCAGGACGGTCGAAAGCTGGGCAAATTAACGCAAACCTTGCCGATCGTTCGGTTTCCGCATGGTGGATTTCAATGCACACGCCGGACACACATCCATGCAGTTGGTGGTGCCCGGCGTGGTAAATTGCGTATTCTCGGTTGGACCGGCAGATCACTTCGAACCGAAGATGTTGAGCTTCTTGAAGAAGTCCGTCGTGGCCTTGGGGATCTTCTTCAGGTTGCTGACGATCTTGTCCCCGGTCGATTGGGACTTGTGGGGCTTCCGGCCCTTCACGACGGTCGCCGTGCCGGTGGTGCCGGTGGTGGTCTTCACGACCTTCGTCGTCCTGGGCGTGACGGGCACGGTGGAGGGAGCCGTCGGCGCTCAGGAGCCGGAGCACGACCGGAGTGGACCCGGTGGTATTGTTGCTCTTAATATTCTCGTCGACCGTGTTTTCGGGGTCGACCACCACGACGATCCGGCCGTAAATGACGTTCGCGATGGTCATCCCGGCGGGACTCGGCTGGGGAGCTTGAGGGTCTTGGTGACGTTCTGGGACGCACCCCCAGCGAGATTGTTGATGATGGCGTCGCCCAGGAACAGGCCACGATCGGTCGCGCCGGTGATCCCGGTGAGGAAGAAGTGCACCTTGACGTCATTGGCCTCGCCCTGGCCGATGTTCTGGACGGTGGCCGTGACGTCGAACGAGGTGCCCCAGATCAGGTCGGAGGTCGGGACCTGGACGCCGCCGGCGGCGAGGTCGGGCTTGGGGCCCGAATCGAGGCCGGCATTCACGGCCGGGCTGATCGTGATCGGGACGGTGTCGAGTCCGTTGCCCTGGTCGGCGTGCCGGGGCCCGATCGGCTGGGTCAGATAGTCGGCGTCGGGGATCAGGCTGACGGTGAACTGGGTCGCCTGGCCGACGTTCCCCGGCGGGCCGGCCGGCAGGGTGATCGATTGGGAGATGTTTGCCGCCTGGTACGCCGTGATCGCCGGGACGGCGATGCTCGCGACCGTGGTGTCCGACGTGCCGCCGGGCGTGGCGCCGGCAGGGGTCAGCACGACACGGGCCCGGGTGGTGGGGGCGTCGCCCTGCGACTGGTTCTTGATCTGTGCGGTGACGTTGAGGGTGTCGCCCCAGTTGACCGCGTTGGGGGTCACGTTGAACGAGGTCGCGACCAGGTTCGCCGGGATGGCGGCGTTGATGTGGAGCTGGGCGGCCTTGCCGTTGTCGTTGTTGGCCTCGTTCGACTCGACGATCTGCTTGTCGTTGTCGACCCGCACGCCGAGGTAGACGGTCTGGGTCGAGCCGATGCCGGGGACCGGCGAGGGGCTCATGTTGAAGGTCTGGTCGAAGTGGAACGCCTGCCCCGCGCCCAGGCCGGATGGGACGTTGATGTAGCCGAGGTAGACGGAGCCCGCCCCGATGTTCTTGCCGGCCGAGGCATAGATCCCGACCTTGAACGGGGCCGTAGCGGTCCCCGCCCCGCGGTTCAGGACGTCGCCCGAGACGTGGATCGGCTGGCCCCAGTCGCTGTTGGTCTCGGAGGAGAAGCCGGTCAGGACGATGTCCGGCTTGGCCACCGCCTGGAGGATCCGGCCTTCGAGCGACTCGAAGCGCAGGATCATAGGCCCGCGGCCCCAGGCTCGGCGGCGTGCGGCGGCTCGACGGTCTTGGCTGGACATCGGACGGCTCCTCCTTGAGACCGTGACGACAGGCGGCGCCTCCCGGGACGTGTTGTCACCCCGATCGGCGGAATTTCGATTTGACCCATCCTGGGTTGTCGGCCGATATCATACCGTTGCAACCGGTACGGTCAAGCGGATCCGTTCAGTCATTGCGACCCGGATGCTTCGTAAAGTCCATCAAGTTCATCGGGTTGCAACCGCCCCAAAATCCTTCAAGCTCGCCGGTCGAGTCCCGAACGTGGCCGGTTTCGAAAACGCGGGAACAAAGCCATTTCCGACCAGACGACGAGAATTGGAAACGATCCGACGAAAACAGTTCTGTCCCAAGTGGTTTAATGTTCAGGGTTTGGGTGCGGAGATTCGCTTCCAGTAGGGGATCGCGGAGCTGGCTCCGCGCCCCCTTGAAGCGATCGTCCTAGGCTCGATTGAGGCTGCCAATCTGGCAGGTGGGTTCGTTTGGCCGATCCCGAACCGTCGAACGGCAGCAAGCGGACGCACTCCAGAAGGCGCGTCCGGGCCGGATGTCAGGCGGGGTCGGCCGAGGGCGGACCCCGGCACCCCATTAAGCTTACAGCGCCGGTCCGAGGAGGTCCTTGACGGCGTCGCGCTCCTCGATCAGCTCCTTGGCGGAGGCGTCGATGCGGGCGCGGTCGTCGTCGCCGAGGGAGAGGCCCTGGACGACCGACCAGGTGTTGCCGTTCGAGGTCAGGGGGAAGCTGTAGATCAGGCCGGCGGGGACGCCGTAGCTGCCGTCGGACACGACGCCGGCGCTGAACCACTCGCCGGCGGGGGTCGCGAACGAGGCCGACTTCACGCTATCGAGCGCGGCGTTGGCGGCCGAGGCGGCGGAGCTGGCGCCTCGGGCCTTGATCACCGCGCTGCCACGCTTGGCGACGGTCGGGATGAAGGTCTCCGAGAACCAGCCGGCGTCGGGGATGACCTCGGGGGCCGGCTTGCCGCCGATCAGGGCCCGCTTGTAGTCGGGGTACTGGGTGTCGGAGTGGTTGCCCCAGATGGCGACCCGGCTGACCTGGCCGACGCCCACGCCCGCCTTGATCGCGAGCTGAGCGGCGGCGCGGTTCTGGTCGAGGCGGGTCATGGCGTACCAGCGGTCGGCGGGGACCTTGGGGGCGTGCGACCGGGCGATCAGGGCGTTGGTGTTGCAGGGGTTGGCGACGGTCAGCACCCGGACATTCGGCCCGGCGGCGTCGTTGATCGCCTGCCCCTGGCCGGTGAAGATCGGGCCATTGGCGCGAATCAGGTCGGCCCGGCTCATGCCATCCTTGCGCGGCAGGCCGCCGACGAGGATGACCCAGTCGGCCCCTTCGAACGCCTCGGTGGCCTTGTCCGACGCCTTGACCCCGGCGAGGGTCGGGAAGGCGCAGTCGTCCAGCTCCATGATGGTGCCCTGGAGCGACGGCAAGGCGGGGGTGATTTCCAGGAGCTGGAGCTGGACCGGCTGGTCGGCTCCGAAAACCGCGCCCGAGGCGAGGCGGAAGAGCAGGGCGTAGCCGATCTGGCCGCCGGCACCGGTGATGGCAACGCGGATGGTGGGCTTCATTGCAGGCAAACCTTTCCGACCTGGAAACCGTCTTCGACGACTCGAAAAACCGGACGACTCGACCGGCTAGGCGATCCAATATGCCGGGGCCGTCACGAACGCGTTGCACCCTTCCTGGATGGCAATTGATCGGGATTCGCCCGGAGCTGGGCGAGCATCAGGGCCATCTCGCGCGGCAGGTGCCTGGCCCCCGCGAGCATGACGATGCCGGACAGGACCAGGGCGGGGACGACGATGAGCAGGCCCGCGAGCAGGTTCTGCGGGGGATCCTTGGGCGACGCCCCCGGGATGGGCACGGCCCCGACCGACGTCAGGAACTGGCCGATCGAGGTCTTCATCGTGTCGGGGTCGCCGAACATCCGGGAAACATACCCGATGAGCGGCGGCGACCAGACGTCCCCCAGCACGAAATGCACCGCGAGGGCGGCGACGCCGAAGGCGGTCGTCCGCATCGCCGGGAGCGTGACGTTGGCGATGATCGCGTTGCAGGGGCCGGTGTTGATGAACATCATCATCTCGGCCAGGAAGATCCCGCCGAAGATCATCAGGTGGTTCGTGCTGAACAGCCCGACGAACACGAACGGGACGGACAGCAGCATCGCGAACGCCGGCACGAGGAACAGCGCCCTCGGGGTCCGCTTCGCCAGCTTGTCGGCCAGCCACCCGCCGATCGTCATGCCCAGGACGGCGGCCAGGGCCGTCGTCACGCCGAGCTTGAAGTTCGCCTCGACCCGCTCGATCCCGCGGTAGCTCGTGAGGAACTTGGGCAGGAACGCCGCCAGCCCGCCGATGGCGAACGAATACATCGCCTGGGCCAGGACGCTGTAGTTGTAGGAGGAGTTCACCAGCAGGTCGAGGTAGTCGTCCTTGGTGAGCCCCTTGGCCTCGTGCGCCTTGAGTTTGTCGACCGAGACCCCCTCGCTGAACCCCCGGATCGGCTCGGGCAGGAAGGCGGTCAGGATGGCCGCGACGAGCCCGGGGGCACCGACGATGAAGAACGACGCCGCCCAGCCGTGATGCTTGGCGATGTAGGCCCCGAGTGTCATGCCCAGGGCCCCGCCGACCGGCATCGCGATGTAGAAGAACGACATCACGCTCGACCGCGACTTCCTGGGGAACAGGTCCATCAGGAGCGCCGGCGCGAGCACGCCGTAGGTGGCCTCGCCGATGCCAAGGAGGCTCCGGGCCAGCACGATCTGGTTGTACGACTTGGCCAGGCCCGTGCCGACGGTCGCGATGCTCCAGATGCCGACGCCGAGCGCCAGCAGGTAGGTCCGCTTGGTGCGGTCGCCCAGCCAGACCATCACGGGGCTGACGAGGGAGTAGCTGACGAGGAACCAGGTGAAGAACCAGCCGGCCTGGTAGTCGTCGAGATGGAACTCCTTCTGGATGTCCTCCAGGACCGCCGAGAGCACCCATCGGTCGGTGTAGTTCAGGAGGTTCATCAGGAAAAGGACGATCAGGGTCGTCCTGGCCCAGGGGGCGAGCAGGGACTCGCTCGCGCCGGGGGGGGCCGTCGCAGCCGCCGGGGAAGGGGCCCCGAGGGGATCGTCGCTCGCGTCGGTCACTCGGAACCTCCGGCCCACCATCGACAAACGGCATTCATCCGGCCACACCCGCCGCGGCCCGACCGTTGCGTGTCTGATGCTATCCAATGCCCCCGCGACCGTCCAGGGAGACCACCGACCCGGCCGGGCCCGACTCGCCCTTTCCCCGAAATCCTTCGGGGATCGCCCAGGATTGCATGGATGCTCAAGTCTTGTGGCGGCTGCTGGAAGCGAGGGCGGGGGAGGGGTATATTCTGAGGACATCTCCGAACGACCGTGCTCCCCTGGCCCTCTCCAGCGGGTAGATCCCTCTCCATGCTGCCCAGACCTCGAATCCGTTCGAAGTGGTGGACCCTCCTCTGGGGGCTATGCCTCGCCGCGCTCGTCAATTCGGCCCATCATCCGGGCGAGATCGGGTTCGAGCACGGCAATGGCCAGATCATCGAGAACCGGATCCGTCGCGAGATGGATCACCTGGGGATCCCCGGGCTGTCGGTGGCCGTGGGGTTCGAGGACCAGGTCTGGTCGGAGGGCTTCGGTCTCGCGGACCTGGAGAACCGCGTCCCGGTCACGCCGCGGACCATGTTCCGCCTCGCCTCGGTCTCCAAGCCGATCACCGCCGTCGCGGCCATGCAGCTCTACCAGGCCGGCAAGCTCGAGCTGGATGCACCCGTCCAGGCGTACGTACCCGAGTTCCCCGAGAAGAAATGGCCGGTCACCACCCGGCACCTGCTCTCCCACCTGGCGGGGATCCGGGCGTATCGGGGCGACGAGATCCGGAGCACGGTCCACTACGACGACGTCATCGCGCCCCTGGCGATCTTCAAGGATGACCCGCTCCAGCACGAGCCGGGACTCCGCTACGTTTACTCCACCTACGGCTTCAACCTCGTCGGCGCGGTGGTGGAGCGGGCGTCGAAGGAGCCCTTCCTGGAATACCTGCGGAGCCACATCTTCCGCCCGGCGGGGATGGCGGCGATCCGCGACGACGACGCCCGCGCGATCATCCCGAACCGGGCGAAGGGGTACCGCCGGGAGAAGTCGGGACGTCTGGTCAATTCCGACCTGGCCGACGTGAGCAACAAGGTCCCCGGCGGCGGATTGATCTCGACGGCCGAGGACCTGATTCACTTCGCCACGGCCGTGCGCGACGGCAAGCTCCTGAGCCGAGAGGTACGGACCCTCATGTGGACCGACCAGAAGTCGCGCCGGGGGCCGACCCGCTATGGGTTCGGCTGGAAGGTCATGGCCCACAATGGCCGTCAGGAGATCTACCACACCGGCGCCCAGCCGCAGGTCAGCACGATCCTCTACTATCAGCCCGACTCGGGCGTGATCGTCGCCCTGATGGCGAACCTGGAAGGCGTCGAGCTGCTCGACCTCGCCCGCTCCATCGCGGGCATCGTCTCGCCCGCCACGCCCCTGTCGCACATCGGCATGGCGGCAGATCGTCAGGCGCATTGACGTCCCCTGCCTCGGAGCGATGGGAGCCAAGGGCGCTGGGCGCGGGTCTCCAGACCCCGCCCCGGCTGTGATCGCAGGTGGCCAGAAAAAATGGGTCTCCAGACCCGTTCCTTGATCTTACAGGAACGGGTCTGGAGACCCGGGGATGTGGTACCTCGTGGCAATGGCTGGTGCGGAGCCCCGCATCCCGTTGGTCCGCGAGGCACCACACCCTACCGAGCGTCACCGGCCGGAGCGGAACTCCAGCGGCTTGTCGGCCACGATGGTGGTCGCCAGGCTCGGCGTGCCGCCGCCGGGGACTTCGATCAACAGGTCGTTATTCCCCTTCTTGAGGGTGATGCCCGACGACAGCGTGGTCGAGCCGGAGGACTCGGGCAGCTCCAGCGGCGCGCCGTTGAGCCAGGCCTTGACCTTCGACTTGGTGTCCAGCACCAGCCGCGCGGGCAGGTCGGCGGGGGAGACGACGGGGATGTGCAGGTAGGCCGACTTGCCGTCGTCGTCCCCGGCCACCGTGCCGAGATTCACCAGGCTCTCGGCGTTGGCGTCGAGCCGCCGCCAGGAGAGGTTCTGGCCGGCGACGGGGGCCGACGGGTTCACCGCGCCCGAGTTCACCGGCCCGACCGCCTGATACTGGCCGACGACGCTGACCGGCTGCTTGAGCGTGGTCAGGAAGGCGAGGAGGTCGACGAGTTCCTGGTCGGACATCGTCTGCGCCAGCCCTTCGGGCATGAGCGAGATTTCGCTGATTTTGCGCTCCTCGATCTCCTTGACGGGGATCGTGACCCGCTCGCCTTCGGCCGTCTTGAGCACGACGCGGTCGGCGGTCTCCTCGATCGGCAGTCCGGTGAGCACGCGGCCGTCGCCGGTGGCGATGATGGTCGCGCGGAAGTTGTAGCCGATGGCCTTGCTGGGGTAGAGGATCGACTGGAGCAGCTCGTCCTTGCCGTACTTGGTGCCGATGGTCGAGAGATCGGGCCCGATCCAGTTCCCCTGGCCCTGGACTCGGTGGCAGGTCGCGCAGGCGTTGGCGGCCGTGCGGTGGAAGACGAGCTTGCCCTTGTCGGCGTAGCCGGGGCGGCGGATCAGCTCGCCGGCGGGGGGCAGGCTGCGGCCGTTGGCGGTCTTGGGCAGCGGCAGGACCTTCAGGGCCTCGTTCCGCACCATGCTGTTGTTGGGGTAGTGGTGGACGATCGACATGGCCTCCGACTTGAGGTCGGCCGGCAGCTTGCCCGCCTTGGCGAGGTCGATGACCTTCATCCCACCGTCGCGGAAGGTCGAATAGGCCCGGAGCGCCTCGCGGCGGATGCCGAGCGGGAAGGCCGCGGTGTCGATCAGCGACAGGAGCTTCTCGCCGTCCGCGTAGCGGGGAAGGGCCCGGACGGCCGCCACGGCGATCGGGGTCGAGGCCTTGCCCCGGCTGGCCTCGATCAGTTCATCCAGATACGGGCGAGTCTTGACCGAGTCGAGCACCGAGAGGGCGTCGATCGCGGCCACGCGGATCTCCTCGGGCGTCGTCTCGCGCTTCGCGAAGGCCAGGATCGCCGGGGCGTAGCGGGCGTCGCCGGTCGACGAGGCCAGGGCGATCCCCTGGAGCCGAAGCTCGGGCGTCCCGAGCGACGACTGGATGGCCTCGACCACCTTGGCGTCGCCGCGAGCCCCGCGCCACTCGCCGGCGAGCCGCTTGGCGAGGGTCTCGAACAGTTCCTGGCGGCGGGTCAGGTCGGGCGAGTCGAGGGCGAGCTTCGCCAGCACGACGGCCGCCGCCTTGTCCTTCATCTGGGCGAGGACGTCGTCGAAGGCCTGCTGGAGTTCGGGCGCCTTCAGACCCGGCTGGATCTTGCTCAGGAGCGACAGCGACTCGACCCGGCGGAGCCGCCAGGCGAGGCCGAGGGTCTTCGTCAGGGCATTGGCCGGGAGGTCCGGGGTGCCGTCGACGATGTACGCCTCGTTGCGGTCGACCGGGAAGTACGGCGGTAGGGCCACCTTGCCATCCTCGCCGTTGCGGGCCAGGCCGAGGTCGCCGTAGAGGCCGCCGTCGAACAGCGACGCGATGAACGCCGGCTCGCGGTTCTGGACCGCCAGGCCGAGCGCCTCGAGATACCAGCGGTCCTGGCCGTCCCAGGCGGCGGCGAGGGTCTTCAAGGCGGGCCCGACCATCGCCGTGGGGAGGTCGCGGAGCGCCAGGATCAGCTCCCGGCGCACGCCGGCGTCCTTGTCGCCCGCGAGCGGCAGGAGATCGTTGAGGAACCGGGTCGCGGCGATCGGCTTGAGGATGGTCGGGTCCTTGACCTCGACGCTCCCCGTCCGGCTGACGTCGCGGCCCAGGATCCGCACGCCGAGTTCGCGGAGCCGGGGATCCTCATTCCTGAGGGCCTCGACCGCCGCGCCGTCGCCTTCGATGCCGACGAGCACCCAGAGCGCCCGGGCCTTCTGGATCGGCTCGCCCTTCGACAGCACGCTGCGGAGGGAGTCGGTGACCTCCTTGCCGGAGGTCTTCGCCTTCTCGATCAGGGAGCGACGCGCGGCGTCGCGGGCGGAGACGACGGGGGAGGCGAGGGCGTTGATGAGGCCGCCGGTCGTGGCGAAGTCATAGGTGACCTTGACGGACTTCACGCCCTTGGGGGCGACGCGGTAGATGCGGCCGGTGTCCTGGTCGCGGAAGGTGTGGCCGCCGACGCCGGAGTCGTACCAGTCGGCGACGAAGACCGAGCCGTCGGGGGCGGCGGTCATGTCGACGGGGCGGAACCAGGGGTCGTCGCTGGCGAGCAGGACCTTGTACTCGGAGCGGAACGAAGCGCCCTTGCGGGTGATCGGCATGAAGTTGATCTGCCGCGAGCCGGCGTCGGCTTCGAGCACGGATCCGAAGTACGCCCCGGGGAGCAACTTGCCTTCGTAGACCATGATCCCGCAGGGGCTGCCGTTGCCGGTGCCGACGAGCTTGGGGACGTTCCCGGGGACTTCCTCGCCCCAGTGATGGGCCGAGCCCGGCGTCCGGTAGCCGTACTCACCGCCGTCCATGATCCAGATGACCCGGCTGCCGCGGTTGCCGTCGTCGTCGTTGTCGGACGTGAAGATGTTGCCGAACGAGTTGAGGCTGGTCTCGTAGTTGTTCCGCTGGCGGTCGGCGAGGATCTCGAACTGGGTGCCGTCGCGGTTGACCCGCAACGTGTTCGCCAGCCGCGACGAGCTGACGTGCCGGCCGGACTTGTCCAGGACGTCGAAGTTCTGGGGCTTCTCGGTGTGGTCCTGCTGGACCGAGCAGCAGCCGTCGCCGTGGGTGAAGTAGAGCTTGCCGTCGAGGCCCAGGACCATCCCGTGCACGCCGTGGTCGGAGTCGATGCCGCCGAACCCGGTGAGCAGGGGATACCGCTTGTCGGCCTTGTCGTCGCCGTCGGTGTCTTCGAGGACGAGGATGTCGGGGCTATTCCCGATGAAGACCTTCGCCCCCTTGTACTTGCCGTCGGGCCCGTAATGCTCCTCGACCGCCAGGCCCATCGGGACGGGGAAGATGTTGTCGGCGAAGACGATGACCTTGTCGGCCTTGCCGTCGCCGTCGGTGTCTTCGAGGATCTTGAGCTTGTCGGCGTTGTCGCCCCGCTTGAACTGGGCATTGCCCCGGCGGGTGAGGCGGTAGTTCAGGCCCTCGGTGATCCAGACCCGGCCCCGGGAGTCGATGTCCATGTTGGTCGGGTTGTTGACCATCGGCTCCGACGCCCAGAGCGTCGCTTCGAGCCCGTCGGGCGTCTTGAGCTGCGCCTCGGACTTCGCCGGGCTGACCTGGGCGAGGACGGGCGTGTCGAGAAGCATGGCGAGCGTGGCCATGGCGAGAAGCAGCGGCCTCGGCATCGTGGACTCCGGGTGCAAGGACAACCGCACTGGCGTGGCCTATGCTGGTCGTGGGGAGATCGGTGTTCTGGGGCGGAGATACCGCATTGTGACGGGCTGGGATGGCGCCGTCCAGTAGGGTGAAGCGCCGGGCGCGGGGTCTCCCGATCCCGCCCCGACGGGAATCGACGGGGACGACCAAATCGGGTCTCGAGACCCGCGCCCAGCGCTTGCGGGCTCGTTCGAGAGACGGTCGAGCCGGAAGATCTTGGGCAAATTCGCCGGGTCGCTAGAATATCCCGGGAGAGACGTGAACATCCTCACGAGGAGGTAACGGAGACTGGCCATGTCGAGGTTGAAGTCGTTCGGCGCCCATGCGATCACGGCCTTTGCGAGCTGCGCCCTGGTGCTGCTGGCCCTCGGGGAAATCGGGCTGCAGCGGACGCAGGATGCGGTGGCCCAGACGCCATCACGGGCCCCGGCGCCCGTGGCGAACATGCCGCCCTTGAACCCGGTCCCGATCCCGCCCGAGCTGCTGCGGCTCTCCGACGCCGATGAGCAGATCAACGTCCGCGTCTATGCGAACGTCAATCGCTCGGTCGTGAACATCACATCGGCCGCCGAGGCCACCGGGCTGTTCGGGGACGAATCCGCCTCGGGCACCGGCTCGGGCTTCGTCATCGACCGCAACGGCGATATCCTCACCAACTTTCACGTCGTCGAGAGCGCCGACTCCGTCCAGGTGACCCTCTACGATGGCTCGACCCACGACGCGAAGGTCGTCGGCGTCGACGCCTCGAATGACATCGCCGTGATCCGGGTCCAGGCCCCGGCCGAGAAGCTCGTACCCGTGCCGCTGGGCGACTCCTCGAAGCTCATGGTCGGCCAGAAGGTCCTGGCGCTCGGCAACCCGTTCGGCCTGGAACGCACGCTCACCACCGGCATCGTGAGCAGCCTGGACCGGTCGCTCAAGGCCAAGAACGGCCGGACGATCAAGGGGATCATCCAGACCGACGCCGCGATCAACCCCGGCAATTCCGGCGGCCCGCTCCTGAACACCCGGGGCGAGGTCATCGGCATGAACACGGCCATCCTCAGCCAGGTAGGCCAGTCGTCCGGCATCGGGTTCGCCGTGCCGATCAGCACGATCAAGCGGATCCTCGGCCCCTTGATCCAGAACGGCCGGGTCATCCGCGCCGACCTCGGCCTCACCCGCGTCTTCCGGACCCGCGAGGGCCTCCTGATCCTGGGCGTCGCCGAGGGCGGGCCCGCCGCCGAGGCCGGCCTGCGGCCGATCAAGCTCCGCCTCAGCCAGTACGGCGCGATGATCGTCCGCCGCTACGACCCCGAGTCCGCCGACCTGATCGTCGCCATCGACGGCAAGAAGGTCGAGACCTACGACGAACTCCTCTCCGAGGTCGAGGCCCACAACCCCGGCGAGGAAGTCGTCGTCACTGTCATCCGCGGCGGCAAGAAGGTCAGCGTGCCCGTGACACTCGGCAAGTCGTCCTGATGTCGGGTGCGGACCCGGTTTCGGGTCAACCCCAGCGTTCCCGCTGGGCGAGGATCTCCCGATGCCGCCCGACCGACTATCGAAGGGGACCACCGAACCGGATCTCCCGATCTGTCGACAAACGCCCTTGTCGACGCATCGGGAGATCCATTTTCGCGAAGCCGAAGGTCATCCGTTCGGGCGGCATCGGGAGATGCCCGCCCAGCGCGTTCGCCGCGACCGAGACCTTTATGATCTCGAAAGATCACTTCTGGATCCGATCGAACGACCGATCCTCGGGCTCGACGATGCTGTTGTCGTGGACGAGGGCCCCGGCCTTGCCGATGAGGTAGCTGTTGCCCTCGGCGACCTTGAGGTTGTAGACCGGCTGCTTGAGGTCGCTGCGGATCGACTCGACCTTCGCCTTGCCGCTGAGCGTGCGGATCTCGTCACCAGCCACGAGGTCGCGGGCCATCGTCCAGCCCTTGCCGGCCTTCCAGAACCGGTGGATCCCCGTCGCGACGTAGGTCTCATCCCCCGCCGTGATGCGGAGTGTGTCGCTCGGCGGGTTGTGGAAGACCTGGAGGATCGGCTGGAAGGAGAGGGAACCGTCGGTCGCTTTCTGAGAGAGGATGGCATCACCTGCCTGGAGTGTTTCGATCGGCTTGGGACCCGATCGGGTCTGGACGAGCGTGCCTGCACCAAAGCACGAGTGTCCTACATACCCAATGGTCTTGATTTCGCTGATCTGAGGGATGCCCCTCGGTGTGATCCCGACGGGGACGGTTTCGTAGGTTTGAACTCGATCGGGCTGAGTCATCGAGAACTGGTAGCCCTGGTCTGCGGTCCACCACCTACGCCAGGCGGTCGGGTCCTGGCCGTGCCTTTGACCGGTCAGGTCTTCAAGGGCCACCAAGGCGGAGTCGTTCGCCTTGCGGATGCGATCATTAAGCTGATCGATCTCGGCGACCTGCTGTCGCATGTTCAGGTCGGCCGCGACCCGAGAGCGCTCGGCGTCTCGCTGCATCTCGCCGACCGGGAGGAGGACGTCCTGGCCCAGTATCTTGCGACCACCGGCTCGTGATCCGGAAGGCCGTCCGTTGCCTTCGAGATCGCGATCCAGCCTGAAATTCACAGGTTCGAGATCCCCCTGAGGTCCCGCCCAGCCTTCCAGATTCGAGAACGGAGCGACGGTCCCGAGGAGCCCCGCGACCGTTGCGATACGATTGGGCATGAACCGATCCGATGCAACCCGGATTGGCTCCAGTGGGACGGCCCGGACCACGACCGGGAGTCCGTTCTCATCCAGATAGAATCGGTCGAGTTCCGTCGGCTTGAAGTCGAAGCCGAGGGTCTGAAACTCGCGCCGCAAGTCCGTCTTGTCGTCCTGAACGAACAGCACACCGGACTCACCGGGACGATTGGGGTACCGAACCTCGTACTTGATCGGTCTGCGGACCCGCTCGATCCAGGACCCGATGAACTCGCGCGGGTCGCGCCGACGCAACGTCTCCATCGCGATCTGACGAGCCTCGGGCTTCCCTCCCGCGACTGCAAGGACCGCGAGGGTCCTCGTCGAGGCCGGCGAGTGGATCTGGCTGAGCAACGACGCCGCGTGGACCTCGTCCTTCTGGGATCCATCGAGGAGGATCCGCAATGCGGACGGCACCGCACGCGGGTCGGTGATGGTCGTCAATTCACCCTCGGCGGATGCCCGAGTCTTGGGATCCTTCAGGCGACGCCTGAGCTGCTCGAAGATCGGGCGCCACCTGCGATCGGCCTCCGCCTGGGCGAGTTGCTCGTCCCGCTCCATCCCCAGGTTGGAAGGGGTGACCCACCGGCCCCCCGACTTCTTGTAGCCCAGCTTCTTCCAGGCCAATTCTCGCGTGGGATCGAGCTTCACCACCGCGACGAGGTGGGCCCGGGCCTCCAACTTGAGCCCCTGGTCGAGGCACCAGGTCGCCAGCTTCCACTGCGACTCGGCGTCGTTGGGCGTCTTGACTCGCTTTGCCTCGTAGGCGTCACGCCTGGCGATCCAATCGGCGTCCGCCTTGAGCGACTCGGCGACGGCCTCGGGCTTCTGCCAGCGGCCGTCGTGGTAGACCTGCCCGAGCAGCCCCCGGGCGGTGGCGTGCATGGGGTCGCGGAGCAGGGCCAGGGCGAGGTGATTGTCGCGCTCCGCCACGAGCCCCTTGGATTCGCACCAGAGGGCCATCTCGACCTGGGCGTCGGCGCCTCGTGCGAGCGTGGTTTTCTTCGACTGATACTCGACCCGGGTGGCTTCGGGCACGGGGGCGGCGCTGGTCGCGAGGGAGACGGCGAACGCGGCGAGCAGGAGGTGCGTCATCGTCGCTGGGCTCCTTCCTCGGCGGGGCCCGGCGCGGGCCCGGTCGGGGGGACGAAGGGGGCTGGACGGAACGACGGGAGAGTGATTCGACAGTGTGCGAGGTTCAGGGCCTGGCCGCGAGCCGGTCGTAGGGCTCGTCGCGGTGGTTGGGCAGGGTATTATCGTGGACGAGGAGGCTGGCCTCGCCGACGAAGAAGTTGGCGTCGGCGGCGACGTCGAGGTTGAAGACCGGCTCCTTCGGCCCGGTCGAGAGGGCCTGCACGGTCCGGATGCCGGTGGCCGTGCGGAGTCGGTCGCCGACCTTCAGGTCCCTCGCCATCACCCAGCCCGCGCCCGGCTTCCAGAAGCGGTGGAAGTCGCTGCTGGCGATCGTCTCGTCCTGGGTGGTGATCCGGACGGTGGTGCTCGGCGGGTTGTGGTGAGTGATCAGGATCGGCTGATAGCGAAGCGAGCCCGATTTCTGATCCAGGGTCAGGACCAGATCACCCGGCAGGAGCGACTCGATCGCTCGCATCCCGGAGATCGTATTGACCAGCGTGCCCGCTGCGAAGCAAGATATTTGGATATATGTGAAAGAATTTGATGTTACTGAGAGCGGTGGACTCTGGGGAGTAAAGTCCACGGAAACGGTCTCGGATACGGTCTCCTTCGGTGGCGAAATCGGCGTCATGAAAGCGTAACCGACCTGACCGATCCACCATTTCTTCCAGGCTTCTCGGTCCGTACCGATTGATACTTTCGTCGCATCCTCAAGGATGCTGGCGATACTCTGGTTGGAGGCGGAAATCGAAATATTCGCCGACTTCAGTGCGTCCACCTCGTGGTCGAGCCGGGCATTGAGCGACTCGAGTGTCCGTGAATACTCGGCCATGAGCTGTCGGAGTGAATACGTACCGGTCGTTGAAATGCTCCAGTCTCGGGGCGAGCGCCGGAAGCTCGGTGATGCTTCGTTGAGGGGTTTTGTCAATGGTAGTTGCTCTTCGATCGGCGCCTGGCGTTGCCCAGTCCCGGTTCCAGTGCTCCGTTGTTGCAAAATAGTGGTGAGTTCGCCCGCGGAGAGCCAACCGGAATCTGAGGACCTCGTGGCGCCTCGGATATCGTAGTATTCCGTGGTCCAAAATCCTGGTCTCGACCTCATTGAAGACATGAGCCGACGCACGAGCGGCTGTCCCGCGTTGTCGAACCCCAGTACGTCGCCCGGCTTGAGCATCGGCGGCGGGAGATAGATCCGTTCGAAGTTCCGATCCTGACCCTCGACGAAGAGTCTGCGGGGAGAATCAGCGGTTCCCTGTCCCCGAACCTCGAATCGGATCGGATCTCGGATCAACCCGATCAGCAGATCGGCGTACTCTCGCGGGTCTCGGGATCGCAGGGTCTCGGCGGACTGGCGACGGACCTCTGGGTCGGACGCGAACGCGGCGAGGGACGCGAGAGCCCGAGATGAGGCGGTGGTATCGATCCGCCCGAGGATCGACGCACCCAACGCGACATCGCCATGTTCCGAAACGATGAGCAGACGCCAGACGGACGGTACCGAGCGGGGATCATCGATCCGATCGAGTGCCAGCCTCGCTTCGTTGCACTTCCCCGCCTTCCGGTCCTTCAGTTGTTTGATCCACTTGAGGATCTCGGACTCCCACCGCCTGTCGGCCTCGCGTTGCTCCTGAGCTTCATTTCTTTCGATACTGGCCTGCTCGGGGGACATCCAGCGACCATCGAACCGTTTCTGCCCCAACTTCTTCCTGGCAGGCTCGTGTTCCGGATCCAGTTTGACGACGGCGTTCAGGTGCGCCCTGGCCTCGCGATCGAGCCCCTCCTGGAGGCACCACTTCGCCAGCTTCCACTGCGCGTCCACTTCGACCGGAGCCTTCTGCCGCTTCGTCTCATACACTTGTCGCTTAGCGATCCATTCCGGATCAGTCCGGAGCGAATCGGCGACGGCCTCGGGCCGCTGCCAGCGACCCTGGTGCTGGACCTGGCCGAGGAGGCCCCGGGCGATCGAGTGGGACGGGTCGCGCAGGATCGCCCGCGCCAGGTGGGTGTCGCGCTCGGCCATCAGGCCCTTCGACTCGCACCAGAGCGCCAGCTCGACCTGGGCGTCGGCGGTCCGGGCCATGAGGGCCTTTTTCGACCGATATTCTGCCCGGGCCGCCTCGGGTGCGGGGCTGGCCGACAGGCACAGGGCGACCGCTGCGATCAGGATCGGTGACATCGTCGGGTGCTCCATCCTGGACGGGGGCCGGCGTATCGGCACCCCGCTCGGGGGGACGAGGTTCGGGCGAGATCGACGAGAGGATGCACGGGCAGCCGGCTACGGCCGGAGCGGGCCAGGCCTGGGCGGCCCGGGGACCGCAACCGGCGTGTTGGATTCGGGGGCGGCCGGGCTCGCCGGCGCGGGGCCTCCGGGGGTCGGGGCCTGGACCGGGGCGAACGGGTTGAGCCTGGGACGCGTGGGCGCCAGGGGCCCGAATCCGGCCGGGGCCTGGGCGGGCTCGGGGGGCGGTGGCGTGGCGGCGGGGCCCGGCTGGTACATCCCGCGCTCGGTCCACCACTTCCCCCAGGCCGTCGGGTCGGTCCCGAGGTCCTGCCCGGTCATCTCCTTGAGGCAGCTCAGGATCTTCTCGTTGGACGCCCGGATCTTCAGGTTCAACTCGTCGAGCTGGGCGACCTCGCGGGCGATCTGCTGCTCGGCGTCCTGCTTCGACCGCTCGGCCTGGAGCATCATCTGGCCCACCGGGATCTGGACCTCCTGCGCCGGCGCGACGATCGCCCCGCCGGCGTAGCCCTCATTCAAGTTGGGCCCGAAGGGGTTGTAGCTGGCGGCCGTGCCGATGGCGGTGAGGCCCGCCTTGACCTTGTCGCGATTCTCCGGGGCGGCCGACTGCGCGAGGTTGTTGATGATCGCCTGGCCGGCGGCGGAGGTCGCGGCTGGCGTGGCCTGTCGGACGCCGTAACCCCCGACGATCGGGCCTGGGACGTTCCGGGTCACGACCGGAAGGCCGTTCTGGTCGTAGGAGATCTGGTCGGTCGAGTAGACCAGGAAGTTCGGGGGCGCCATTGTCTGGAACACGCGCTGGACGTTCCGCTTGCCGCCGTCGATCAGCAGGATCCCCGGCTCGCCGGCCCGCTCCGGCTTCTTCACCTCGTACTTGACCTGGGCGCGGAAACGCGAGATCCAGTCGCCGAGGAAGATCCGTGGATCCCTGCGCCGGAGGATTTCCAGCGACGCCTGGCGGATCGAGGCGGAATTCGACGTGACCGCGAGCTGGCCGAGGAATCGGGTCGACACAGGCGCATCGATCTGGCCGAACAGCGTGACGGCCGACGATTCGTCGACGTCCTTGCCGCCGAGGAAGGTCCTGGCGGCGACGGGCAGGCAGCGCGGGTCCTCGATCGCGGCGAGTTCGGCCTCGGCCTGGTCCCGGGTGGTGGGGCTCTTGAGCTGTCGGACGAGGCGGTCGAAGATCGGCCGCCACTTGCGGTCGGCGGCGGCCTGGGCGCTGGCCTCGGCCCGCTCGAACTCGATCTGGGCCGGCGTGACCCAGCGGTTGCCGAACTTCCGGAACCCCAGCTTCTTCCAGGCGGCCTCGCGGTTCGGATCCAGGCGGATGACATTCGCCAGGTGGAGCTTCGCCTCGTCGGCCAGGCCCTGTTCGAGGCACCAGTTCGCGAGCTTCATCTGGGCGTCGGCCGTGTTGGCGGTCCCGAGCTTGCGCCCTTCGTATTGCACGCGCTTGGCGTCGAGCGCGGCGTCGCGGGCCTGGTCCGGGGCCATCGGCGGCTGCGGCGGGGCCGGGTCGGCCGCGGGGGGGGCGGGAGCCGGGTCGGGCTTCGTCGCCTCGGGCTTCGCCGCGTCCTTCACGCCGAGCATCGCCCGGGCGCGGGCGTGCGACGGGTCGCGGAGGATCGCCTGCGCCAGGTGGTACTGCTTCTCCTTCTCGAGCCCGTTCGAGTCGCACCAGGCGGCGAGGTCGACCTGCGCCTCGGCGTTCTTCGCGGCCTTCGCCTTCCGCTGCAGGTACTCCGCCCGCACATCCGCCGGTGCGGGCGCGTCGCCGGCGGTCAGGATCAGGCAGAGCCACGCGGTCGACAGGAGCGAAATCATTTCGTCCTCCTCGATAGGGCGGATCGGAGGGGAGAGGAGGCCCGGGGGGCCGGGCGGTTTCGGAGACGACTCCGGACGGGATCCCCGCCATCCTGACCGATGGCACCGACACTGTCGAGACGCCCGCAACCCCAGGGATTGGAGAATGCAGACAGGCCGACTCGTTTGTTTATTGCGTGATCGGGGGGAATGGGCGGACTGGGCGATCTCGCCTGCCGGACGCCCGCCGAGGGCCGCGATCCTCCTCGGCAATGGACGCCGCCCCGTCCGAGTTTATTCAGGGAGGTTCCGAAATTGGATGGATGCGCCCGGACGTGAATCGCGACAGCCATCGAGGATCTGTTGCGCCGGAGTCGGACGACTTGGGTTAGATTGGAGGGACGAGCCCCGGCGCATGGCGCGTTGGTGGCGTCCCGTCGGCGACCTGTCGGGAGCGACAACCCGAATCTCATGGCCTCGGACTTCGCCTGCCCGGAATGCGGTGCGGAGGTCGAACTGACCGGGGTGGCCCCCGGCCGGCAGGTGCAGTGCGCCTTCTGCGAGACCTGGGTCGAGGTCCCGTACCTCCCCCGCGCGGGCCAGATCCGGCGGAGGCGGTTCGATTCCAAGGACGCCTGGAAGCGCTGGGCGTTCCTCGGCGGCTGCATCGCGGCCGCGGTCGTCGTCCTGGCCCTCCTGGCGACCCTGCTGATCCGGACCCGGATCCGTTCCGAGCGGGAGCACGAGGTCACCACGCTGATCGAGTCCGCCGAGAATGCCGCGGCCGCCGGCAGGTTCGAGGTCGCGGTTTTCGAGTCCGAGGCGGCCCTGGCACGCCTCAAGGGATTCGAGCCGGTCGATTCCGACCGGACGAAGGAACTCCGGGGCAAGCGGGACGAGTTCGCCCGCCGGGAAGTGCAGGCGCGGCTGGAACGGATCGCTTCGGTCGAGCCGGGCGCGGCGGTCGGGGCCTGCCTGACGATGCTGGAGCGGTCGAGGGCCGACCCGGCCATCCGCGGGCTGTCCGCCGCGATCCAGGAGGCGCTCGAAGCCTCCCGGCTGCGGCTCGCCGAGGCGGAGCTGACGCGAGGCCGTCAGTTGCTCGGCGCGGCGAAGCCCGCCGAGGCGTTCGAGGTCGGCGATGCCGTCGCCCGGCTGGTGGACCTGCTGCCGGTCGGGGCCAGGCCGGGCATCCGCGACCGCGCCGATGCCCTCCTGCGCGACGTCGTGGCGGCCCACGGGGCCGTGCCGTTCCGCCTCCAGGGTCAGTACACCCTGGGGTCGATCGAGAACTATCAGGGGCAACTGACGCCGATCGCCGTCGAGGCGCTCCGGAGGAAGGGCTATTTCCCGCCCCCCCCGAGGACGACCCGGCGGGACCTGTGGGATCGGCACGCCCCCTATCTCCTGAGGTTCGAGCTGCGGGAGAGCCAGACCGGGTACTACCTCCAGTCCCGCGACCGGACCACGCAGATCGAGGCGGTGGCCGGCCTGGGCCGCTCGGGGCGGGACCTCTGGGTCGGCAACCTCACGGCGAGGACGACCGTGCCGCTCCCGAACCTGCCTGCGTACCTCGCCAGCCGGATCGCCGTCTCCGACCGCCGCGACCCGGAGGTCGAGCGTCGCCTCTACGACGATGCGTTCGGGCAACTCCGCGACCAGTTCGGCATGAAGTTACGGGGTCTTCCCGCGTGGGCTCCGTAGGGCCGTTCGCCGGCCCACGGTCGTGCTGACGACGCGCATCAGACTCTCCCCCAGCCCCTTCTCCTGGATCGAGGCGATCTCCTGCCAGTGGAGGCGCAGGGCGTTCACGATCATCGGGTCCCACTGGAGCCCCAGGCCCCGCTCGAACCGCGACTCGATCTCATCGGGCGAGAGCTTGTCGCGATAGGATCGGCTGCTCGACATCGCGTCGAACGAGTCCGCGACGGCGAGGATCCGGGCGGGCAGCGGGATGTCCTCGCCTCGCAGGCCGTCGGGGTAGCCGGAGCCGTCGTAAGCCTCGTGGTGGTGCTCCACCCCGGGGAGGAGATGCTTGAGGGACTTGAGGTCGGAGAGGATCTTCACGCCGATCTCGACGTGGGACTGGATCGCCCGGTACTCCTCGTTCGTGAGCTTCTCGGGCTTCTTGAGGATCCGGTCGTCGATCCCGATCTTGCCGATGTCGTGGAGCAGGCCCATGAGGTAGAGGTCGTTCTGCTCGTGCTCGCCCAGGCCGATGGCCTCCGCCAGCCGGACGGCGATCCTCGCCACGCGCTCGGAGTGCCCCGACGTGTAGTCGTCCTTGGCGTCGATCGCGGCCGTGAGCGCCCGGATCACGCCGAACATCAGGTCCTTCAGGTCCATGTGGACCCGCGCATTGGATCGGTGGGCCGCGATGATCGAGGCCAACAGACCCAGCAGGTCGAGGGATCTCTCATCCGGTCGCCCCCCGCCCGCGGGTACGAAGACGGCCAGGTATCCGGCCCGTTGAGCATCCCCCGGCGCGATGACCAGGGGCTCCGGATCGCCGGCGAGCAGGAGGCGTCGGAGCGACTCCCGGCCGGGGATCCGCACGGGGGCCCCGACCTGGACGGTGGGCTCGCTCTCGGTCGCGGGGATCCAGGCGAGGGAGTCCGCGGCGACCTTCGGCAGGATGAATTCCAGCGCGAGCCTCTGGAATCGCGCGGGCGTCTCCGAGACGCGGAAGCGGTCGAGCAGGTGGAGCAGGGCCGTGGCGTGGTCGTCGCGGAGGTCCGGCGACGGCGTCGCTCCGAGGGCGTCCTGTCTGGCGACCTGGATCATGGGGAAATCCTCACACCGCCGGTCGGGCGGCCGCCGGCCGGGAATCGGGGCGTTCGAGAGCGGCGAAGCCGGGCACGTCCGCGGTCCATACCCCTCGCGCCGCCGCCCCGGATCGGGCGGATCGTCGTTCTCGAACCGAGAGGATCCACGCGCCGGACCGCTTCGTCCGGCGGCACTTCGCTACCTCAAACTTAGGACACTTTGTCGGACGGAGGCCACGCGATGTTGGTTTTTTCGAGCATCCGCCTGGGTTTCGTTTCGATCGCTTTGGACAACCTGCCGGATGCGACCTAGTGATTGATTGAGCCGAAAAGTTGACTTTCACGATTCGGGGAGGTCCCCATGCTCCAGGCCACATCCGGCAAGACGGCGCCGGGCCCGTTGACGGGCCAGCAGGGATACCGGATGGCCGCGACCGGTCGCGAGCACTCCGCGAGGGGTGTCGAGCCCGGGCCCGTCAACCAGCCTCCCACGGCGGAGTCGCCCCGGGGCAGGGCGTTGGCGAAATCCACCGTCCTCCAGTTCCAGCTCTGGAATCCCGAGGGGGACCCACCCGGCCCGCATCAACAGGCTGCCCCCGGTCAGCCCGAGTCGACGCGCTGGATCGCCCGACACGCCACCGATGCCAGCGAGCTGGAATTCCCCGAGGTCGGGGCGATGGTCGGGGGCTTCGTCCTGATCAAGGAACTCGGCCGGGGTGCGTCCTCCCGGGTCTTCCTCGCGAGGGATACGTCCCTGAACAATCGCGTCATCGTCCTGAAAGTCGGCCCCCAGGTCGGTTCCGAGGCTGAGGCGCTGGCGTTGCTCTCGCACCCCAACATCATGCCGGTCTACTCGGTGTGGGACGATCCCCAGACCCGCCTGCGATTCCTGTGCATGCCATTCGTCCCCGCGCGGACCCTGGCGACGCTCCTGGAATCGCGGGGCAGGCGAGACCGCTCGGCGGCTGAGGGCATCCTCCAGGCCGATCGCGGCCCTGGGCGTCCCGTCGGTCCCGGCCGGCACTCCGGCGAGTCGGCGCTCGCGAGGGCCTGCCGGGCCTGGGCGGGCCGGTTCCCCCCCGTGATGGCGGCCCCGAAGCGCTGGCAAGCCCACGCCGCGGACGGCCAGCTCCGGGGGATCCACATCCCGCCGTCGCGGTTCCCGCCCCTCCCCGTCCCGGAGGCGATCGAGATCGGCATCCAGCTCGCCGATGCATTGGCGCATGCCCATGCCAGGGGCGTGTTGCACCGCGACCTCAAGCCCTCGAACGTCCTGGTCTCGGGGGACGGGCAGGCGTATCTCATCGACTTCCACCTGGCCACGTTCCGGGAGGTCGAGCCGAGGCCCGGGCCGTTCGGCGGCCCCTCGATCCTCGGCGGGACCCTCTCCTACATGGCGCCCGAGCACATCGAGGCGTTCAACCCGGTCGGCCAACGCTCGCCCTCGGATGTCGATGAGCGCTCGGACCTCTACGGCCTCGGCCTGGTGGTCTACGAGATGCTCGCCGGCCGCCCCGCGTTCGTCGAACCCTCGCTGGGCATGCCGACGACCCAGCGGCTGACCCGGATGGCGGAGTCCCGCCGCGCCGCCCCCATCCCCGACCCCTGCGAGCACAACCGCGCGGTCCCCGCACGCCTGAGCGCGGTCCTGCGGCATTGCCTGGCCCCCGAGCCCACGGACCGATACGCCGGTGCCGGGGAGTTCGCCGAGGATCTCCGTCGCGTCCGGGACCACCTCCCCCTGCGCCACACGCATGACCCCTCGCGGGTCGGATCGGGGCTGGCGGCCTGCCGGCGGATCGGCGGGCGGATGGGCCTGCGCTGCGGCCTGCTCGCCGGCTTCGGGCTGGGCTGGGCGATCGGCACGGTTTCCGACGATGCACTTTCGATGCTCTGGCGGTAGACTGAGATGTCGGATCGCAAGGGGCGCAATCGCCGACCTTGACCCCGTCAGGCCGGAGGCCCTTCGGGATCCGTCCCCCGTCCCCCGAGGACTCGCATTGAGCACGCCCGACGACATCCGGACGCCGACCACCACCGACCCCGCACTCCGATTCGCCGCGCACGTGCGGGCCCGGGCCGCCCACGACGAGAAGCTCCGCTCCCGGCAGTACGGTACCGAGGTCCGCGACCGAAACCGCCTGCTCCTGTGGTGCGCGGGCATCGCCGCGCTGGCCCTGGCGTTCGTCGTCGTCTATGTCTTCGCCTGATTCTCGCCGAGCCCGCGGGCGGGCATTGGCCCCCGTCCTCCTCGGCCTCGCGGCCCTGGCCGCGTTCCGCCCGAGCCCGGCCCTCCAGGTGTCTGGCCCGTCGCCCACGCTCGCAGATCGCTCGACCCGATCCGGCCTGGATTTCCGATTCGATCGGGGTAGCCGGGGGATGCACGACCTCCCCGAAATCATGGGAGGCGGATTGGGGCTGTTCGACGCCGACGGGGACGGCGACCTCGACGTCTATCTGGCCCAGGGAGGTCCGATCGTCCCCGGGGCAGGTCTCATCGATCGGCCGTGCCCGCTTTACCTGAATGACGGCGACGGCCGTTTCCGCGACGCCGGAGACCGGGGCTGCCCAGGCCCTTCCTACGCGATGGGCGTGGCCGTCGTCGATTACGACCGCGACGGACGCGACGACCTCTTCGTGACCGGCTATCGCGATCAGCGGCTCTACCGGAACCGGGGCGACGGCCGATTCGAGGACGCGACGAAGGCCGCCGGCCTCGAGTCCGACCTCTGGAGCACTTCCGCCGCGTGGGCCGACCTCGACGGGGACGGCGACCTCGACCTCTTCGTCGCCGGCTACCTCGATTACGACCCGGCGCTCGCCCCCTTCTGCGCCGCCCCCGACGGCAAGCGGGATTACTGCGGCCCCGAGGATTTTCCCGCCCAGCCCGACCGGCTCTATCGCAACAACGGCGACGGGACATTCCGCGATGTCACCGAGGGTTCGGGCCTGAATCCGAAGGAAGGTCGAGGACTGGGCGTGCTCGTCGCCCAGCTCGTCGGCGACCCGCGGCCCGACATCTTCGTGGCCAACGACGGCACCGCGTGCTGGTTGTTCGAGAATCTCGGCGGGATGAAATTCCGAGAGGTCGGCGTGGAATCCGGCGTGGCCGTCGATGGAAAGGGTCAGGCCCTGGCCGGGATGGGCGTCGGGCTCGGCGACCTCGACGCCGACGGCCACCCCGACCTGGTCGTGAGCAACTTCCTCGGGCGCTCGACGATCGCCTTCCGGGGCATCGGTCCCGGCCAGTTCGCCGACGACTCCGAGGCACTCGGCATGTCGCCAACGCGCGGGGTCAACGGCTTCGGTCTGGCCGTCATGGACCTCGACAGCGACGGCCGCGACGATTTGCTCCAGTCCAACGGCCACGTCCTCGCCCGGTCCCGGCTCGGGACGCCGTTCGCCATGCCGTTGACCTATCTTCTTGGTGGCGGCGGAAGATTGAGTCAGGGCACCCTCCCTGCATCAGCCACGCTTCCCAGGCTCGGCCGGGGGCTGGTCGTGGGCGACCTCGACGGGGATGGGCGGCCGGATGCCATCGTTGCCTCACTCGATCGTCCGCCGCTCGTGCTGTCTGCAATCGACTCGCCCAATCGCTGGCTGGCGATCGACCTGGTCGACCGCTCCGGCGCAGCTCCTTTGCCCATCTGTGCCCAGGTCCGCGTGCAACAGGGCGGCCGTGTCCAGGCCCGACAGGTTACGGGCGGCGGTTCGTACCTCTCCGCAAGTGCCCGGACGCTCTGGTTCGGCCTGGGGCGTGCCACGCGAGCTGAGCGAGTTGAAGTGCGATGGCCGGACGGGTTTGCGGAAGCCTGGGAGCAAGTCGAGGCGAAGCCTCGAACGACTCTGAAGCGTGGTACAGGCCGCGCGACCCAATGACCTCTGCGTCAGGCGCCGTTTGGTGCGGAGGCCGCTGGGACTCGGCGCCCACACCCTACAGATCGAAGGGTGCAACCAATTGCGATATGCCGTAGGGTGTGGTGCCACGAACGATGCGTGGCTCCGCACCTGGAGCCAGGCACAGCCGTTATTCGTGAGGCGACCACGCGCCTCGCGTGAACGTGCCCGAAGGATCACCGCACCCGGATCATCCCCGCCACGTTCCAGTAGCCGAGCCAGGCGAACAGCAAAACGATCGCTCCGCAGGCGATGCGTCCCTTCGGCAGCCCTCGGGCGAGGCCGAACGTGAGCAGCAGCGAGATCGGCACCAGGGCGGGGAAGAGGTAGCGGCCCTGCGACTGGAAGGCGACCCGGAAGTTGAACTGGATCAACGACGCGAACATCCCCGCCGCCCCGACGGCGAGCATCAGGATCGACCAGCCCGACCCGCGCTGGAGGTCCCACGCCCGGATCAGGCCGAGGTAGCCGACGACCAGGAGCACGACGGTCACGACGATCGCCTGCGAGTAGAACGCCTGCGGCAACTGACGAGACATCCAGCCGAACCGGCCCCAGAAGCTCTCCCACGTCGTCACGCCGAACAGCGACCAGTCGGCGGACGACTCCCAGCGCAGCGGCAGGAACCTCGCCCGGTAGAATTCCAGCGCGTTGCTCGCCCCGGTCGGTTCGCCGTAGACCCAGAGGTTCCGGGCCATCAGGGGCCCCGCCGCTAGCAACCCGCCGATGGCCGCGCCGATGGCAGGCTCGACGAGGCTTCGAAGTCCCTTGCCTCTGGCGGCGGAGACCCGGGCCAGGACCACGATCCCGAAGGCCGGGTTCAACGCCAGGGCGCTGAGTTTCGCCCAGAACGCCAGCCCGAGAACCGCACCCGAGCGGATGAGCCGGGTGTCGAACCTCGGGTCCGAGAGGGCCCGGATCCAGGTGGCGAAGGCCAGGGCGGCGGTGAAGCTCATGGCGGCGTCGTTGCCGGCCGTGGCGCTGTTGAACGCGAACTGCGGCAGCAGGGCCACGAACCCGGCGGCGGCGAGGACCCGCGTCGGATCCTCCCCGGAGAAACGGGATGCCGCCTTCGCGACGACGTAGACCGTCCCCGCGCCGAAGGCGGCGGCAACGAATCGGGCGATGTAGAGGACCGCGTGGGGATCGGTCGTGAGCAGCTTCGCCAGCACCCCCGCGACCAGGTAGAAGAGGGGAGGCTGCATCGACTCGTAGGGTAGCAGCTTGAACTCGTCGCCGACGCCGGATCGGAGGAGGTAGGCCCGGGTGGCGACGTCCACGGGGCCGTCGGCCACCTCGCCTTTCGGGTCGCGGTCGAACCGGTAGACCACGCGCGGCAGCATATTGCGGCGGGCGACCTGCTGGACGGCCAGGAGGTGGGCGGGCTCGTCGGGTGCGTCGAGCGGGGGGATCGCCAGGACCCATGCGGCCGAGATCGCGAAGGCGACCCCGGCGGCGATCCCGGCGACTCGGTTGGGGCTGATCACGACGGTCGGCGCTCCGAGGGGCGTCAGTGTAGTTCACGACCATGATCCCCGACCGGGCGAATCGCCGCAATCGCGCGGGGATGCTGCCGCGAGCACACAGGGTGGCGGCCGTCGTGGCTCTTGTGAAACAATCTTTAAAGTGCTTGACCACCGTCCGCGATTTCGGATATAGGGTTGGATTGCCTCTGGACGAATGTGCCCTCGCCGCGTGGGCGGGCATTGTGACGTCCGAAACCGGGCTTCGAGTCCGCCGAAACGGCGGGATGACCTCGAGGTTTCCCGGTCCCCTGGTTGGAGAGGCCCTAACCCAACGTCCGCTGGGGAGGACGCTATCGACCGGAATCTCAGGGTGAATGAGCAGATCCGCATCTCGCCCGTGCGGGTCATCAATGCCGAAGGTGCGCTGCTGGGCGTGATGCCCACGGGCAAGGCCATGGAAGCCGCCCGCGAAGCGGGTCTGGACCTGGTGGAGGTTGCTCCGAACGAGCGCCCGCCGGTCTGCAAGATCATGGACTTCGGCAAATTCAAGTACACCCAGAAGAAGCGGGCCTCGAAGCAGAAGCAACACCAGGTCCAGGTGAAGGAAATCCGCGTCCGCCCCAAGACGGGTGACCATGACATCGAGGTCAAGGTCAAGCGGGCCCGGGAATTCCTGGAACACAAGGACAAGGTCCTGGTCAACGTGCTCTTCCGCGGGCGCGAGCTGGCGCACATCGACGAAGGCCGGAAGGTCATGAACGAAGTGCTCCAGGCGCTCGACGATGTCGCGAAGGTCGAGAAGACCCCGTCGATGGAAGGCAAGCGTATGACCGCGATCGTGGCCCCTCGGGCATAAGGCGCGGGCCCGCCGCGGCGTGCCGAGCGGGAATCTTCCCCCGCCCGTCGTGGCCCGAAGTCGAACGCACACCCTGGTTTCCGGCGGGGGAGGCGAACCTCCCCCATCCCCCGGGCGAACCTGCCCCGGGATTTTTCGCGGGATCGTGCCATCGGGGCCTTGGCGTCGATGGCCATCTCGTGTTAGACTCTTCGACTCGGCTGATCCCGAAGGCTCCCGGAGGGGCGAAGCGGACGCCGGTTACGAAGACGTGAGATGTCGAGGCGACCATGCCGAAGTTGAAGACCCACAAAGGGATGAAGAAGCGGTTCAAGGTGTCGGCCAACGGCAAGGTCACCCACAAGAAGTGCGGCTCGTCGCACCTCATGAGCCACAAGAACGGCAAGCAGGTCCGCCGCCTCCGTCGCAAGGTCACCCTTCGCGTCTCTGCCGAGGCCCGCCGGATCCGCCGCGCCCTGCACAAGCACGAGTCGAGCCAGCCGGATACCATCGCGATCCTGCAGGAAGTCGCCTCCAAGGCCGTCGAGACCGAGGGCACCGCCCCGGCCGAGGCCTGATCGCATCGGACGCGCCTGCCGCCCGGCGACGAACGCTGCCAACATGCTTCGCGAACAACGAACGGCCCGGAACTGGGCCGGTCTTCACCGTCTTTCTCGAATTGCTGAGAATCGACCATGCGTGCACCTAAGGGCGCGGCCCGTAACAAGGCGAAGAAGCGTCTGTTCAAGAAGGTGGAAGGGTTCGTCGGCGGCCGTCGCCGCCTGCTCCGCACCGCCAAGGAAACCCTCCTCCGCGCCGGCGTCTTTGCGTTCCGCGACCGTCGGGCCAAGAAGCGGAGCTTCCGCCGCCTCTTCATCACCCGCCTCTCCGCCGCCGCCGAGATGCGTGGCCTGAAGTACAGCCGCCTGATCCACGGCCTCCGCCTGGCGAACATCGGGCTCGACCGCAAGAGCCTGTCCGAGCTCGCCATCCACGACGCCGAGACCTTCGACGTCATCGTCTCCAAGGTCCGGGCCGCCCTGGAGAAGCATGACGCCGACGTCGCCGCCCGCAATCGGGCCAAGACCGCCTGATTTCGGCCCCGGGGTCAACCCCGGCCGAACGCTCGCCTCGACCCACGTCTCGCCCGGGGCACCTCCCCGGGCGATTGACTGCGCGGCGGGCCCGTTCCGAAGGATTCGCACCAGGCCAGGCCTGCGGACGCCACCATGAGTCAGCCGAACCCCGCGGACGCCGCCATCGCCGACCTCGACGCCCTTGAGGCCGCCGGCCTCGCGGCATTCGCCGGCGCCGGGGATTCCGCCGCCGTCGAGGCCGCCCGGATCGAGTTCCTCGGGCTCAAGCAGGGCCGACTCAAGACCGCCCAGGAGCGGCTGAAGTCCCTGGAGCCTGCCGCCAAGCGGGTCTACGGCCAGCGGTTCAACGCCGTCAAGCAGGCCCTCGAAGCCGTGCACGACGCCGCCAAATCGAAGCTCGACGCCCCGAAGGCGACCGTGCTCGATGGGCTCGACGTGACCCGTCCCGGGCTCCGCCCGAAACTGGGGCATCGGCATCCGCTGACCCAGACCGCGCAGGAGTTGATCGATATCTTCGGCCGGTTCGGGTTCTCCGTCGCGAGGGGCCCGGAGGTCGAGGACGTCCGGCACAACTTCGATGCGCTCAACATCCCGGTCGTCCACCCGGCCCGCGACCCCCTGGACAATTTCTACCTGGCCGACTCCGAGCTGATGCTCCGGAGCCAGACCAGCACGATCCAGATCCGGGTCATGGAGAACCAGCCGCCGCCGGTGCGGGTCATCGCGATCGGCCGGGTCTACCGGCCCGACACGGTCGACGCCACGCACTCCTTCATGTTCCACCAGATTGAAGGCCTGATGGTGGACAAGGGCGTGACGATGGCGGACCTCAAGACGGTCATCCGCCTATTCGCCCAGAGCTACCTCGGCCGCGACGTGAAGATCCGGTTCCGGCCGTCGTTCTTCCCGTTCACCGAACCGAGCGTCGAGGTGGATATGCTCTGGCACGGGGGCGACCGCTGGGTTGAAATGGGCGGGGCGGGGATGGTCGATCCCAACGTCTTCCGCGCCGTGGGGTATGATCCCGATGAGGTCTCGGGCTTCGCCTTCGGCCTAGGAATTGAACGCCTCTGCATGAGGCGGCACCGGATCGACGACATCCGCCTGCTCTACCAGAACGACGTCCGGTTCCTCGGCCAGTTCTGAGCGGACGGGGCGGGTCGTGATCACCCGATGCCATTCGCCCCTTCGACTCGAACCCCCAGCGGAAGGTCCACCATGACGACCGAACCCAGCACAGTCATCGTGAGCACCGGGGCCACCGCGAACGCGAGCCAGGTCCACCACCGCGACTTCCCCGAGATCCGGGCCGAGGGTGAGAACCCCAAGGTCGCCGCGGGGAACCTCGTGAATCAGCTCACCCGGGCGCTCGACTCCGCCCTCACCACCTGGCGCCGGGATACCATCCTGAAGGCCATCTCCGAGGTCGAGGCCTTCGCAAAGGGCCAGTGAGTGCTATCCTTGTGAGGTGCCCTGACGGATCCCGGATCCAGCCCACTCGACGCACACCGCCGAATTGACGGGGGCCGACGCCACATGACACCGACGGAGCCCGCCGAGACGTCGACGGCCGACGCCCAGTCGGGGCTCGCGCGCCGCCTCGGGCCGATCGACGCCACGACGATCGTCATCGGGTCGATGATCGGCTCCGGGATCTTCATCACCTCGGCCGATTCCGCCCGACTCGTCGGCTCCCCCGGCTGGCTCCTCGTCGCCTGGGCCCTCGCCGGCCTCCTCACGATCTGCGGCGCCGTCAGCGTGGCCGAGGTCGCCGCGATGATCCCCCGCGCCGGCGGGCAGTACGTCTTCCTTCGTAGGGCGTATGGGCCGGCGGTCGGCTTCCTGTTCGGCTGGGCAACGTTCCTGGTCGTCGGGACCGGCACCATCGCGGCTGTGGCCGTGGCGTTCGCCAAGTTCCTCGGCGTCTTCTTCGCGGGCGTCTCGGCCGAGAGCTATCTCATCCGGCCGATCCATCTCGGCGGTTCGGGATACGCCCTGAGCCTGTCGACCCAGCAACTCGTCGCGGTGGGCCTGATCGTCGTCCTGACGCTCACGAACACCCGGGGCCTGGACATCGGCAAGTGGATCCAGAACGTCTTCACGTTCACGAAGACGGCCGCGCTCATCGGCCTGATCGTGGTCGGCCTGACGTTCGGCGTGAACCGCAACTCGGCCGCCTGGACGGCCTCGTGGTGGGACTCGGCCGCGAACGGCTGGTCGCTCGCGACCGCCGCGCCGGGGCTGGGCGTCTCGATCGGCTGGCTCGGGTTCGCACTGCTGCTCGGCAAGGCGATGATCGGGCCGCTGTTCTCGCAGACGGCCTGGAACAGCGTCACATTCACGGGGGGCGAGGTCCGCCAGCCGGGCCGGACGCTGCCGATCGCCCTGGTGATCGGCTGCGGGTCGGTCGTCCTCCTCTACATGCTGGCGAACGTCGCTTACCTGACGTCGTTGCCGTTCGACGGGATCCGGAACGCGCCCGAGGATCGGGTCGGGACGGCACTGATGCGGTCGGCGCTGGGGGAAACGGGCGTCCTGCTCATGGCGGGGGCCATCCTGGTCTCGACCTTCGGGTGCGTGAACGGCCTGGTGCTCTCGGGGGCCCGGGTCTTCTACGCGATGGCCGAGGATGGGCTGTTCTTCCGGCAGGCGAAGCGTCTGAACGCGTTCCAGGTGCCGTCGTTCGCTCTGGTGGCGCAGGGGATCTGGGCGGCGGTCCTGACGCTGCCCCGGACGGTGAATGTCGGTGCGAATGACGCCGTCAGCTACGGCAACCTCTACGGCCAGTTGCTCGACTTCCTCACGCCGGTCGACCTGACGCTCTACATGCTGATGGTCGGGACGCTCCTGGTCTTCCGCGCCACCCGGCCGGACGCCGAGCGGCCGTACCGGACGTTCCTGTATCCGCTGCCCCCGTTGATCTATCTCGGTCTGGCGATCCTGCTCGTCCTGACCTTCCTCTACGTCGAGCCCAGGACGTGCGGCATCGGCTTCGGCATCGCGCTGTCGGGGCTCCCCGTGTACTGGCTCTGGTCCCGGACCGCCGGCGCGAAGGACGCCCTGGCGGCCTCGCACGCCCGACACCAGGATTGAACCGCCTTTGGGATCCGCCCCGCCATGATCGTCAGCTGGAACTGGCTCGCCACCTATTTGAAGCTCGACATCCCCGTCGACGCCCTCACCGAACGCCTGGCCCTCACCGGCCTGAACCACGAGTCCACCGAGGAAGTCGGCGGCGACCTGGCGATCGACCTGGAGGTCACGAGCAACCGCCCGGATTGCCTCGGCCACCTGGGCGTCGCGCGAGAGATCTCCGTCCTGTTCAACAAGCCATTCCAGATCCCCGACCCCCGACCGAAGACCTCGGGCGCGGCGGTCGAGACGCTGACGAATGTCGCGGTCGAGGCGCCCGACCTCTGCCCCCGGTTCACCGCCCGGGTCGTCTCAGGCGCGAAGATCGGCCCGAGCCCCTGGTGGATGGCCAAGCGGCTCGAAACCCTGGGCGTTCGGCCGATCTCCAACGTGGTCGACATCACCAACTACGTGATGTTCGAGTGCGGCCAGCCGCTGCACGCCTATGACCTCGACACCCTCGCCAGCAAGGGCCTGATCGTCCGCAAGGCCCGCGCGAAGGAGCAGCTCAAGGCGATCAACGGCAAGACGTACGAACTCCAGGCCGACCAGCTCGTCATTGCCGACCACGAGCGTCCCGTCGGGCTTGCGGGCGTCATGGGCGGGCTCGACACCGAGATCTCCGAGAAGACGAACAACATCCTGATCGAGGCCGCGCGGTTCAGTGCGCTCTCGGTGCGGAAGACGTCACGTGCCCTGGCACTGTTCAGCCCGGCGAGCTACCGGTTCGAGCGCCCGCTCGACCCCGAGATCACCGACTGGGCCAGCCGCCGCTGCGCCGAGCTGATCCTCGAAATCGCCGGCGGCACGCTCCACCCCGGCGTGATCGACGTCGGCGAGAGGCCGAAGGCCCGTCCGCCCGTCACGCTCCGCCTCGCGCAGATCGAGCGCATCCTGGGCATCACGATTCCCGGCGAGGATGCCCGTCGGATCCTCCGGGCCCTCGGCCTGCAGCAGACCGGCGGCACTCCCGACGCCCCGAGCTTCGTCCCGCCGAGCTGGCGCAGCGACCTCGACCGCGAAATCGACCTCATCGAGGAGGTCGCCCGCGTCCACGGCTACGAACACATCCCCGAGGACCGCGCGGTTCCGCTGATCAGCGCCACGCGGTCGCCCCGCGAGCGGGTGGAGGACGAGATCCGAGCCACCCTCACCGGCCTGGGGATCGACGAGGCGTATACCTTCAGCCTGGTGAGCGAGGCCGCGAGCGTCCCCCTGGGCGGCGACGGGGCCTCGGCCCCGGTGCGGGTCGAGCACGCCAGCCGCAAGCGTGAGAGTTCGCTCCGGCAGAGTCTCGTTCCCAGCCTGCTCCAGGCGCGTCGGCATAATGAAGCCCACGGGAATCCGAATGCCGACCTGTTCGAGATCGCGAGCGTCTATTTGCCCAGGCCCGGGCACATCCTGCCCGAGCAGCCGACGAGGCTGACCATCGTCCACAGCGGCGGCTTCTTCGCCATCAAGGGGATCGTCGAGGCCCTCCTCGGCCGGCTCCATGCCGACGCGGGGCTGACCGCGATCCCGGCGACCACCAGCATGCTGGCCCAGGGGCGTTCGGCCGAACTGCTCCTGAACGGCAAGTCGCTCGGATTCATCGGCGAGGTCGCCCGCGCGACGCTCGACACCTTCGAGCTGCGCGAATCCGCCTCGGCCGCCGAGCTCGATCTCGGGCTGTTGATCGAATCCTCGGGGCTCGTGCCGCAGTACCGCCCGCTGCCGCCCTTCCCGGCGGTGGCCCGCGACCTCTCGCTGGTCGTCCCGCGCACCCTGGCGTGGTCGGACCTCTCCCGCGTGGTCGGCGAAGTGGCCGGCAAGACCCTCGAATCGGTCGTCTATCTCGACGCCTTCCAGGGCGGCAACCTCCCCGCCGACCGCCAGAGCCTCCACTTCGGCCTCCGCTTCCGCCACCCCGAGCGGACACTCACCGGCGACGAGGTCGGGCAGGCCGTGAAGACAATCGTCGATGCCTGCGCGAACCGGTTCGAAGCGACCCTGCGTTGAGAACCCGGGCCGAACAACCTCACGCTTCGAATTGGCTTGAACTGAGAGTTGAACACAGTTGCAGATGAAAAATGGCGGATGGGTGATCGCTGAGTCGGGGGCTTTGCCCCGTCCTCAACCATCACCCATCCGCCATCGAGCATCCGTCCCGGATCGCCGTCAGACCGTGGGCCCGCCGACGACGCGGCGGCCGACGACGAGGGCGATCACGAACAGGACCAGGAAGATGAGGGCGAAGAACTTGGCGATGCTGGCGGACGTCTCGCTCAGGCCGTAGAACCCGAAGAGGCCGGCGATCAGCGAGATCAGAGCGAAAGCGATGGCCCAGCGAAGCATGGGAAGCTCCTTAAGCGTTCAAGAATGAAGAAGTGAGGGGATTCGCGGGCGAACGTGGGTCCGCCCGCGGGGGTTTCGGGCCGACGTGGCTCAGCGGGAGCGGAACGCCAGGCCGATCACCAGGCCGGCGACGATCCCGATGCCGAAGGCGGCGGCGACGGACTGGGTGGGGTTGCTCCGGACCACCTCCTCCGCCATCTCGTAGCGCTCGCGGGCCTGGCCGGCGACCTGACCATAGCCGTCGCGGAGCCGCTCGCCCGCCTGCTGGGCGAACTGGCCGACGACCTCGGTCGCCTGGGCGACGGCCGACGAGCCCTTGGAGGTCAATTCGGTGAGGTACTTCTCGACCGCCTCGCGGCCCTCGCCGGTCTTCTGCTGGATCTTGCCGACGAGCTGATCGACGTTGCCGCCGTGGATCTGGAGGTCGTCGTCGGTGAGCTGGCCCCACTTCTCCTTGACCTGACCGCGGAGCTGGTTCCACTGACCCTGAAGCGCCTGAGCATTGATCGCCATCGCGATGTCTCCCTTCGAGCCGACCGTCGGCGACTCCGCCGACCACGACGGGATGAGAAAGCAAGCAGGATGCCAAAGCGTCAGGAAATCCAGAAGCCTTTCGATCGAACATACGAGCAACAAAAAACGCCCCTGTCCATGAGGACAGGGGCGTTTGAATTCGCGGAGAAGTGGGATTCCCGCCCGATCACTTGGGGGCGGCGGTCTTGCCGGTCTCGCCCACGCTGTTGGCCGGGGGATTGTCGCCGGTCGACTTGACCTTCGTCTCCTGGGTCGTCGTCGTGCTGCCGCCGGGGCCCGAGACGGTCTCGGCGGTCTTGGTCGAGGAGGTGTCGCCGCAGCCCATCAGGCCGAGGCTGAGGGCGAAGGCCAAGGCGAGCGCGGAGGTCGAGTACGTCTTCATCGTCGTGTCCTTGAGTATCGAGTCGTTGACGCGTGGCAGAGTCGCTTCGCCGGGCCCGACGCCGGGCGGCCGGGCCGCGTCATGCGGCGGGATATTCAGGCAACCCTCGTGCCATCCGGCCCGGAGCGGCCATCCGGCTGCCGATCGCTTGCCACGTGCGCAGGCGGCCGGCGCCTCGCCGCGAAGCCGGCTGCCCGGCGGGCTGGCATGGCCGTTGCAACCCTGGCCCTGAGGATCGCGGGGCCCCTCAACGTGCGGCCCGCCGCGACTTGGATGATCTCGCACACTCTTTGACACATCTTCAAAAAAGGGGAGTCCGATGCCGAACGGCAAGCGCGACGAGAACCAGGGCCAGGGCCGCAGGGCCGGCGAGTCCCAGAATGAAGGCCAGGCCTCGGCCAACCGCCCGGGCCAGCAGGGCGGCCAGCAGCCCTCCGGCGTGCCCCACAACCGGCTCGAAGAGGTCAGCAGCCGCATCCAGGGCGCCTACGACTCGGCACGGGGCTCGGTCGCCGAAGGTTACCGCAACGCCGAGGGGCTGGTCTCGAACTACCCGACGCCGTCCGTCCTCGTGGGCTTCGGCCTCGGCTTCGGCATCGGCCTGGTCCTCTGCTCGATCCTCGCGAAGCCCGAGCCGACCTGGGCCGAGACCTACCTCCCCGAGTCGCTCCAGGACCTCCCCGACAATCTCCAGCGGTACGCCCGCAATCTGCCCTCGAACCTCAAGGGCCAGCTCCCCCGCGCCGTTTCGCGCCGCATCGGCTGAGCCACCCTGGCGGCCGGGGTCTCGGTCCACGAGACCCCGGTGCTGCCTGCGCTGGGCGAGCATCTCCCGGCGCCGACGGTAGGATCCGCGTCGCAGCGTACCCTACGTTGGTGTGGCCGCCTGGACTTACGTGGCGGGGCTCTCACGCTCGTACGAACAAATGCCCCGGCAACCGCCTGACGAGCCGGCGGACTTCCAGCACGCTCAACGTCGCCATGACCTGCGACACCGCCAGCCCCGACTTGACGGTCAATTCATCCACGCCCATCGGGTGATCTTCGAGCCGGCCGAGCAGGAAACGCTCCTGGTCGGAGAGCTTCAATTCGGCCGGGTGCCGCACCGCGGGGCTCGAACCCTCGGCCTTCACCTCGATGCCCAGCGGGCCGAGTTCCTCGAGGATGTCGTCGACGGTCTCGACGAGCTTGGCACCGTCCCGCAACAGGCGATGGCAGCCCCGGCTCGTGAGGCTGTCCACCGGCCCGGGGACGGCGAAGACCTCGCGGTTCTGCTCCATCGCGTGCTTGGCCGTGGAGAGCGACCCGCTCCGGGGGGTGGCCTCGACCACCACCACGCCCAGGCTCAGGCCCGAGATGATCCGGTTCCGCTGGGGGAAGAGTCCCGCGAGCGGCCCCTGACGCATGGACATCTCGGAGATGACCGCGCCCGCGTCGGCGATCTCGGCCGCCAGGTCCTCGTGCTCGGGCGGATAGACCTTCTCCAGGCCGTTCGCCATCACGGCGAGCGTCCGTCCGCCGGCCCGGATCGCCCCCCGGTGCGCGGCCTCGTCGATGCCGCGGGCCAGCCCGGAGATCACCGTCACGCCCACCCTCGCCAGCGACGCCGCCAGGCGCTCCGCGACCCGCAGCCCATAGGGCGTGCAGCGGCGAGACCCGACGATGGCGATGGCCAGGCCGTCCGACGACTGGAACGTCCCCCGGCGATAGAGCAGGGGAGGCGGGTCGGGGATCTCCTTCAGGCCATTGGGATACGTCGCATCGGAGGGCGCGACGACGTCGACGCCCCGCTCGCGGCAGAGGGCGAACTCCGACTCGACGTCGATCTCCTTCCTCGCACGGATCAGGCGCTCGGCCAGCTTCGGACCGACCCCGCCGACCTCCTTCAACGAGGAGAGCGACGCGTCGAGCACGTTGCCGGCGTCGCCGAATCGTTCGAGGAGGGCCCGGCATGTCAGAGGTCCGATGCCGGGGACCATGGTCAGCAGGAGCAGGTCGCGGACCTCGGGCGGGCTCGTCTCTGTCGGCTCGGTCACGGGCTCGCCCTCGTCCACGGCCCCCGGGCGGAAGCGGTTTCCGGCGGGGGAAACCCCTCGCTCACGCCGAGGTCATCTCTTCCAGTATGGGGCGCAGATCGTCGGTTGTCGCCGCGTCCGTTAATTCGACCCGCCCGATCGACCGGGGGAGCACGAACCGCACTCGACCGCCGCGATTCTTCTTGTCCCGGGTCATCGCGTCGAGCAGCGGCTCCAGTGGCAATCCCGGCGAGGTCACCGGTAACCCGAAGCGTTCGAGGAGTTGACGCAGCCGCGCGACGTCGGGCCCGCCGATCCAGCCGAGCCGCTCGGCCAGCCTGGCCTCGGCGACCATCCCGATCGACACCGCCTCGCCGTGCTGATAAGGCCCGTCGTAGCCGGCAACCGCCTCGATGGCATGGCCGATGGTGTGGCCGAAATTCAACACGGCACGCAGGCCGGTCTCCTCGCGCTCGTCCCTGGTCACGACGTCGGCCTTGCACGCGCAGCTCGTCGCGACGATCGCACGGATGGCCCCCGGTTCGCCCGCGAGGATGGCGTCGGCGTCCGACTCGACCCGGTCGAAGAACGCGGGGTCGAGGATGACGCCGTATTTCACGACCTCGGCCATCCCACAGAGGAGTTCCCGCCTGGGGAGGGTTTCGAGCGTCTTCGTGTCGATCCAGACCCCCACCGGCTGGTGGAAGGCCCCGATGATGTTCTTGGCCCCCGGGTGATTGACCCCGACCTTGCCGCCGACCGAGCTGTCCACCTGCGCGAGCAAGGTCGTGGGGATCATCAGGAGCGGCAGCCCCCGGGCGTAGGTGGCCGCGACGAACCCGCCGAGGTCGCCGATCACGCCGCCGCCGAACGCGACGACCACCGTGTGTCGGTCGGCCCGCATGGCGATCAGGCGGTCGTAGAGCCCGCACGCGACGTCCAGGCACTTGCTGGCCTCGCCCGGCGGCACGGCCGCGACCTCGGCCGCGATGCCGACCACCTTCAATGCCGCCACGTAGGGCCCGACGCTCGTCTCCATGTTGCCGTCGGTCACCACCAGGGCCGAACGGCAGCCCTTGCCGGCCCAGGTTGCGTCGAGGGCGGAGCGGGCGAACGCGCCGAAGTCGCCGAGGCCGTCGGTCACGACGCGGACCTCGTAGGAGCGAGGGCCGAGGTCGACGGGGACGGACAGGGCGGGCGCGGGGGCCTCGGGTGACGGCGTCGGCACGACGGATCCCTTTCCAAATCTCTCGGCGCGGTGGTCGTTGGCGAGGGGACATCCTAAAACAATCGGATGCGCGTCGGCCAGACGGTCGCCGTTCCGGCACGGCGGGCGCTCCGTGCTGGAATTCGCAATGTGCCCGTTTCCGGCTGCCCGGCCCAAGTTGCGGCCCGGGGCGTCCACTGCTAGGCTAGAACCGGACGACACGGAAGCGAATTCCTCCCCCGACGCGATCCGCCACGGGTGGCCTCCTCATGACCGATATCTTCTCCTGGTCTCTGCCCCTAGGGCGCTTGTCCGGCGTCCAGTTCCGGGCCCACTTCTTCCTGATCTTCTTCGTCGTGCTCCGTTTCTTCTCGTCGTTCATCGGCGAGGACCGCGCCCCGGGGCCGACGGCCGCGTGGCTGCTCCTGTTGCTCATCTGCCTGGCCCTGCACGAGCTGGGGCACGTCGTCTTCGCGCACGTCGAGGACAGCGAGACCGAGGACGTCCAGCTCTGGCCGCTGGGGAACCTGATCGTCCCCACCGGCTCCCGGAACTGGAATGAGGGCTATTTCGCCGCCTCCGGCGGCCTGATCGCCAGCGGCGCGTTCGCACTGGCCTCGGCCCTGGGCCTGAGCCTCCTCGGGGCCCGCATGACCCTGTCGCCGTTCGGCTCGGGGATCGATGCCGGGGCCCCGACGATCCTGGCGACCGGCAAGGCGGCCATCGCGCTCACGCCGGTCTGGTGGCTGGGTTGGTTCGGGTTCATCAACTGGGTGCTGTTCGTCGCCAACCTGATCCCTGCATTGCCCCTGGACGGTGGCCGGCTGGTGCGGACCTACGTCGCCAGGAATCCCGCGTCCTTCGGGCGCGACGGCATGCTCGCGGCCTATACCGCCCACACCAGCGCGGCGTTGCTGACCGTGATCGGCGTCGCCCGCCTGATCCAGACCCGTTCGCTCAACGACACGGTCACGCTCATCTGCCTGGCGGTGATGATCGAGGCGGTGGTGCGGCACGAGGCGCGGATGATCGAGGACGGCGGGTTCTTCGAGGATGGGATCTTCGGCTATGATTTCTCCGAGGGCTACACCAGCCTCGAAGGCAGCGCGGCGAAGGTCCGGCCCCGCCGCGAGAACGCCCTGATCCGCTGGCGTCGCCGGCGCTCCGAGCAGCGACGCCTCCGCCGCCAGGCGCAGGAGGCCGCCGAGGACCGCCGGATGGACGAGATCCTCGAGAAGCTCCACACCCAGGGCAAGTCCGCCCTGACCGACGACGAGCAGCGCTTCCTCGTGCGGGTGAGCACCAAGATCCGCAACCGGCAGAAAGACCGTGCCCAGCCCTGACCCGACACCCCACCCGTCGGCCCCGTTCCAGCCCGAGCGGCTGCTCCGCGCCCTGCGGCAGCGGCCGCTGGTGATGGACGCCGCCATGGGCACCCGGCTGATGGCCTCTGGGCTCGACCTCGACCGCGACGACGCCAGCCTCTGGAACCTCTCCAACCCCGACAGGGTCCTGGGGAACCACGAGGCCGACGTCCTTGCTGGCGCCGATGTCCTTGTCACGAATACGTTTGGAGCCAATCGCGAGTGGCTCTCCCGGTTCGGGCGGGGCGAGCCATTCGACCTCGTCGCCATCAACCGCCGGGCCGTCGAGCTGGCCAAGCTGGCCGCCGGGCCGGAACGTTTCGTGGTCGGCTCGCTCGGGCCGACCATCCTGATGAACGGCCCCAAGCCGGGGGGACAGATCAAGGCCCTGCTCGTGGCGGGCGTGGACGCGTTCCTGCTGGAGACGTTCACCTTTGAGGCCGCACTCAGGTTGCTCGAAGTCATCAGGGACCGGACGGTCATTCCGATCCTCGTCAGCCTCCACACCTGGCCGGCAGACATCGGGGAGGCGGCGAAGTCGCTGCGCGACGCCGGGGCCGACGTCGTGGGCGTGAACTGCACGGAGTCGTTCTCGGTCCTGCTGGACACCGTGCGGAAGCTGAGAGATGCCATCGACTTGCCGCTGCTGGCCAAGCCCAGCGGGGGGCGGCCCGGGGGGCCGAGCTACTCACCGGACGACTTCGCCGTCGTCCTGCCGGAGTTGCTCGAATGCAACGTCCGCCTCTACGGCGGATGCTGCGGCACCACCGATGCCCACGTGCGTGCAATCCGCCGCTCGATCGGTTCGTGATGTCTCGAAGCGACGCATTCGGTGCGTTTGGTTGACGGCTGTGCAGTTCGTGGACTATCCTTCTCCTGGGGACATTGGCTTTGTTCCCGAGATTTTGCAAACGGACCCTCGGGGGTGATCGTGGCGAAGGCGGAATTGCCGGCGAAGGCCAGGAAACCTCGCAAACTTGAGCTGAAGCGGGAGGACCTGAAGCCGGGCGAGTGCCTCTGCGACCACTGCATCGGCAAGTGCTGCCGCTACTTCTCCTTGCCGATCGACACCCCGACATGCTGGGACGATTACGACGCCATCCGCTGGTACCTCGCCCACGGCCAGACCCTGGTCTACGTGGAGAGGGAGTCGTGGTATCTGGTCGTGATGACCCGTTGCAAGTTCCTGACGGAGGACGATCGCTGCAAGATCTACCTCAACCGCCCGAAGATCTGCAACGACTACACGACCGCCGATTGCGAGTATGACGACCCGTGGTCCTTCGACAAGGTGTTTGAAACGGCCGAACAGATCTGGGAGTATGCCGAGGCCATCCTGCCGCCGAGACGCCGGCCGAAGTCGAAGGGGCCGGAGTTGACGATCCTCAACCGTTGACGGTTCGTCGGGCGGCCGTGCACGAACACCGGGAGGTCCCCCATGTCGCCGGAAAACGCCGGGTCGGCCGAGGCCCTGGAGCGAGTCGTCCGCCTGGAGCGGAGCCGCGAACGCTGGCGGGCCGCCACTGTCGGGCTGATCGCCCTCGGGGGGCTATTCCTCGTCCTGGGCAATCGCCCGCTCACGCAGGTGAAGGCGGACGACGAGGTCGCGCAGGTCCGGCTGATCTCCCAGAAGCAGGCGAGGTCGGCCCCGCTGCCGGCGGCCGAGGCGGCGGCGGGGTATGAGTACCGCCAGTCGCTCGTGCAACTGAATCGGGTCGAGGTGACCCTGAACGAGTGGGCCGAGAAGGGCTGGGAGCCGTTCTCAATGGTCTACGTCCCCCCCTCGCTCGGCGCAGGCGGCCCCGGACAGGTCGCGATCGCCATGCGGCGGGTGGCCAGGCCGAGGTGAACGAGCGGCCTGGGGAAATTCATGAGGGATGGATCATGGTTGATGGATGATCAGAATCCTGGGGGGCGAATCGGGCTCGGTGGCCAGCAGGTTGGTTCGACATAACCCCCGTCCCATCGCCCGTCTCCGACTCGCTCACCCATCTCCCATAACGCATCACCCATCATCGAGACCGACCCGATGGCCAGGCGGAGGAACCATTACGAGGCGGCGTTCGAGGCGTACATCCGGGCGCACCGGGTGCCTTGCGTGGCGATTGATGAGGCGAAACGCGCGATTTTCGGGGACCAGGGGGTCAAAAATCCCGATTTCCTGCTGTATCCTGGTCGTGGACCTCATCTTGTCGTCGAGGTGAAGGGGAAGCGGGCGAAGGACGGTTGCGGTCGGCGGCCCTGGGAGAACTGGGTCGGTACCGACGACCTCGATGGCCTTGGGCGTTGGGAGGCCGTGTTCGGGCCGGGGTTCCGGTCGATCCTGGTCTTCGCCTACGCCGAGCCGCTGCCCGAGTTCCCCCTGCCTCCCGGCGACGGGTCGTTCGTGTTCCGGCACCGGTCCTACCGGTTCTGGGCGGTCGGCCTCGACGAGTACGTCCAGCACCTGGTATCGCGGGGGCCGGCCTGGAAGGCCGTCGCGATGGCCAGGAGGGAGTTCCGGAGGCGAGTCCGCCCGCTCCTGGAGTGGCTCCCCTCGCATTACTCCGACGCCCCGACCTCGCCGCGACGTGCCGGACGCCTGAGAGCCCGGCGGGCCTCCGAGCTAGTAGGCGAGCCCCCGACGAGCCTGATCGAAGTCCCGACCCTCCCCGACCCCCGGGCGCGACCCCGGCCCGAACCCGAGGTCGGCTGACGAGCCGAGAGATCCTCAAGGAACCCGCCCATGTCCCGACTGTTCCGCCGGTTCGCCCCCCTGGCCGTCGCCATGCTGCTCTGCCTGGCCCCGCTCCCGGCCCGCGCGCAGGAACTCCCCCCGCAGGAGGAGGAGAAGGGCGATACCGAGATGGTCGTCGGCTACATGGTCACCGGCCTGCTGAGCGCGGGCGCCATCTTCATCCTCTGCAAGTCGTCCCGCCGCTGAGACTCACGGGGGCGTCGGCCCCTCGGGCATCAGGACACGCAGCGCGCCGGGGTCGACGCCGAACTCGACCGGCGTGCTCGTGCGGATCTCCCCGTCCAGATTGACGGGGAGCGGCGTGTCCGTCGTCAGGACGAGTTCTCGCGTCCGCAGGAAGCCGTCGCCGGGGTTCTGAAGAGGGATGCCCAGCCGGAGGAGGAGCATCGTCCGCAGGAGTTCCCAGCGTCCCCGGGATCCGAGGGCGTAAGCGGAGAGCAAGCCGTCCTCGAGGGTGCTCGCGCGATCGACGAGCACGCCGCCGCCGTAGAACCGGCCGTTGCCGACGACGATCTGGTGGGCCTCGGTCTCGACCTCGCCCTCTTCGGCCACGATCCGGGCGGTGAACGTGCGGTGCCGGGCGAGCGTCCGGGCCCCGGCGATCGCATAAGCGAGCGGGCCGAATCGTCGCTTCTCCTCCCCGCGTAGGGCCTTCCGCGCGGCGACGGAGAGTCCGATGCTGGCCACGTTGAGGAACGCGTGGCCGTTGGCGCGACCGAGGTCGATCGGCCGGGCGTGGTGCCCCGCCGCGATTGCCGCCGCCTGCCGGAGGTCGGAGGAAATCCCGAGCGCCCTGGCGAAGTCATTCGCGGTGCCGAGCGGCAGCACCCCGAGTTCAATCCCCGTCCCGGCCAGTGCGGACGCCACAGTCGCGATCGTGCCGTCGCCGCCGGCCACCAGGATCCGCCTGAAGCCTCCCGCGATGACCCGCTCGGCGTCTCGCCTCAGGTCGCTGGGGCGTCGGATCCGGACGAGTTCGTCCAGGTGCAGGCCATTCTCCCGGAGCAGGCCGGGCAGGGCCTTCGCCGCGTGCCGGCCGCGACGGGCGTGGATATTGATGAGCAAGGCCGAGGGGCGACCCCGCCGGGTCACGCCCTCGGCCTCGATCTCCGCCGGCCCGATCGCGCTCACCACCGCCCCTTCGGCAGGGAACGCCCGCTGTGGACGATCACGGTCCGGATCCACTGGATGTTCCGGGTGAGTTCCTCGCGGGTGCGCTGGAAGCTCTGGAGGCTGGCCGAGAGGCCCTTGATACCGAGGAAGGCCAGGACCCCCGCGACCGCGACCGAAACCAGCGCCACGACCAGCCGCGACGTCCCGGGCGACCAGGTCATCGCGTTGGCGAGCAGGTCGGCGGCACCGAGGAGGGCGACGGGCAGGGCGGCCAGTGCCAGGACGATCCCGAGGGCCGCCATCCCGGAGGGGACCATCGCCTTGGCGCTCGACTCCTTGAGGTCGATCATGGCGAGCTTGGTCTGGAGTTCGATCAGGGTGGCGATATCGTTGCCGAACTCGGTCAGGCTGCCGACGACGCCCTCAGGGGCCTCCTCGGTGAACCGGTTGTTCATCGACGCTTGATCAACCATCCCAGGAAGACTCCCAATCCGAGGGCCAGGCCGAGGGCCCGGACCGGTTCATTCTGGACGTAGTTCCGGATCACGCCGGTGCCGCCGGCGAGCCCTTCCTTGACCGTGGCGGTCAGACCCTTCAGCTGCTCGGTGTACGACTCTGGGTCGCCGGACTGGCGGGTGCGGAGTGTGTCGATCATCTCAGGCTCCTCCCGGCCAGGGGCTGTTGGGCCCGGCGGGGCGGCCGGGCATCGGGCCGGCCCCGGGGCCGGGGCCTTGCGGGCGGCCGCCATAGCGAGGGTCGTAGCCGGGTGCGCCCGGCATCCCGCCGTAGGGCGGGGCCATGCCGACCGACGTAGGGATCAGGCCCTGGGATTCGGCCCCGTGCATGAATTGCATCTGCTTCTCGGCCAGCCATTGCTGGGCGTAGTGCAGCGCGTAGTTCTGGGCCGACTTGAGGGCCAGGGTCGCGAGCATGCCGACGCCGGCCGAGATCAGGCTCTTCTTGCGTTGCTCTCGCTCCGGTGCGGCCGCGACCGATCCGGCGGCCTTCGCCGCCTTCTCGACGATCACGACTGGCGCGGGCGCGGACTTCCTGCCGCGTGGCACGACCAGGTAGCCCAGGCCGGCCGCGAGGCTCAGGCTCAGCATGGGGTAGGCGGTGATGTAGCGCCGCCAGTTCCAGGCCGAGTTGGCCGCCTCGACGACGCCACGGACGTCCTCGTGCAGCTCGCTCCGGATCTTCGCCATCCGCCTCCGGATGGCGTCGACATCGTCTGTGGTGACTGTCGCCACGTCGGTCTCCCGCCCTTGCTGTGAGTCCCGAGGACTCGTGAGGCTCCGGCCGGGTCGCCATGACGCCTGGCCGTCTCGATTGCCGGGGCTCCAGGAGCAACCGCAATGCCAAGCCGCCGCGTGCTGAGCGGATCCTTGCGCAAGCGAGCAGACGTCGGGTCCGATGGCCCCTCGTCCGGGACGCGGCGGGTGGAGGGCGTCCGGCCTCGGCCAGGGGCCGTCGGCGGTGCCACCCTGATTTCATTGTATCCAGATGTCAGGGCTACTGGAAGTCACCGATCATTTCGTCGAATCGGCCGGGGCCTGGGGCCGGGGACGCCAGAGGGTCCGCCCCTGCACGCGGACCTGCCGGAACAGCCGGGAGACCTTCGACTCGTTCGAGACCTCGTGGAGGGTGCGGATCAGGGCGACACGCTCGGCGCGGGCGAGGGTCTCGACCAGGGCCGGGAGCAGTTCGGCGACGATCGCCTGCGAGTGCCTCGGGCCTTCCGGCAGCGCGAGGATCGGGTGGACCGTGGGCGGCAGGAGCGAGCGGAGCAGGTCGATCTGATCGCGCGAGGCGGCGAGGTCCTGGCCCTCGGGGACCGTCAGGACGGCGATCGCCGGCGGGAGTTCCAGGTGGGGGTGCTTGTGGTACCAGTCGCTCCACTCGCGGGCGAAGGCCAGGTCGGAGGCCCGCAGGGACGGGTCGGGGTGAACCAGGAGGATCAGGAGGTCGCCGGCCGAGAGTTCGTCGATGACCCGCTTCCGGGTCGAACGGTCGCGGGCCGTTTCGCCCTCGTGCGAGGTGTAGCCGGCGGTCGCGTTGATGGTCGAGCGGCTCAGGAGGGCCACGCCCATCTCGCCCGTGTTCGTATCGGCCAGCCTGGCCCGGAGCAGGTTCGGGTCGGAGTGGCAGAGGGCCCGGAGTTCCTCGGCCCAGCCGTCGAGGTTGACGTCGCGCGAGCCGACCACGGCGATGCCGATCGAGACCTCGGCCGGGTCGGTGCTTGCCTCGACGCGCACCCCTTTGCGCATCAGCTTGCGATAGTGATCCGAACCGAGGATGAGACGGCCGCTGTAGAGTTCGACCAGGTGCATGCCCAGGCGGTTGACGTAGGCGCGGTAGAACCATTGCAGGAGGTTCTGCTGCATGTTCTTCCAGGCCGGCTTGACCATGAGCTGCTGCGTCGCGAGCCGGGGCAGGCCGGTGAGCGGGTTGATGATCGGAAGGATGAAGTTGTAGAGGGTGTTGGCCTTCTGGATGTAGCCGGCGGCCTGGACGGCCATCTTGTAGTGGCCCAAGGTGATCATGTCGCCCCCGGGCACCTGGCGGCAGAGGCGATTCAAGTCCTCGGCGGCGAGTTCGAGCGCGCTCAGGAAGGAGACGACGGCGACCTTCTCGTTGGGGTCCTTCGAGAGCGGGTGGTAGTGCCGGGAGAGCCGTTCGACCAGTCGCTTGCCGGTGTCGATGTAGATGTCGGCGGTGGTGAGCGTCTCCATCGAGAGCTGGTCGGCCCGTTCGGATTCCTCCTGGACGATCTCCCAGGCCTGGCGGTCGAACGGGGAGAAGGTGTGGGGCGCGTCCCAGTCGATGGGGGGCAGGTACTTCGCCTGCGACTTGGTCCACCGCGAGGCGAGCACCGAGAAGGCCACGCTGGAGACGAGCCACGCGGCGCTGACGGGGAGGATCCAGCCCTTCTGCCAGAGCCAGAGGGCGCCGAAGCCCGTGTAGACGAGGATCGGGCCGGTAAACAGAGCCGTCAGGACCCAGGTACGCCAAGAGCCGAGCACGTCGGTGCCCTCCCGCTCGATCGTTGCGATTGCGCGGACCACCCGCCCGGGGAGTCCTTCGCCGGCCTGCGCGTGAAATTGCGCAGGCCCTGAGGGACCAGGCATAACCCACGCCAGGAACTATCATCCCGCCACGAAGCCGCAACGGGAACGGACGAATTCTAGCCCGCGGATCGCCCGGCCCGGCCGAACTTGCGACGGCGGCGCAGTCGGTCTGCGAACAGAAGCGATCCGACACCCAGCCCGAGGAGGAGGGCGCTGGCGGGTTCAGGCACCACGGGAGGCCGGGGGGCGTCGGTGATCCACTGCCCGGGGATGGGGTCGAGCAGGAAGGCGCGGGCCTGCCCCTTGTAGAGGCCGTTGCCGACGATCTGGGAGGTCCCGTTGATCGCCGTCGCGCTCAGGAGGACCCAATCCTTCGCGTCCGAGGGGTCGATGAGGAGGTTGAGGTCGTACATCCTCTGCTGTTCGGGGGTCCAGAGGAACGCGCTCGAACCGCTGCCGCCGAAGGCCACGGTGCCGACGACCTGCGAGGCGTCGTTGATCCCGAACGCGATAGACGAGGAGCCGAACGGGAGGGTCCCCAGATCGATCACATCGCCCGGCGAACGGGCCAGGAAGGCGTGGAATCCCGAGCCGACCTGGGCGTAACCGACCGCCTCATTGGCGTTGTTGATCGCGGTCCCGAAGCTTGCGCCGGCCCCGGGGAGATTCCCGAGCCGGGTGAGCTGCCCGGCGAATCCGATGACCGCGTGATTGACCCCGGAGGCGTCGTCCGCAGTCCCGACGATCCAGCCGTTGTCGTTCAGGCCGACGGCGGAGCTGTTCAGGCCCTCGGCGAGCGTGCCGATGGAGCTGATCGCCCCGGCCCCGGATCCGACGAATCCGCGCTGGATGCTGCCGAACTGCGTGACGCCGGCGACCTGCCCGCTGCCGTTGATCGAATAGGCGACGCTGGAACGGCCGCCGGGGAGGGTGCCGATGTCCTCGGGCTTGCCGTCTCCGCCGGTCTTGAAGGCGTGGAAGACGAACTGGCCGGTGGAGATCTGGATCTCCATCATGCCGGCGACCAGGCCTTTGTCGTTGATGGCGTTGCCGACGCTCGACCGGGCGTTGGGAAGGAGACCGACGGGCGCGGGGCTGCCGCCGCCATATCGCACGGCCAGGGAGGTCCCGTCGGAGGCGGTGGACGTGCCGACCCCAGTGCCCCCGGAGTTCATCCCGGCGGCCGAGCTGCCGCTGGTGCTCAGGGCACCCAGGTCGATGACGGTGAAGCCGGCGTGTGCGTCCGCGGCCCAGGCCGTTCCCCACGCCAGGATGACGAAGATCGCCGCGTGAGCCCGCATCGTGGGCACCTCGTTTCCCGCCTCGTCATCAAGGTCGAGAAGTCTTTGATGGTCGCATGAATGCAGCGTAACCCATGTTCAGTTTAGGCGTCGAAGCCGGACGAATTCAACCAGACTTGTGAAAAAATCCCCCGGATTGCCCCCTTTTTGGCCGGAACCCGATGACGCGATCGCGGCCCCATCCCCGAGGAGCGGCCCGGGGGCGGGGCCGGAGGGAGGGGCTCAGGCGTTGCCCTCATGGGCGGTGGCACACTTGAGGACCAGGCGGTTGAGGCCCGCCTGGAGCGCGGTGTGGTGCGACCGCTCCTCGGCCAGCAGGCCGGCGAGTTCGCGGGCGCTCTCGATGTCGCCGATCCCCTGGAACGTCTCGACCCAGGCGGTCATCCAGTGGATCGCGTCCGACTTGCTCGTGAGGTCGTGGGCGATCCGGCTCCAGGGGGTCGCGCCGATCTCGCCGACCTTCTGGCTGATCTTGCCCAGCGTGCCGGCGAGCATCCCGCCCGAGTGGCCCGGGTTGTAGCCGTAGCGGGTGGCGATGGTCTCGATCGCCTGCCGATGCCGGTCGTCGGCCGCCGCGATCTCGTGATAGAGCACGCCGAGTTCGGGGTCGGGCGGGCTCGCGGAGGTGGAAACCGCATCCTCATGGAGCCGACGTTCCGCCTCGATCCCCTTGGAGAATTCGGTCGCGATCCACTCGCGGTTCACGTTCGATGCGGTCCCGGTGGCCATGGCGGTGGGCTCCTGTCTGTCCGAACCATCGCCCGAACCCACGTGGTCGAGCAAACTTCGGACAAGGACAGGGCAATCAACGTGCCGAACCGACCTCCTGCCGCCGCGACGCCGACAACCGCGCGGGCCAGTCGAAGACGAGCGTGGTCCCCTTGCCGGGGGCGACGTCGAGTCGGGCGGCCCCTCCGAACCGGGAGGTGACCCATGCGGCGATGGCCAGGTCGAGCCCACGCCGCTCGGCCGCGGTCCCGGCGAGCCGCTCGAAACGATCGGGGGACAGGCTGATCGGCTGGAGGTTCAGCGGAGGCGGCTTGTCGATCTCGACCTCGATCTGGAGCCGGTCCTTGGCGCCGCCGCCCGATATCCGGAGTTGGATCGGAGCGCCGGCCGCCGCGGTGCGGGCGTTCGCGATCGCCTGCTGGAGCGCCAGGCGCGCCCGGGAGGGGTCCAGGGTGACCTCCGCCGGGCAGTCCGGGCCGATGGCGAGTTTCACCGGCGAATTGTCCGAACCGACCCGCATCGCAGCCTCGGCCGAGAGGTCCCCGAAGAAGGTCTGGGGCTCGAAGTCCACGAGGGACAGGTTGTCGCCGCCTTCCAGCAACCGGCAGTATTCGCCGAGCTGGGCCAGCAGCCGTTCGATCTGACGCGCGTTGTCGTGCAGGAACCCGAGGTCTTCGCGCAGTTCGTTGCTCGGATTGGGGTTGGTCTGCTCGATCGCGCGGAGCGTCAGCCCGATCACGTTCAACGGCGTCCGCAGGTCGTGGACGATGATCCCGAGCAGCCTGGAGAGGAATTCCGACGAGTCGGAGCCCGACGTGCGATCGGGCACCCGGAGCCGCAGTTCGAGCAGGTCGGCGGCCCGGAAGATGACCTCCGCATCGCTGGCCGTGCTCGACGCCCACGCGTCCGCCTGCCGGGCCCGCGTCCGCCAGTCGCCGTCCGCTGAGACCACGAGCAGGATCGGGATGGCACGATCCCGGACGGCGACGATCCAGTCCCCCATCCATCCCGCGCTCGAATCGAGTTCCGACCCCTCGGGCTCGACGGCGATCACCCCGGCGACGCCCCCCTGGCCAATGGCATCGAGGGCGTCATCGGGGGACTCGACCGATCGACCCCTCAGGCCCGATCGGTTCAACTCCTCGACGAGGTGCACGCAGCGATCCGCCACACCGACCACCAGGAACAGGTGCTTCGAGTTCACAGTCGCATCTTTCATCTATCGGCATCCCTATCAACGCCAGCCGTTCCCGATGGATCCTGGGCACGTCGCTGCGCGAGGCCTCCCCGGCTCACCTTCGGGGGCGGGTCGCCCAGCCCGGCGCCAAACCGACGCCAATCCGGGCCACGCCGAGGACGGCAGGGGAGCCCCGGTGGAGTCGCCGGGCGTCGGACACGAGGCGTCCGCCGAGGCCGCGCACCTCGCTCCAGTTCGCCCCGTTTCGGGGCCCGGGATGCCGGGGTCGAGCGATATCCACCATCCAACCGACCTCCGCCGAGTGATCGCCTCGCATGCAGGTCGGGCATCGCCTGCGATCCCGATGGCCAATTCCGCGGTTGAACGAGCAAACCCGGTGCCAGCTGTCCTTTCAGTGCAACAGCGATGGCAACAGCCGCGTCCGGATTTCCCCGGCAACCTGGCCTCGAACACGCGACTTTCGCGGGGTCGGGGCCGTGCCCGATGGGCAGGTCGAGCGTATGCCGCTATCGTGATGGTTGGGCATGAATTTGCTCGATTCCGGGAGTGCTTGTTCCTCTCTTGCCTGTTGTTCCCCTGGTTGGGCAAGGCCGACCGAAGATTCCGGAATCGCGCGTGCCCTCTTACTTCGCGGATTGCTGAATGATTGACCAGTCGATAACACGGTCCGTTGGCCCGGGGGATTCGCTAGGGGTCTCACGGTCGACCATTTTGGGAAATCGTGTTCGTCCCGGTCCCTGATTTGCTCGGCAGCGGGAACGGCAACGCTCGCCTGGTCCTGTTCCAACCCGTCGGCCCGAACGGATACGAGATTATCGCATGCGAAGGAAAGTCCTGCTCGTTGACGACGACTCGTACAGCACCACCCAGCTCCGCAGACTCCTGGAGTCGGACGACCTCAGCGTAGACGCCGTCGCGAGCGGGCAAGAGGCGCTGACCGCGCTCGCCAACACCGACTACAGCGTCCTGATCACCGACCTCCGCATGCCGGGGATGGGTGGGATGGACTTGATCCGGGAGATCGCCCAGCGCCGGCTGCTGGTGACCCCGATCGTCACCACGGCCTTCGGCTCGATCGACCGCGTCGTCGAGGCCATGCGCCTGGGGGCGTATGATTTCCTCACCAAGCCGATCGAGCCCACGAACCTCAAGATCGTGATGGAACGGGCCCTCAAGAAGCGGGCGCTCCAGGACGAAGTCATCCGGCTCCGCCAGGAGCTGAAGCAGAACTTCAGCTTCCACAGCATCATCAGCAAGAACCCCCGGATGCACTCGATCTTCGAGCTGATCCGGCACGTCGGCGGCACCAAGTCCACCGTCCTGATCGAGGGCGAGACCGGCACAGGCAAGGAACTCATCGCCAAGGCCGTCCACTACTCCAGCGAGGATCGCCAGGGGAACCTCGTCGCGATCAACTGCGCGGCCCTGCCGGAAAGCCTGCTCGAAAGTGAACTCTTCGGCCACGAGCGAGGCGCGTTCACCTCGGCGGATGCCCGTCGCAAGGGGCGGTTCGAGTTGGCCGACAAGGGAACGATCTTCCTCGACGAGATCGGCGACATCTCCCCCGCGATGCAGGCGAAGCTGCTGCGAGTCCTGCAGGAGCGCCGGTTCGAGCGTGTCGGCGGGCACGACAGCATCGAGGTCGACATCCGCGTGGTCGCGGCGACCAACAAGAGCCTGGAAAAGGAGGTGAAGGAGGGCCGGTTCCGCGAGGACCTCTTCTATCGCCTCAACGTCATCAAGATCGACGTCCCGCCGCTCCGCGAGCGTCCCGAGGACATTCCCCTGCTGATCACCCACTTCCTCAACAAGTACGCCCGCCCCAACGAGCCGCCCAAGCGGGTCGCGCCCGAGGCGATGGACCGGCTCCTGGCCTACCGCTGGCCGGGCAACATCCGCGAGCTGGAGAACGCCGTCGAGCGCGCCGCCGTCACCGCCGTGGGCGAGATGATCACCAACGACTTCCTCCCCCCCCGGGTCTCGGGCTCGGAGAAGGACGAGAAGCCTAGGTTTGAGATCGACCTCACGCACCCCTTGCCGTACTACCTCCAGAAGGCGACCGAGCAGATCGAGCGAGAGTACATCCTCAAGGCCCTCGAGAAGAGCCGTGGGAACGTGGGCCGGTGCGCCGAGCTTTGCGGCCTGTCGCGCCGCAGCGTCTCGGGCAAGATCAGCCAGTATGGGATCGACAAGTATCCATTCAAGTCGTCCTGAGTTCGGCCCGCCAGTTGCGTTCCTCCAATGACAATGCCACGGTTGGAGTTGCGGCCCGGACGGCGCGTCCGGGGCATCCCCGTGGCGGGCCGAGACACGCCGCCCCCGGGAACCGATTCCATGCCGACTCGCGACGCCCTGACCGCCGCCGACGTGATGACACCCAGCCCCCGCACCTGCGCCCCGTTCAGCACCGTGCTCGAAGCCGTCATGATCTTCCGCGACGCGGACTGCGGCGCCGTCCCTGTGGTCGACAACGGGACCCCCGTCGGCGTCCTGACCGACCGCGACGTGGCGCTCGCGGTCTCCGAGTACCCCGACCTCGCGACCCGGCCCGTCTCGACCCTGATGAGCACCGATGTCATCTCGGTCAATCCCCAGGAGCCCATCGGGGACGTCCTGGGCAAGTTCGGCGACCACGGCGTCCGCCGCCTGCTCGTGAGCGACGCGTCCAACAACCTCGTCGGCATCATCGCCTGGGCCGACATCGCCGCGTATGCCACGGACCGGAAGGTCGGCCAGGTGGTGTCCGACGTCGTCGAGCAGGCCTGAGCGACCGGGCTCCAGGTGACGGGCCCGCCCGGAACGGTTATGATCGTGCCCGCTCAAGACGAACCGGGGAGACTCCCAGCCGGGGCCTCCCCAGGGCCGACCGACGGGACCGAGATCGCCATGTCCGAGACGAACCCTGCGCCGTGGACCCGGGACGCGATCGCGGCGCTCTACCACACGCCGGTCCTCGAACTCGTCCGCAAGGCCGGCGAGGTCCATGCGAAGAATCACGACCCGTCGCAGGTCCAGGTCTGCGTCCTGCTCTCGGTCAAGACCGGCGGCTGCCCCGAGGATTGCGGTTACTGCCCCCAGGCCGCCCGCTATCACACGGCGGTCAAAGCCGAGCCGCTCATGGACGTCGCCGACGTGCTCCAGGCCGCCCGCAACGCCCGCGACGGCGGCGCCACCCGGTTCTGCATGGGCGCCGCCTGGCGTGAGGTGAAGGACGGCCCCCAGTTCGACCGCGTCCTCGACATGGTCAAGGGGGTCAAGGATCTCGGGCTCGAAGCCTGCTGCACGCTCGGCATGCTCAGCGAGGACCAGGCCCGTCGGCTCAAGGACGCCGGCCTCGACGCCTACAACCACAACCTCGACACCTCCCCCGAGCACTACGGCGACATCATCTCGACCCGGACCTACGACGACCGCATCAGAACGCTCGACCACGTCCGCGACGCCGGCATCAGCGTCTGTTGCGGCGGGATCGTCGGCCTCGGTGAGTCGGATGACGACCGCATCAACCTGCTGCACACCCTGGCGACCCTCCCCGAGCCCCCCGAGTCGGTGCCGGTGAACGCCCTCGTCGCCGTGGAAGGCACGCCGCTGGCCGACCGGCCCAAGGTCGACATCTGGACGATGCTCCGGATGATCGCCACCGCCCGGATCCTGTTCCCCAAGGCCATGGTCCGGCTCTCCGCCGGGCGGCTCGGCATGGCCGAGTCCGAGCAGGCCCTCTGCTTCCTCGCCGGTGCCAACTCGATCTTCGCCGGGGACAAGCTGCTGACCACGCCGAACCCTTGCGTCGACCAGGACCAGGCCATGTTCGACCGCCTCGGCCTGATCCCCCGGCCGTCGTCGGTGCTGGTCGAGGATGAGTCGCACGCGGAGCCGGCCCTGGGGTGAGCAACGGTCGTCCCCCGGGCGATTCGCCCATCGTTGTCAGCGGCATCGGCCTCGCGACCGGCCTCGGGCCCTCGCGCGTCTCGACCTGGCAAGGGATCCGCGAGGGCCGATCCGCCGTCCGGATCCTCGACTGGCCCGCCGACCCCGGCGGCCCGCCCTATCTCGGTGCCCCGATCCCCGGCCCCCCCGAAGTGATCGGACCCGACGCCCCCGAGCCCGTCTTCACCATCCTGAGACGGGTCGCCTCGGAAGCCTTCCGCGACGCCCGGCTCGACCCGCTCGGCATCGACCTCGACCGAACCGGCGTGCTGCTGGGCCTCAGCAAGGGTGGGATCCGCAGCATGGGCCGGGTGGCCGATGCCTTGAAGGATCCCGCAGCCGACGCCGACGCCATCGGCCGGCTCTGGCAGGGGGCCTGCTGGCCGAACGTCGGTGCCAGCTACCTTTCCGCCTGGCTCGGCAGCCGGGGCCCCTGCATGGCCCCCGTCGCCGCCTGCGCCACCGGGCTGGTCGCCGTCTTGCGCGGGGTCGAACTGATCCGCTCGGGCGAGTGCGACCTCGTCCTGGCCGGGAGCGTCGACTCCTCCCTGGAGCCCTTACTACTCGGGGCCTTCCGCAAGATGCGGGCTCTGGCCCGGCCGGATGCCGACCAGGATCCGGCCTCGGCCGTCCGCCCCTGGGACCGGGGACGTTCGGGATTCGTCGTCGGGGAAGGAGGGGCGGTGCTCGTCCTGGAACGCGCGGAGCACGCGATTGCTCGCGGCGTCCAGCCGTATGCTCAGATCGCCGGCGGGGCCCTCGGCTCCGACGCCCATCATGAGACGGGCCTGAACCCCGACCCGCGACTCCTGGCCGGCCTGATCACCAGGGCCTTGGAGCGTTCCAACGTGAACCCGGACGAACTGGACCACGTCAACGTCCACGGGACGGCCACCCGCGACAACGATCCGCTCGAATGCGGCGCGTTGCGGCTGGCCCTCGGATCCCGCTTCGACCGGATCCGGGCCTCGGCGAACAAGAGCCAGATCGGCCATCTCCTCGGCGCCGCCGGATCGGCCGAACTGGCGATCGCCTGCCTGTCGATCCGCGACGGCTTCGTCCCGCCGACCCTGAACCTGCGCGATCCGGACCCGGCATGCGTCCTCCCGCACACCCCGACTGGCGAGTCCCGCCCGATCCGCTCTGCCCTCAAGCTCTCCCTCGGCTTCGGCGGCCACCTCGCCGCCGCGGTTCTCGTCGGGTGGGCACCGCCCACAACGACCTCCGCATGAATCGTTGAGCCCGGATGGATCGACGATCGCCTTGGTTGACGTCGCCTACCCTACCGGCGGCTGTTTTTCCGCGCCCTCGTGTCATCTTCACGCTTCAGGTCGCGGTGGACCTTCAGGAAGATCACGCCGAAGATCGCCAGGAAGACCCCGAACCCGATCAGCAAGCCGACGGCAACCGGGTCGCCTTTTGAAAGATCTTCGAGCCAGCGCACGAGAGCGGGGCCACGCATTCTCCTGAACATCGGTCGGCCTTTCCGTGGGGGGAGTCGATCCGCAGACGCGGCGTGAGGATAACTCGGAGATTTGGAAGGGCAACAGTCGGTCACCTTCCTCCGGCCGGAAAACCCGGATTCGACCAAGGTTGCGTTTCTGCTTGACGACTGTGTAACAATTTTGTGATCATCGCCGAAGCAGCCCCGGGGAGGCTTTCCCATCCTGGGTCAGCCCTCGCCGTCTTCCCTCCTTCGCAGGCAGAGCCCCAACCCAGCGCGGAGCCCCCGGCATGGCGACCGGCCACGACGGAATCCGTCCCCACCTCTCCCGCCGGACCATGCTGGTCGCGAGCGGCCTGGGTGTCTGCGGGCTCGACGCGGCGGCGATCGCTCGCGACCGAACGACCGTCAAGCCAGCAACTTCGGGCGGCAAGGCGAAGTCGACCATCCTCATCTGGCTCTCGGGCGGGGCGTCCCACATCGACACATGGGACATGAAGCCCGATGCCCCGAGCGACTTCCGCGGCGAGTTCAAGCCGGTCCCGACCTCCGCGACGGGGATCCAGCTCTGCGAACACCTGCCCCACCTGGCGAAGCAGGCGCACCACCTCGCGATCGTCCGATCGCTCGGGCACTACGGGCGGGGCACCGGCGACCACCACGCCGGCTACTACTACAACCTCACCGGCCGCGCCCCCGATCCGACCTTCAAGGCCCTCCTCAACGCCCGCACGCCGTACGACACCGACTTCCCCTTCATGGGCTCCGTCGTCGCCTCCCGGCGCCCGACGCACCCCTATCTGCCGCAACTGATCACCCTGCCGCAGAAGCCAGGCGCCCCGGAGTACACCCGACCCGGCCAGTTCTCGGCGAGGCTCGGCGTGCAGCACGATCCGGTTTACGTCCTCGGTACGCTTCAGAAGCCCCAGGAGTACGCGACACCTGCCCTGTCGCTCGAAGGGAACGTCTCGGCTTCGCGGTTGGGTTCGCGTAAGGAGCTTCTGGGGGAAGTCGATCGGGCCTGTCGCACATTCGAGACGTCCACCCTCTCCCATGAATACACCACCCATCAGCAGCGGGCCTTCTCCCTCCTGAGTTCCTCGGCGTCGAAGCAGGCATTCGACCTGTCGAAAGAGTCGCCGGCCCTCCGCGAACGCTACGGCAAGTCCACCAACGCCATGAGCCTCCTGCTCGCCCGGCGGCTGGTCGAGGCCGGGGTGCCGTTCGTCTCGGTGTTCTGGCTCGAAGATCCCGAGCTGGACAAGCTCTGCAAGAGCGGCGGCGGCTGGGACACCCACGGTAACAACTTCAACTGCCTCCGCGATCGCCTGCTCCCCGAGTTCGACCGCTCCTACGCCGCCTTGCTGGGCGATCTCCACGAGCGAAACCTGCTCGACTCGACCCTGGTGATGGTCAACAGCGAGATGGGCCGGACCCCCCGGATCGGCGACGTCCGCTCGGGCGGCAAGAAGGGGGCGGGCCGCGACCACTGGACCAACTGCATGTCGGTCCTGCTCGCCGGCGGCGGCATCAAGGGGGGGCAGGCCCACGGCACCTCCGACAAGATCGCCGCCTACCCCGCCGAGCATCCCGTCGCCCCCGACGACATCGCTCGCACCGTCTATCACGCCATGGGGATCGACGAGGTCCAGGCCCTGGACCGCGAGGGACGTCCGTTCGACCTCCTCCCGCCCGACGGCAAGCCGATCCTCACCCTCTTCTGAGCCGACGACCGGCGCACCCCCCTCGCCGCCCGCCCGGGGACGATCCCATGACCCGACGACGGCCCGACCCCCGGATCCTCCTCGCCTTCTGGATCGCGATCTCCTCGCGGACGATCGCGGCCGCACCGTCGCTCACGAACATCCGTGCGAATCCGGCTTCGATCGCGCTCAAGGGGCCCGACGCGACGGCGACGCTCCTGATCGAGGCCACCGACGCCCTCGGCCGCACGGTCGACCTGACCGCGGCCGCCACCTTCCGGCTGGCCGACCCGGAGCTGGCCTCCATCAAGCCGCACGGCGAGATCGCCTCGGTTTCCGATGGGAACACGTCACTCTCCGTGAATGTGTCCGGCCGGACCTTGAAGGTCCCTGTCAGCATTGAAGGGTCGCGATCGCCTCGGGCGTTGCACTTCGAGAATGACGTCCTTCCCGTGCTGAGCAAGCTGGGCTGCAACATGTCCGGTTGCCATGGCAAGGCGGAAGGGCAGAACGGCTTCAAGCTCTCGATCTTCGGCTTCGACCCGATGGCCGATCACGCCGCGTTGACGCGGGAGTCGCGCGGCCGTCGGGTTTTCCCGGCCGCGCCCGAGCGGAGCCTCCTGCTCCAGAAGATCGACGGCGAGCAGCCCCACGGCGGCGGCGTCCGCACGTCGAAGGGCTCGCGCGAGTATGAAACGCTCCGTCAATGGATCGCGGCCGGTGCCCCCGTCGGCGACCCGAACGCACCCAAGGTCGTCTCGATCCGGGTCGAGCCGGGCCAGCGAATCCTCAAGCGCAACGGCAAGCAGCAACTCCGCGTGATCGCCCAGGATTCCGCCGGTCGTGAGGCCGACGTCACCAGCCTGGCCAAGTATCAGAGCAACCGCGAGGGGATCGCTCGAGTCGATTCCGGCGGGCTGGTCCACGTCGGCGAGGCCCCCGGCGAGGTGGCGATCATGGCCAGCTTCGCCAACGCCGTCGAGATCTTCCGGGCCGTCGTCCCCTGGCGCGACTCGCCCATCCGCAACGATCGCAGGCGTTCATCCAACCCCCTCGATGCCTTGATCGAGGCCAAGCTCGACGCACTCGGCATGCAGCCCTCGGGCCGGGCCGACGACGCGACCTTCCTGCGCCGGGCGTACCTCGATATCATCGGCACGGCCCCGACCCCCGACGAGGTCCGCCGGTTCCTGGCCGACCCCCGGCCGGACCGACGCGCCCTGCTCGTCGATGCGCTGCTCCAACGACCGGAGTACGCGACTTACTGGGCCCTCAAGTGGGCCGACCTCCTGCGCGTGGATCGGGCGACGCTCGGCACCAAGGGGGCGTACACCTACTACCGTTGGATCCGCGACGCCTTCGCTCGAAACGAACCCATCGACGCCTTCGCTCGCGGCATCCTGACGGCGGAGGGCCCCGTGGCCCGGTCGGGGCCCGCGCAATTGTATAAAGCGGTGAGCAAGCCTGGCGAGCGGGCGAGCCTGGTGAGCCAGGTCTTCCTCGGCGTCCGGATCGCCTGCGCGGAGTGCCACCATCACCCGTATGACCGCTGGGGCCAGGACGATTACCAGGGCATGGCCGCCTACTTCGCCCCGGTCGGCTTCCAGAGGGCCGGCCCGACCGAACTCCTGCTGGCCTCGGGCAAGGCGGTGGGGAGGCATCCCAGGACGAACGCCGAGATCGGCGCACACCCGCTCGGCAAGGGTGATCCGGGCACGCCCGAGCCAGGCGATCGCCGCCCTGAACTCGCGGGCTGGATGACCTCGCCCTCGAACCCCTGGTTCGCCCGCAACGTCGCCAACCGCTACTGGGCCCACTTCCTCGGCAGGGGGCTGGTCGAGCCGGTGGACGACATCCGAGCGACCAACCCGCCCTCGAACCCCGAGCTGCTCGACGCCCTGGCCAAGGTTCTGGTCGAGAATCACTTTGATCTGAAATTGTTGATCCGGGCCATCACTGGCACGGATGCCTACCAGCGGTCGAACGTGCCGAACGCGACCAATGCGTCGGATTCCCAGAATTACTCGGTCGCCTCGCTCCGTCGAATCGACGCCGAGGTGCTCCTGGATATGGTCACGCAGGCGACGGGCGTGCCCGAGAAGTTCGCCGGCGTGCCCGCCGGCACGCGGGCGATCGAACTCTGGGACAGCAAGGTTGTTCACGAGTTCCTGAAACTCTTCGGCCGACCCATCCGCGCGACGGCCTGCGAATGCGAGCGGAATGTCGAGCCGTCGGTCGGCCAGGTGCTCCACGTCCTGAATTCGCCGGCGCTCCAGGACAAGCTCTCGCACGAGTCCGGCGCGGTCGCACGCCTTGTGCGTGACTTGCCGGAGGATCGAAAGTTGACGGAAGAGATGTACCTCACCGTCTATGCCCGGATGCCGAAGGCGGATGAACTGGCCTCGGCCCTCGACCACTTCGGCAAGGCTGGCCCCGGACGTCGCCGCGAGGCCGCCGAGGACCTGGCCTGGACCATGCTGAACTCGATCGAATTCCTGTTTAATCACTGATCCGGAAACGAGGCGACCGATGCTCAAGCGACCGGGATTCTGCGACGGCCTCACCCGCCGCGACGCCCTCCGGATCGGGGCCCTCGGCCTCTTCGGGATGGGGCTGAACCTGCCGGAGATCCTCGCGAGACGCGCCCTCGCGGCGGATGCGGGCGGCAAGCCTCGCGACGTCTCGCTGATCTACATCTTCCTCCACGGCGGCCTGAGCACGATCGACACGTTCGACATGAAGCCAGACGCCCCCAGCGAGTTCCGGGGCGAGTTCAAGCCGATCGCCACCAGGATTCCCGGGGTGCAGGTCTGCGAGCACCTGCCTCGCGTGGCGCAGCAGATGGACAAGTTCTCGCTGATCCGCTCCTTCCGCCACTCGAACTCGAACCACGGCGACGCGGATCATTACATGCTCACGGGGTATCACCCGCTCCCCGGGTTCAACCCCAACTCGCGTCCGAACAACCAGCGGCCGGCCATCGGCTCGATCGTCTCTCGCACGCTGGGACCGAAGGGATCGGTCCCGCCTTATGTTTGTCTCCCCAAGATGCACCCGAGCTGCGGGCCGGCGTACCTGGGCGCGACCAACGCCCCGTTCGTGATCGAGGCCGACCCGAGCGCCCCCGACTTCTGCGTGCCCGACCTCGTGCCGCCGCCGGTCCTGAACGCCGACCGGCTGGGCGATCGTCGCAGGCTGCTGGCCCGCGTCGACCGCTTCCAGAAGCTGGCGGAGGCCGAGCTGAACTCGGGGGCTCGCTCGGTCAATGTGTATCAGCGGAACGCCTTCGAATTGATGACCTCGACGAAGGCCAAGGCGGCGTTCGACATCCACGCCGAGGACGACGCCCTTCGAGACGCCTACGGGCGACACTCCCTGGGGCAGTCGTGTCTGATGGCCCGACGCCTGGTCGAGGCCGGCGTGCGCTGCGTGACCATCGACCACTCGAACTGGGACACGCACTCGGACAACTTCGGCGTGCTCAAGTCGAGCCTCCTGCCCGCGTTCGACTCGGCCGTCTCGACCCTGTTCCGCGACCTCTCGGATCGGGGGATGCTCGAATCGACGATCGTGGTGATGACCGGCGAGTTCGGCCGGACCCCTCGGATCAACAAGGACGCCGGCCGCGACCACTGGGGGCCGGGCTTCACCGTCGCCATCGGCGGCGGCGGGATCGTGGGCGGGCGGGTGGTCGGCTCCACGGATCCTCGCGCGGAACGGCCGGCCGTCGCCCCGCACGGGCCCGAGGATCTTTACGCGACGATGCTGAGGCTCATGGGGATTGACCACGACCGCGAGTTCCTCACCCCGGAAGGACGCCCGGTCAAGGTCGTCAACGACGGCAAGGTGATCGAGGCCCTGCTGTGATGACGCAAGGACATCGTTTCATCCCGGCAATTGCCGGGATCAGCACGTTTCTGAGCCTCGTCTCCATCGCCGAAGCGGGCAAGCCCGGACTGACCCACCTCTTCCCGGCCGGCGGACGGCGCGGCACGACGGTCGAGGTCCGCGTCGGCGGGCTCGACCTCGCCTCGAAGACGCCGATCGAGGTCATCGGCCGGGGGGTGAAGGAACCGGCAACCGTATCCCGGTCCGAGACGCGATGGATCGAAGGGCCGCTCCTGCCGCTGCCCGAGTCGCAGGCGTCGGAGGACTATCCCAAGGATTACGCGGGGACCTTCCGGATCGACGCCGACGCCGACCTCGGCCCGCGCGCCGTGCGGGCCTGGACCTCGCAGGGGGCGTGCCCGTCGCTCCCTTTTGTGGTGGGCGACCTGCCCGAGGTCATCGAGGACGAGTCGCGCGAGTCCGCGGCGAGGATCGCCGTCGCGGTTCCGATCACTATCAATGGTCGGATCTATCCGCGTGAGGATGTCGATTCCTGGATGTTCCCTTGCAGGGCGGGCCGGGTGTACTCCGCGAGCGTGGCCGCCGCCTCGCTCGGCGTGCCGCTCGATGCCCGGGTGGAGATCCTCGACCCGACGGGCAAGCGGATCGCCGAGAGCGACGATGCGATCGAGGCCGATCCTCGCTTATCCTTCCGCGCGTCAATGGACGGCCTTTACACCGCCCGGATCCTCGACACGGGTCACGCGGGAGGGCCCAGCTATGTTTATCGGCTCACCCTCGTGGAAGGGACGACCATCGATGCGATTTTCCCCCTGGGGGTGCGGAAGGGGAGGGCGACACCCCTCGAAATTAGCGGGGCGGGCCTCGTCCCGGAGGAGCGTATTCCGGTCGTCCTGAATCCGAGTAAGCCGTTTCCGAGTCTGGTCGAGACGGTCCTGACGCGGGAGCGGGACGGCTCGCGACTCGGCACGGTCAGGCTGGAGGTCGACGATCTGCCCGAGGTTGTCGAAGGCTCTGGCGGCCTGACTGTGCCCTCCGTGGGAAACGGCCGCATCCTCCGCTCCGGCGAAATCGACACGTGGAACCTCCCTCTGACCAAAGGGCAGAAGGTCGAGGTCGAGCTTCGATCGGCCCGGTTCGGCACGCCGCTCCTTGGTGTGTTGCGGGTTGTGAGCCCTCCCGGCAAAGAGGTGGCGAGGAGCGACCCGAACCAGGCGGAACCCCGGCTGTCCTTCGTGGCGGGCGAGACCAGGACCTATCACATCGAGGTCTCCGACCGCTTCGCCTCGCGCGGGGGGCCCGAGTTCGGCTATCGCCTGCGAGTCACCCTGCCGCCTTCGCCGGATTATGCGATCACGTTTGCAACCGATGCCCTGACCGTGCCGCGCGGGGGGAAGGCCAAGCTGCCCCTGGCCGTCGAGCGGACCTCCACGTTCGACGGGCCGATCGCCCTGAAACTCGCCGGTCCGTTGCCGAAGGGCGTCAGCGTCGTCGTGGGGAACGGCAAGGCGGGCGAAGCTCTTGTGATCGCCAAAGGTCAGAATTCGGCCGAGTTGAACATCTCGGCAACGAAAGATGCCGCGATCCATTCGGTCGCCTTGCGGGTGATCGGCGAGGCGAAGGCCGGGGATGTCACGTTGGAGCGGCCGGCCCGGCTGAAGTCGGCCCTCGGTCTCGATGTCGATTCGGTCCGGATGGCGGTGGAGTTGCCGACCCCGTTTGAGGTCGCGGCCGAGCACGATTTCCGTTGGCTGCCGCGCGGGTCCAAGCTGCGGCGGTGGTTCCGGATCAACAGGAAAGGCTATGAAGGCCCGATCGAGGTCCGGCTGGCCGATCGGCAGACGCGACACCTCCAGGGCGTCACGGGGCCAACGATCGTCGTGCCCGCCGGGGTGACCCGGTTCGACTACTGGGTCGACCTGCCCCCCTGGATGGAGATCGGCCGCACGAGCCGCGCGATGATACTCGCCACGGGGTTCGTCCGCGACGCCGACGGGCGGGTGCATGAGGTCTCCGACAGCCCGGCCGCGCAGCAGATGCAGATGGTCGGCGTGATCGAGCCGGGGCGGATCGGGATCGAACTGGATCGTTCGTCGATCAAGGCCGCGTCCGGCGGCGTGGTGGAATTGCCGGTGCGCATCCGGCGCGGGAAGCTGACCGGCGGCGTCGCCGTCGAGGTGGCCGGCGTGGAGGGGGTCTCGGGGAGCGTCGTGATTGCCGGGGACACCGACCGCGCGGTATTGCCGATCCGATTCGCCGCGTCCCTCGATGCGAAAACGTGTGCCCCGGCGTTGATCATCCGGGCGATGCTGGATCAGCCCGGGGATCCGTACATCGCCGAGGCGCGGGTGGAATTGGTGCCGTAGGGTGTGGTGGCCGCGAGGACGCGGCCTCCGCACCGGAAGGTCGATTGCGCCGTTCGTTCACCCGTATTGGTGCGGAGCCTCGCGTCCCGTTGGTCCGCGAGGCGCCACACCGTACAGGGTTACTTCCTGGCGGTCAGGGCCTGGATCTGCGGGATGTCGAAGGCTTCCAGCAGGCCGAAGCAGAAGAGTTCGGGGGCGGATTCGTAGGGGACCTTGTTGGCGATCAGGTCCTTGAGGCTGGCGAGGCCGTCCTTCGTGGTGAGGTGGGCGGCCTTGGGTTCGAGGGCGGCGGCGATCAGGGCGGCGGTGGCGGTCCGCTTGCCCACGGCGACGACCGAGACGTCGCCCTTCGCGGCGAGCCAGCGGGCGACGGCGGCGATCTCGCCGGCCTGGAGGCCGATGGAGCGGTCGCCGATCGTGGAGATCATGAGCTGCCACAGGTAGCCGCGCTGGGGGATCTCGGCGTCGCCCATGAAGGTCAGGTCGAGGGCGACGACGCGATGACCCTTCGAGAGATGTTCATTCGCCACCGACGCGACCGACTTCCGGCCGCCGTCGTCCAGGAGGAGGACGGTCTCCTTCGGGGTCTTGCCCTCGGGGACGAGTTCGAGGGCGCCGAGGTGCCAGGCGACGCCGCCCTTGAGGTTCCAGGGGGTGGCGGTGATTCCGTCCTTCGTCTCGGATTCGCCCTTGCTGGCCTCGATTTCGAAGCGCTGGAAGCGGGTGACGTCACCGAGCCTGTTGCGGGCGTCCTTCTTCTCTTCCACGGTGGCGGCGAGTTTGGGGTTGGTGGGGAGGGACTTGCTGAGGTCGAGGGCGAGCGAGCTGAGGGTGGCGTTGCCGGCAGGGAGTTCGATCTTGAGTTGTTCGGGGGTCTTCACCTCGGACTCGGTCGGGGCCTCCTTGACGTCGAACTTGGGATCTCCGGCGAAGAAGTAATCGCGCACCGCCTTGTAGAGCTGTTGACGGTTGTCGAGCAGGTAGTTGTGCGTGCCGGGGTCGTGATTGATGTGCGAGCGGAGGTTCTCGGGCTTGCCGAGGAGCTTGAAGAACGGGCCGGCGGCGTCGAGCAGGGGGGGCAGGGCGTGGGGGGCGGCGAAGCAGCAGTTGTCCTTCTGGTTGAAGACCAGGAGCGTCGGCCTCGGGGCGCGCAGGGCCGTGAGCGTATCGTAGTCGGCGACGGTCCCGAGGTCGGTCGGGGTCTGCTCGGAGTCGCCGAGGTCGGAGAACGCCCGGATGCGGGTGCGGTAGGGGGAGTAGCCGGCGACGGGGACCGACAGGGAGATGCGCGGGTCGAGCGAGGTGTAGAAGATCGTCTGCCAGCCGCCGCCGGAGAGGCCCGTGACGCCCAGGCGGTCGGGGTCGGCATTCGGATGCGTCAACGCGTGGTCGATGGCCTTCTTCATCAACAGGTAGTGGGCACCGACCCCGGTGGTGCCGCAGAGGTCGATGTGGTTGATCATGCCGTGGGTGTTCTCCAGGGACCGGAACTGGCCCATGTTGAACCACTCGACGTTGACCATGATGACCCCGCGCCTGGCGAGGTTGATGCAGCGGATCTGCTTGTAATCGGCCGCCTTGCCGTTGGCGTCGTGCCCGTTGACGTTCAGGATGATCGGATGCTTGCCTTCGAGTTTCTCGGGCTCGTAGACGAGCGCGGGGACCCAGAGCCCGGGGACGGCCTCGTAGATGTATTTCTTGATCCGATACCCGGGGCCGCATTCGATCTCGCCGCGGGATTGGATGCCCGAGGGGGCGTCGGCCCAGCCGGCGGCGGCGCCCCGCAGGACGACCCTGTCGAGGACCTTCTTGCGGATCCCCTCGGCCTGCCGGGTCCACGAGGCGGCGTCGGCCGGCTTGGGGACCGGTTCGATCCGGGGCTCGACGTAGTCCTGGACGTCGTTCAGGGCGCGTTCGGGCTTGAGGATGGGCTTCTTGAGGGCGTCGGCGACGAAGGTCGAGTCGGCGGCGTACGCGGCGGCGGCCAGGCCGAGCCAGGCGAGCGCGATCGGGGCGAGGCGGGGTCGTGGCATCGGGGCCTCTTTCGGCGGGTTGGGGTCGGGGAGATCGTGCGGGTCGGGAGGGTGGGGATCCGGGTATTGAACAGGGCGTGCCGTGGGGAGGCAAGAAGTTTCGAGGGAGATCCGGGGCTTGACAGGGCCCTGTTCAGATGGGACGCGATCCTTTAAAATTATGCCCTCTGCGGCTGGAGGGGTCCGAGTCGCGCGCGTAGACGATCCGCATTTGGATAAATCGATGGCCGAGTTCTTCCCCGGCGTCTCCAAGATCCAGTTCGGCGGCCCGAAGTCGCGGAACCCGCTGGAGTTCAAGCACTATAACGCCGAGGAAGTGGTCGGCGGCAAGACGATGGCCGAGCACCTGAGGTTCTCGGTCGTGTACTGGCACACCTTCTCGAACCCGCTGTCCGACCCCTTCGGCGTCGGCACGGCCGTCCGCCCCTGGGAAGACGGCTCGAACTCGGTCGAGAACGCCCAGCGCCGGGCGCGCATGGCCTTCGAGTTCATCGAGAAACTGGGCGCACCCTTTTATGCGTTCCACGACCGCGACGTGGCACCCGAGGGGGCGAACCTCAAGGAGAGCCACGCCAACCTCGACGCGGTCGTCCGGGTCTTCAAGGAGGAGCAGCAGCGGACCGGGATCAAGCTGCTGTGGGGCACCGCGAACCTCTTCTCGAACCCCCGCTACTGCCATGGCGCGGCCACCAGCCCGAACCTCGACGCCTTCGCCTACGCCGCGGCACAGGTGAAGAAGGCGATGGAGGTGACCCACGAACTCGGCGGCACCGGCTACACCTTCTGGGGGGGCCGAGAGGGGTACCAGTCGCTGCTCAACACCGACATGAAGCGCGAGGTCGACCACCTCGCCCGTTTCCTGCACATGGCGGTCGACTACAAGAAGGAGATCGGCTTCCAGGGCACGTTCTACATCGAGCCCAAGCCCAAGGAGCCGACGAAGCACCAGTACGACTCCGACGCCGCCGCCTGCCTCAACTTCCTCCGGACCTACGGACTCCTGCCGCACTTCAAGCTGAATCTCGAGACGAACCACGCCACCCTCGCCGGTCACGAGATGATGCACGAGCTGCAGGTCGCGGCCGACTCCGGCGCCCTCGGCTCGATCGACGCCAATACCGGCGACCCCCTCCTGGGCTGGGACACCGACCAGTTCCCGACCAACGTCTACCTGACCGCCCAGTGCATGCTCCCCATCCTCCAGATGGGCGGGTTCACCACCGGCGGCGTGAACTTCGACGCGAAGGTCCGGCGCGAGAGTTTCGAGCCGATCGACCTCTTCCACGCCCACATCGGCGGGATGGACGCCTTCGCCCGTGGGCTCAAGATCGCGCAGGCGATCATCGACGACGGCCGGCTCGCGGCGTTCGTCAAGGACCGCTACAAGAGCTGGGACGGCGAACTCGGCCGCCGGGTCGAGTCGGGCCAGTCGAGCTTCGCCGAGCTGGAGTCGTACATCATGCCCAAGGGCGATGTCACGAATGTCAGCGGCCGGCAGGAGATGCTCGAGAATCTGATCAACGAGTTCATCTGAGCATCCGTTGGATCCATAACGAATGCGAAACGGCCCGGCCCGCGAGACTCGCTCGCGGGCCGGGCCGTTTGCTTCGGGGGGGGCGGGGGGATCGATGGTCGCCCGGAAATCAGCTCGCCAGGCCGGTGGAGCGGCGTGGCTTGAGGAGGCACCCGAGCAGCGTGCGGCCCTGGAGGCCGGCGGGGTGTGACAGGAAACGCTTCTCGATCAGGTCGTGGAACACGCAGCCCACGCCGACTGAGGCCACGAGGGCGACGGGGAGGATGACCCAGAACCGGTGCCAGTAGGCGTCGACCCCGCAGACCTCGTTGAGGAGCTGGTGGGTCACCGTCAGCACCGGCACGTGGATCAGGAAGATCGAGTAGCTCCTCATGCCGACCCACTGGAGCAGCCGGGCGGGCGACTTCGCGGCGATGCGGTCGTCGAACGGCTTGAGGCCGATCAGGGCCAGGGCGAACCCGGCGGCCACGGCGGACTCGGTGTCCATCGCGAGGATCGAGATGCCCAGCATCCCCAGGAGCGCGAGGTCGATGCCCCGACGAGTCCGGGCGGAGGCCCCGGTCTGGAGTCGGTAGTAGACGGCCAGGCCGGCCGCGAAGTGCTGCCAGTACATGGGGAAGAGCCCCTCGATCGACTTCATCCCGCCGCTGTCCCAGAGGAACAGCCGGTAGCCGAAGAGCGTCAGGCTGACCGTCACCAGGGCGGGGAAGAGCCGGGGGCGGGCGAAGGCGAGGATCAGGGCCGAGATCGCGTAGAACTGCTCCTGGTAGCAGAGCGTCCAGGCGACCCGGGTGAAGATCGCCGACTCGTCGAGGTATGAGCCGGCATAGCGAGGACGCCAGGTCTCGGTGAGCGTGATGTTGCCGAACCACTGGGCCGGGGAGAGTTCCAGCGGGGAGTCGAGCGCCAGGGCCAGGGCATTCTCGCGGAAGCGGGAAAGGCCGAGGTAATCGAGGGCGAAGACCATGAGCACCATGGCGGCGAGGGCGGCCCAGTAGGTCGGGAAGATCCGCCAGAAGCGTCGGAGCAGGAACACCCCCGCGCCCGTCTCCTTGCGGCGGCAGGATTCGAGCGTCGCCCCGACGCAGAAGCCGCTCAGGACGAAGAACATCGTCGGCCCGAGGGCCATCGTCAGCAGGAATTCGATACCCCGGCGGATCTGGTGCTCGATCGGCCCCGAGGCCGCCACGCCATAGTGACGGATCACAATCCCCGAGTGATCCAGCACGACCATCAGGCAGGCGATCCCCCGCCAGACGTCGATCATCCGATAGCGGCTCGAATCCGTATTCGCCATGATCGCCTGCTCCGATTCGCGGCCAGCCCTGAGGAGAGAAACCGAAACGCGCAGAGCGAACCCGCCCGATGACTTCAAAGGGGTCACGGGATCGGTCGGCGCGGACGGCGAACCGGGGTGCGACTCGCACCCGTTCGCCAGGGGCCTGGGGACCTGACCACCCGCCCGAGGAGGGAGGCGCACGAGGTCAGGGATGGGCCGCGGGCCGTCGGAGGGGGCGGCGCCGCGGGTTCGATCCCGGAGAGTTCGACGAGTTCGAGGGGCCTCGCCGCGTCCGGGACCTGCGGGCCGGGTGCGTCTCGTCCGCACCCAGCCGGCCTTCTATCAGGATCAGCGTCCGCCCTAAGATTTCAGTCCCAACTTTTTCGGAGAAAACCAAGATTCATTGCGTGCATGGTTGCGTTCACTGGATCTTGATGTGGAGCCGCAACGCCTGGAGGAGGCGCTCGAAGCTCTCCTCGGTCATGGCCTCGGGGGCCCGGACGCGAACGGCCTTGCCCTCGTCGGCGCCCCAGAGGAGCAGGTCGAACCGGGTCCGGCCTTGGCCGGGGGCGGCGGGGACGCGCGGCGCGGCCGGGGCGGGCCTGTTCGAGATCGTTGCCGGTGCGGGGCTGGCGGCGACGGGGGGCGTCACCGGCTGGGCCGCGACGGGTGGGGCGCCGGGGAGGTCGGCCCCCTCGAGATGCAGGAAGAGGTCGTCGCCCAGCGCGCCGGCGAACCGGGCCGACTCGATGAAGCACTCGGCCGCCGCCTGCTTGGCGTTGGCGATGATCGCGTGGTGGTGGTAGAGGATGTTGCCGAGGATCGGGGCGTCGGGGACCCGCTTGCCGCCCAGTCGTTCGGCCAGGTCGGCGTAGAGCGGCGGCACGAGCAGGGCCTTGCGGTAGAGCTTCGGCAGCTCGGCCGGGTCGACCGGGTGGAGGATCGACCGGGCGAGGGGGGTGATCCAGTAGCCTTCGTCCTTCAGTTCGAGAAGGCCGAACTGCCGGGCCGCGCTGAGGCGGGCGGAGAAGGTGTTGGTCTTGATGTTCTTGTAGCCGAGGGCGGTGGCGATGTCGCCGGCGGAGAGGCCGTCGAGCCCCTTGGACTCGACGAACCTCGCCAACTCGATGCCCTCGATCATGGGGACGCCGGGGTAGCGGGTGCTCCGCTCCCTGCGGGACCGGGACGGACCGTGGTCGTTCGCGCTGTCGTCGTTGGGGGTGCTCACGAGTGGCTCGTCCCGGAATGCGGGTCGTTGGGATTTGGGGAATGGGGCCCGGTCAGGGCGTCTTGGCCCCGGGAACGGGCCTGGCCGCCGGGGCGTCCCTGAGCGTCACAAGATACGCGATGAGGTCGGCGAAGTCTTTGGTGCTGAGCCCCTCGGCGAGGCCGTTGGGCATGAGCGAGACGTCGCTGACCTTGCGCTCCTCGATGTCGGCCTTGGGGACCTTGATCCGCTTCGCCTCGGCGTCCTCGATCTCGACCGCCTCGGGCGTCTCCGCCTTGAGGATGCCGGTGAGGGTCTTGCCGTCGGCCGTCGCCAGGATCACCGGCTCGTAGCCCGAGAAGATCTTGGCTGAAGGATACAACACCGACGCGATGATCTCCTCCTTTGTATAGCGCCCGGCGATCCCCGCAAGGTCCGGGCCGACCGCCCCCCCCTTGCCGGCGACCGCGTGGCACTTCTGGCAGGCGACCCCCTTCGAATCGTTGAACAGCGCCACGCCTCGTTTCGGGTCGCCCGGATTCTTCAAGGCGAAGCTGCGGAACGTGTCCGGGTTGAACGCCCCCGGGGCCGGCCCCTTGAGGAAGGCGTAGTCGCCGCCCCGGGAATAGGCGACCGAGAACTTCCAGTCGCCGCCGTTGTTGCCGCAGCGGACGAGGACGCGATTGACCCCCTTCTCGAAGGTCACGTCCACCCGGCCGGCCTCCGCGCTGTAGCTCCGCGAGTCCTCGAACTTGTAGACCTGCTTGCCGTTGAGCCAGACGGTCAGGGTGTCGTCGGATCCGAGCGACAGGACCCCCAACCGCTTCTCGCCGACGCTGAACTCGCCGTAGCCGAAGACGGAGACCTTGTCGCCGTCGCCGTGGAGGGGGTTCAGATCGACGACGCCGACCTCGTCCTTCGCCTCGACGGCCTTCCACGACAGGAACTTGCCGTCCTTGTCGGGGACCGTGGCCTGGAAGTCGATCGGCTTGCCGGCCTGGAACGGGGGGCGGCCCTTGAGGTCGAACGGGCCGATGACCTGCCACTTGCGGATCGGCTCCAGCGCGCTGAAGACCCGTCGCAACTCGGGCAGGGCCGACGGCGGCAGCTCCTTGCGATCGGCCAGCCTCTGGAGGGCCGGCGCGGCCTGGTCTCGGAGCTTGACCAGCGCCAGGTTCGCCGACTGCCTCATGTCCGGGCTGCGATCCGAAAGCGCGTGCAGGTACGGGGACAACGCCCGGATGTCGGGCATCTGGCCGAGGGCGAGCGTCGCCTCGTAACGGGTCGGTTCTTCATTGGCGGCGTTGACGAGCGAGGGGATCGCGTCGCGGTCTTCGAGGTCGCCGAGGGCCCCGATGGCGGCCTTGCGGACGTCGATCGAGGCGTCCTTGAGGAGCGGCCGGAGCCCGGAGGCCGCACCCGATTTCGCGTCGGGCTTGAGGTCGCCGATTGCGTTCGCGGCGGCGGCCCGGATCTTCTCGGAGGCGCTACCGAGGGCCTTGAGCAGCGGCGGCACGGCGTCCTTCGACTTCGACCGGCCGAGGGCCTCGATGACCGACGGGATCCGGTCGGCGGGGACGCTCGACGCCGCGACGATCTCGATCAGGGCCTTGTTCGCGGCCGGGCCGCCGATCTTCTCGACGCTCGCCAGGGCGGCGTCGCGGACCGGGGCCGTGGTGTCGGCCGAGCGGATCGAGGCGACGAGTGCCGGGATCGACTCGCGGTCGGCCAGCTTGCCGAGCGCGACGGCGATCTCCTTCTTGAGTTCCTCGTTGGGCTCGGCGGCGAACCGATCGCGGAGGGCCGACACCAGCGCGGGGACGTTCATCTCCTGGACCGCCAGGATGCCGGCCTTGCGGATCGGCAGGGCCTTGTCGGCGAGGGTCGCCTTGATCGTCGCGTCGATGGTCGGGGTCGCCTCCCAGGCGATGTCCTTCGCCGGGGGCTTGCCCCGGGTCGGGCGGGTGCCCCACCACGAGCCGTCCCAGGGCGCGGCCTTGCGGTGGACCTCGGCCAGGTTGCGGACAGCCAGGGCCCGCTCCTTCGGATCGGCCTTGGCGTCGTCGAGGTAGCCCTTGAGCATGGCCACGGCGTCCACGTCATAAACGCGGTCGGCCGAGGCGAGTAACCCCTCGCGGACCTTCGCCTCCTTCGAGGCGAGGCCCGGCCTGATCGCCTTCCATTCGGCGATCCGGCGCAGGGCGACGCGGGCGGAGTAGCTGACGTAGGTGTCCGGGTCGGCCAGGGCCCAGGTGAGCGTCCCGATCGCCTCGGGCGAGCCGATACGGCCCAGCGCGATGACCGCCTGCAGCCGGACGGTGGGCTCGGGGTCCTTCACCAGTGCGGCGACGTCCTCCATGCCGAGCGGGATCTCCCGGATCCCCAGCGCCCGCGCGGCCTGGGCGCGGAGGTCGGGTACGCCCGACTTGAGCATCGCGATGATCGGCAGCGTGGCCTTCGGCGAGCCGCCGGCGATGGCGTCGACGGCCCAGAGCAGGTGGCGTCGGGCGACGGGCGACATGCGCTCGTCGTTCAGGGCCCCGACGATCGACGGCAGGGCCAGTTCGCCCTTCGCGATCAGGGCCTTCTGGGCCCGCATCCGCTCGTGGAAGCCGGGGTGGGCGAGCTGCTTGATCTGGGCGGGGATCGGGTCGGAATCCTTGCCGCGCGGTTGGGTCTCGACCTTCGCGCCGGCCCAGGTGACGGCGTAGACGCGGCCGACCTTCTCGGTCTTGCTGCCCCAGCCGCCCATGCTCCAGTCGGCGATGTAGAGGGTCTTGCCGTCGTGCGACAGCGCCAGGTCGATCGGTCGGAAGTCGGCCACCTCGCCGGGCTCGACGAGATCGATCACGTCGTCGACCGCGAAGGTTGCCCCGACCGGCTTGAACTTGATGGCCCGGACCGCCCGCTTGCCCCACTCGGCCCACAGGCCCCGACCGCGATACGGCTCGGGCCAGGCCTCGTCCTTGTAAACGACCGCGCCGCAGGGGGAGCCGCCGCCGTACTCGGCCATCCGGTTCAGGAACCGGTCGGGGCGGTCGTGGTAGTCGTAGGGGTAGCCGTAATAACCGCCGTCGATGTGGTGGGTGACGCGGGTCCACCAGCCGTCGCCGTCGTCGGTGTTGTCGTACGTGAAGAGGTTGTCGCGGTCGTCGAGGTTGGGCTCCAGGTGGTTCCGGGTGCCGCTGGAGTAGACCTCCAGCTTCGTGCCGTCGGGGTTGCAGCGGAGCGTGCCACCCCCCTTGAGCTGGACCTTCCGCCCGTCGGGCCCGGTCGCGCCGGGGACCCCCTTGTCGCCCACCGAGATATAAAGGCGGCCGTCGATGCCGAACTGGAGACCCGACACGATGTGGTCGTTCAGGGCCTTGGGGCCGGGGCCGAGGTCCTTGAAGAGGTCGACCTTGTCGTCGGCCTTGCCGTCGCCGTCCTTGTCCTTGAGGACGGTCAGCCTCGGCATGTGCATGACGTAGAGGGCGCCATCTCGCCAGGCCATGCCGAAGATGGCGCGGAAGCCCTCGGCGAAGAGGACCGGCTCCTTGCCGGGCCGGATCAAAAGGATCCGGCCGTTGTCGGACTCATAAGGCCCGACCTGGTCCATCGGGTCCTCGGCGACGAACAGCGAGCCGTCGGGGGCGGTGGCGATCTGGCAGGGGTAGTGGACGGCGGGGACGCTCGCGACCAGGCGGATCTGGAAGCCTTCCTTCACCTTCGGCAGGGCCCCGAGGGCCTTCGGTTCCGGCGCCAGGGCCAGGACAGCGACGGCGGCCAATGCCAGGCCGGCGCGTCCCCTCGACGTGCTCAACATCAGAAGCAGCCTCCTCGATGACCGACCGACGACCCGGCGGCGGGTGGGATGAAGCGGGCGGGGAGGACGGCCGGGCCGGGGTGTCCGGGGCCCGGCCGTCCGGGCGCAGTCTAACCCAGGCCACCGACAGGGGCAACGTCGAGCCCCGGCCGCTGTCCAGGCACTCCGGTGAATCGCCGAAACAAAGCCAATCGCCGATTGTGAAAAAAATGTGAACAATCGGCTAAGAGGTCGTGAAAAAATCGCCAATAGCACGTAGGATTCCTTGCAACACCTCGCGGCCTTCCCCCAGCGAGCCGCCGCTTGCGATTCCTCGTGCTTGACCCATGGCAACAACACCGGAGCCCGCCCGGCGATCCGATCGCGGCGTGCCCGGAGCAGGAGGACCCTTCCATGTCGGAGCCGGTCGAGGGGCAGACGCTGGGCGGCGTCCGCGGCAAGGAGAGCCGCCGCCGCAGGGGATTGCGGATCGCGATCCTGACCAAGGAGCTGGTGGCTTTGCTCGGGGTCGTCTTCGCGGCCCTCGTCTGGAACGCCGACCCGGGCGACGACGACCCCCCGCCGTCCGCGCTGATCGCGGTGCAAGCCGCCCATTCCGGGTGTTCCGACGCGATCAACTTCAGCCACGACGGCCGCACGCTCCTCACCGGCGGGCTGGACAGCCGGGTCCGGTTCTGGGAGCCCGACGACGCCGCGCCCCGGGGCGGGTTCCAGGAGTCGTCCGGGGTCCTGGCGTCGGCCTTCTCCCCCGACGGCCGCTGGCTGGTGCTGTCGCTCTCGAAGGGGGGGCTGGAACTCTGGGACTGCGAGGAGCAGCTCCCCGCGGGGCCGCTGATTCCCGAGGCCGGCGTGATCCGGGCCGTCGGATTCTCCGAGCAGGGCCGGCTGGCCGCCGCCGGGCTCGACGGCGTCGTCCGCCTGATCGACGTGGAGAACAGGTCCGTCCTGGCCGAACTCCGAGGCCATCGCGAGCCCATCCACACCCTCGCCTTCACGCCGGACGGCACCCGCCTGGTGACCGGCGGGCTCGACGGGCTCGTGAATCTCTGGGACGCGGCCGAGGGGCGGATCCTCCGCACCCATCGCGATCCTCGGGGCGCGGTCCTCCGCGTCGCCTGCTCGCCCGACGGCCGGACGCTCGCCTGGTCGGTCCGGAGCATCGGGGCCATCCGGCTCTGGGACCTCGCCGAGGACCGCCCGATCGGCTCGCTGGCCGGGCACGCGCAATGGACGACCTGCCTCGCGTTCTCGCCGGACGGCCAGCGGATCGTGAGCGCGGGGGGCGACCACCGGATCCGGGTCTGGGACCTGGCGAGCCGGGAGGAAGTCGGCGAGGCCCGCCTCTCCACCGCCTGGGCCCGGGGCATGGCCCTCTCGCCCGACGGCCAGCGGCTCGCCGTCGCCGGCGATGACGGCTCCCTCTCCCTCTGGAAGGTCTCCGCGATCGCGCAGCCCGCATCGGACGGACGAGCGGCCAGGTAGGGTGCGATGAAGACGCCGACCCAACGGGGAGGCGTCACCCCGCCGACGGACGCGGATGATGCGCCAAACTATCCGAATCCATGAATTTGGATGTGTCTATCTGGTTGTGCGCGATCTCCGCCCTACCGGCGGAAGAAGGTGCCGGCGGCTGTCAGGGCCAGGCCGACGGCGCCGCTGATCCAGACGGGGGAGATGGGGCCGATCGGGGGGACGCCGAGCTTCGAGCCGAAGAACGCGATCAGCGCGCCCGGGACGGCGAACAGGCTAAGCCGCCCGCCGGCGAAGACCGCCGAGGCGATCAGCAACAACCCCGCGACGCCGGGGCCGAAGCCGTCGAACAGCGAGCCGATCGGGTCGGGCACGCCCGGGACGCGGAGCGGCTCGGTGGGCTGGCCCTCGATCGCGACCTTCGTGGCCTTCTCCAGGGTCTTCGCCCCGATCGCCTTCGCGTCGTCGAGGGCCTTCTTGCCGTCGGCCGACTCGACCGCGCCGGCGACCGTCTGCTGGATCTCCCGGCCCGAGACGATGTCGTTCTGGATCGCCCAGGCGAGGAACCCGCCGAGGAACAGGCTGCCGAGCAGGAACCGGAACGTCGGCCCGAAGACGCCGTCGAGGAACGTCCGGATCCGCAGGCCGTCCGGGCGGAACTCGCTGGTGGCCGTGGTCAGCACCGAATCGGGCGTGAGCGTCGCCTTGCGGAGGGCGACGACCAGCGGCGGGTCGGGGGGGAGCATGCCGCTGCGGCGGTCGCGGACGACCGCGATCATCGCGTCGGCGATCCGGGCCGAGCGGCGCCGGGCCGTCAGCAGGTTCGTCCCCTCGGAGACCAGCCGGGCCTCCTCCACCATGCGGAGCATCTCGCGCCAGCGGCGCTCCTGCCTGGACTGGAGCAACCCGTCGAGCAGGTCGTGGAGCGGGTCACGCCAGGCGGCGAACCTCGGGCGGCGTGCCCCGGTCGGGTCCGTTCCCCAGACCAACCGCGCCAGCCGCTTGGCCTCGTAGCCGAACAGGGCCTCGTAAAGCTCCTCCCAGTCGCGGCCCGCGCCGACGCAGACGAACCGGCGGACGTCCGCCTCGCCGATCCCCCGGCGCCTCAGGCCGGCGAGCAGGCTCTCGATCCGGCTCAAGGGCCCGCGCCTCGCCTCGGCGATCGGGACATCCACGCCGTGCCGGAACGCGACCGCCCCGGCGACCATGAGCGCCGTCAGGATCAACGCCGGGATCAGGAAATGCAGGGCCCAGAGCAGCCCCACGAGGAGCAGGGCCCCCACGCCGACCACCGTCCAGTCCGACCGCTTGCCGCCGAGGACGAGCAGCCGCAGCTTCTCGAACAGCAGCGACTCGCCGAGGAACCCCCGGACGGTCAGGAACGCCAGGAAGCTCACGAGCCCGAACAGCCCCAGCCCCATGACGGCCAGCCACTTGCCGAGCAGCGCCGCGAAGGCGATCAGGGCCCCGAGCCCCGCCGCGACGCCCAGGAGCGACTGGCCCCGGATCTTGATCAGCGGCGACGCCTCGCGGAACTCGGCTGCGGCCGTCTCCAGCGCGGTGGATTGCTCGGGCGTCGGCGAGAACGGGCCGGTCGGCAGGGCCAGTCCGGATTCGACCAAACGAACCCAATCCGGCAGGCTCGTCACCGCGTTCGGGCCCGTGGCCCTCAGCCGATTGACGACCTCCGACAGCCCCGCGCTCGGGCGGGTGCCGACCAGGGCGGATTCCAGGAGTGTGCTGAGCTGCGCGACGTCGGCCTTGGGATCGCCGTCCTCGGGCCCCGAGAGGGCGATGGGCTGCCCGGGCTCGTGGATCGGCGGCTTTCGCCCGAGACCGAGGTCCTGGAGCACGACGAACCCGGCGCCCCGGTCGACGATCGAACCGGCCGACAGGTCGCGGTGGAACAGGCCCTCTTCCCTGGCCCGGAGCAGGCCCCGGGCGGCGTGGAGCAGCTGGGCGGCACGGGCTTCGGCGTCCTGGGGGAGGCTGGAGGAGTCGACCGGATCGGGCGCGTCGTAGACCGCGAACCACTGCCCGCCGTCGGCCTGCACATCGACGATCGGGTCGAGGTTCGGGTGCCTGATGACCGACGCGGCCACGGCGTCGCGGGTCAGGCCGCTGAGGTAAGGGGCGTCGGCCGCCCAGCGCGGGCGCAGCGTCTTGAGCCATCGCCTGCGGCCTGTGGCGAGGTCGGACCCCTCGAAGACCGGGCCGATCGGGCTGGCCAGGAGGCGCCTGGAGATCCAGTAGCGGCCGATCCGCCGGGGAGTGCGGATGGCGTCGTCCCCCGTGACGGGGTCGAGCGATTGACGCACGGTCCGTTCGAGGGAGATGGCGTCCTGGACCTCGGTGACGGTGGCGTCGAGCGGGGTCGGGGCGGGTTCGCGGAGGAAGGGGGGCAGGGGATCGGTGGCCGGGGAGGCGTAGTCGATGGTCTCGTCCAGGCGCGGGTCGGGAATCGCCGAGACGGCCGCCGACGGTCCTTCGGGCGCGCCGGCGGGTCGGCTCTTAGCGGTCTTCGGCGGTTCGCCGGGGACGCCCGAGAACGCGACCGCGAACCTTTGCTGGCACGACGGGCAGCGGGTCGCGAACTTGCCCGCGGGCTGTTCCTGGACCTTGACCGCGAACTCGCAATACGGGCAATGGATGATCAAGGCGTCGTCCCCCGCACCCCACCGGCGCAATCCCCGTCACCGGCGATCATTAGGGGGACGAGCCCGCCCGAGTGTCAAGCGGTCCCGATCACTTCGACGCCCGTTCGGCCATGGCGGCGAAGATCCCCTGCATGAACGCCGGGAGGTCGTCCGGCGTCCGGCTGGTGACGAGGTTCCCGTCCCGCACGCAGGCGGCGTCTTCCCAGATCCCGCCGGCGTTCTCGACGTCGTCCCGGATCGCGAAGAACCCGGTGACCTTCCTGCCCTTGAGGCACTTCGCCGAGCAGAGCATCCAGGGCCCGTGGCAGATCGCCGCCAGGACCTTGCCCTGCTTCGCACCCTCGGTGACCAGGTCGATCATCGCCTTGTGCCGGCGCATGTGGTCGGGCGAGTAGCCGCCGGGGATGACAATCGCGTCGAAGTCGGAGGCGGTCACGTCGGCCGCGTTGGTGTCGGCCTTGGCCGGATAGCCGTGCTTCGAGGCGTAGGTCTCGCCCGCCTTGGGGCCGACGATCTTGACCTCGCAGCCCGCCTCGCGGAGTCGGAGGACGGGGTACCAGAGTTCCAGATCCTCGTAGAACTTCTCGACCAGCACGGCGACTTTCTGGCCCTTGATCGCATCCATCGGCGGACTCCCTGGTTCGGCGGCGTGTCAACTCTTCGGAGCGGGCATTCTACCCGCAACCCCCGCCGCATGGAGCGTGCCGCTCGGATGCGGTCGGCGAGCACGTCCCGTTGCCGCGCCACCGGCTGAAGTACCGCACCACGGAACCGGATCTGCCGATCCGTCGACATGATTGGCCCCGGTCGACCGATCGGGGAGATCCGGCTCGGTGGTCCCCTTCGGCTGATGGTCGGGCGGGATCGGGAGATGCTCGCCCGGCGCTACGGTCGCTTCAGTCGGTGCGGTAGATGCGGGTACGCGTCGCAGGGCACCCTACCGGGCCACATCCGCCACGGCGTTCGCGAGGCCTTGCGCGGTCGTGAACGGCGGCTCGTAGCCGAGGACCTTGCGGGCCTTCTCGATGCTGTAATCGAGGTTCAGTCCGAGGAACTTGTAACGGGCCTTGTTCACGAGCGGGGGCGTGGGGGACTTCTTCCGCTTGGCCCGGCGTTCGAGGAGGACGGCCAGGGTCCATGCGAGCCAGAGCGGGATCCTGCGGCGGGGCGGCTTGAGGCCGGCGAGGGTGGCGACCTGGCCGACGAATTCCTTCTTGCTCACCCGGGCGCCGTCGGTGATGTTGAAGACCTCGCCGACCGAGCCGGGGCTCTCGGCCGCCAGGAAGATGGCGTGGACGAGGTTCTTGACGTAGATGCAGTTCAGGGCCTGTTTCCCGGACCCGAAGTAGGCGAACCGTCCAGTCCGGAGCGAGTGCAGGAGTTTCGGCAGCACGGTGCGGTCGCGCTCACCGTAGATGAAGCCGGGGCGGACGACCGTCAGCGGCAGGTTGCGGTCCTTGACGTAGCTCAGGGCCAGTGCCTCGGCCTCGACCTTGGAACGGGTGTAGGCGTCCAGCGACTCCGCGGCGACCGGGACCGTCTCGTCGGTGCCGAAGTGGTCGCGCCCTTCGTACACGCCGAGCGAGCTGACGTGGACGAATCGGGCCACCGTCTCGTCGGCCGCGGCGTCGAGCAAGAGCTTCAATGCCGCGACGTTGAGGGCCCGGAACTCCTCCAGGGTGCCCCAGTCGCCGACCTTCGCCGCGCAGTTGATGACCCAGTCTGCGCCCTTGACCCCCTCTCGCAGTGCGGCGGGGTCGGCGAGGTCGCCGAGGACCTTCTCGACCCCCTGGGCGTCCAGCCATTTCGTGTCGCTGGAGGCGCGGACGAGGGCCCGGACCGTGTGGCCGCGTTTGAGGGCCTCCTCCACGACGTGGCTGCCGACGAGGCCCGTGGCCCCGGTGACGAAGATGGTCCGCTGTCCGCTGCTCATGCCTGTCCTCGAGTTGTGGAGCCGTGGCGACGCTCCCGGCCGGGCGGGGCGCGCAGGGTGTTGCACAACCATACCCTCCGAATCCGAGATTGACGGGGAAAACGGACGCAACTCGTGGGAAGAATGCGCCGGATCGGGGTAGTCCGATGTTGGACGCCGTTGTAGTCTGGATGGTATGGGCTGTTGCGCCTCCGCCCGCAAAGGGGAGGAGGACTCGCCCGCGAATGCCGGCCGCCCTCGCGTCGCTTCCTAGTTTGGGTGGGATCTCCATGTCCAGCGCGTTGAAGCCCGAAGACCTGACCGCGTTCCGGCAGATGCTCCAGGACATCCGGTCGCGCCTGCGGGGCGACCTCGACCAGATGACCGACGAGGCGTTGCGGCGTTCGCAGTCGGACGAAAGCAACCTCCAGAACGCGCCGGTGCACCTGGACGACGTCGGCTCGGAGAATTACGACCAGGAATTCACCCTGAGCCTGATCCAGAACGAGCAGGAGACGCTCGAACAGATCCACGAGGCGCTCGGGAAGATCGACAAGGGCAGCTACGGGCGTTGCGAGGAGTGCGACGGGGCGATCGCCAAGCCGAGGCTCCAGGCCCTGCCGTACACCCGCTACTGCATCAACTGCGCCCGCGAGATGGAGAGCCGGGGATGAGCGAGACGGGGTCGGCGACGCGGCGTTATCCCCTCAGCCGGGTGTTCCTGTTCCTGGCGATCGCGCTCGGCGGGGCGGGCTTCGACCTCGCGGCGAAGTCGGTCGTCTTCAAGATGATCGGCGAGCCCGAGCTGAGCGCGCCGCTGTCGGTCGTGCCCGACATCCTGGAACTCCGGACGAGCTACAACCCCGGGGCCCTGTGGGGCTTCGGGCGGAACTGGGGATACTCCAGCCTGGTCTTCGCCGGCCTCTCCGTGATCGCCGGCCTGGGGATCACCTATTACCTGTTCATCCTCGGCGCGGCCCGGGACGGCCGGCTCACGGCGGCGCTCGGGCTCATCATGGCCGGGGCCATCGGCAACTGCTATGACCGGCTGGTCTTCGGCCAGGTGCGGGACTTCGTGCACTTCCACGTCGACGCCATCAACTTCGACTGCGCCATCTTCAACTTCGCCGACAACATGCTCGTGCTCGGGGCGGTGTCGCTGATGCTCATGGCCCTCCGGCCCGAGCCGGAGGCCCCGCCCGGCGGGGACGCCCCCGCGCCCGCCGAGTCGCTCCCCTCGCCGACCGCCTGACCTGACCTGGCCTCTTCGCCCGAGTCGGGCGCGGCCGCACCTCGCCGCCTCGGACAGATGTCGTTTTTGTGCCACCTGCCGCCGGAAATTGGTTCGTTACGAGTGGTTTTTTGTTTTGTGATGCCGAAAATCGGCGATTCTCCGGAATTCACTTGAAAATTGATGCGTGAATGCTCTATGAAAGTGTTGTGAGGGCCTGTCGTGCGAGTTGGTAAAGGCCCTCGCCCCAGTAGTCCACCCCAATCGATCACCCGGGCCGGCGTGAGCGAGTTCCGCGCGCGCCTGTACCCCGCCTGATCCGGACGGACTGCGGTCGACGCTCCGGCGTCCCGCGGCCGTCCGCTCTCCGAAACTCACGGGGCTGACACGCCCGGCGTGTCCCGCCCGGGGTGATGCTGCGCACCCCCTATCGCAAGGATTCGAGGACGTTTCATGGTTCCTGTCCCCCGAACGAATCGCGTCCGCACCCTGAGCCTTTTCGCGCTTTGCCTGGGCTTCGGCCTGGCTGGCTGCGGCGGCGGCAACGAGGCGGTCCAGGTGAATTTCCCCGACGTGAGCAAGGCGTCCGCGCCGCCCGTCGTCGGCAAGGCCGCGGCCGGCGTCGGCGCCGGTCCCGTCAGCCAGGGCGACCCGTCGAACTACTCGCAGGCCAAGTGAGACCAGGGCGTCGGCCCGGAGACGCGCTCTTACTCTCCAAGGTCATCCGCGTCCGCCGAGCGGGCCACGCCCCTCCGTCCGACCCACGGCCGAACCGCGCCGTCGGTCGCCTCCGCCCGTTGCAAGGGGGGCGTGAGGGCCATCATCCCCTTGCCTGATCCGTCCGTCATTCAGCCTCAATCCCAGGGAGAGCAAGCGAATGTCATCCGAGACCAAGGCCGTGCGCGGCCGTCGGGGTTTCACCCTGATCGAACTGCTCGTCGTGATCGCCATCATCGCCGTCCTGATCGCCCTGCTGCTGCCCGCCGTGCAGTCGGCGCGCGAGGCTGCCCGCCGCAGCCAGTGCACCAACAACATGAAGCAGATCGGCCTGGCGATGCACAACTACGAGTCGACCACCCAGGTCTTCCCGAGCTCCTATCCCGCCACCCGCATCAGTGGCGGCGCGGTGAGCGTCGGCGGTGCCTGGGGCGCCTGGAGCCCGCAGTCGCTGCTGCTGCCGTACATCGAGGGCGGCGTGATCGCCTCCTCGCTCAACTACGGCACGGTCAATCAGGGCGACGACGGCGCCAGCTACGGCTTCGTCTACGCCAACACGACCGGCATCCGCACCCGCGTCCAGTCGTTCCTCTGCCCCAGCTCGCCGCTGCCGCAGAACAACAACTTCTGGGGCGTCCAGGCGCCGGGCAATAATTACTTCGCCTCGGTCGGCTCCTCGGTCAATTTCGTCGGCACCTACACCCAGGGCCCGCCCAACGGCATCTTCCGGTACGCCGGCTCGCCGTTCGGCATCCGCGACATCACCGACGGCACCAGCAACACGGTCGCCTTCGGCGAGTGGAAAACCGGCGACTTCAACGTCAACATCCTGAACACTCAGGATGTCACCAACATCGGCAATTCCTACATCGGCGGCGGCGGTGCCGACGCCCCGGCCGCGAACATGCCGTTCGGCCAGGTTGCCCTCGTCAACTACGCCAACACCTGCACCCAGTCCCTCGGCATCGGCAGCACCGCCGCCGGCGGCAAGAACAACCGCAGCTGGATCGGCGAGCAGTGGGCCACCGGCATGTTCGGGCGCGGCCTCGGCAACCTCCTCTTCCCGCCCAACACCGCCGTCCCCAATTGCATGTCGTGCGCCGGCTGCGGCGACTTCGACGGCCCCGGCATCTTCGGCCTCTCCAGCTACCACCCCGGCGGCGCCAACATCCTGATGGGCGACGGCTCGGTCCGCTTCCTCAAGAGCTCGACCGCCCTGACCTCCGTCTGGGCCCTCGGCTCCCGCAACCAGGGCGAAGTCCTCTCGGCCGACTCCTACTGAGTCGCCGCCGAGCCTCGCCTCGCTTGAACCCAAGACGCCCGCGTCGGGATCCTCCGATCCCGACGCGGGCGTTGTTCGTTGACGAGGGGTATCCAGAACGACTCAAGGGTGCCCGCGGGTATCGTCCGCGATACCCCGGCCGGGACGACCTCCGCACTCCGTTCCGCACGAGCCAGGTCCGGGGTTTCCGAGGACGAAACCCGCGGGCACCATTGGCCGGGGCGAGCCCTACATCTCAGGACAGAGATCAACGGGCGATCACTCGACGCCCAGCAACACCCGGAACTCGGCCTTCGACCCGCGCAGGACGCGGATCACGAGGTCGCGGGCCTTGTCGCGACGGGCCAGGGCCTCGCGGAAGCCGGCGAGGGTCTCGACCCGGCGTGTGGCCGCGTCGGTGACCAACATCCCGATCTCCAGGCCCCCCTGATCGGCCGGGCCGCCCGGCTCGACCCCGAGCACGACCAGGCCCGTTGCGGCCTCGGGCAAGCCGTGCCTGTTGCGGAGTTCGGGCGTGGCTTCCGCCAGTCGCAGACCCAGGGCGGGGAAGCGGCTGGGCGTGCGGGATTCGAGCGACTCGCGCCGCGGGGCGGTGGAGGGCTCGGGGCGGGCCTCCGTGGGCCTCGGGGCCTCGATCGGGCCGGTCGCGATCGGGGCCGGTTCGGGCAGGCCGAACTGGTCGGGCTGCGCCAGGGGGCGGACCGAGACGTCCCGCTCCGCGCCCGCCCGGAGGACGCGGATGGGCAGGGGCGCGCCGGGCGTTGCGACCTCGATCGCGGCCTGGAGCGGGCCCGGCCCTCGCACCGGCCGCCCGCCGATCGTCAGCAGGATGTCGCCCGGCCTGATCCCGCCGGCGTCGGCCGGGCCGTCGGCGACGACCGCCGTCACGACCACCGCGCCCGGGAGCCCGAGCCTGGTCCCGGACTCGCCGTCCAGCCGCCGGACGCTGATGCCGATGTATGACCGCCGGACCTTGCCGATCGTCTCCAGGTCCCCCGCGACCCGACGCGCGCGGTCGGCGGGCACGGCGAACCCGACGCCTTCGTAGCCTCCGCCGTAGGTCTTGATGGCGGTGTTGATGCCGACGACGCGGCCCTTGAGATCGACCAGCGGGCCTCCGGAGTTCCCCGGGTTGATCGCCGCGTCGGTCTGGATCAGGTCCTCGTAGAGGGCCAGGCCGATGCCACGCCCCTTGCCGCTGACGATCCCCGCCGTGACCGTGTCCGACAGGCCGAACGGCTGCCCGATCGCCAGGACCCAGTCGCCGGTGTCGAGCGCGTCGGAGTCGCCCCACTCCGCCTGCGACAGCCCGCCCGGCTCGATGACGAGGAGGGCGAGGTCGCTCTTGGGATCGCGGCGGACCTGCTTGACGGGCCGCTCGCGGCCGTCGTGCAGGACAACGACGGGCCGGGGCACGCTCTGCACCACGTGGTCGTTGGTCAGGACCAGGCCCTTCGCCGCGTCGATGATGACGCCCGAGCCCCCCGGCTCGCGGGCGGGCCGGGGCTCGATGGCGCCGCCGAAGGCGTCGACCGGCTGGGCCGAGACCGTCCGCTCGCCCGACCGGACGGTCACCACGGCGGGCAGGACCCGCTTCGAGGCGGCCCGGAAGCTCGACGAGAGGCCCTCGGCCTCGGTCGGTGCCGGGCCCGGAGGCGCCGGCCCGTCGGACGCGAGGAGGATCCAGGCCACCGAGAGCATCGCGAGTCTCAAAGGGACGCCTCCGGACGGGGAGTGACTGGCATCAGGGGCGGATCGGGGCGGCCCCGGCCTTCGGCGCGGCCTTGGCCTTCGGGGCGGCGGGCTTCGCGGCCGGCTGCGGCTTCGGCTCGCCCAGCTTGGGTATGTTGACCTGCGACGACACGAACGGCAGCGTCTCCGTGCGGCGCCCGCCCTTGAGCGTCACCGCGATCGGCTTCGTCCGCTCCCCGACCTTCGCCACGTAGATCTTCTGGGTATCCTTGGCCTCGTTGGCCGCGCCCTCGGACGTGATGATTTCCAGGGTGGCCTCCTTCACCGACGCCTTCTCGTCGTTCACGATCGTCTCGACCGAGACCTTGTACTCGCCGTCGAAGCCGCGAGGGCAGACGTAGATCTCCTCGCCCTTGGAACCGAAGCCGGTCTTCACCAGGGCCCCGCCGAAGACCGTCCGGCGCGTGAGGAATTTCGCCGTGGCTCCGAGTGGCTCGTCGACCACGAGGTCGAGGTCGGCCTCGCCGCTCCACTTGAGGCGGATGTAGAGGTCGCGCGACTCCGACTCGGGGAGCCTGGCGAGCAGCCCATCGGCCTCGGCGGCCTTGCCGTCCTCCTTCAATGTCTTGGCCAGGTCCTCGACCTGCTTGCGCGCGTCGCGCCTGAGGTTCTCGTCGATGTCGGGCCAGCCCAGGGAGAGCAGGCGGTCGACGGAATCGCCCATCCGCCGGGCGTCGCTGGTCTTGAGGGCGAGGTTGATCGACATCATCACGGGTTCGGGGCGATGGGCAAGATTGGCCGCCGCGAGGTCGAGCAGCTCGCCGCAGGTCGTCAGATTCCCGGGGACGCCGACCGGCCCGTAGATCTTGCGCATGTAGAGCATGTCGGCGACCTGCACGAGCTGATCGGGCGACTCCCTGGCGTTCCGCCTGGCGAGGATCGCGGCGTAGCCGAGCAGGGTCTTCACCTCCTCGGGCGAGCCCTTGCGCAGCTCGACGGCGAGCAGGAGGGTCTGATACATCCAGGGCTGGGCCTGCGTGCTGTGGTAGGTCAGGTAGCCCCGCAGGACGGCCTCGACCTCGGTCATCTTCCCCTCGCTCCGGAGCAGCATCACCTTGTCGAGCAGGTCCTTCGCTTTCTCATCCTTGTTCTTGTAGTAGTTCATCCAGAATTCGTTCGGATTGGCCGGCGACTGCCGCTTCGCCGTCCCCCCGGGGATGGCGACCTTGCCCTTGGGCGTCGCCTCGCCGGGCTTCGCCGACTTGACGGTGAGCCCGTCGTCCATGCCCGGCTTCGAAATGGAGCCGGGACCCGCGGCCGCTGGAGCGGACGGGTCCCGGGGATTTGTCCCCGACCCGGAGGTCGGGGGGGTCTGGTTAAGACCGCTCAGTTGCTTTTTTTTTGCTCGAAGGCGGACTGGCCGGCCTCGGGGGCCTGCGGGGGGACGGACATCATGCCGCCCATGCCGCCGCCACCGCCCATGCCGCCGCCCATACCGCCGCCGCCCATACCGCCCATGCCGCCACCGCCCATACCGCCGCCCATGCCGCCGCCGCCCATGCCGCCGCCCATACCACCGCCGCCACCGCCCATGAGGGAGAGGGGGATGATGGCGAGGTCAGCGACCTGGTAGACGCGGATTTCGAGCTGCTGGTCTTCGGACTTGGCGTAGGTGATCTGCATGTGCCCGTCCTTGACCGTGTAGGTCAGGTCGAGCTGCTTGAGGATCAGGCGGAGGCTGACCCGGAGGGGGACGCCTTCGAGGTCGAGGGTGACGGTCGAGCTCGGGGTCTTCTCGGCCTCGGAGAGGCCGACGGGGTCGAGGTAGATGGGGATGCCCTGGGGCAGCCCGGCGGCCTCGTCCTGGGTGCTCGACTTGATGTACTTGAGGACGTCTTCCAGCGGCGTCTCGTTCTGGAAGTTCATCGAGACGCGTTCTTCGAGCTTGTTCAGGATGGCCTGGGTCCGCTCGTCGCGATTGAAGACGTAGTCGGCGTTCGAGTACTTCTTGATCCGGCGCTCGGACAGCGCCTGCCAGTCGCGGGCGAGGGGGTACTCGATGGTGTTGGTGTCGGGGAAGGGAACCGCGGCGCGATCGACGTCGGCCATGGTGAACATGAACCGGTATTCCTTCAGCTCCTCGTAGGCGAGGGACTGGGAGAGGAACCCGATCGACTCGGCCAGCGTGATGCCGGCGTAGGGGGCGACGTTGCCCGGCTCGATGGCGCGGGCGGCGACGGCGCGGGCCCTGGCGTCGACGAACGGCTGGAGGATGTCGTTGATGTTGCCGCGCCCGGCGTTCGAGAGGACCCGGTACTGGCCCTGGAACATCAGGCTGTCGAACTCGTTCATCAGGGTCGTGACGGTCTCCTGGTCGCGGAGCAGGCGATCCAGGCTATCCGCGCGGGCCGACTCGGCGGCGGCGATGCGGTACTTCTCGGCGCGTTCGAGGTTGAGCCGCTCCTCCGCACGCTCGGTGGAGAGGATGGCGGCGCGGACCTCGTTGGCGAGCCGGGTCTTGTCGGCCTCGGCGACCTGATCGGCCTCCTGCACGGCGGCGAGGAGGACGCGGAGGGCCGAGAGGGCCTCGTCGGGGCGACCGGTGCTGGTCAGGTCGCGGGCCCGCTGGAGCCGCTGGCGGACGTCGGTGTTGAACTCCTGCCGGCGGATGTTCTCCAGATCACGCTGCCGCTCCAGGGTGGCCTGGGGCGGGGTGTTGGGCTGGTCGGCCGCCGGGGCCCCGCCGGGGGCCTGGAACGCCGCAAGGCGGGCCTTCGGGAGCCGCTCCAGGCCGGCGCGGGCGGCCGCGTCGGACGGGTCGAGCTTGAGGGCCTGATTGAAGAAGATGCGGGCCTCGGCGGTACGGCCCTGGGCCGCGGCCTGACGCCCGAGGTTGCTGAGCTGGGCCGACAGCGGCGCCGGCACTTCGGCGCGGGCCACGTCGCCGGACAGCAGCACGCCGCCCAGCGTCGCCAACCCGAAGCCCTTCCACAGCCGCGCGGTTCGGGACATATTCGAGGTTCTCCAGCGAGAGGATCGACTCGGTCGAGAAAGGACCGGTTTCGGGTGCGGGACGGTATCCGTCATCGTAACGGCACGCCGCGACAGGTCTCAAGCCAATCGGAGCGAGGTGAGGTGCGGCCGGGTTACGGCCGGGCTTGCGCGAGGGTGCTCATTAACTGTCATTATGACACACGCTCGGGCGACCGGCGGAACGACTCCGCGTCCTCAACTCCCCCGACGGTTTTGACATCCGCCGCGATCGGTTCTAGGGTCCTGGTGAAGGCCGAAGGTCACAACGAACGCGCCGGACGTGACGTGGTGGGGGCCTGACACGAAGAGTCGTTCTATCTCTCCCAGATTCGCTAAACCCGTGGATCGCGTCCAGAGGCTAGCCTCGAAAAATCGAAAAGGGAGAGGGCCGCGACCCGATGGCACCGTCGAGCCCCCGTACACGACCCGGTCTCGTGCTGGAGTAGCCCGAACATGTCCGACCAGGAACAGACGCCCGAGGCGTCACCGAAATTCGATTTCTCCGCCTATCCCCTCGACACCTGCTTCTACGAGCGGCGGACGAGGCGCGACGCCAGGCAACCCTCCGCCGTCGCCGGGCCGACCCTCAGGCGCAGGAAGGACGACGGCAGCGACCCCGACCGCGTCGAGAAACGCCGGCGGGTCGACCCCACGACCTTCGAGAAGCAGTACTCCGACGACGAGCTGGAGTTCATGATCGCGATGCAGCGGTTCAAGACCGAGAGCGGCAAGGCGTTCCCGTCTTACGGCGAGGTTCTCGACGTCGCCAGGACCCTGGGATACCGCCGCCGCGAGCGCCCGGGCGTCGCGCCGGCATCCTGACTCAATGCGAACGCCCCCGGACGGCCAGGCCGGCGGGGGGCGTTCGCGGTCGGGCGATCCCTCGGGCGGGGATCAGTCGACCTTCTTGAGCAGCGGCTTGACGTCCTCGGGCGGGGCGAAGGCGTCCTTCGGCAGCTCGACGTTCTGCTTGACCTCGTCGATCGTCATCACGATCTCCTGGGTCAGGATCTTCTGCTTGGACTTCACCGGGATCTTGAGGCCGTCGAATTCCTTCCATTCCTCGATGAACGCCTCGACCTCGATCTCGCCCTGGGGGGTCTTGACCGACTGGATCGACTTGACCTCCAGCTTGGTCTGCTTGTCGTAGAAGTTCGTCTCGGGCTTGCCTTCCTTCGGGGTCATCACGACCTTGTAGGCGGGCTTGCCGTTGACGTCCTCGACGCCGACGGTCTCGGCCTTCTCGTAAATCTTCTTCCATTCGAGGTCGGCGTAGAAGTACGCCTGCCGCATGGTCGCGGTCTTCTCGTCGCCCTTGAGCACCCGGGGGCCGCCGAACGCGCTGGCCTCCCAGGCGTCCTTGCCGTCGGTCCCCTGGACCGTCTTGCCGATGGCGGCGAACTCGACGACCGTGCTCATCTGGTCGGGCGCGGCCTGGGTGACGGTGACCGTCCCCTTCAGGCCGGCGGCGGGGATCTCCATCGAGCCCTTGATGACCCGGTTCTTGATCTTGAGCATCGCCTCCTTGCCCCCGACGGCCTTCACGGCGTCGTCGAGGATGGTCTCGGCCTTGGGCAGGTCCTCCGCGCGGGCGACCGCGGCGAGCAGCGTGAGGGCGACAAACGACAGAAGGGTCGGACGGCAGATCGGGAGGCGCATCGGACGAGGACTCCAGGGATGCGTTGGGAAGGGAACGATCGACGCCGAGTTGCGGCGGGGATCAGCGTGACGAGTGGATCCACTGCACGGCCGCGTCGAGGGCGGGATCCCGCCCTTCGAGGAGGGAGGCGCGAGTGAGGGGCGTCTCGACGTCGGGCGACACGCCGAGCCCCTCCAGCGGCTTGCCGCCGTGGGAGATGTAGTTGGCGAAGGCGTACTGGAAGCCGTCGCCGTTGGGCAGCCGGATCACCGTCGAGGGCAGGGCGGCCCCGCCGGTCTTCTCGCCGAAGACCCGGGCCCGCTTGATGTCCTTCAGGCCGCCCGAGAAGATCTCCGAGGTCGAGAGCGACAGCCCGTCGATCAGGATCGCCACCGGCTTCTTGAGATTCGGGGTCCTCGGGTTGAGCGTGAAATGCAGCGAGCCGTCGCGGGTCGTCATCGTGCCGAGCTTCTGGTCCGGCTCGCTCACCAGGAAACCGCCGAGGCCCATCGCCATCGCGCCGATGCCCCCGGGATTGCCCCGGATGTCGATGATCAGCCCGGCGGAATCCTGCGCCGACTCGACGGCCGTCCGGAACGCGGTGATCACCCGGACGAGGTCGAACCAGGCGTTGAGCGAGAAGTAGCGGATGTCGCCCGCGACCGTCTTCGTCTCGGTCTTCACGTAGTAGGTCGGGAGATTGCCGAACTTCGATGGGTTGCCGCCGGGCAGGACGAGGCCGAGGTCGAGGTGGACGGGCTGGTCCTTCGCGTCGAGGAAGTCGGCCGCGACCTTGCCCCCGACCTCGCCGCCGAGCCGGCCGAGGACGGTGCGGGCCAGGTAGAGGTCGAGCAGGTTCGACTTGTCGTACTTCTTGCGGACGAGTTCGACGATCGGCTTGACGGCCTTGCCGTCGACCTTCTCGACGATCCAGCCCGGCTTCACGCCGGCCTTGTCGGCCGGGCTGCCGGCCTCGACCTGCGTGACGACGGCCTTGCCGTCGAGGACGCGGAGGTCGATCCCGGTCACGCCGATGCCCGACTTCTGGCCCCCTTCGATGGCCTCGTAGACTTCGGCCGGGAGGATGCCGAAGTGCGACTGCTTGAGCCGGTGGATCATGTCCTCCAGCACCGCGCGGGCCTCGGCCATCGTCTCGGCCTTCTCGACCTTCGGCTTCAGCTCGTCGTGGATCGACTGCCAGTCCAGGCCGCCGAGCTTGCGGTCGAAGTGCTTGTCCTTGATCGTCTGCCAGACGACCTCGAACGACTCGACATTGGCCTTGCGCCTCGACTCCGGCAGTTTCGGCGGGGCCTTCGGCTTCTCATCGGCGAGGACGAGCGGCACCCACGCAAGGACGGCGAGCGTGGCGATGCACCTGGCGAGGAATCGCATGGGGATCGGGCCCTGGATCAAGAGGGAGGGTCGGTTCGGGCGGCCGGATGTCGGCGCAAACAAATTCCCACGTCATCAAACTAGGACGGACGTCCCAGGCCGTCAAGGCTCGCCGGATCGGGTTCGAGAGGTCTTCGGCGACCGCGAGGCGATATTGAGACGGACGGACGAGCTTCAGGATCCGGGCGCGGGGCGGATCTCGAAGATCAGCCATTCGCGGAGTCCGTCGACGGGGCGGCGCGCCTTCGGGCCGGGGAGATACTTCCGCATGTAGAGCCCGCCCCAGGAGGTCTCGTTGAAACCCGGGGGATATGCGATGAACCGGGCCCTCTTCGGCAGGTATTCCCTCACGACGGATTCGGAAATCTGGAATCCAGCCATCTTCTCGGCCGAGACGAAACCGTCCTCGACGTGGTCGAGATGCCCGTCGGCCATGAGGGTCGAGAGCCCGTTCCAGGGGAAATAGACCGCGCCGGGATGCTGCCTGGCGAACCGGAAGGCCTGCTCGTGGGGGTTGTCGCGGATCCGCTTCGCGTCGATGGTGTCGCGCGTCAGCCAGACGGTGACCCCGAGTGCGATCGCGGTGGCGCCGGCGAGGACGGGGAGGCCCAGACGTCGCAGGCCGATCGGCCCGGTGCGGGGGGCCGCGAACCCCACGGCCGCCGCCGCGAGGAAGTCGATCGTGAAGCTGAGCGAGTTCAGCCCGCCCCCTTCCTTCCGCAGCCCCATGAGCGAGACCGGGACCAGCATCAGGGCCGCGACGAGCAGGAGCCCCGACGGGCTGGTGCGCCACCATCCCCTGTCGGCGACCTGACCCGGGCGGAAGGCGAGCCCGATCGCGACCGCCGCCAGGAAGGGCCAGCAGCCGCCCCAGAGCATCGACAACGCCTCGCCCCACCCGGACGACGTGGCGTGACGCCGGGGGATCTCGATCAGGTTGAATTTCAGGCCCTCGAACCCGAACGCCAGGCAGAATGCCACGCCCAGCGCGACGCCCGACAGGGCGGCATACGAGACGAACCTCAATGCGACCGATCGCCCTCGGAGGATCCAGAGGTAGGAGGGCAGGGCGGGGGCCAGGAAGACCGCGTTCTGCTTCGACCACACGGCCAGGGCCAGCGAGGCGGCCGAGAGGATCAGCCTGCCCCGGGGGAGCTCCTCCCTCGCCGAGACCAGCAGCAGGCAGGCCGTCATCCCGAGCGAGAGGGCCACGGCGTCGTGCACCGGGCTGAACAGGCTGTAGCTCAATGAGGGATTCAGGAGCATCGCGAATCCGAACGCGAGGAACGCGAGCGGCCCCGACCCGCCCGGACGGAATGCGATCCAGGCGATCGGCAGCAGGCTGATCGCGAGCGTGATGACCGAGGCCGCCAGCAGCGCGTAGCTCGGCGAAGGGGCGAGGGTCGCCGGCAGATACGCCAGGGCCGAGACGGGACCGTAGCAGAAGCTCAGAAGGGGCCCCTGATCGATCCGGGGATAGAGCGGATTCCCCCGGACCAGGGCGAACACGGGCGCGAGCCGGAGGCCGTCCCAGTAGCGGTCGAGATTGACCAGCACCCGGGCCGTCAACGCCGCCACGAGCTCCACGGCCAGCGGCGACGCCACGACCAGTTGCGCGATCAATCCCGCCAGCGCCCAGCCTCGCGACGAGGTCCGGGCGGTGGGAGGGGTCTTCGCGGTCTCATCCACGCGGTCTCGGCTCATCGGGGGTGCCGTGCAACCATGCGAAGGCCATCAATGGGGGTTGAAAATGAACAAGCCCAAACGTGTCGCGCTGTTCGAGGCCAGTTCGTGTGCCACTGGCTCGCCAGTGCGACGGACGCATCGGCCGAAACGGGGAGTTCAGACCGGTGTTGATGATTGGTCGATCGGAGACCCGTCGGCCGGGGCCGGTTACGGCACCGGCAAGCCGGTGGCACACGAACCGGCCCCAAACGTGGGGGGGGGTGATGCTTCGATCCGAATCAATACGAGTGCTTCTCGGCGGTCTCCTCGACGGCCGCGGAGGCGGCCGGGGCGGCGACGTGGCGGATCGAGCGGGCGTCGGATTCGGCCTTGAGCTGCGCCACGGCGTCGGCCAGGGGCATCGCGCCCTTGTCGCCGTCCACGCGGTCGCGGTAAGAGACCTGGCCCGACTCGGCCTCCTTGGCGCCGACCACCAGCATGACCGGGATCTTCTCGAGCTGGGCGTCGCGGATCTTGGCCCCGATCTTCTCGGAGCGGGCGTCGACCGTCGACCGCAGCCCGGCCGCCGCGAGGGCGTTCTGGACGGTGTGGGCGTAGTCCATGACCTTGTCCGAGATCGGCAGCACGCGGACCTGCTCGGGCGCCAGCCAGAGCGGGAAGGCCCCGGCGAAGTGCTCGATCAGGATGCCCATGAACCGCTCCATCGACCCGAATGGCGCCCGGTGGATCATCACCGGACGGTGCGGCAGGTTGTCCGGGCCCGTGTAGTGCAGGCCGAACCGCTCGGGCAGGACGTAGTCGAGCTGGACCGTCCCGAGTTGCCACTGCCGACCGATGCAGTCGCGGACGATGAAATCCGCCTTCGGCCCGTAGAACGCCGCCTCGCCGGCGGCCTCTTCGTACGGCAGCTTCATCTCATCCAGGACCGAGCGGATGTCCTCCTCCGCCCGGACCCAGGTCTCGCCTACCGCGCCGGCGTACTTGGGGTCCTCGGGGTCGTGCTTCGAGAGCCGGAGCTTGTAGTCGTTCAGTCCGAGGCTCTGGAGCACGAACTGGGTCAGTTCCATGGTCGACCGGAACTCGCCACGGACCTGGTCCATGGTGCAGAACAGGTGGGCGTCGTCCTGGGTGAACCCCCGGACGCGGGTCATGCCCGAGAGCTCGCCCGACTGCTCGTAGCGGTACACCGTACCGAACTCCGCCAGGCGGACCGGCAGGTCGCGGTAGCTCCTCGGCTGCGCGGCGAAGATCTGGATGTGGTGCGGGCAGTTCATCGGCTTGAGCAGGTACTGCTCGCTGATGCCGTGCTCCTCAATGTACTTGATCCGCCCCGCCGCGTGGTGCTCCCAGAACGACTTGCCCATCACGGGATGGCCGGACTCGTCCTTCGCGCCGGTCGGCATCTTGTCGGGGATCCCCGCCTTGGCGAGCAACACCTTCTGCGCCGCGTCGTCCAGCTCCTCGTTTTCGAGCCCCAGCACGAGCTGCATCGCCGCGTCATCGAGCATCTTGATGACGGGGAACTGCGAGTCCTTGTAGTAAGGGTAGTGGCCGCTGGTCTCGTAGAGCTCGATCTTGCCGATGTGCGGGGTATAGACCGGCTGGTACCCGCGCTTGGTCAGCTCGTCCTTCAGGAACGATTCGAGGACGCCCCGGACGGTCGCCCCCTTGGGCATCCAGAGGATCAGGCCCGAGCCGACGAGCGGCGAGATGGTGAACAGGCCGAGGTCCTTGCCCAGACGGCGATGGTCGCGCTTCTTGGCTTCTTCGAGCTGCACCAGGTGGGCGTCCATCTCCTTCTTGTCGAAGAAGGCGGTCCCATAGACACGCTGGAGCATCTTGCGATTGGTGTCGGCCTTCCAGTAGGCCCCGGCGATCGACAGGAGCTTGAACGCCCCGACCTTCCCCGCGTGGGGGATGTGCGGGCCGCGGCAGAGGTCGACGAACTCCCCCTGGCGATAGAAGCTCAACACGCCGTACTTATGCAGCTCGTCGTCGATGTGCTCGACCTTGTAACCCTGGCCGAGGTCGCCGCAGAAGGTCCGGGCCTCGCCGGCGGGGAGGCTGAACCTCTCGAACGGCTCGGCGTCCTTGAGGATCTTCGCCATCTCGGCCTCAATGGCCGGGAAGTCGTCCTCGGAGAGCGGGCGGCTCGGGAGGTCGACGTCGTAATAGAAGCCGTTGGTCGTGGTCGGGCCGAACGCGAGCTGGGCGCCGGGGAAGAGCCTCAGGATCGCCCGGGCCATGATATGGGCGGTCGAGTGCCGGAGGACGTCGAGTGCCTCGCGGTCCCGGCTGGTCAGGAGCTTGAGCTCGACCGGGTCGGCGGTCGTCACTTCGAGGGGCCGGTCGAGGTCGACGACGGTCCCGTTGGCCACCGCCGCCACGGCCGCGTCGGCCAGGCGCTTGCCGATCCCCTCGGCGATCTCGCGGGGCCGCACCCCGTCCTGGAACTCTTTGAACGACCCGTCCGGCAGCTTGATCTGGACCATGAGAAACACGCCCGTCCGTCGAAGTCTCCGACCAGACCGACTGGCGATCCCCTCCGACTCACGATGCCGGCTCGGGATCCTCGCGCCACCCGGTGCGATCGCCGCCGCGCCTTCCCCGGCCCGGCGGTCCCCACTAAGGTAAGGCATCGAACCCAGACCCGCCAGTGCAGCCGAGGTTCATCCGCATGTTCCCCAGCTTCAACGCCCGCGCCGTCGGCCTCCTCGATCTGGATGCCGCCCGGACCATCGACCTGGCCGCCGCCGCCGGGTTCGAAGGGGTCGACCTCCTCGTCCGCGACCTCGTCGAACAGGGCCACGTCCCGGCCGAGGTGAGGAAGCGGATGGACGACCAGGGCCTCAAGGGCGGGGCCTGGCCGTTGCCGGTGAATTGGAGGGGGAGTGAGGAGGCGTTCGAAAGGGATATGGCCGCCCTCCCCGGGTTCGCCGAGGCGGCGGCCATTCTCGGGCTGAGACGCACCGGCACGTGGGTCCTACCGGAAGTGCCGGAACGAACCCAACAGTCCGAGGTTGTCTCGCAAGTCCAACGGTTCCATGAGGATCGGCTCGGGCGCATCGCCCATTGCCTGGCGCAGCACGGATCGGGCCTCGGGATCGAGGTGATCGGAGTCGAACGGTTCCGCACCGGAAACGGCGCGAGATTCGTCGCCTCGCTGGGCGACCTGGACCGCCACCTGCCCGCGGTCTGGGGCATCGCCGACAACATCGGCCTGCTCGTCGACGGCTTCCACCTCTACGCGGCGGGCGAGACGCTCGACGACCTCGCCCGGCACTTCGACCGGGGCCGGAAGGCCGTCTGGGTCCACGTCGCCGACCTGCCGTCACGGGCGAATGGCGATCGTTTTCAGATCGAAGACAACGACCGCGGCCTCCCGGGAGAGAACGGCGCGATCGATTCGAGGGCCTTGCTCCAGTTGCTTTCGGATCGGGGCTACGACGGCCCCGTCACCGCCGAACCGATGCCGGCCTGCCGGAGTCTCGCGGGCCGCCCGGCGGACGAGATCGCCAGGCTGGTCAAGGCGAGCCTCGACCGCGTCTGGCCGACTTGACCGGCCGGCTCAGGACGCGACGAGTTCGACCTCGGCTTTGGGGGTCGCCTTCTTGGGGGCGATCTCCTCGCGGTAGATCGAGACGCAGGACGGGGCCTCGATGCCCAGGCGGATCTGGTTCCGGTCGATCTTCACGACGGTCAGGACGATGTTTTCGCCGATGACAACCTTTTCGCCGAGTTTTCTGCTCAGGACCAGCATGGTTCTTATCTCCCCGTCTCGGTGGTCAGCTCGTTGCCCCTCGCCCTTCGTCGTCGAGGTCGGCCCCCACTAATGCAGGTACAATGCCACGGCAGAAATGCGTCGAAAATCGAAGGAATTTCTCAAGTTTTCGCCCCGACAATCATGGCCAACCCGCCCATCCCGCAGGGTTTGCTGCCGCAAATCACCCAGACTACGCCCTTTCCTACATTCCAGAGTTGCAATTTGCACAATGCATGCATGTAACTCTTGTCGTTTTGGCCGTGGCCGGTCGGAGCCATCAAGTCGGGTAAGGTGAACACGCCGACCGGCGGAGAGGTGCCACGCCGCCGGCGGTGGCGATGCTCGATCCAGGCACATGATCGGCCGGGCGTAGGACTGGTGGGGTGACGCCTCCCTGCCGATCGGCGTGTTCACCACACCCACCGGCGAACTCAGCCGAACACATCGAGGAGCGCCTGCCGCATCACATCCGCCCGGGGGGTGATCCCCGACCAGAGCTGGAGGCCGATCACCCCCTGCTGCACGAGCATCCCCAGCCCATCGAGGACCTTGCACCCGCGCGACTCCGCCAGTTTGACCAGCTCGGTCCGGGGCGGGTTGGGGATCACGTCGCAGACGAGCATCCCTGGGTGAATCGACTCCGCCACCAGGGGTACCCGGGCGTGGACGTCGGGATAGAGCCCGATCGACGTCGCGTTCACGATTAGGTCTGTCTTCGGGGGAACCGCGTAATCCCCCTCCCACTTCACGAAGGTCGTCGGCACCCCCGTGCGCTCCTGGATCTGCCGGGCCAGCGGCTCGCCCCTCTCGACCGAGCGATTCACGATCGTGAGCGCCTTCGCCCCGGCCAGCGCCAGCTCGACCCCGATCGCCCTCGCCGCCCCTCCGGCCCCGAGGATCACCGCCGACACCCCCGCCACCGGCCTCACTGCCTCGACCGACCGCAGAAACCCCTTGCCGTCGGTGTTGTCCCCGATCAGCCGGCCATTCTCGATCACCACGCAGTTGACCGCCCCGATCTTCTCCGCCGCCGCGCTGAGTTCATTGAGGAACGGGATCACGGCGACCTTGTGCGGGATGGTGCAGTTGAATCCTTGGAAGCCACACGCCCGGAACCCTTCGACGGCCGCCTTGAGGTTCTCGGGGCTGACCTCGATCGTGAGGTACCGCCAGTCGAGCCCCATGTCGTGGAAGGCAGCTTCCATCATGACCACCGTCGGGTTCTCGTCGACCGGCTGACCAATGCAGGCGACCAGTTCTTTGCGGAAACTCTTGCTCGACATCGGCGGGGACCTTCTGATTTGGCGGGAGGGTGGGACAGGGGAGCTAGTATCCAGGGCGGGCGACAAACTCGCCAGACTTCGGCGGAGCACAGGCCGAGGTGACGACCGGGCGGTCATGTTGTAGGATCAAATCGGGTTGATTTGGACTCGCGCCTGATCCAGGAAGGGGGCCGGCCATGTCTCAAGTGTCGCATCCATTGGCGACGGTCGAGGATCTCGAACGCTATGACGGGCGTGCCGAGCTCATTGCCGGGAGGATCGTGCCATTGAGCCCGCACGGATATTGCCACGGCTTGGTCGCCGGGGAGATCTACGCCAGCTTGCGCGAGCATTCCAGGCGAACCGAGCAAGGCAAGGCATTTCCCGACGGCATCGGCTATCTCGTCACCGACCTCGCCTCCGGTAGGCAATCGTTCTCGCCCGACGCCTCGTACTACGACGGCCCGCCGCCGAGGTCGAAGGCCGACTTCATCCCCAATCCCCCGACGTTCGCCGTCGAGGTCCGCTCGAAGTCCGAACGCGGCCCCGCCGGCGAGGCCGATCGTGCCGCCAAGCGGGCCGACTACTTCGAGGCGGGGACCCTCGTCGTCTGGGACGTCGACCCGTTCGGCGAGACCATCCAGGTCCACAGGCACACGGCCCCCGATCGGCCCCAGACCTATCGAAAGGGCGACGTCGCCGAGGCCGAGCCCGCCGTCCCCGGCTGGACGATCCCGGTCGCCGAGATCTTCGCGGAATAGCCTTTTGGACTGCGGGAGTGCGATTGCCGCTTTCACCACGACGAGGGGCGATGGAGGCGGCGACATCGGAACGATGCGCCAGCTCCGCTCTCGCACTCCGAAGGGGAGTGTGGGACACTCGTGCGGATCCCGCTCACATCCTGATCCTCACGACAGGGCACCCGCATGAAGGCCTCGCTGATTTCCCTCGCGCTCGGATCGATCCTGGCCCTGATGCCCGCCGGGGAGGACGGATTCGTCCCGCTGTTCGACGGCAAGACCTTGAACGGCTGGAAGGCGCCGATCATGAGCTACTGGTCGGTGGAGGACGGCTGCATCACCGCCCAGTCGTCGAAGGAGAACCCCTGCAAGTCGAACCAGTTCCTGGTCTGGCAAGCGGGAGACGTGGCCGACTTCGCGCTCAAGGCGAAGTTCCGGCTCCTCGGCACCTGGGGCAACTCCGGGATCCAGTTCCGGAGCCGGATCGACAAGGACGGAGGCGGGATCGGCTACCAGGCCGACATCTACCCCAGCGGCCCCTGGTGCGGCGGGCTGGCGGATGAATACACCGGACGCGAGCCGCTCATGGTCCCGAACGGCCACAAGACCGTTGTTTCGCCCGACGGCAAGCGCACGGTCACGAAGATCGGTCCCGAGGTCAGGTTGAAGCCCCAGGGCGAGTGGAACGAGTACCACATCGTCGCGAAGGGGCACCACATCACCCTGAAGATCAACGGCCAGACCTCGGCCGAGTTCGAAGACAACGACGTCAAGGAGTTCGACGCCTCCGGCATCCTCGCCCTCCAACTCCGCTCGGGCCCGCCGATGAAGGTGCAGTTCAAGGATATTTATTACAAGACACTTTGAAATCCGTGTAGGGTGTGGTGGTCGCGTCCTCGCGGCCTCCGCACCGTCCTCAATGGTTTGCCTCGTCGGACGCGTCCGTTGGTGCGGAGCCTCGAGTCCCGTTGGTCCGCGAGGCACCACACCCTACCTGGCGATTTCGCGGGCGATTCGCTACGCTAGAAGGCCTCTCCCGAGCACAATTTCCGCCTGCGCCGGGCGTTTCCAACCAGGATACGAGGGGTCGTGATGCGTCGATGGTTTCCGGGGGCCTGCGCGGCCGGGTTGGTGTTCCTGACGGGGGCGCTGGCATGGGCGCAGGACCGTTCGTATGAGCCGGTCGTGAAGCTGGCATCGGAGGAGCCGCAGAAGGCGATCAAGGCGATCCGCCTGGCGGACGGGCTCAAAGTCGAGCTGTTCGCGGCCGAGCCGCTCCTGGCCAATCCGGTGGCGTTCTGCGTCGACGAGAAGGGGAACTTCTACGTCGCCGAGACCTTCCGCCACACCGACGGCGTCCCCGACACGCGCAGTCATATGAACTGGCTCGACGACGACATGGCCTGCCGCACGGTCGAGGACCGCGTGGCCATGTACAGGAAGTACCTGGGCAAGGACTTCCCCAGCTACACCGTCGAGCACGACCGCGTCCGCAAGCTCATGGATCAGGACGGCGACGGCAAGGCCGACGCGTCGACCGTCTTCGCCGACGGCTTCAACGACGCCGCCGACGGCATCGGCGCCGGGCTGCTCGCCCGCAAGGGGGACCTCCTCTTCGCCTGCATCCCGCACCTCTGGAAGCTCCGCGACAACGACGGCGACGGCAAGGCCGAGGTCAAGAAGTCGCTCCAGTACGGCTACGGCGTGCACGTCAACTTCATCGGCCACGACCTCCACGGCCTCCGCATGGGGCCCGACGGCCGGCTCTACTTCTCGATCGGCGACCGCGGCCTCAACGTCACGGCCGTCGACGGCCGCAAGCTCAACCTGCCCGACACCGGGTCCGTCCTGCGCTGCGAGCCCGACGGCAGCAAGCTGGAGGTCTTCGCCTACGGCCTGCGGAACCCCCAGGAACTGGCCTTCGACCAGTTCGGCAACCTCTTCACCGGCGACAACAACTCCGACTCCGGCGACAAGGCCCGCTGGGTCTACCTCGTGGAGGGGGGCGACAGCGGCTGGCGGATCGGGTTCCAGTACCTCGACAAGCCGGGGAGCCGCGGCCCCTGGAACGCCGAGAAGCTCTGGTATCCCGAGTGGAAGGGCCAGGCGAAGTACATCGTCCCGCCGATCATCAACATCGGCGACGGCCCCTCGGGCCTGACCTACGACCCCGGCACGGGCCTGCCCGCGAAGTACCGCAATCACTTCTTCCTCTGCGACTTCCGCGGCGCCTACGGCCAGTCGGGCGTCCGGTCATTCATGATGAAGCCCAAGGGGGCGTCGTTCGAGCTGGTCGATTCCGAGCAGCCGATCTGGTCGGTGCTCGCCACCGACGTCGACTTCGGCGTCGATGGGTCCCTGTACCTGTCCGACTGGGTCGACGGCTGGCCGAAGCCCGGCAAGGGAAGGATCTGGAAGGTCTCCGCCTCCGCGAAGGAGACCGACCCGAGGGCGCTCGAAGTCCCCAAACTGCTGGCCGCGGGCATGACGAAGCGGACCCTCGATCAACTCGGCTCGCTGCTCGCCCACCCCGACCAGCGGATCCGGCAGGAGGCCCAGTTTGAGCTGGCCGATCGGGCCCGCGACAACGATGGGGCCCTGAACATCCTGAAGACGGTTAGCGGCGCGAAGAACCCGCTGCTCGCCCGGATCCACGCGATCTGGGGCCTGGGGCAGATCGCCCGGAACAACGAGCGGCCGTTCGAGACCCTGACCGCGCTCGCGGCCGACGCCGACCCCGAGATCCGCGCCCAGTCGGCGAAGGTCCTAGGCGACGCCGACTTCGCCAGGGTCTTCCCGGTGGGGAAGGTCGATCGGATCAAGGCGCTCGGCAAGCTCCTGGCCGACGCCAGCCCCCGCGTCCGGTTCTTCGCGGCCGTCGCGTTCGGGAAGATGGCCGGCTTCAAGGATGAAGTCCTGCCGAAGACGGACGTCGCCCCGCTCCTGGCGATGATCCGCGAGAACGCCGACGCCGACACCTACCTCCGCCACGCCGGGGTGATGGGCCTGGTGCACCTCGGCGACAAGGACGCCATCCTCGCCGCTTCGAAAGATGCGTCTCCGTCGGTCCGCCTGGCGGCCCTGCTTGCCATGCGCCGGCTGGAAATGCCCGAGGTCGCCGGCCTGCTCTCCGGCGTGGACAAGGCCGATCCCGAGTCCCTGCTCGAAACCGCCAGGGCGATCTACGACACGCCGATCCCCGCCGCGATGACCGCGCTGGCGGCCCTCCCGATCAAGCCGGGATATCCCGATCCGTTGACCCGTCGCGTCCTGGCCGCGAACGCCAGGGTCGGGGGCGAGGCGGGTGCGAGGTTCTTGGTCGAGCTCGCCGGCCGTTCCGACGTCGCCGAGTCCGTCCGGGCCGAGGCGCTGCAGGCCCTGGGAGAGTGGTCCAAACCCGCCGGCCGTGACCGGATCGTCGGCATGTGGCGGCCGATCGAATCCCGGCCCGCCGCCGAGGCCGCCGCCGCGCTGAAGCCGGCCCTCGACGTCCTGCTCAGGTCGGCCCCCGAGGCCGTCCGTCGCGCGGCGATCGACGCGGCCGGCTCGCTCGGGATCAAGGAGGCGACCGCCGCCCTGATCGCCGTCTTCTCGAACAAGGACGGCTCCGCCGACACCCGCGTCGAGGCCCTCCAGGCCCTCGATCAGCTCCAGGCGACGGAACTCGCCGACGCCGTCCACAAGGCCCTGACCGACTCCGACTACCGCCTCCGCACCGAGGCCCTCGGGCTGCTCGCGAAGCTCGAACCGGCCCAGGCGATCCGGTCGATCGCCCTGGTCCTCGACAAGGGCACGACCCGCGAAAAGCAGCGCGGACTGCGGCTCCTCGGCGGCCTCAAGCCGCCGGAGGCGGATCAACTCCTCGCGACATGGCTCGACCGCCTGAACGGCCGCAAGCTGCCGGCCACGCTCGAACTCGACCTGGTCGAGGCGGCCGAGGCGAAGGCTTCGCCGGCCGTGAAGGAGCGGCTGGCGAAGTACCGGGCCGAGGCCGATCAACTCGGGCCGATCGGCGCCTATCGCGGGGCGTTGGAAGGGGGCGACTCGCGCAAGGGCCGCGAGATCTTCGAGAACAACGCGGCCGTGTACTGCGTCCGCTGCCACAAGGTCCGCGACCGCGGCGGCGAGGTCGGGCCGGAACTCAACGGCATCGCCAACCGCAAGAACCGCCAGTACCTCCTCGAGGCCATCGTCGAGCCCAACAAGGAGATCGCCCAGGGCTTCGAGAGCGTCGTCCTGGCCCTCAACGACGGCCGCACCCTCACCGGCGTCCTGCGCGGGGAGGACGCGAACGAGCTGAAGCTCATCACCGCCGAGGGCCGTCCGCTGGTCGTCAAGAAGTCGGAGATCGACGAGCGTTCGCGAGGGCCCTCGGCGATGCCGGCGGACCTGGTGAAGAAGCTATCGAAGACCGAGATCCGCGACCTCGTCGAGTTCCTGAGCGGCCTCCGCTGAACCCGGACCATTGTGGGATCGCCCCCAAGGGCCTATCATCTGTTCGACTCTCCGACGCGATCGGCCCGGCTCGCCCCGGACCGGTCGCGTCGCGTTTTCCACCCGGCAACCACCCTCCCGTTCGCGACGGAGGCCCATCGTGTCCCGAGCCCTGACCACGGCGGTCGTGAGCTTTGCCCTGGCCGGATTCGCGGCGTCTGCGACGGCGCAGGACGCCTCCCGGTTCGATTCCCCGTACGTCTCGCCCAAGGGGTACGTCGCCTACAAGGCCCCCAAGCCCTTGACGATCGACGGCAAGGCCGACGAGCCGATCTGGCGCGAGGTCCCCTGGACCGACCGCTTCGTCGACATCGAGGGGGACCTCAAGCCCAAGCCCCGGTTCGCGACCCGGGCCAAGATGCTCTGGGATGACACGTACTTCTATATCTACGCCCAGCTCGACGAGCCCCACGTCTGGGGGACCCTGACCAAGCACGACTCGGTCATCTTCCAGGACAACGACTTCGAGGTCTTCGTCGACCCCGACGGCGACAACCACGAGTACTTCGAGTTCGAGATCAACGCCCTCAACACCAACTGGGACCTCTTCCTCGACACCCCCTACCGCGACGGCGGCCCCGCGCGGAACGAGTACGAGGCCGATGGGTGGAAGACGGCCGTCTCGATCGACGGCACGCTCAACAAACCGACCGACCTCGATCGCGGCTGGTCGGTCGAGATGGCGATCCCCTGGTCGGCCTTCGCGAAGTTCGCCCACAAGCCGATCCCGCCGAAGGAAGGGGACCAGTGGCGGGTGAACTTCTCCCGGGTCGAGTGGCAGCACCAGATCGTCGGCGGCAAATATCAGAAGGTGCCGAAGACCAAGGAAGACAACTGGGTCTGGTCGCCGCAGGGGGTTGTCGACATGCACCGGCCGGAACTCTGGGGCTACGTCCAGTTCGCCGGGGCGGCCGAGAACCCCGTCAAGCTCACGCCCGACTTCGCCGGGCCGGCGAGGCATCGGCTGTTGCAGATCTACCACGCGCAGAATGACTACAAGAAGGCCAACGGCAAGTATGCCGCCGACGTCCGCGACCTCGGCCTGGACCCCAAGCGTCAGCCTGTGACGACCGTCCGCACCAAGGGGGACGGCTACGAGGCGACCGTGATCATCCCAGCCGGGTACAAGCAGATCCAGCCGTGGATGATCCGCCAGGACAGCAAGATCACCTCGGGCCCGGTCGTGCAGGCCCCCCGCTCCAATTACTGACGAGGGCCGGCGTCCTTGCTCGCGGCCGACTCCGACCGCAGCAGGGCGTCGAGGGCCTTGTCGAGCGACTGGCCACGCAGCTCCATCCGGATGATGTTGCCCCGGGGGTCGATGAGGAACGTGGCGGGGATCGTCCCCACGCCGAAGGCCTCGACCATGTCGGCCCCCGCCGTGGCGTTGTGGAACTGCCGCCAGGGGATCTTGCGGGCCTTCACGAAGTCGTCGAGCGTCGCCTTCGACTCATCCAGGCTGACTCCGACGATCTCGAACCCCTTCGCCTTGAAGCGATCATAGGCCGCCATCTGCCGGGGCAACTCGGCGAGGCAAGGCGCGCACCAGGTGGCCCAGAAGTCCACCAGCACATACTTGCCCCTCAACTCCTCGAACCGGAAGTTCGCCCCCGTGAGGTCGCGGACCGCCAGGGTCGGCGCGGGCTGGCCGATCCGGTCGAGGCGGGCGATCTCCTCCTTGACCTTCTGCTGGAGGTTCGGGCTCTCGGCCGCGAACTTCTTCGAGAGGATCTCGAAGACCTGCCGCGCGATGGCGTGCTCCCCCGCGGCGGTGGCGGCCCCGGCGAGGTTGTCGCTGAAGCTGGTCGCGAACTCCTCCTGTTCCGCGCCGCTCAGGCCGTCCATCAGCCCCTTGTAGACCGCCAGGGCCTCGTCGAATTTGCCCGCCTGGGCCCTCGCCATCGTGGCGACGATCTGGGCCAGCGAGCGGACGGCCCCCTGTGGGTAGGTGGACAGGTAGGCCTTCGCCAGGGCCTCGTGGTCGAGGAACCAGTCGTGCTCGATGACCTTGTCGAACACTTTCATGTAGGCCTGTTCGAGGTCCTCGGCCTTGGGGTACTTCTCCAGGTAGGCCAGCAGGTCCTTGATGAGTTCGCGGTCGTGCCTCGACTGGATCTCGGCGACCGAGGGCGCGGCGGGGCTCGGCGCCTGGACCGGGGCCGAGAGCATGAGCGCAAGCAGCACGGTCGTCATCGCGGGGCCTCCCTGGCCGAAAACGAAGCCGGGGCCCTCATTCCGAAGGCCCCGGCGCGATGGGGACGGGATCAGGTCAGGAGTTCTGGAGCATGCGGGGCAGGGCGGGGCCGGGGCGGCGGATCGGCTCGGTCGCCGTCGCGCTGGGCCTTGGGATGCCGAGCAGGTCGCGGATCAGGAGGCCCCACTGGGCGCAGCAGGCGTCCTTCTCGTGGATCGCCAGGAAGGCCTCGCGTCCCCGGGATCCCATCGATCCGGCCACCTCGTGGTCGTCGGCGAGCAGGGTGATCGCCTCGACCAGCCCGTCCACGTCGCCCAGGTCGATCGTCTTGCCGCACTCGGCATCGCGGATCGTGTCGGCCGACTCGCAGTGCTGCGGGCCCACGAAGATCGTCGGCCGGCTCGACGCCATCGCGCCGTAGAGCTTGCCCGGCACCACGATGCCGGTCATCTCGCTCCGCATCGAGATCAGGTGGACGTCCGCGATCGAGAGCGACGCGTGGAGCATCGACCGGGGGAAGTAGTCCATCAGGCGGACGTTCTCCAGCCCCTCGGATTCCTTCGCGGCCTTGACCTCGGCCAGCCTCGGGCCGTCGCCCACGAACAGGAAGACGATCTCCTGTCGATCGGACAGGCGCCTGGCGGCCGAGAGGAACTCCTCGAAGCTGTGGGCCAGCCCGAGGTTGCCCGAGTACATGACCACGAACTTATCCGCCAGCCCGTACTCCTCGCGGAGCGGGTGCCCCTCGCGAGGGAGGGGGGTGATCTCGTCGCGGCGGCTCCAGACCGGGATCTGGATCATCCGCTCGCGCTTGACCCGCTTGGCCGCGATCCGATCGGCCATGTAGGGCCCGAGGGTCACGACGGCGTCCGCCTGGCGGTAGACGGCGTCGCTGAGCCACGCGAGCGCGGCGACGACCGGGTGCGACCTCGACATCTTCCCCAGCGCGATGCTGGCGTCGGGGTGGAGGTCCATGCTCCAGTAGATGTGACGCGAGCCCTTGAGCCGGCGGAGCAGGGTGCCCACCAGGCCGATGATCGGCGGGGTGGTGAGGGTCGTCACCACGTCGAACCGGGGCAGCCTCAGCGCCAGCAGGCAGGCGTGAACATAGAAGCTGAGGTAGTCGACCATCCGGGTCAGCGTGCTCTTGCGGCCGAGCGAGGTCGCCGAGACGCGGTGGATGTGCACCCCGTTGTGGACTTCGTACGCCGGGAGCTTGGGCGCACCGGCGCGGTAGGTCCCCCGGCTGCAGATGACGTGGCAGTCGAACCCCTGGGCGGCGAGGTGCTCGACGAGGTCGGCGAGGTGCTGCGCGGTCGATGCGTGGTCGGGCCAGTAGTACTGGTTCACGAACAGCAGCGAGCGCGGCTGGCTGGCCGGGACGGCGTCGACCGGGACGTTGTTCTCGACGGCGTGGAACCTCGGGGCGGCCACGGCGGTCGTCGCCCTGGGCTCGGCACGCCAGAGCGTCCGGGCGCTCCAGAAGGTGCGGAGTTTGGTCACCATTTGGTGTCCGCCTCCGCCTTGTTGGCCCGGTACCAGGCGATGGTCTTCGCCAGGCCGTCGCGGAGGTTGGTGGGGGCCTGCCAGCCGTCGAGGGCCGACCTGAGCCGGTTGACGTCCAGCACCTTCATCATCGCCCCGTCGGGCTTGTCGGTGTTCCAGACCATCTTGCCCTGGAACCCGCTGACCTCGTGGACGGTCTCGGCCAGCTCCTTGATCGTCGTGCCGACGCCCGTGCCGATGTTCAAGGGCATGGAGACGTCGTTATACTTCTCGGCCGCCAGGATGATGGCGTCGGCGCAGTCCTCGACGTAGATGAACTCGCGGACGGGCTTGCCGGTGCCCCAGACCTCGACGCTCGGCACGTCGTTGATCGTGGCCTCGACCCACTTGCGGACGAGGGCGGCGACGACGTGGGAGCGTTCGGGGTTGTAGGAGTCGCCGGGGCCGTAGAGGTTCGTGAGGATCAGGTGGATCGAGTCGAGCCCGAACTGCCGCTTGTAGGCGAGGCCCTGGACGGCCAGCATCTTCTTGGTCAGGCCGTAGTTCACGACCGACGCGTGGCAGGGGCCGGCCCAGAGGTCCTCCTCCTTGAGGTGGCCTTCGAGGTAGCCGGGGTAGCTGCAGGCGGTGCCGATGTTGACGACCTTCCCGACCTTCGCCAGCCGGGCGGCCTCCATGATGTTGGCCCCCATCACCAGGTTCGTGTAGTACAGCGAGCCGGGCTGGGTGACGTTGATCCCGATGCCGCCGTAGTACGCGGCGCCGTGGATCAGGGTGTCGCACGGATGCTCAAGCAAGCACTTGAGGCAGGCGTCGAGCGAGGTGAGGTTGTAGTCGCGCTGGCGGGGGACGTAGACCTCGGCGCCGTAGGACTTGAGCCGACGGACGATGTGGGTGCCCAGGAACCCCGCGCCGCCCGTGACGGTCACGCGCTTGCCGGACCAGAAACTCTGCATGCGCCTTCTCCTCCGTGAGATCCTCAAGGTGCGGGAGCGGGTGGGTCCCCTCTCGGGGCGTCGGCGAGTTCGTGTCCTTCAGCGACTCGCCGGCTCGACCCGCTGGGTCGTCATCGCCGGGCCTGACCGGCCGCCCCGTCCGAGGCGGCCGTCTCGACGTCCTCGTCGGGTTCAGACGTTGGCGAACGGGTTCTGGAACTCGATCAGCTGCGCGGCGCGGACCAGCTCGGCGATGCCGCGATCGAGGTCGATCGTGGTCTCGAACCCCTTGGCCCGGATCTTCTCGTAGGAGACCTCGTAGTTGCGCTGGTCGGCGTCGGTCCCGACCTCGGCGAAGTGGAGGTAGTAATTCACATGCTTGAGGATCTGCCGGGCGACGTCCTCCTTGGTGAAATTCATGCTCTCGTGGCCGACGTTGTAGACGTCGTCCTTGATCGTGTCCCACTTGTCGAGGGCGAACATGATCGACCGGGCCATGTCGCGGACGTGGACGAAGGTCCGCTTGAAGCCGCCCTCGTAGACGATCAGGTTGCGGTTCTTGACGGCCTGGTAGGTGAAGTCGTTCGGCATCAGGTCGAGCCGCATCCGGTTCGAGACGCCGAAGGCGGTGGCGTAGCGGTAGGCGAGGCTGTTGCCGGCATTGAGGACCATCTCCTCGGCCGTCGCCTTGGTCTCGCCGTAGAGCGTGATCGGCGAGCGGGGGGTGTCCTCATTGCAGATATAATCGGGAATCGATCCATAGATCGAGCCGGTGGAGGCGAAGATGAACTTCTGGTCCGGCTTGCGGAGGCTGAGGACGGTGCGGGTCCCCTCGACGTTGGTCGTCTGGGCGACCTGCGGCTCCTTCTTGCAGGCGGGGTATCCAACGATGGCCGCGAGGTGGACGATGGCCTCCACGCCGTCGAGGGCCTTCTTCACGCCGTCGGCGTCGCAGACGTCGCCCTTGACCAGCTCGAAGTAGCGGTGCTGGCAGCAGGGCAGCAGGCCGTGGCCGCCGAACTTCAGGCTGTCGTAGACCCGGACCTTGTGGCCCTGCTCCAGGAGCAGCGGGACGAGAGTCGAGCCGACGTAACCGGCTCCGCCGGTGACGAGAATACGCATGGCGAACCCATCCTTGGTTGTGATGTTGGAGACGCGCCTGGGATCGTCGAGTGCTGTGGGTCGAGGTCGTCGCGTCGAGTCGCGGGCCGACGGCCGGAGAGGGGGGATGGGCCTGGCGTCGCGGGCCAACTTGCCTGGTTGCGTGGTTGCCGAGAGGCGCTGGGCTGTCCCCGGTCCCCGGGGAGTGCCGGCCACTCGGCGGCCACTATGAGAAAGTCAACCGGGGCTGTCAACGTCTCTTCGACGGCGACGCCAGGAGCGGCCGAACCAACTCGGTCCCCCACCTTGGGAGTCGCAAAACACCACGCCCGGACGACCCGCCGGCCCGGATTTTCCCGAGGGAATCCCCCGATCCGACGACGACCCTCCCCATCCCCGAACCCCGGCCAAACTTGCGGCGTACGCCGGGGATCCCCGCTTCCCCGCGATGGGGACCCCTCGATACGATGCCCCATCCGGTTTCCACTCACCCGATCGAGGACGCCATGCACGCGCCGACCCCCGAGGACGCCCGACGATCCGCCCACCTCCGGGGGCTCCGCGACGTCGTGCTCGCCTCGGTCTTCTGGAGCCTCTCGGGCGTCCTGACCAAGCTCATCGACCTGGATTCCCAGGCGATCGCCGTCTACCGCGGCCTCTTCGCCGGGCTGACGCTCCTGCCGTTCGTGCCCCGCGCGCGGATGGCCTTCCGCTGGCAGATGCTGCCGATGTTCCTGGTCTTCGCCGCGATGACCGCGTTCTACCTGGCCGCCGTCAAGCTGACCACCGCCGCCAACGCCATCTTCCTCCAGTGCACGGCGACCTTCTGGATGGTCCCGCTGAGCTGGATCCTGCTCAGGGAGAAGCCCGACCTCCGAGTCGCCCTGGGCATCGGCCTGGCGACTCTTGGCGTGGGGATCATCGTCACCCAGGGGCGCAACGGCCACCCGGGCGAGGCTTTGGGGATCGTCCTCGGCCTTGCGAGCGGGATCGCCTACGCCATCGTCGCCACCGGGTTGCGGGGGCTCCGCGACCTCGACCCCGTCTGGCTCAGCGGGATCAACAACCTCGGCGGGGCCGCCGCCCTCAGCCTCTGGATCTGGGGCCAGGGGGGCTCGATCCCGACCCCGACGAGCCCCGGACAGGCCGGGATGCTCCTGGTCTTCGGGGCCGTCCAGATGGCGATCCCCTATGCCCTGTTCGCCCGGGGGTTGAAGGTCCTGAGCGCACCCGAGGCCGGACTCCTGGGCCTGCTGGAACCCATCCTGAACCCGATCTGGGTCGCCCTGTTCCACGGCGAGGTCCCGGCCGGCGCGACCATCCGGGGTGGGGCCTTCCTGCTGTCGGGCCTCGTCTGCCGCTACCTGCCCAAGCCGAAGTCCTGGGCCCGCAAGGCCGAGCCCGCCGACCAGGCCCCGGGGCCGTTTCCCCCGGCCGACTGAGCGTCCCTTCGAAACACCGGAACCCCGGACGCCGATGGACCATCCGGGTCAGCGACGATGGGGGCGAGGCCGTCGGGATCAGATCTGCGACGAGACGCTATTGAAACCGGGGATCAGGTTCTGGCCCAGGCTCTGGGCGGCGATGAAGACGACGCTGGCGATGAAGACGAGCATGAGGACATACTCGACCATCGTCGCCGCCTCTTCCTCGATGGCTAACCGCTTTAAGAAGTAGACGACGTCCATCGGTCGGCTCCCCAGACTCGGGACAAGGTGGGTCGACTGAATCCTTCCGCGATCATCGCGAACTCAAATGGGATCAGGACTTCAGGCAAGCAGTTCCCATGCCGCGACGATTTCCAGCGGATTCTCGGGCTTTCAGGGCCGTCCTGTCAAGATCCCGGTGTCCAGGGTTACTGCGCTGTTGCTCTGGCTTTACATGGATGAATCGGGAGGCCGCTGGCGCAAGCGGGACGAGGGTCGACGGCGGGGGCGTCAGGGGGGCCCGGAGGAACTTTCTAAGGTTCGGGCCGGCGGTGCGTTAGTCTGATCGGACGTGGTTGCAATCGGTCCAAGCCCTGTCCTGACCCCAGAGTCGAGCCAGCGATGTCGGAGACGCCCAGCGCACCCGCGCCGGACTTTGTCCGGTCGGCCGTCGATCGATTCGAAGGCCCCCTCACGCTCTATGCCACCCGCCTGCTCGGCGACGTCGAGTCCGCCCGCGACGTCGTGCAGGACACCTTCCTGAGGCTCTGCGCCCAGGATCCGGGGGGCATCGCGCCGAGGCTGGCCGAGTGGCTGTTCACCGTCTGCCGGAATCGGGCGCTCGACCTCCTCCGCAAGGAGCGACGCATGACCCAGCTCAGCGAAGAACAGGCGGTCGCGAGGACCAGTCCGGACCCCGCGCCCCCCGACCTCATCGAACGCAAGGAGTCGGCCTCACTGGCCTTACGGCTCCTCGACGGACTCCCTCCCAATCAGCGCGACGTGATCCGCCTGAAGTTCCAGAACGGCTTCTCCTACCAGGAGATCAGCCGGATCAGCGGGCACAGCGTCAGCAACGTCGGCTACCTCATCCACATGGGCATGAAGACCCTGCGTGCCCAGCTCGCCGAGTCCGCCTCGGCCTGAACCGGCCTCCAAACCTATCCAGAGACCCCACTCCTTCGGGATTCCCTCATACGCCTCCGATCAATCGCTCCTCGACTCCGAGCCGCCTCCGAAATCATCGCGCTCGTCGAGGAATGAAGGAGTTCGCCCCATGCCCTTCGACCCCAATGACCCCCGGCTGACGGCCCTGGCGCTCGGCGAGCTGTCCGAGAGCGAGCGTGCCGCGGTCGAGGCCGAGATCGCCGACGATCCCGAGGCCGCCGCCGCCCTCGCCGAGATCGCCGCCACCGCCCAGCTCCTCGCCGCGCAGTTCCGGCTCGAAACCGAGTTCGCCGGCAACGGCCTCCAGCCCTCCCAGAAGCAGGCCATCGAGGACTGCCTCGCCGGCACCGTTGCCCCCGCGACCGCCGAGCCCCCCGCCACCGTCCCCTTCCGGCCTTCGGCCCCGGACAAGCCCTCCGCCTCGCCCGCTGGCGTCCCCCCCTCGCGGTCGGTCTTCCAGCTCCGCGTCGCCGCCGGGATCGTCGCCATCGGTGCCATCGCCGCAGGGGTGGTCGCGGTGAGGTCCGGCTTCGATGGGACGAATACCAACTCGAAATTCAACTCGGTCGCCACGGCGGTCGGGGGAGGTATGGAACCGCCCTCGGCCAAAGCCCCACAGAAGGAGGCCCTCTCCCGACTTGGGGACTTCGCGGCTTCGGCCGGATCTCCCCCGTCGTCCGAGTCACCCCCGCCCGCAGCGTCCGAGCCCAAGCTCGAGTCGGTCCGAGCGGGCAAGGCCCTGACTTCCGCCCCCGCTCCTCGTGAGGCCGGCGCAGGGATGGCCGGCGGCA